>CAJLMA010000001.1 GCA_905207705.1 uncultured Prevotellaceae bacterium
AGACCGCTCAACACGCAGACCAAAAAGCCAAAACTGAATAATTCTTCCATTTCTTTCGATTTTACTATTTCGTTATTTAATTTCAGCAGATAATAGGCAATCGCCGTGCCACAATATCGCCTTTCCGCATAATCCGCTGATACTGCGAACTATATTTCTCCCGGACCGAAACCGTCTCGTCGGCGAACCTTCTCATTTTGAGAAACCCAACTACTCGTTTTGAGAGAAGAAAGCTTGCCCCGCTACTTGATTTTCGCTATTTTTGCAAACGGAAATCAATCATCATTATCAACAATGTACGAAACAGGGGATATCATTTTCCGAAAGGCAGTGGAAGAGGATGTGTCGGCCATTATGGAAATCATCGACTATGCACGGTACCAAATGCTGGCAGCCGGGAAACAACAATGGAATTCATCCTATCCTACACTGAAACATATCGGCGATGATGTTGCCCGGGGATATGGTTATGTGTTGTGCGCCGACGGGCAGGTGGCGGCATACGGAGCGGTTATTTTCGGGGAAGAACCGGCATACCGGCACATCAAAAACGGAGCCTGGTTGAGCGAACAGCCTTATGTAGTGGTGCATCGTCTGGCCGTATCGGGCGCATGCCGCCGGCAAGGGTTGGCAGCCCGGTTTATGACGGCAGTCGAGGGACTGATGCGTGCGCACGGAGTCCGCAGCTTCAAGGTGGACACGAATTTTGACAACCAGTCGATGCTATCGGTGCTTGATAAACTGGGATTCCACTACTGTGGCGAGATAGAATATGAAGGCGGGACACGCATGGCCTACGAGAAACTCATATCTTGATGTACGGATCGTTTTTAAACTCGCGGATGGTAACGGTCGTGTTGATTTTGGCGATACTCTGGATGCACGTCAGTTTCTCGAACCTGAACTTGTCATAGGCGTTCAGGTCTTCCAATATGATTTTGAGCAACAAATCGTATTCCCCACCAATGGAGTAGCATTCCACAATCTCGTCTATTTTCAGGATTTCTTCCACAAAACGTGCGTAGCTCTCGTGGTTGTGCGCCGACACGGAAAGGCGGCAGAACACCACCAGAGGCTTGCCCACTTTGTCCTTATCCACGACGGCGGCATAGCGCCGGATATAGCCTCCGTTTTCCAGTTGCTTCACCCGTTCGTAGAGCGGACTTTTGGACAGGTTCAGTTCACTTGCCAAGGCTTTCATGTTGAGCTTCGCGTCTTTTTGAAGCTCATTCAGTATTCGCTTGTCTATCTCATCCATTTCTTGACCGTATTTTTTCCTTTGTTGGGTAGCTACCTCATCTGTCGTCGGGAATATTTCCCGAACGCGGTGCAAATATAAGACTATTTCCTTATTATTTGAATGCCGCAACGGACAAAATCCTTTTGTCGTATTTTTGCATCCGGGAAACAACCCATAAATGAGACAACCATGAAGACGTTAAGATTATCTAAACACAGAGTAAAACCGGCCTTTCTGGAAGCTTTGCACACCGGATACAGCCTCATGCTGGGTATTCTTTTTCTCGGCATAGGATACGGTGTCTATGCAAAGGGGTGCGGTTTCGACGCCATCTACCCAATAGGTATGGCTACTTTCATTTTTGCCGGTTCGATGGAATTTATCTGCATCGAACTGTTGCTGGGCACCTACAATCCCTTGTATGCCCTGCTGCTGACACTGGTCGTGAACGGACGGCACTTGTTCTACGGCCTGTCCATGTTCGAGAAGTACAAAAACACCGGCTGGAAGAAGTTCGGGCTGGTATCGGGCCTGATTGACGAATCCTTTTCTGTCAATTACATCACGCAGTTGCCGCCCTATGTGGATAGGGGGTGGTTCATGCTTTTCATCACGCTCAGCCTGTACGTTTCCTGGATTTCAGGGACGGTTCTGGGCACCGTTTGCGGAGACTTCTTCACCGGGATTAAGGGCATTGAATTTGTCATGCCGTCCCTGTTCATCGTGATATTCATCAGCCAATGGCAAAAAGAATCCTCCCATACAGATTCTTTGATGGGGATAATCATAGCGGCAGGCTGCTTGTTGCTGTTCGGGAAAGCTTATTTCCTGCTGCCCTCCCTGCTTCTGTTCTCCTTGTGGGGGAGCGTCAGGTATCATTTATCAGTCAAACACAGTAAATTAAAGCCATGACAGTCTATCAACAGATTATTACCATCGCCGCAGTCGTAGTGGGGACACAGCTTACGCGCTGGCTGCCTTTCTGGATTCTCAAAATCCAAAAGCGCCCTTCTCCGTATGTCCTCTACATGGGGAAAATCCTTCCTCCCGCCATATTCGGGATGCTGGTCGTATATTGTTTCAAGGATGCAGACTTCCTGTACGGGACACATGCGGTTCCCGAACTGGTGTCGGGCTGCTGCGTGGCCGTCCTGCAACTCCTTTTCAAGAATATGGGAGTCTCTATTATCGGCGGGACAGGCATCTACATGCTGTGGGTCAATATGCTGTAAGGCCGCGTAGCGTACTGATGTGCCGTCAGATGCTCCCCCAAAAAAGAAAACCGAAAGCATGATTGAGTCGCCGATTTTCCATATCTTCGCAAACGGATATAACGGCATCATATCATAATATAATATGAATATCATCATACGATTGGAACAGCCTGCGGATTACCGCGAGGCGGAAACTGTAACAAGAGAGGCTTTCTGGAACTGTTATTCTCCTGGATGCATGGAGCATTATCTGCTGCACATCATGCGTAGTTCTCCCCGCTTCGTGCGCGAGTTGGATTTTGTGGCTGTAGCAGACGGTAAGATTGTCGGGTCGATAGCCTTTATGAAAGCATGTATTGTTGGCGATAACGGCAACCGTTACGAGGTATTGACCCTGGGTCCGATAGCCGTATTGCCTTCTTTCCAATGCAAAGGCATCGGCCGGATGCTGATAGAACACGCCCGTACCGAAGCCCGGAAGCAAGGTTATCGCGCCATCCTTCTGTGTGGCGACCCGCTCTACTATCGGAAGGCCGGATTCACGGCAGCGGAAGACTTCGGCATCCGCACGTCCTACAACAAATATCTGGCAGCTTTGCAAGCATATCCGCTCTACGACCTTGCCTTGCAGGGACTGGCAGGATGCTACTTTGAAGATGAAGTATATGCGGTAAACGAAGCAGAAGTGGCAGCATTCGACCGGCAGTTTCCGCCCAAAGAACCTATTGCCGGCACTCCGACACAACAACGTTTTCAAGAGTTGTGTGCCATGCAAAAAGACTACATCAATTAAACACGATTAGAACGATGAAACTCGACCATTTGGCAATGTATGTAAAAGATTTGGAGGCGACAAAAGCATTCTTCGTGCAGTATTTCGAGGCATCCTCCAACGAAATGTATCATAACCCCAAAACCGGATTGCGGACTTATTTCCTTTCGTTCAAGGATGGTTCAAGACTAGAAATCATGTCGCGTCCAGATGTAGTGGATAACGGGAAAAATCCTTTTCAGGCCGGATACATCCATCTCGCTTTCAGTGTGGGAGGGAAAAAGGAAGTGGATGAACTAACGGATACGCTTCGGGCTGACGGCTTTACTGTGGTCAGTGGGCCGCGCGTTACCGGGGACGGATATTATGAAAGCTGCATTGAGGGTCCCGAAGGAAACTTGATTGAGATTACTGAATAGCTTTATTGAAACAGAAAGGCTTATTCTGAGGTTTACTGTTATTTAACTTCGCAAAGAAAAAGTCTTCCCCTCGGCAATGCCATAAGTCTCAATCTTGCGATAGAGGGTGGCGAGTCCGATTTTTAGCAGACGGGCTGTTTCGGTCTTGTTGCCGTGCGTGTATTGCAATACTTTGAGGATGTGCTTGCGTTCAATGCTTGCCAACTCGAAGTCGTCGCCTGTATCCGAAGGAACGATTTCGGCACGTTGCAGTTCAAGAGGCAGATCTTCGAGAGTGATGCGGCTTTCGCAGATGATGGCACTGCGCTCCATCACATTGCGCAACTCACGCACGTTACCCTTCCACTCGGCAGCCGTCAGAGCAGCAAGAGCTTCGGGCGTTATTCCGTCAATTGGCTTCTTCAACTTGGCAGAGAAACGCTCCAAGAATGTCTGCACAAGGCTTTCGATGTCCTGTTTGCGCCCTCGCAACGGGGGCAGGTGTATCTGAAACACGGAGAGGCGGAAATAAAGGTCCTCGCGGAAGTTACCCCGCTCGATTTCCTTCTTCAAGTCACGGTTGGTTGCCGAGATGACACGTACGTCCACTTTCGTAGGTTTCGTATCGCCCACCTTGATATATTCGCCCGTCTCCAACACGCGCAACAGCCTTGCTTGGAGATCGAATGCCATCTCGCCAATCTCGTCAAGGAAAATCGTCCCTTTGTCCGCCACATCAAACAATCCTTTCTTATCTTTCGTGGCTCCCGTAAATGCCCCTGCCTTGTAGCCGAACAATTCACTTTCCAGCAAATCCCGGCTGAAAGCCGAACAGTTGATGGCAACGAGGGGATGTTCAGCACGTGGACTAGCGTTGTGGATGGCATTGGCAAATACTTCCTTGCCCGTACCAGTTTCACCCGTAAGCAATACTGCTACATCTGTGCCTGCTGCTTTCCGTGCCAATGTTACAGCCTGTTTTAGCCCTCCGTTGAAGCCAATCATCGTATCGAACGAGTAAACAGGTGCAGGTGCCACTTTGCCCTTTTTCTTTTCCGCTTCCTCCACGGCACGGTTAATGGTCGGGATGATTTTCCGGTTGTCATCACCTTTCGTGATGTAATCAAACGCCCCGTTCTTGATGGCCTGCACGCCATCGGGGATATTGCCGTGTGCCGTCAGCAGGATGATTTCCGCATCGGGCAGGCATTTGTGTATGTCAGCTATAAAGTCCACACCATTGCCGTCGGGCAGAAACACGTCGCAAATAACCACGTCAAACGCCTGTGCTTTCATCAGTTTCAGTGCCGTCTGACAATCAGCCGCCTTGCTGACTTTGTAACCTTCCAGTTCAATGATCCGCGCCAGTAGGTTGCGTATCGGGGTCTCGTCATCGATGACTAAGATTTGGGTCATATTGTTATTCAATATTGATTCGGTGAGCAAAAATAGGAAATATCGCTCAAAAATCGAACATAAGTTGCAGGTTAACACAATATAATTATATTTGATACATTCTGGTACTCGGCTACGGCATGGCTTGTCCTTTCCTATTATGCTTATTCTAAAAATTGTATTTTAATGACGTGAGTTCGATATAATTTACAACAAAGTAAGTTGCCCATCTTTGACAAAACAAAGGTCTATGGCGGGCTTCTTTTCAAAGTAGCAGTATGGGCAATGAAGTTATTGAAGAAGCGATGTCTGGAGTATTCTATCTGTGTGATGTTCTTCAGCTCATCATTGATCGTTTCTATCAAAATGCCTTTTCTCAACAGGATTTTGTCCGCTATGCTCATCAGGGAATTTTTTATGTTATTCCTCACTTTGATTATCAGTTGTATACCGCCCATGAAAAGATTTTCGAATAGTGACTGACCGATATATTCTTTGTTCGCACAAAATTTGCCTTTATGTTCTTAGGAATTTTTCCTGTTTTAACGACTCACGGTCATCCACGTTTCCGGGTGTGAGCATGAATCTGAGAATCTCACCTTTATCGTTAATTATCAGGAAGCATTCAGTGATCGGCATATTTTCAGGCAACGGCATGGAGGTTAACTTTGTAAATGAGATAAAGCATTATTTGAAAGCATGAGATATATGGCACTTCCGAACAGTCCCGCATTTTCTTAGCCGTTGCCCGTTCTCGTGCGAGTTTCCTACAAAAAGTTGATAGTTAAATATGTTATCTAAAACTACAACATATATACGAAATTTAAACAAAAAGTAGGCAACATACAAGGAAAACAGATTCAAGCAATTTTTCCGGGCAATTCCCCGTGCATTCACTACATCGGCATTAAATCATTGTGTATCATGGCAGCAAGGGCGAACATGCCTCAAACGACACATTCGCCCTTGACCGATTTCGAACAAAAGTTGAAATAATGATTACTTCTTTACAAATTTTGTTGTTTCGCCATCTATATTCACGATATAGATTCCTGCCGGATAGTCGGACACATCAATAGCTGAAGATTCTTCAATTTCGGTCTGTGTCATCATCTGTCCGACTGTTGAATAAATGGAGACAACAGAATTTTCTTTGGCTCCTTTTATTACAATCACATCATCGGTCGGATTTGGATAAACTTGCATCGACGGGTTCTTTTCTACCGCGTTGACACCCGACACGCCTACCCCTACGCGATAAGAAGCTTTTTTGCTTACTCCATTGGTGACAAATGTCATGTTTTGCAAAAGACCGGAAGAATAGGAACGAAGTACTCGCATACTCATAACATATACACCTTTTTCGGAAAATGTAACAGGAATGGTGACCGATGCATCGGCATTAGCCGGTATCGTCACATCAGTTACTTCCACGCTGAATGCATCTCCTGCTTCTGCATTATAAAAATAAGCCGTAAGAGAACCTGAGAATTCAACATTATCATCATTATGTAAAGGCACTATTATATTTTGGCTCTCTCCTGTGGGCAAGTAATTCACATTCTCCAAAAGATTGGATGTGGTTGAAATTTGAGGATAAGATGTTTCTGCACTGCCCAATATGTAAATTTCCCTTAAATCAGCATTGGCATAATCAGGCGAATATGGCACAACCTCCCCGACTCCGGGTATATGATAGCGTGCCTCTATTTTATATCTACCTTCAAAAGGATACAAATTGCCCGGGATGACGCCTGTCAACGGACCGGAACATGGAATCTCTACATCGGGAATTGTCTGTAACAATATTTCTTCCCCTGTGTTGGCATCAATCAAGTACACAGCAAACGTTGTCGTTCCTTCAATCCTGTTGTCGGCCTCAATCCATTCCTTGTTTAGGCTTATTCCTGATATATCATCGCTCCAGTCCCATGTATTCTTTGCGTAAATCAAGTATGCATCCCAATAGCCGAAAACAGGGTAATCGACATCTTTGAGGGTCACAGTAAATTCATCTTCCATCGTCACATTAGGGTCATCACACACAACCGTGTACTCCCCTGCCGGCATACGGAATCCATTAGATTCATTGGTAGGAGTTAATTCAAATAATTCGCAATCATCCACATTGTCATACCGTGTCTTGAAAGTTAGTCTTTCAGGGCCATACACAGCCCCATCCTCTTTGCTTACAAACGATATTTTAAATGATATTCCGCCCAACGACACTCCTCCATTTTCATGCCTCGCAGTGATGTATAAATACATCGGAGCTTTACCGTACAATTCACAAGCAGGTTCCACGTCAACCAAGCTGTAATTTTCAGAGTCAGTAAATGGATATATTACAGTTGCTTCACCATTTTCAACGACGCACTTTGCAGTTGCAAAATCATGCATTTCCATCAATCTCCATTCATCGTCTTCGGTGTCGGCAAATTTATACATCACATTTATATCGTATGTGCCATCTTCTACTTCGACTTGGCCTCCGTCAAATACATGAATATCATAATATACAGGAAATGCCGTTTGCAAGTCACTATAGGTTTCTCTTTCTTCAAACCATTTTATTTCTCCATTTTGGGTAAGACAAGATGTGTAATAAATTTTTCTGCTGGTGGTATTGTAAAAATTAGTAGTCGCACCTGAAGCTTCTGCCCACTTCCAATTTACGTCTCCAGTCTTGTAAACATAGCCGGCAATCACATATTTTTCCTCATATTGCTCATCGGCCGTGCGAGGACGCAGGCCTACGAGCATCTGATGCTTTGAATAATATCCGCCATCCTCCTCTGTTGGCGGATTGCAGAAATTTATATCATAATAACCGTCATCGGTTCCATTCCATCCCCAATTGATGTGTACATTGCCGTCGGCATCCATGCCATCGATTACAAACGCATGGGAAGCCCATCCCGTTGAACCGCCATAAAGGACTGGGCGGCCGGCCTTTAATTCATTTCTGACAGTTTCTATCCATATATCGGTTGGCACCCATTCCCGCACCCAAAATTCACAATTATAATTGTAATAACGATCAAATGCCACATATGCCATCGACGCACTCGTCTCGCTATATCCGTATTCCGATTTCAAAGCTGCTCCGGCATCAGCCATCAATCGAGCCACCGCGTCGGCTTGCTCTTCGGTGTACTCCCCTGTATCATACGCATCGAGCATGTTGTCCCAGTCATAGTTTATTTTTGTAAAATCAACACTGATTTCGGCATCCGTGTAATCGTCCACATATTCAATTTTGTCATATCCCGGAGCATCCGATTGATAATAATTGAGGATTTGAGCCATTGCCGTTGCCATGCAACCGGTATAAAGGTTTCTACCCTGATATTTAGGGCACAAATTATTATATGGCTCTCCTTGCCCCCATTTTGTCGTAATCATAGGCGACACAGGTTCAAACTCCTGTTCCACCTCTGAATTATCGTATAAACCGGCTTCCATTGCTTTTTTATAATCTGCAAGCCACACGGCAAGGGCTTCAGGCATGTTTTCAAATGAAAATAGCCCGTTTGTGCCATATCCCACAACACGAGTGTCGCTGTTGCCGGCTACCATGACGACAAAGCAACTGTCGGTATTATAGGCATAATAATCCGATTCGTTCCCGGTAGAATTCAATTTTATGGTACCACTGCCTTGAACCGAATTGGCAGCTACAAGTGAACCACCTGAAGGTGCAGCCCCAAATTTTTCCATGAGAAACTTCTCGGCTGTTGCAATTGCATCCTTTGCATTACCGGCCGAAACCGAATTTATAATACAAGCGACAAAAAGAAATAATAAAATTGACCTTGATGATTTCATGTTAACTCAATTTAATGATCTATAATATATTGCAAAGTAAACCATTTGACACAAAATCAACCTCACGGGAAATAGTGATTTTCAAACATGTAGCTTATAAAAAATTGTCGGGATATTGACCTAATAGTCCATATCCCGACAATTAACAATTAAAACCAAATTAGAACATACTATTTTTTGAACACATAATCAATGACTTTCTGTAACTCCTCCTTGGGATAAGCTCCTGTTATAACAGTCGGCTTGCTGCCATCAGCCGGGCAAAACAATACCATCGGCACCGATGCCACGCCATATGCCTGCGCCAATTCCTTGTTTTTGTCAACATCGACCTTGTAAAAATCAATCTCGCCTGCATGTTCTGCAGCCAATTCATCCAATATAGGAGACAATCTCTTACATGGGCCGCACCATGTTGCCGAAAAATCTATTATGGCATGACGCGCTCCATTGAATTTCCATGTAGTTGTATTATAATCATGAACAAGCTCTTTGAACCTATCTTGTGTCAGTTCAACCACCTTGCCACTATTTTGAGCCATGACTGAAACAACCGGCACAAACATGATAAACATCGATACAACTATTGAAACCAGTAATTTCTTCATATATTAAAATTATTATCAATTAACCTTGATGTTGGACTCGCAACAAGTCATTGACAGTTTTTACAGGATTAAATGTGGAGATTGGGACCTCGATGAAAACCGTATTCCAGTCACTCATAGAGCCATTCCACAATCCCGGCAACTCCAATGCTTTGATTTCCACGCCCGATTTGGACTTTTCCGAGATAAGGCCTGTATTGAAATCCACAAAGTCCTTAAGATTGTAATTCTTCCCTGTTTCATCCTTAATATAGCATACCAAGTCCACAGGATTAAAATGACTGCCTTGCTTTATTAATTCTACAGATTCTGGATTATTCTTATCAAATTGAGCACTTTCAAGGATTTGCGGAGAGCTTGTCCCGTCGGCGTTATATGCTATATACGGGCCACCACCCGGTTCGCCGTCATTTTTAACTACACCGCAAACCCTGATCGGACGTTTTAGCTTCTTCAGCAAGTATATCACTAATTCGGAGTCTTCCAATTTCTTCGTTTCGCTATACCTCGTACACAACACGTCGTGCAAAAATGCGATAACCTCCCTCACCTGATCCATGTCATACTTGCCCGATTCGAGCAACTTGATGTACTCTGAAATTTTACGTTGCACATAAATCAAGTATCCACCTATCACTTTCTTATACCTCACTGTGGTGTCTCGCAACTTTCTCGGAACCACATTGTCGATATTCTTGATAAATACCACGTCGGCATCCATTTCGTTCAAGTTCTCGAGCAATGCGCCGTGACCGGCAGGGCGGAACAACAATCTGCCATTTTCCCTATATGGCTCATTGTCCATGGTTACGGCAATAGTATCGGTCGATGATTTTTGCTCCGACATCGAGATATTATATTTCACGCCCCACTCTTTCTCCATTTCCGGGACTTTCTTCTCAATTAAGTTCATAAACTCTTGCCTATGCTCCGGAGAAACAGTGAAATGAAGATTAACTACATTATTCTTGTCTTTTGCATATTGCGCTCCTTCTTCGAGATGCTCTTCTACAGGAGTATGTATTGATAACCCGGATTTATGGAATTGCAACAATCCTTTTGGCATATTGCCATAATTCAACCCGTCGTCAGTTATCAGGCACTTGACAACATTCACAAATTCACCTTTATTAATAAGAGCATCTATCCCATCGCCATATTTCGCGTTGCATGCAGAATCAAGGGCTTCGTAAAATGCAAAATTCTTGATTCCGTCAAAGAATTTCTTCTCGAAATCGGTTTCTGGTTTATTGCGCCCGGATGATACAAACTCAAACAAATTCTTGAACATCCTGCTCGCCGCACCCGATGCCGGAACAAATTTCAGCACCTTGTTTCCTTCATTCAAATAATCATCCCACAATTTAATGCATTGCAATTCTTCACTTTCAGCAAGTTTCGTGATTCCATTGCCAACAGTGGCAACCGATTTAATTTTCAAATACGGGAAACCTGTCTTAAAACGCTTAATTTGAGTTTCAAACATTTCAAGTGTAATCCCTTTTTCTTCCAATTGTTTTAAATCTTCGGCAGTCAACATGTTTTAAAATATTAATAAGTAATCAAAAATAATATTTTTTATGCAATACCCTATCATGTGTTGCATATTTTTTTAATATATTCGTACAAATTTTTCATCGTTTTGAAAATGCTCGAAAATTATTTTACCGACAACGAAAAAATCCTTGTGCTGGGACAATGCAAAACATTGATCCAATTATCTTCCGGGATTTTGAGTCAAACCGACATTGCGAACATTCACAAAATAATAAAGAACGGTATAGAGCAAAACCACTATCACCGTGATAAATATGGTATAAATCCCACAATCCGCAACTTAAACACAGCAATACTTTTGGCCGAGAACATCAAAGCTGACCGAAACATGATTATTGCCGTGTTGCTGTACAACTTATGTAAATCGGAATTCATCACCGAATCGGAATTAAAAGTCCTGTTTGGCGAAGACACATGCAAGCTGATCTCCGGGTTGATAAAAATATCCTCGCTATACAAGAAACAGGCTGCTGTGGAAAGTGAAAATTTCCATAAGTTGCTGCTGACATTTGCCGAGGATATTAGAGTCATATTAATCATGATTGTCGACCGTCTCGGCGTGATGAAAATGATAAACCATCACCCGAACGAGAAATTCGTGCATGACATTTCATCAGAGGCCAAATACCTGTATGCACCTTTGGCTCACAAGCTCGGCTTGTATAAAATCAAGTCGGAGCTTGAAGACATGTCGCTAAAATATACCGATCGCGCAACATACACTCAAATTGCCCACAAGTTAAACGAGACAAAGGTTGAACGCGACAAATACATAGACGACTTCATCAAGCCGCTAAAAGAGGCACTGGAAAAAGCCGGTCTTAAATTTGAGATAAAAGGTCGCACCAAGTCAATAAGTTCCATTTGGAACAAAATGAAAAAGCAACATGCCGATGTCGATGACATATATGATTTGTTTGCCATCCGCATAATTATCGACACACCGTTGAAAAAGGAAAAATCTGATTGTTGGCTTGCCTATTCCATCGTTACCGACATGTACACTGCCAACACGTCAAGACTTAAAGATTGGATAACAAACCCCAAGTCAAACGGGTATGAGTCTTTGCACATAACAGTGTCAGGTCCATTGAAAAAGTGGGTTGAAGTACAGATACGGACAAAACGAATGGACGAAATTGCCGAACGTGGACTTGCCGCACACTGGAAATACAAAGGGCTCAAAAGTGAAGGCGACCTCGACGTGTGGATGAATAATATCAGAGACATGCTTGAAACAAGCAATACCCCTACCGAACTTATGCGTGATGTCAAAATGGACATATACGACAAAGAAGTGTTCGTATTCACTCCCAAAGGCGACTTGTTCAGGTTACCGGCCGGAGCAACTTTGCTCGACTTCGCATTTGCAATACACTCCAACATCGGTTCAACATGTATCGGAGGCAGAGTCAACGGTAAAAACAAAAAAATTACCTATAAGCTTAACAGTGGCGACACGATAGAAATATTGACATCATCGGCTCAATCCCCCAAACCCGACTGGATGAATTTTGTCGTCACTTCAAAGGCAAGAAACAAAATCCGCCAATCCATCAATGAAATCACCGCAAAATCCGCCGGTTTTGGGAAAGAATTGCTGCAACGGAGATTTAAAAACAGAAAAATCGACATTGATGACGCAACTCTTACCAAAACAATAAAAAAACTCGGGTACAAAACAGCTACCGATTTCTATGTTGATTTAAAAGATAAGCTCGACATCAACGATGTAATAGAAACGTACCTTAGTGTCGGGGAACATGACAACTCCGCCAATAACGCTCCTGAGTCGGCCGAGAACTTCATACTGCAACAACATGAGGACAACGACACGCAATCGCACGATGTGTTGATAATAGGCGACAATGTGGAAGGCATGAATTACAAGTTATCCCGCTGCTGCAATCCTATCATCGGCGACAAAGTCGTCGGATTCATATCCAACGACGGAGCTATTAAAATACACCGTGCCGATTGTGGCAACCTGCGGCATCTGATTCAAAAATACCCATATCGTCGTATCGATGCTGCATGGTCGGGTCGGCTCGGAGGGCAATTTGCCGTAACATTAAGAATTATAGGCAATGATGACATAGGAATCGTTACAAATATAACTTCACTCATCAATAAAGAAAGAAATACCTCGCTCAGAAGTATATCCATCGATTCAAATGACGGGATCTTCAGAGGATTCCTTGTAATAGGAGTTAATGACACCAACTCCCTGAATGAGCTAATAAAAAAAATCAAAACAATAAAAGGAGTAAAAGATGTCCAAAGGAGCAACAATTAAATCATTTATTGCAGCCATCATGTTGTTGCCTGCAACAATCTCTTGCAGCAATGACAACAGCGAAAAAGCCCAAGCCGTCTTGAACACGGCTCAATCGCTATACAATAATCATCAATATGACAGCGCGATGTCTGTTCTCGACACTCTATACAAAAAATTCCCGTCCGAGACCAACATCGTAAGGCAAGGAATGCACTTAATGGCTCAATCCCAAGAGCAGTTGACAATGCTGCAATTGGTTCAAGCCGACAGCGTGATAAATGCCAACGTGCCAATAGTTGAAGAAATCGGTAAAGATTTTACTGTGATAAAGAACCCCGACTTGGTTGAGAACTATAGAGTCTACAAGACCATAGCCAAGAACCCGTTAATCAACAGAACCGGTATTGAACCTCGTGTTGACGACAACGGACTTTTATATATTGTATCTTTACTTAATGGCAAAGTTGCAAAACACACTAAATTGAGAGTAACCGCACCTGATGGGGCATCAGCCGAAACAGCGTCCATACCTTATGACAAATCTCAAAATTACAGATTCAATGTTGAAGGCATAAGCAATGAAATGGTTACATTCCACGCCGACCAATGCTCGGATTTCTGCAAGTTTATTGCCGACAACATATCTAAAAACTTAAAAATAGAATTTATCGGTTCTTCCTCATATTCAATGTCATTAAACAATACCCTGAAAGAGGCAATTGCCAAGTCCTATAATTACTCGGTTGCAATACAAGCCGGATTAAAGGCCGAAAAAACCAAGCTATACTTGAACAAACGCTTGGAAATTGCCCGGAAACAGATCCAACAAACGCAACAAGAATTATAACCCTTTTGACCGCAGCCAGTTGAACATAGCTGCATACAGAGGATAGCGTACAGGCTTGCATGACAAAAATAGGTCATGCAAGCCATTTTTTACTACATATTCCGTGACATCCGCCCCAAGCCTTTTACCATATTTTGATATTTCATCAACATCAAGAACCATATCGGACAGCAGATAATCAGCCGAGCTTCTTTCCGAGCGCATAAGTAGTATAGGTTGTCTTATATCAACGCCTTTGTGTAAAAATTTTTGAGCGTCGGTAATTGCGTGCAGCCATCCGACTGTTACATCAGGAGATACGACCAATTTCCAAGACGTGTCATACTCCCACTCCCCATCATATTCTTTCAATAGACTCCTTGCATATAAATCATCAGCTCCTTGATTGATTTTTATATCGTTATTCAAAATAGAAAGCCATGCAACTACAGGCAATACATAATTTTCGGTTAAATTATCGAGATTCATGTCAAGGAAAGGGCTGTTAAGCAACAGAGCTTTTACCGGATATCCTTCAGCCATGCCTTTAGCCATAAAATAAGATAGTATCAACCCGCCTGTTGAATGTCCCATCAATACTATTTCTTTACAACCGCTTTCTGCAATCACGTCAAGAGCAGCCGTTACATCCTCGAAATATTCCGACAAATCTCTTGTTTCAAACAGTTCCTGACCTTGCATATAAGACCGCCCGTATTTTCTCAAATCCAAAGCATAAAAATCATATCCATTTCCTACGAATTGATTACCTAATTCTTTTTGAAAAAAGTAATCATTATAACCATGTACATATAAAATAGCCCTGCCGCTCTCATTCACACATAGCTTCCTTATAAGGGAAGCCGTAACATTACCCGAATAATCCGGCTTCATGTATAAACGAGTCACTTCATATCCGTCACCCAATATGTCATAGTCCCAATCATCGGCAAAAATTGGCAACGAAAATAAAATCAATATCGTAGACAGAAAAAAAGAATTAAAACCCATAACCGCTGAAATAAAGTATATTGCAAATTTAATGATTTCCCACAATAAACGTTGCCGCCTGTTGCAAATTAGCAAATAAAACGCTATCTTTGCAGCGCTTTTTGCAAACAAAATTCTATTTATTAAATTTTTCTATTTTATGAATCACTACGAAACCGTTTTCATTTTAACTCCCGTTTTATCTGATGCTCAGATGAAGGAAGCGGTAGACAAATTCAAAGCAGTGCTTGCTGAGAATAACGCTACTATCGTGAATGAAGAAAACTGGGGATTGCGCAAACTTGCATACCCTATTCAACACAAAACAACCGGATTCTACACTCTTATTGAATTCGATGCAGAACCAAACGTAGTTAAGAAACTTGAAATTGCTTTCCGTCGCGACGAAAAAGTTATCAGATTCTTGACTTTCCGTCTTGACAAGTATGCTGCTGAATATGCAGTTAAGAGAAGAAGCCTTAAAGGTGCAAAAGTTAACGCTACTAACAACGAAGAAGCAAAGGAGAACTAATCATGGCACAAGCACAATCAGAAATCAGATATTTAACTCCACTATCTGTTGACGTCAAGAAGAAAAAATATTGCCGTTTCAAAAGAAGCGGAATCAAGTACATCGACTATAAAGATCCTGAATTCTTGAAAAAGTTCTTGAACGAGCAAGGTAAGATTTTACCTCGCCGCATCACTGGAACTTCATTGAAATTTCAGAGAAGAGTTGCACGCGCGGTTAAACGTGCACGTCACTTGGCTCTTCTTCCTTATGTAACCGACTTGATGAAATAATAATTTTTAGAAGAGGCAATATTTATGAAAGTTATATTAAAAGAAGATATATCCAACCTTGGATACAAGGATGATGTAGTAGAAGTAAAGAACGGTTATGGCCGCAACTATCTTATCCCGCAAAAGAAAGCCGTTATCGCTTCACCTTCTGCATTGAAGGTTTTGGCCGAAAACCAAAAGCAACGCGCGCATAAGCTTGCCAAAATCAAAGCTGATGCCGAAGCTATGGCAGCCGCTTTGCAAGGCGTTTCTTTGACAATCGGAGCAAAGACAAGCGCAACAGGAACAATCTTTGGTTCTGTAAACAACATTCAAATTGCTGAAGCTCTTGAAAAACTCGGTCACAAAATCGATCGCAAGTTGATTTACATCAAGGATTCCATCAAGGAAGTTGGTAATTATTCAGCTACTATCAAATTGCACAAAGAAGTATCTGTTGAAATACCATTTGAAGTCGTAGCCGAATAAAAAGTTAGACATAAAAAATCCCTTAAAGGAGAAAGAACCTCACAGTTCTTTCTCCTTTTTTGTAAGCACTTTGTCCAATCATGGAATAGAAGCGGTGAGTGTGAATTAGCCTTATCGTTATATGTAAAAGTGGGAAATTTGTTGAAAGTTTGAAGAAGGACAAATAAACATTGCAGAGAAGAACTAATCATTAGAGTTGCAAATCAGGATTTTTTAGTCTTGAAGACATAAAAAATTATTTTATTGTTGGTAAAACATTGGTATTAATTCTTGACGATATATATAAGAACCATTCTTCTATAAACGGGTGTGCTATGTGCCATATATTGCCTACTAAATACAATCATTAACGACAAATATGGGCTTAGCCAACAAAAAATGATAAAATCTCTGCAAAACAAAAAGGATGCCTTGCAAGCATCCTTTATACTTATTTTCTATGAACCCATGCATCCGGGAAATCGTCTGAAACTTGATATTTGATCTTCATTAAATCATTTACGCTATTGCCCGTTGCTATGTACACTCGATAATGCCCTTTTTCATACAGAATCTTAAAATCATAATCGCTCGTCTGCTGAGCAATGAACCTATCGGCTTCATCTTCGGTAGTACTTGAACACACCACAAGACAATATTTATCATCTTTATTTATCAAAGACATCTCATTTTCGGCACGCTCTTCAAGTGGAGGAGTCATTATTGCAAGTTCTCTATCGCCGTTTAACAACGGCAACATTGAATTCTCATCTATTGCAAAAGAACCTATGCCTGCATATTCCTGTTCCACATCATCTCTTACAATAGGAGTAGATAATGCAAACGACATAGCCAATAATATGACAATCGAGGCAGCAATTTTCAAGTAACTTTTATTTACCGATATGTGCCAACTATTCTTTCTTGAATATGAATGTTCCCATTCCTTGTTGCCATTTACATAGGATAACGGAAGTATCGAGAATGAACGCAAGCCGAAATAATCACACGCATCTGTTGGATATGCATTGAATACGACATTACCATTTTCATTTGTCTTAAACAAGCCTACCCTCCCCAGCGCAAATTCACCGCCTATCTCGACTTGCTGTCTAAAATAGTTTACGTTTTCTTGTATTATATCCATTGCAGTCTCATACGCACACTGTTCTCGTTGCATAATCGAACTTGCAAGCAAACCGTCATTATACAAAAGTGCGCCATTAAATGCGACCTGCCTACCGGGACAACTCCAATGCCTACCTGATGTAGATGCCGAAGATGCCTCATATTGAGCGATAAAAGCGCCCCACCCCGGAACAACAACACAGTCATGACGCGCTATTAAATATTCTATGTGTTCTACAATGGATATCATAATACAAATATAACAACTCGCACCCTATATAACAAATAATATTCAAATATTATTACACGCTATCCCCTCATTGTTGACTACCATAAATTGCAGCTCTTTCTTTTTAACCTCTCAGCTATACGATAAGAGGCTGACTAACGTCAGCCTCTCTATATTAGCCACACCAAAGGATGCGATGAAACTCCGATAATCAGGTTTTGAGGTCTTCCTTCCTTTGTAATCCGCTGTGCCAAAACTGACAAACTCGTGCGAGATGCGGCCCGCCATTGGAATAGAAAGATTGTCTCGGCATTTCATATAAATTTGATGAGTTTCCCAATCTACTTTGATGTGGTATTATTCATCTTTCTAATGCAAATATAATCAATCATATTAAGTTTAGCAAATAATAAGCATTATTATTTCATGCAAAATGTCACCCATTCCGCCCGATTTAACTTTTATTAAGCAACATTCTATTTTCTAAAAATTACCTATAAAATGGTTACGAGCAATATTATATAATAATAAAAAACTGCCCCAATAAAAAATTGGAGCAGTTTCTAAATAATGAAAGATCAATTTCTTATTTTACCTTTTCAACTATAGCCTTGAATGCTTCAGGGTTGTTCAACGCCAAATCGGCAAGAACCTTACGGTTAATTTCGATACCTGCCTTATGAAGCAATCCCATTAGCTTTGAATATGAAAGACCTTCAAGACGAGCTGCAGCATTAATACGCTGAATCCACAAAGCACGGAAATTACGTTTTTTGTTTTTGCGGTCACGGTATGCATAAGTCTGGCCTTTTTCCCATGTGTTTTTAGCAACGGTCCAGACATTCTTACGGCATCCGTAGTAACCTCTTGTAAGTTTTAAGATTTTTTTTCTGCGTGCTCTTGAAGCAACATGATTTACTGATCTTGGCATTTTTTTTAATGTTTTTGAATGTCAGCGGCATCTTTTTTTGCTCTTTTCTTGCTGAGACATTCGGTTAATAAAATTAATTGATTAAATCACAATCTTTTAAAGCGCTTCCCCGAAATACTTCGGATAAATTTACTTCATTGCCAATAATTTCTTTACATTTGATGCATCGGCAGTACCGATTAATGTAAAGTGGCCCAAATTTCTTTTGCGTTTTATTGATTTCTTAGTCAAGATGTGGCTTTTGTAAGCATGTTTTCTCTTGATCTTTCCCGTTCCGGTAAGGACAAACCTTTTTTTGGCACCGGAATTAGTCTTAATCTTTGGCATTTTAACTTTAAACTTTTAATATGATTTATAATTACAACCCAAGGCACTTACAAGCCCGAGCTTTTCTTCGTCAACAAATAATTATTTTGCTTTCTTTGGAGTAATCATTATAGTCATTCTCTTACCTTCAAGAACAGGCATTTGCTCAACCTTTCCAAACTCTTCAAGGTCATTTGCAAAACGAAGCAACAATACTTCACCTTGTTCTTTAAACAAAATCGACCTACCTCTAAAAAACACATACGCTTTTACTTTAGCCCCTTCTTTCAAGAACTCCATAGCGTGCTTTAATTTAAAGTTGTAGTCATGATCATCAGTCTGAGGACCGAAACGAATCTCTTTCACAACCACTTTTGTCGACTTTGCCTTCTGCTCTTTCAGCCGCTTACGCTGCTGATATAAGAACTTTTGGTAATCGAGAACACGACACACTGGCGGATTGGCATTTGGCGAAATCTCAATCAAGTCGCATTCCATTTCATCGGCTATCCTCATAGCCTCATCAATAGAATACACACCGTTCTCCACATTATCACCCACAAGCCTGACTTCTTTTGCACGAATCTGCTCATTGATTGCATGAGAGTCTTTCTCTTTGTCGTTTTTACGACCCTTGGCTTGATTGTTGTTTCCGTCATTTGGCTTTTTAGGGCCAGTCCATAATGGTTTTTTCTCCATTCAATAAAATTAAAAATTTGTCATTTTCTCAATTTCTTGAGCAAAGTTGTCTGCAAAGGTAGTAATTTTTTGTGAACCTGTATCACCTTCACCCTGTTTTCTTACAGAAACTTCCTCATTCTGTGCCTCTTTTTCTCCGACAATAAGCAAATATGGTATTCTCTTCAACTCGTTATCGCGAATTTTTTTACCAATTTTTTCATTTCGGTCATCGACAAATGCTCGGATATCCTTCTCCGACAACATTCTTACCACCTTTTGTGCATAGTCGTTGAACTTTTCACTGATAGGCAAAACGACCACTTGATCAGGAGCAAGCCACAACGGCAATTTTCCGGCAGTGTGTTCAAGCAACACGGCCACAAAACGCTCCATAGAACCAAATGGAGCCCTGTGTATCATTATAGGACGATGCTTCTTGTTATCAGCTCCAGTATATTCAAGCCCAAAACGTTCAGGAAGATTATAATCGACTTGGATTGTACCAAGCTGCCACCTGCGTCCAATAGCGTCTTTCACCATAAAGTCAAGTTTCGGCCCATAGAATGCAGCCTCACCGAGCACAGCTTTGGCTTTCAAGCCTTTTTCTTCACATGCCTCTATGATTGCACGTTCGGCTTTTTCCCAATTTTCATCGCTTCCCACATATTTCTCCTTATTATTAGGATCACGAAGTGAAATCTGCGCCTCATAATTATCGAAGTTGAGAGCTTTGAAAATATAGAATATAATATCCATTACTTTCAAAAATTCGCCTTTCAACTGTTCAGGAGTACAGAAAATATGGGCATCATCTTGCGTAAAGCCTCTCACACGAGTCAATCCATGCAATTCACCGCTTTGTTCATATCTGTAAACAGTTCCGAACTCGGCAAAGCGCAAAGGAAGATCCTTATATGACCTTGGAGAAACTTTATAAATTTCACAGTGATGAGGACAGTTCATCGGCTTCAAGAAATACTCCTCGCCCTCTTCCGGAGTGTGAATTGGCTGGAAAGAATCCTTACCGTACTTTGCATAGTGACCTGATGTCACATAAAGCATCTTGTTTCCTATGTGAGGTGTTATGACTTGAAGGTAACCATAACGCTTTTGAATCTTTCTCAAAAATTGTTCGAGACGGTCTCTCAATGCTGCACCTTTTGGCAACCACAAAGGAAGCCCTGGACCAACATTGGCAGAAAATGCAAACAATTCCATTTCCTTTCCCAATTTACGATGATCGCGCTTTTTAGCCTCTTCCAACATGGCCAAATACTCGTCAAGCATCTTCTTCTTCGGGAAAGTAATTGCATAAATACGCAACATTTGTTTGCGTTTTTCATCTCCGCGCCAATATGCACCAGCCAGAGACAGAACCTTTATTGCCTTTATGCAACCTGTATTAGGCAAGTGCGGACCTCTACACAAGTCGGTAAAAGAACCCTGCGTATATATTGATATGTGCCCGTCTTCAAGGTCATTTATAAGCTCACACTTATATGTTTCGCCACGGCTTTGGAAAAATTCCAAGGCATCGGCCTTGTGAATCTCTTTCCTGACAACATCCTCTTTCTTCGCAGCCAATTCAGCCATCTTGGCTTCAATCTTCGGGAAATCGGCACTTGTGATGTTATTCTCGCCCGGATCGATATCATAATAGAAACCATTTTCGATCGCCGGACCGATACCGAATTGAATACCTTTATACAGTTCTTGAAGAGCTTCAGCGAGCAAATGCGCCGACGTATGCCAAAAAGCATGTTTGCCTTCCGGGTCATCCCACTTGAACAGCTTTATCTCGCCATCGCTACAAATCGGCCTTGAGATATCCCACTCTTCTCCATTTAACGTTGCAGCCAGCACGTCCTGTGCCAATCTGCTACTGATACTTTCTGCAATTTGATACGGCGTTATGCCATCTTCAAATTGCTTTACGCTTCCATCAGGGAATGTAATATTAACCATTTTTATTCGTATTTTTTCGCCGTGTCATACAACAACACAGCATTGTTTAAATCGACCGCAAATTTATACAAATCTTGAAAAATAAAGAATTATTTCACCAAAATTTACGCCCTACTTTTTCATGTGTGAAAAATACCACCCGGCATCTTAATTTGTCATGCGTTTCAACACATTATAAGATGGAAGAATTCCAAGCTCCCCGGCCTTGCTCAAATCTTCGATTCCTTTTTCTTTATTGCCTAAACGCAAATACACAAGTCCTCGATTATAATAAGCTTCCCCAAAGTCTGGTTTCATTTCAATTGCTTGAGTATAACAACTTATGGCGGATGTCATATCTTGTAATTCCATATACATATTCCCTTTATTGAACACGGCATATACATTTCTCGGGGACAGCTCGATAGTTTTATCAAGATCCTCGATAATTTGTTGAATAGAATGGCTTTTCTTGCGCTCTCTTAACATCGCTTCACCTTGGAAGTCTCTAACATCTGCCGACTTGCCCATACTACCTACTACAGTAGATGATGCCACATCGCTATTTGAGCCACTCATGTCTGCCATCATCTGCATATATCTTGCGTACGAACGTCCCATATAAGCAAGGGAGAAATTCGGACTCAGCTCAATAGCCCGTGTAAAATCGGCTATTGCTTCTTCCGGATTCTTCACAGTCAAAAAGTCCATCGCACGAGCGAAATAATCGATTGAACGAGCTGTAGAGGTTGAAAGCAAACCGTTATAATACTCAATTGACTTGAAATGAGAATTTATCTGGTCTTCATACAAGCTAAAACTCTTGTTGCTCAATAATAGGACAAATGGCAACAAACGCGATGTGTTGAGATCTGTAATTTCCTTTATATAATATGTCTTTTCAACTACAGCATCGCTTTTATCGTAATACGACAAGAAAAACATAGGTTCCAAGTCTATCTTGAAGTTATTATCCTGTATGCGTCCACGAGTCCTATTCTCGTATTGAGGTCTTATTTCATTGTCATTCTCAACAGTCAGCAAAGTATTGAATTTATTCATTACCGACTCAGTGCTTTCTTCCCGTTCTTTAGGATCACTTTTCTCATCATCCGATTTTTCATATTTAGCCAAATCTTTCCTCTTGCGACTCAATTCTCTTGCCTCATTATAGTCACGTTCTCCACCCGACATGTCCCCTATCATGCGCTTACATTCACTGCGCGTGAACAGACCTGATTCAAAATCAGGAAACTTTTCAAGAACCACATCAAGATCGGATATTGCATCCTTATATTGGCCTGTCTTATAATAAAGTAATGCCCTGTTGTATCGAGCAAGGAAGTTATCAGGCTCGCTTTTAATTACATAGCTAAAGTCGTTTATGGCTTTGTTGTTATCGCTCACTTCAGTACGAAGTAATCCCCTGTTGAAATAAGCAGTAATATTTGTCGGGTCAAGGGTTATTGCATAGTCATAATCGGACATCGCTCCGAAATAATCATCAAGATTATATTTGATATATGCTCGATTTATAAAATAACCCGCATAATGAGGCTCGAGCTTTATAGCATCATTCATGTCATCCAATGCAGCTTTAAAGTCTTTTTTATACGACATGTTTATTTCGGCTCTCATCACAAATGCTCCGGCATGATTCCTGCTTATTGAAATACTTTTATTTATATCATCCAACGCTTTTACAGTGTCGCCTTGAGCTAAAAATAATTGAGCTCTTCCGAGATAAGCATTTTCATAATTTGGATATATTGACAGCAACTTTTGATACGACTTGCCCGCATCGTCATAAAGCCCCAAAATTTCCTCACACACAGCCTTATTCATCAAGAACACCTTATGCTCAGGCATCTGTTCCAACCCTTTGTCATAGTCGGCAATCGCGCCTTTATAATCATGTAATGTCTGCCGTGCTATTCCTCTCACTTGATAGGCATCTATTATAAACGGGTTCCTATCTATGGCAAGCGAGCAATCTTCCTCGGCACCTTTGTAGTCTTCGAGTTCCAATTTCGCGATAGCACGATAAAAATACGGGTCAGCCAAATAAGGCTTGGCCTTTATCACTTGATTAAAATATTGAATAGATAATATATAGTCCTCAAAATATAAAGCGTTACGGCCTATATTCATCACCTGGTCTGTATTTATTTGCGCTTTTAATGTTACATTCGCAATCATTATCAATAAAATGACCATCATGCGAAATGGCAAGCACATATTTTTTATATTATAAAGGAGCATAATTGGTTGTGTATATGTTTACATTTGCATGCGCCTGATTCTCGACCAAACAAGTTTCTTGGAAATCCACACGGCGCATTTTAATAAAATCGGATTTATGTTCAACAATTAATTTCGCAAAGATAATGAAAGTTACGCGCAATGAAAACATTTAAATTTGCGTATTTTTACCCCTGTTTAGTTTCGGATAGAGTTCGAGATGTTTTTTCTAATATTGATACATTAAGATCGCCATGTCAAAATAAATCGACAAAAAAACAGCTAATACTTAAACAATAAATATATTTTTAGCCAATGACATGATTGTTAAATACCACATTTGACGTATATTTGTATGAATTTTCAATTATATATCAATTAATAACATGCTCATTATTGGAATCGCCGGAGGAACCGGGTCTGGCAAAACAACTGTGGTAAATAAAATCATGGCTCGCTTGCCTAAAGGAGAAGTGGGTGTTATTTCCCAAGACTCTTATTACAAGGATTCAAGCCACATTCCAGTTGAAGACAGGCAAAAAATCAATTTTGACGAACCAGCAGCATTTGATTGGGAGTTGCTTCTAAGCCACCTGCGCCAATTGAAAAGTGGCAAAGCGGTAGAAATGCCCACATATTCTTACCTCACCTGTACACGGCAAAAGGGAACCGTTCACCTCGAGCCACATGACGTGGTAATGCTCGAAGGAATTTTGGTATTTTCCGAACCACGCCTACTCGACTTGATGGACATAAAAGTATTCGTGGATGCCGATGCCGATGATCGACTTGTGAGGGTAATATATCGTGATTGCATCGAACGTGGCCGTACTCCTCAAATGGTAATCGACCGTTATGAACGTGTCCTCAAACCAATGCACTTAAGACACATAGAACCAGCAAAACGATATGCCGACTTAATCGTCCCTCAGGGTGGCAATAATGAGGTGGCAATCAACTTGCTCACCGACTACATAAAAAGTCGCTTGAAAAAGAGATAAATTACTCGGTAACAAAATCCATTTATACTACATATAGAGTATATGAAAATCAAATGGTTTGATTGCATATCAAGCATTAAGGAGAAAAAGACAGAAGAAGAACAGCTCAAAGCAGAAGCCGAATCATCAAATGGCGAAATGGTGCTTAGGACTGAAGATTTGGTAAAAAAATATCGTCAACGCACTGTTGTCAATCATGTATCTATAAATGTAAAACAAGGTGAGATTGTCGGACTGCTTGGCCCTAATGGAGCCGGCAAGACAACCACTTTCTACATGACTACAGGATTGATTACCCCAAACGAAGGTAAAATATTCCTTAATGATCATGACATAACAAAATTTCCTGTGTACAAACGTGCACAATATGGCATAGGCTATCTTCCTCAAGAACCATCTGTTTTCAGGAAATTAAGCGTAGAAAATAACATACGCACCGTATTGGAAATGACAAACACGTCTCCGGAATACCAAAAAGAAAAATTAGAAAGTCTTCTTTCTGAATTCAGAATCCAAAAAGTAAGGAAAAATCTTGGAGACCAATTGTCGGGAGGGGAACGACGTAGAACCGAGATTGCTCGATGTCTTGCCATAAATCCAAAATTCATAATGCTTGACGAGCCATTTGCAGGTGTAGACCCTATCGCCGTGGAAGATATTCAATATATTGTGTATAAGCTCAAAGAGAAAAACATAGGCATATTGATAACCGACCACAATGCTCCGGAAACTCTAAGCATAACCGACAGGGCATATCTGCTTTTTGAAGGGAAGATTTTGTTCCAAGGCACAAGCGAGGAGCTTGCTGAAAACCCAATCGTGCGTGAAAAATATCTCGGACGAAATTTTGTGTTCCGTCGCAAAAAATTTGAATAGTCAATATTGCCGAGAAAGATTCTTGAATAAATGCAGCACAGGCATTTTATCAATCAACTTTCAAGCACTTTACGCAATATAGCATCGACTTCCGGCTTGAATATCCCGGCTTCATGAACTTTTTCATTTCCTATGTAGAATGTAGGAACATAGTAATAATCATATTTATCTGCAATCTCAGGATGCTCTGTCTCTTCTATTGTCTCTATGTGTATGGCAGCATACTCAGGATGTTCTTCTTTTAGCTCCTTTATGTATTTAAATGCCTTCACGCAAAATGGGCAATGAGTCTGGTAGAATATCTTCAGGGTTTTCATATTTAAATATTTAGTTTCCGTGCAAATATAATAATTGCACGCAAAATTAATTCCAACAAGTATGGTTTATCCCAAAAATTTTGAAAATAAAATAGATTTCACAACTATACGTGAAATTCTTGAACATAAATGTTTAAGTCCCTTAGGCGTTAAGTGCTGCAAAGCCATGCGTTTCTGTAATGATTTTAATGTCATAGAGAAATTATTGTTGCAGACCAATGAATTCCTTCACATAATAACAGCAGGGAAAGAATTCCCCATAAATAATTACTATGACTTATCCGACCAACTTGAAAACATCAAGATTCAGGGTGCATATATGTCTGCCGAAGAATTGTTTAACCTGCAACGATCCTTACAGACTATTGTCGATATTGCATCTTTTTTTAACAAGAACAAAGAAGAAGACAACGAAACTGCTACATATCCAAAACTATCAGAGTTGTGTTCAACTATCATAACCCCTGCCGTATATCAAATCATCGAACAAACAAAAAAAATTCTTGACAAATTCGGCAACATAAAAGACAATGCATCACCTAAACTTGCCGAACTAAAGCATGCACTTGCGGCAGCCACTCAAAATGTAAACGTCTTGATGAGGAGAATAATGGCTAAGGGGAAAGAGGACGGTTTTATTGATAGCGACGTCTCTCCTTCAATCCGTGACGGACGATTGGTAATACCTGTTTCACCAATGCATAAGCGCAAAATACGTGGCATCATACATGATGAATCTGCAACAGGGAAAACAATATATATAGAACCTGAGCAAGTAGTCGAAGCCAATAACAATATCCGTGAACTTGAAAATGAGATACATCGAGAGATAATACGGATACTCGTAGATATAGCTTCATTCATTCGTCCTAATATTGAAGACCTTGCGCACTCTTTTAATATATTAGGAAAAATAGATTTCATTCGCGCCAAAGCAATATTTGCAGAAGAAACAAGCGGATGCATGCCTATCCTTGAACATGAACCTCAAGTGGAGTATTACCATGCCATCCATCCCACACTGCTGCTGTCGCTGCGTGCTCAAGGGAAAAAAGTTGTACCGCTTGACATTCGCCTTGACGATAATAATAGGATTCTGATAATATCAGGACCCAATGCCGGAGGAAAATCTGTTTGCTTAAAAACCGTGAGCATAGTGCAATATATGACACAATGCGGATTACTGCCACCTGTATATGAAAATTCCCACATTGGCATCTTCAAAAATTTGTTTATTGACATAGGTGACGAACAATCAATTGAAAATGACCTAAGTACTTATAGTTCGCACTTGACAAACATGAAATTCTTCATGAACAATGGTGGACACAGCTCTTTTGTTCTTATCGACGAGTTTGGAGGAGGTACAGAACCTCAAATAGGCGGCGCAATAGCTCAATCCATCTTGAAGCAATTCAATGAAAAGAGAATATTTGGCGTTATTACAACCCACTATCAAAATCTGAAACATTTTGCCGAAGATACACCTGGATTGATAAACGGCGCAATGTTGTATGACAGGCACGAAATGAAACCTTTATTCCAACTTTCGATTGGTTACCCGGGAAGTTCTTTTGCCATAGAAATAGCAAGGAAAATAGGCATTCCGGCTGAAGTCATCAAAGATGCCGAAAACATTGTCGGCAGTGATTACATCAATATGGATAAGTATCTGCTT
Source organism: uncultured Prevotellaceae bacterium (assembly GCA_905207705.1). Classification (GTDB taxonomy): domain Bacteria; phylum Bacteroidota; class Bacteroidia; order Bacteroidales; family Muribaculaceae; genus Avimuribaculum. Next base: position 27,690 of record CAJLMA010000001.1, read on the forward strand.
GATATCGCCCGCGACAAAAAATATTGGGAAAAGAAACGAGCAGATATACATACTCGTGAAAAAAAATTGCAAAACCTCATTGACAAATATGAACACGACATTGAAGAGCTGACAAGCGAAAAACGCAATATCATTAAAGCTGCAAAAGAAGAAGCCAAAAACATTTTGGACAAAAGCAATGCAGCCATAGAACGAACGATATCTGAAATTAAAAAAGCTCAAGCCGAGAAAGAACAGACCAAAATACTAAGGCAACAACTTGATGAGTTAAAAAGCCGAATTGAAAAAGAAGATGAGAACACTCAAATTAAAATCAACGGCAAACAACTTAAAGCCAGCAAAAAAACAAAACATGCAAACATCGGTAACCAATCGGTTGAGCCAATAGCCGTAGGCGATTATGTGACAATAGATAATGGGAATACCCCATGCCAAGTAATCGAACTGTCACAAGACAATGCCATAGTAGCTATGGGAAATTTCCATTCTCGGATAAATGTGAAACGCCTTAAAAAGACTAAGGTACAATCGTCGTTACATTCATCTATAAATACTATTGCCACGGCAACGACCGAAGACATCCGCAAACGCCAATTGTCATTCAAACCAGATATAGACGTTCGAGGAATGCGTGCCGACGAAGCCATTCAAGCTGTGACATATTTCCTCGATGACGCGATACAATTCAGCTCAAAGCAAATTCGCATACTTCATGGTACAGGCAACGGCATATTGCGACAACGGATAAGAGAATATCTGAACACTGTAAATGGCGTTAAATCTTATCGTGATGAGCATGTGCAATTCGGAGGGGCAGGAATTACTGTCGTAGAACTGGAATGATAATTAAATACAAACGTACAACTATCATCCATTTATCGTGGTTATAATTATGTTGAATCAAGAATAATTGCGAAATTTGTACAAATTTTATCAACAACACAACAATTTATAAAATATTTTTCTCTGTATGGAAGGCGATAAAAAACATGTTGTTATAATAGGCGGCGGATTTGCCGGCATTAACATGATTAAATATTTAGATAAGACGCGCTTTGATATTACTTTGATAGACAGGCATAATTTTCACTCTTTCCCTCCATTGTTTTATCAAATCGCATCTTCAGGCCTTGATTCAGGAAGCATATCTTTCCCATTTCGCCGTGAAATAAGGAAAATGAAGCATGTTAGATTCCACATGGGAGAAGTAAAGTCGGTAGATACTATTGCAAAAACAGTAACCACCCAATTTGAAACAATAAACTACGATTACCTTATTATTGCAGCAGGCACCACAAATAATTTCTTTGGCATGAATGACCTGCGCGACAAAGTCTATACATTGAAATCAGTCGCAGAGGCAATTCGTCTGCGTAATGAAATCCTCGACCGACTTGAACGAGCAAGCATAACAAAAGATCCTGAACGTAAAAGACAATTGCTGAGTTTCGTAGTCATAGGTGCTGGCCCTACCGGCGTTGAAGTTGCAGGTGCTATCGGTGAAATGAAGCGTTACATTCTTCCGCGAGAATATCCGGACATTGATAAAAATGACCTGAAAATCCTAATTGTAGAAGGTTCCGACCGTATCCTTAGAACAATGAGCGACCATGCTTCAAGACATGCCTATGAATATTTAGGACATCTAATGGTAGATGTGAAACTAAATACCACAATGACAGGATATGACAACAACATAGTAAAATTTGCCAATGGCGAAGAGGTATATTGTGAAACCTTGATTTGGACCGCAGGCATAACAGGAGAACCTATTAGCGGATTTGAGAAAGATATATATGGTCCTGGAAATAGATTTATTGTCGACCATTTTAACCGTGTTATAGGACACTCTGATATTTTTGCGGTAGGCGACATAGCTTTTCTTAAAGATGATTTGTATCCTCGCGGATATCCACAACTTGCACAAGTAGCAATCCAGCAATCAAGATGTTTATGCGAAAATCTGAATGTCGGAACTTTTTCAAAAAAATTCTCCTATAACGACAAAGGTTCAATGGCGACAGTTGGCCGCAATAGAGCGGTAGCCGATTTACATCATCTGCATCTGTATGGAAGACCTGCTTGGGTGACATGGATGTTTGTACACTTAATATCAATATTGGGCATGAGAAACAAATTGACTGTGCTAATAAACTGGATATGGGCTTATTGCACCTACTCCACATCTTTGCGTCTCCTCATACGCCCAACCAAATATCCATATCGCAAACACTGGGATCTTGCAAAAGAATAAATTCACATTATTAATTATATTTACATAAGATTTAATTATGAAATTATTAAAATCCACAATATTACTATCCGCTATTCTGCTTGTTTCTGGATGTAATTCTCTTAAAAAGAACTCATCAAGAACCGATTATTCAAATATTAAAAGCAATGCCGATTCAACAACTGTCAAGCATGGAGGATTGAAGGAGATTGCCATTGTCGACTCAGCAACCCAATTGTCCGGAGAGTGGACAATGTTGACAGCCAATGACAAAAAAATTAAGACCGTTCAACGTCCGTTTATAAATTTTGATTTCAAAGAAAACAGATTTTATGGAAATAATGGATGTAATGTCATCAATGGTAGCTTCTCTTGTGAAAATTCAGAAATAAAATTTTCAAACATTATATCGACCATGATGGCATGTGAAGAAAATGAGACTTCCGAAAAAACAATAATGAAACTCTTGAACAATACGACTGATGTCAAGTTGTATGAAAAAAACAATGTCATTTTCATGTACTTGCTAAATAAGCATGGACACACAATAGCCACATTGAAACAACAAAACCTTAATTTCATGAACGGTGCATGGACCGTTAAAGAACTTAACGGCCAAGAGGTATCCGATCCCAATGTTAAGCTGGTTATCGACATCGACCAGTTGAAAATACACGGCAATTCAGGCTGCAACATAATAAACGGCTCTCTTTACATTGATTATTACAAAGACTGGGCTATACAATTCCAGCAATTAATATCCACAATGAAAATGTGTGAAAATATGAAACTGGAAACAACATTACTTGTCGCCCTTGAAATGACAGAAGCTTGCAAGAAAATAAACGACAACGAAGTTGTACTGCTCGACAAGAACGGCAAAAATGTTGCGGTACTCAAAAAGCTAAACCTTGCAAGAAAATAAAACGAGAAAACAACATGAACTAAAAGAAATATCTATCTGCCTACTTGTTAAAGTTTCATGATGCACTGTAATATTTCTTCATGTCAACGAATTTCCATACCTTTGTAAAACAATAAAATAACAATCACATACCCATTATTATGATAAAGTTCTTCAAAAAAGGAGCCAACACATATTATGCGGTTGATTCCGACCATTCTCTTACAACCGAAGAAATCAAAAAGTTGATATGGCTTTTTGATGAAGCTCAACCATCCGATGAAACTTCAATAAAGGGCACTTTTGTCGGTCCTCGTAAAGAAATGATAACTCCGTGGAGTACAAATGCCGTAGAAATTACTCAGAACATGGGTATCGATGGAATTTCGCGCATAGAAGAATTCTTGTTGAGTGAGTCTGATGAAGAACCAAGCTATGATAAAATGTTGCAAAGAATTTATCATGGCCTTGACGAAACCGTATTTACAATCACTAAGTCACCCGATCCTATCGTTTATATCGACAATATAGAAAAATATAACGAAACAGAAGGATTAGCACTAAATCCCGAAGAAATAAAATATCTTAATGATTTAAGTTCAAAAATAGGCCGACCACTTACTGATAGTGAAGTATTCGGTTTCTCTCAAGTCAATTCTGAGCATTGCCGCCATAAAATATTTAATGGAAAATTCATTATTGACGGCAAAGAAAAAGAAATGTCTTTGTTCAAGTTGATAAAAAAAACGTCTCAAACCAATCCCAACAGACTTGTATCTGCTTATAAAGACAATGTGGCTTTCGTAGAAGGTCCTTCTATCATGCAATTTGCCCCTCACACTCAAGAAAAGCCCGACTTCTTTGAGATAACCGATATAGACACAGTCATATCATTAAAAGCCGAAACACACAACTTCCCTACTACGGTAGAACCGTTCAATGGTGCTGCGACTGGCTCTGGAGGAGAAATTCGCGACCGTCTTGGAGGAGGTAAAGCAAGTTTGCCATTAGCCGGAACAGCTGTGTACATGACTTCATATCCGCGCACTGAAACAGACCGCACATGGGAAACTAATTCCATTCCACCACGCCAATGGTTGTATCAAACGCCCGAAGACATTCTAATAAAAGCATCAAACGGGGCATCCGATTTCGGAAATAAATTCGGCCAACCGCTTATTTGTGGCTCTGTTTTAACTTTTGAACATGGGAGCAACGAAGAAGAACAATTTGCTTATGACAAGGTAATCATGCTCGCCGGTGGCGTTGGATTTGCCAATAAGCGTGATGCGATTAAAGGGGCACCTACGCCAAATGAAGATGTTGTACTCCTTGGCGGAGACAATTATCGCATTGGAATGGGTGGAGGTGCTGTATCTTCGGTTAATACAGGCCAGTACAACAACGCCATCGAGCTTAATGCCGTACAGAGAGCTAATCCAGAAATGCAAAAGCGTGTTTCTAACGTGATCAGAGCTCTCGCCGAATCTCAAAACAACCCAATTGTCTCAATTCACGACCATGGAGCTGGTGGACATCTTAACGCTTTGTCTGAACTTGTTGAAGAAACTGGTGGAATCATACACATGGATGCTCTGCCAATCGGCGACCCTACCCTATCTGCCAAAGAAATAATAGGCAACGAGTCGCAAGAAAGAATGGGAATGGTTGTTGAAAAGAAAGATATCGACACAATTCATAAAATAGCCGAGCGCGAACGTGCACCTTTCTATGTCATTGGAGAAACTACCGGTGACCACCGATTTGTATTCGAGCAAAAAGACGGAGTAAGACCAATAGACCTTGCAATGAGTGATATGTTTGGAAGTTCGCCTGTAACTGTTATGCAGGACGTGACATGCAAGCATACACTCGATAATATAGTTTATGATAAAGCCAAACTTAACGAATATCTTGAGAATGTCCTACAGCTTGAAAACGTGGCATGTAAAGATTGGCTGACTAATAAGGTAGACCGTTCAATTACTGGCAAAATTGCTCGCCAACAATGCGTTGGCGAATTGCAACTCCCTCTTAGCGATTGCGGTGTAGTATCCCTCGATTTTTCTGGGACCAAAGGTATTGCCACTTCTATAGGCCATGCGCCGCAAGCAGCACTTATCGACCCGGCTGCCGGATCTGTGTTGTCTATTGCCGAGGCTCTTACCAATATATGCGTTGCCAATTTGTCGGATGGGCTGAAAAGCGTATCATTGAGTGCCAACTGGATGTGGCCATGCCGTAATAAGGGAGAAGATGCAGCTCTGTACTCGGCCGTACAAGCTTGCAGCGATTTTGCTTGTGCTATAGGAATCAATATACCGACAGGGAAAGACAGTCTTTCAATGACTCAAAAATATGGAGATAAGAAAATCTTGTCACCGGGTACTGTAATAATATCGGCTGCAGGAGAAGTTGATGACGTTAAAAAGACGGTTTCTCCAGTAATGGACAACAATGCCGAAAGCCAATTCCTATACATTGATTTTTCTTCCGACTCTCTAAAACTCGGAGGATCTGCATTTGCACAATCTCTCAATGCATTAGGGTCAGAAGCTCCAACAGTAAAATCTACTGAATACTTCGTCGATACATTCAATGCCATACAATCATTGGTGAACAATTCTTTGGTAATTGCAGCACACGATGTTTCGGCCGGAGGCCTTATCACTACATTGCTTGAAATGACATTCTCGAACATACAAGGCGGCATAAATGTAAATGTTGATTCATTCAATGAGAATGACATAATCAAAATATTATTTAGTGAAAACCCTGCTATTGTTATTCAAATAAATAACAATAAAGTTGCACAAGTTAATGAAATACTAACAAAAGCCGGAGTAAAATATTTCAATATAGGTCAACCTTGCAAAGAACGCTCAATAACTGTCAACCATTCAGGACATGAGTACATGTTCCAGATCGACAGCCTGCGCGATGTGTGGTACAAATCTTCATATCTCCTCGACAGAAAGCAGAGCAACAACGGTTGCGCCGAACAGAGATTTGAAAATTACAAGAAGCAACCTGTTGAATACACATTCCCGAATATGTTTACAGGGAAAGCTGCCGATCTTGGTATAAAAGGATTCAGGCATTCTCCATCAGGTATCAAAGCTGCCATAATAAGGGAAAAAGGAGTAAACGGCGACCGAGAAATGGCTTATTCTCTATATTATGCCGGATTTGATGTAAAAGACGTGCACATGACCGACTTGATATCAGGTCGTGAAACTCTTGAAGATGTGAATATGATTGTATTCTGCGGTGGGTTCTCCAATTCTGACGTTCTTGGTTCTGCAAAAGGATGGGCGGGAGGAATCTTATGGAATGACAAAGCGCAAAAAGCTATTACCAATTTTTACAATCGTCCCGACACACTCAGCCTTGGAGTATGCAATGGATGTCAATTAATGATTGAGCTTAACCTCATTAATCCCGAACATGAATTGCGTCCAAAAATGCTACACAATGATTCGCATAAATTTGAATCCAAGTTCCTTAGCATTACTATACCGCAAAACAATTCAGTAATGTTTGGTCCTTTGTCAGGCTCTAAGTTAGGTATATGGGTCGCTCATGGCGAAGGTAAATTCTATTTGCCTGAGAATATTGAAAAATACAATGTCGTGGCTCGATATGCCTTTGATGGATACCCTGCAAATCCAAATGGCTCTCCAATGGCAATTGCCGGCATAGCATCGGCCGATGGCCGACATCTCGCAATGATGCCGCACTTGGAAAGAGCCATATTCCCTTGGCAATGCGGCTTCTACCCGACCGAACGTGTCGCCGATGAAGTAACACCGTGGATTTCTGCATTCATAAATGCTCGCAAATGGATTGAAAAGAATAAGTAACTGATACAAATCAATACGAGAGCCGGACTCATTCATTGAAATGAGTCCGGTTTTTATTTAATCATTATTTTAATAAATAGATTTAATATTGCATAAAATAATTACATTAAACCATCATTAATGTTGCGAAATAAATTATATCTTTGTAATTAATTATAAGCATTACACTTGTCATAAAATTAATAAAATCATGATGAAGCAATTTTGGAGCACAGTCCTTGGTTCTTTTGTAGGAATGTGGATAGCCTTGATGTTATTCACAATCTTTTCAATTGTTATGGGTATAGCCTTAATAGGCAGCATGTCTAACTTTAGCGGTGGCAGCACCACAAAACCAGTAATAGAAGACCAATCTGTTCTCCATATTAATTTATATGGCTCCATCGAAGAGCGAAATACAGACAAAACAAGAATAATGGCATTTCTAAACGATGAATCAATGCCAAACAGTCTCACAGACATTCTGCACTCGATAAAAGTAGCATCAACCGATGACCGCATTAAAGGAATATATATAGAATGTAACGGTTCTTTGGCTGGTTTGACAACTTTACATGAGATAAGAAATGCTCTCTTGAAATTTAAGAAGGACTCCAATAAATTCATATATGCTTATGGCGACAATATCGCAGAAGGTGATTATTATGTGGCTTCGGTAGCCGACAGTATATTCATAAACAAGATCGGTGTTGTCGACCTGCATGGCATAGGGGGGTATAACCTGTTTTTCAAAAAATTACTTGACAAATTAGGAATAGAAATGCAGGTAATAAGAGTCGGCACATTCAAAAGCGCCGTTGAGCCTTATATACTTACAGAAATGAGCGAAGCCAATCGACTACAAACAGAACATTATCTGAACAATATATGGGGTGAATTATGCCGTGGAATTTCAGAATCAAGAAACATCGGCATCGACAAGATTAACATGCTTGCCGATAGCATTACATGGCTTCAAAATACAGAGTACATACTCGCAAACAATCTTGCAGATGAATCATGCTACAGAAATGAATTTGAACAAAGATTGAAAGTTGCCATATATGGAAATGAAAACAACGACAAAGAAATATGCCTTGTCGAACCCTATGAATTAGCAGCAGAGAGTGCATCAACTGGCAACAACGACAAAATTGCCTTGATTTATGCAGTAGGTGAAATTGACGGCAGTAATGACAGCGGTATAATTTCTTCTGAGCTGTCTGAAAACATACTTGACATTGCCGAAGATGAAGATATAAAGGGTGTAGTTTTAAGGATAAATTCTCCAGGAGGAAGTGCTTTTGGCTCAGAACAAATATGGGCAGCCCTAGAAGAAGTGAAAAAAGCAGGAAAGCCTTTTGCTGTGTCTATGGGCGATATGGCCGCATCAGGAGGATATTACATAGCCTGTGGTGCCGACAGAATCTTTGCCGAGCCAACCACATTTACCGGTTCAATAGGCGTCTTTGGAGTAATTCCATGTATTGAAACGTTTGTAGAAGATAAGATTGGGATTACACAAAGTGTAGTCAAGACAAATGCAAATACAGAGTTCCCTTTGATGTCGAAGAAAATGACTCCGATGCAAAGGGCTTCAATGCAAAGAATGGTAAATGAGACATACGAACTATTCGTGGCTCGATGCGCTGCCGGACGACACACAACATGTGATTCCATAAAAAGAATTGCTGAGGGACGCGTATGGGATGGAATTAGCGCTAAGAAAATAGGCCTTGTCGATGAATTTGGCGACACTCAAGCTGCCATAAATTGGGTTGCCGAGCAAGCCGAAATAAATAATTATGATATAATAACCTCTCCAAACGAAACATTTAAATTATCAAGCTACATCTTCCAATACATGGAAGCAAGAGTTGAGCATCGTCTTGAACTCGAAGCCAATCCTTTCTATAAATATCATAAAGAAATAACTAATATATTATCAAGGGAACCTATACAATGCCTTATGGAACCCATAGAAATTCGATAATCAGTATCGTATGAATCGATGGCTCAAAGAAATTATTGACATTATACTCACGCCTATATCATGGATATACGGGGCGGTTATAGTAATGCGCAATAAATTTTTTGACTGGGGTTTTTTAAAACAACATAAATTCGACATTCCTGTATTGGTTGTAGGAAACATAAATGTAGGAGGAACTGGGAAAACTCCCCATGTAGAATACATAGTCGAAAATTTATGTGCCGAGCATCATTTGGCAGTGTTGAGCAGAGGATACAAACGCAAAACAAAGGGATTTATTCTCGCAACAAAAAAAACGACAACCGACGACATAGGAGATGAACCATACCAAATCTATCGAAAGTTTGGCAACTTGATAACTGTCGCTGTGTGTGAAGACAGATGCGCAGGTATAAAAGAACTACTTGAAATAAATCCCGACATAGACCTGGTTGTACTTGACGATGCATTCCAACATCGATATGTAAAACCAAAGGCATCTGTCGTGTTGGTTGATTATAACAATCCCGTGGATTCTGATTATTTGTTGCCTCGAGGCCGTCTTAGAGAACCTCGACATGGATTATTAAGAGCTGACTATGTAATAGTCACAAAATGCCCAATCGGATTAAAACCTGTAGATATAAGTATAACAAAAAAGCGTCTTGACTTGTTTCCTTCCCAGAAGTTATATTTTTCAACACTGAAATATTTCAATCTGGTTCCAATATTTCCTGATGCAGTTGATGTTGTACCATCATTAAAAAATTTTACGCACAATGATTCTATTCTCGTTGTAACTGGAATTGCAAACCACATTCCTTTCGTGAAATTTTTAAAGGCATTTAAAACAAATATCAAAGTTATTCATTTCAGTGATCATCATGATTACAACCGCAAAGATTTTGAATTTATTGAAAAATGGTTTAATCGATTGAAAGGAAATCAAAAATATTTGATTGTGACAGAAAAAGATGCTGTAAAATTTAATTGTAATCCTTATTATCCTCTATCACTACAGCCCTATTCTTTCTATATGCCAATCAAAATTGGGTTTATAGACATACCGCACAATGGCGATTTTATCAACTCTCTTAAAAAATCGCTTTTTACAGCAAAGAAATAACGAACGTATCAATAAATAGCGATATCAAACAATTAAAACAAACATTATAATTATGTTAGAATTAATAAAACAAACAGCTGATTATATTGCATCTAAAGTAAGCAATATGCCCCAAACCGCAATTATTCTCGGCACCGGTCTCGGAGAACTTGTAAACCACATTAACATATCTACAGTACTACCCTACGAAGAAATTCCAAACTTTCCCGTATCAACTGTAGAAGGTCATAGCGGTAAACTTATATTTGGTACGCTTGGCAATAAATTAATCATGGCCATGCAAGGACGTTTCCATTTTTATGAAGGATATTCCATGCAACAGGTTACTTTCCCCATAAGAGTCATGAAAGCCCTTGGAATAAAAACATTGTTTGTATCCAATGCATCTGGAGGCATGAATCCGAACTTTAAAATTGGAGACTTGATGATTATTACCGACCATATAAATCTGTTTCCAGAACATCCGCTAAGAGGCAAAAATTACAATGAACTCGGCCCTCGATTCCCAGAAATGAGTGAAGCATACTCTCATAAATTGATAAATGAAGCAAAACAAATCGCCAAAGAAAATAATATAAGAGTGGTTGAAGGTGTTTATGTCGGGACACAAGGCCCAACATTCGAAACTCCTGCCGAATATAGATATTTTCATCGTATAGGAGGAGATGCCGTGGGAATGAGCACTGTTCCTGAAGTAATTGTAGCTCGACATGGAGGCATAGAAGTTTTCGGCATATCAGTAATTACCGATTTAGGCGTTGAAGGCATTGTCGAAAAAGTTTCTCATGAGGAAGTACAAAAAGCTGCAGCCGAAGCTGAACCAAGGATGACTTTCATAATGAAAGAATTAATTAATCGATTTGAAGAATAATCGATTCAACTTCAATAAAATGAAAGAAACTGAAATAGCAGAATTAGGCGAATTCGGACTGATAAAACTCCTTGTAAGCAACTTCAAGTCACATAATCCGTCTACTATTAAAGCAGTCGGCGATGATGCCGCCGTAATTGATTATGGTGGTAAAGAAACATTGATCACTACCGACCTGTTACTCGAAGGCATACATTTCGACCTGACATATTGCCCTTTGAAACATTTAGGATACAAAGCAGCAGTAGTGAATTTTTCCGACATATATGCAATGAACGGAGTGCCTAAACAAATTACTGTATCATTAGGCATTTCAAAACGTTTTACGGTCGAACATATCGAAGAACTATATGCGGGAATCCGTCTTGCATGTGAAATTTATGGTGTCGATCTCATTGGCGGCGATACATCGGCTTCAGTAACGGGCTTACTGATAAGCATAACATGTATTGGCGAAGGGGATAAGAATCAAATCGTATATCGAAATGGAGCACGAGATACCGATTTAATATGTGTAAGTGGTGATTTAGGAGCTGCCTATATGGGGTTGCAATTGCTTGAACGAGAAAAAATCATTTCAAAGAATGCAGGTAATAAGGACTTCTCTCCTGCATTTGAAGGCAAGGAATACATATTAGAAAGGCAACTGAAACCTGAAGCACGTAAAGATGTAATAGAGGAATTAGCACGAATAGGGGTCAAGCCAACGGCTATGATTGATATTAGCGACGGTTTGTCATCCGAACTATTACATATTTGCACACAGAGTAATACTGGATGCATCATATATGAAGAACGCATTCCTATTGATTACCAAACAGCATGCATGGCCGAGGAATTCAACATGAATCTTGTAACGGCAGCGCTCAACGGAGGCGAAGACTACGAATTGCTTTTCACAGTGCCACTTACCGAGCATGAAAAAGTAGCTTCAATGAAGACTGCAAAAATCATTGGACGGATCACAAAACCAGAATTAGGGTGTACAATGGAAACGCGTGATGGTAATGAATTACAATTAAAAGCCCAAGGCTGGAATGCATTTAATAATAAATGATTGACAACAGATTCCTATTACCGTTCAAAGCCATATAGGAATCTGTTTTTTTTGTATAATATTTATTAATTACCGACATAAACACATTATTTAATTCCGAAACAAAACAAAAAGCGGTGCAGGTCAATAATTCGTTTCTCCTGCACCACTTTTTATTTTATAAAAGTAATTCTTACTTATTTACTTGGAATTTATTCCATCCATCTTTTAAATATGCAACGACTTGCTCGGCAGCAGCTATACCGGCTTTTATATTAGCTTCAGATGTTTGCGCACCCATTTTCTTTGGTGTAAAGAAAACTCGATCGCCAAATTTTTCCTTCATCAAGTCGGCATTATCAGGTTTTACATCGGCAATATACTTTAAATCGGCTCTTTCGGTCAAAGCTTCTACAATTCCATCTTCATCTATCACCTCTTTACGAGCAGTATTTACCAATATACCATTCTTAGGCAACAATTCTACGATATCCTTGTTGATTGACTTTTTTGTTTCATTGTTTGCCGGGATATGCAACGACACGACATCACATTTGGAATACAATTCCTTGATGCTTTCGGCTGCTACAACGCCATCTTTTGCCATAACCTCGCCAGGAACAAAAGGATCAAATGCCATGACATTCATACCAAATCCTTTTGCGATTCGTGCCACATTTTTACCTACCTGACCATAGGCATGTATGCCTACCGTTTTCTCTTTAAGTTCAGTGCCTGATGTCCCGTTATAATAATTTCGGCACACCATAACCAACATTCCGAAGACGAGTTCAGCTACAGCATTTGAATTCTGACCGGGAGTATTCATCACACAAATTTTCTTCGCAGTAGCCTCTGCAAGGTCTATGTTATCATAGCCAGCTCCTGCTCGTACAACTACCTTCAAATTGTGAGCGCAATCAAATACCTCCTTGTCTATTTTATCACTGCGTACAATCAAACCTTCTACATCGGCCACTGCTTTTTTCAAGTCTTCTTTTGTACCTTTTTCAAGTAACACAAATTCATGGCCGGCAGCTTCAATTACATCCTTTATACCCTGTACGGCAATAGGAGCAAATGGCTTTTCAGTTGCAACTAATACTTTCATGATTGTAAACTTTCTTTAATTCTTAATCAGTGATTATTTTCAAATTCTTTCATTGCATCAATCAGTACTTGTACACCTTCCATTGTCATAGCGTTATAAAGAGAAGCTCTGAAACCTCCGACGCTTCTATGACCCTTAATTCCGACAATTCCTTTTGTAGATGCAAAGTCATTGAATTCTTTTTCAAGTTCGGCATATTCAGGCTTCATTACAAAACATACATTCATAATTGAACGGTCTTCAGCCTTAGCAGTACCTACAAACATCTTACTACTGTCGATTGCATCATAAAGAGCCGCAGCTTTTGCCTTATCAAGTTCTTCCAATTTCTTTACACCACCCATTTCCTTATACCACTTCATTGTTTGTAAAGCAGAATAGATTGGTAATACAGGAGGCGTGTTAAACATAGAACCTTTCGAAACATGAGTCTTGTAATCGAGCATGGTAGGAATTACGCGATTTACATGACCAAGCGCGCTCTCTTTAACGATAACGAGAGTAACACCGGCAGGTGCTAAGTTCTTTTGAGCTCCTGCATAAATAATATCATATTTCGAAACATCAACTTGACGCGAAAATATGTCACTCGACATGTCGGCAACCATAGGAACCGGAGAATCAAGATCCTTTCTTAATTCAGTACCATAGATTGTATTGTTAGTCGTGATGTGAAAATAATCAGCGTCGACAGGTATGGTATAGTCTTTAGGAATAAAAGTATAATTCGCATCTTTTGATGATGCAACAACATCTACTTCGCCAAACAGTTTCGCTTCTTTTATTGCCTTATTGGCCCATGTGCCTGTATCAAGATATGCAGCTTTTGTATTGAGCAAGTTATATGGAACCATGCAGAATTGCAAGCTGGCACCACCGCCCAAGAATAATACCTGATATCCGTCAGGAACATCCAACAATTCTTTTACCATAGCCATAGCCTCTTCTATGACTGCTGTAAATTCCTTGCTTCGGTGTGAAATTTCCAAAATGGACAGCCCTGTTCCGGCAAAATTCTTTATTGCCTCAGCCGTATTATTTATTGTATACTCACTGAGTATTGAAGGACCTGCATAAAAATTATATTTCTTCATAATGACATAATTATTTATTATCTAATATGCAAATTTAATATTTTCAAATTGTATTATCAACTAAAGTATACCAAAATAAATCTTATAAAAATGCAAGCAACGGCATAATATCAGATTTTAATTCATATATGATATTATACCGTTACAGTATGTGTTTGTCAATTGAGACTTAATGACGATGTGATACATCGAGGCCGTATCCTTTTTTCTTATCCACGACCTTCAACATTAATGCAACTATCAGCGACAACACTGCAATTCCTGTAAAGATACACATAGGTAAGGTATAATCATATTCAGCTCCTGCAATGCCTGTTTTGCAATAATTATCGAGCACAGCACCAATCAGTACAGGGACACCCCATAACCCTATATTCTGAATGAAGAATATCAAGGCGTATGCCGTGCCCAGCTGATGCTGTGGAAATATCTTAGCTACAGATGGCCACATAGCTGATGGCACAAGAGAAAATGCCACACCAAGTATAATCATCAATATAATGGCCACAATGCCGGCTTCAACAAATGGCAATGCATATACAAAGTGAACAATAATAAGCATCAACGCCCCAATTATCATTATCGTGGCAGCCTTGCCTGTTTTATCAACCAAACCTCCAAAAATAGGAGTAAGCACCAAAGCTCCAAGCGCAGGCAATCCGGCTATTGTCCCTGCCAAATTACTATCAATGCCATACTTTGAAGTCATAAGTTCTGTTGCAAATTTCTGGAACGGGAACACACAGGAATAGAACAGTACGCACAGCAACGCGATAAGCCAGAATCCTTGGTTTGTCAAAATACTTTTAACATCCTTAAATGAGAATTTCTCTTCAGCTGTCAAGCTCTCGCTCGCTTTGGTCTGTGCATCAAGTTTCTTGTCGAGAACCGAGAAAATAAAGAAAGCAACAAGACCTACACATAAAACAACCAAGCCAATAAACAACGGCATTGTCAAGCCAAAGTTTTTTGCTACGGGAATTGCAACTGAATATGCGGCTTGAGATCCCAATCGTGCCAATGCGACTTGAACGCCCATAGCTGTTGCTACCTCTTTATCTTTGAACCACTTTGCAATAATCTTCGTGACTGTAATACCAGCTACTTCCGCTCCGACTCCAAATATTGAATATCCTGCCGATGCTACCATGACACTGCTCTTGTATCCCAAGATAGTCCCTGTGGAATCTCCCATGTAATTCAAAGCATAATACTCTATTGCCGTACCGCCTACCATCAATATTGTTGCCAATTTACCCGTGAAGCGGCTTCCGAATTTATCCAATATCAATCCACCCCATATCAGCATTAGCAAAAATACGTTAAGGAAACTGTAAGCACCTGTAAAAACGCCAAATTCGGTACTATCCCAATGAAGTGCACCTTCCAACATTTCCTTTAATGGCGCCATTACATCATTTACATAATAAGCGGCCATCATAGTGAGGGCAATTATAACCAAAGCTCCCCACCTTATGGCAAAAGAATCATTTAATTTTTTCACTTTAAGCATAACTTTTCATTATTTCTGGCACAAAGATACTAAATCCTGTCAAAACACGACATTTGTAGCACATAAATTACACTTTAATAAAACAATGATTTTTGCGAGTTTTATAAAAACATGCCGGTAACATCATTTTCTCTAATGTTACCGGCATGAAAAAACAAACAATTATTGAATTTACAATAATGATTTAATCTTAGCCTCTAATTCATTCTTTGGTAAGGAACCAACACTACGTTCTTTGAGCTCGCCATCTTTGAAGAACAACAACGTTGGGATGTTTCTAATACCGAATTCTACAGCCAATTCGTCTCCGTCTTCAACATTATATTTACCAATAAGCACCTGGCCTTCATATTGTTCAGCAAGTTCGTCAACAATTGGAGCCATACGCATGCATGGACCACACCAAGTCGCCCAAAAATCAATCACTACCGGTCCACCGGCTGCAATCTTTGCTTTAGCATTCTCGTCAGTAAAAACAAAAGCCATAATTTGATTTTTTGATATTAATTGATTTGTTGTTGATTTATTGTAAAACTTATTTCACATTCATTCAATACATCTATCAATTTGCGTGTGACAGGCATCTTAAATTTTGACACCATATTTACATTCCGATGATTTTTCTCATCGGATAGTTCCAAAAACAAGTCGCAACGGTTATCGGTAGATTGTGTCAAGAATGACTTCAAAGTCGCTATCAATGCCGAATTGACTACCGAAGATGGTAATTTCAGCGTAATGTTTCGCACCAATTTACCCTTTACATTGTCAAGAAGCTCCACCGACATTATGTTAAAATCAATCCGACCATTAAACTTATTTTGTTGATAAGCTCCACGCACAAGTAAAGGTGTTCCCACAACTCCATAGTTATGGAAATTTATAAAATTATTCCCGAACAAATAAAATTCGGTAGACCCTGAATAATCTTCGAGTTTCAATATACCGAATTTCGAGCCTCTCTTTGAGGGTTTCTCGTCATATCCGACAACAATGCCTCCAACGATAATTTCCTTGTCAAGATTGGACGACAAGTCTTTTAAGTCTTTCAACCTTGCCGTACATCCATACTCGATCTCTACAAAATATGGATCAAGAGGATGAGCAGACAGATACATGCCGACAAGTTCCCGCTCCCTTTCAAGACGGATTATCTCGGGCCATTTTGTCCCTCTTGGAATTGTAGGCTTAGTCGTGTCAATCATTTCATCCCCTCCAAAGAGAGATGTCATCTGCGAAGCCTTATCTGCCTGATATTTTTGGCCATACCTTACCAGCACCTCAGAAAAAGTCTCCTCTTTAACTCCTTTTTCAAAGAAATCTTCACGCGAGATGTCTTGGAAGCAATCAAAAGCACCCGACAACGCAAGAGCTTCTATTGTCTTACGGTTACAATTTGACAAATTGACCCTTTCTACAAAATCAAATATAGATTTATAAGGTCCATGCGCTTTACGCTCATCGATAATTGCATTCACGGCATTTATACCTACACTCTTGATGCCAGCCAGGCCAAACCTGATATCACCTTTACTATTTGCGCTGAAAGAAATATAACTTTCATTTATATCCGGGCCTTTGACTGCAATTTTCATGGATTTACATTCATCCATGAATTTGGTAAGTTTATCTATGTCATTAAGATTCCGGCTCAACACAGCAGCCATGTATTCCGACGGATAATTGGCTTTCAAGTATGCTGTTTGGAATGCTACCCAACTATAGCATGTTGCATGGCTTTTATTGAAAGCATAGGACGCAAATTTTTCCCAGTCTTTCCATATCTTTTCAAGCACATTTTCATCATAACCACGCTCCTTGCCTCCGTTGATAAATTTTGGCTTCAATGAAGCAAGTTTGTCAAGTTGCTTTTTACCCATAGCTTTTCGCAACACATCCGACTCACCTCTTGTGAACCCGGCAAGCAATCTTGAAAGTAACATCACCTGCTCCTGATATACAGTAATGCCATAAGTATCCTTGAGATACTTTTCCATTACGGGTATGTCATACACAATCGGCAATTCTCCTTTCTTTCGCTTGATGAAATCAGGAATGTATTCCATAGGCCCCGGCCGATACAGTGCGTTCATTGCAATAAGGTCTTCAAACGTGCTTGGTTGAAGTTCTATCAGATACTTCTGCATTCCAGCCGATTCAAATTGGAAAGTCCCTGTGGTACGTCCTTCACAATATAGTTGATATGTCTTAGGATCATTTATATCCACAGTGTCTATATCCAGGTCAAATCCTCGCGTTTCTTTTATATTTGCAACTGCTTCCTTTATGATTGATAATGTTTTCAACCCGAGGAAGTCCATTTTTATAAGGCCGGTAGACTCAATGACACTCCCTTCATATTGCGTTACAAGCATCTTGTTGCCATCTTTATCAGGAGCCGTACTGACTGGAACCCAATCGGTAATATCATCACGACCTATTATTACACCACAGGCGTGTACACCCGTGTTTCGCACATTGCCTTCAAGGGCTTCAGCATATTTAATAGTCTCTACGACTGTGGAATTGGAATTATTCAGTTCAGCCTTGAACTCAGGGAAACATTTAAGACAGTTTTTTATAGTAATCTTATACTTCTTCCCTTTTTCATCCTCCGGCATGTCGTTAGGCTTGCTCGGTATGAATTTAGCCAACCTGTCACTTTCAGGCAAAGGCAATTCTTCCACCCTCGCAACATCTTTTATTGCCATCTTTGCAGCCATAGTGCCGTAAGTAATAATATGTGCAACCTTTTCAGCTCCATATTTATCGGTTACATATTTCAATACTTTCGCACGGCCATCGTCATCAAAGTCAATATCTATATCAGGTAATGAAACACGGTCAGGGTTCAAGAAACGCTCAAATAGCAAATCATATTTAATCGGGTCTATCTGAGTTATTCCAAGGCAATATGCAACTGCCGAACCTGCAGCCGATCCACGTCCCGGTCCTACCGATACCCCCATTTCCCTTGCAGCTCTGATGAAATCTTGCACGATCAAGAAATACCCGGGGAATCCCATGTTCTTAATGGTTTCAAGCTCAAAGTCGATACGTTCCTTGTGTTCTTCATCAAGTTCATTTTTCCATAACCTATTGGCACCTTCATATACAAGATGACGCAAATAGTCATTATTGTCAGTAAAACCGTCAGGTAATGGGAAATTAGGCAAAATGGGATCATGGTCAATTGAATAGAACTCAGTTTTGTCGAGCAATTCAAGAGTGTTGCTCAACGCTTCCGGAAAATCACTAAACAATTCATTCATTTCCTCCTGCGTTTTCATCCACTCCTGCTTAGAATACAGCATCCTTTTTGGATCATTCAAGTATTTGCCGGTAGAAACGCAAATCAATCGGTCATGAGCTTCAGCATCGCTTTCATTCACAAAATGTACGTCATTGGTACACACAAGTTTTATACCCAATTCTTCCGACAATTGCTTTAATACAGCATTAACTTCCTGCTGTAACGGAAATGTCTCATGATTTGCTCTTGGAACCGTCGCTTTATGTCTTTGCAATTCGAGATAGTAGTCATCACCAAATATGCTTTTAAACCATTTTGCCGATTCTCTTGCTTCATCTATCTGCCCATTCAATATCAATCGCGGTATTTCGCCACCCAAACAGGCCGAACAAACCATCAATCCTTCATGATATTTTTCAAGATTCTCCTTGTCGGTTCTTGGATGCGAATAAAAACCGTCAGTCCATGCCTTAGACACCAATTTGACAAGATTATGGTACCCTTTTAGATTCTTGGCAAGAACAATTAAATGTCGACCTGTATCATGCTTTGACACCTTGTCATACAAAGTCTTTTCAGCTACATACATTTCACATCCAAAAATCGGTTTGAACAACTTGCCTTGAGCTTCTTTGATTTGATTGTTCAAATCGGCAATCAGAGATTCATCACGAGCATCAGCCTCTTCCGCTTCTTTAAGTTGCTTCTTTAATGACCTTATTGTTTTGTTCGTTTCGGAATTGACGGTATTGCAATAATTATAAAACTCCTTTATGCCAAACATATTTCCATGGTCGGTCAAGGCAATACCTTTCATTCCATTGGCAATCGCTTTGTCTACGAGAGCCTTTATGGATGCCTGCCCGTCAAGAACGGAATATTGTGAGTGAACATGAAGATGTACAAATGGTTGCATGCAAATTACTCTT
Organism: uncultured Prevotellaceae bacterium; assembly: GCA_905207705.1. Lineage (GTDB taxonomy): Bacteria > Bacteroidota > Bacteroidia > Bacteroidales > Muribaculaceae > Avimuribaculum. The sequence goes on from CAJLMA010000001.1 coordinate 47,574, forward strand.
TTATTTTGCTGTAAAATTAGCAATAATCGTCTATATGAAAAACATTTCGCTCACAAACTTATTAACAACCATTCCACTCCGACAATAATAAAAAACAGATGGCTGCAAAGCAACCCTTTGCAACCACCACCAATAAAATCAGCAGAATCGTGCTTTATTAAAATTATTTTTTAACGTCAAATCCTTGTGTCCTTATATAGTCAAGCATATTATATTTTGTGGCCTCCACATAATAATCCAAAATATGCTTGCACCAATCATTATCTGTCTTAGTGCCCGCACGCGTCATGTTGTATTCCGACACAGTAGCATCATACTTAGCCAAATCAGGCACCATGTCATCATTACGATAATGGTTCTTATGAATAACAAGTTCCTCTGGCATTTTAGGTTTCAAATCCGGATGTTCCCTTGGTACACCAATAGCCAATCCACAAACGGCAAACACGCCTTTTGGCAATTGAAGTACTTCTGCAATAAGAGCCGGATTGGCCGTACGCGCATATCCTACACAGCAACTCCCCAACCCGCATGCTTGAGCAGCAATTACTGCGCTCTGCATTGCTATGCTCGCATCGATAATGCCAATCATTACACAATCAAGTGTCTCATTGAAAGCTGGCACGTCAATACCCTTGTATGCAGCCAATTTCTGAATTTTGTTATAATCTGCACAAAACATCATGAAATGATTGCATGTTTTGATTTGTTTTTGATTTGTTATCTCATATAGTTTTAATTTTATGTCTTGATCAGTAATGTCGATAACACTGAATTGTTGACCGTTATAACTCGTTGGCGAATTCCGTATGGCAGCATATATAGAATCCATCGCATCTTGAGGAATTTCCTCTCTTTCATATCTTCTTACACTCGTGCGAGTATCAAACAATTGTTTTATTTCTGCTTGCATAGTGTTCCTTTTTTTGAATTCAATTAGTTTGTGTTAATAATCGTTATTCAGTAAAAATATATTATTTTTGTAGAAAAAACAAATAATTACAATAATATATTTATGGCAAATAATCCGTTATTGCAGCGACTGGAAGGTTTGGATGCTCGTTTTGAAGAAGTTAAAACCCTCATTACCGATCCTTCGGTCATAACTGACAAAAAACGCTATGTCAAATTAAGCAAGGAATACAGGGATCTTGAAAAACTATTATCTGCCGCAACACAATATCAAAAAATATTATCAAACATTGAAGAAGCCAAAAGCCTCCTCGAAACCGAAAATGATGACGACCTTCGAGAAATGGCCAAGGAAGAAATAGACTCAGGCACGCAGAAACTACCTGCCTTGGAAGAAGAAATAAAATTATTACTAATTCCGGAAGATCCCGAAGATAGCCGAAATGCAATAGTGGAAATTCGTGGAGGCACAGGCGGCGATGAAGCCGCATTGTTTGCAGGCGACCTTTTCCGCATGTATGCCAAATATTGCGAGTCCAAAGGATGGAAAGTCGAAGTGTCAAGCACGAGTGATGGTGCTGCAGGTGGATACAAAGAAATAATCTTTACCGTATCGGGCAACAACGTGTACGGTACTTTAAAATATGAGTCGGGCGTGCATCGAGTGCAGCGCGTTCCGGCCACAGAGACCCAAGGCCGTGTACACACATCGGCAGCATCAGTCGCAGTGTTGCCTGAAGCAGAACCATTTGATGTAGAAATAAATGAAGGAGAAATAAAGTGGGACACCTTCCGTAGCGGCGGAGCCGGAGGCCAAAATGTGAATAAAGTAGAATCCGGGGTACGACTACGTTATATGTGGAAAAATCCAAATACAGGAATATCCGATGAGATACTTATAGAATGTACCGAAACCCGAGATCAGCCTAAAAACAAAGAAAGGGCATTAACGCGCTTGCGTTCGTTCATATACGACAAAGAGCATCAAAAATACATCGACGACATAGCCTCACGCCGTAAGACTCTTGTCTCGACAGGTGACCGCTCGGCCAAGATTCGCACATACAACTATCCTCAAGGACGAATTACAGATCACCGAATCGGATACACTGTTTACAATCTCAATGCATTCATGGATGGTGACATACAAGACTGCATCGACCATTTGATTGTGGCCGAAAATGCAGAAAAATTGAAAGCAAGCGAAATATAAACAAACTTATATGGCAAATAATATAATAACCCGATGGATTGACGATTTTGCCGCATCGTTACGGGAATGTGGCACACGGTTCCCTACAACCGTATTCTTTATTACAGCTCTAACTGTGTGGTGCTTATTCCTCAACCATGAGAACTGCCTCGACAATGATCGGCTCACAATCACACTGACATATTATCTGTCGGTAGGCATTCCTTTGTCACTTTTGTTGCAATTGTGGGGTGAGGAAATGAAAAGCAACAAACGACGCATCGCAACCAACATCATTGGCCAACTTTTATTGCTTGGTGATGCTATTTTCCTATATTTGCTTTCCTACACTTCATTGGCCATAATGATAGCACATGTCGCAGCAATAGTCGCCCTTGTCATTGCGATTTTCCTTATTTCGTATTTAAAAGAGGGAAATGATGTGCCATGTTGGAATTTTGCCATAAAAAGCTTAATTGCATACATCAAAGCCTCTGTCATCTGCATATTGTTTACCTGTGGCATCGAATTGCTAATGGTATCAATCGGGATACTGTTTAATATAAATATTGACTATGAATTGCACTTAGATGTGACGATAATATGCAATGTTGGACTCACCCACCTTATATTCATAGGCATGTTGCCAGACGGAGCGGCCAAACATGACAATTTGCCTCGCACCAATAATTTTCTCACCATCCTCGTCCGTTATGTGTTCATGCCACTTACTGCAGCCTACATGCTCGTGCTGTATGCATATGCCATACGCATAATATTCATGTGGGAACTTCCAAACGGATGGGTGTCATGGCTTGTAACCGCGCTTATGGCAGGTTGCATCTTAATTGAAATAGGATTATACCCTTTCCGCCAATTCCCTGTCAAGAAAAAGACCGACGAGCTTATTGCTCGATGGTTGCCAATACTCATAATGCCACTACTGGTACTTATGACAATAGGAATTATCCGCCGTTTCAACGATTATGGCATTACAGTCATGCGACTGTATCTTTCTGCATTCAACCTGTGGTGCTATGCTGTATGCATAACACTGTTTCTGACTCGTGCTCGACGCATCAGCTGGATACCTGCATCATTTGCAGTAATTTTCTTGTTCACCTCAATATTGCCTAAATACAATTTCGCCAACATCACACTCGATACCTTGCGAAATGACATTAGTGCTGCAATGGCAAAAACATGCACCGATACACCTCCACTAACAGAAGAGCAATATGCCAACTGGATAAACAATGTAATACCGCAAAGCGAAGGGCAACGTATCAATGACAAATTCATTTATTTGCAAGACATGTATGACGCGAATGACTACAAATATCTCGCAGCCGACAGCATATATTTTTATACATACAAGGCTTACGATGGGGTAAACGTTGATACAATCACAGCCGAAGGATATTATGGCTTTTTCTCAACCCTGCATGATGGCATCGACATACCTGATGGAGCAACTCGCATCACCGAAGTACAATTATTCGGCTACGAAAATTCTACTTTGATATTCCATAAAAACGAACAATTGCCAATAGGACTTAACGAAAAAGATACAATATACATTGATTTCCCCACACTTGAAAAGCTAAATAACAATTGTGAGAATATCCCATACTCCGAACTTCCACAGAACCATCACGGGTTCAAATTTATCCTCACAGAGCTTACAGGTCACATAAATGACAATGACAGCATTAACATAGCAGAAATTGACGGATACATATTTCAACTAAATAATATAACAACAAAATGAACCGATTACAATTAATTAATAACATACGACACAAAAAGTCGTTCCTATGTGTAGGACTTGATCCTGATATCGAGAAAATGCCTGCATTTCTTGACGGCAATCTATTTGAGTTCAATAAACAAATAATAGATGCCACAGCTGAATATGCAATAGCTTTCAAGCCAAACTTGGCTTTTTACGAAGTACTTGGCACAAAAGGCTACAAAATGTTTGAAGACACTGTTGAATACATCAAAGATAAATATCCCGAAATGTTTATAATAGCCGACGCCAAGCGTGGAGATATTGGCAATACATCGAAAATGTATGCGCGCAGTTTTTTTGAGCAATTAGGCGTCGATGCAGTAACCGTTGCACCTTATATGGGTGAAGACAGTGTAAAACCATTCATAGGCTATGACGATAAATGGGTAATCGTCCTCGGTCTCACCTCAAACAAAGGTTCACAAGATTTCCAAATGACGTGTGATGAAAAAGGTCTCCGCCTATTTGAAAACGTAATTGCCAAATCCGCGACATGGGGTAATCATGGTAACATGATGTTTGTCGTAGGCGCAACACAAGGGCGAATGTTCGAAGACATACGACGCATAGTGCCAGAACACTTCCTTCTTGTTCCGGGTGTAGGAGCACAAGGCGGCAGCCTTGAAGAAGTGGCACGCTATGGCATGACAAATGAATGCGGACTTATCGTAAATTCTTCGCGAGGGATTATACACGCTTCCAACGGAAAAGACTTTGCCAACGTTGCCGCCTCAAAGGCGAAAGAAATGCAACAACAAATGTGCGCACTACTTGAGGCGAAAGGTGTTATTTAACATTTTGTAAATCAAAATATTTAAATTTTGCCAAGAGATTTAATAAATTTGCGATACCAAAATTGCATGAGAAATACCAATAACTTTTAACAATAATATCTATTATGCAAAAGATTGAAAATTACAACTTTGCTGGTAAAAAAGCAATTGTTCGTGTAGACTTCAACGTGCCATTGGATGAAAATGGCAAAATTACTGACGATACTCGTATTCGTGGAGCTTTGCCCACATTAAAAAAGATTCTCGCCGATGGTGGCACACTTATCATCATGTCGCACATGGGCAAGCCTAAAGGCAAAGTGAACCCTAAGATGTCTTTGAAACAAATTGTTCCTGCAGTTTCAGCCGCTCTCGGTGTTGACGTGCAATTTGCAGAAGATTGCGCTAAAGCTGCCGACCAAGCTGCAGCTTTGCAACCAGGACAAGCTTTATTACTTGAAAACCTTCGCTTCTATCCTGAAGAAGAAGGCAAGCCTGTCGGCATAGACAAGGAAGATCCTAACTATGACGCTGCAAAGAAGGAAATGAAAGAGCGCCAAAAAGAATTTGCCAAAACTCTTGCAAGCTATGCTGATTGCTATGTAAACGACGCATTCGGTACTGCACACCGTCGTCATGCTTCAACAGCTGTTATTGCCGACTACTTCGATGCCGACAACAAGATGCTCGGATATTTGATGGAAAAAGAAGTAACTGCCGTAAACAACATCCTTAACAACATCAAGCGTCCTTTCACTGCAATCATGGGCGGTTCTAAAGTTTCTACAAAAATCGGAATCATAGAGAATCTCATGGAAAAGGTTGACAACTTGATCCTTTGCGGTGGTATGACTTACACTTTTGCCAAGGCTCAAGGTGGCACGATTGGAAAATCCATCTGCGAAGATGATAAACTTGACCTTGCATTGGATATCATTGCCAAAGCAAAAGCTAAAGGCGTAAACCTTGTACTTGGTACCGACTGTGTTGCCGCCGATGATTTCAGCAACGATGCCAAAACTCAAATCGTTCCTGCAAATGAAATTCCTGACGGATGGGAAGGTCTTGATGCAGGTCCTGAGACGCGTAAAGCTTTTGCAGATGTAATCAGAACTGCAAAAACAATCCTTTGGAACGGTCCTGCAGGTGTATTCGAATTTGATAACTTCACTGCTGGTTCTCGTGCTATTGCCGATGCAATCGTTGAAGCTACCGAAAACGGTGCATTCTCTCTTGTAGGTGGTGGAGACTCAGTTGCTTGCATCAACAAATTCGGTCTTGCCGACAAGGTCTCTTATGTGTCAACCGGTGGCGGTGCATTGCTTGAAGCTATTGAAGGAAAAGTTCTTCCGGGTGTTGCTGCAATTGAAGGCAAATAATAAAAGTCTTAAATTCATAACTAATCCCGACATGGAATTAATTTCCATGTCGGGATTTTTAATTGTCCATTGAATATATTCTATAGACAATATCCAAAATTAAAAGTGCCGATTCTCGACCAATGAAAATCGACACTTTATATTTCACTTGCATAGATACACACAAGAGCCATTTTCACCTATCTAGTAAAATAAACTTTAGATTACGCTCGATCTGTGGCAATATTGCATTTGCATCGTCATTGATGATAGAGAACTCGTTAACTTCATCAGTTGAAGATTGAGACTTTATTCGAGCCAACACATCAGATTCAGACAAATTATTGCGTTTCATCACTCGACGCACCCGTAGGTCAACAGGAGCATATACATTCCATTCTTCATCAACTATATCCTTGATATTGCTTTCTTTTAATATGGCAGTTTCGACAAACACACAATGATGTCCTGCTTCTTTTCTTGCATTAATCCATTCACTTAAATCTTCACGCACTACAGGATGCACAATTCCATTTAATGTCGACAAGGCTTTTGGATTATTAAAAACAATGCTGCTAATATATTTCCTGCTAATCACGCCTTTTTCATCAACACTATCATTGCCGAATGCATCTACCAGTTTGCGTTTTATATCAGTAGAAGAATCCATCAACTTCTTTGCCCGAGAATCGCAATCATACACATCATAGCCCATTATCAGCAATATTGCTGATACGATACTTTTTCCACTACCTATCCCTCCTATCAAAGCTATTACCTTCATCAATATTTTTCAATTATATATTCAACACTATCCACAGCTAAAGATATATCCTTGCATCCGACGGGAACTTCTATAATCTTCACAGCTATCTTATTTGAGTTATTGGAAGAATACAATATGTCATTATAATTTGCAATGACTTTCACTGGAGTATTTTTATAAAACATACTTTGTGGGACAAGGAACGATGCATCCACTACCGATGGAAAAGTAATGACATTAACCCCTGCCGGAACATTCACAACATCAACCTGCACCGATTGCTTTTTATTTATCAATGGTTCAACAGGAACGGTTATTGACATGCTGCCGGGTATAACCTTTGCTCCAGCTATGGACGCAAATTTCACTTGACGAATCAATGTATCGGTCACAGCCGACTCAACTACATGCTCTGTCGAAACCGATTTTATTTTTTCAAGAGTCAGTTTATCGGAATATACAACTACTGAATCAAATTCTTTTTTAATTTCGCCATTTATTACATACCTGAAATTGGGAGTAACATTAACATCAAGCACTACCGGCACCTTTTTACCCGGCAAATTGGTATATTTAATGTTCAAAGAATCCGGAAGCACTGTCACAACCGTTGTAGTGTTACTGAACATCTTTCTCACTTTGGCTAGCATGTCGATTGAAGATACCTTCAAATTTCCACTCCCATCAAAATATTCCAAAAAATCCAATGAAAATGTGGGAACGTTACCCAGATCAAATTTTAACAACGATGATCCTTTATCGCGAACACTGACATTAATTGATTGAGGCATACCTGATATTATCGTTGTACTATCAGGTAATGATGACAAATTAAATGGCAAAGACAAGTCCTTTTGCGTTTCGCTGTTCAGAGACAAGAAAAGCCAAAAAAAGAACGATATCAGCAGACACGTCAAGTACAGCAAGATCGAGTTAGTCCTCTTTGACTTCCTCGAAGTTTTCCATATTCTTTTAATTTTTTGAAAAAATGATTCCTCGGATGGCATATTTACTCCCATTTAAAACACAAGCCATTCACCCGATGGTAAAATGGCTTGTGATGCTTTTCGAATAGTTTTTTTAAAGTATCGTCATCTCGTCAAGATTATGCCTTCTTTTCTGCATTGGCAGGATCTGTTTGAGCATCTTCGGCCGACGGATATACCGAATTTTTGTCAATTCTTATTTTTACATTGTCAGAGATTTCAACGAGGAAAGATGTTTCTTTCACATCTTTAATCTTTCCATATATTCCTCCGGCAGTTATTATCTTATCGCCTGCAGATAGTTTTTCACGAAACTCCCTTATTTTTTTCTGTTTCTTTGATTGTGGACGAATCATGAAAAAGTAAAAAATTACAATCAACACCACAATCATGAGGAAACTGCTCAATCCGCTTGCTCCTCCTGCACCTGCAGCTGCTGCATCTTGTAATAAAATCGAATTCAGAACCATTTTTATACTATAAGTTTTAAAAGTTAATTTATTTTCAAAAATAACACATTATTTATTCCTTAACAATTTTCTTATTTTCTTTTAAGAAATTTATTATGGAATTTAATATACCGTTAACGAATTGTCCGCTTTTAGGAGTACTGTAATACTTGGCAATTTCAATATATTCATTCAATGAAACACGAATAGGTATTGCAGGATACTTCATTATCTCGGTTGTTGCAACAATCATAATAACGCGATCCATGAATGCTATGCGATCAGCATCCCAATTACCATTTTTTACAAACTCATTTATTAGCCCATCGCAATAATCCTTGTTTTGCACTGAATAACTGAATAACTCCTCACCAAAACGACTGTCTTCATCATCTTTGTACATTGGCAAGAATGCGTCAGTACTATTACTTTCAAAACGCTTTATCGTCTTAACGACAAATGTTCCTATGGATTCAACATCATCGTTCCAATAAACAGATTTAGATTCAAGTTGATCAAGGAAATCTTCATCATTAAGTATTATTTTCTTTACGACTTCCCTCCAAAATTCGCAATCTGCCACATAGTTATTTCCGGCTTCTTGCATATATAATACATATATATCCGACTTTACAATCTTGTCAAGCAACAATTTCAAGAATATATCGTCATCGCGCCAAGAAATGGGATTATCTTTTAAATACTGCTTAAATTGCTCACTGTCACGCAATTCCTTGATAAATAAATTATCAACAAATTTCATGTTTGGATTCAAGTCCTCTTCAGATGGCAAATATTTATTTTTAGCCAAATCCAAACGTTGATATTGCACATCGGTCAAGTCGACCAACAATACAAAAATATAATTGTATAATTGATAAGCCATTTCAAGGCTTTTCTTTAATTCTTTTTTTGCATCGGCAAATGAACGTTCTTTTTGCGTGAGCAGATAAGAATACAACATCTGCACGACTTTAATCCTAATTAAAATACGATTTACCATTTATTCTTATACTTTTCTTTTATCAACTGCAAAATTACGGCAAAACCTTCGACTCCCGAAATAAATACCAATGTTTCTTACAGACTGCCGTGCAAACGTCGTTGCCTAACGACTTCATACATCATTATTGCACCGGCTACCGAAACATTCAATGAATTAATATGACCCATTTGAGGTATTGAGACGAGTGTGTCGCACAATTTCAATACATCGGGAGAGATTCCATGGTCTTCAGCCCCAAGGACCAATGCCACCGGCACAGTATAATCAGTTTCGGTATAATTAACATTGGCTTTCTCTGAAGCTCCAAATATTTTATATCCACTGTCACGCAAATACTTTACAGCCCCGGTAAGACTTTTTTCTCTACACACCGGAATATAATGCAGCGCACCAGCCGACGTTTTAATCGCATCGGCATTCACAGTAACGCTGTTGCGTTCGGGTATCACTATTGCATCTACACCTGCACATTCGCATGTACGAGCCAAAGCTCCGAAATTACGGACATCGGTTATGCCGTCAAGCAATATCAAGAATGGGGACTTGCCATTCTCAAATAATTGGGGAACCAAATACTCCAATTTATGATAAGATACAGCAGATAAAAATGCTAATACACCTTGATGATTCTTACGGGTAATACGGTTTATTTTTTCAATTGGCACTCGTTGAATCAAAATGTCGTTTTCACGAGCCATGACCAATAATTCATGCACCAAATCGCCCGATAAATCCTTTTTTACTAAAATCTTGTCAATTTCCTTGCCGGCACCAATCGCCTCCATTACAGCGCGTATGCCAAAAATATATTTATTATCTTCCATAATTCTTACTTATTTGACGCAAGCAAAATCTTAGCATTATTTATAGCTGCATCGCTGATTTTATCGCCACTGAGCATCCCTGCAATTTCTTGTATGCGCTCATTATCGTCAAGAACCTTGACCGTTGTGAAAGTGGCATCTACGGTATCTCTTTTATACACTTTTAAATGATTGTTCCCTTTTGCTGCCACTTGGGGCAAATGTGTTATTGTGATGACCTGAATATTTCCACTGATGCTCTTCATCAACTCTCCCATTCGATTTGCAATGTCTCCGGAAACACCTGTGTCAACCTCATCAAATATTATTGTGGGCAATTTCATTTTTTGTGCTATAATTGACTTTATGCACAGCATGACTCGTGATATTTCACCTCCTGACGCACTGTCTTCAACAGGCATCAATGATTGCTGCTTATTGAATGCAAACAAAAATTGCACACTGTCGCTACCTGTAATCGACAAAGGAATTTCGTCAAAACGCACTTGGAACCGCAAATTTTTCATTCCGAGAGGCACAGCAAGATTAATTAAATCTTTTTCAAATGCTACAGCGGCACCTTTGCGTCGAGACGAAAGCTCTTTTGCTACAGAGACTACAGCTTTTTCTTTGATCCTGAACTCAGTTTCCAATTTGGCTATTTCTTCATCAAAATTGTCTAACGCATTCAGTTTCGCTTCATAATCATCCCTTATGGCAATCAATTCGTCAACAGTACGCACTTTATGTTTTGTTTCCAACGTATATATGGAATTCAACCGATCCCTCACCCTTTCAAGTTCTGTGGGATCATCTACTACATCATTTTGCAATGTAGATATAGTGCGTGCAATATCTTTCGCATCGATTGAAACAGCTTCGATGCGTTCGGCTATATCTCCTGCACCATCATATATTTCAGACAATCGAGATAAATTATGGGTTAATGTCGACAAACTTGATAATACAGAACTGCCTTCATCGCCCGACATTAATTCCTCACACTGCCACAATATACTTTTAATTTCATTGACATTACTTAATTTACGTTCTTTGGCTTCAAGCTCAACATCTTCTCCCGATACTAAATTAAGTTCTTTCAATTGTGCTAATTGAAAACGCAAATAATCTTCTTCCGACTCTTGCCTTTCCTTTGTTTCGCGTAATGCTTTTATTCGAGCCTCAATGTGTTTATACTCGGTGTATTTTTTTCCATACTCTGAAACCAATGCCACATCTCCATGCAAATTATCGATAACGCCCAATTGATATTTAGAATCGGCCAACAACATGTTACCATGTTGAGAATGAATATCTATCAAATTCATGGACAATGCCTTCATCACAGGCAATGTGACAGGAGTATCATTTATAAAGGCGCGACTACGACCATTAGGAGCTATTTCACGCCGTAAGATACATTCTTCACCGAAATATTCTATGTCGTTACCTTCAAAGAATTGCTGTAATCCATACTCTTCTATGTCAAATACAGCTTCGATTACCGATTTTTTTTCGGTGTTCCTTATTACTTTGGCATCAGCTTTCCCTCCTAAAATAAGAGACAAAGCTCCCATCATTATAGACTTGCCCGCACCTGTTTCTCCGGTGATGATAGTCAATCCTTGATTAAAGGAAATATCAAGAGCGTCTATGAGTGCGTAATTTGATATTTTCAACTGCTTCAACATGACACAAAACTATTTTTTGGCAGCTTCTTTTATTTTATCCAATCTTGTGCCTTCGGTTGGATATAACGGATAAAGCAATTCATATACTTTACTTTTCTCGGTAGTTCCTGCTTCGGAATAGATATTTACAAGCTCATCCAATTTTGCATCTTTGAACATCGACAGGCACACGCTCATTGGCGCGGCATCATAAACTTTTTTTAACTCTTCAAGACACGAAGTAACCATTGCACGCCCCTTGTCCACACTTAACGCCATCTGGTCAAGACCCATGCGATGATAGTTGTATAAAATTGTCCTGATGCCCTTTGTCGCATTATCGGTATATGCACTTAATACGGCACTTCGATTCTTATTGTCTTCAAATGCCCTCCAACCTTTCTCGCCAGAACTTTGCGCCAGCTGGACAACCGTTGCAGCACGGTCGTAGTATGGAGTTCCCCCTTCCGGAGAAAAAGTGTCAAAGTCCATCGCTATTATCATGAAACAATAAAAATTCAAGATCGCCGTCAAGTTGCTTTCCATTGTCAACTCAGAATATACCAATGGCTCATTTTCAATATATGTAAACTCGATGTCGGTATCTCTGAAGTTCATCACTGTCGTCGTGTAAGAACTGTTGTAAACAGGCCGCAACGACTGTATTTGCAATTCGCCAGTAAACTTGTCATCCTCATAACTTTTTATGGTAAAAAATAGTCTGCATTCTATTTTCTCATTGACGGCAAATTGTGCATTTGTCCATTTATTGGTGTTTACATACTCGGCAATAGCCTGCTCCAACGTTTCAAATACCTCTTTACTGGTATTTTGAATCTGGTCAGAGTTTATCTCCACCGTGCAATTCAACTCTTGCGCATGTGCCGTCGCCATGCCAAAAAGCAATAAAACGAACAAAGCACATGTCGAGCGCAGCAATATCTTTATATTCAATCGGCTCATTGCATTTTTGCAATTATTTCATTTACCACATCTTCAGCAACGAGTCTTTTATCTTTTAGTTCAAAATGCTTGATATTGCCACCATTGTCCATAATAGTGACTTTATTTGTATCGGACATAAACCCTGCACCTTTGTCACTTAAAGAATTAAGCACAATGAAATCTAAATTTTTCTTACGGAGTTTCCCTGCCGCATTAGCTTCCTCATTGTCTGTTTCCAAAGCAAACCCTACAAGGAGCTGGTTGCTTGTTTTCATGCTGCCAAGTTTGGCTGCTATGTCTGGATTCTTTTTCAACTTGATTACAGGGATCTCGTCATACTCGCGTTTTATTTTATGAGAACTCTGATTTTCAACAGCATAATCAGCAACAGCGGCACACATTATTGCCACATCACACGACGGGAAAATGTCGACCGATGCATTATACATTTCAATAGCCGATTCCACATTTACTACCTTAATAGCCGGATGCTTTGCTTTTATGGACACCGGACCGCTAATCAAAGACACCATGGCACCACGACGTGCACACTCTTCGGCTATAGCATACCCCATTTTCCCCGAAGAATAATTTCCTATAAATCTCACAGGATCTATCTTTTCGTAAGTTGGTCCTGCTGTAACCATGACATGTTTGCCCGACAAATCTCTTGAATGAGCAAAAAAATCATCGATAACATTCAAAATGCGCTCAGGCTCTTCCATCCTGCCCTTACCAACAAGATGACTTGCTAATTCGCCAGAAGCCGGCTCGATTATGTGATTACCATATTTTTGCAATAGCTCCAAATTATGCTGAGTACTCGGATGAGCATACATGTCAAGATCCATAGCAGGAGCAATAAAAACAGGAGCCTTTGCCGATAGATATGTGGTTATAAGCATATTGTCGGCAACTCCATTAGCCATTTTTGCAATAGTTGACGCAGTAGCAGGAGCAATTACCATTGCATCAGCCCATAATCCGAGATCCACATGGCTGTTCCAGCTTCCGGTATTTGCCGTAAAAAACTCACTTATCACAGGCTTTCCACTCAAAGCCGACAGCGTAACCGGTGTTATGAATTCCTTTCCTGATGGAGTTATAACAACTTGTACCTCAGCCCCGGCTTTGATAAACAACCTGAGTAAATACACCGATTTATATGCGGCAATTCCTCCGCATATGCCCAATATTATTTTTTTACCTTGCAGCATGGAAATTCATCATTTTATCTTGAACGCAATTTTATGGCTGTAATCACATTTTTTGTATTTTGAGGAAAATCTCCTTGCATCATCCAACCATAATATCCGGGTTCCTTTTTAAAAACTTCTTCAACCGGCATGCCTTTATACTTACCGAAATTAAAAACTTCAACATTTTTATCGTTATACACGATACGGCCAGCATAATCGACATTCCTATTCTGGGATGAGAACGCCGACAGAAAATCTACATCGTTCACGAGTGTAGGATACATGTCGAGTTGGGCTTTCAGCACCTCATAAGTGGCTCTTGTATCGGCACAAGCCGAGTGGGCATCGGTCATGTCTTTATGACAATAAAACTTATAGGCAGCCGATAGTGTCCTTTGTTCCATCTTGTGGTATATTGTCTGAACATCGATGAATTTCCTCTTCGACAAGTTTATATTTATACCTGCATTAAGAAATTCTTCAACAAGAATTGGGATATCAAATCTATTGCTGTTGAATCCGGCAATATCACTCCCTTCAAAAACTTTTTCGAGCATCCTGGCCACATCCTTGAACAATGGACAATCCTTGACATCCTCATTAGTTATGTGGTGTATTGCCGTTGATTCTGGCGGTATCGGAAATCCTGGATTTATCCTATAAGTTTTTTCTTCTTCCTTACCGTTAGGATAAACCTTTATATATGATAGTTCTATTATTTTATCCTTGGATATGTTCAATCCCGTCGTTTCGACATCGAAGAACACCAATGGATTCTTTAAATTAAGTTCCATATAATATCTCAGTATCAAAGTGCATTAAAGCATCATTGGCATCAGTAACATTAACAAATCTTCTCCTTCGGGTTGAGAATCAGGTATAAATATTCCGGCACGCGTCGGATCCAACAACTTGAGGACAACAATATCTGAAGTTATGTTGGACAATATTTCAATCAACTTGTCATCATTGAATCCAATCGACATGTCTTCACCTTGATAATCACATAAGACCTTTTCTTCGGCCGATTTCATGAAATCAACATTCTCCGTAGTCAGATTGATTACATTGTCGGTTAATGTGAACTTTACCATTCCTCCTGCACTTGCAAAAACCGAGACACGTTTTATTGCATTTAAGAGCGATATCCTGTCTACAGATAATATAAACGGGTTGTTATGAGGAATTACTGAATTATAATTTGGATACTTCCCATTTATAAATCTGCAAGTCAATGTATAATTCTCCACAACAAAAGTTGCACTCTTGTTGTCGAATGTTATTTTTACATCTTCTTCACATTTTGCTATTATGCTATTAAGAATGGAGGCCGGCTTGACAGGCAATACAAACGATGCTTCTATACCGGTCACAATACGCTTGTTCTCAAATTTAACCAATTTGTGCGTATCGGATGCCACAAATGTTATATTATCGGGCTTAATATCCCAAAAGATGCCCATCATAATACGACGAATCTCTTCATTACCGGCAGCGAATAGAGTGTAATTGATTCCTTCGCTCAACTCCTTTACCGGAATCGTTATCGTATGAGTTCCTTCACTCGATTCTTCTTTCTGAGGAAACTCCTCTCCATTGACACCGGGGAAATTGAAATGTCCATTTTGATAAGTTATCAGTATCGTAAAGTTATCGTCTATGTCAAATTGCAGAGGCTGTTCCGGAATCTCTTTTAAAAGGTCGAGCAAGCTCTTAACGTTAACAGCAAACTTTCCTTCACCCTCGGCATCGTTGACCTCAACCGACGTTGTCAATGTAGTTTCCTGATCGCTTCCAGTTATTACAAGCCTGTCCTCTTCAAGGCTGAATAAGAAATTATCGAGTATGGAGATCGTATTTTTCGTATTAACCACCCTGCTTACGGTCGACAAATGCGACAACAGCAACTTGCTTGAAATATTAAACTTCATATCTTTACTTTTTATTCATTTATCATGCCCATGCGCTCGCTTCACCGCATGTTTACAGTTTACAAATATAGTGAAAGTTGGGAGCAATGTAAAGAAATGGGCTTGCTTATTTTTTAGTTTATTTTTCACATACACTTATACCCGACAGTTTCTACAGGATTTATCAATGGTACCTTTTATTTTTCAAGCATAAATTCATTTTAAACATCTAACATTCGCGTTTCAAAATAAACAATAAAAAAAGTGGAAAAGACATGTTATCCTTTCCACTTCATATTTTTAAATGTGGGTATCCTTACCAAATAACAACTCTTTCAGCAGCCGGACGGAACATCGCATCACCTTCTTTTATGCCAAAAGCATTGAAGAATGTATCGATATTCTTTAAAGTTGCATTTACACGCAACTTGCCGATAGAGTGAGGATCGGTCTTGGTGCGCAACAATATGTCTTCTTTAGTCATATTTGCAGCCCAAACATTGGCATATGCAAGATAAAATCTTTGTTCGGGAGTGAATCCGTCAATCTTTTCGTTTCCTTTCCCTTGTGAAGTTTTCTTAAATGCCGTGTAAGCGACTCTCAAACCTCCTTGGTCGGCAATATTTTCACCAAGTGTAAACTGACCATTCGCATGGACATCATCAGTCACTATAATTGCATCAAATTGAGCAGCGAGGCTATCAGCCAGTTCTTTAAAGTTAGCAGCATCTTCAGGTTGCCACCAGTCGGTCATATTGCCATTTTGGTCAAAGTTACGGCCTTGGTCGTCAAATCCATGAGTCATTTCATGACCAATAACTACACCAATGGCACCATAATTAGAAGCATCGTCGTTTGTAATGTCAAAGTACGGAGCTTGCAGAATTGCAGCCGGGAAACATATTTCATTCGTAGTAGGATTGTAATACGCATTAACAGTCTGAGGAGTCATGCCCCATTCAGAACGGTCTACCGGTTTATTCCATTTTGAATAATTGTCACGAGCCAAGAAATTACTCAAATTTTTCACATTTTCCCAGTAAGACAAAGTCGTGTCTACCGTAACTGAGCTATAATCTTTCCATTTGTCAGGATATCCTATTTTAACAGTAAAGCTATTAAGTTTTACCAATGCGTTCACCTTTGTGCGATCGCTCATCCATGTGAGTTGAGAAATATGCTCGGCAAGAGCCTTTTTCAAGTTGCCTACAAGTTCAAGCATACGCTCTTTCGACTCCGCAGGGAAATACTTCTCTACATACAATTGCCCAACAGCCTCTCCAAGCATTCCATTTGGTACGGCAAGTGCACGTTTCCAACGAGGTTGCATCTCTTTCTTTCCAGCCATTGTTTTAGAGAACATTTCAAAATTAGCTTCTACGAAGTCGTCACTCAAAGAACCCGAAGCTGATGAAATATATTCATACAACAAATAATCTTTTATTTCCTTGTCCGACAAAGACTTAAACATGTTATTTACTTCAGAAAGGAAATTTGGTTGCATGAGGCACACTTGATCTATATTTGGCAATCCAAAAGCCGTAAAATAAGAATCCCATTTTATATTAGGATAATCAGATTTCAATTGTTCGAGTGTGCGAATATTATATTGAATTGCATAATTACGAGATTCTTCGCGAGTCATGGAAACTTTGGCGAGAGCCGTCTCAATTTTCAATACATTCTTTGCAGCCTTCTTTGCTTGAGATTTTTTATACCCCGACAACGTGAAAATTGTTTCTATATATTTAACATAAGCCTCTCTGATAGTCTTTGTATGTTCATCTTCTTCAAGATAATAATCACGGTCGCCAAGTCCGCCCGAAATCTGAGAAACATACATGATATTTAAGTCGGCATTCTTCAAGTCGGCCATGACACCTGTCCCGAAAAATGGAGAAGCGATTCCATTGTGCATCCAAGCCACAAAGTCTGTCAACTCTTCTCGTTTCATGTTTTCTATCTTTTCGAGATCGGCTTTGATAGGAGCAGCGCCTTCATTATTCAATCTAACGCTATCCATGCCCATTTCATAAAGGTCGTTCACCTTCTGTGCTATTGAACCTTGAACCGGATTGGTTTCACCCAAATGCTGTACAAGACTTTTAACCTGTTCTCTGCTGTTTTCAGCCAGTTGGTCAAAAGTTCCGAAACGAGAATATTGAGGTGGAAGCGGATTGTTCTTCATCCAACCGCCACAAGCATACTGATAAAAATCCTGTCCCGGAGCGACCGATTCATCAAGGTTGGCACGATCTACTCCCTTCCCTTCTGCATTGATACTGTTTGTAGTCATAGCCAATGCCAAAATTGGAATTAAATACTTTAACGTCTTTTTCATTTGTAATAAATATATAAATAATTAAATATCACCATATTATTTTGCCAGTTCTTCAAGTTCGTTGTAAGCAATTTCCCACATGCTCATAACATTTTCCATTTTTTTATTCAGTGAGGAATGCTGCTCATATATATTAGCAGGAAGATTTTCGCCCGAAGCCAAAGAAGATTCAATTTCTTTTATTTGCTTACCTATGGCATCTATTTCTTCTTCATACGATGCAACTTTTTTCTGCAAACGTTTAATCTCCTTGGATTTTTCTTTTTGTTCAAAATATGACATTTTTGAAGACTTAGCTTGAGAATCCGCCGAGGACATCGCTGCATCATCATTACCTTTCAAAGAGACATTTCCTTGCACCCTTGCATTGACATTATCTTTAGATTGCGATACTTCCAACTGTCTCAATGACTCAATCTTTTTATATTCAAGAAAGTCATATATACCGCCTAAGTGCTCCCTTACCTCGCCTCCGCCAAACTCATACACCTTCTCGACAAGGCCATCAAGGAATTCGCGGTCATGCGACACGACAATGACCGTTCCATTGAAGTCTTTTATTGCTAACTTCAAAACATCTTTGGTACGCATGTCCAAATGGTTGGTAGGCTCGTCAAGAATCAATAGATTAACAGGTTCGAGTAACATTTTTATCATTGCAAGTCGTGTTTTCTCTCCTCCCGACAAGACCTTCACTTTCTTATCGGATGCCTCTCCTCCAAACATGAATGCTCCGAGAATATCTCGTATTTTTGTTCGAATATCACCAACGGCCACTCTATCTATCGTATCAAAAACGGTGAGCTCACCATCAAGCAATTGAGCTTGATTTTGAGCAAAATATCCTATCTTTACGTTATGACCTATTTTTAAAGACCCCTCAAATGGAATTTCTCCCATTATACATTTGACGAGAGTGGATTTTCCTTCTCCATTCTTACCAACAAAAGCGACCTTCTCTCCTCTCCTTATTGTAAATGTTACATCTTTAAAAACCAAATGATCTCCATAACTTTTACTTACGCCTTCTATTATTAAAGGGAAATCACCTGAACGAGGAGCCGGAGGAAACTTTAAGTTTATATGTGAATTATCGACTTCATCTATCTCGATACGTTCTATTTTTGCAAGTTGTTTTATCCTGCTTTGCACCTGTACCGACTTTGTCGCCTTGTATCTAAACCTTTCTATGAAATCCTCAGTATCTTGAATCTGTTTTTGTTGATTTATGTATGCCCTTGTTTGTTGTTCAATACGTTCTTTTCTCAGTTCAACAAACTTTGAATAGTTGACATTATAATCATAAATCTTACCACAAGATATCTCAATCGTACGATTGGTTACGTTATCGATAAATGCTCTGTCATGTGAGACCACCATGACAGCATTGGCTTTATTTTTCAAAAACGCTTCAAGCCATTGTATTGATTCTATGTCAAGATGATTTGTTGGCTCATCAAGCAGAAGCACGTCGGGATGCCTTAACAATAATTTTGCAAGTTCTATACGCATACGCCATCCCCCGCTGAATTCCGATGTCATACGGTCAAAATCACTTCTTTCAAACCCAAGCCCCATTAATGTTTTTTCCATCTCGGCATCGCAATTTTCCGAACCCGACATGGAGAGCAACTCATTAAGGTGCGTTATCCGTTCTATCAATTTGCCATAGTCTCTACTCTCGTAATCTGTTCTAGATGCAAGTTCCTCATTGGCAGCATTTATATCATGCTGCAATTTTGAAATATGCGCAAAAGCTTCCTTGACATCTTCTCTAACTGTCTTATTATCGGTTAATACCATTTGTTGTGGCAAATATCCTATTGTCACACCGGTCTGAACAGCTACCGTACCATTCGTTGGAGACTGCAGACCCGCGATTATTTTCAGCATCGTTGACTTTCCGGCACCATTCTTTCCGACCAAAGCAATTTTATCTTTCTTGTTTATAACATAATTCACATTATCAAACAATGAATGGCAATTAAATTCTACGGATAAATTCTGAACTGAAATCATCGAAATAAGACCTTACTGCTAAAAAATTATTGTTTTCGCAGAAACCCGACGAAGCATCGGACACCGCATATTCACTTTTTCATTAAAATCGGATGCAAAGTTATCTATTTTAATCGATATACAAAGTTTTTTCTATAAATAAAACCTAATTGCAGTGTTATGTAAGCATCTATTTATTATTAACGACAAAATGATTTTTATCAACTACACGATGACACACATGTTTACCTATAAGTTTTTAATGGTGGCATAAACGCATCTGCAATATGTTCAATTGTAAAATCATCAGGTTTTCCAATCAAAGTTATTATATCAAACTGCACTTCATGCGGTAAATCATAATGCTTTATATAAGCATTGGCGGCCTTTACGAGGTGAGAAATCTTTCTCTTGTCAATAGCATCGACAGGAGCTACATAGTCGCTTGACCGTGTCTTTACCTCCACTATTATTATACGACCACCCTTCTCTGCCACTATGTCAATTTCCAATTTCCCACACTTCCAATTCGTTTCTCTTATTGTATATCCCTCTTTTATAAGAGTTTCCTTAGCCGCATTCTCCCCGGCATTTCCAAATTCATTATGCAAAGCCATTACTACAAAAACAATTTTATAAAATTCTTTTGCAATTTAAAAATTAAACGTTAACTTTGCAACGCAATTCAGAAAAAGGTGATTTAGTGTAGTGGCCTAGCACGCCACCCTCTCACGGTGGAGACCCGGGTTCGATTCCCGGATTCACTACAAAATCCAAAGTGATTGCAAAAATTAAAAAACGTTGGGAATCAAATTATTGAGTCTCAACGTTTTTTTGTATTGGTACAAACCTCAATCCACCGCAGCCACCAAATCAAGTACAATCTTTAAGAAATCTATATGCCTTTATATACCTGTTTAATCTCTCCATGTCATTTACAGAAACTTTTGGCAAACGAGTCATGTCCATATTATCTTCCAGATCTCGCAATTTGACTTCCTTCCCTATCGGATTTAATACACAACGTTTAATAAAGTCCTCATAACTCTCCCCTTCATTTCGCGTAACCGAAATGATAGCATCTATTATGTTACGAGGGAAACCTTCTGACAATAAATAGCTGACTGTTACATCCGTATCCTCAAGTGTGTCATGAAGTAAAGCTACTATTCTTTCTTCAATAGAACAGCATTTTAAAGATACACGAATAGGATGAAAAACATAAGCCGCTCCAGCTTTGTCCAATTGCCCGGCATGAGCTTTTGTCGCTATCATCAATGCTTTTTCAAGCAATCTGTTATCAACCATTACTAAATTATTTTCAATCAAATTTACTTAGAAATTTCAAAAATCATTCAATTTATCACAATAAGGCAATAATCTTATAGCCAACAAAAACTGAAAGAATTCCAAAAACGAGACTGCCTAATGCATATATAACAAAATACAAAAAATTACCATTCTGGATCAACGCAAGAGCTTCATTGGAAAAAGTGGAAAATGTAGTGAACCCTCCACAAAAACCCGTAACCATAAACAAATAAAGGCTCAAATGATTTGGAGCAAATCTTAAAAAAATTCCAATAAGCGCTCCTATTAAAAAAGAACCCAGCACATTAGTGACAAATGTTGCAAGAGGGAAAGTATATTGTCCCGAATGAATAATCTGCGAAAGAAGATACCTTAATATGCCCCCTATGCAACTCCCGGCTCCGACCCATAATAAAGACTTCAGCATCATATTTATTTTTACAAGAATATTTCATATAGGTATATAAAAAACAACTCTGGTATCACTACCTGAGATGCTTAATAAACTTTCTAATACATTAACATAAACCTAAAAACAATTGCCTTCACGGCACCTGTTTTCACAACCTTAAAATCTTTTACCATGAAAACTGATGCAAAGATACAGACATATTTTTATTTTGCAAATAAAATATGCCAAAAAAATATGTTATTTAACATGTTTCAATGTAATACACAATTCTAAGGACTGTCTCAAACGCTTCTTAACATAATTATCCAATAAAATATCAGACAACAAAAATAAAATATTGTTTTATGACATGTAGAAAGATAATTACTACTTTTGTATAGCAATAGACAAAATTTTCCATATGAAAAAAAACATTCTTCTATCAGCGGCATTAATCGGAAGCTTATTTACAGCCAATGCCAATGAAGGGCGACTGCTCCGATTCCCTGCAACAAACGGGAACGAAGTAGTCTTTTCTTTCGCCGGAGACCTATACAAGGCTCCATTAAATGGAGGAGAAGCCACGAGGCTGACTTCTCATGAAGGTTATGAAATGTTCGCCAAATTTTCTCCTGACGGGAAAAGCATCGCATTCACAGGCCAGTATGACGGAAGTACCGAAGTGTATATAATTTCTTCGGAAGGAGGCTCACCAAAAAGGCTTACATACTCAGCAACCAATAGCCGTGACAATCTTGCCGACCGCATGGGACCAAACAATGTTGTCATGACTTGGACTCCGGATGGTAAAAATATCGTATACCGAAACCGAATCAGCGACGGATTCAGCGGCATATTAAAGACAATATCGATAGAAGGTGGAATGCCTGAACAAATTCCATTGCCTGAAGGAGGATTCTGCTGCTTCGCCCCCGATGGAAAGAAGATAGCGTACAATCGTGTATTCCGCGAATTCCGGACATGGAAATATTATAAAGGTGGCATGGCTGATGATATTTGGATTTATGATCCTGAAAATAAAAAAATCGAGAATATCACCGATAATGTCGCTCAAGACATATTTCCAATGTGGATAGGAAATGAAATTTTCTTTGCAAGCGACCGCGACAACCGCATGAACATATTTGTCTACAACACTAATACTAAAACGACCGAAAAAGTGACTAATTTTACCGACTACGATGTAAAATTCCCAAGCACTAATGGTAAAATTATAGTATTTGAAAACGGCGGATACATTTATAAGCTCGACCCTGCAACAAGAAAATACGAGAAAATAAATATAACACTAAATCCAGAAGGCAATTACGCCCGCCCCGAATTAAAGAAAACAAAGAAATATCTATCGGCAGTATCAATATCACCCGATGGCAATCGCATAGCAGCTTCTGCCAGAGGTGAGATATTCAATGTCCCGGCAAACGAAGGTGTTACATATAATATCACCCAATCCTCAGGAGCCAACGACCGAATGGGTGAATGGAGTCCTGACGGAAAAAATATTGCTTATATCTCAGATATAACAGGTGAAACAGAAATTTGGTTACAACCATTGGATAAAAACAATCCAATCCAATTAACCAAAGATAACGACACATACATCCGGCGCTTGCTCTGGAGTCCAGATAGTAAAAAAATAATATACTCCGACCGTAAAAACAGGCTCGTACTTGTGGATGTCGCATCACAAAGCAAGCAAACATTGCTGCAAGATTCGATAGATGAATTTTATTCAATACAATTTTCACCCGACAGTCGTTGGATTACCTACACTCGTAGCGCGGAAAATCTAATGGAAGTCGCTTACATTTACAATCTCGAAACAGGGAAAGAATATGCCGTAAGCGAAAATTGGTATAACACCACTGTACCTGCATTTAGCGCCGATGGAAAATATTTGATATACGCCGGAGCACGAGATTTCAACCCCATTTACAGCTCAATTGAATGGAATGCCGCTTATACTTCAATGGATGGCATATATATAGTAATGTTGTCAAAAGACACTCCGTCACCTTTGCTTCCTAAAGATGATTCTGTGACAATCGCCGAGCTATCCACAGAAAAGAAAGGGAAAGAAAAGAATAAAAAGGATGCAAGCGAAGAAAATAATATAATAAGAATCGACACTGACGGAATAATCCAACGCACCATAAAGTTACCTGTAGCAACAGGAAACTATGGCAATTTCTATTGTACCGATGGTAAGTTATGGTACAACGACGGAGCCGACATTAAGGTATTTGATTTCAACTCTCAAAAAGAGGAAACAGTGATGGAGGGGGCTGGATTTGTCATATCCAATGATGGCAAAAAAGCATTGCTCATTAAAAACTCCTCTGTCAGCATTTGTGATTTCCCTTCCACCAATTTCGAAGCGGCAAAACCTGTAAACCTCGACAACATGGAGGCTTATGTCGATTATAGTAAAGAATGGGCTCAAATATACGATGAGACATGGCGGGCATTCCGCGACGGATTCTACCTTGAAAACATGCATGGCATAGACTGGAAAGCAATGAAGGACAAATATGCAGCATTGTTGCCTTATGTCATGTGCCGTGAAGATCTGAGCTATGTCATAGGTGGCCTCATAGGAGAATTGGCTGTAGGTCATGCTTATGTTGATCCGGGAGAAAGCTATCAATCAGGATATGTAAAAACCGGTCTGCTCGGCGCGGAATTAAGCAAAGATAAGAGTGGTTTCTTCAGAATCGACAAGATTCTCGAAGGTGCAACATACAGCAAGGAACTATTCTCACCTCTTACCGAACCGGGGCTTAACGTGAAGAAAGGCGATTACATCGTAGCAGTAAACGGCATTCCGACAAACTCCACTCCAAACATATATACGCTGCTGGTGGGCAAAGCCGGAATCTTGACAGAACTGTCCATAAATTCTACTCCCGACCTCGAAGGGGCACATGACATAGTAATAAAACCGATAGAAAATGAATATCCGCTTTACCACTATGAATGGGTACAAAACAACATAAAAAAGGTTGAAGAAGCTACAAATGGACGTGTAGGATATATTTATATCCCCGACATGGGACCCGAGGGCCTTAATGAATTTTGCAGGTATTATTATCCTCAGCTCACAAAAGAGGCTCTTATCATAGACGACCGTGCAAATGGTGGCGGAAATGTATCGCCTATGCTTATCGAACGCCTGTTGCGCACCCCGTATAGATTAACCATGTACAGGGGTTCAAAAATAAACGGAACCATACCAGATGGTACTCACTATGGTCCTAAAGTATTGCTGATTAATAAATATTCGGCATCCGACGGTGATTTGTTTCCTTGGAGTTTCAAAGCAGTCGGCCTTGGCAAAGTCATAGGCACTCGCTCTTGGGGTGGCATAATAGGAATCACAAGCTCGCTGCCTTATATAGACGGTACCAACGTGAATGTGCCATTCTTTACTAATTATGATGCCAAAACAGGTAATTGGATTGTAGAAAACCACGGAGTAGATCCCGATATTTACATCGATAATGATCCCCTCATGGAATATGACGGAATTGATCAACAGCTAAATAAAGCTATTGAAGTAGTTCTCGAAGAACTCAAGGACCGTAAGCCCCTTCCGTCAACTCCTGCTCCTCGAGTTCTTAAAGATCTTGGAGTAAAATAACAGAACAAAGCATATCCTAAAATAAACAATCCCAAGAGTTTTTCTTGGGATTGTTTATTTTCACAAAGACCGATTAAATAGGAACTAATATCAATTTTGTAATCGATCCAATGCCAAATCCACAAATTCTTTGAAATCATCCAACTTGTAAAAAGAATCATTTGGGATAACCAAGAACCTGAATTTACCTGACTTATAAAATATCAAGACAAAATCTCCCGAAATTTTTATTTTATCTATACTCTCCCAAGCGATTGCTATATCTCTACTGTTATTTTTTGCATATTCTTCTCTCACATGCAATTCAAATCCCTTCTCATCTATTATCGCATGTTTCTTTATTATTGAATATCTGTTCTCGGGCAACAACCCATATGACACATATACAAAATACAACGCCATGGGTATCAATAAGAACAATATCATCAATGCAACAAGAATAAACCTAAAATCAAAGAAACCAGCAACAACACACGCGACCAATGGAATGCAATACAGCCACCAATTCACAATAAAATACTCTCGCATCAGCAAATAGCACCATTTGCCGCTACTTATGCCAAATTCCTTTAATTTGATCATCTCTTGAAATTACTTCATAAACACAAAATATACGGCAAGCACAAGGCATCCAAATGCTGCAGCATGATTCCAATGCAATGGCTCTCCTTTAAAGAATACTACGGTAAATACTGTGAATACAAGCAAAGTTATGACTTCCTGCATCACTTTAAGCTGTACAAGGGAAAAAGGGCCACCATTCCCGGTAAAACCAATCCTATTGGCCGGAACTTGAAAAGAATATTCAAACAACGCTATACCCCATGAGAATAAAATCACAGCATACAAAGGCCAATTAGAGCTTATTCCGGCACTTTGCAACTTTAAATGACCATACCATGCAAATGTCATAAATATATTAGACACAACCAACATGGCCACGGTCAACAAACCTGTTGTCCACATAAACAATTATTATTTTAATAAATCCTTACGTTTCCCTTCTAATATTTCATATCCGCGTTTATAGGCTTCACGATTTTTCTTCAACAATACTTGACAATAACCTGAGTCTTCTGCATTATATAACTTGTTCAAATCCAAATAATGACTTCCACTGCCACGTCTAATTGAGAAAACTTCGTTTTTCCGCATCAAAGCCGAATCGCACAATGGCGCATGACCATCATATGAGTTTCCTTTAAGTCCATCAGGTATCCCGTTATTGTCAAGCCACACTGCATTTATCTCGGAGCATGGAGGATAACCAAGACCAACCCACATTGTCGTCAACAAAGGATTTTCACCGGGCAAGACTCCTTCAATGACAATTGTCGCAGTAGATGAATACCGAGGTATGAAGTCTTGATCTACCAACCACTTTTCCCCACTATGAGTAAAATCTTTATTAATAAGGCTGTGATAAAAACTTCTTGACAACGTTTCGGTAAACAATTCCGGAGTTACGTCACATGCATCAACATGAGACTCCAACAAAGCCAATTCATTTTGTTCTCTTATATATCCTTTCCCTTCATCTATTCTTCCACTATACGCATAATTTGTTCGTGTAAGCACTCCGGTAGCCGAATCTTTCAAATCAAATTTTACATACTCATAATTACTTGTTTCAAAATATGCACCATTGCCAAATGCATCTATTACTCCAAAATTAGCCTCTACACCCAAAGGCTTCGGCATCGACTTCAGCATATTCTCAAAATCATCCACCGTCACGCAATATTTCAAAGCTTCGGTCATAACTAGTCCCTCCTTATCCATCTCGGTTACAGTGTCATTTTTCAAATTGTACACTGCCGTATTCATTATGGCAAATCCTTTTGAATTAAAACCCATCCAGGCCTCTCGCCGCATGGAATCGCTTGCATTATACAATGCAACATATTCAAAAGTGTGAGAAGTGGCCGCAATCCTGTCTATCACATTGTTTTCCTCATCGGTATCACGATGTTTCCATAGCAAAGGACGCCCATTCTTAGTCTTTTCTCCCGATACTATTGCCGATGTACATGAATATATGTCGACATTATAGAATAAACATGCGGCAATTATTAATAGTATGAGTCTCATTGCTTTGATATATACAATTTCCATGTCAAAGGTAGCAACGAATCCGCAATTAGCAAAATTTTGCTAAATTTGTACCAATTAAAAACAATAAAAATAGAATGGACAACAAAGACTATATATTCTCATTGGAATTACAAGTAAGGGATTATGAAATAGATAGCGAAGGCATTGTGAACAACGCCAATTATCTGCACTATTTGGAACATACACGCCATGAATTTTGCCGTCATGCAGGATTTTCATTTGAAGAAATGAAAAAACGCGATATCATTCCGGTACTTAACAGAGTGGAAATTGATTATAAGATCCCATTAAGAAGTGGTGACACCATGATAAGCAGCCTATGGATAGAAATGAAAGGTGTAAGGTTCATATTCCACCAAGATATTTATAACAAAGCTACAGGCAAGCAAGCAGTGCAAGCCATAGTAAGTTGTGTTTGCATAGAAAATGGCAAGCTGTCAAGAGGTGAAGCTATTGCCACGGCATTCAAAAATTACTTTAAATGAATTGGAATGAGCGACTCCACTCTAAAATATAAAATCGCCTTTGCTTCAATTCGTGGGATGAGTGTGGAACTGGCTCAAAAGATGCTTGATGTGATTCCTGATGAAGAATATTTCTTTAAAGTCTCACAACAAGAACTTTCAACCAAACTACAAACAAAAAATAAAATCATAGATAGCAATTACAGAAAGAAGTTGATGCAAGCTGCCGAAGAAGAATTGAAATTCATAGGCGACCACGGCATTTCTTTATTATATTTCACAGATACCAATTTCCCTGTAAGACTTTTGAATGCACCAGATGCCCCTATCCTGCTTTATTCAAAAGGAACCTGTAACCTTAATGATACAAAGACTATAAGCATAGTAGGCACACGAAATGCCACTTCCTACGGCACAAAGTTTTGCGAAACCTTGATAGGCGAAATGGCCGAGCGTCTTGAAAACGTCGTTATAATAAGTGGCTTGGCTTATGGCATAGACATCGTGGCACACAGAGCGGCTCTCGCCAATAATATTCCTACGATTGCTGTTCTTGCTCATGGATTGAATACCATCTATCCTGCCATCCACAGAGGGAGCGCGATAGAAATAATAAAACATGGAGGCATGCTCGTCACCGACTATTCAACTCAAGATGTGGTTTGCAGAGCCAACTTTCTTGCCCGCAATAGAATAGTTGCAGGACTTTCAGACTGTACGATTGTCATTGAATCGGCCGAGAAAGGTGGAGCAATGGCAACTGCCAATATTGCAGCAAGCTACAATCGTGACGTTTTTGCTTTACCGGGAAGAATCAATGACCAATTCTCATCGGGATGCAACAAATTGATTAGGAATAATATAGCATCATTGATAACTTGCTTGGACGACCTTGTAAAAGCTATGGGTTGGAAATATCTCCCCGCATCTCCAAGGCAGAAGGAATTATTTCCAGAATTAAATGATGATGAGACGCGAATCTATAATTTCATCAAAGAAAAGAATGAAATACATATAAATTTAATATATATGGCATTAAAAATACCAATGCCACAATTATTAAGTTTACTTGTGGATCTCGAATTTAAAGGTGTAATAGCTTCTCACCCAGGCAATAAATATTCAATCACATAAATCTACGCTCGCCACTCATTTCTTCCAATCTCATGATTTGGCATTAAAACAATAAAAAAATACACTCTAAAATCATAATAACCGTACTATATACATTGCTCTGCGCATGGAACTGCCATATTCTAAGTCCTTTTTACAACGGATTGCGCAACGATGATAACCCAAAACATTGCATCGAATAGCTTTTATCAACCGTTAGACAGACAAATAAAAAGCAATTGGAATCGATTGCCCCTATTCAACATGGTAAAAACCAGCGTTGCCAATGTGACAAATAAAGAGTGCCCTTAATCAGACGGCTTAACTCTTTGACCTTGAATCACAAATAATGCGGATAAAATAACAAAAGCGCACAACTCAATGAGTCATGCGCCTTTGTTATTTTAACTATTACTTATCGTAGTGTTTATTACTTCACTTCCTCAAATGGGACATCGGTAACATTGTCACCACCGTTGTTGCCATTTTGGGTAGAGCCTTGGTTAGTAGAACCTTGAGCTTGCGCTCCTGCTTGAGAAGATGCTTGTGCGTTGTACATGTCTTGCGAAGCAGCATGGAATACAGTTTCAAGCTCTTTCATTGCAACATCAATAGCATCGACATCCTTGCGAGAGTGAGCATCTTTCAACTTGCCAAGAGCGGCTTCAATCTGCGACTTCTTGTCGGCCGGCAATTTATCACCAAGATCCTTCAAGCTTTTTTCGGTTTGGAAAATCATTGAATCGGCTTGGTTTATCTTATCGATTCTTTCTTTTTCGCGAGCATCGGCTGCAGCATTAGCAGCGGCTTCATCCTTCATGCGCTTGATTTCTTCCTCACTCAATCCGCTTGAAGCTTCAATACGAATGCTCTGTTCCTTACCTGTTGCCTTATCCTTGGCCGACACATTCAAAATACCATTGGCATCGATTTCAAATGTAACTTCGATTTGAGGTATTCCGCGCGGAGCAGGAGCAATGCCGTCAAGGTGGAACTTACCGAGTGTCTTATCATCTTTTGCCATTGGACGTTCGCCCTGCAATACATGGATTTCAACAGAAGGCTGGTTGTCGACGGCAGTTGAGAATACTTCACTTTTGCGAGTAGGTATAGTAGTGTTGGCTTCAATCAATTTGGTCATTACGCCACCCAAAGTCTCAATACCTACCGACAATGGAACAACATCAAGAAGAAGCACATCCTTTACATCTCCGCTCAATACACCACCTTGAATTGCAGCACCGACGGCAACTACTTCATCAGGATTAACACCTTTCGAAGGAACCTTACCAAAGAATTTCTCTACAATTTGCTGAACAGCAGGTATACGAGTAGAACCACCAACGAGGATTACTTCGTCAATTTGAGAAGCAGTCAATCCGGCATCTTTCAATGCTTGTTCACATGGGCGAATAGTAGCTTGTATCAAGCTGTCGCACAATTGCTCGAACTTAGCCCTTGTCAATGTCTTTACCAAGTGCTTTGGAATTCCATTAACCGGCATTATGTAAGGCAAGTTGATTTCGGTAGTAGTTGAACTTGACAATTCAATTTTAGCCTTCTCGGCAGCCTCTTTAAGACGTTGCAATGCCATTGCATCCTTACGCAAGTCTACTCCTTCTTCCCTTTGGAATTCATCAGCCAACCAGTCGATAATCTTGTGGTCGAAATCATCACCACCAAGGTGAGTATCACCATTAGTAGACTTAACCTCAAACACGCCGTCACCAAGTTCCAATATTGATATATCAAACGTACCACCACCAAGGTCAAATACGGCAATACGCTTGTCACTCTTTGACTTGTCAAGGCCATAAGCCAAGGCAGCAGCAGTAGGTTCATTTACGATACGCATAACCTTCAAGCCGGCAATCTCACCTGCTTCCTTAGTAGCTTGACGTTGCGAATCATTGAAGTAAGCCGGCACAGTGATAACAGCTTCTGTAACTTGTTGTCCAAGATAATCTTCGGCAGTCTTCTTCATCTTTTGAAGAATCATTGCAGAAATTTCTTGTGGAGTATAATCACGACCGTCAATTCTTACTCGAGGCAAATTGTTGTCGGAACGAACGACTTGATAAGGCACACGAGAAATTTCGCTTTGTACGTTATCATAAGTCTCACCCATGAACCTCTTTATGGAGAAAACAGTTCTTGTCGGGTTTGTGATAGCCTGACGTTTTGCCGGCTCTCCCACTTTTCGTTCTCCCCCATCGACAAATGCTACAATTGACGGAGTTGTGTTACGACCTTCGCTATTAGGTATAACAACCGGGTCGTTACCTTCCAGTACTGCAACACATGAGTTGGTAGTACCTAAATCTATTCCAATAATCTTTCCCATAATTATTCTTATTTTTAATAAATTTCAAAATTCATTATCGTCACGCTCCAAAAAGCGCAACCGTATATAGCATACACAAATGTTATGCCAAACCATAAAATCGCATGTCAGACATATTTTTCCACATACATTATTAAATAAGAAATCTGCCTAAAACATGACATAAAGGCAGTATTTCCATCATTGGACACCTTATCATGCCGTTCCATTTAGCATTTGAAACAAAAGCCAAGATCACCAAATTTCCTATTTTATTGGTTAAAAATATTTATTCTACATTAATTTTTTGTATAAAACATATCTTATTAGTATTTTTGTGTGTTGAATAGCATTGTTTTAAAGCATATCTCAATTCCCCGTTATGATAAAAAAAAGCACACTTAAAAATATTATCAGTGAAGACCTTGCAGAAATTTGGACAGTACTGACTCCCGAAGAGAAACATCTCGTCGCTGATAATTTTGTCATGCATAATTTCAAAAAAAATCAAATCATATATGCCGAGAACGATGAGCCAGAATTCCTATGGTGCCTGTTGAAAGGGAAAGTGAAGATGTTTAAAGACGGGATTGGCGGAAGGCAACAAATTTTAAGGCTATACCGACCAGTACAATACTTCGGATACCGAGCCTACTTTGCCAACGAACCATACGTTTCAAGCACAGCAGCATTCGAGCCATCAACTCTCGGAGCCATAAGCATGAAGCTCGTGACCGAAATAATCGAAAAGAACCGTAAACTTGCTTGGTTCTTCATCCATGAACTGTCAAAACATCTTGGCGGATCTGACACGAAAATGGTCAATATGACACAAAAACACATACGGGGACGCCTTGCCGAAGCCTTGACCATACTCATTGACAATTATGGATTTGAAGATGATGGCGAAACTTTAAAAATATACATGGCTCGAGAAGACCTTGCCAATTTGTCAAACATGACAACATCAAATGCGATTCGCACCCTTTCCACATTTGTCAGTGAAAAAATCATAACGGTAGACGGGCGCAGAATCAAGATTGTAAATGAACCTGCTCTCAGGAAAATAAGCAAATTCGGATAATTCAATCGCACTGCGAGAAAAGGAATATACAACATGTTTGTAGCCAAACAAAAAAGAAAGGAAAACATTGCCGAATATTTGCTATACATGTGGCAAATAGAAGACTTGATACGCGCAAATAACTGCGACATCGACCTAATAGAACGTAATATAATCGACAAATATAATGCAGATAGCAATACCAAAACAGAAATAAAAAATTGGTATGAAAGTCTTATCAAGATGATGGAATTGGAAAATGTCAAAGAAAAAGGACATTTGCAAATCAACAAGAACATCATCATACTCTTAACCGAATTACATTTGTCGCTACTCAAATCGCCTAAATTCCCTGAATATGGGGCAGAATTTTACAAAACCCTGCCATTCATAGTGGAACTCCGTGCCAAAGCAGGCGAGAATCCCGAAGGCGAAATAGAAACTTGTTTTAATGCCTTATACGGCACGCTGCTTCTTAAATTACAACATAAGGAAATAAGCAAAGAAACAATAGCTGCTATAACCCAGATAACCAAATTTGTTGCAAAATTGGCTGCTTTATTCAAGCAAGATGAACAAAAGCCGTTATTAGGGGATGAAGAGGAAATAATTTGACACATACATGACTTGATGATAGGAACAATGTTATCGCTACGATAAACGCAAACGATAGCTGCTCCATAAAACAATATCGATTTAAAAATCGTTCTAAACAGAACATGGAGGATTACTCAATGCCAAAAAATTTATTAATAACTGGAGCTGACGGACAACTTGGTAATGAAATGAGAAACATTCTTGCCGGAGACAAAACATTCAATTCATTCTTTACCAACAAAGAAACACTCGACATTACAAATGCCAAAGACGTCTACAAATTTATTGAAGACAATCACATAGACATAATCGTCAACTGTGCTGCTTACACAGCTGTCGACAAAGCCGAAGAAGATATTATTGACTGCGCTAAGCTAAATGTCGATGCAGTGGGCAACATTGCAGGTGCCGCACGCAATTTCGGAGCAAAAGTATTGCATGTATCAACCGACTACGTTTTTGATGGATACAACTACCAGCCATACAACGAAAGCGACGAAACGAATCCAAAGACCAACTACGGTACTACAAAACGTGACGGTGAACGCCTGTTATTGAAATTTGCACCCGACAGCATAATCGTCCGCACTGCATGGTTATATTCGCCGTATGGAAAAAATTTCGTCAAAACAATAATAGGTTTAGCCAAACAAAAAGATACTATCAATGTAGTCTCCGACCAAATCGGCTCGCCAACTTGTGCAGCCGACTTGGCTACAGCAATACTTAAAATCATTACATCGCCGGAATGGATGCCTGGCACATATCATTTCTCAAATGAAGGGGTATGTTCATGGTATGACTTTGCTAAAGCAATAATTCGCATTTGCGATATGGACACATGCAACATCGTGCCTGTTAAATCAAAAGATTATCCCGCCAAAGCATCACGGCCCTTCTACAGCGTACTCGACAAAACAAAAATAAAACAAACTTACGGCATTACTATTCCCCACTGGGAGGAAAGCCTTCAAAAATGTATTCAGATATTAAAACAAAACAGCTAAAAATATAAAAATTCAGTGGCAAGCTTAACTACAGAAATAAACAAACGGCGCACATTCGCCATTATATCCCACCCTGACGCGGGAAAAACCACTTTGACTGAGAAACTATTGCTTTTCGGTGGTGCCATTCATGTGGCCGGTGCCGTAAAATCAAATAAAATAAAAAAGACTGCAACATCCGACTGGATGGAAATTGAAAAGCAACGTGGCATCTCAGTGGCAACATCGGTAATGGGATTTAATTACGGAGATTACAAAATAAACATTCTTGACACTCCGGGACACCAAGATTTTGCCGAAGATACTTATCGCACATTGACAGCAGTCGACAGCGTTATAATTGTTGTCGATGTCGCCAAAGGCGTAGAGCAGCAGACTCGCAAGCTCATGGAAGTATGCCGAATGCGAAACACACCGGTTATTATTTTTGTAAACAAACTTGACCGCGAAGGTAAAGACCCGTTTGACATACTCGATGAACTTGAAGCCGAATTAAAAATAAAAGTACGCCCATTAAGTTGGCCTATAAACATAGGCGCACGCTTTAAAGGTGTTTATAATATTTATGAGCATGGCCTTGATTTGTTCACGCCCGACAAACAAAAAGTGACAGAGCGTGTAGAAATCAAAGATGTCAACGACAAAACCATCGACAAAGCCGTCGGAGAAGCTGATGCTACAAAATTACGCGAAGACCTTGAACTGATAGAAGGAGTATATCCCGAATTTAATGAACTCGAATACCTTGACGGGAAAGTTGCACCTGTATTCTTCGGATCGGCACTCAATACATTCGGCGTGAAAGAATTGCTTGACTGTTTTGTTCGTATAGCACCATCACCAAAGCCAACTCAAGCCGAAGAACGCATCGTTGAGCCAGGTGAAAGCACATTCTCCGGATTCGTGTTTAAAATACATGCCAACATGGATCCAAACCACCGTAGTTGCATCGCCTTTGTGAAAGTATGCTCAGGATGTTTCAAGCGCAACGCCAATTACAAGCACATCCGCTCGGGCAAATTCATGAAATTCTCTTCTCCTACAGCTTTCATGGCTCAGAAGAAAGATATTGTTGACGAGGCATATCCTGGAGACATCGTAGGCCTTCCCGATAACGGAACATTCAAAATAGGCGATACGTTGACCGAGGGTGAAGAATTGCATTTCAGGGGTCTGCCAAGTTTCTCTCCCGAAATGTTCAAATACATTGAAAACACCGACCCAATGAAAACCAAACAACTGAACAAAGGAATCGAGCAATTAATGGACGAAGGCGTTGCTCAGTTGTTTGTCAACCAATTCAATGGTCGCAAGATTATAGGAACTGTAGGACAACTGCAATTTGAAGTAATCCAATATCGTTTGCTACACGAATATGGAGCTCAATGCCGTTGGGAACCCATTCATCTATACAAGGCATGCTGGATTGAAAGCGATGACGATGAAGCACTCGAAGCATTCAAGAAACGTAAGCATCAATTCATGGCTCTTGACCGGGAGGGGCGTGATGTGTTTTTAGCTGATTCAAATTATGTCCTACAAATGGCGCAAAATGATTTCCCAAAAATAAAATTCCATTTCACTTCAGAATTTTAAACAGCTTCAAATATGAATATGGCGACATGAACTAGCATTATTCATGTCGCCATTTGTGTTTTAGTGCATGATATCAAGTTATTAAAACTTATTTTTTTCAATATTCGCCACTTCCAATTCCAACCGGCTCTTACTTATTGTCACTAAATATACACCACCGAATATAAGCAAAATTGCAAAACCTTTTACAATATTAAATGTATCCAGATTTAAATATATTGCCACTATGCAAGCAACAATTGGCTGCACATAATTATACATTCCCGCAACTGTAGGCCTTAGATTTTTTTGTCCTACGACTACAAGCATATAACTTATAAATGTTGCAAACACAACTATAAAAGAAATAGACAGTATTGACATTGCATCAAGAGCCACCCAATCGGTCTGTATCAAATCATCATAAGAAAATGGAAGCATGCAAATAAATGCATATGTAAACATCCATTTCATTATCGTCACGAGAGAATATTTACCGACAAAATTCTTAAACAGCACCAAATATAAGGCATAGCTTAACTGAGCCAACAAAACAAGTAAATCACCAAGCATATGAGAATCAACTGTGTCGGTTGATGCACCACTTTGATTGCTCCCTATAATAAGCAACAATGCGCCCAGAGCACCGGCAGCGATGCCCATTACTTTTTTGCCTGTAATAGGTTCTTTCAAGAATATGGCTGCAAGTACCATTGCCCACAACGGCATGCTAGTCGTAATAATGGATGCATCTCCCGGAGAAGTCAGTCCAACTCCAAAAATAAAACATCCTTGATTAAACACAATGGCCAATAATGAAGCTACAAACAGCCTGGCCATGTCTTTATGGTCAACATGCTCTGGTTTGCGAAAAAATGAAAGAATCCAAAACAAAATCATTGCTCCGAATACACGCAAATCGGTCACTACAAGCGGAGTCACAATACCGCCCATCATCACCAATTTGGCTATCGGAGACATTAGGCCCCAAATGGAGTTTGCGGCAAGCATCGACAAGTGACCTTTTAAACTGACTTTTTCCATTATTTTCCTTATTTAATTGAATTCTGTTATTGAATATGTACAACAAAAAAATTGCCTGTGTTCAGGCAATTTTCATATTGTTCAATCATTTATCAATGATATCCTTAGTCGTTTGTTTTTAATCTTCTTCCCTTCCAATTGCGATAGGATACCGTCTTCAAATGATGCCTTTATCGCAGCTATAGAATAATGATCAAACACATCAATGCGGCCGATAGAATCAGCTCCTGCACTTGAATTATTTATGAGGAATCCGACAATATCCCCTTTAGATATTTTTTCTTTCTTGCCGGCGTTAAAATAAAGAGACACATATTCTCGTCTCGGAAATTCAACTTCTTTCTCGTCAAGAATCTTCTCGCCGTCAAATCTCATATAATCGGCACATTTTTCCTCAGGACCCAATATTACATATATCGAACCATTGGCATTTACTCGGGCTGTGCGACCGTTACGGTGTATATACACCTCTTTGGTCAACGGTTGATGATAATGTATAATATTTTCCACTTCGGCTATATCAAGACCACGCGAACCAAGATCGGTAGTCACAAGGACTTTATATGTGCCATTATTAAATAATGTTATTGCCTTCTCGCGATCCTGTTGCTCCAAGCCTCCATGATACATAACTACAGGGATTCCATTACTATGCAAAAAATCATACACCCTTTCGACCGACTCGCGGTAATTGACAAATAATATCGTTTTGCCGTCACCTATATTGCCAATAAGAGTCAATGCTGCCTGTAACTTATCTTTGCTTTCAGACTTCACTTCCATCACATTCATGCGTCGATCAATATTTTTCTTAATCGAAAGGAAATTGAGTACTAATGGTGAAGATAATCTCAAGAAATCGGGGAAATTGTCAATCATAGTAGCCGACGTCAAGAAACGACGTGACAACCTCGACATCTTGCCTATTATTCGCCTCATTTCATCTTGGAAGCCCAATTCAAGCGATTTGTCAAATTCATCAAGCACAACAATTCTTACCGAACTGACATCTATGTGATTGCGATTTATGTGATCAAGCGTTCTCCCCGGAGTACCAACTAATATTGTAGGAGTTACCAATAAAGAATTTTTTTCATCCTTCACATTATGCCCACCATAACAACATGCGACTTTCATACCCAAGGCTAATTCTCGTGCCACTCCATATATTTGCAATACGAGTTCCCTTGAAGGAGCTATAATGACACATTGCAATGATTCTTTATCAGGTTTTACAGCTTGCAACAGTGGCAACAAATATGCTATGGTCTTACCAGTTCCCGTCGGAGACAATAATACCACATCCCCACCCTCTTTCGAACGAGTATTCATTGCAACCTGCATGTCATTCAACTTAGAGATGCCAAGCCGCTCATTCAATCTTGACAGTATATCTTTCTCATTCATAATCAAGAATACATTTTCAAAAAAATATTCACAAAGATACTCAATATTAATTAACGATTAAAAACACAATACCCCTAAAATCCATAATATTTTAAAATTCACATTACGCAGTGTTACATCACGCCGCACGCAATATTTTATGGCATATTTTTTGATTAATCTAATTTATATGTACCAATATTATTAATTATGACATCAATTATTATTTTCATAGTAATAGCCATTGCCAGTTATGTGATACAGGCTTCATTGAAAAGTAAATTTGAACGATATTCCAAAGAAACCATACCCGGCGGAATGACAGGCCGTGACGTGGCAATAAAAATGCTTCACGACAACGGCATATACGATGTGACTGTTGTCAGTACAAGAGGGATGCTGACCGACTTCTATAATCCGGCCAATAAAACTGTAAATCTAAGCGAAGGAGTATATGCAAGTTGCAGCGTGGCCGCAGCAGCAGTTGCTGCTCATGAATGTGGACATGCCGTGCAGCACGCCACCAAATACAGTTTCCTGCAATTAAGGTCTAAACTTGTCCCTGCCGTCAGCTTTGCTTCACGCTGGATATCATGGTTGTTACTCGCAGGTATATTGCTTCTACATGTAATGCCTGGAATCCTATTTGCTGGCATCATCCTATTTGCATTAACCACATTATTCAGTTTTGTCACACTTCCAGTCGAGATTGATGCAAGCCGCAGAGCATTGTTGTGGCTAAACCAAACAGGAATAACCAGTGGAACAAGCCACGAACATGCTACCGACGCACTCAAGTCGGCTGCTTACACTTATGTCATAGCTGCACTTGGCTCATTGGCAACACTTATATATTATGTGATGATATTCCTCGGAGGACAAAGAGACGAATAAACAAGCTATTACATATTTATATATAAAAACCGTTATGCCTTTTCTTCACATAACGGTTTTTATTATATCCTGCACCAAAACTTCGCCTGCATATTTTATATGCAATTTATCATTATAATATTTCAAATAAAATGTTAGGAATAATCAAAACATTCGCTATATTTGTAATAAATACATGAATTTAAATTATAGATAAAACTCTACCAAACTTAATATATTTTATTATGAAGAAAAGATTTTTAACCGTTGCTGTAATTCTGGCCGTTGCCGGGTCGCTGATGTTCACGTCATGTATTGGAAGTTTTGGCTTGACTTCAAAGGTTCATGCTTGGAACAGCCAAGTAGGGAGCAAATTTGTAAACGAAGTAGTATTTATTGCATTTTGGGTTCTTCCTGTATATGAATTGTCTATGCTTGCCGATTTACTTGTTGTAAATTCAATTGAATTCTGGTCGGGTTCCAATCCTGTTGCAGAAACAAAAATAATTGACGGCAAAGATGCTCGCTATGAAATCAAATCAAATGCCGATGGATACATTGTCACAAACTTGAATGACAATTCTGTAGTAAAATTCAACTTTGACGAAGTCGATAATTCATGGGCAGTAGAAGCAAACGGAGAATCTCATAAGTTCATGAAATACATCGATGATACTCATGTCGAAATGATTACTCCTGATGGAAGTTTCGAACAAGTTGAATTGTCACAAAACGGCGTTCTTGCTTACCAACAAATGGTTACTTCCGCACTTTACGCAAGCCGCAATTAAAAAGAATCGCAAATGTCCAAAAATAAAAAAGAATCCGACAACTCGGATTCTTTTTTTATTTCCCAACCCTAAGTCTATATCATCAAATAGATGCTTTCCTATAAAGATATATTGCGATAAATGCATATATGACATTCGGTATCCACATCGCTACAAATGGAGAGGTATACCCCGACACCGCAAATGTAGACGTTACAGTAGTGAATAAAATATAAGAAAAGCTCAATACGAGACCTATTCCGATATTAATCCCCATTCCGCCCTTTACTTTTCTTGAAGACAACGACATACCTATTATAGTTAATATGAATGCAGCAGCTGTCGTGGCATATCGCTTCTCCAATTCAATTTCAAAGTTCTTTATATTTGCCACTCCACGTTCCTTCTGCCTGGCAATATAATTTTTCAACTGGGGGAGAGTCAATGTTTCCTGATCATTTTTGGCAATCAAGAAATCCCTCGGTTCTATCTCCATTATGGTATCAAGACTCTTGCCACGCACAATCGTCTCCTTTAATCCATGAAAATACCTTATAGTATAATCCCTAACAGTCCATTTATAAAGTGTGTCATATTTTATGGTTTGTGCCGTCATACGCGACTCAAGCATCTTGCCATCAAATTTATCAAGGGAGAACCTATAGCCTGTTTTCGAATTATTATCATAACGCGACATATAGGCAACAACACCTGGTGATACTTGCAATTGTATATTCGAACCATGGTCTACTTTCTTATTCTTGACCCATTTATTTGTATATTCTATTCGTTTGATATTGGCCGGAGGAATCACATATGCAGCCAGTACAAACGAAAATACCGCGATAATTGAAGCCGACACAAGATAAGGGATTACAAGTCTTCTGAAACTTATGCCGCTCGACAACATCGCAATAATTTCTGAATTGTCGGCCAATTTAGATGTAAAGAAAATTACAGCGATAAACGTAAATAACGGACTGAACTGATTGGCAAAATATGGCAAGAAATTGACAAAGTAATCAAAAATAGTTTCCTCAATAGGAGCCTCAAGCATCGCATCAAGTTTCTCGTTTATGTCAAACATCACCACGATAGCAAGTAGCAGCAAAATCGCAAAAACGTAAGTTCCCAAAAACTTACGAATTATATATCTGTCAAACATCTTGACAAGAGGTTTACGTTCTCGCTTGACACCCGATTTCGATTCGGATGCTGCATTGTCATCGGCAACCGCTTTATTGCCATCTTTTTTCTTAAATCTAAGTTGAAACATATAGTCTCCTTATTTCATCTCACAACCGACGAGTCACATTGATTACCATTTCTTCTTTCCATGTTTTGAAATCTCCAGCTATAATGTGCTTCCGAGCTTCATTTACAAGCCATAAATAAAAAGCCAGATTATGTATGCTTGCTATCTGCATGGCCAAAATCTCGCCACTGATAAACAAATGCCTCAAATAAGCCTTTGAATAAGCGCGATCCACAAAAGATGGACCATCTTCCTGAATCGGGCTAAAATCATCAGCCCATTTCAGATTGCGCATATTCATTATGCCATGACGAGTAAACAGCATCCCATTACGGCCATTACGTGTCGGCATTACGCAATCCATCATGTCAACCCCCCTGTCTATCGCTTCGAGTATATTGGCCGGAGTTCCAACACCCATTAAATAACGAGGTTTGTCGGCTGGCAATATTTCATTCACTACCTCTATCATTTCATACATTTTTTCGACAGGTTCGCCTACTGCCAACCCTCCAATGGCATTGCCTTCGGCTCCAAGGTCGGCTACAAACTTTGCAGCTTCACGTCTCAGTTCCGGGAACACGCATCCTTGCACAATCGGGAAGAACGCCTGTTCATAGCCATATTTGCCCATTGTCTCATTAAAATGCTTCCAGCCCCTAAGCAACCACCTTTGGGTCAAATCCAATGATTTCCTCGCATAAGTATAATCCGACGTCCCTGACGGACACTCATCAAGCGCCATCATAATATCACTACCTATACTGCGTTGTATATCAACTATATTCTCAGGAGTGAACAAGTGCTTTGAACCATCTATATGGCTCCTGAAATAGGCACCTTCTTCCTTAAGCTTCCTATTGGCCGACAACGAAAAAACTTGAAAACCACCACTATCGGTCAATATTGGTCGCTTCCATCCGTTAAACTTATGCAAACCTCCGGCTTTTTCAATTATTTCTATACCGGGGCGCAAATAAAGATGATAAGTGTTCCCAAGTATAATTTGTGCTTTTATGTCATCTTCGAGTTCATGCATGTGCACGGCTTTGACCGCACCAGCCGTTCCAACCGGCATAAATATAGGGGTTTCTATCGTGCCATGTGCTGTATTTATCAATCCGGCACGCGCATTGCTCCCAGGAGCGCATGCTATGAGAGTATAATCCATCTTGTATTTTTTTACAAAGGTAGCACAACACAAGTATAAAAACAAACTTTACATAGGATGCTAAAGTTCCTGTACTACATAGCAACACCTGCCCACACAATAGTC
Source organism: uncultured Prevotellaceae bacterium (assembly GCA_905207705.1). Taxonomy (GTDB): domain Bacteria; phylum Bacteroidota; class Bacteroidia; order Bacteroidales; family Muribaculaceae; genus Avimuribaculum. Next base: position 89,901 of record CAJLMA010000001.1, read on the forward strand.
AAAAATATTTATGCTTATAGCTATGCTTTTTTTGTTTTTTTACATACCTTTGCAATGCGTTGTTAACGTGTGTTATGCATAATGCAGAGTGTATAAATAAATCTGTTGCTTCCTTCCACTTAACGTTGGAACTTCTTGCCCATTTAATGAACAAAAACAACAGTAACAGAAAGAATGACTTTATGAACGTTTTTTAAATAAAAAATAGTATGTTGATTTTAAGAAAAGACAATCTCCTGCTGCAATCACATTCTCCACAAGACGTATTGACAGGGAAAACTACCATGTGCCCATACACGCCGAACAAGCATACATTATTAATCATTATGTTATAACACAATTCTTGAATCAAATAATTCTAAAACTTTACTTAATCAAAATTGATATCAATCATGCCTATATTTTGGATAATAAACATTGTTGCAGTAATCGCTTGCTCAATAATACTGAGTGGGGTCATGATACCCAAAATATTACTGATTTCATTTAGGAAAAAACTATTTGACGTGCCCGATGAACGCAAGATGCACCACAGCCTTGTCCCCCGATTGGGAGGAATTGCATTCAAACCTGTCATTTTTTTCTCTATAACGTTTGCCATAGGCATAGACATCATAATGGGTTATGGAGATATAATAAAAACCATCGACTGCAACATTCCGGAATTATTGTTTTTATATTGCTCAGTCCTCACTTTGTATATAATTGGCATAGCTGACGACCTAATAGGCGTAAGATACCGAGCTAAATTTGTAGTACAGATAGCTTGTGCCATAATGTTCATAGCCGGCGACATCTGGGTCGGCAACTTACATGGAATCCTCGGCCTGTGGGAACTTTCTCCATACTTAGGCTATCCATTGACAATATTGCTTGTCGTATTCATTGCAAATGCAATCAACCTTATTGACGGTATCGACGGACTGGCTTCAGGACTAAGCAGCATAGCCTTGTTCATATACGGAATAGCATTCATCCTGCTTCATCAATACTTGCACGCAATGCTTGCATTCGCAACATGGGGAGTATTGATACCGTTCTTTTATTATAATGTATTTGGAAAGGCCGAGCATGGGAGAAAAATATTCATGGGAGATACCGGAAGTTTGACAATAGGTATCATTCTTGGATTCTTGTCTATAAAACTCATATCTTTTGAATCAAGCGACTCAAATGCCATAATGTCTGACAGCCGAATAATGATTACCGCATTCTCCCCTCTCATTATTCCTTGTTTTGACGTAGTCAGGGTATTCATACATCGAATAAGACGTAAAAACAATCCATTCTTGCCCGATAAAAGCCATATCCACCACAAGCTCATGGCCATAGGATTGCCACAACGCGACGCCATGATAACGATAGTGGCTGTTGCAGCAGTATTCAGCATTAGCAACATCATACTGTCGCCATACATGAATATAAATATCCTTATAATAGCCGACATTATACTTTGGACTTTGATTAACATGTGGCTGACTAAACAAATACACAAACGGCAAATCGAATACTGATTGACAATAAACATATAACCTATAGGCCGAATTGAAAGTGGCATTTTCAATTCGGCCTTTTCATTTGACATGTCAATTCGCCATCACATTTTATAATTTAAATTGGGAACACATTGTTTTTTTGTACATTTGCAATGTGTTATACTAAATAAACATACCAGAAAAATGGGAAAATTTAATTGCTATTTGTAAAATCTACTATCTTATTCCAATAATATCACAATATTGGCATAATAATTGCCACATCAAGTATATAAAATAAGATTATGATATACGGATTGTTTACACCGATGATTAAAGAAATTTTGAATTGCAGTCGTTTGGAAGCCGACAGGCTTCACAACGAAGTAATCATGCCCGAGCATATCCTGCTGGGAATCATCCGGAATGCAAACAACCCTGCCTACTCCATGCTGGAGAAAGCAGGTGCAAACTTAGAAGACCTACGCACATTTGTCGAGGTTAATTTAAACCCGAATGAAAATAACAATCAAAATGATACATCCAACAATAAGCATATAATAAGCAATCAAACGGAACAATTACTCAAACAGGCAATAATAGAAGCACAAGCGAGAAAAATGCCTGTCGGAGCCGAGCACCTATTGCTCGCATTCTTGCATGATCCACACAAAGGCTTTATTTACAGAATATTGAAATATATGAATATAAAATATAACGACATAGAAAAATTTATCGATAGTGAACCCATATCTCCTAAACTGGGTGCGGGATTCACCGACAATGATGATGACGATGATGATACGATGTACAACAAAGATTCATCTGAAAGCGAATCTCACCAAGGCAACAGCGTAAAAAGCAAGACAGCCCAGCGTCATGGCAAAAATGATACTCCCGTACTCGACAAGTATGGAAAAGACATGACACATGATGCTGAAGAAAACAAACTTGATCCGGTCGTCGGCCGAGAAAGAGAAATTGAGCGTCTTGCCCAAATTCTTAGCCGAAGGAAAAAAAACAATCCGGTACTAATTGGTGAACCAGGTGTCGGCAAATCTGCAATAGTAGAAGGTCTGGCTTTGCGCATTGTCCAACGCAAAGTATCAAGAGTCCTGTTTGACAAGAGAGTCATTTTGCTTGACATGGCAGCAATCGTTGCCGGAACTAAATACCGCGGCCAATTTGAAGAACGTATAAAAGCGATTATTGACGAAGTTAAAAAGAATCCCGATGTAATATTGTTTATCGATGAAATTCACACGATTGTAGGTGCAGGGAGCGCTACAGGCACAATGGATGCCGCCAACTTGCTGAAACCTGCCCTCGCGCGCGGTGAGATACAATGCATCGGTGCTACCACCCTCGATGAATACAGAAAAAACATTGAAAAAGACGGAGCACTCGAACGCAGATTCCAGAAGATAATGGTGGAACCGACATCGGTTGATGAAACTATTCAAATCCTAAATAATATAAAAGGTAAATATGAAGAGCATCATGGTGTCACATATACTCCCGAAGCAATAAAGGCGTGCGTGATGCTGACCGAAAGATATGTATCGGATAGAAACTTTCCCGACAAGGCAATAGATGCTATGGATGAAGCCGGTTCCAAAGTTCACATATCCAATATTGTAGTTCCTAAAGAAATTGACGACCTCGAAAAGCAAATACAAGAAGCTCAAATCAATAAAGTACGAGCCGCACAATCCCAAAATTTTGAAAGTGCTGCCAATTACCGTGATTTGCAAGAAAAACTGACAAACAAGCTGAACGAGGAGAAAGAAAAATGGGAAGAAAGCCTTGCCAATCACCGAGAAATAGTCGATGAAAATAAAGTTGCAGAGGTGGTTGCAATGATGACCGGAGTTCCCGTTCAACGCATAGCACAAGCCGAGAGCACAAGGTTGCTGTCTATGGGTGATGAATTGAAAACTCAAATCATAGGTCAAGATATCGCCATCGATAAGATAGTAAAAGCAATACGCCGTAATCGCGTAGGGCTGAAAGATCCCAACAAGCCTATAGGTACATTCATGTTTCTTGGTCCTACAGGCGTGGGAAAAACGCATCTTGCAAAAAAACTTGCAGAATTTCTGTTCAATTCTTCCGATGCACTTATTCATGTAGACATGAGTGAATATATGGAGAAATTCTCAGTGTCAAGGCTTGTCGGTGCACCTCCGGGATATGTTGGGTATGAAGAAGGCGGACAATTGACCGAAAAAGTTCGTCGCCATCCATATTCAGTAGTTCTTCTTGATGAAATAGAAAAAGCTCATCCCGATGTGTTCAACATGTTACTGCAAGTCATGGACGAAGGCAGGCTGACCGACAGCTTGGGTCGAAGAGTTGACTTCAAGAATACCATAATCATAATGACTTCCAATATAGGTTCTCGCGAAGTCAAAGACTTGCACGGAGGTGTAGGATTCAATACTTCACCCAATAACAAAGATTATAATGAAAGTATTGTGAGAAAACAACTTAATAAAAAGTTCTCACCAGAATTCCTAAACAGAATCGATGATATTGTAATGTTTGAACCTTTGGATAAAAACGCAATCGAAAATATTATCGATATAGAACTTTCGTCGTTCTACAAGCGCGTAGAATCTCTCGGATTCAAACTCGAAATTCTGCCTGAGGCTAAATCGTTCCTGGCCGATAAGGGATTTGATCCTGCATATGGAGCTCGTCCGCTAAAAAGAGCCATTCAAAATTATCTTGAAGACCAACTCGCAGAACTCCTGCTTTCAAATTCTTCAGACGAGAAACATAATCAAATGATTAGTATAAGTGTGAATGACTCTAATACAGGACTCACGATGAACATCAAAGAGAACCAATAGAAAAACCCATTATTGCTGCCATGCTACAATGGCAAAGTACAATAAAAACAGAAAAAATGTCATACTTTCAATGTATGGCATTTTTTTTGTCATGTCGTATATAGAAATTGACAATCAAATAACATCAATATACTATGCAAAAAGGAGCTATTGGGGTAACAACCGAAAACATATTCCCCGTAATCAAAAAATTCTTATACAGCGATCATGAAATATTCCTTCGCGAACTTGTCTCAAATGCAGTCGACGCCACTCAAAAATTGAAAACTCTTGCTTCTCATGGAGAGTTCAATGGCTCACTCGACAATTTGAAAGTATCGGTATCGGTCGACAAGGAAAACAAGACTTTGACCGTATCGGATAATGGGATAGGCATGACAGCCGAAGATATAGACAAATATATCAACCAGATAGCTTTTTCTGGAGCTGAAGAATTTCTAAACAAATACAAAGACAACGCAAATGCAATAATAGGCCACTTCGGTTTAGGTTTCTACTCTGCATTCATGGTTGCCAAGAAAGTCGAGATACACTCTTTGTCCTACAAGGAAGGGGCTAAAGCCGTGTGCTGGACCTGCGATGGCTCACCGGAGTATGAAATGGCAGAAATCGACAAGGCCGAACGTGGAACCGACATTATTCTCCACATCGAAGATGAGGAAGACTGCGAATTTCTTGAGAAATCAAGAATAGAAACTTTGCTACGCAAATATTGCAAATTCCTCCCTGTTCCTGTTGTATTCGGGAAAGAACAAGAATGGAAAGACGGTAAATATGTCGATACTGACCGTGACAATGTCATAAACAATATCCAACCTTTATGGGCTAAAAAACCGTCGGAACTGAAAGATGAGGATTATCTGAAATTCTATCATGACATACTTCCCGGGCAAGATGACCCGTTGTTTTGGATACATTTAAATGTAGATTATCCTTTCACACTGACGGGTATTCTATATTTCCCTAAAATCAAGAACAATTTTGACATAAACAAAAACAGGATTCAGCTATATTGCAACCAAGTTTTTGTTACCGATTCGGTTGAAGGTGTCGTGCCCGACTTCTTGATGTTGTTGCAAGGCATCATCGACTCTCCCGACATTCCATTGAATGTATCGAGGTCTTATCTTCAAAGCGACTCAAATGTAAAGAAAATCGCATCTTACATCACAAAGAAAGTATCTGCCCGACTTGAAGATATCGCCAAGAATGATCCTAAGAGCTTTGAGGAGAAATGGAATGACATTAAGATTTTCATTGAATACGGTATGCTCACCGATGAAAAATTCTGTGAATCGGCTATGAATTTCGCACTCGTTGAGGATACCGACAACAAATTCTTCAAACTTGAAGACTATAAAAAACTTATCGAAGCCAACCAAACCGACAAAGACGGAAAAGTTGTATATCTGTATGCCAGCGACAAGGAACTACAATACCCATATATCAAAGCTGCTACCGAAAAGGGATACAGCGTTTTGTTGATGAACGGACAATTGGATGTTCACTTCATTGGACTGCTTGAACAAAAAATACAAAACAGCCGCTTTGTTCGCGTAGACTCAGACGTGATTGACAATCTCATTCCTGCCAAAGACAAAAAAGACAGTAATATCACACCTCTGCAGCGCAACATAATGACTACGATGTTCAAATCACAACTGCCACAAACCGACAAGAGTGAATTTTTCATTTCATTCGAGGCTATGAATCCCGACATTCAACCAATTGTAATCACACAAAGTGAATACATGCGCCGAATGAAAGAAATGGCTGCAATGCAACCCGGCATGAGTTTCTATGGCGAATTACCAGACAGCTTCAATCTAACGTTGAACACCAACCACCCGGTTGTTAAGAAAATCATGGATGCAGCTACCGAGGCTTTGGAAAGCAGCATAACACCTCTTGAAAACGATTTAAATGCCGCAAATACTGCAATAAAAAACATCCATGACGCAAAAGATGGCAACAAGGAACTTTCTGAGGCTCAGAAACAAGAATTGGCTGATAATGAAAAGAAAGCTGCCGACATTCGTAAGCAGGAAGCTAACATAATCAGTGAATATGCCGACAAACAAGATAAAGTGAAACAACTTGTCGACATTGCACTTCTTGGCAACGGAATGCTTAAAGGTGAAGCCTTGAACAACTTCCTGCGCCGTTCAATCGACCTGCTGTAAAAAAATCAATATAATTAAGACAAGCCCATGTCATAAATATGGCACGGGCTTGTCTTTTTTGTTTTACAGCGATCCATGCCAAATAATTCCTAAAAAATAAGCGAGACCATCACTTCTACATGATAATCTCGCTTTTTCTTTAATTAGCTATGAATCCTCCTAATTCACAACTTAATTTCCTTTCATAAGAATACACCCTCGCAAACTGCTTTAAAAAATTAATTGTGGAGTTTTTTACCTTAACCTCCTTGATTTCTTCAAGTTGTTTCTTATGGTCAGATTTTAATAACGTAGTAGTTTTTTTACCCATAGGCAACACATTTTTTGAATGATTATACATACTTATAACGTTATGCACCCAATCATTATTATGTGCCTTACAAAATATTTATCTACATAAAATCATTACGACCTTGAATCAAAACTTGTTCAGAAAGTCAGAATTATGTTATTCTCCTCTGCTATTCTGCGCAAATTGAGAATAGCATAACGCATGCGCCCTAATGCAGTGTTTATACTTACATTGGTTATCTCGGCTATTTCCTTAAAACTCATATTCTTATAATAACGCATGCACAACACTTCTTGTTGTGTCGGAGGAAGAGCCTTGATAAGTTTGCGAACATCTGCATGAATCTGACGCAAAACCATTTCATCCTCAATCGTACTTTCACATAATTCTTTTCTGTTGAAAATATCAATTTCATCAGAATCGCACGATTGTAGATTTTCAACTTTATCTTGACGGAAAAAATCTATGATGAGGTTATGAGCTATGCGTGTAATCCACGCACCAAATTTTCCATTTTCAACATATCGACCATTATTTATGGTAACAATGGCCTTTACAAATGTTTCTTGAAAAATATCATTGGATAATTCAGGATCTTTGACTGTACGAAATATATAAGCATACAATTTATCTTTGTATCGCTCTATCAACACATCAAACGCCGAATTCTCACCATCCGCATATAATCTCACCAATTGTTCATCGGCAAGAGCAAAGAGATTGTCCATTACTTTAATTTTATTGTTTGAGTAATGATTTGTCTATAGGCTATTTGGTTTAATTAGTTAATATTTAATTTAATTATTTTGGCATGCGGTTGCAAATGTAACAAAAAAAAGCATTTGCACAAACTATTTTACACAAATAATCATTTTTGGTATAAAATCAATGTCACATGTTGAAATATTATTACAATTTTTGTAATTTCAGCATGGCCCAGTTATTTTTCTCTTTATATTCAATCTTTTTTAAACCAAGCGGTTCAGCAACTTCCATTATCACAGGTATATCTTTAACATAAAATCCGCTTAGCAACATAGTACCACCAGTTTTCAGCACTTTGCAGTATTTATCAATATCGGCAGTAATTATATTTCTATTTATATTGGCAAAAATTATATCCTTCTCTACTTCATTTGCAAGCAACGAAGCGTCACCAAGCTTAATATCGGCATTTTTCACATCGTTCAACGACAAATTCTCAAGCGCATTGACATAAGCAGCTTCATCAATTTCAATGCCTGTAACCTCTTTGCACCCGCACTTGGATGCTATTATTGCCAATATTCCTGTACCTGTCCCCATGTCCAAGACAGATTTTGAATCAAGATTTTCACTCAATATTTGTTCGGCCATTAATGAAGTAGTCTCATGATGTCCGGTGCCGAATGCCATTTTCGGGTCAATGACGACATCATATTTCAACTTTGGATAATCAGTATGGAACGTGCTGTGAATTACACATTCATTGGCAATGACCATAGGTGTAAAATAATGTTTCTCCCACTCTTCATTCCAATCTGCGCCTTCAATAATCTCTTCGGACCAAGAAATGGCCGATGTAAATTCAAAACCGGCAAGTATTCCGGGTAAGGCATTAGAATCAAACTTGCCTTTTGGTATGTATGCATTCAAGCCCGATGGAGTCGTTTCAAAACTTTCATAACCGGCGTCACATAGCAATGACGACAATACATCAGCCTGTATCTCATCATTAGGATTGATATTAAATTCAACCTTTATATAATCATTCATATTCTATCGGTCTATATCGGTTTCTCGACTATGGGAGATTTACTTCTTCCTAAAAGACTTCCAAAGATACATAAACATTTTTGAAACTTTGTAACCGGCAACGAGATAATTGACATACCGCAATTTCCCCGAAAATTTTCCATTGAAAATAGACGATATATATTTATTATTGGTTGTCATGACCGAAGTATTCATGACCTTCATGGCATTCCCGAGCACCTCTTTTTGCAGTTCGAGCTTCACTAACGCTATTGCCCTATGATACTTCAACTCGTCCACTGTGTAGCCGTTCCACTCAAGTTCTTGACTTGTGACAGTTTTTTCACTACCAGAATTCAACATATTTACAGACATTTTTATTTTTTATCAAGAAACAATTTAGTTATAAACCGTGAAACAGGATTGATTATCAGACGTTTTCTTAACGCATACACGACAAGTACTGCTATTATGAATACGCAACCCACTATAAGATATGCGCCCCATTCACATCCAATCCATCCTTTAATTACATATACAAGAGCGAATGATAAATAAAACAGCGCACAAGCTCCGAGGACGGCCAAAACAAAAGCCACGGCAACCGACGACATTATTATCACAAGTTTCTCGACAGCCGTCAACTTGGCATAATCTATCTGCAATGTGAAGAATTTTTTCAACTCTTCCCACAGCTTTCCATACTGACTATCCATAATACAAATCTTATTTAGGAACAAAGGCGTAATGACATTTTACGATAGTGCCATTACGCCTCATTTTATTTATACTTCTCAATAAGGCTTTCAGCGCCTTATTTTACTATTTCCTCGCTTATTTGGTCTACAAGCTCTTGAACTTCATCGTCGGTGAAATCAATACCCTTGGACTTCAAAAGATTTTTAATGCGATTACGCAATTCCGAACCCTTTTCAGGAGCAAAGAGCAATGCTGCTGCACAACCTACGACAGCTCCACCAAGAAACGCATACAATATTCCAATATTCTTCATATCAATGCCTCCTCTATTTTTATAGTCATTTATCACTTCAATTCGTTCTCAATATCGGATGCCAATTCATCCATCTTTTCTTTCTTCAATGTAATACCTTTATTCTTAAGGTACTCAGCAATTTTGCCTCTCGTATCACTTCCGTTATCCGGAGCAAAAAGCAACCCGACAGCAGCACCGGCAACTGCGCCGCCAATCACTGCTAAAATAATGTGTAAAGGTTTCATAATATTGCTATTTACTAAGTTAATTTATACTCTGCCTGCCATATACAGGCTTCATTCCTTGAATTTGAGTTATAAAAATAAACAATTTATTTACATCTGCCAAACACAAACAATCGGTTTTAAGCATAATTATGAATTGTTGAACATATGGAACTTGCGCATTTGTTTTTAGCAATTATACATGCTAAATTTGCAGTTCGGTTTTATAATTCCAAATGATGGCTGAAAAAGACATAGAAATAAAAGGCGCACGCGTAAACAATCTCAAAAACATTGACATTACAATTCCAAGGAACAAACTCGTGGTAATAACCGGACTGTCCGGCTCGGGAAAATCATCTCTCGCATTTAACACACTCTATGCAGAAGGACAGCGCAGATATGTTGAAAGCCTGTCATCCTATGCAAGGCTATTCCTTGGACGAATGCCAAAACCTGAATGCGATTATATTAAAGGTCTGCCTCCGGCCATAGCCATAGAACAAAAAGTAAACACGCGCAATTCTCGCAGTACAGTAGGTACATCTACCGAAATTTACGACTACCTGCGCCTGCTGTTCTCAAGAATAGGCAAAACGTATTCACCTGTATCAAATCAATTAGTGAAAAAGCACACGCCTGCCGATGTCCTGTACGCCATAAACTCGTATGACAATGATACTCGATTTGCCATCCTTGCCGATATGGACATTCCTCAAAACAGGACTTTGGATGAGCAACTCGATATTTACATAAAAGAAGGTTATTCACGACTTGAATATGATGGTAAGTTTGTTCAAATTTCAGATGTTATAGGCACAAAAACAGATTCGCCCGAGAAATATCATCTTCTCATAGACCGCATGGCTGTCACACATTTGCATGAAGATGATTCCCGATTGCTTGATTCTATAGAAACTGCATTTTTTGAAGGTCATGGAAAATGCCGGTTAAAAGTGTGGGCAAAAAACGGAATTGAGGAGCATGAATTCTCTACAAGATTTGAAGCCGACGGAATTACATTTCAAGAACCGACCGACATGATGTTCAATTTCAATAATCCAATAGGAGCTTGCCCACAATGTGAAGGATTTGGTAAAATCATAGGGATTGATGAAAATCTGGTCATTCCAAATAAGACTTTGTCTATATACAATGATGCCGTTTTCTGTTGGCGCGGAGAAAAAATGAGCGAATGGAAAAATGAGTTCATAAAAATTGCTGTTGCCAAAGACTTCCCGATACACAAACCGTACTACCAGCTAACGGATGAACAGAAAAACTTCTTGTGGCATGGGAACAGCAAATTTCCAGGCATAGACGGATTTTTCAAATATATAGAGAGTAAAATATATAATATACAATATCGAGTACTTCTCGCCAGATATAGAGGCAAGACTATATGCCCGGCTTGCGGAGGTTCTCGCTTGAAAAAGGAAGCGTCCTATGTGAAAATTAACGGAACAACCATCTCCGAACTTGTCAAAAAGCCTATAACCAGCCTTTTTGAATGGTTCAACAACCTAACTTTGCCACAAGAAGATGCAACAATAGCCAAACGCTTACTTGTAGAAATAAAAAACCGCATAAAATTCCTCATTGATGTCGGCCTCGGATACTTAACTCTCGACCGAATGTCATCTACCCTATCAGGAGGAGAAAGTCAACGAATAAATCTTGCCACTTCTCTCGGGAGCAGTCTTGTAGGCTCTTTATATATTCTCGATGAGCCAAGTATTGGTTTGCATTCGCGCGATACAGACAAATTGATCGCTGTGCTAAAGGCTCTGCGCGACATTGGCAATAGCGTTGTCGTTGTCGAACACGATGAAGAAATAATACGAGCCGCCGACTATCTCATTGACATAGGACCGGAAGCAGGCAAGAACGGCGGTCGCGTAATTTATCAAGGAGATGTTGCCCACTTGGCAAAAGCGACAAACAGTTATACGCTTCAGTACCTCACAGGCGAACGTGAAATTGAAATACCTAAGCATCGCCGAAAATGGAGAAATTATATTGAAATAAAAGGCGCTGCCGAAAATAACCTAAAAGGAATAGATGTAAAATTCCCCCTTGAGGTCATGACTGTCATAACAGGTGTCAGCGGTTCCGGTAAATCCACATTGGTAAAAGAAATTCTTTACAAGGCTCTCATGCGTAATATCGGGGAAAGCGCAGATGCTCCGGGAACCTTTTCCTCAATATCAGGTGACTTAAATTCAATAAAAGCTGTTGAATTTGTTGACCAAACCCCTATCGGCAAGTCTTCCCGCAGCAACCCAGCTACATATCTTAAAGCATTTGATGAAATAAGAAAACTATATTCCGAGCAACAATTATCGACACAAATGGGATATAATGCAGGTTATTTCTCATTTAATTCCCCGGGTGGCCGTTGCGAAGAATGCAAAGGTGAAGGCACTATAACCATAGAAATGCAATTTATGGCCGACATAACTCTTGAATGCGAAAGTTGCCATGGCAAACGCTATTGCAATGATGCGCTTGAAGTTGAATATCGAGGCAAGAACATTTACGACATATTGAATATGACTATTAATGAAGCCATAGAATTTTTCTCAGAGTCAAATGGAAGTACTGAAAAGAAGATTGTCAAGCGACTCAGGCCGCTTCAAGATGTCGGACTCGGATATATAAAACTTGGACAAGCTTCATCGACCCTGTCTGGTGGTGAAAATCAACGAGTCAAGCTTGCATATTATTTAAGCAATGAAAAGCAAGTGCTTACAATGTTCATATTTGACGAACCAACGACAGGTTTGCATTTCCATGACATAAACACGCTGCTCAAATCATTTACACAACTATTGGCCAATGGCCATTCCATTATAATCATAGAGCATAACATGGACGTAATAAAATGTGCCGACTATATTATAGACATGGGTCCTGAAGGAGGAGAAAATGGCGGTTATGTAATAGGAACCGGAACACCCGAAGAAATTGCAGCAAATCCAAATAGCTATACGGGCAAGTTCCTAAAAGAAAAATTGTCTGTACAATAATATTGATAATACAGGAAGGCTCAAGTGCCTCATGTCCCAAGCCAAGAACATAATCGCAATTATTCCAGAAACATTCTAAGTAATCTCACAGTTCAACAACACAATAAATTATCAATAATAACAAACCTGTGGCATTGATATAATCCCAAGGTTAATGGAGGAAAAACAAGGCTTTGCATTTTCTATCTTGCAAACCAAAAGCCTTAAAGTCGCACATGAATTCGTCTAAATGGACAACCTTATTTATATGAATATATTGAAAAAATATCCCGGCAAGCAATGGTAACTTGCCGGGATATTTTATGCTTGACTTTGTAGGAACCCTATGATTACTACAAAAGTAGCTTTATTTTAGATTAAATCCATTTAACGTATGCGAAATCTTGACGATGCGGTATTTCCGGATTGTTAGGATAAACCCTCAAAGCATAACGGAATACACCTGCATACTTTATTTGGCTCTTTATGTGATATGTAAGGTTATCTCCTTCTTCCTTCACAATTTCGAGCGGAAGTTTCTCTATCAACTTAGACTCGCCATTCTCATCTTTGTACACAACGAATTCAACGCCAAGGTCACGACCTAATCCTGCAGTGTACAATACTACCGAAGTTTCGTACTCGACACCATTAACAATATTGTTCGACTTCAATGAATCAGAGAATTGAACATCAATTGCATGAATGTCATTCCACTTGGAAGCTACTTTTTCCTTCCATGCGGCAATTTCCTTAGCCTTAGCATAATTATTGGCAATCAACTCAGCCGAACGCTTACCTTCCTTCAAATAGAACCTGTTGATGTAATCATTAATCATACGGGTCATTGTATAGTTAGGAGCGATGTGCGCGATAGAATTCTTAATGTACTGTACCCACTCAGGAGAATAACCCTTAGAGTTCTTGGCAAAATACAATGGAATTATCTCATTTTCGAGCATTGAATAGATAGTAGCAGCATCAAGCTTGTCTTGCTGGCCTTGGTCGGTATAAGTACGCTTGTCGGTCAATGCCCAACCTGCACCTTCACGGTAACCTTCATACCACCATCCGTCCTTAACCGAGAAATTAAGCACACCGTTCATTTCGGCCTTTTCTCCCGAAGTACCAGATGCTTCCAATGGACGAGTCGGGGTATTCAACCAAATATCAACGCCGCTGACAAGTCTCTTTGCAAGTGTCATGTCATAGTTTTCAAGGAAAATAATTTTACCCAAGAATTGTGGCATGCGCGAAATTTCTATAATCCTCTTGATTAACCCTTGTCCGCCACCATCAGCCGGGTGAGCCTTGCCCGAGAAGATAAATTGCACTGGGAACTGCTCATTATTGACAATTCTTGACAATCTGTCGAGATCGGTAAACAACAAGTGTGCTCGCTTATAAGTAGCAAAACGTCTTGCAAAACCTATCAACAATGCATTTGGATTGATTTTTTCTATAATAGACAAGATTCGAGATGGATCTCCTTGGTTTTTCAACCATGAAGAAGCAAAATCTTTCTTTACAAATTCAATCAATTTGTTTTTCAACTTTAGTCTCAAATTCCAGATGTCTTCATCATCAGCCTTGAGAATCGGTGCCCATGTTTTCTCATCAGCTTGAGCATTAAGATAGTCAGGGCCAAATGTCTTTTCATAGAATTCTTTCCATTCTGAAGCTGCCCAAGTTTGCATATGAACGCCATTGGTTACATAAGAAACATGTGATTCTTCCCAGCTATAACCTTTCCATACGCCTTGGAACATCTTCTTTGACACTTCTCCGTGCAACCAGCTAACACCATTTGCTTCTTGACAAGTGTTCAATGCAAACACGCTCATTGAGAAACGCTCATTGGTATCGGGATTTTCTCGACCCATATTCATAAGCTCATTCCAAGAGATACCAAGCTTCTCGGGGAATTCTCCCATATATTTTCCGAACAACGACTCGTCAAAATAATCATGTCCTGCCGGAACTGGAGTGTGCACCGTGTACAATGAAGACGAACGAACTACCTCAAGTGCTTGGTTGAATGTCAAGCCTTCTTGCACATAATCAACCAGTCTTTGCAAGTTAAGCAATGCGGCATGTCCTTCGTTGCAGTGGTACAATTGAGGCTTGATGCCAAGCTTTTTCAACATCAATACACCACCTATGCCGAGCAAATATTCTTGCTTGATACGGTTTTCCCAATCTCCTCCATACAACTTGTGAGTAATAGGACGGTCAAATTCAGAGTTCAGGTCAACATCGGTATCGAGAAGATACAGATTCATGCGACCTACATTCACTTTCCAAATTTTTGCATAAATTACTCGACCTGGATAAGGAACTTCAAGCAACATGTGCTGTCCGTTTTCATTCAAGACAGGCTCAATTGGCAATTGGTTGAAATTCTGTGGCTCATAATTAGCAATTTGCTGTCCGTCCATCGACAATGATTGAGTGAAGTATCCATACCTGTAAAGGAAGCTCACAGCAACCATGTTAATACGAGAATCAGATGCTTCTTTTATATAGTCTCCGGCGAGAATACCAAGACCGCCCGAATATATCTTCAATGCACTGCATAGACCGAATTCCATGCTGAAATAAGCAATCGACGGAACATCTGTACGCATCCCAACTGACATATACGCCTTAAAGTCGGCATACACTTTCTCGATACGAGCCATGAGTGCCTCATCATTCTCTATTGCCGTATACTTCTCGTATCCAAGTTTTTGCAGCAACAAAACAGGATTTTCACCTGTCGAACGCCACAATTCCGGATCTAAGTCATGGAATAACGACTTACCTTCACTGTTCCATACCCACCACAGATTCTTTGCAAGTTCCTCAAGCTTTTTCAGCTTGGCAGGAAGTTCTGATTTTACTGTCAAGTCTCTCCATGTAGGAGAATTAGTATTACTAACTTGTAGTTTCATATATTAATTAAATAATGTTATGTGGTTATTATAATTATCCAAACTTATTTATGTCTACCTTGTGCCAAAGCATTATTTAACGCTTCATCATATGCAGCATAATAATACTCTATAAATTGTGTCCACTGTGCTTGCTTTGATGTCTTTGAAGCCGCATCTCGTATCTTTACCATAGTTTTAGAATCGGTAGACAGCAATTTAAGCACGTTTTCAGCGATTTGACGCACTACATCGTCATAATTTGAATCGCATCGGTGGATAACAACCGTACCACAATCCTCAAAATCACCTTTGAAATTGTCCAGTACCCATTGGCCATATCCGGCAAGATCGGTTGTTACGGTAGGCACACTGAATGCAACGCTTTCGAGCGGAGTATAACCCCAAGGCTCGTAATAGGAAGCAAACACCGTGCAATCCAATCCCGGCAAAATGTCATAATATGCCAAATTGAATATACCGTCATCACCATTTAAATAGGATGGTACATAAATGATTGTCAGATTATTATCATTAGCATAATGCATACCTAAATAGTTGATTTTCCCATAGATTGCATCTTGAGAATAGTTATGCAATGTATGCGTTATAATCGAGTTTTCAAGTTTACAGCATTTACCTTCGGCCAGCGCAGCTTTCAAGTCGGCTCTTGCTTCATCAACCCATGCAGGAACAAACAAAAAAGCAAGTACTTTTTTATTACAATCTCTCTTCTGTGTCCTTATCACGTTCATTGAGTCAATAAACGCATCATAGCCTTTGTTCCTAAATTCATTACGTCCGGCTGTGGCAACGATAAACGTATCATCATCAAACTCAATACCTGTCAATGACATAGCCACTTGAAGCATTTTTTTCCTTGCAACCTTACGCTTGGCTGTATAACTCCTTTTATTTGACGGAACAAAAGTCTGTTCAAATCCGTTAGGTGTCACTACCGGCTTACGACCAAGCAATTGGACACATTCCTTGGCGGTCACTTCGCTTACTGTAGTAAAGCTATCGGCATTCCATGCAGCAGCCTTTTCGAGAGAATGTTTTGACTGCATGTTAAGCTCAACAGCCATTTGGTCGCCATTATAGCCGCTCATGTAATCATACAACGGTTTGTTGTTGCCACATATGCTACGGCCAATGCTCGTTGCATGAGTAGTAAACACTGTTGCTATCTTAGGCAGATGCGACTTCACATAAAGAAGCCCCATTCCTGTGGTCCATTCGTCGAAATGAGCAATAACCTTGCTACTGCCATTATACATGTTCAAGTATATGCTCTCAATCACCAAAGCGGAAGCATAGGCAAACATGCAACTGTCGTCATAGTCGCCGTATGCATGAAGAGAGTCTACGCAGAATTTATTCCACATTTGAGCATACAATTCGTCCTTATATGAATACAACGACTTGTAATCCACCAAAATAACTATGGGATTGCCGGGTACCGTCCATCGCCCGACTCTTACACTCATTCCTATTGGAAATACTGCACTTTTCTTCCATTCCTGAAGAATCGTATCAGATTCTTCAAAATATGGAGAAGGGTTATCTTTACTCCACAAATCGGGACCAATAAATATAATCTTGTCTTTGAAATCAGTCTGTAAAGTATTAGCTTTTGTAGAAAGCACGGCATATATTCCACCAACCTTATTGCACACTTCCCAGCTCGTTTCAAATATCAAATCTGGTTTTTCTTTGCTTAAGACCATAGTATCAACATCTAATCCAAAAAAACACGTTTGCAAATATAAGCAAAAAATAAATATTCTCTAATACATAATTTTTTTTGTAACGTATCTCTCAATCAGCATGTCATACCGTGATTTTATCACATCGCTTTGCTGTTTTACCGTCAACAACACGATAAATTCATGTAATTTCATTTTCGTATGCCTCAAAAATACTCCTGAAATTTTATTAATGATATCGGAATATTAACTAATTATAACATAACCTAAATTAAAAAAGAGGCAGTAACATTGTCATCTTTAAGACAAAGCTCCTGCCTCGATTATTATTTTAAATATAATTTCACTTCTTTACCAATATATATGATGTGAAAGCTTTTAGCCTACCGCTCAACATGCCTTTCTTTACGACAAATTCAGTACCATACACCTTGTCTTTATATTTTCCGTTTGGCAACGACGTTTCCATTTCTACCTCAACTTCACCATCGGTTATATTGACAAGAGCCGCTCCTTTTTTACCTCGGCACACCTCAGCAACTTTATTATCTGCGCTGAAATACAGAGATTCTGGCTGCCCATGCATTTGTTTCCTGAATTTATTCACAGCCACTACTTCGGGATGCATAAATTCTCCATTTCCTCGTACTCCGACTATATTGTCGCCCCATACATTATCGGGAGAACTGTTGTTTGGACGGGAATAGAATAACGGAGTCCCATTCTGACGGGCAGCAAGGAACACCCATCCCATGCGAATTTGCTCATTTGTCAATCCGGCCGACTCATGTGCATTGCAATAAGTGTCATGCGATTCAACCCATGTGACAAGATTGTATGGAGCTACAGGATGATGCCATTGTCCCACACTGTCTGCACTCCAATCTCCAGCCGACAATACATTTCTCAATACATGCCCATAAGAACTTGCAGTGAGGTTGACATACTCTCCATACTCCTTCTCTTTTACATTCTTATCTTGCAGAACTTCACCATAAATAAACAAGCTGTCCATCGGAAGAGCAAGTGACAACCCTTTCACCGCCTTACGTCCCGTTGCAACATCCCAAAAGTCATTTTGCTTTGACTTAGGGTCAAGTGGGTCACTCGGTAAGCCTATATGCTTGGCTGTGTCATACCTGAACCCCCTTGCTCCGCAATTTAGCAAATCATTTACATAAGTCATGTAGTAATATTGAAAATCAGGATTCTCTGTATTTACATCAGGGAGACCTCCCATTTGTCCAGTCGTGCACTGCAAACGGTCATTATAATCCTTTATTTCTGTAAATCCTGCAGCGTGATACAAATTTTCATGCCCGCCAACTGCTGCATCGAGGTCATCACTCACCCTTGTGTCGTCCATTGCCGTATGATTTGGCAACACGTCAACAATTACCTTAATGCCATATTTCTTAGCTTCATCGCACATGGCAATAAAATCCTCACGAGTTCCTACTTGGTAATTTCCTATCTTCCAATCTACCGGTTGATAATGATAATACCAGCGCCCGTGACCGAACAGCTGATTTCCGCCGCCTTTATCGCCCTTGGCTTCAGTAATGCAGTTTTGAGCCGGAGGGGTCTGTACATATTTATATCCGGCATCGGCTATATCCTTCATGTTTTCTTTGATTGTGTTGAACGACCAACACCATGCATGAAGAATCACGTCATCATTAGTAATAGTTTCGGCTGGCTTGTCTTTTGCAAAGCCACTCAATCCAAGAGCGACTGCAACTGTTGTCAAAAATAAATGTTTCATAAGTTAGCGTTAATAAAGATATTAGAAATTCATGATGTAAAGATAGCGAAACTCATTCAAATACAGATATATTTTAACAATTTCTTAAGAATGTATGTCCTCTCTGCCAATTCGTGCCCGTCATAGGACTCTCCATTAACATAAAATTCATCTGTCAATTCCATTTTTATCATGAATTATGGAATACAATTACTGCTTTTCGCTAAGTTCGAGCCACCGCATCTCTTTTTCATCAAGCAACTTTGACAACTCCTCGTAACGCAAGGAGATTTTGGCGACATCTTCAATCACTTCACCACTATTGAACATTGCTGTCAATTTTTCTTTTTCGCCTGTAAGTTCCTGAATCTCTTTTTCAAGAGATTCAAATTCTTTGCGTTCCTTAAATGACATCCTATTGGACGGCTCTCTATTATTCCTCCACTTGGGCTTGCTTACCGGTTCACTTTTACTCTTACAAACTTTGGGCTCATCCGATACATTCTTTTTTGCCTCCCGATATTCTGAATAATTTCCAGGGAAATCCTTTATTTTGCCATTTCCTTCAAACACAAAAATATGGTCAACAGTCCTGTCCATGAAAAACCTGTCATGCGACACGACAATCAGGCACCCTTTATAATCTGCAAGATAATTTTCAAGCACCTCGAGAGTTTTTATATCAAGATCATTGGTCGGCTCGTCAAGTATCAGAAAATTTGGCTTCCTGAACAAAACCACGGCTAAATACAACCGGCGCTTCTCGCCTCCGCTCAACTTGCAAATGAGTTTTTGTTGGTCGGCTGGAGAAAATAAGAACAATTGCAGGAATTGCGACGCGCTGTAGACAGTTTTCTCATCAAATCGAGCATACTCAGCTATATCCTTCAATGCATCTATCACCCTCTTTGATTCATCAAATTTCATCCCGTCTTGACTGTAATAGCCAAATTGCACTGTCTCTCCTATATCAATTGTTCCGCTGTCTATAGGCTCCTCACCCAGCAGGCATTTTATAAATGTGGATTTCCCGGCACCATTGTTACCAACTATTCCCAATTTCTCATATCTCGCAAATATATAACTGAAATCATTCAATATCACATTGTCGCCAAAGCTCTTACACACATGTTCGGCTTCAAATATTTTCGAACCTATATAAGTTGCCTTCACGCTCAGTTTCACGTCGGCTTCCTCCCTCCTTGTCTGTGCTTTCTCTTCTAATTTATAAAACGCATCTATGCGATAACGAGCCTTGCTGCCGCGAGCTTGGGGCTGACGGCGCATCCATTCAAGTTCGGTCCGTAACAAGTTCTTGGCACGCGCAACTTCCGCATTTTCAGCATCTATACGCTCTGCCCTCTTTTCAAGGTAATAGCTGTAGTTACCATTATATTCATAAATATTTCCAAAATCCACCTCGATAATTTTATTGCATACCTTGTCAAGGAAATACCTGTCATGAGTGACCATCAATAAAGTTATGGTTGAACGCTTAAGATAGTCCTCAAGCCACTCAATGACATCAATGTCAAGATGATTGGTAGGCTCATCAAGCAATAACACATCGGGATTGTCAAACAATACACGGGCAAGTGCCACACGCTTCAACTGCCCTCCCGACAATTCACCTACGCGCTGTCTGTAATCAACAATTTTCAATTGCGACAACACTTGCTTGAAATGAGCTTCATAATCCCACAGCCCTAAATTGTCCATCATCGGTATCGCATCCGACAATCGTTGCTCATCATTGCCACCAAGGGCTTCCTCATACGCTTTAATTATGGCCGATCTTTCAGTCCCGTCATCAAGGAAAACATCAATTACCGGTAAATCACCGTTTATTGCCGGGACCTGCTCCAAAAAGCCGAGCCTGATGTCATTTTGCATTATCACCGTGCCACTGTCCATCGACTCCACTCCGGCTATGATTTTCATCAAAGTTGACTTCCCGGCTCCGTTGCGGGCGATAAGTCCAACCTTCTCTCCTTCTTCTATCCCGAATGATATGTCTGAAAACAAAATTCTGTCGCCAAACGATTTTGTAAGTCCGCTAACTTGCAATATGCTATTCATTTTCACCTCTTTTCTATTTCTTACACGACATTGTACCATGAAGCTGCATTCAACCACATCTGTCGTTTTTATCGCAAAACCGCATGGCACAAAAGATTCACAAAAATAACAAATTTTTCCATCCGACAACGATTCATACTCCAATTTACAGTCCGTTATAAAATTAATTAATTGACTTGCGAAATAACTTATATAATCGTACCTTTGTATGATAAAAGACGTGATTTAAGCATTGCTTTCATGCATGCTTTAATATGATGAAAATTAATCTGTAAGTATGACTGAAGATCGAATATTAAAGATCAATATTGAAAATGAGATGAAATCTTCCTACATTGATTATTCAATGTCGGTGATTGTATCTCGTGCACTGCCCGACGTGCGCGACGGTTTCAAGCCCGTGCACCGAAGGGTTCTCTACGGTATGCAGAAATTAGGTAATTTCTACAATGCTCCTACCAAGAAATCAGCTCGTATCGTGGGAGAAGTCATGGGTAAATATCACCCACACGGCGACTCTTCGATATACCTTACCATGGTGAGATTGGCTCAAAACTGGGCATTAAGGTATCCATTGGTCGACGGACAAGGCAACTTCGGTTCAATTGACGGAGACAGCCCGGCTGCCATGCGTTATACCGAGGCTCGATTGAACCGGATGGGCGAAGAAATGCTCCGCGACATAGACGAGGATACTGTCGACATGGTGCCAAACTTCGACGCAACACGCGAAGAACCTGTCGTATTGCCAACAAGGTTTCCAAACTTGATTGTAAATGGAGCTTCGGGCATTGCCGTAGGTATGGCAACAAACATGCCACCGCACAATTTGACCGAATCGATCAACGCCTGTCTTGCTCTTATCGAGAATCCCGACATGGAAATAGAAGAATTGATGAAATACATCAAAGCACCCGATTTCCCGACAGGTGGCATTATTTACGGATATGACGGAGTTAAGAAAGCCTTTGAGACCGGACAAGGAAGAATCGTTATACGCGCCAAAACAGAAATAGAGTCGGATGACGATGGAGACAAAATCATCGTAACAGAGATTCCGTATAACGTCAATAAGAAAGTCCTTATTGAGAGCATAGCCGATTTAGTCGTAGAAAAGAAAATTGATGGAATTTCCAACATCAACGACGAAAGCGACATGCGAGGCATGCGAATAGTCATTGACTTGAAACGTGATGCCAATGCAAATGTCGTGCTCAACAAGTTGTTCAAGATGACACAATTACAATCATCTTTCAGCGTAAATAACGTTGCACTTGTTCATGGCCGTCCCAAGACTCTCAACATAAAACAACTCATACAATATTTCCTTGACCACAGGAATGATGTAGTCATAAGACGTTCCAAGTTCGAGCTAAAGAAAGCCGAGGACAGACTTCACATCGTGCAAGGATTAATCATAGCATCCGATAATATCGACGAAGTTGTCGCAATAATAAAATCAAGCGACTCACGAGCCGATGCAAGACAACGACTGTGCGATAGGTTTGGAATCGACGAGATTCAATCCAAAGCCATCGTTGAAATGCGACTTGGAGACCTCACCCATCTTGATCAGGACAAATTGCGCAACGAATATGACAGCCTCATGCAGACTATCGCGCGTCTGAATGACATCCTTAACAACGATGACACACGTCGCAAGGTTATTGAGGATGAGTTGATTGAGATTCGTGACAAATACGGCGATGAGCGCAAAACTGAGATTGTTTATGCATCCGAGGACTTTAATGCCGAAGATTTTTATGCCGACGACCATATGATAATCACTATTTCGCACCTTGGATACATAAAACGTACTCCATTGTCAGAATTCAGGGCGCAAAATCGTGGCGGCGTGGGTGTCAAGGGAAGCGAAACACGCGATTCCGATTTTATCGAATACATATATACGGCATCGATGCACAGCTATGTGCTATTCTTCACTCAGAAAGGACGTTGCTACTGGCTCAAAGTCTATGAGCTGCCCGAAGGTGCAAGAAATTCAAAGGGACGTGCAATACAAAACATGCTCAATATCGATCCCGACGACAAGATAAACGCATTTATTGCCGTGAAGAACTTGAGCGACCCAGAGTACAACAGTACCCACAATCTTGTATTCTGCACTAAAAAAGGTCTCATCAAAAAAACGTGCCTTAGTGCCTATGCAAGGCCTCGTGCAAATGGCGTGAATGCAATCACAATCCATGAGGATGACCAAGTGATACAAGTAAGGCTGACCGACTCAAACTGCGATGTCGTGATGGCAAACAAATACGGCAAGGCTATCAGATTCCATGAATCAAAAGTACGCCCGATGGGAAGAATTGCAGCCGGCGTAAAGGGTATGACATTGGATAGCGAAGATGACGAAGTTATCGGAATGATATGCCTTCCACAAAATACTGAAGACACGATACTTGTTGTTTCAGAACAAGGATATGGCAAACGCTCACAGCTCGAAGACTATCGCATAACCAACAGAGGTGGCAAAGGTGTGAAGACAATGAACATCACCGAGAAAACTGGTCTGCTTGTATCCATAAAGCGTGTTAACGACAACAACGATTTGGTAATTATAAACAAATCGGGAATCACTATCAGACTGCATGTTGCCGATTTGCGTGTAATGGGGCGTGCAACACAAGGCGTGAAACTCATAAATCTTGAGAAACGAAAT
This sequence comes from uncultured Prevotellaceae bacterium, assembly GCA_905207705.1. Lineage (GTDB taxonomy): Bacteria > Bacteroidota > Bacteroidia > Bacteroidales > Muribaculaceae > Avimuribaculum. The sequence continues at coordinate 113,790 of CAJLMA010000001.1, forward strand.
GACGAAATAGCATCAGTGTGCAAAGTTATTTCAGAAAAAGATGAAGAATTGGTTTCTGAAAATGGCGGAGAAGAAACCGAACTGATTAACAAACCAACTACTGCCAACGTCGAACAAAACTACGATGATGATTACGAAGAAAATGAAAACGACATCATCGATGACGAAACCGACGACAGTGACGATAAAGAGATTGAATAAATTTACTAATATCAAAATTTTAACTGACATGAACAAATTAGTTTTATTTTTAACATGCGCTTCTTTGGCAGTGGGTAGTGCAGCTGCAAAAGACGAGCCGAATCCGGCTGAACCTTTTTATAAAGCAGGTAAAGAAAAGTTTGACCAATACGATGACAATCAAGCCAAGCTTTATTTACCAAGCAACAACAATCCGGTGGATACATTGAGCATGTGTATCGCATTACTTGATGGCTATGACAACTATGTCAAAGCATTGCCTCTTGACACAATTATCCAAACAAACAAAGACGGCTCTCCAAAAATTGACAAGAAGACAGGCAAGCCCAAAACAAAGACTAAATATTCAAAAGACATCGTAAATACAATTTCCGGCCACCACAATGATTTCTCAATTGCCGGAAGTGTGTTCTACGGCAAGGGAGATTATGCCAACGCTGCTAAAGCATGGGACATCTATGCTTCGCTCCCTTCAGCAGAATTCCTTGGTGACAAGAAGCCTGAATTGGCCGATTCTACCATAGCTGAAACATTTTATAATGTAGGCGTGTCACAATACTTCGCAAAAAATTTTGAAGAATCAATCAATGCGTTGGGTAAAGCTAAAAAACTCGGATATGCCAATGACAACTTCCGTACGATACTTCAACTTTCTGTAAGCGGTGCCGTTGATAAATACATGGTCGCAAAAGATTATGCGAAATGTGATGAAATATTGGATGGAGCAATCGCAAACTTCCCTGATGAGGCTATGTTCATAATGTTCAAAGGCATCGTCATTGAAACCGAAACCGAGGACATCGAGCAGGCTATCAAATACTACAAAGAAGCCGCTGAAAAAGATCCTAATCTTGCCGACGCTCAATATCATGTAGGTCGTTACTACAACAACAAGGCCGTTACATTGATGAACGCCGAAGAAAACTTGAACCTGACTGACGAAGAATTGGGAAAAATCATCGACCCGATTTGCCAACAAGCAAAACCATATCTTGAAAAGGCTGTCGAATTGAATCCTTCAAACAGCGAAGCTAAGAGAATGCTCGACTGGGTAAATAGCCGTTTGAACAAATAAATCCTTCACTATGATTTGAAGTTTATTTGAATTACAAAACGACATAAAACTAAAGCAGGTATCTACGTTTGATATCTGCTTTAGTTTTTTATTGACAAATTACTTTATCCACCACATAAATTTATTTGGCACCCTCCACACATATTAAAATCATTTCATTACCTTTGTATAATAATTAATTTAGCATAAACCTATGATAAAATATGTTGGCGCTCATGTGAGCGTGGAGGGGGGCGTTGAGAATGCTCCTTTGAATGCACATAATATAAACGCAAAGGCTTTTGCTTTCTTCTCGCGCAATCCGTCGAGATGGAAATCATCACCTCTTAAAGAGAAATCGGTGGAATTATTCAAAGAAAATTGTGCCAAACTTGGTTACAAACCTGAGAATATACTTCCACACGACAGTTATCTTATAAACCTTGGCCATCCGGATACCGATAAGCTGGAAACTTCAAGAACAGCATTCCTCGACGAGTTTCAACGATGCGAGCAATTGGGATTGACCATGCTAAACTTTCACCCGGGAAGTCATCTTAATGAAATAGATTTGGACAAATGCCTCGACCGCATTGCCGAATCGATAAACATTACTCTCGACAAGACATCCGGCGTGACAGCAGTAATTGAAAACACTGCCGGACAAGGGACAAATGTAGGCAACAAGTTTGAAGAAATCGCCCACATCATCGACAAAGTGGAAGACAAATCGCGAGTAGGCGTATGTATCGACAGTTGCCATGCGTTTGCTGCCGGCTATGACATTTCAACTGAAGATTCTTACGCCAAAGCATGGGAAGACTTTGACCGAATAATAGGATTCAAATATTTGCGTGCCATGCACTTGAATGACACAAAGAAGGGACTTGCGTCAAGAGTGGATCGCCATGAAAGCCTCGGCAAAGGAATTCTTGGAGAAACATTCTTTAAACTAATGATGAATGATGCACGCTTTGATAACATTCCTTTGATTCTTGAAACACCGAATACCGATATCTGGGAAAATGAAATAAAGTGGCTTTATGAACAAATAAAAATATAAATATATAAGATCTTTTCATGAAAACGTTACCTGATCAAAGCTTTTGGAAACTATGGAACATTAGTTTCGGATTTTTTGGCGTTCAAATTGCATACGCCTTGCAAAGTGCTAACATAAGCCGCATTTTTGCCACATTGGGCGCAGACCCGCATAATCTTAGTTACTTCTGGATTCTTCCTCCGTTGATGGGAATAATCGTGCAACCCATTATCGGCGTACTTAGTGACAAGACATGGTGCCGTTTCGGTCGGCGCATCCCCTATCTGTTTGTGGGAGCATTGATTGCAGTGTTGGTCATGTGCCTGTTGCCTAATGCAGGGAGTTTTGGCATGTCGGTATCTGCCGCAATGATATTCGGCTTATTCTCTCTCATGTTTCTTGACACATCAATCAATATTGCCATGCAGCCGTTCAAAATGATGGTTGGCGACATGGTGAATGAAAAACAAAAAGGTCTCGCCTACTCAATCCAGAGCTTCCTTTGCAACGCCGGAAGTCTTGCCGGATACTTATTCCCATTTGTATTCACATGGATAGGCATAAACAATATTGCCCCTACCGGACAAATCCCCGATTCGGTCATATATTCTTTCTACATAGGTGCGGCAATCCTCATCCTATGTGTCATATACACTACCGTGAAAGTAAAAGAGATTCCGCCTAAGGAATATGCCGAATATCATGGAATAACTAAAGAAGCAAATGAAGAGAAAGTAAACATCTTCAAGCTACTCATCAAAGCTCCAAAAGCATTTTGGACAGTAGGACTTGTGCAATTCTTCTGCTGGGCAGCATTCATGTTCATGTGGACATACACAAATGGCAGCATCGCAGGAAACGTGTTCAACGCGCCCGAAACCGCTCGTCATCTCCTTGACACACAATCTCCCGAATACCAAGCCGCAGGCAACTGGGTTGGAGTGTTATTCGCAGTTCAGGCAATCGGCTCCGTGATATGGGCGGCTGTGATACCATTCTTCAAGAACCGCAAAGTAGCTTACGCGACAAGTCTGATACTTGGTGGCATAGGTTTTATCTCTGTATACTTCATCCACGACCAGTATTTGTTATTCGCATCATTCCTGCTAATAGGATGCGCATGGGCAGCAATGCTCGCTTTGCCGTTTACCATCCTGACCAATGCCCTGTCGGGAGGCCATATGGGCACATATTTAGGCCTGTTTAATGGTACGATATGCGTACCTCAGATCGTCGCTGCCATTGCAGGCGGCTGGATTCTCGGCGCATTCACCCAAGAAGGCAAAGTGCCCCCCGAGGTAAACATGCTTGTCGTTGCAGGAATCGCTTTAATCATTGGAGCCATATGCGTTGCTTTCATAAAAGAAACATTTGGTTCCGAAGCAAAGAAACTCTCATAATTACAACTAACATAAACAACAAAATAGGCGGCCGGTTTCTCCGGCCGCCTATTTTATTATTTATCCTATTGACATTTATCAGTTGTGTGCACTTAATGCCTCATGCATATGCTGAGCAGCCCTGCGGCCATCACCCATAGCAAGGATAACCGTAGCACCTCCTCTGACAATATCACCTCCGGCATATATGTCATCAAGCGATGATTTCATAGTATCCTCGTTCACCACGATAGTATTACGCTTGCTCACTTCAAGCCCGGGGATGGAACGTGGTACCAACGGATTGGGCGATACACCGACACTTACAATTACAAGGTCAACCGGGATTTCTTCTATCGCACCTTCAATGGGCACTGGAGAACGTCTGCCTGACGCATCAGGTTCGCCAAGTTCCATTTTTTGCAGTTTCATAATCTTGACCCTGCCCGATTCATCCCCTAAATATTCCACAGGATTATGTAAAGTCATAAATTCCACACCTTCTTCCTTGGCATGCTTCACTTCTTCAAGGCGTGCAGGCATTTCTTCTTCCGAACGACGATATACCAGCATTGCATGTTCAGCTCCCATGCGACGAGCGGTACGCACCGAATCCATTGCAGTGTTTCCTCCTCCAATTACTGCTATACGTTTCCCTCGCAGTACAGGAGTGTCCCAACCATCAGCTCCGGCACCCATAAGGTTGATTCGAGTCAAATACTCATTGCTCGACATTACCCCGTTTAGGTTCTCTCCCGGAATGTTCATGAACCGAGGCAGACCCGCTCCCGATGCCACAAATACACCCTTGAACCCCATCTCATGCAAATCATCATGAGTGAGCGTCTTACCGATTATTACATCTTTTTCAAATTTCACACCCAATGCCTTCAATCCATCTATTTCATCATCAACAATCGAGTTAGGCAATCTGAATTCAGGTATTCCGTATTTCAAAACTCCGCCTATTTCATGCAGAGCCTCAAATACTGTGACATCATATCCAAGCTTTACCATATCGCCTGCAAAAGATAATCCCGCAGGGCCGCTTCCCACAATGGCAATTTTAATACCATTTGCAGGAGCCACGGCAGGCAATGTCTTCTTCCCTTTTTTACGGTCGTAGTCAGCGGCAAAACGTTCAAGATATCCTATCGCCACCGGTTCGCTATTCATTTTATGATGAATACATTTACTTTCGCACTGTTTCTCTTGTGGACAAACACGACCACACACGGCAGGCAAGGCACTGGTCTCTTTCAATGTCGCCGCAGCCGCATCAAAATCGCCACGCTCTATATTTTTAATGAATTTCGGAATGTTTATGCCTACCGGGCATCCTGTCACGCATTGTGGATTTACGCAATCAAGGCATCTTTGCGCTTCGATACATGCCATTTCGGCCGTAATGCCTTGGTTCACTTCCTCACGACACGTTATACGATACTCCGGGGTCAATTCGGGCATCTTCACCCTCGGTATTTTTATTCTGTCCTTGGCACTCTTACTCTTTCGCAAATCTTCGCGCCATTGTTCTTTACGAGATTCAGTTATATCGTTATTATCCATATTGTCAAGATATTATTAATTATAAGACTTTAGTCTCATCATCAACTGATCAAAATCCACTTCATGCGCGTCAAATTCAGGTCCATCTACACAAACAAACTTGGTTTTCCCTCCTACAGTGACACGACAAGCTCCGCACATTCCGGTCCCATCCACCATAATTGCATTCAAAGAACACTCTGTCGGTATATTATATTGCTTTGTCAGCAGTGACACGAACTTCATCATTACGGCAGGTCCGATAGTAATAACTTTGTCAACCTTTTCACGCTTTATGACCTCTTCGACACCTGCAGTGACAAGCCCTTTCTGTCCATAACTGCCATCATCAGTCATTATTATAACGTCATCGCTATACTCGCGCACCTCTTTTTCCAATATTATCAAATCCTTGCTTCGCGCAGCAAGCACACTCACTACACGGTTGCCAGCCTTTTTAAAAGCTGTCAGAATCGGTAATAATGGCGCAACACCAACGCCGCCTCCACAGCACAATACCGTGCCATATTTTTCAATGTGGGTAGCCTGTCCGAGTGGGCCAACCACATCCTCAAGGCAATCTCCGGGTTCAAGAGCGCATATTTTATGCGTTGAAACACCCACATCCTGAATCACAAGAGTTATCGTTCCTTTTGCCACATCAGCATCTGCTATTGTCAATGGGATTCTTTCCCCATGAGCATCGCTGCGAACTATCACAAAATGACCTGCGCGACGTGATTTTGCAATCAAAGGCTCTTCTACGACAAGTTTCACAACCTTGGCTGAGAAGTGCTCTTTACTTATTATTCTATTCATATCATAACCACTTAGTTTCTTTACAAAATTAGCCAATAATTGGGATATGGCATAAAATTCATTTATATTAAAAACCTTTTTTAATACTCATTAAGCCGGCAAAAACATCTTGTTTCATTCTTTTACCGAGGTGGAATTGCAATAAATGTTTTTTTGCGTTAACTTTGAATAATTATTACCAACAACTTAACAAAAACCTAAAGCCAATGATTAAAATAAGCAAAGCCCTTCTATGCAGCCTGCTCCTCACTTCAACTGGTATCGCCTGCGAGGCCGCTGCCAACGACTGGGAAAACCTTGCCGTGTTCCAAATAAACCGCGAAACACCAAGGGCAACAGCATTCCCATACAACACCCGACAAGCAGCCATAGAAGACAATTACGCTTCTTCACCTTACTACATGAATCTAAACGGGACATGGAAATTTAATTGGGTAGCCAAGCCCGAAGACCGTCCTGCAGACTTTTACCGTACCGATTTTGACACATCAGGATGGGATGACATCAAAGTTCCAAGCAATTGGGAAATGGAAGGTTACGGAACACCAATATATACAAACACCGTATATCCTTTTCCCAAGAATCCCCCGTTTATTCCACACGATGACAACCCAGTGGGCAGTTACAAACGTTCATTCACTTTGCCCGACGAATGGAATGGCCGACGAGTATATTTACATTTCGACGGCAGCACGGCTGCCATGTATGTATGGGTCAACGGTAAGCAAGTAGGTTATGCCGAAAGTACAAAAAATCCTGCCGAATTTGATATCACCGATTTTGTGACAACAGGAGAAAACCAAGTCGCAGTACAAGTGTATCGCTGGAGTGATGGTTCTTATCTCGAAGACCAAGATTTCTGGAGATTATCGGGCATCGACCGTGACGTATATCTGTACAGCACCGACAATATTCGCATTCTTGACTTCTTTGCCCGCCCGGATCTTGATGCCAAATATAAAAATGGCATCCTAAACACAACTGTGAAATTGCGTAATTACCTCAATTCTCAACAAAATGCAAAAATAGAATTAGCCATATATGACTCTGATGGAAAACGTTTAATAAAAAACGAGAAAAATGTGAGCATCAATGCCGACGACTTTGTTGAAACCAATTTTGAAAACAAGGTAAAAAATACACACCTGTGGAGTAGTGAAACGCCATATCTATACACACTTGTACTGACATTGTCAACTCATAGTGGAGATGTAATCGAATCGACATCATGCCGCATAGGGTTCCGCAAGATAGAAATAAAAGACGCCCAACTGCTCGTAAACGGCAAACCAATAGAAATTCACGGAGTCAACATTCATGAACACAACCCTTTGACAGGTCATGTAGTCGATAGTCTACTCATGATGAAAGACATAATGCTTCTAAAGCAAAACAACTTCAATGCCGTCCGAATGTCCCACTATCCGCAAAGCCCTTTATGGTACAAATTATGCGACAAATATGGATTATATGTTGTCGATGAAGCCAACATCGAATGTCATGGAATGGGCACGGGGACTCCGGGCACGTTTAATCCTGAAAAGCATCCGGCAGTTGTACCTGAATGGAAAGATGCAATTCTCGACCGCCAACTTCTTCTCGTTGAACGAGACAAGAACCATCCAAGTGTAATCATTTGGAGTCTCGGAAACGAAAGTGGCAGTGGCGACAACTTTGAGGCTGCCTACAATTGGATAAAGGAGCGCGACAATACACGCCCGGTACAATACGAGCCAATAGGCGAAGGCTCTTATACCGACATTGTATGTCCAATGTACTCATATATAAGCGACATGAAAAAATATGCCGCACGCACCGACGTCACTCGTCCATACATAATGTGTGAATATGCTCACGCAATGGGCAACAGCACCGGAAACTTCCAAGAATACTTTGACATCATCCGCTCAAGCAAGCAAATGCAAGGCGGATTCATTTGGGACTGGGTAGACCAAGGTTTCTTGACTCAAGACGAGAATGGAAATGATTATTATGCCTATGGTGGTGATTTTGGAGCTTACAAGTATCATAATGATGAAAATTTCTGCTGCAACGGGCTTGTATTGCCCGACAGGACTCCTCATCCGGGCCTATACGAAGTAAAGAAAGTGTACCAAGACATCCGCTTCAGCGCAAAAGACCTAAAAAAAGGTGAAATAAACATTGAAAACAATTTCATCTACACCGACCTCAAGGATTTTGCCTTTACATGGGAAGTACTGCAAAACGGCGAGAGGATTGCCTCTGACACAATAGTAAACATATCGGCTCCTGCCGGAACGACCAAAACGGTAAAACTTAATTTGCCTCAATTGGCCCCTGGCGACGGCACTGAATATTTCTTGTCGGTTTACGCTTTGACTCGCGAAGGGAATGAATTAGTGCCCAAAGGTCATGAAGTCGCACGAGAACAATTCGCACTTGCATCAGGCAATGTATTCAACAAGCCTCAATACGATGTTATGTACATGCAACATGTGAACACCAAAGGCAATCTATGGATAATTGAATGCGCCAATGACGTCACAATAAAAATCGACAAACGTAACGGGGAACTTCGTGGATATTATGTAGGCGACCGCAATTTAATAAAACATGGCCCGACTCCATCATTCTGGAGAGCTCCTACCGATAATGACTGGGCTAACAATGCTCATGTGAGAAGCAATGTATGGAGATATGCCGGAGTAAATAAAAGTGTTAAAGACATAAAACTTGGCAATTCTCAAGGCGGACAAATTACTGTAGATGTTACATATAGGCTGCATGATGTCAATTCCGACTACCATTTGCTATACACAGCCTATGCCGACGGTCGCCTGCAGGTAGAAGTAGACTGGAATGCATCGGGAAGCAATGTTCCCGAATTAATGCGATTTGGAATGCAAATGACATTATCAAATAAATTCAGCAATTTCAAATGGTATGGACGAGGACCGTGGGAAAATTATAGTGACCGAAACACTGCAAGCTTAATGGGCATATATCAAAGTACAGTGGCCGAACAATTCTTCCCATACATTCGTCCGCAGGAAACTGGGAATAAAACAGATGTAAGATGGGCAACGTTGACCGATAAAGAAGGATACGGAATCCGTGTTGATGGATTGCAACCTCTCAGTGTCAGCGCGCTCGATGTCACTCCGGCCCAACTTGATCCGGGGATGACAAAAGCTCAAAGACACAACAGCGACATAAGACACGACCGTCATAATGTGTATTTGAATGTCGACCTTGCGCAACGCGGACTTGGCGGAGATGACAGTTGGGGGCGTCCTCCTCATGAACCATACATATTGGATGCAAAAGAATATTCTTACGGATTCATAATTTCGCCTGTTTTCCCGATAAATTAAGATAGTTTGCACTCTTCACATCCCGTCATTGTTAAATAAGCACAATGGCGGGATGCTTGATTATATAGGCCTGATAACTTATTTGCAATATTTTAAAATAATGCCTAACTTGCACAAGAAAGTGTGAAGAAAGCATGTCGGAAATGAGAAATATCATTTATTTCATCATAAATTCAATAATACTCATAATAATCGCTTCGATTGCAGCAAGCTGTCGGAACAATATGATGAGTAATGATGTCATCTCTGAAAACGACACATTCACTGTAACAGGAATCTTTGTAAAAGAAGACAGCACGACAATAGAAGCCACAAGTGGGACTGAGATTATATCTTACACCGACTCCAACGGAACTCATTCAAAGGCAAAAACAGTGTGGCGCATAGACAGTATCAATGTTCATTATCCCCTATTCTCATCAAGCCATACTCTCATTGACGCGCTCTACAACATGGCTATCGACGAAATCGGCACTTGGAACAAACATCATTTTAATGATAAATCAATACCTACACGCGACATTTCATATGCGATCCTGTTGGCTCTTGCCCAGATCGACCCTCACATGTCGATGTCTTTATTAAGCTCCAAGGTTAAAAACGGGCATGTCATTCAAGACGCGACAACTGACAGACTTGAGTGGCCTGTAATAAACGACCGCATAGTGTGGGCTTCGGCAGCTTGGGAGGTATATAAAGTTTCCGGAGACAAGCACTGGCTTGAATATGCCTATAATGTCATACAGAATACAATTGACGAAGATGCAGCTATAATATTTGACCACGACCTGCGGCTTACCCATGGAGCAATACAGGCAATCGACAACTCCCCAAGTAAATATTACTCTGAATGGATGCACTCAAAAGATATTTTTGAATCAATGCCATTGAGTACTAATATCCTATATGCAAACACATATTTCATTCTCGCCGAAATGGCCGATGAACTAAAAATAGAAAATGACTACCGCACAACTTTCAAACGATTAAAAAATGCCATCAACCAAAATCTTTGGATTGAAGAGCTGGAATGCTATAGCGCATATCTTTATGGAACAATTTTCAATATGCCGGCACCCATGATTGACAATTTAGGACAAGCTATAAGCATAATATGGGACATTGCCGAGGATGACCGTGCTGCAAATCTTCTGGCAAACACTCCATTCCCAAAATTCGGCATCCCCCAATATTATCCATTGCCTGATTCTATTGGTAAATATATGAGTTACCCTTTCATGCAAGCACTTTGGAACATAGCCGCAGCCAAAGATGGCAACGAGAGCGTTTTACGCCACGGACTTGGAGCATTATACCGTTCGCCTGCAACACATGGCTCGCATAAATGTATAGTTGCGTCAGAGTCCGGAGAAATAGAAAAATGCAATGACATGACAGGCTTGATAAATGCCTCAGGAAACATCGCAATGATATTTCACATTTTTGCAGGAATGGTATTCCATCCCTATGGGATAGAATTCAATCCTGTAGTTCCAATGTGCCTTAACGGCACAAAAAAAATCAATGACTTCAAATACCGACAAGCCAAACTTGATATAACAATAGAAGGTGCAGGCAATGAGATAGACAAATTTATGCTCGATGACATACTCCAGACAGACAACTTGATTCCTGATACCTTAAAAGGACAACACTCTATTAAAATAATCCTAAAACAAGGGCACAAATATTCTCAAGAAATATCTTTTGTCAATGATTTAAACCTACATCGCCTGCCTGCAACGCCTTCAATAATCTGCAGTAACGATTCTTGCCACATGCTAAACTCTGACATTCCATGTACCTTAATCATAAATGGCAGTAAAACAGATATTGAATCTGAATTCTTCAACAGACCCGACACATCGACTGCACATTTTCAAATCATAACGGCAGCAAACAAAAAAGGATTCATGTCTGCCCCGTTGGAATTTATTACATACGATAACAACCCTGATTCCAAGACATTGCATAATGGCAATTACATTCAAGTGAAAAATGCAAACAAATTCAACTTTACCAACGCAAGCGATACTTGCCTGACGTTTCAAATAAAAACAGCCGAAGCCGGGAAATACTTTATAAATCTTGAATATAATGTAAATTCATGCACGGATGATTGTGTAATTTATTCAATTCTCGTAAATACTCACAAACAAGGGGCTTTAATCCTGCCTTTATCACAAAAAGGCGAACAACCAAGCAACAGAATACAAATTGAGCTGATAAAAGGAATCAATAAACTCCAACTAAACCGGCTCAACTATACAAACGATGAACTAAATAATATAACCTTGAAATACTTCAGGGTAATTAAAAACAATTTCAATAATTAACAATTTATTAAAAAAACATGAACTACCTAAGAACACTTATCGTTGCGCTCGCACTTATAATGAGCATTGGCGCGTATGCGAAAGACAAGCATGAAAACAACATCAGCGTTGAACCTCCATTTTGGTGGGCCGGAATGAAAATCGAAAATTTACAACTTATTGTAAATTCACCTCAAATAAGAGATGCAGAACCTTCCATAAGTTATCCGGGAGTCAAAATCGACAGTGTAGTAAGGCTCGACAGCCCTAATTACCAAATAATATATCTCAATGTTGCGTCCTCTGCAACCCCTGGCAAAATGGATATATTTTTCAAAAACGGGAAAAAGAGCACAAAGATAACCTACGAGTTGAAAAAACGTGACGGCATTATGCCAAACACATTTTCATCGGAAGACATTTTGTATCTGATAATGCCAGACAGATTTGCAGACGGAGACTCCACAAACAACATTGCAGACGGACTTGATTTCCCGGTGCAAGTAGACCGCAACAATCCTAATGCAAGACATGGTGGCGACTTAAAAGGTATCGAACAACATCTCGATTATATCGAATCTCTCGGCATGACAGCCATATGGCTCAATCCTGTTCTTGAAAACGACATGCCAGGAGGTTCATACCACGGATATGCAACAACCGACTACTATAAAGTCGATCCTCGCTTTGGCTCAAACGAAGACTATGTAAATCTTATCGCCAAAACCCATGAGAGAGGCATGAAAGTAGTAATGGACATGATATTCAACCACAGCGGAAGCGAACACCCTTGGATGAAAGACATGCCATCAAAAGATTGGTATAATCATCCGGAAGGAGATGTCATGACCAATTTCAGATTATCTACAATAAACGATCCTTATGCAAGTAAATATGACTACGACCGTTCGGTAAAGGGTTGGTTTGTTCCATCAATGCCCGACCTTAACCAGTGCAACCCTCATGTAATGAAATATTTGATTCAAAATTCAATATGGTGGATTGAATACAGCAAGATTGACGGAATCCGCATGGATACTTACCCTTACGCCGACATGCAACCGATGGCGCAGTGGATCAGCGATGTAAGGACTGAATATCCAGGCTTCAATATCGTGGGTGAATGCTGGTATGGAGATGTTCCTGGAACAGCTTACTGGCAAGCAGGTAGCAACTTGAATATCGGCAATACAATGCTTCCAACAGTCATGGACTTCCCGACAATGCTTATTGCTAACAGTACATTCCATGGCAATACCTTGGAATATGGCAAGGGATTGAACGAAATATATAACCGTCTTGCACTCGACTATCTGTACAAAGATACTGAATCTGTTCTGACCTTCCTCGACAATCACGATACCGACAGATTCCTGCTTGAAATGCCGAAGAATCTTGGTTCATGGAAACAAGGCATGGCATTCCTCCTCACGACTCGCGGAATACCTCAAATTTATTATGGCACAGAATTGCTGATGAACGGAACAAAAAAAATATCAGATGGGAACATTCGCCTTGACGTGCCTGGCGGATTCCCGGGTGACGACCATAATGAATTCACGGCAGCCGGACGCAGTGACTTGCAAAATGAAGCATACGACTTCATTGCTAAACTTGCAAAATGGAGAAAAGGGAACAAAGTTATTTCTCATGGCAAATTGTTACACTTCATGCCCGAAAACGGCCTATATGTATATCAACGCAGTCTTGATGGCAAACGTGTTGTTGTTATTATGAACGGAACCGACAAGCAGCTCGATGTTGATATGAAACCATACGGAGAAATACTTCAACCGGGTAACGCTTTGAAAGATGTCATCAGTGGCAAAACAATTACAATTATTCCCAAAATGACATTCGAGCCACGAGCTTTGTACATCCTCGAATAATAAATTAAATCACTTTCAAAGGCCGCAAGTTCTCACAAAACTTAGCGGCCTTTTTTGTTGCATCTTATTTATAATAATTCTAAATAATATTTCCATATGCTTGCATTTCTCACAAATATTATCATAACTTTGCACAATAAAAATTAATTAAGCAATGACCAAACTTTCTGAACTAAAAACAGGAGAACAAGCAACAGTTGTCAAGATTCTCGGACATGGAGCTTTTCGCAAACGTGTCATCGAAATGGGATTCGTGCGCGGACATAATGTAAAGGTTCTTCTGAATGCACCTTTAAAGGATCCTATTAAATATAAAATCCTTGATTATGAAATTTCTCTACGGCGTAGTGAAGCCGATTTAATAGAAGTCGTAAGAGACAATGAATACGCACAAAAGAAAAAACAATTCACAACAACCGAAGACAGCGACAACCAAACAGACACAGGAGGCTCTAATCAAGATACAATAGAACGAGAAAGAAACACTATAAACATTGCCCTTATAGGCAATCCTAACTGTGGCAAAACTTCATTGTTCAACGAACTATGCAACGGGCATGAACGTGTGGGCAATTACAGTGGAGTGACTGTCGATGCCAAAGACGGGCATTTCGATTATGGCGGATTCCACTTCAAGGTAGTGGACTTGCCCGGCACATATTCACTTTCCTCCTATTCCCCAGAGGAACGATATGTGAGACGATATTTGAAAGATGAAACCCCCGATGTAATCGTCAATGTTGTTGTCGCTTCCAACCTTGAGCGCAATTTATATTTGACTACCGAACTCATAGACATGGACCGAAGCATGGTCATTGCCCTAAACATGTATGACGAACTTGAAGCAAGCGGAGCCAAACTCGACCATGAGCAATTGGGACGGATGATTGGTGTGCCAATGATTCCAACAGTATCAAAATCTGGCAAAGGCATAAAAAATTTGCTCGATACAATCATCCAAGTTTTTGAAAACACAAATAAAATCGTAAGACACGTCCATGTGAACCTCGGTTCTGAAATTGAAGAAGCCATAACCGTACTTAAAAATGAAATAAAGAAAAGTTCTCTACCCATATCACAAAAGTTCTCCCCGCGTTACCTCGCTATAAAATTACTCGAGAATGATGCCGAGGTACTGGAAGAACTAGAAGGTGCACCTGATCTTGACTCGTGGATACAATTGCGCAACAAGGCTGTGGAACATATAGAATCGGTGGGTAACGAAGACATTGTATCGATAATAGCAAGCGAAAAATACGGATTTATCTCGGGTGCATTAAAAGAAACGATGACTCCAGAGACAAAGTCAAACGACCAAAGGACCACCGACATCATCGATACTATTGTAACTCACAAATTATTCGGATTTCCTATTTTTCTACTGATAATGTGGTTCATCTTCTGGGTGACATTTGAACTTGGCTCATATCCGATGGATTGGATTGATGCCGGAGTTGCTTGGCTGTCCGACACCGTTCGCGAATTCATGCCGGCCGGACCGTTGAAAGACCTCATTATCGATGGTATAATTGGCGGTGTCGGCGGCGTAATTGTCTTCTTGCCAAATATAATGATACTGTATTTCTTCATTTCATTCATGGAAGACTCAGGATACATGGCAAGAGCTGCTTTCATAATGGACAAGATAATGCACAAAATGGGGCTGCATGGAAAATCATTTATCCCATTGATAATGGGATTCGGATGTAACGTCCCCGCAGTCATGTCTTCGCGCATCATCGAAAGTCGCAGCAGTCGACTCATCACCATGCTTATAATACCATTCATGTCGTGCAGCGCACGTCTCCCAATATACCTGTTGCTCGTAGGCACATTCTTCCCGTCAAATGCATCCTTTGTAATACTGTCATTATACATACTGAGCATTATAGTCGCCATCATAACGGCAAAACTCATGCGCAAGACAATGTTCAAAAAAGATGAAACTCCATTTGTGATGGAATTGCCACCCTACCGTGTCCCGACCATGAAAGCATCATTACACCATATGTGGGAAAAAGGTGAACAATACCTGAAAAAAATGGGAGGAGTCATTTTAATAGGTAGTATCGCAATATGGGCACTAAGTTACTTCCCTCGCGATTTCAACAAAAGCAACGAACAAATGACTGCTACCGAAATTGCCGAACAGCAACAAAACAGTTATCTTGCATCTATAGGACGATTCTTCGAGCCGCTTGTTGAGCCGCTTGGATTCAATTGGAAAGGCTCCGTGGCCCTTATAAGCGGTGCAACTGCCAAGGAAATAGTCGTATCCACTCTCGGAGTATTGTATTCAAACGACAATGATTCGGCCGAAAGCTTGTCTCAACGCATTGCAGAAGTGAATCCTGAAACCGGCACACCCGATTTTACACCACTTGTCGCTCTTAGCTTCATGGTATTTGTCGTGCTTTATTTCCCTTGTATTGCAACGATAGTAGCAATATCCCGCGAAGCAGGAGGATGGAAATATGGTGCATTCACAATCATATATAACACTGCAGTTGCTTGGATATTCTCATTTATAGTGTACCAAGTAGGTTCTCTATTTTTATAATACCTCATTAAATTAATAATGCCGACATGAGAAAATATTAAAATTTCCATGCCGGCATTTTTTATTCGAGAATTATTAAATTTGTAACAATTGCTGCTATATCATGTAAAAGCAACAAATACGACTTTGGAGCTATTTATTTTGCATAGTCTCCAAATTCTAAACTTGCATTAAAACTTCATAACTCATAATTTCTATGACATACCTAAAACTCTTTATTGCCATGGCATTTGCCGAATTAACGATATTTGGAATACATTCGATAGAATCGGCTGTAAATGATTCGGTAATGCTGTTTTCTTATGCTACTGCCAACGACGAAGGCCGAAGCGGACTAAAATATGCTTGGAGCATTGATGGAAACAAATGGACTGAAATATGCGACAACTCAGGTTTCTTAAAATGCGACTACGGACAATGGGGTGCCGAAAAACGCATGTTCTCTCCCATGCTGTTTCTCGACTCGGCCAATGTATGGCATTGCGTATGGCAATTGAATGGAAATGGGAAAGAATTTGCCCACGCAGCATCTTCCAATTTAACCGATTGGAGACGACAATCTTATTTTACGCTTTCGCAATATGACAAATATGTAAATCCATCATGGAAAGATTTTAATATACAAACCATCCTGCTCGACGGCAATCAAGTCACAGGAACTGTCGCACGCATAAGCGGTCGACAAATCAACCATCTTATCAAAGAAGTTGAACTTCGTCGACAAAAATCCGTATCAAACAACGAACGAATGCAACAAGACGCTCAACGGTTTGCCGATCTTGACCAATTAAATGCTAAGATTACAGTATCTGCCCTACCGCCAAAAGAAATAAGTGACAAGTTGATTGGCGTATTCTTTGAAGACATAAACTATGCTGCCGATGGCGGATTGTATGCCGAACTTATTCAGAACCGCGACTTCGAATACACTCCGGCCGATAATAGCAATTGGCATTCATCATATTCCTGGACTTTTAATGGAAATGATGCAAATTTCTTGATAGACACGGTAAGTCCCATCCACATCAACAACCCTCATTACGCGACAATTGAAATTTCACAGCCCGGACAGAAGTTGCGAAATTCCGGTTTTGATGGAATTGTTATGAAATCTGGCGATCTGTACTATTTCTCCTTGTTTGCAAAAGTTGATAACAACGATGGGAAAATCAGAATAAATATAATTGATGCCGATGGCAAGAAAATATCAACCGCCGACATAGCCATAAGTAATGGTAGCTGGATGAAATATACCACTACCCTAAAGGCATCATGCAATGCCGACTCGGCAACCCTTGAAATTGAACCATTGACAAATGGCACATACTCTCTCGACATGATTTCCTTGTTTCCGCAAAACACATTTAAAGGACGAAAAAACGGATTACGCGCAGATTTGGCTCAAGCCATCGCCGATATCCACCCACGTTTCGTGAGATTTCCCGGAGGTTGCGTCACCCACGGCCAAGGCATTGACAACATTTACAAATGGAAGAATAGCATCGGCCCGCTTGAAACTCGCAAGCCGATGAAAAATATTTGGAATTATCATCAATCATTAGGTCTGGGATTCTTCGAATATTTCCAATTCTGTGAGGATATCGGCGCAGAACCACTCCCGGTGATGGCAGCCGGAGTACCTTGCCAAAACTCTGCTTGTATACCGGGGAAATTATTAAGTGGAGGGCAACAAGGTGGCATTCCGATAGACCAGATGGACGAGTACATTCAAGATATCCTTGACTTGATTGAATATGCCAACGGTGACCCAAACACGAATAAATGGGCAAAAATGCGCGCCGACGCAGGGCATCCCGAACCATTCAACTTGAAATATATCGGTATCGGAAATGAAGACTTGATAACTGATGTTTTCGAAACGCGGTTCACCATGATATATGAAGCCATAAGGAACAAATATCCCGACATCACTGTTATCGGCACAGTCGGTCCTTTCTCTGAAGGCACTGATTATGTCGAAGGATGGGAACTGGCTTCGCGCCTAAATATTCCCATGGTGGATGAACACTACTACAATACTCCTGGATGGTTCATAAACAATCAAGACTTCTATGACAAATACGACCGTAACGCATCAAAAGTCTATCTTGGAGAATATGCCGCCCATCTGCCAGGCCGTCCAAGCAATATTGAAACAGCTCTTGCCGAAGCCGCCTACCTAACAGCCATAGAACGAAATGGAGATGTAATTTCAATGGCATCCTATGCTCCTTTATTAGCCAAAGAGGGGCACATTCAATGGAATCCTGACTTGATATATTTCAACAACAAGGAAGTAAAACCT
Source organism: uncultured Prevotellaceae bacterium (assembly GCA_905207705.1). GTDB lineage: Bacteria > Bacteroidota > Bacteroidia > Bacteroidales > Muribaculaceae > Avimuribaculum. Next base: position 132,258 of record CAJLMA010000001.1, read on the forward strand.
ACGGTAGGCTATTATACCCAAATGCTATTCGGTCAAAACTCAGGGAATAAGTTCATCATGCATGAAATAGTCACCGATAACGAGCGTGAAGATGTGAACAAACGCATCGCCACTTCAATAGTAAAAGACAACGCGTCGGGCGATATAATAATAAAGCTCGTCAACCTACTTCCAATAGATATCAATTCCGATATAGACATGTCGTCAATGCAATTGCCTTCTACACAAGAAGCATCCCTTACTGTACTGTCAGGACAACCTGAAGAAAAACATGCAAGACCTGTCTCATCCTCTATTCTCATAGACGGCAACAATTTCAACTATAGTATTCCGGCATATTCGTTGAACGTCATAAGATTAAAAACAAAATAACGCAAGGCAATGAACCTAATAACAAGAGGACTAAGGTCGTATTCCTTAGTCCTCTTGTTAGTCTTTATCCAATATAACTGTCTGTAAATCATATCGGGTAGTGATCCAGGCGGGATTCGAACCCACGACCCACAGCTTAGAAGGCTGTTGCTCTATCCAGCTGAGCTACTGGACCAATCCTTTGTTTTCAATTTCACTATCACTGAAAACGCTTGCAAAGGTAAGCAATTCTTTTAAATTTTCAAAATGACTTCTAAACAAAAAAATCCATCTGGCAGATATTGTCCGAATTTCATTTCGTCTTCGAGCATAAATTGCATGTCTAAAAATCTATTTTTCTAATTATCTTACCCGAAGTAGTTTCCTTAAATTTATTCACTGCGACATAATGACGAGGGACTGCATAAGACGGAAGTATCGACTTCATTTGTTCTACAAATGAAGGTTTAATTTCACCTTCAAGAATCTTTCCAACAGGTAAATTTTTATATTCCAACGCCAATACAGTCTCTTCTCCCCACTTATCAGAAGGGCGTGAAGTTATGAAATATCGCGAATGGCTTATCAGTTTAGATAATTTCTTCTCAACTTCTTCGGGGAATATCTTAATTCCTCCCGAATTGATAACATTATCAAAACGACCTTTCCAATAGAAATTCCTATCGTCAATCAAATCAACCATGTCATTGGTGACAATCTGTTTCATTGAAAATTGAGGAACATTTATAACGAGACAACCCCTACAATCCAATTCAAACGATACATCTCCTATTGCAGTAAAAGGATTAGGCTCTCCAGATGCAACTTTAGAAAGAGCAATATGACTGCAAGTTTCGGTCATTCCATAGGTTTTATAAGCATCTACCCCTTTGTCGGCGAGCCAATGTTCCACTCGAGGCGACAACTGCCCTCCTCCGATTATCATGGAACGTACATTCTCAAGCAACCCCGGATTGTTTATTAAGAAACCTAATTGCGACGGCACAAATGCCGCCAAGTCAATCTTTGCCCCGGAATAATCAGCAAGAGGTTCATTTGTAGGCTTTTCCTCGCAAATAGCAGCACCAGACTCTATTGCTCTGACAATCATCATTTTGCCTGCTATATATGTAGGCGACAAAGGCAAGTATAGAAGAGAATCCTTATTTATGCCAAAGAAAAAATTAGTCAGTCGTGCCGAACTTCTCATGTCGGCTTTAAGCAACCTTATTTCCTTCGGCTCTCCGGTCGACCCCGAAGTGTGTGCTACGACATAATCATTTTCGTTAAGAAATTCTTCCAAAAAATCAGCAAACGCCTGTGATGCCGACGCTCTCACATCATCTATATCGCGACATGACTTGTTATTGATGGTCAATAGCATGATATCTATTTTTACTGAACTGTTATCCAATCAAAATCGGGAATTACCCACTTACCATAAGGATTTAAGCACAACGAGTCACCCACTTGCTGAAGCGGAGATACCACATTGTTGTCAAACAACATGCCCGTACCCAATCCTTGCGGTATGCGAGGTTGCAATGTAGACACCCACTGCGCCAACGCATTCAACCCAATATTAGACTCAAGCGCCGAAGTAATCCATCCACCTATGTTAAATTGAGCAGCCATCTTCAACCATTCAGTAGCACCGCTGAAACTACCTGTCAGCGAAGGCTTAAGCACTAAATATTGCGGTCGCACTGTCTTAAGCAGTTCCATCATATGCATAGGATTGGAAATGCCTATTAATTCCTCATCAAGAGCCACCGGGATAGGCGAATTCCTGCACACTTTCGCCATTTCTTCCCATTGGCCTTGCTTGATAGGCTGCTCAATCGAATGAATCTCATATTGCGACAGCGCATCAAGACGTTGCATGACATTTTCTGGAGTAAAACCGCCATTGGCATCTACCCTTATTTCTATCACGTCGACCGGGAAACGCTCCCTTATGCCCTTGATAAGGCTCAACTCCGAGTCAAAGTCAATCGCCCCTATCTTGAGTTTGATGGTTTTAAAACCTGCATCAATCTTTTCTTCAATGCGTGATTGCATCTCATCGTGCGTACCCATCCACACAAGCCCATTTATAGGTATCGACTCTTTTCCCTCGGCAAAAGGTGACTGGAAAATAATCCTGCGACCACCATTGGAATAATCAAGAATCGCAGTCTCGAATCCGAACAATATAGAAGAATATCCCGTCAGATCAGTTCCTTCATCCTTTGATATATTCCTGCATAACTCCTTCAATTTATCCTCATAGGTATCGTCATCTTCGGCCGACAATCCCTTAAACAATGCGCACTCACCTATTCCATAGATTCCGGGAACTTCCTCATCCCATATCTTCAAGAAATAAGTATCCTTTTGAGTCAACACTCCTCGCGACGTACCTCCGGGCTTAATAAAATGTAGCGAATATTTTGTGTATGCAGCTTTCATGACATTATCCTGGGAATTTGGGGAATTGGTCAAAATTGGGATCACGCTTCTCAAGAAAAGCATTTTTTCCCTCCTGAGCCTCTTCCATGAGGTAATACATGAGTGTAGCATCTCCGGCAAGTTCCATCAAACCACGCTCTCCGTCAAGCTCTGCATTCAAAGAACGCTTAATCATGCGTATGGCCATCGGACTGCGTTTTAATATCGTTTCACACCACTCCACAGTTTCATCTTCCAACTTGCCGAGCGGCACGACCTTGTTGACAAGCCCCATAGCCTCCGCTTCTTGAGCCGTGTATTGACGACATAAAAACCATATTTCACGAGCTTTCTTTTGTCCCACGCATCGTGCAAGATAAGAAGAACCGAAACCGCCGTCAAAACTGCCAACCTTTGGCCCCGTTTGACCAAATCGCGCATTTTCGGATGCGATAGACAAGTCGCACACTACGTTCAACACGTTTCCTCCACCTATCGCGTATCCGTTAACCATTGCTATCACAGGCTTGGGTATAGAACGTATGGCCTTATGCAAATCAAGCACATTCAGACGCGGTACGCCACCATCATCTTTATATCCTCCTTTTGTTTTGTAATTTTGATCTCCGCCCGAACAAAAAGCCTTGTCCCCAATACCGGTAAGAACTATCACGCCTATATCTTGTCTTTCTCGGCATATAGCCATTGCATCAAGCATTTCACTATTGGTTAATGGCCTGAATGCATTGTAAACCTTTGGACGATTTATCGTAATTTTTGCAATACCTTTATATTGCTGGAACAAAATGTCGGTATATTCCTTTATTGTTTTCCATTCTCTTGCAACCATATCGATATATTTTATGATTATTATGTTCCATTGATACAGAAGAGACGGGATACTTCATAACCCGTCTCCTCACATTAGTTTTATATCCTGATACTTAGTAAGGAAAATTTATTTCTTTGCAAGGCTTGTTATGATTGCTTTAATGTCATTACCAAGTTGTTCGGCTTTTTCCATCGTACTTGCTTCGGAATAGATTCGTATAATCGGCTCTGTATTGCTCTTGCGCAAATGTACCCAGCAGTCACTGAAGTCGATTTTTACCCCGTCTATGTCTGTAACTTTTTCCGATGAATATTTCTCCTTTACTGCTTTTAAAATTGCATCCACGTCAATATCAGGAGTAAGCTCTATTTTATTTTTAGCAATGCTATACTGCGGATACCCTTTCTTCAACTCGCTCACCTTTTTACCCGATTTTGCAAGCAATGTAAGGAACAAGGCCACGCCAACAAGGGCATCACGGCCATAATGCAATGCCGGGTAAATCACTCCGCCATTACCCTCTCCGCCTATGACGGCACCTGTGCGTTTCATCTCGGTCACGACGTTTACCTCACCCACAGCTGCAGCAGTATAAGAGCATCCATGTGCTTCGGTTACATCTTTCAATGCACGCGATGAAGAAAGATTGGATACAGTCGAGCCAGGTGTCTTCGACAGAACATAATCAGCTATTGAAACAAGTGTATACTCTTCAACGAAGAACTCGCCATTTTCCATGATTATGGCAAGCCGGTCAACATCTGGATCTACGACAAAGCCTACATCGGCTTTCCCTTCCTTCATTAGTGCAGCTATATCGGTCAGATTTTCCGGTATCGGCTCAGGAGTATGCCCAAAATTGCCTGTAGGGTCACAGTATAACTTTATTACATTCTTAACGCCAAGGCTCTTCAGCAATTCAGGAATCACTTCGCCGCCAATTGAATTAACAGCATCGACGGCAACAGTGAAATCGGCATTCTTGATGGCATCCACATCGACAAGGTCGAGAGCAAGAACGCTGTCAATGTGACGACGCATGTATGTGTTGTTCACAAATACTTTTCCAAGCTCATCAATGTCAGCATAATTAAAATCTTCCTTTTCAGCAATTGCAAGCACTTCCTTTCCTTGGGCGTCGTTCAAGAATTCGCCGTTTTCATTCAGCAATTTCAACGCATTCCATTGTTTAGGATTATGCGATGCCGTAATGATAATGCCTCCGCAAGCATTCTCCCCTGTCACGGCAAGCTCGGTCGTAGGAGTTGTAGCCATATCAATATCCACGACATCAAATCCCATCCCTACAAGAGTGTTTACTACGATGCCATTTACCATTTTACCTGATATACGAGCATCCCGTCCTACAACTATTATATTTGACTTCTTTGTTGTAGTACGTCGTATGAATGTAGCATAAGCCGATGTGAATTTTACTATATCCAGCGGAGTAAGACCATTACCAGCCTCGCCGCCTATTGTACCCCTGATTCCTGAAATTGACTTTATCAGCGACATAGTGTTTTTTTGTTTTTAGGTTTTATTATTGTTTTATAGATATTATAGGACACTTTTGAAATATCTGACATTATATATCCAAGGATTCACATAAGAGATCTCGCTTGAAAATCCATATTGCGATTTGATTATTATGTTTACCTCAGAGTCTATGCCGACATATTCAAGAGGTAATTGCAGCCCATATCCAAGTTCATAACTTGCCGACACGCTGTAATCCTCAAAAATGAAATACCGTGGATCAGCTGCCATGTTATTCCCATTTCCTTCAATATAAGACGCACCGTAATTAGCCCAATACAACAAGTCGCTACGCATGAATCTTATGTAAATCTTATCACCTTTCTCGGCCATGTTATCTCGGCTGCCGGCTTTAAGCACCTGCATATACACGTTGCCTTCAGGCTCCAAGCGATAATATGGGGCATCTTCACCTACCTCAAATATCGTATCAGATGGAATTGCATTTTCAACACGTTGAGTAGCGAGATACTTGTTCACGGCAATACGCTCATCATCAAGTAATTCTGCATAACTTTTTTTATCGTCACACGAGCAAAGTCCTATCATCACACTTAGAACCGTCGCAATAAAAACCGATTTAAAAAATCTTTTAATATTCATATTATTGAAACAATAAATGTTTGTCTATTTTATCCTGTTTTTTATTTCTTATAAGCCGGCAGTCTTTGCTTCTTTCACCTTTTCCACTATTGAAAGGAACACAGCCTTAGCTTCATCGACAGTGCCGTAAAATTCGCCACCGGCGGCATTTTTATGTCCTCCGCCGTTAAAATATTGCTCACATATAGTGTTTACGGCAAATTCACCTTGTGAACGTATGGATATTTTCACATATTCTGCATCTTCACGCATAAATACCGACCAATACACATCAGGAATTTGCAATGGCATGTTAACCAAGCTTTCGGTGTCGCCTTTCTTGTAATTATACCGCTCAAGTTCCTCGCGAGTCAATATTATCAATGCAGCTCCACACTCGGGATACACTTCCATCTTTTGATCGAGCGAATATCCTATCAAGCGCAAACGATCCACCGAACTCGTATTAATGGCAAGCGTGTAGATACGATCCTTATTGATTCCTTTCTTTACAAGAATTGAAATAATACTGTAAAGATCGGCATCATTTGAGTTGTAAGAGAAATTGCCTGTATCTGTCATCATGCCGGTATAAAGACATTCTGCACATTTCTTATTCATTGACGGCAGCCAATTCATCCCCATAAAAGCCCTGAACACGAGTTCACATGTAGACGACATGCCGGGATAAGAAATCGTCAAATCACAAAATTCCTCTTCACCTATGTGATGATCGATAAGTATCTTTTTTGCTTTCGAGTTGACTATGGCCGGAGCCAGATTGTCAAGCCTTTTCGGAGTATTGAAATCAAGGCAGATGATAAGTTGGGCATTGCCTATTAGCCTGTCAGCCATTTCAGCCAACTTTGAATATGCTATTATGTCCTTTGCTCCCGGGAGAAACAATAACGTGCGTGGAATCATGTCAGGAACAATCACATGCACAGTCTTATTCATGGTTTCAAGCATGTGCTTCATGCCCAATGTCGATCCTACGGCATCACCGTCGGGCGACAGATGACATGTTAAAACTATATTATTATGTCGCTCGAGGAGATATTTGAGCTTGATTATTTGCTCATCCGAAAGTATTCTGTTTATCATTTGACTTAATTTGTTCGACAAAATTACAATAAAATATGGAATACCGAAAATCGTGCATTGCAGCATTATGACAATTTGCCTTCATGCAATGACCGAATAACGTTTTTTATGGATTGTACAAATCGTGATTGTAAAAATCCAAGATTTCATTTATGTGTTTATATGCTTCTTTTGCAGGGCTGTCGGGATTTAAGCTTGATGCTTCACAGTAATTGTTGATGGCATTCTGCCAATCTCCTATCTTGCTGAATGCGTTACCTTTCAAGAAAAAAGCCTCGTCGTCGTTCGGATTCTCGCGCAAATACTCATCAAGCAATATCAGAGCTTTTTCTATCTCTCCGCCGGCAATCAAACTTTTTATTTCCAATAAATGCTGATTCATTATAATTTTTTTTACAATTGCATCGTTAATATATATATTAATATATAACGGACATGAACAAATTAATATTATTTGTATTTGCTTTTTTCTCATTTGCAGCATCGGTTGCCAACGACATTACAGCTCGTCAATGTCAAGGTAGCCTTATGCCCTATCCTGAGCCAGAAAACGCCATGATCGAGTATCCCGACTCATTGAAACCGTTTTACATAAGCCATGTGGGACGTCATGGCTCCCGATATCCGGCATCGGCAACATCGGCTCTACTTATAAAGTCCTATTTGACTCAAGTGGACACCACATCTTCTTTGACAAAACTGGGAAAACGCTTCCTTAGCGAAACAAACAAAATAATAGAGCAATGCGATGGAAAATGGGGTGAACTCGATTCCCTCGGAATGGCCGAACAACGCGGCATCGCCGAACGTATGTATGAAAATTACCCAAGTGTGTTCAATGGCGGCACTGTGGAAGCCATATCGACTTATTCTCCACGAGCTGTCATGAGCATGTATTCATTCACTCACCAGCTTTCAACGTTGACTTCAGAAGTGACCATTTCAACATCTGAAGGCAAAAAATACTCCCCATTGCTAAGACCGTTTGACTCTAATGAAAAATACATTTTATTCCGCAGCCAAAACGAATGGAAAAAGGTTTATGATACATTCTACGAATCAACATGCCCCATAGATGTTGCCCGTCGCCTCGTCGGTTCAAATTCGGGACTTGACGACTCAACTTTACGAGAATTGGCTATCAATGTCTATTACTTGATTGCCGGCATGGAAGCCATGGGAGAAGATTTTGACTACTCACCGTACATGTCTTTGGAAGAATACCATAAATTATGGTCGATATTCAACCTGCGCCAGTATCTGCAACGTACAGCCACAACGATCTCAACCGTTCCGGCTCAGATAGCAATTCCATTGATAGAAGACATCGTTACTGCCGCCGACAGAGTTGTGGAAGGGAAGCGCGTAGTTGCAGCCAATTTACGCTTTGCACACGCAGAAACCTTAATGCCTCTTCTTTCTCTCATCCAAATGAAAGGTTGCTATTACTTGACCCATTACTTTGACCAAGTGGAATACAATTGGCGAGATTTTGAAGTCGTTCCGATGGCTGCCAATCTGCAATTCGTATTTTTCAGATCAGATAATGGCAATGTATATGTCCGTACCGAGCTGAACGAACACCCGGTAACACTTATTCCAGGACACGATGATATTTATGTTCCATGGTATATTCTGCGTGAATACCTGTTAAATTTCATCCTCACATTAGACTGAATGTTAAATATTATTATATACACCACAAAAAGTTGCAATAGTTTTGCAACTTAAAAATCTATTTGTAACTTTGTACCAGTTTTTCATGGTATTAGATTTAAGGTAAAAAAATATTTGTCGTGATGACAAGTATTTTTTTATTTTTATGTCTCCCCTTCACCACCCACCGGCTCACAACAAAACAGTCCGGCAAAATACCAGACTGCACTTTATTTATCATATAACAAAAAATTCAATTGCATCAATAACCGCGTCAACCTTGAAAATTATTAACTATTTCACTTATTTCAACAGCAACAGATTCGGTCACGGCCGAAGATATGGGAAGGCACACAACCTTGTTGGCAATTGACATCGTATTAGGCAACTGCTTCGTCTTATATTTCACATAACATGGCTGTAAATGCGGAGGAGTGGCATACAATACATCAGTTCCTATGCCATTTTCATCCATATAAGCCCTGAACGCATCCCGGTTCTCCACGCGCAACACATATTGATGCCACACTTGCGTCATGTCGTGGAATATAGCCGGTTTCGTTATTTTTTTATTGAATATATTAGAATTGTAAGTCTCTACTATTTTTGCCCTTCTCTCATTCTCTTGCCTGACATACTTCAATTTTACCCTTAACATCGCCGCTTGTATTTCATCCATTCGGCAATTCCATCCGCGATATATGTTGTGATAACGACGGTCTGAGCCATAATTGGCCAACGCCCTCACTGCATCAGCCAAAACTTTGTCATTAGTAGTCACAGCTCCGGCATCGCCGAGTGCGCCAAGATTTTTGGTAGGATAAAAACTTATTCCACCCGCATGACCCAACGACCCTGTCGTGAAAGTTCCGTTTAACCCCGCCACAGAAGCACGGGCACCTATCGCTTGGGCGTTATCTTCGATAATCTTCAAATCATAACGCAACGCTATGTCATGCAATTTGGCATCCCAGCAAGGCGTGCCATACAAGTGCACCGGCATTATGCCGCGCGTGTGCTTGGTTATGTACTGTTCGACAATGGATGTATCCAGATTCATCGTCAGTAAATCGGAATCTACCAAAACAGGAACCAAGTCATTATCCGAAATGGCCAAAACCGAAGCGATATAAGTATTAGCCGGGACTATTATCTCGTCTCCGGGGCACATTACACCCAATTCAATATAAGCTCTCAATATGAGACGCAACGCGTCAAGCCCGTTACTGACAGCAACGACATTCGACACCTCACAGAATTCTGCCAATTCCGACTCAAATTGCCTTACATTTTCCCCTAATATGTAACGCCCAGAACGTATAACGCGCGTTGCAGCCTCCACGAGTTCATCCTCAAAAGGCTGGTTAACTGTTTTTAAGTCAAGAAAAACCATGACGACAAGAAATGATTTAAACTTACTAAGCAAGCATTTGTTACAATATATACTTACACCCCAATGAAAACAGGCTGAAGCCATATCCAAGTTGCAACTTTGACAAAGATACGACAAAAACTGAAATATTGACTTATATGCACCTATCAAAAGAAAAGAAAAAAGATTAAGCATCCGTAGCACTCATGCCGGCAAACAAATTCGAGGTTCGGAATGAAAAAGGGGCACTAATTGGGATTAGCATTTTTATAACAAAGCGGGGAAAGCCATTAATAACAATCCATTTATTATGTATTGAATGCTTTTAGTGTTATTATCATTCCTGTTCAGCTTGCACCAGCCTAATTAACCAACATGATTGTCACTATTGTTAAAATCTTTTAAAGGAGAATCCGATTTTGTCCTACTCGGAATCCAAATATACCTAATAAGAACAATCAGCGCAATTACAGCAGAAGCATTTGGAATGATTTTTTCCATAAAAAACGTTGTAAAACTTACATACATCGACAATGAGAGCAAATCAAAAGTCGATACAAACAATATCATAAATGCAGAATATATAAGGACTACGATGCCAACAACCTTTAATACCATAACTAATATTGTTCGAGGCGTACTCTTCATAACTATAATAACCTAATTTTTTAAGAAACTATCAAGATATGACCATTTTAATTAGTTCTCAATAGAGGGAAAATTTAGAATCCAAGCGGAAACGATGTCTGTATTTGAGCCGGAATATCCGCTGACACATATTAATTAAGCTACAGCATATATAAAACAAGAGAGGTCGCCTTCACAAGGCAACCTCTCTTTTGTGGGTGTTGACGGATTCGAACCGCCGACCCTCTGCTTGTAAGGCAGATGCTCTGAACCAGCTGAGCTAAACACCCTTATTGTTCATTTAACAACTGCTTTGTTTCTCAATTGCGATGCAAAGGTACGACTTATTTTTGAATCTGCAAACATTTTACCATTTTTTTCACCACAAACCTCATATTTTTATTCAAATATTTTATCAAGAGCAATTGCAATTTTACATATAACACATGTAATCAAACAATTAGACGCCACGCTCTAATAAAATGACATCGACACATTTTTATTGCAACACAAAATATAAACATATTTTTTCTTGACACTTACGCGAAATAAAATTAAGTTGACATTTGCATCCAACATTCCAATGCACATCCTACATATACCCCATATACACTCTCACTCTATTTTACATAACAACATTTCATGAAAGCACTATATCAAAATCACACCAATGCATTCCATGGAAAACCTCACCGACTCCGCATGCAACAATAAAAATCTTCCATTTGGATTTTAACATTTATTATTTGCATGTTTCAAATATAAATGGTTCCTTTGTGTTAACAATATTGTTAATCTAATTAGTATAACTAAAAAGTTAACGAATGAATACAGAAAACAACACCCAAGACACAGAAACACGAATTCTCCAAGCTGCAGAAAAAGAATTCTTTGAAAAAGGATATGCCGGAGCAAGAACAGCCTCAATAGCAGAGGCTGCCGGCGTCACACATGCCATGTTGCACTACTATTTCCGCACTAAAGACAGATTGTTTGAAAAAATAATTTCAGAGAAAATGAACCTTTTAGGCGACATGCTGTTGAGCGCAATTGGCGACAGCAATTTGCCCCTTGAAAAAAGAATAAGGCAAGGTATTGAACGACATTTCGACTTCATCTCAGCAAATCGTGAACTGCCAAGATTCATTATCAACGAAATAATATCCCACCCCGAACGCGTCAAAGCAATGGAAGCAAGCACACGCAAAATTGCAGATGCTCTTTTAAGCAGCCTGCAAGCAGAAATTGACGAGTATGCGGCACAAGGGATTTGCAAGCATGTCGATGCACGGATGCTATTGGTAGACATTGTTTCACTCAACGTATTTCCATTCATGGCTGCTCCAATAGTAGAAGGCGCCATTGGTAATCGGTACTCAAATTATGATGAATTTTTGGCCATTCGCAAAAAAGAAAATGTAGAAACTATTTTGAATAAACTTAAAATAAACCGACCATGCTTAGGCAGTATTTAATTTTAATACTATTATTGTTTACGAGCGTACATGTCACAGCCCAAGTAACATTGGAAGAATGCATAACGCTCGCACAGGGAAATTACCCTCTTATCCGGAAGTACGACTTGCTCAACCAATTGGAAAACATAAATTTGTCGGACATCAATAAAAGCTGGTTACCACAAATCAACATATACAGTCAAGGGACAGTGCAAAATGATACACCGTCTTTCCCCGAATCATTGTCGGATATATTAAAGCAAACAGGTACAACAATTTTGGGAATAGATGAATTGCAATACAAAATAGGTGTTGACCTGAACCAACCTATTTGGGACGGAGGTGAATCATCTTCTCGCCGCCAAATTGAACGTGCACAAAACGAAGAACAACGGACAGCATTGGATGTTCAATTATACGCCATAAGGGAGCGAGTGGAAGATTTATATTTCGGCATATTGCTCATTGAAGAACAAATCGAGCAAACTCGCAACATGCAGGTCCTCCTCCAAAGCAACCTTGACAAGTTACGAGCCATGCTCAAGAACGGCACTGCAATGCAAAGCGATGTTGACATGGTTGAAGCTCAATACCTCAGCAACAACCAACAACTGATTCAAGCAGAAAGCACATCGCAAAGCTACCGCAAGACGCTTGAGATATTTATAGGCAAAAGCCTTGCAGGACAAGAACTTACTAAGCCCAATAATACAGAAATACCCGAAGACCTGTTGCCGGCAAGGCCCGAATTGAACTATTTCCAAGCACAACTTCAAGCAAATGATGCCAAAGAGGAAAGCATAGCTTCGAGCATAATGCCCAAAATTGGGTTCTTTGCCCAAGCATACTACGGTTACCCGGGATTTAATTACTTTGAAAACATGATGAACCGAGATTTATCTTTTAATATTCTCGCAGGAGTGAAGATATCTTGGAACATAGGTTCTTTTTACACAAAAAAGAACAAACGGCAAAGATTACAACTTGAATCAAACGAAATTTCAGTTGAACGAGATGTTTTCCTTTTCAATACTGAATTAGAGACACGCTCACGACTTGATCGCATAAATGAACTAAAAGAAATAATGAAAGAAAATGACCGAATAGTTGAACTACGCACAAATGTCCGTAAAGCCGCCGAGTCCCAACTCGACAATGGTGTGATAGATGCCACCGAGCTGCTGACACAGCTAACCGATGAAAAGCAAGCCCGGCTCACAGCATCCTACCACGAAATACAACTCATACAAAGCATATACCAACTTAAATACACATTGAACAAATGAAAAAGACATTATTAATTTCCATAATAACAGTTATGGCAGTTTCTTGCCAAAGCAAACAAGAATATGATGCCACTGGTATTTTTGAAGCAAACACAGTGACTATATCTTCCGAGACCAGTGGAAACATACTCATGCTCGACATAGAAGAGGGAGATAGCATTTACATTGGGCAGCATGTCGGGACCATAGACACAGCCCTGCTCGTACTACAGCAAAAGCAACTTCAAAGCCAACAACAATCCATGGAAAAATCTTCACCCGACATCGCAGCACAAGCTGCTGCCCTGAGATCACAAATAGGCCATCAACAAAATGAATGCGACCGCATTTCAAGATTGTTGGCAGATGGTGCTGCAACGCAAAAACAATATGACGATGCAATTGCCCAATTAAAAATATTACGCGGGCAACTTGAAGGCCTATTATCCACTCTCGACAAAAACCGCAGTTCCATAAACGAGAGTGCATTGGCTCTACAATACCAAAAAGAACAAATCGAAGAGCAAATACGCAAAAGCACCATAATATCCCCAATTTCAGGAACAGTACTGCTTAAATATGCCGAAAAAGGTGAATATGCTACCCCGGGGAAGCCTCTTTTCAAAATGGCTAACTTGAATGACATTTATTTACGAAGCTATTTTACCGCATCACAACTGGCTCATATAAGTATCGGACAAAAAGTAACAGTAATAGCCGATTTTGGTGGAAATGAACAATACGAATATGCCGGTAAAATTATTTGGATAGCACAGGAAAGTGAATTTACACCAAAATCCATACAAACTCAAGACACAAGGGCAAACCTTGTGTATGCTGTAAAAATTGCTGTAAAGAATGACGGAAGGTTGAAACTTGGCCAATATGGAGAAGTCAGATTATGAACAATATCATTGAGATTCGAGAGATTACTAAACGGTTTGGCAAGTTAATGGCCCTTGACCGTGTAACGTTTTCCATAGCCGAAGGTACTGTATTCGGACTTATCGGGCCGGACGGAGCAGGCAAAACTACATTGTACCAAATATTGACTACCCTGCTCAATCCGGACGAAGGCTCGGCCACAGTCGCAGGGCTGGATGTTGTAAAAAATTTCAAAAAATTACGCACTCAGATCGGTTATATGCCGGAAAAATTTTCCTTGTATCCCGACTTGACAGTCAATGAAAACCTGCACTTCTTCGCATCACTGTTTGGAGTAGATGTAAAAGAGAATTTCGACCTCATAGCACCGATATTTGACCAATTGAGTAAATTTCCAAATCGCATGGCAGGAGCTTTGTCTGGAGGTATGAAACAAAAACTTGCGCTGGGGTGTGCGCTCATACATCATCCTAAAGTACTTCTTTTGGACGAACCTACAACAGGCGTAGATGCCATGTCAAGGAGCGAGTTTTGGGATATGCTGGCAACATTGAAAGAAAAAGGTATAACTATCCTTGTATCTACATCCTACATGGACGAAGCCGAACGATGCGACATGATTGCCTTAATTAACAAAGGAAAAATTCTTGATGTAAACACACCGACGAAACTCATTAGCAAATTGGACAAAAATCTTTACAATGCTTCAGCCAAAGAGATGTACCCACTCCTCGAAGCATTACGAAAGATACCAGGCGTAACCGATTGCTACACATTCGGAGCGACATTGCATGTCGCAACCAACGAAGTGTTCAATCCTGAATATGCCATCGGCAAGCTTCGTAAAGATGGCTTGACCGATGTCAGAATCTACCCTGCGAAAGGTAATATAGAGGATTTATTTATAAAATTAGCCCATGAATGATGGATAATGAAACTGTAATATCAGTAAAGGACCTTACGAAGAAATTTGGAAGCTTCACTGCAGTCGATCATATCTCACTGCAAGTCCGTCGAGGAGAAATTTTTGGTTTTCTTGGAGCAAATGGAGCCGGCAAGACCACGGCCATGCGCATGTTGTGTGGCCTAAGCTATCCGACATCGGGCTGCGGAGTAGTAGCCGGATATGATATTATCCGTCAAGCCGAAGAAATCAAACGGCATATCGGCTACATGAGCCAAAAATTCTCCCTATACGAAAACCTGACAGTATGGGAAAACCTTAATCTTTTCGCCACGATATATGGCATGTCATCCGGGAAGATAAAAGAAAAAACCGATGAAGCATTCAAAACATTGGGCATGGAAAACATGCGTAATGCCTTGGTAAAAGAGATTCCGCTCGGATGGAAGCAGAAGCTGGCATTCACTGCAGCAACACTACACTCTCCCGACATAGTTTTTCTGGACGAGCCAACAGGCGGTGTTGACCCGGCAACACGACGCAAGTTCTGGGAAATGATATACCGGGCATCATCCGAGGGAATGACAATATTCGTCACAACCCACTATCTTGATGAAGCCGAATATTGCAACCGCATTTCCATAATGGTTGATGGACGCATAAAGGCATTGGATAGCCCGGCAGAACTGAAACGACAGTACAGAGCCGACACGATGGATGAGGTTTTCAGAATAGTAGCTAAAGATGCCCAAAGAGCAGATTAAAACCACAAGTAATATGTCAATATTTCAATCACTCATAAAAAAAGAAGTGCTGCACCTCATGCGAGATTTCCGCACAGTAACAGTTGTACTGGTCATGCCTGTCGTTCTGTTATTGCTGTTCGGATTTGCCATATCTACCGAAGTCAACAATGTGA
Organism: uncultured Prevotellaceae bacterium; assembly: GCA_905207705.1. Classification (GTDB taxonomy): domain Bacteria; phylum Bacteroidota; class Bacteroidia; order Bacteroidales; family Muribaculaceae; genus Avimuribaculum. Next base: position 148,181 of record CAJLMA010000001.1, read on the forward strand.
AAGTAGTCTCTGTAATAGACCGGCATACCGATGAGACAAGGCATATTCTCGAAAAGCTCCGTTCCAATTCCTATTTCACATTCAAAGGCATAGTCACACTTGACGAAATGGAAAACCTACTGCGCAAAGGAGATGTTGATGCAGCCATAGTATTCCGAACAGAAGACGGGCTACTAAAACACCAAATAATTGTGGACGCTTCCAACACAAACATGGCACAAACTTCTACGGCATACATTGAAAGTGTCATCAATGTTTCGAGTACACCATTAGTGACAAACACGCTTTACAACCCACAACTGAAAAGTGCCTACAATTTCGTTCCGGGCATCATGGGCATGATTTTTATTCTCATCTGCGCAATGATGACATCAGTTTCGATTGTCAGCGAAAAAGAATCGGGCACGATGAACCTATTACTGGTCTCACCGGTACGTTCAAGGACAATCATACTTGGTAAACTTATCCCCTACTTCTTATTGTCGTGCATCATCTTGACATTGATGCTCATCCTAAGCTATACATTGCTTGAAATCCCATTCTCTGCAAGTGTCATCAATGTGATATGGGTATCTGTCCTCTATATCATACTTGCGCTCGCGTTGGGTTTGCTTATATCGACCATCGCGTCTACACAAGTTTCAGCACTTCTTGTTTCCGGTGTAATGTTCATGATTCCGGTTGTTTTGCTATCGGGGATGATATTTCCCATTGAAAACATGCCATTAGCCCTTCAATGGTTTTCATGTATAATTCCGGCTCGCTGGTACATATCGGCAATGCGCGTTCTCATGATTCAGCAACTGCCCATAAAATATGTGTTTACCGAGGTCTTGGTTTTGTCGGGAATGACATTGGTAGTTTTATCATTGGCAATAAAAAAGTTTAACACTAAAAAATGATAGTGCAATGAATGTAAGGACATTGAATATTCTACTCAAAAAAGAAATATCTCTGATAAAGAGGAATCCTATTATTCCTCGCCTCATTATAGCCATGCCCATCTTAGTGATGCTGATTATACCACTCGTGGCGACACTTGATGTGAAAAATGTAGGTATAGCCGTGGTGGATAACGACCGTTCTGAACTGTCACGGCGAATTATAGCAGACATGGACGCATCTGAATACCTATCGGTGACGGGATGCTATTTCAACTATAACGAAGCATTTAGGCAGATAGAGGAAGGGAATGCTGATGCCATCGTCACCATTCCCAAAGACTACTTAAAAGACATGACCAACGGCAAGAGACCCGGACTGGATCTAAAAGCAAATGGCGTAAACGCAACAAAAGGGATGCTCGGCACTCAATATGCTACAATGTCCATTGCCAATACCATTTCGCGATGGCAAGCAGAACAAGGCTTCAACTTGTCTTTTCCCCAATCGGCTACATTAAACCTATATAATCCCACACTCAATTTCCGCAACTACATGATACCGGCACTCATGGTGGTGCTGCTTATTATCATTTGTGGATTTCTGCCAACGCTCAATCTTGTCAGCGAGAAAGAAACCGGAACTATTGAGGCAATGAATGTCACTCCTGTAAGCCGGCTTGAATTTGTCCTGTCCAAGCTAATACCTTATTGGGTCGTAGGCATTCTTGTTGTAACTGTAGGAATACTCATTGGATGGCTGGTATATGGACTGGTACCTGAGGGAAATTTAGTAAACATATATCTTGCCGCAATTTTATTCAGCTTTGTAATGTCGGGTCTTGGAGTCTTTATCGCCAACCAATCAAAAACGATACTGCAAAGCATATTTATGACGTTCGCATTCATTGTAATATTCCAACTCATGGGTGGATTGTTCACACCTATTGCCTCCATGCCACAATGGGCACAATACATAACATATGCTATTCCACCTCGATATTTCATAGAAATAATGCGTGCAGTCTACTTAAAAGGTGCATCAATAACAGACCTTTGGACTCAATACTTGTCCTTGACCGGCTTTGCACTGGCTCTATGTATAATCGCTGCTACGACATATAAAAAGCGAGCTTAAAGAGACAATCATTAATGTATATTTGCACAAAGCATCCAAAAATCAAATCGGGAACGATTGCCGATTTGATTTTTGGATGCCTTATAACTTCATGAATAATAATTTTACGCAATAAGTCGTGCAGGCATGATGTTACTTAAACAAAGAATCATATTTTTCGACTATTGTCTTGAACTGCTCCATGTATCTCACATCTTCAAGCGATGTCATTGGCGATTCATTTATCATCACGTCATAATAACTTCCATATCCACTGGCAAGAGCCTTGTCAAGATAATCCAGTGCAGCGTCAGCATTTCCACATTGCGACATCAGCACAGCTGCGACAAAATAAGCTTCACCGCCGGCAACTGAATTATTCTTTACTATATCTTCACACCATTTTACAGCTTCATCATCACGCCCCAATTGATGCAAAGCAAATCCTCGCAAACTCTCAACTCCGCTGCCAAGCATTAATATAGAATTAAAATCACTTCGGGCATCCTCCTTGTCGTTCAATTTGTTTTTCTTGAGCCATCCACGCAGATAAGTAGCCTTGATGTCGTCTGGCACTGTCATCAACAGCACATTCAGTCCTTGCAACGTTTCGCGATATTCACCGCGATCTATGTCAAGCATAGCCTTCTGATACAACACATCCCGGTCTTCGGGAGACCCTATCAAAGCAGCCTTAATCGCCGCATAAGCGTCGTCCACACGATTCATTGCACTTAGAATCTGAGATTTCAATACATAGTAATAAGCAATCCCGCCATTCATTGATATAGCAGTATCTATATATTTTAAAGCTTCATCATATTTACACAAATTAAATGCAGAAGATGCAGCATCAAAATATATTCCGTGGTAGTCATACAATTTCCTTGAAATTATTTCTTCAAGGCTTTTCAAAGCATCGGCATAGTGATTATGTTCTACTTGTATTGAAGCTCTTATGTAATAAAACATTCCCACATCCGGAGCTTTGTATATACTGGCATCGAGAGCAGCAAGGACTTCATCGTATGCGACATCCGACATTTTCATCAACATTCGCAACGCGCTGCCATTATCTCCATCCAAACTCAAAGCAAGAATCAAATCTTGTGCAGCCTCGCTGTTACGATTCATCATCGACAGGACTTCCGCCCTACCTACATATACGGCAGGCTCGGCCGGGTACAGATTAACAGCCTGATTGGCATAGTCGCTCGCTTGTCCTAAATTATCCAATTTGAATTCGGTACGAGCCAATCCCAAAATTGCCGAATAATCAATATTGTTCATCCTGTACAATGACAAGTAGCATTTTCTTGCATTTGCATAATCTGTAGCTTGATAATAAGCCTCAGCAAGCATTTTCAGCACATTGGGCGAAGACGGGCTCAAGCGATTGGCTTCTTGCAAATCGGCAAGCGATTCGGCCGACTTGCCCATCGCTGTATATATTTTCGCTCTGAGCAAGTATTCATCCACCAGCATTGCCATATCGTCACGAGTGGTGACCTTCAAAGCCGAATTTACATCATCAAGAGCCTTTTGCAATTCGCCGTTCAGCAAATACTGATTGGCTCGGCTGTATAAAATGACATAGTCATTCGGATTCTTCTTCAATTCATCATCATACACTTGCATCACAGCATCCATGATTTTCTGCTGCGAACCGTTTTGCGCTTTCAATGTTGCAGGCAAAGCCATTAAAGTGCAAATTAAAAATATAATTATCCCTGAGTTTTTCATACATTTTTATCCGTTAGTCCTTGAACTTGTTTATAGTCATCCTTATTTCGGCAAGTCTTTCAAGCAATCCCTCGATCAAATCCAAACGCAACATATTTGCTCCATCGCTCTTTGCCATAGCCGGATTTGGATGTGTTTCTATAAATAAACCATCGGCTCCGACTGCTACTGCGGCCCTTGCCATCGGTTCAATCAAATGAGGCAGTCCGCCTGTCACCCCTTTGGGCTGGTTGGGTTGTTGCAAAGAATGTGTCGCGTCATAAATCACCGGACACCCTATTTTCTTCATTTCAGGCAATCCTCTGAAATCAACGACCAGATCATAATATCCGAATGTTGTACCACGCTCTGTCACGGCAACATTGTCATTACCTGCATCGCGCACCTTCTGTACTGCAAACGACATAGCCTCGGGCGACAAAAATTGTCCCTTTTTAATGTTTACCATTTTCCCTGTTTTAGCCGCAGCGACAAGCAAATCGGTCTGACGACACAAAAATGCAGGAATTTGTATGACATCTACATAATCAGCGGCAAGACGAGCCTCCTCGACACTATGCACGTCGGTCACTACCGGCACACCAACCTGTTTTCTCACCTTGCTCAATACCTCGAGAGCCTGTATGTCGCCTATTCCTGTAAATGAATCTATGCGAGAGCGGTTTGCTTTACGATAACTTCCTTTGAAAACATATGGTATGTCAAGACGTTTTGCGATTGCTGAGATTTTTTCGGCTATTTCCAAAGCCATTTCTTCACCTTCAATCACGCACGGCCCGGCAAAGAGAAAAAAATTGCCCGAAACCGATGACATCAATTCTTTAACCATTTAATATAATTACTTAATTTTTATACTATAAATAATACTTAAACCTGTTTCAAAGCGTGACATGCAGCCACTGCATACATGGCCGCAGTCTCCGTACGCAAGCGGCTTTCTCCAAATGATACTGGTATGAACCCATTCTCAATTGCCAAGTCTACCTCTTCCTTGCTGAAATCACCTTCAGGCCCTATCAATATCAGCACATCTTCATTTTTGTGGTATGACAAAGAAAACAGCTTCCGATTTACTTCTTTATCACAATATGCGATAAACTTTTGCCCGATAAAAGGCTTTTTCAGCACTTCGGCCACAGGAGTCATCTCTTCGAGTTCGGGCAATGTGCATTTTAACGATTGCTTCATTGCTGAAACAAGAATCTTTCTCAACCGCTCTGTCTTCAATTCCTTACGTTCGGAATAACGGCACCTAAGTGGTATAATCTTGTCGACTCCCATCTCTGTAACTTTTTCGGCCATCCATTCCATCCTGTCGAGATTTTTAGTCGGAGCAATTCCAAGTGTTATGCTGCCACTCCAGTGTGATGTCACATGGACACGCTCCTCTGGTTCTATGACACATTTCTTCGGATGAGCCGATACAATGCGACACTTGTAACAATTGCCTCGACCATCCACAGCTTCTATATAGTCTCCCTCGACAAGGCGCAGAACCCTGACGGCATGCTGAGATTCCTCTTCGGGCAATACATTGCTTTCGGCTATGTCGGGAGTAAAAAATCTATGCATAATGATATGACATTTTATTTCATTGTTTAGGCTGCTTTTTCATGTTTATAACGGAACAGCATGGCAAACAATATTGCCACCAACAGTGCATAGCCTGAGAAAATAAACCACGCCGACTGCCAGTCACCAAGCAAATATGATGTTTCGCCTACAGTGGTCCATTGGCAATAATGGTTCACTACGGCACCTGCCGCAAGTGTACCTATTGTAGCACCAAGTCCGTTGGTCATAAGCATGAACAAGCCTTGTGCCGATGCTCTCACCGACGCATTGGTCTCTTTGTCTACAAACATTGCACCTGAAACATTAAAGAAATCAAATGCGACTCCGTAAACAATCATTGACAATATAAACATCCATAATCCGGATCCTGGATCTCCGGCTCCAAACAATCCGAAACGGAACACCCATGCCAACATGGCTATGAGCATTACATTCTTAATGCCATATTTCTTTAAAAAAAATGGAATCAATAATATACACAACGCTTCGGAAATCTGCGACAACGATGTCAACAGTGTGGCATTATTTGCTCCAAACGTATCCGCAAACATTGGATCACCCTTGAAACTCGTGATAAATGGTGTCGCAAATCCATTGGTTACCTGAAGCGACATGCCCAATAGTCCGGAGAAGATAAAGAACATTGCCATTTTACGGCTCTTAAACAACTTGAATGCATTCAAGCCCAACACCTCTGAAACTGACGAGGACTCTCGGCGCACAATGCGACATGATGGCAATGAAAAACAGTATAAGAACAAAATTATTCCCAATATACCAGAAACGCCAAACTGCATATATGTATATTGGAAACGGTGCAATGTATCTGTTATGCTAAAATAGAACTGCCCCTCGTTCCAGCAAGCACAATTTACAAACCACATCGTGGCAATAAAACCCACTGTGCCAAACACCCTAATAGGCGGAAAATCCTTTACGGTGTCATACCCGTTTTCTTTAAGTATTGTAAACGCCACAGTGTTAGATAACGCCAATGTGGGCATATAAAAGGCCACGCTTACCGAATATATTGCAATAAACAAAGCTTTGTTCCCAATTTCGCTACCTATTCCCGCCGTTATCCCCATATAGCAGCATGCCAACATGGCTACGCCCGCGATAAAATGACAAATGCCCAACAATTTTTGGGGTTGAATAAATCTGTCAGCAATTATACCCATGATTGTAGGCATAAAAATCGAGACTATGCCCTGAATAGCATAAAACCATGAGATTTCACTCCCAAGTCCAGCAACCCCAAGGTAATTGCCCATCGAAGTCAAGTAAGCCCCCCAAACGGCAAACTCGAGGAAATTCATTAATATCAGTCTTAGCTTAAGCATATATATACGGTATTATAAATTTTTTGGTTGAAGTTTTTATTTGTCTTTTTGTGCAGCACGTTTAGCGTCAAGCACTTTCTTTATGTCGGCTGCCATCTCATACTCTTCATGATCGACGCACACCTGCAATAATTTCTCCAATCGTTCTATCGAACAATGTTCATACCCATGCTCTTCTTCATCCTCTCCTTTTGAATTAGAATCGTTTTGCATCGACGAGTCTCCACTCCTGTCCTCCATCACGAATCCTGTTTTTTCAAGTATATCGCGAGTAGTATATATAGGTGCGTTGGTCCTCAACGCAAGAGCAATTGCATCTGATGTTCTTGAATCGAGTGAAATCTGACGCGTGTCGCTGCTGAAATGCAATTCCGACATGAATATCCCGTCATCAAATTTATATATGAAAACTTCATCGAGCTGGATGCCAAAAGCATGCGCAAGGCTTACAAACAAGTCATGAGGCATTGGACGTGGAGGTATGACATTTTCCAGTCGGACGGCAATTGCTTGAGCCTCCGACAGTCCTACCACGATAGGAATCCTGTAAGGGCCGTTTACCTCGGACAATACCAGAGCATACGCACCTTGCTGCACCTGACTATATGTAATACCCATCACATTTAACTCTACCCGTTCCATTTTATCACCTCTCTTGTCTCGTTTTATTTCTTTTCGATTTTCTGACCAGTAATAATTCCGCTACCATAGCACAAATGAGCATCAGGGCTGTATATCACGGCAAATTGTCCCGGAGCTATGCCTTGAACTTTCTTCTCCGACTCTATAAAATACTCCAAACCACCAAGATGCGTCAATGTTGCCTTAATGAACTCAGGAGAATGCCTGTTCTTGAACATTATAGGCACAGGAGTATCAATTCCCTCCCATGGATTACCCGAAATGAAATGCATTTCATCAAGATGTATAGTACGCCCATACTGTTTTTCATTGTCATATCCGTTGCTTACATATATTGTATTGTCGGATACATTTTTTTTCACGACATACCACGGCCCACCGCTTAGTCCAAGACCCTTGCGCTGTCCTATTGTATGGAACCAATACCCTTTGTGTTCACCTATCTTGCGTCCGGTTTCAATTTCTATTATATTTCCTTTCTTCTCGCCAAGGTGACGACGTATAAAGTCATTGTAATTTATTTTCCCGAGAAAACATATGCCTTGACTGTCTTTGCGATAGGCATTAGGCATCTTCGTTTCTATTGCTATCCGGCGCACTTCACTTTTGGGCAAGTTACCTATTGGGAATATAAGATGTTTAAGTTGGGCATAACTTATTTGCGCAAGAAAATCGGTTTGATCCTTTACCGGGTCTACGGCTGTCGCAAGATACTTAATACCATCCACAAAATCGGTCGTTGCATAATGCCCGGTAGCAGTCAAATCAAATTCATGACCCCATCGCTGCTCAAAAAAACCGAATTTTATCATCTTGTTGCACATCATGTCGGGATTAGGAGTCAGTCCGGCTTTTACTGTCCTCAATGCATATTCCATCACATTATCCCAATATTCCTGATGCAATGATACCACATCAAACGGCAAGCCATATTTGGCTGCAATGAAATTACACATTTCAATATCTTCCTCGGCCGAGCAGTCACCTTCATCGTTATCCATGCCTATACGAATATAAAAAAGATGAAGGTCATGCCCTTCTTCTTTCAACTTATGAACTACAACGGCGCTGTCTACTCCGCCCGAAATCAACACAGCTATTTTCATGTCAATGCTTGAACTTCCTGTTTGTTTAAAAAATTATACAAATCTGATTCCCATGTGAAGCATCAGGCATCTTTCAGCGTTTCTTCAATCTGCCTGTCGTTAGCATCCACAAATTTAAGTGAAATCAGGTAATCAAGTGAAATCTTACCCGGTCCGGCAAGAAACATGAATACAAAGATACCAATAAAAAGTATTGGAACGAAAATCGGCTGCGTGCTATAAAGCACATCAGGGGCGGTATCCACCATACTGTCAAACAAACGCAATTCCACCAATAGCATCGCTATAATTGGAGGGATTACTGCCACACGAGAGAATAATCCCAATATTATCAATATGGAACAAAGCATCTCCACGACAATAATCATTGTCATTGACACTTCAGGAGTCATGCCCAGTATGGCGGGCATGCGCAATACCATGCAATCAAAATACATCCACTGCCTGATACCGAATTGCATGAACATGATGCCGGCAAACAACCGCAAAAACAATCGCGACAAGTTGCTGTAAGTATGTCCGGCACTGTATATAAACAATTTCTTTATTATTCCTGCAGCCATGGAGAATAATTTTATGTTATTTTTAATCTATCATTTGCTTGATTGATTCCACGCTGATGTTTTTATCTAGAATTATATAATTCCCGTCAAGAATGTAAATGCACGGAGACACACGCAAATCATATTTATCGGCAATATCTTCATTTGAGCCTATAATCCAATTGTCGGCATAAGTTCGTGCCGATTCAGCCCATTCATCACTGTATTTTCCGGGATACACACTTACAATGGTAAGCTCCCCATCTTCAATAAGTTTGTTAACTTTCACATCGGTACTCAGGCGTAATCGAGAAATTGAGCAATCAATACATTCGTCATCATTAAAGAAAAGCAATATCATCTTACCCTTTATATCCGACAATTTTTTCTTGCTGCCATCGACAAGTTTCATCTCAAAATCTAAAGCTTTCGCACCTATCATGTTATGCGAAATTTTTTCATACTGGTACTTGTAACGTTCTTTTTCCGAATCTTTTATCATATTATTGTCGAGCATGCACTCTATAAATGGCAAATAAGCCTCATCGCTCCAGTATTCGGCTCCCGGAGCATACAATGCACGTTCTGCCATCTCCACAATATCAATAAAATTAGGCTTGTTTGACTCGGCTTTCTTCATCATTTCCTTTATTGAAGAAATCACGATAGTTTTATGGGCATACTTAAAGAATGTCACATAGTCCCTGAAAGTTGTCTCAAACAAGACTTTATCTTTGATTGGCGCAGAAAAATCATAATTGTCCCAAAAACGTTGGATTATGTAATTAGTCCTGTTTTCAAGCGTTCTTATGGTATCCGGGACCTCGGGGTATTCAAATAATTTTTCTTGAACTTGAGATGCGTTACCGTCAGATTGCCCCCACATGCTGCATGGCAATATTGCTGACGCGATTAAAACCAATAAAATCCTTAAATTTATATTCATTCCTTAATAAATTAACTATCGCTACATATTTATACAGGTAAAAGTAACGCAATATCATCAAGAAAACAAGACAAACAAAGACAAATTTACCCATATCAACATTTTTAACAATTACTCGATTGTCATGATTGATAAAAGGCGTGTCCCATTAATAATGGGGACACGCCTATACAATAAAATTTGTAAAAATATGTCAATCGTTCACATAATTGATGATGGCATCGCGCCACACAATATAACCGGCGCCCAGCAAGTGCAAGCCGTCGTTAGTGTATTCTTTCTTCATCTTACCATCTGGACCGACAAATTTAGAATACAAATCTATCCACACGATTCCATGTTTCCGTGCAAGTGATTCAAACTTTTTATTAGTTTCGATGATAACTCCTTCCTTGCCTTTCATTGCCTTGTAACGCCCGAAGTCGTTATTAACCGGCAATAAGCTCTGTAAATATATCTTCGTATTAGGAGATTCGGTCTTGACTTTCACTATGAGTTTCTCCATTACCCTTGCGACACTGTCGGCCGACAAATTGTGGGAAATATCATTTACTCCACTCAAAATGAATACTTTTTTGGGATGACCATGCAATATAGGCTCACTACGGTCGATAAGTCCTTGTATAACGTCCGACGATATGCCTCTATTCTTTATGTTGGGATTCTCAAACAGTTCATGCCATTCACAGCCATTTGTTAAGCTATTGCCCCAAAACACTATATCGTCACTGTCCACAGGCAATAATTCAAACAATGAACTACGTTGAAAGTAAAATTCATTATATTGATACTTTTCTTCGGCATTCATGGCAAAAGCAGACATACAAGCCAATACTGCTAAAACCAACATTCGACTTATAATTCCATCCTTTCTCATCGGTTTAATCTTTGTCATGTTGACGATAAGCATCAATGGCAGTCTTTACCGACCCATGGAAAAGCAACAAACGTTTTGCTTCATCATAAGGCAATTCCAATTCGTCTACGAGCATTCGTGTTCCACGATCTACAAGCTTGGCATTGGTAAGTTGCATGTTGACCATTTTATTTCCCTTGACACGCCCCATACGAATCATCACAGTGGTAGTTATCATATTGCATATCATCTTTTGTCCTGTACCCGACTTCATGCGTGAACTACCAGTAACATACTCTGGACCGACAATCATTTCAATAGGAATCTCCGACACTTGCGATACCGGAGCATCAGGATTGCTTGTTATCGAAGCTGTAAGGCAACCATGCTCTCTTGCTGTTTTCAATGCCCCTATCACATAAGGCGTAGTACCCGATGCAGCAATGCCTATCACCGTATCTTTGTCATTGATATTATATTTCTGCAAATCTTTCCAACCTTGTTCAGTGTCATCTTCGGCATTCTCCACTGGATTGCGCAACGCAATGTCACCACCTGCAATTAGGCCGATGACCCATGTCGGATCCATACCGAATGTAGGTGGAATCTCTGAAGCGTCAAGCACTCCGAGACGACCTGATGTACCTGCTCCCATATAGAAAATGCGACCTCCGCGTTTCATGCGCGGCACAATCTGCGTTACCAACTTTTCAATCTGCGGAATGGCCTTTTGCACAGCATCGGCTACTTTATGATCTTCAGTGTTGATTTCAGTCAATATCTCGTGAACAGATTTTTTCTCCAAATCATTATACAATGACGGCTGCTCGCTTATTTTTACAAATGCCATATCGTGTATTCTTTAATGATTTAATTACATTTTTTATTATCTCGAATAGTATTTTATCAAGCCTTCCATCGGACTCTTGATAATTGTGCCTATATTTATGTACAATGCCTTTGCTGCTTCTTCAAGCACATCTTTATAATGGCAGGCAATGGAACCTACGAAATTAACAGGCAATTCCTTATACCTTTCATAATTTTCAACATTGCGTACAAAGAATGCCTTGAAAGCATTAAGCACAAGACGATGAATAGAAGGCTCCTCTATATTCTGCGCCAAGAATGGCGACAATGATGCCAAGAACTTATTTGCCCCCGGTTTGCGATAAACATTTTCAATGATAAGCTGCGGTGTCAGTTCAAATTGTTGCATGAATTTATCTACTAGATGCTGTGGGATTTGCCTTTTAAGGACATCGCCGACAAGCAATTTTCCAAGCACTGCACCGCTACCTTCATCTCCAAGGATATATCCGAGCGGAGAAATATTTTCAACTATTCGGGTTCCGTCATAATAGCAAGAATTGGAACCAGTACCAAGAATGCAGGCAATGCCGGGCTTGTCGCCACACAATGCGCGTGCCGCTGCCAACAAATCGCTTTCCACCATTATCGTTTGAGCTGTAGGGAAATTGCTTTTAATGGCATTCCGCACATTGTTGCATATATTGTCGCCCAAGCAACCTGCTCCATAATAATATACTTCGGTAATTGTGACACCTTTCAGATGTGGCACCAACTCATTTTTTATCGTAGAAGCCATCTCCTCCTCGGTAAGCATCATAGCATTCATTCCACATGTGAACACTCGCGCCACCATTTCTTTTCCGTCAAGGACACACCAATCAATCTTGGTCGATCCGCTATCAGCTATAAGTTTCATATTTTTATATATATTTTTTTCTTATACAAAATATACCCAATGCACCAATTTATTATTACAAAAATAATCGCATAGATACATGATGCCAAACATGCCTCACTAATGATTTGCTGTATTGCCTCGGCATAAATCCAACCTTTAATTGACACCCCGGCAATACTTACTGACCCAAACAATATGCCAAGCACGCCGCCAAGTACATATAAGAACAATGGATTAATTCCGAATGACTCAAAAAAGCGGCACCACGTCTTATATCCTTTTATATCGATTATCCATATCAGCAAGCCAAGTAAACTTGCTCCAAGTCCGCAAGTAGTCAACACGAAAGTCGGGGACCAAATGTTTTTGTTTATCGGCAAGCCGTAGCTCAACAGCAATCCTGAGAAAGTAAGGATTGTCCCTACTATAAACAAGTCGCTTATACGTTCATGATTATCCTTCGTCTTCATTATGGCTTCTCCGCACATCAATCCAATCAAGACATGAGCTATGCAGGGCAATGTGCTCAGCAATCCTTCAGGATCAAATACGATGTTCTTGCCATCCACTACAAGCCCTTGATACATGTGTGCCTCACCAAGGATGGCATTATCAACAATATATATAATATTTTCATGCGAGAAATCATATCCATGCCCCACAAGCAATATTACAGCATACAATGCCAATATTCCACCTATCAACCAAGGTATAAACTTGTGGCGCATCAATACGGCCACGAGCGAAGCAAAGAAATAACATAATGCAAGACGAGGCATCACACCAACAAGGCGCAACGACGAGAAGCCGTTGGCGGCATTGCCAATCCTTTCCCACAACGAAAGAGTGGCATCGCTACCAGCCAATCCATAACAAAACTTGCTGAACCATGCTATTGCAAGACCTATGACATATATCAATACCGTCCTTTTGACAATTTTCCATGCAAGGTTCTTTGTCAATTTAAACTGGAACTTACGCAATGAAAAATAAGACGATATGCCCATTATAAACATGAAAAAAGGGAACACAAGGTCGGTGGGGGTCAATCCGTTCCACTCTGCATGACGCAAAGGTGCATATATCGAGCCCCATGATCCCGGATTATTAACAAGAATCATCCCAGCAATAGTGATTCCGCGCAATATGTCAAGCGACAAGAGTCTGCTTGATTGTTGTTTTACTGTCATTATCTACTTCTGTTTTCGTGGTTTAGTACATTCATCCACAAGATAAACTATCGACTGATAAGGTATGCCCGAATTTGAAGACAGGCCTATTTCACATGTCCTGCTGTTTGAAAATCCGCGTCTCACACCGGCTGCTTCAAGCTGAGGCTTCAACTTACGCAACGCATAACTATTCACCTCGGGATGTGTAAATCCTTTATCACCTGCAAATCCGCAACATCCTATTTCTTCTGGAACAACGACTTTTGTCGAGCACATCTTTGCGAGCGCAATTAATTTATCGCCAAGTCCCATCTTGCGTGTAGAACAAGTGATATGCACTGCCACAGGTTCATCGGTCTTGGTAAACTCAAGAGAATCGGCCACAAAGTCGTATATAAACTCTACAGGCTCATATAGTTTCATCTTTGTTATATTCTTTCTCATTCGTGCAAGGCAGGGACTTTGATCGCACATTACTGGATATTTACCCCCCTCCGAAGCTTTATAAAGCGCATCCTCCAATTCGTGCAACTTGCGCATTCCTATATCAGGCATTCCTTTACTGTCCCAAATCATGCCACAACACAAATTTTTCATACCAACGGGGAAAACGACCTCCCAACCGGCTTTTTTCAAGAACTGCACCATCTCATCCACCAAATCGAGCTTAAGCCCTCCATGCTTTGAACGGCCCATGGTCTGATTGATGCAGCTTGGGAAATACACTACTTTCTTCTCAGACGGCTTTATGTCATAAGATTTACTATAATGAGCCGACGGCATGGAAGGTGTCCACTGTGGCAATCCGACTTTATGTAACGCCTTCCCTACAGCAGCGGTGGCTCTGTCTCCAATCACACTTTGAGCCACACCAGCAAGACTTAATACCGGTCGCAAGGTTCCTTCTATCACATTCAACTTGCGGGCGGCAAAGTCCCCGACTTTATAACCGATACTTCCCTTAGGCAATTTTTCGGCACGCAAGTCGTGAATCATTTCACCGACATTGATATTCATCGGGCAAGAAGTACTGCACAATCCATCTCCGGCGCATGTCTCATTGCCATAATAATCAAATTGGTTTAACAGTCTTGCAAGGCGTTCTGGATCTTCACCGGTGGCTCGCAATCTTGATATTTCGCGCTGCACCACTATGCGTTGCCTTGATGACAGGCTGAACCCACAAGTGACGCAATTCACTTCGCAGAATCCACATTCTATGCACTTGTTCACATGCTCGTTGGCAAGAGGCATAGGCTTAATGCTCTTGATGTAACATTCCGGGTCATCATTGAAAATGACTCCAGGATTTATGAGATTCTGAGGGTCAAAAAGCTGTTTAACCTCTTTCATTATGCCGTAAGCCTTTGTTCCCCACTCACTTTCAACAAATGGAGCCATATTCCGACCTGTTCCATGCTCTGCCTTCAAAGAACCATCATATTTGTCCACGACAAGTTTCTTTACATCAAGCATGAGATCTCGATAACGATTTACCTCGGCTTCGGTCTCAAATGATTGAGACAACACAAAGTGATAGTTCCCTTCAAAAGCATGCCCGTAAATACATGCATCATCATATCCGTGACGAACCAGCATTTCGGCAAGATCAGCAGTGGCATCAGGCAAATCCTCGATATGGAACGCTACATCTTCGATAAGAACTGTCGTTCCAAGCGGCCTTGTACCTCCAACCGAAGGGAATATGCCTGAACGTATAGCCCAATACTTAGAATATTCTTCCGGCTTGTCGGTAAAACGCGCCGGCACAAATAGGTCAAACTGCCTCAATATGTCGGTCACTGCCTTTATATTCTGGTTAAGCTCTTCTTTTGAATCGGCCTTGGTCTCGGTCAATATTGCGGTTAACCCTTCTCCTGTCGTGTCATTTACCGACGACAAGGACTTCTTGTCAAGCATTTCCGCACTATGCACCGGGCCTTTCTTCAATGCGACAACAGCCCTACAAGCCTCACGCATGTCCTTGAAATAAAGCATCGCACTTGCCGAATGCTTGTACAAATGTCCGGTCGTCATGCGGAAAAGGCTGCCAAATCCCAATGTACCTTCCGAACCTACCATGAGATGGGCTATTATGTCGAACGGGTCGGTGAACATCACAAACGGATATATATTTAGCCCTGTAACGTTCTTTATCGAATATTTATACTTGATACGATCCGACAATTCCTTATCAGCAGCAATTCTGTCGCGTAACTCTTCTATTTTTGCAACAAACTCGGGATGGCTGCGCTTAAAAGCTTCACGGCTCGATTGGTCGCCTGTGTCAAGCACAGTACCATCGGCCAGGACTATACGCATCGACAATAAGATTCTGTCGCTATTAGCATGGGTGCCACAATTCATTCCCGATGCATTATTCATGACAATACCTCCCACCATTGCCGATTTCTTGGATGCAGGATCTGGTGAAAATATGCGACCGTAAGGTTTCAAGATTTCATTAACTCGCTCGCCTATCAACCCAGGCTGCAAAGTTATGGAACTTCCATCGGGCGATACTTCATATCGTTCCCAATTCTTTCCAGCCACAAGCAGCACCGAATCGGTAATGGCTTGTCCCGAAAGGCTTGTCCCGGCGGCCCTGAATGTCACCGGCACTTTTTCTTCGCTCGCTATCTTCAACAACTTTGATACCTCATCCTCGTTTGCCGTCCTGATAACAATTTTAGGCAATTTGCGATAGAACCCGGCATCAGTACCCCACGCCAGACAATGTAGGTCGTCGGTATATACGCGATTGGAAGGAATAAACGCCTTCGCACGCGACAAAAATAACTTATAATTATCTTTTAAATCCATAAATGGAATTATATAAATACGCCTTTATTCGTACAAATAATATTTTGCCGACATTGCCTTAAACGATTCTACATCTTTGTTCCAGTACTCTATGATATCGGATACACGGTAATTCTTTGAAAATTCCGAGCGGATTTTATCGCTACCACACACTTTGTCGAACATCGAGAAACGCTCCTTATTGGCATGTTCAAAGATTTTATGGTCGGGATACATCTCCGCTAAAACCTGCATCACATAAAATTGAGTAAGTGACAAATTTGCACTTGCGAGGTCGGTAATATAAACCTGCACACCTTGATAATTCTCACCTTGCCCGGTCGAATAGAATGGCTTAATATGAATCGGCCTGAATTTTATTCCCGGTAATTCAAGATTATTCAGATTATTGCAGAATTTCTCGGCTTCTATCCATGAAGCGCAATATAATTGGAATGGCAATGTGTATCCGACTCCAATCGACAAGTATCCGAGTTCACCAAGGATGCCACTTGCCGGATAATAATAAGACGATTCCACTTGCGGTATATGGGGCGATGGCAAAATCCACGGCATACCGGTTTCGCTATAAACCATGTCACGAGTCCACCCGGTCATTGGAATTACTGTCAACCGCGCCTTCTTACCTTTTTTTATCATTCCTTCTTCATTCAACAGGACTGCAAGTTCGCCAGGAGTCAAGCCGTAAACATAGGGTATAGGAAATTGGCTGACAAATGACACAAATCCCGGCTCTACGACATTTCCTTCTACCTTGTTACCGCCGAGAGGATTAGGACGGTCAAGTACCATGAATTCAATGTCGTTTTCTATGCAAGCCTCCATAGCTACACCCATAGTACTGATAAATGTAAATGAACGGCACCCTATGTCTTGAATGTCATAAACAAGCACATCGATTCCCTCAAGCATTTCCTTGGTCGGTTTACGAGTTTTCCCATAAAGTGAATATACTTTCACTCCTGTAGCCGCATCGACACTGTTGCCAACCTTATCACCTGCATGAACGTCGCCTCTAACACCATGCTCCGGGCCGAAAAGAGCCACAAGTTCAACATTGGGAGCTTCATGCAATATGTCGATTGTTGATTTCAGATTATTGTCCACTCCGGTAGGATTAGTTATAAGCCCCACGCGCTTCCCTTCAAGCTGCTTGAATCCATTATCACGCAAAGTTTCTATACCCGGCTTTGTAATAGCCTGCATCGCAAAAGCCAACAAGCCTGCCACTACACACAAAATATATTTTTTCATATCTTTCAAATTCTTTTAATTCATTATTCTGCTTCCTTTTGACCGAACTTGGGATCAATCTTTATAAATGCGCAAATACCAATCGTAGCCGCGCAACAAATGATTGTCCATATAAAGAAATGCCTGTAACCAATCGTCTCCTGTAACCAGCCGGCAGCCATTCCCGGTAACATCATGCCTAACGCCATGAATCCTGTACATATTGCATAATGCGCTGTTTTGTGTTCGCCTTCTGAGAAATATATCAAGTACAGCATGTATGCCGTAAATCCGAATCCGTATCCAAATTGCTCAATAAATACGCATAAGTTGATTACAAACAACGACGCGTCTTGATTATAACTCAGATACAAGAATGTCAGACATGTGAGCGACATGCTCCAAGCCATAGGCCATAACCATTTTTTCAAGCCGCCTTTAGCAGCAACCATACCTCCGATGATACCTCCGATTGTCAATCCGATGATACCTACTGTTCCATATACCAATCCTACAGCGCCTGTCGACAGTCCGAGGCCTCCTTTATCTATCGGATCGAGCAAGAATGGATTAATAAGTTTCACCAGTTGTGCCTCCGGAAGCCTGTACAACAGCATGAACGCAATGGCGACCCAAACCTGTTTCTTTTGGAAAAATGACACAAAAGTAAGCACAAACTCTTTCATAATATCCGATGCCGATGATTTTTTTCTATTGTAATCGGCAACAGGTTTCGGCAATGCCCAGCTGTGATATATGGCAATAGCAAAGAAGAATGCCGACAACGATACAAACACTACAAGCCATGCAAACGGTATATTGCCCGATGCTCCTACAAATGAAGCCGAAACACGCTCCTTCAGTTTGTGGTCTATTTCAAAGAACAAATAAGCAGGCTTGTCCCAATTTTTCTCGGTAAATTCAAAGCGTGTCGACAATTTATCTTGTTCGAGCTTGATACTTTGATCTCCACTTTCGTGAGTAACGTTAAGCACAATCGTTTCGCCTGGCATCGGTTTCTTGTTCAACCTTACTCCAACCACTGCAACATTATTGGCTACATTGTCCGAAGACACAACACGACCTTCTTCACCAAACCAGTCTCTGACCCATGTAGTAAACGCACTTTCGCTTTCAGGTTGCTGATCGGCAATTGAATTATCCAAATTGCTTGAAGTAATGGTTTCTTCAGAAGATACAAAGCCATTTACTTCATTCAACATCTTAACCGAATCGCGCAAAGCCGCTGCATAAGTTGCAAATGGCACGCCATTCACTTCTTCGGGAGCAACAGTGGAAACCGCCAATTGCGACGTCGTATACACAAAATGCGGCTCACCTACAGTATCGGTTGTAATCAATTTTGAATCAAAATCAGGGATAGCAGCTATCTCAGTCTTAACTCCCGGATCGGCGATCACCGATACATGAGCAGGCTCAAGTCCTGTACCTATCTCGACCATACCGGCAATTATTACAAGAAGCCCCTGTCCGGCCACAGTAGCTACACGATAGAATGTGCTTCGGATTCCGACATACAATGATTGCTCGTGTTCAGTCAACGCCAGCATATAAAATCCATCAGACGCTATGTCGTGCGTTGCCGACGTAAATCCCATCACCCAAAAGGCGGCAAGCGTCAATTGGAAAAAGAAAGGAGCCGGTATGGAAAATGCCACCCCGGCAAATGCAAATGCCAAAATCCATTGCATTGCCAAAGTCCACCATCTTTTTGTTTTAATAATATCTACAAACGGGCTCCAAAACGGTTTTATGACCCATGGCAGATACAGCCAACCCGTGTAAAGGGCTATATCAGTATTAGATATTCCTAATCTTTTATACATGATGACCGATATAGTCATCACAGCTACATAAGGCAAACCCTGTGCAAAATACAGAGTAGGTATCCAAGCCCAAGGCGATTTCTTTTTAACGTTACTCATGATAAACCGGTAATAATTTTTTTATTATTTTAATTCATGCCAAATATTCACAACGCATAGTACCATATTCTTAATACAACTTGGATATGGTGGCATTGGCAAAGTAATGCAGCAATATTTTTTTATAACTGTACCCTTTTTCACCCATTACGGCTGCGCCTATTTGACAAAGCCCTACGCCATGTCCCCAACCGGCACCGCGCAAGACAAACTTTTGAGGAACTCCATCGGCTCCTATGTCGTGTTTTTCAACTATGAATGCTGAACTATATAAGTGTGACTTGGACAAGATACGTCTTATCTCCAATTCTTTACCTATTGTAAGAGATTTTTTATCCCCTACAATCTTCATCTTGTACAACCGGCCTGATGTGCCGCGTGCCACAGGACGCAAATCTATTATTCGTCCGAAATCGATTCCGGAACGTTCCTTTATCAAAGTCGAAATCTGATCTTGAGTGTATTCAACACGCCAACGATAAAAATCTGCCGTCTCCTGGTCGTAATTGTTTAATACTTGCGACAATATTTTGGCATCGGAAGTGTTACAAAATGCCTTGGGCGATGACATAATCCACTCTGCAGCATCCTGCTCTTTGGTCAAATCCGGGAATTCATTCTCGTTGTCGGCATCACGACGAGCTATGAGATAATCATAATGCTTCGGCTCCCAACAATTTTCAAACAATTCAAATACACCTCCGCAACACTTAGAGAAACGAGCATCGCACAAATTACCGTCATAAGTGAGAACTTGCCCCAACGTCTCCAACACAGCTTTTCTCACCGTTTCGGTAGTTTCTCTTGTTATACCTTGATAACGCTGACAATGGTCGTCGGCACAGACATCAAAATTCACATGATCCTCCCTATCGTACCACTTGATCATTTCATCTTTGCCTGATTCCTCAACCGAATGTTCTTCCTTGTCACCATCCTCCAAATGCTTGTTCTTGTCAATCTGGGCAAGCAACCAGCTACGAGATATAACGGCATGAGCTTTCAACAATTCAAGAGATGCCGATGCACTCATTTCAGAAGAAATGACACTCATCAGATAATCTTCGACCGGAAGAATATTTATTGTGGTCACCTTCCCATTTTCTACAATGAGCTTTAAAACACCTCTGAACAATTGATTTTCTTTACGTTCCCAATGAAAATTGACGCCTATGGTGACATCTCGCAACTCAAATGAGCATTGCTGCATGTCTTCTACCGGTATAAATGATATTTCATCCTCAAGGCATCCGTTCCAAGATACTTTTCCATTAATGGCAACAGCATGCTGTAGTCCGGTAACGATTGTATCTCCGACGCTGTAACGGCCATTGAGTACAAAATCGACGGCAGACTCGTTCATTATGCCGACACTCACTTTAGGTATGTTGATGTTATCCATGATTTTTCAATGTGTGTTTTTATGCTTTCAACTTTTCTGCTATCTTGTAAGCAGCATCTTGTGTCATGCACACTTCATCAAGTATCATTGCCACATCGCAAGGTTTTATCTTGACAAAATCCTTTTCAAGAGGCGTAATAAACACGCCTCCCATGTCGACCGATGCCGGGGTTATGAGCATATTTGCATCTCCCTCGGCAAAATAACATGACGGACGATGTTTTACACGTGGGAACACGGCAATCATCCAGCATGAGGCTGCAATATCAAACCAGCACAAAATGTTCAACATTGGCTCTGCATCGTCGACGCCAAGAGGAAGAGCTTCATACAAACGCTTGAACAATTCCTTGCCTGCTTCAATATCGGTAGCCTTTATAAGAAATGAAATATGTGACAAACCTTTAACTATGTTCAAACACGCATTACCTACTGTCAGCACATTTTCCAATTCAGCCTTTTCAAGATCCTTGTCAAATGTCATGAATCCTTTATTTCCTGCTTGAAAATGCATGTGGTCGGGAGCCGAAGCTCCACACTTCGGCCCGTTATAAAACAATATGAACCCGTTCAGATCATATGCTATGGCCATCATGTCTCCAATCCTGTCCGATATGCGTTGTGGCGTATGCTCTTTGCAAGGGATTGTAAGATGGCGAGGAAAAATAGGGAACGGATTCACTAATATTTCATAAATTCCGCCCCAGTCTATTCCTTCTTGGACTGCAGGCCTGTTTGATTCACACAAAAAACACTTTCGCTCCTGGATTGACTTGGCATCAACCTTAGCAGCCGACGACACGATGCGTGCCGGGTTAAATTGTATCTTGAAATGGGCATTGCCCACTACAAGCTCCTTTACTTTTACATCGGCAAGTGCGGCATAATTGTTCTTCGCCACCTCCCACGATTCGAGTTGGCGGGCAAACAATGCGTCCACATCTTCCATTCTTACTTTGCCTGTATCTGTCATCTTTGCGTCTTTTATCAACCTTCAACCTCGTTTTTCTTGTTCAAGGCAATGCGTGCCATAAGTTCCCATGTCCGTATTCTGTCTTTATACAGATTATTGGCATTCATCTTAACCACATCGAGCGAAGCATCGGAATTATCTTCCCAACGGCGGCACATGTATATAGGTTCATAAATGCGTCCTATCTGATAATTGCGCGAGAAATTAAGTCCAAGGGCATAATCCTCGCCATAGCTTGTATTAGGCACCTTTACTTCGCGCAACAATGGGGTATAGAATGCGCGAGGTGCTCCAAGGCCATTGATTCGCAAGGCATTATTGCGGCCATTTTCAGGAGTCCACTCCTTATGATCAATTATACCCGGAGCTATCATATTCATGTTGAAGTCGGTTATCATGTAAGTTCCGACCACCATTGCGCAATTCTGCTCATAAAATGCTTTTACAACGGTCGACAACGTATTTTCATCCTTGTACACATCGTCACTGTCGAGTTGCACTGCAAATTTACCGCACTTGGGATGATTTACACCAAGATTCCAGCACCCTCCGATACCCAAATCGTCTCGAACAGGCACAATGTGAACCACCCTGTCATCACCGGCAAATTCATCGATAGCCTCAGTGGTGCCGTCGGTTGACAAATTATCAATTACTATCACATTGAATTTGAAATCGCATTTTTGAGCCAACACCGACTTTATTGCGTCACGAATCGTGCGTATGCGGTTGCGTACAGGAATAATTACCGATGCCTCATATTCGAAATTGCCTGCATTGAAATCCACATCTTTAAATACAGGAGCTAAATAGCCGCCTATTTCTTTCAAATGCTCGGTACAAGCTGCTTCCATCTCAATTTGACGGCCGCGATTACGCGGATCAACATAGTCAAATATCTTTTCACCACTACGACGGTTGTCAAGTTCCACGTCGCTGTAAAGATATTCATTGATGTGAACGATTGAAGCAAATTGCGACAATTTCAGCCGTAAATCATAAAGTCCGGCAAATTCATAGTCGGCATGCATGTTGCTTACAGCCTTCTTGAAGCAATCCGAATTAAAGAACAGCACCGAACCAAAATCAAAATCATCACGGAGACTGCCAAATTGATAATCTATCACCGGAGCAGCGGTTCTTTTCCCATCAGCCGATACCTTATAATGGTCGGCATACAGCATGCCAGCTTGAGTATCATTGGCTATACGTTCCATACGTTCAAGAGCATACATGCCCATTTTCAATTCGCAATTGCTTGTATAAAGCATCGCATAATC
Source organism: uncultured Prevotellaceae bacterium (assembly GCA_905207705.1). Classification (GTDB taxonomy): domain Bacteria; phylum Bacteroidota; class Bacteroidia; order Bacteroidales; family Muribaculaceae; genus Avimuribaculum. The sequence continues at coordinate 171,472 of CAJLMA010000001.1, forward strand.
GCATTCTATTTTAGATGCGATTGCACGCATGGTTGCACTTGAAATATAAGAATCTACTCTCAACAGTTCACATCCTTCAGGCAATGTTTCTGCATCCTTGTCTCCTATTTGCATAAGATAGATTTTACCAACGCATTTACACTCTTGAAGACACTTTACCGTTGCTTCCATAGCCTCTGCTCCTGCATACGGCAAGAAGCAGTTTATGGTTTTCTTTGTTATTTCGTCCATAACGTTTAGTTGTTTTATTGATATTGTTATTTATTTTCCTGTTAATAAGAAGTCCAATACGCCACTCATCAATTGAGCACGAGAACTGTCGCCACTTATTGTTTCAAATGGGAATCCCAACACGCATGTATTATATTTACCCATCTTTGCTGCAATTCCGGCAGGTAAATTGTTTTCCTTATATCGCAAAATCGTCGCTCCATTGTCATTGGCAGGCACCAAAGCATCGGGCGATTCCACGCAATACATTTCTTTATTGGGCTTGCTATTGAAATTCAATTCTCCGTAATTAAAGTCAAGACTGCCAAAAGTGGATGGAACGGAATACACATTGCCCTCAACGGCGGCTCTGCCAGTAAGCCATTTGTAACCAAGAACATTTTCTGCAAAATTCATTCTTGTCTTGTCTTGATTCGTAGTATCCCAAATATCAGTAGCTACAAATGCACCTGAAACAAATAAGTTTCCACCGACTTTACAATAGCGAGACAAAGCATTTCTCATATCCGCATCAAAAATCTTATAGCGCGACGGCATTGCCCCACTACCCATCGTGTACTCTTTTTGCTTACCATATATCAAATCGACAACTTGATATTTCGACATTGCGGTTGCAGGCATTTCCACCATCTTGCCAGCACTCATCGATGAGAACGAATAACCAGCCTTGAGTATTGCTTCTCCGTGAATTTCAGGATAATTGAAATGATTTCCTGCTAAGACAGTCGTTTCATAATTTGACCGGCTGGCTCCAAATCCAGGAGCATCATCGTCCATCCATGGAATATCTCGTCTGAATTCAAATTGCTCTCCGACAAAAGCAATCTCATCCATATAAGGAACTCCGTGGTCTTTTTCGCTGTAAAATCCGGCTATGCTGCCTGCGTCAAAATAATCGGGAGCCGAGACACGAGTAAATCCGTTAACAACAAGCACGTTACCTTTGGAATTGCTTGCCATGCCGCATGAAAGCACCTCTGACGGGAAGCTGCGACCACCATCATTAACAGCTACAATCTTAAAACTGTGTACTATGTCACGATCATTTATTTCAACTTGATAATGCGTATCTTCAACTACGGCAACTTCTTTAAAGCCTCCATCACCAATCTTCTCCAATACCACATAGCGCGAAGCATCGGCATTGTCGCAAAGAGTGTCTTTCGTCGGTTGCCAAGACAATTTAAATTCATTTCCATTGACCATTTCTATTGCAAACGAATTTACAGGAAGTGGTTGAACCATGTAATCTCTGCCATCTCGCTTGGCTATGAATTCAAGCATTCCTTTATATACAGCCCTGCTAACTGCGAAACGGAAATTAGGATCCAATCCGTATTTCATGTCAGCAAAATTCTGATGCGAAAGTAATTCAAGCAACATCGTCGGGACTTCGGGCACACGAGCTTCAAAATATGACTTGTCCCACATGCCTCGCCTAGTCCATGATGGTTCAAATTGATGTCTAACATCATTGACTATATTTGTCATAATGCTGTTTACAAGCAATCGCGACATTATCCTGGGAGTGCCATTCTCATACTTGTCAAATTTGTTTGTATAATAAATGCCCAATGTTCCTATTATGCTATCATTCATTGTTGTTCCGGCATCGCTATGGAATGCAAAAGATATGTCCACAGGCACATTCAATCCTTTACCGTCAGGAATCACTTCCGACCCGCCTGCCAGATAATTCACCCACAATCCGCGACATTTGTAATCATCGGTGTAGTCGTTAATGCCTTCCGAAGGAGAATAAATACTATCGGGCATTCCGGCCCATTGAAGGAAATAACGAGCCCCTTCGGTATAACGTGGACGTCCGCTTAATATATAACGCGAATCGGAGGAATTCCACGAAAACCCTCCATCCCCTTCACTCTCAGGATTAACATTTCGAGCTATATTTCCATAACCGCCGCCAACTTTTATTGCATCGGCGGTCACTACTCCACTATGCCCGTCTTTTGAATGATTAACAAGTTCGACGACATTCTTATTCAAGCCCTTTGAAAGAGGAAAATGCCCGAGATAGACCCATGTACCCCCGGCCATCCTTTGATTGACTATAAAGGTGTCAGTTCCTGACAAACTGTTGACTTTATACACAGCATCTGATATACTATGTGGCAACGTCTTGTACGATATATATACAGCATAATTGCCGGCCTCAGGCAACTCCACGCTCCAAGCAGCAGTCGACAATCTGTCTTCGCTCGACGTAGCAGCCACGACCCTGTATGTGCCATCAACAAATGGATTTTCAAAATCTTTATAGCTATCTTTCAAATAAGCAAATCCTGAAGTATCGCCATTACTCCATTTCATCTCCCCGTTAGTTTCTTCATATTTACCGACAGCTTTACCACCGTTATTGTCGGCAATAACTTCTATCGTGCCCATGTCGCGCTCTCGAGGACTAAAAACATAAGCTCCGGCATTCTCCAGCATCGGAATCAAAAAAGGGACAACATAACTCTGCGTATATAAGTCCTCAACCGTCTGGAATGTTCTTGCACGCTGCCATTCCCAACGGTTCAATTTAGGCTCAAAATACCATCCGTGGCTTTGCCATAGAGCTATGATATTTCCATCAAGGCCCTTATTGTAACGTTTTGCCGAGTCGGCATTGACAATAAACGGCTCATGCGACCTGCGATATTTCTTATCATAAGCAACCAGATACTTATCGGCCGAAACACCATCTACCGATATTACGACTGTATATTTTGCATATTTTGCAGGCAATTCTTTTTTTATGGCTGTTTTCAAGCCTGTCAAATAGTCTTCATCAAAAGGTATATCAGCAAAATTTGTGTCTACCGATACAGTCACACATTTTGATTTTGTATTGGCTGTTATTTTTTTTACTTTGACATCTCCTATACTCATATTGACAGGAACTGCCCCTGCAATTACTTCAGATACGTCACGGCGCACTGCTTCAGGTAATCTTTGAATAGCAGCATCGACACTCTGAGTAGAAATTGCAACGCAGAGCATCGAAACGATAAGCCATAAATTCACTTTATGCATGACAATTATTTTTTCTTTTTACGTTCTATCAAAATCCAATACCTGCAATTCAGGTTTTTCTGGTATGCACAAAGTTAATATAAACATGGTACAATAAAAACAAAGGTTCGATAGTTTTCTTTATATTAAAGAAATTTTATGATTTAACCACATATTTTCAATAATTTAATTTCTTAAAAATATCTATCTCCTACTCCTATCACCTTAAACGAGAACCAACAACCATTAAAATTTCAAGCATTTACAGCAAAACAGGCATACTGTTACGATTAACCGGGATTCAGTCATTCGCATGATATTCTATTAATCCGGGCATTGATCGCCTGACAATTTTCTTTATTTCTACTCCGAAATCAGAAGCTACGGTCTTCAATACTTCGGAATACATGCATGCAATAGAGCCTACAAAACATAACGGGTATTTCGTATATTCATATTGGCTTATATTTCGCTTGAAGAAACGCATTATCTCATTGTAAACCAAGTCATACACATACTCATTATCAAGATGGTCGGCAAGAAAAAATGAATATGCACTTAACATGCGATTTGAGAATGACTTTACATAGACCGAGTCCATTATACTATCTGGAGTAACATCAAAACGAGAAAAAAATTCGTCACACAACTCCTTTGGAGCCAAATTCTTCAAACAGTCGCTAAGAAACAATTTGCCTAAAACGCCACCACTACCTTCATCGCCAAGAATATACCCAAGTGAACGCACATTCTTGACAACCTTTCTTCCATCATAAAAACATGAGTTGGAGCCTGTACCCAAAATACAAGCCAACCCTTGCTCATGAATCAACAATCCCCGGGCCGCACCAAGCAAATCGCTTTCGACATACACAGGAGCCTTGAATTGAGCTACAAGCGATGATTTTATTATATTCTTCTTCTCATCGGTAGTACATCCAGCCCCATAAAAATACACATTGTCCCACCTGCGTTTAAAGAATGGTTCGGGCAATTGCAACCTTATGCTATGGCTGATTTCCCTTCTTGTCAGGAAAAAAGGGTTTAACCCGTCAGTGACTGCATTTTCAACAACTTTTGTCCCGTCTACCAACATCCATTCAGTGCGAGTTGAACTACTATCAGCAATTACTTTCATAGCTATTATTCAGTTTTTCTATGGCAACTTGATTGACAGCCACCTACAAATACAAAATTAATCAAATTTTTCAAAAAACCTAAAAGTAGAGATGACAAAAAACGTGGCAGACTTGTATTCCCTGCCACGTTTTTAACATTGTTGGTCAAAATATCTTGTGCATCAATGGCGTACAACGACTTTCTCTACAATGACATTATCACCGGATGTTACTTTTAGAATATATACACCTGCATTGACATCAGCGACGCTTATGCTATTCCCGGTCAAAGCACTTGCTACCACACTTCCGGCCAAGTCATACAATTCCATGACACTTCCTTCAAAGACATCTATGCCCGAAACGAAAATCACATCGTTTGCCGGGTTAGGATATATTGATATTGCACCATCAACCAAATTATCGGCCACACCAATACTTGAATCATCATGAATGAGATTGTCCAAGTAAATCGCCCCACTCTGCGCATATAATGCGCTACGCTGAACCAGCTTTATACCTGTAAACAGATATTCAAAATCCTCAAGCAACTCATCAAGACTTGCTTCGCAATATTTCCAACCAAGGAAATTGACATCGCATATCTTGACATACTTCACATCGGTACCTGATGTAAACTCGGCAAACAATTCATGATTATTCAAGTCGCCAAATACATATACACCAATCTTTGCTCCCGTGAGCACTGTGTGATATCCTCCGTTATATTTCCACACTGCTTCACCATTCTCGGAATCAGCAAATGAATAGGAGAACTGACCAGATGCCGAACCAAACAATTTGCGTGACGTATAGCGATAATAACTCGGCACACGCTCGACAGATGTCGAAGTTGCCTCATCACCGGAGAACAAAGATTCCGTCTCAAACTCTTCAAGTATATTACCTGCGTGAGAAGCACTTTGATCGTCAGCCTCAAAATTGATAACAATATCATCAGTCAAAGGTATACCTTCACTATCGACAATCTCTCCTGAAAGAACGACCTTGTAGCTCTTGCCTATTTCCAAATCAGAAGACAACTGCAATGTAACATTTCCATACCCGTTACTCAACTTATTTGATGAAGACGCGCGACGATTTATTCCTAAACTGTTGCCCGACTCATCAGTAATTGAAATCTTGTCATATATATTTTGCGCATTCAGCGTTTTGTCAAAACGGAATTCAAGAGACGGAGTTTCATAGTGAACCTTATCTCCTTCACTTGGATAACTTGAAATCAATTCGAGCCTGTTTCGACCTTGCGTGTCAAATTCCAAAGTGAATTCTTGCTGCAAATTAGGATTTTCATAATAAGGGTCGGCTGTTTTTGCACCGGTCGACACTACAACAGTATAATGTGTAGTAAGTTCAAAAGAAACCTTTGGCCTGAATGTTGCAGTTTTGTAAGAATTGCTATATTCCCAAGAGCCTTCAACTGCCGGTGTTATTGTCACAGCTTGTTCAAATGAAGCCTCATCAACATCGGTATTGAAATTAAGTACTATAGGTTCGACGCAACTTACGAGTTCCCCTTCAGCCGGAGTCGGAGAATAAGACACGATTTCGAGTGGCATTTCTCGCTTAAGGCTAACTGGCATGTCATTATATGTCACCTCATTGGCAATGACTGTAACATCGGCTTCGCTTGTATAATATCCATCTTTTGAAACAACAACTTTATATTCCCCGGGTAATACGTTACGGAACACAAAGACACCATTGTTGTCATTGTCGGTGGTTCGTTTTTGTATGACATCTCCTGCCGAATTGCGCAGCTCCACAACAGCTCCGTTAAGCGGCATATTCGTGTCGCGGTCATAAGTCGTGTACCTGTTTATGTCGAGTGTGTTCTCGCGAGTGTTATGGTCATCATAAACAACACCAGCCACATTACCGGTGACAAATCGATCTTCAGTTTCGTAATATTCCATTATCGACTTGACAAAATGCCATGCTTCAAGCCAACAATAATCCATGTTCATCAACCTGTGAGCTTCTGGACGATGTTCATGCATGCTGCCTTCCGACAACAATCCAACTACATACAATCGACGCAACACACCAAGACCGGAAGTACCCCATTGCGGATAAAAAGTCAAGTCTCCACTGACGTATGGCTCATCACGGGTCCACATTGGCAATTCATTAGAATGCAGCTGTTCCCACACAATGTCACTGAGCGTCTTTGCTTCGGGATAACGTGGCACGCCTACAGCATCTTCCCTGTAAAGCATTAATGGATAATTGACTGCCTCGCCGGCATTGGAGTGTATCGAAAAGAACAAGTCGCATTCAAGTGAATTTGCTTCTTCGGCTATGTCATACAAATCCCTGTCGTCATCTGGATTATTTGTTATGCGCGACAAATATGGCGTAGCTCCAAGCGAATCAAGTATGTGGTACATGAACAATCCCTTATACAAATTGCTCTTTGACTCCCAATACCCTAAAGAATCTCCATGTTCATAAGGATATATTTCGATATTGCGGTCATCGCTTTCATATCCTCCATGTCCTGGATTTATATATATCTTCAAGTCGCTCATCTTCACTGCCGATGCATCGACACATGCACATATCAAGACTGCGACAATCAATAAAATCTTTTTCATAAACATCTCCTTGAAAAATTATTCTACAATGCTGATTTCCATTAACCTCAATATGCCATTCGTATCGGAATAGACAATTTTGCCCGAAGTTATCGACCCACTTGCATCCTCGGCCATCGACTCGGGAGAAGTCAACTGGCTCTCTTCACCCGAATTTATATCTACGGCCATTATTTGCGATGCAGTCACATGATAGCCGTCATCTTGGCTCATAATAAAAATCACGATATTATCGCCATACCATGAAGGGGATGACCCTTCATCGGCAATTTTTTTCACATTTGAGCCATCGACATCACACACAAATAAACCGTCAAACGGTTCTACGAACAAAATCTTTTCATGGTCGGGAGACAAATTTACCCATAAATAACGGCTACCCTCAGCCAACGGAGTCAATTCATTCAGCACATCGCCCGTCTGCACGATAATCTTGTCATGCATAGAATAGGCATACGTTGAAGTCTCTTTGTTCCCGACTTCGGCACTGATAACTTTCTCTCCACTGAGAACGGCAATCTCTCCTGCAGCATGCATCAACTTAACATTACTTCTACCCATAGGCAACAGTTCTACACTGCCACCCTTGCTTGAATCAAACATCATAACATTCTTTTTACGCAGATGTCCATCAAGTTGCATGTTGCGATAATATATTTTACTTCCGTCATGATTGATTACGGGCGAATAACCAGCCCCTTCCGAGGAGCTTATTTCACTTGTGTTCATGCTACCCATGTCAAGCACATGCAATCCGCGATAATTGTCGCTCGTATACAATAACTTTTCACCATTTTCACTCAACACCGGATGATAAGCTTCACCGATGTCTAAGACCTGAGAACTTTTAACTGTCAATTTTGCTGCACTTGCCGGCATTAACGGCAATAGCAAGCCCAATGACGCTAATATTACACATTTTTTCATAATTAGCCTGTTTTTAGAATTTACCTTATAAACTTCAATGTGAAATAATTACTTTCTTGACTGCATGCATCTTGTTGGCTTCAATGACAAGAATATATGTACCGGCAGGCACATCACTTACATTCAAAACGTTATAACCGCTCTGCGATATAACACGGCCATCTTGTCCAATTAATGTCAGCCCGGTTATAAGTGAATCGGCACTTGTTATTATATATTCTGATGCCGGATTAGGATACACTTTCAACCCTGAAATTTCAACAGTTGAGATACCCGAACCATCTTTTTCATACACTATGTTGTCAAATTTAATGTTGCCCGACAACCCAACCTTGCCTGGATTTTGCTTTATTCGCAATCCGACAAAGCTATAACGAGTATCACCGGTCATCGCAGGAGCTGTAAACTGCTTGTACATCCATCCATGGAAATCAATATCGCATATCTTGACTTCATGAGTAGTTTCCCCATTTTCAAACAAGGCATAAAGGCCATGTGTACAAAAATCTCCATTGATATAAATACCAAAAGTGTCATATCCAAGCAACTCTCCCGCTTTAAACGGATTGGCAAACTTATATGTCAGAACGCCATCTTCTTCTCCCGAGAATGAATATTTTACATTCAAACTACGACTGCCAAAGAGATGTGTGGAATTTGCCGTAATGGATGCCGTAACATAATTGGCACTTTCATCCTCGTCAAGCACAAGTGAAGACGCATCTTCACACTCATCTACCAACGATGTATATTCATTACCCTTGCTTTCATTACTTGCCGCGAAATTCACAACGATATCATTTTCAAAAGAGATTCCATCCAAATCACTTATCTCTTTTGACAAGTTCATAGTGTAATTTTCACCAGGATTTAAATCTTTTGACAGACTTATCTTGACAAATCCATATCCCGATCCTGCCCGGCCGTAGCTCATGGTTCGGTTATTAAATGCAACTACATTCCCACTTGCATCTTTAATGCTTATAAGATCTCTTATATTGGTACAGTTCATGACCGAATCTGTACGGATTTCAATAGACGGAGCATCATAATGAATCTTTCCTTCATCTGCCGGGAATGTCGATGTCAATGACAAGAATCTGCGTTCATCGGTACGGAATGAGAATGTCACGGCTTCCTCCATCGCAGTTCCTCCGCCATGACATGCGTCGGTCGACAATGTAACCGTGTAAAGAGTATTGGCGGCATAAGGCTCATTCGGAGTAAATGTCATTTGATAATTAGAATCTTCCCATGTGATTGTTCCATCAATTGCAGGTTCTATGCTAAATGCCGATTCCGTTGACTCAACATCCATGTCCCAATTAAATTTCATCACTATAGGTGTGTTGCACAACAAAGGCTCATCACCTTCATTCCATACTGGGCTGTATTCAACTACTTCGGGTGGCGTGTTCCTTATGCGATTCATTGCCACATCGCCATAAGATACAGTATTGGCAACGACGCTCACAGGAATTTCCACATCATAATGCTCGGCAGCCTTGACCGAAACGGTATAATTGCCAGGCTCCACATTTTTGAACAAATAAAAACCATTGAACAATTCGTCGGTGGTATATTTGTCCACTTCTGTTCCGGCACTGTTTTTCAATGTAACTTCGGCCCCGCACATCGGCTCAAGCAAATCGCGATCATATTTAAGATAATCTTCAGTGCGTTGAGTGCGTGAGTCATGGACGATTCCGCAAATATGCCCTACCGTCTCGCCCGGGAGTTCAAAATATGTAAGCACTGCTTGCTTGAAATGCCAGGCTTCAAGCCAACAAAAATCCTTGTTCATCAACCTATAAGTTTCAGGAATATAGTCGTGGAATGAGCCTTCTGAAAGCATTGCAGGTATAGCCGTTACCCTAAGCACGCCAAGACCTTGCGTTCCCCAACTCGGATAAAATGTCCAGTCTCCATAATTCTGCCCGTCATTAGTCCAAACGGTAGCTTTATTGCTCATGAGTTGAGGCAACAGGCAATCGGCAAGATAGTCGCTGTTTTCAATCTCAGGCTGGCCGGTATATCCGCGATAAAGGCCTATAGGATAATTCACACGATTCCCCGTACCTGTTGCATTACTATGTATTGAAAAGAATATATCGGCTCCACTTTCATTTGCCAAAGTTCCTATCGTAGTCAAGCCCAAATCGTCTTCGCTTGTGTTTGTCGTTCGCGACATAGTGACTTTTATTCCTGCTTCTTCAAGCATGTCCCTAAGTTGCAAGCCTTTGTCCAAATTGGAATTTGATTCCCAATACCCTTCTGGATCTCCTTGCTCGAATGGATAAATAACCACATTGCGGTCATCGCTGTCATGTCCGCCATGGCCGGGATTTATATATACATGCACATCGGTAGGCTCGACAGCCATGCCGTTAATTGCCATCCCGGCAAAAAAAGCTAAAGTGAGTGAATAAAGTGTTCTCATAGTCGGCAATTTTTAATCGGTTATTTTTATTTCCATCAAGTATAGATTCCCATCAATAGTAGAGTAAACAATGCGATTGGCTGCTATGGCCGCAGTAGGTTGCATGGTCATTGACTCGGGAGATGTAAGTGCCAGCTTGAACGAGCCATCGGCTTTCAGCAACATTATTTGCGAAGACGTGAATTGATGCCCGTCATCGGTGGCATTCTGAGCAACGACATAATCATTGCCAAACCAGCATGGCATTTCATATTTGCCAAGATGAGACAATATCTTACCATCAAGATTCATTACAAAAGCTCCTTTCCCTGCCGCAAAAAACAAGACCTTTGTATTATCAGGCGACAATGATGCCCATAAATATCCGGCTTGCGATTCAACAGGAGAATAAGCCACTCTTTGTCCTCCACGGTCAATTACTACGCTCGACCCGTCGACAAACACTGCAATATCGCTCTTTTCCGTCAATTGTGCATCGACGGCTCTCGCCTCATCCTTTAATACAAGCCGTCCGCTTGTCGATAATATTGGAGATGCGACCTTATGATAGCCGCCCTCTACAACCACGCGATCTGTTCCATTAACAATATTATAGCTTTTGACTGTGCGATGAACCTTACGTTCTGCCATGCTTTGAACAACATAATATATGTTGCCGTCGTTTGAAATCTTTGGAGCATAACCGGCACGCTCCTCTTCACTTATGACTTTGACCGTATTATCATCAAAATCATACATTTTCAGCCCTCTGTTATCGGCTCCGGTAAACAACAACTTCGCTCCATCTGCGCTAAGCACGGGATAATAGGCACCGTGTTCCGCGCCATCAAGCAATTTTTCATTTTTTAAGATTGAGACCTGCTGTGCCGAAGCCGGAAACACACAGGAAGCAACCATTAACGATAATAAAAACTTTTTCATGTGTTATAGCTGTTTATAGATAAAATTTCATTTCCAAACGAGTCACTCAAGGTATAAATTATCAAGGACAACAGACATCGCAAGCAATGGCAGTCACTTCATTTTACGACATCTTCACAAATTACTAATCTCAACAAAGATAGCATTAAAAATGCATCATAACATTTTTTTAAGAGAAAAAGTAAATGCAAACATCTTAAAAATTGGTTAACGATGCTTAACATTATATCCATACATATTCAATTGCCACTACATCTCCAATGTTCTTTTATAACTCACATAAAGAATTCATAGCATCTCTTGAGGATTCAAACATGGCCGGAAGCCGCAACTAAAAAAGCGTGCCCGGTTAACCGGGCACGCCTCGACACTATCATAGTGATTAATTTACCTTTATTACTGTAAGAATGCGAACATTAACGTACCATCCTGTGCAGATGTTACTAAATACTGGTAGATGCAACTTGCTATACCTGTCAAAATTACGCCCAGCGTACAAACTATCATGGCAAGACGTTCATTGCCACTTGATTTGAACTTGGCTATCGCACAGTCTTCTTGACTGATAAACATTGCTTTAACCACCAATAGATAGTAATAGAGCGATATGATTGTATTAATCAATGCTATCAATACCAATACATACATTGATGTCTCTCCACATTCGAGCGCACTCGTGAATATGAAGAACTTGCTGAAGAATCCTGCAAATGGAGGAATACCTGCAAGCGAGAACATGGCAAGCATCATAGTAAACGACAACCACGGATTAGTCTTATACAATCCATTGTAATCATCTATTGATACCTTTCCATCTGTCTTTTGTTCAATTGCCAATACCACACCAAATGCTGCAAGGTTGGAGAATATGTAAACTAACACATAGAACATCAACGATGCCAATCCAAGAGCGCTTCCGCTTATAACGCCAAGCATGATGTAACCTGCTTGTGAAATAGACGAGAATGCAAGGAATCGCTTGATATTACGCTGTCTGATGGCAAACAAGTTTCCAAGGGTTATCGTCAAGATGATGAGTGCATAGAGCATCCATTCCCACACTTGAGAATAAGCCGACCCGAACACCTGTACGAGCACAACCATGAAAGCAAACGCAGCTGCCCCTTTGGAGATTACCGAAAGATATGATGTAACGGTAGTCGGAGCTCCTTGATATACATCTGCTGTCCATAGATGGAAAGGAACAAGCGACAACTTGAAGCCGATACCTGCAATTACGAATGCAAGAGCAGTTATAAGCAACGGCGAACTGCTTGACCCCACCTTATAAGCTATGTCAGTGAAATACAGCGACCCGTAAAGTCCATATACGAAAGACAATCCCATCAAGAATATTGCCGATGAAAATATTGCGGTAAACATGTACTTTGCTGCCGCTTCATGCGACTCATAACGTTTCTTGTGGAATGCAACGAGTGCGGCAAGAGGCAAAGAAGCTGTTTCAAGACCAATCACGAACAACAGGAAATGACGGGCTGAAATCATCAGGTACATACCAAACAATGTAACAAGAAGCAATTCATAAAATTCACCACGACGCACGGCTACGAATTCACTGTTAGCCCATTTCATTGATTGGATGAGTACTATCAACATTCCTATGTTAAGGACACCTTTCATCACGACTGTTGCTGCAGTCGATTCAAACATTCCTCCAAATGCCATGCCCCTTACCAGCATTCCGCAATTGGCGACTGTGAACAACGCAAACAATATCACAGTAAACAACGGCAGCGATGTTTGGCTCTTCTTTGGCATAAAAGTGTCGAACAAAAACACGAACAAGAACACGATTAACAATCCTAATTCTTGTGGCATATATAAAAATTGTGAATAATCCATTTTTCTGATTCTTATTTTTATAAATTCAACACTTCGTTATTATGCAAACAATTCCATTATCGGTGCGGCTGCTTCACTGATTATCACATTGAAGAAGTTCGGGAAACATCCTATTGCAGCTACTGCTATAATCAATGTGATAGTTGACAATCGCTCATGCCATTCGGCATCGGTCAATGTCTTATGATGCTCATCTTGTACCGGTCCAAACAACAATTTGCCAACTACACGCAAGATGTACACGGCAGTTATTACGATTGAACAGCATGCTACAATTGTAAACACGCGGTGGAACATATCAGCATGCTGGAACGAACCGACAAATATTGTCATTTCGGCAACGAAACCGCTCAATCCCGGCAATCCCAATGAAGCTAAACCAGCTATCACATAACCTACGCCCAAGAAAGGCATGATGCGCATCAATCCTCCCATCTTGCGAATGTCGCGAGTGTGCGTGCGTCCATAAATCATACCAATCAATGCAAAGAACAATGCTGTCATCAAACCATGCGAAAGCATTTGCAACACAGCTCCGGTCATTGCCGTAGTGTTAAGCATCAAGATTGCAAAGAGCACCATGCCGCAGTGGCTCACCGACGAATATGCATTGATGTACTTCAAATCTGTCTGTACACATGCGCTGAAAGCTCCATATACGACACTTATACCTGTCAATGTAAGGAATATCCATGCAAGCTCCTGCGCTGCAAACGGCATAAGGTAAATAGCGATACGGAAACATCCGTAACCACCAAGTTTCATCAACACGCCTGCATGCAACATCGACACTGCTGTCGGGGCCGATGCGTGACCATCGGGCGACCATGTGTGGAACGGGAACATTGCACCTAAAACACCGAAACCTACAAATGTCATCGGGAACAAGAAATATTGCCAATTTTGAGGAATAGCATTATTCTGCGCAATTTCAAGGATATTCATTGTAAGAGCGCCGCCTTCTGGTGCCGAATGATAGTAGATACCGATGATGCCAAGCATCAAGAATGCCGAACCACCCATAAGCATCAACGTAAGCTTCATTGCCGAATAATTCTTGTTGCCGCTACCCCAAACGCCAATGAGCAGATACATCGGAATCAAAGCTACTTCGTAGAACATGAACATGGTGAACATGTCAATCGAAATAAAGAAACCGAACACACCCGTTGACAACAGGCAGAACCACATGAAAAATTCTTTAGGCAGCGGATCCATCTTCCAAGATGCGAAGACTCCGGCAAACACGATGAAAGCCGACAATAGAATCATAACTACCGAAATTCCATCCACTCCTAAAGCTAAATGAATGTTTAGAGGCTCAAACCACATCCAAGAATCGGTAAACAACATCTCGGAAGTATCACCGGCTGCACGAAGTCCCAAGAATTCCACAACCAGATATATAGCCAATATCATCAGCGCGGTTGCTCCGGTAGTTGCAACGGCTCTGACTTGCTTTATGTTCTTGCATAAAGACAACCCGCCCAGCATTAGCAGCGGGATTACCACAAAATAGATTAATATATTAGACCAAATCATAGTTTGTTATATTATATCGAAACCGTTGCCCGATTAAATTAAACATATAATCGTTATTACTGCAATTGCTACCGCACCTGCAAGATAGAACCACACATATGTCTGCACGCTGCCGCTTTGCATCCTGCGTATCGCGAAAGATGCTGAGTTGGTCACGTTTGCAAGCATGTCCATTGTTCCATCGATGATACGACGGTCAAACCAAGCTATAGGACGACTGATGCGTGCAAAAATAATCTTATGTGTTATGAACTGATAAAGCTCGTCCATGTAGAAACGATGGTAAGCAGCAGTCCACAATCCTCTAAACTTGTTGGCAAGCATTTCCGGAATATTGTTTTCCTTGCGATACATTATAGTGGCAAGGATGATTCCAACAACTGCAATTGCTATGCTCGAACCGGCCACGGTCCAATCTATATGAATGTGGTATGCCTCCCTGTTCCAAGTTACAAATTCTCCGAATGGGATGAAACCTGCCACAATCGACACTATACCCAAGAATATAAGTGGAATTGTCATAGTCATAGGAGCTTCATGCGGAGTGTGATGCCCGTAATCAGGATTATTCCACCAAAATATCTTATAATACAATCTGAACATGTAGAATGCGGTCATACCTGCAACAGCCGACAACCATACACCCCAAACGGCATTGTTGCCATATGCCGCAACAAGAATTTCATCCTTACTGAAGAACCCTGCGAACGGCCAAATTCCTGAAATCGCCAAACAGCCTATCAAGAATGTTATGTGGCAAATAGGCATATACTTGCGCAAACCTCCCATTGCCGACATTTCATTTGAGTGTACTGCGTGTATGATTGCTCCTGCACACAAGAACAACAGAGCCTTGAACATGGCGTGAGTAAACAAGTGGAACATTGATGCCATGTAACCTACTCCTTCATGCAGCTCAGGACGGGCCACGCCAAGTGAAGTTATCATGAACGCTATCTGCGATATAGTCGAAAACGCAAGTACACGCTTTATATCACTCTGAACGCAAGCTACGGCAGCTGCATACAAGGCAGTAAACGCTCCTATCGCCGTAATGATAAGCAATGCGCCTTCATCAACATAATACAACGGGAACATTCGAGCCACCAGATACACACCGGCAACAACCATTGTCGCTGCGTGGATAAGAGCAGATACCGGTGTCGGACCCTCCATTGCGTCTGGAAGCCAAATGTGCAACGGGAACATGGCCGATTTACCTGCACCGCCCATGAATATCAAAGTCAATGCCCATCCCATTACCGAGCAACCAAGGAAAGTAGCACCTCCGGCTGTGGAGATTGCAGCTTGTGGATTGCTCGTCAATGTCACGAAATCAAATGTATTCGTGTAATAAGACAATATCAAAATACCTACCAAGAATCCGAGATCGGCAAAGCGAGTAACGATAAACGCCTTCTTGGATGCCGAAACGGCCGCCGGCAAGGTATAATAGAATCCAATCAACAAATAAGACGATACACCAACAAGCTCCCAGAAGATATACATCTGGAAAATATTGGTTGCCAACACAAGTCCGAGCATCGAGAATGTAAACAACGACAAGAACGCATAATAACGTTGGAATCCTCGTTCACCATCCATATAGCCAAGGCTGTATATGTGTACCATCAATGAAACAGTTGATATTACTATAAGCATCATTGCCGAAATAGGATCGAGCAAAACTCCGATCTTTATCACAAGATGCTTTGTAAATTCCAGCCAAGTCAAATCCATTACGGTTATTTGCTGACGAACGCCGTCAAGCACTTGACCCTGGTCGGTACCGAAGAAGTAAGTCAATGCAGCGGCATAAGCAATGACCGTAGTCACTGCCATAGCGAGCGTGCCTATAATTCCGGCTGTCTTCTTTCCCAATTTGACTCCCGCAATTCCCAAAAACAGGAACATGACTATCGGGATAATCAATACGGCTACTGTATATGATAATTCCATAAAACTTAAAATTTCATTTTAGTAAGTTGTCGAACATCGATATTCCTGATAGCTCGGAATACATTTATCACTATGGCGATGGCCAAAGCCGTCTCGGCTGCTGCAATACCTATTGCAAACAACGAGAAGAACATGCCTTCCATTTGTCCCGGGAACAAGAAACGGTTGAACACGGCAAAATTGATATCAACCGAATTCAACATCAACTCAAGCGATATCAATATTGCAATCATGTTTTTTCGAGTGATAAACCCGTAAACACCGCAGCAGAACATAATCATGCTGGGGATGATATACATCAACATTGTTAAATCCATAATACTCTATATCCCTCCTTTCAACGTTTCCGGGCGATTACTACACCTCCTATTATACATGCCAACAGCAGGATGCTTATTGCCTCGAACGGCAACAGATATCCAAACTTGTCGGTGCTCAGCAGAGCCTGTCCTATGCTATGGATGTTCACATCCAACGATTCAGACATTTTGCGAGAGAAAAATTCTCCGTAGCTGAGCAATGAATACAGACACACGCCTGCGCCTAAAATAGCCGCGCTCAATCCCAACCATTTCTTGTGGGAAGTAAGCTTTTCGGCATTTGCGCCCGGCTTCTGTGTCAACAGAATTGAGAATACAAACAGCACCAAGATACCTCCTGCGTACACCGCTATTTGCACCGCACCAAGAAATTCGTAGCCGATCTGGAAATAAATGCCGGCTGTCGCAAACAGTACGAATAGCAAATAAGTCGCTGCACGCAAAATCTTGCCCGAGGTAACTGCCAGTACCGAGAACACGATAATTGCCAATGCAATTATGAAATACATGATAATACTTCCTAATGATTCCATAATTTATTTATTTTCATTATTTTTTATTCATTCTTTGCACCCCCTGCTTCGACTGTAGCCGGTTTCTTTACTTGCGGCGCAACGGTCGTTTCCTCTTTTTCGGGCAGGTAGTTCAATTGCAACACGAGTTTGTCGCGAGTGAACACAGCTTGCTCGAAATCATTCTTGAATTCTATAGCATCATGAGGACACGACAAAACGCACAACTGGCAGAATGTACAACTTCCCAAATCATACATGTACTTATCCAGCTTCCTTTTCTTCTTGCCATCGGGCATATCCACCATCTTTGTTTCTATGTGGATGGTGCCGTTCGGGCAATTCATTTGACATAGTCCACAAGCTATGCACTTGTGATTGCCTTCGGAATCATACTTGAAAGACAATGTTGCCCTGAACCGATCGGCTATCTCCAAATTTGAACGATTCTCCGGATATTGCTTCGTTATTTTTGGGGTCACAAGTTCCTTGCCCGTCACTTGCATACCTTGCAACAGGCTCCAAACTCCTTTGAAGAGAGATGAGAAATAATCTTTGATACTCATAGATAAGTCAAATCTATAAAAATGATACCGGATAAATTATTAAACTAAATGTTGTCGTATGAATCGGGGAAGTCCGGTATATCAACTTCCTTTCTTCGTTTTCCTATATTATGTTTATATTGAAACTTCTGTTCCTCTGTCTATCGTTCCACTTGACCACCCAATATGTCAAGAAGCTCAGTAGTGATTCCTTGCTGACGCAACTTGTTATATTCAAGCTGCAAATCGGCAAGCAAATTCTGAGCATTGTCGCTGGCACTTTGCATGGCCATCACCCTTGCAGCTGCTTCCGACGCATTGTTTTCAGTGCTCACCTCTTGAACGACCGAATTTATGTAAAGTGGAAGAACGGCGTTGAATATTGCGTTCGCATCAGGCTCGAATATACATGGAGCATTGGCATTCTTTGGCTTGGAGCCGCTGCCGGCCAATATTGCTTCGTAGCTCACCGGCAATAACTGATCTATTTGAACGACCTGCCGGCTCGGTGTCTTGTAATGCATATACAACATCAACACCTTATCGGCTTCCTTGTTTAAGAACAAAGACTTCAAATAGGCCGTATAATCACTTATCTCCTTTGCTGAGCTACGAGTATTGATGCTCGAGTCGCTCGTCACCTTTACAAGCGACCCGGCAAGTTTCTTTACTGCATTCAGCATCTTTTTCCCAACCGGATGAATGGTTATCTCCACATTTTCTCCATATTTCTTGCGGCAATCGCCTATAAGGGCAACTAAATCTTTAAATATGTTGATATTGTAAGCTCCACACAATCCGTCATCCGAACCAAATACAACTATTGACAGACGCTTCACTTCACGAATTTCGATAAGAGGAGAAGAATACTCGCCATCGGTAGCCAGCAAGTGCCCCATGACATCCTCTATCTGGCTTCTGAACGGCACAAGACGGCGCAAAGCCTGCTCTGCCTTGTGCATCTTTGCCGATGAAATCATCTTCATTGCACTCGTGATTTTCTCGGTCGAGGCAACTGATCCTATTCTTCCTTTTAATTCGCGTAATGTAGACATTCCAGTAAGTTATCAAACACTGTATTTACTCGTAATTTCCTTAGCCGCGGCAGTCAACTTTGTTGTTACGTCATCATTGATGACACCGCTTTTCAATACGTCAAGGACATCGGCCTGGTACTTTGATTTGAGCAATTGCAGGAACAATGTCTCAAACTCAGCGACCTTGTCGATTGGAACATTTTCAAGCAAGCCCTTTGTTCCACAATAAATAACGGCTACCTGCTCTTCGACCTTCATTGGAGAATATTGAGGCTGGATGAGCAACCTCTCATTCTTACGTCCTTTATCGATTACTCGAGCCGTAACAGGATCTATGTCACCACCGAACTTAGTGAATGACTCCAATTCGCGGAATTGTGCTTGGTCTATTTTCAACGTACCGGCAACTTTCTTCATCGACTTGATTTGTGCATTACCGCCTACACGCGAAACCGAGATACCTACGTTGATTGCAGGACGCACGCCTTGGTTGAACAAGCCCGATTCCAAGAAGATCTGTCCGTCGGTAATGGATATAACGTTTGTCGGAATATAAGCCGAAACGTCTCCAGCTTGCGTCTCGATAATTGGCAGCGCAGTCAATGATCCGCCACCTTTAACCAAAGGCTTCATCACTTCTGGCAGGTCGTTCATGCCCTTTGCAACCTCGTCATTTTCAATAATTTTGGCTGCACGCTCGAGCAAACGGCTGTGAAGATAGAAAATATCTCCCGGATAAGCCTCACGCCCTGACGGACGCTTCAAAATCAACGAAATTTCACGATATGCGACAGCTTGTTTCGACAAGTCGTCATAGACTATCAACGCATCACGACCCGAATCCCTGAAATATTCACCAATTGCAACTCCGGCAAACGGTGCATAATATCTCATAGCTGCCGAATCGGCTGCCGTCGCAGCAACAACCACCGTGTAATCGAGTGCATTGTGAATATTAAGCTCATTCACAATCTGAGCCACAGTGGATGCTTTCTGGCCTATAGCCACATATATGCAATATACAGGCTTCCCTGCTTCGTAATTGCTTCTCTGATTAATAATCGTGTCGATGGCAATGGCAGTCTTGCCAATTTGCCTGTCGCCGATGATAAGCTCTCGCTGCCCACGGCCAATTGGCACCATCGAGTCGATTGCCTTTATACCGGTCTGTAAAGGTTGTTTTACCGGTTGACGGAATATAACCCCAGGAGCCTTACGTTCGAGCGGCAATCTGATCATCTTGCCTTCAATCGGTCCTTTTCCGTCAATAGGCTCGCCAAGAATGTTGATGACACGTCCCAACAATCCTTCGCCTACCGGTATTGATGCAATCTGCCCGGTGCGGCGCACGGTCATATTCTCCGACACCTTGTTGACATTGTTAAGCAATATCACGCCGACATTGCTTTCCTCAAGGTTCATGGCCACACCGCTTGTCCCGTTTTCAAATTCAACAAGTTCGTTGGCCTTCACATTGTCAAGACCATACACATGGGCAACTCCATCTCCTACCTCAAGCACCGTGCCGACCTCTTCGAAGTCCATCTTCCCATTGATGTCTTCAAGTTGTCGTTTTAGTATGTCAGATATTTCACTTGGGTTTATCATTATTTAATTACTTAGGAGTTTTAAACGCAATTTCTTTAATTCATTCTTTATCGACGCATCAAGTTGCATTGTGTCAACTTTCACGATGAATCCGCCTATCAATGTCGGATCCACGCGGTGTGTCTCCTCGACTTTCTTGCCAGTCAACCTCGACTTGACAACATCGGTAATTCGTTTCAAGGTGGCATCGGGCATTTCCGATGCCGTAACGATTTCAATCTGTGTTATGTTGTTGGCCTCCCGGTACAAACTTTGGTAGGACAACGCCATTTCATACATGAAATCTTCGCGGTTGTGATCAATTACCAATTTTATGAATTTTGCCAGACAATCGCTTCCGGTAGCTCCCGATGCGGCCAAGAGCAGTTTCACCTTGTCGTCGGCTTGAATAAACTTGTTGCCGACAGCTTTCTTCAGCTTGGCCGAACCTGCATAAGTCGCACTGAGCTGCTTCATCTGCCCGTAGGCTTGGCCTGCGGCCTTTTGTTCTTCGGCGTATTTCAAAAATGCCTTGGCATATCGCCGCGCAATCAGTCCGTCATTCATAAATGCTAATTTTTATTCTCAACCTCTTTCAATAATTTATCCACCAACTCGGCTTGAGCCTTGTCGTTTGACATGTTCTTTTTGAGCATCTTTTCAGCAATGCTCAATGCAAAGCTGCTAACCTCGTTGCGGAACTGCAATTCCGATTCTTTACGGGCTTGCTCGATGGCAAGTTTTGCAGCATCCATTACTTTTTTAGCCTCGTCCGAAGCTGCCGATTTAGCCTCTTCTATGATTTGGCTTTTAATCTTTGCTGCGTCACGCAAAATATCGGCTTGCTTTTTCTGTGCTTCGGCAATGTATTTTCCGGCTTCTGCCTTGGCATTGTCAAGTTGCTCCTTGGCATTTTGGGCGTACACGACCCCTTTGTCTATCATGTCGGCTCTCTCTTCGAGGCTCTTTATGATAAAAGGCCATGCGTATTTAGCCAAAATGATGAACAAAATGGCAAATACCACAAACATCCAGAACACTAAGCCAAATTCAGGCGTGAACAGTTCCATTTATTTGTCTTTTTATTAAAGGAACAAAGAAAGTATACAAACGATAACGGCAAACAATGCGACACCTTCAACAAGAGCGGCAATCACAATCATGTTGCTTCGGATATCGCCTGTCGATTCCGGTTGACGGGCAATAGCTTCCATTGCCGATGCGCCGATCTTTCCAATACCAATACCTGCTCCAATTGCTGCAACAGCTGCGCCGATGCAAGCACCAAGACCAACTAATGCGTCAAACGCTAAAATCATTCCTAACATAATTATACAGTTTTAGTAAAAGTTTATTGTTTTTGTTTCTTTAATTTATATTTTTATCAGCTTTGGCACACAATGTCATACATCACGGCCAACTTTTTAATGAGCTTCACCCTCTGCCGATACAGCTCCGTGCTCGCCACCGGCTTGCGCCAGTGAAATGAACAATGTAGACAACATCGTGAACACATAAGCCTGGATGAAACTTACAAGAGTATCTATCAACAGCATGAACAGCGAGAACGCAACCGAAACGACAGTAGTCACTCCGCCTATCGCCAAACCGCCTATCGCCGTGAAGATAAATATCAATAGTGTCAATACTATCACAATCATGTGACCACCCATCATGTTGGCAAACAAACGGACTGTCAACGCAGCCGGCTTTGTAAATACGCCGAACACTTCGATTACCGGCATGATAGGGATAGGGAACTTCAACCATAGTGGCACATCAGGCCAAAAAATATCTTTCCAGTAATGCTTTGTTCCAAACAAGTTGGTCATAAGGAATGTGCACACCGACAAAACGAGTGTCACAGCTATGTTACCTGTAAGGTTGGCACCGCCCGGGAATATAACCACAAGCCCAAGCAAATTCATGGTGAGGATAAAGAAGAACACCGTCAATAAATATGGTGCGAATTTCTTTGCTTTCGTACCAAGTGTCGGCTTGATCACCCCGTCATATATGTAAGCAATCACAACCTCTATTGCTCCTACACCTTTCCGTGGAGCTTTCATGCCATGACGTTTATACCACCTCACGACACTGAACACCATGAACATGACGACTAAGGCCGAAATTATCAAAGCTGCAACATTCTTGGTGATTGACAAGTCGAGCGGACGGTATTCCTCCATTCCACCGTTGCCATCCGGACGCATACCAACAACCTTATTGCGGTAATCACCTTCCGTGGCCAACTTGAACCCGTCATACTCACCTCCGTGAGCAAGCCTTGAAGAGCTGAAAATGTGCCAGCTCCCTTCATAATCGCACACAATTACAGGTAACGGTATGCGATGTGAATGTGAGAACGGCACCTCCCATCCGTAACCGTCGCCAAGGTGGTCAAAGATGATTTCCTTGGGATTGATTTCTTCCGCATTGCCCGATTCGGCCGCCACGGCATTCGAGCTGCCAAATACGACCACTGCCAGCAATATGGATAATATGGTTAGTACCTTCTTCATAATCATTGATTTAATAAATGCACACCGACACGACATTATTGTTTATATCAGCAATACCGCCTTTAATGTCTCTCGACTCTTTCGCTCCATTGGCAGCACCATAAAGCATTCTGCCTGAAGCAAGTGCCGAAATCATCGCAGCATGGTGATCAAGTACGGTAAAAGAGCCGTTAACACCTGGTAATGTCACAGCTTCGACTTCACCTGTAAATTCAACCTTTTCAGCCGATATTATTTTTAGTGTCATAATCTTGCTTATTAAAAATGTCCTTTTAACGCAATCTGCTTGAATGCCTGCCGTACTAAGCAGCACATCCGGCAGTTTTTATTATCAGCCTACCTCGGCAAGAATCTTCTTGCCTTTGGCAATGGCTTCGTCAATAGTACCGACATTCAAAAATGCCTGTTCGGGATATTCATCAACCTCACCGTTCAAAATCATCTTGAATCCGCGTATCGTTTCACTCAACGGAACCATGACACCCGGAACTCCGGTAAATTGCTCGGCCACGAAGAATGGCTGCGACAAGAATCGCTGAGCCCTTCTTGCTCGCGATACTACCAACTTGTCCTCATCCGATAACTCGTCAACACCAAGAATGGCTATAATATCTTGCAATTCATTGTACTTCTGCAGCAATTGCTTAACGGCTTGAGCCACTTGATAATGTTCTTCACCAATGATGTGAGGATCGAGGATACGAGAAGTAGAATCAAGAGGGTCTACTGCCGGATATATGCCGAGTTCGGCAATCTTACGGCTCAACACTGTTGTCGCATCAAGGAAACTGAACGTTGTGGCAGGAGCAGGGTCAGTCAAGTCATCGGCTGGTACATAAATAGCTTGAACCGACGTGATGCTGCCTTGCTTGGTCGATGTAATACGTTCCTGCAATGCACCCATTTCTGATGCAAGCGTAGGTTGATATCCTACGGCCGACGGCATACGACCCAACAATGCTGAAACTTCTGAACCGGCTTGGGTGAAACGGAATATGTTGTCGATAAACAACAATATTTCTTTTCCTCCACCGTCTTGGTCACGGAATTGCTCGGCAACGGTCAAGCCAGCCAATCCGACTCTCAACCTTGCGCCCGGCGGCTCATTCATTTGGCCAAACACAAGAGTTGCTTGAGAAGAATTCACCTCCTTCATGTCGACATCGGCAATATTCCACTCTCCCTTTTCAAGGCCTTCTTTAAATTTGTCGCCATACTTGATAACGCCGCTTTCTATCATTTCACGGAGCAAGTCATTACCTTCACGAGTACGCTCTCCTACTCCGGTAAACACTGAAAATCCATTGTGGCCACGTGCAATATTATGAATCATCTCCATAATCAACACGGTTTTCCCCACACCGGCACCGCCGAACAAACCGATTTTTCCACCTTTTGAATAAGGCTCCAACAAGTCAATCACCTTTATTCCGGTATAAAGAATCTCAGATGAAATAGACAAATCAGAGAACTTAGGAGCAGGCTGGTGAATCGGACGCTTGGCCTCGTCGGTCAAAGGGGCAAGGTGGTCAATCGGCTCGCCTATCACATTCAACAAGCGACCCTTGACCTGGCCTCCGGTAGGCACGGCTATTGATGAGCCAAGGCTCTCAACGTTCATGCCTCGTTGCAGGCCGTCGGTACTGTCCATAGCGACACACCGGGCAGTATCTTCCCCGATATGCTGCTCAACTTCAAGTATAAGGTCACTACCATCCTCGCGCTTTACTTTCAAAGCGGTGTAGATGGCCGGCACGTTGCTACCTTCTCCTTCGAAAATAACGTCAACAACCGGACCTATTACTTGTGCTATTTTCCCACAATATCCGCTCATAATTAATTTAAATTTCTATTTTGATTTTCGCAATCCCAATCAGTTTTTTAGAAATGCCATCCGTAAACGACAACCAATGTCATCAACAAAAGATTGAACAATCCTATAGGCATCAAATATTTCCATTCCAATGCGAGCAATTGGTCGATACGAACACGCGGGAACGACCACTTGAACCATATTATAATGAAAGAGACAAAGAATGCCTTGCCCAAGAACCATATTACCGAAGGAATATAATCCATAATCATGTTGAATCCATCCCATCCCGGAATATGCAACGGCATCCATCCGCCAAGGAACATCAACGAGGCGATACCCGACACGATGAATAAGTTAAGATACTCGGCAAGGTAGAAGTAACCAAAGTGGATACCCGAATACTCGGTGTGGTAACCGGCCGTAAGCTCATGCTCAGCCTCAGGCAAGTCAAACGGGCCACGGTTGGTTTCACCGGTAGCTGCTATAAGATATATCACAAATGCTATGACTGCCGGAATATGACCTTTGAAAATAAGCCACCCGTCGGCCTGTGCGGCAACCAATCCCGAAACTGACATTGTCCCTGCCAATACGACCATCGTCATGATTGACAACCCTACCGACAATTCATAACTTATCATCTGTGCTCCACTACGCATTGCACCGATAAGCGTGTATTTGTTGTTACTTGACCATCCTGCAAGCAAGATACCCAACACGCCGACCGACGATGCGGCAATCATGAAGAACACACCTATGTTGAAATCTATTATCTGCAATCCATTTCCCCATGGCAACACTGCAAATGAAACCATTGAAGCTATAATTACCAAATAAGGAGCCAACGCAAACAAGAAACGGTCAATATTCTCGAGCCTTATCAACTCCTTGATAAGAATCTTGAACATATCGGCGAAAACTTGCAACAAACCCCAAGGACCGACCCTCATAGGGCCTAAACGGCATTGGAACCATGCACATAGCTTACGTTCGTATAGGATATAAAACAATGCCAACAGCGCGTAAACCAGCAGCAATGCCACACCGATTATGAGACATTCAATCACTGTAGCCGCCCATCCCGGCATAACGCTCTCCAGCAAATTGTCAAACCATGTCGTTATTGTACCAAAATCGAACATAATATTCTCTGTTTTATCTGAGTGTTACTAATTTTATCTGTCTATGTCAGGTATCACATAATCAAGCGATGCCGTTATCGTTATCAAGTCGGCAATCTTATATCCGCGACATGCACGGTCTACCGAGCCCAATATATTCAAGCACGGACTGTTAAAGTGCATTCTATACGGAGTCTTCTCACCGGTACTTTCTATATAAACGCCAAATGCCCCACGACTTGCCTCCACTTGTTGGAACCAATGGCCGGCAGGCAATTTGATAATCTTCGGAACCTTAGGTGCAATGTACTCGTTACCTTCTTCCTTTTCAAGCAAGTCGCACAATTGTTCAAGCAATTTCACACATTGCTCAATCTCGCGCATCCTCACCATGTAGCGAGCAAAGCTGTCGCCTGCAGTTTCAGTGATTTCTTCAAAATCAAGTTCATCATATATTGAATACGGAGCAGTCTTTCGCACGTCGCAATGCCAGCCTGTAGCCCTGCCCGAAGGGCCTGTGACGCCATAACTGATGGCATCTTCCATCGACAACACGCCGACACCCTGTGTACGATTCCGCGCAATGACATTTCCGGTAAACAACTTATGGTATTCCTTAAGACGTGAAGGCATAATCGAGCAAATAGCCCTGACATCCTTAATGAAATCAGGATGGACATCGGCAACCACACCGCCAATCACATTGTAGTGAAGTGACATTCGGGCACCGCAAGTCTTTTCAAATATGTCAAGAATCTCTTCTCGTTCTCTAAAGCCATAGAAAAATGCTGTTGTAGCACCCATATCCATGGTCATACAGCCATACGACAACAAGTGTGACGACAAACGCATCAACTCGTCCATCATAACTCTGATTATCTTAGCCCTGCGAGGAACTTCTATGCCCAAAGCCTTCTCTATGCACAAGCACAAGCAGTGACGATTCTGATGTGCCGACATGTAATCCATACGGTCGGTAAACATGAGAGTTTGCGGATAGGTCTTCGACTCACAAAGTTTTTCAATACCACGATGGATATATCCTGCTACAGGATCGACTTTTAACAAAGTTTCTCCGTTAATACTTGTACGCAAGCGCATAACACCGTGTGTCGATGGGTGCTGAGGTCCGAAGTTTACAACATATTCGTTATCCTCGAATACCTTGCGGTCGATTTTCTTCACGCTTCCGTCACTTTCTTCAACATAAGTCGCAGTAGCATCTTCGTCAGGCTCCTGTTCAAGCCTGATTGGATTCAATTCGGGATTTGCATCATAATCTTTACGCAATGGGAATCCCACCCAGTCGGTTCTCAAGAACAAGCGGCGCATATCTGGATGGCCAATGAACACGATTCCATAGAAATCGTAAACTTCGCGTTCTTGAATCAAAGCCACGCTCCACAAGTCACTCACACTATGCAACATAGGATTATCCCTATCGGTGGTCGCAACTTTTACCGACACATGCTCCTGAGTCTTGGTAGACGTAAAGTAATAAACACAGCCCAACGATTCTTTCCAATCGCAACCAATGATTCCGACAAGGTAATCGAAACCCAGCTCAGGATTTTCCTTCAATTGCTTGGCAAGATCATGCCATAATTTATCGTCGACTGTCACGCGCAGCACCTCGCCATCCTCAAATGTTGCCGAAGGACAAAGCTTGCTGATCGTTTCTTGTATATTTGCCATTATTGTGTAATCAAATATGTGATAATACTTGTTTTCTTTCATTCTCTCTCATCATGTTTCAAGAGCATGCACCCAAACGGGATGCAATTGAAACACGACTAAGCATCTTTACTTCATTGCTTCAGCTTCCTCAGGATGCTTTTCCAAGAAATCTTTCAACTTCTCCTGACGGTTCACGCCGCCAAAGAATTTTTCAACTTTGATCTTGCGTTGCAATTGCATAAGTCCGTAAAACATCGCCTCAGGACGCGGAGGGCAACCGGGAATAAACACGTCGACAGGAATAATTTTGTCTACGCCTTCCACAACACAGTAAGAACCCTTAAACGGGCCACCCGAAACAGCACAGCCGCCACAGGCGATAACATATTTAGGCTCGGCAAGCTGCTCATAAAGCCTAACAAGAGCCGGAGCCATCCTGTGGACTATTGTTCCTTGAACCATTATATAGTCAGCTTGACGTGGTGAATTTCGAGCCACCTCAAAGCCAAAACGAGCCATATCATGACGAGCAGCGCCCAAATGCATGAATTCAATTGCGCAACAGCTTGTTCCGAAGCACAACGGCCACAATGAATTTGCACGACCCCAATTTATTAGACGATCGAGCGAACCGACAACGACATTTGTGCCACTTGCGTTCAACTCCTCGACCAGCTTATCAATGTATTCGTTATCCTTGAAGTCTTCACGCTTCATTCCTTTTATTTTCACTTCCATTGCAATGCTCCTTTCCGCCATGCATAAGCAAGCCCTAAAATTAATACTCCCAAGAACACAATAACACTGAGAAGCCCGTTAGGTCCTAAACTACGACACACGGCAGCCCAAGGAAACAAAAAGACGGTCTCGACGTCAAACATAAGGAACAAGATGGCAAACAAATAATAGCCAACCTTGAATTGCACCATGCTCTCGCCGCGAGTTTCAACTCCGCATTCGTAAGCCTTACCTTTTTGCGTTGTAAACGAACGAGGAGAGATCAACCCGGCAATGACAAGAGCGGCTGCTACAAGGCCTATTCCTGTCAATAGCGCCACGACCATCAACGTCGTGCTTTGAATACCGAATACTGATAATTCCATATCTATTACTACTATCTGATATTAATTCCTACTTATTTTATAAAACAAAAAAGACGAGCCGCTTTGCAATTCCTCCCACAGGAAAACTTCGCACTTACAACTCATCCTCTATCCCATGACACAAAAAACTACCGCACCAATACCGGCACGTCATTCCACATCTGTTGTAATATGTCATAGTTTTTTTCATGTATACACAATAACACACAACACATTGTATAACACTTATTTAGATTTAACCACAAACTCAAGTGCCTATTACATTGTATTTTTGCTGTGCAAATATAATAAATGTTTTGTTTTCACAATACATATATTTTCATTAATTATTGTCAATTTCTCTTGTCTATTCAACTTAACTTTATTTTCAATCCGGCCTTATGCAAATCCTCTTCACACCCATCACAAGCACTAACATGCAGCACCTGTTTTTTCACTAAATGTTGTGATTGACCGGCTATTTTTTTAACACTAATTTTGCAATCATGTTTAAGTTATATAATTTGATTGGATTTTACACATTTATAGCGTGTATTGCCGTTGCAACATCAACGACAATGCACGCTGAAGCTTTATTCGACAACTATCCTGCCGACTCTACGACAATAACACTCAAAGAACTGTCGGTGACCGCATTAAAATATGGGAAAAGGGTTGACAACGAGGCTGTAGCATCAACCATCATAAACAAATCCGAGATAGAACGATACAACATATATTCGTTCAAAGACATAACAAGCTTGGTTCCCAATTTCTTCGTGCCCGATTACGGCTCACGCATGACATCATCGATCTACGTCAGAGGACAAGGCACACGCATCGACCAACCTGTAGTAGGAATGAATATCGACAATGTGCCTATATTAAATAAAGACAACTACGACTTCGACATGCTCGACATCGAGCACATAGAAATGCTCAGAGGGCCACAAAGCACATTGTTCGGCAGGAATACGATGGGAGGAGTCATCAACATCACAACGCTATCTCCTTTAAGCTATCAAGGCACACGATTACTTGCATCCTACTCTTCGGGCAACACTTTCAGTGTGGGCGCATCCTCCTACCATAAGCCAACCGACAACGTGGGCATCTCATTGTCGGCCGGATATAATGCCTCAGATGGTTTCTTCACAAACATGTACAACGGAGAAAAAACCGACTGGGAAAAACAGGGTGAAGGACGATTCAAAGTACAATGGAGAGGTAACAACGGCCTAAAAATTGATAATACATTTTCATTCTCGGTTTCTCGTCAAGGAGGATACCCATACGAATCGGCCGAACTTGGAATGATAAGTTACAATGACACTTGTTTTTACCGACGCAACAGCATTGCCGACGGATTGACAGTAAACATAAACCGGGAAAAATATACAATGACAAGCATCACAAGCTATCAGTACATTGACGACAACATGACACTTGACCAAGATTTCCTCCCGGTATCCTATTTTACATTAACGCAAAAAAGGCGCGAACATGCCATCACGCAAGATATCGTATTCAAGAATCCTGAAAGTTCAAGCACGGCCTACTCATGGCTGGCAGGATTTTTTGGATTTTACAAGAATTCAGATATGGACGCCCCTGTCATATTCAAAGATTACGGCATCGAACACCTTATAGAAGAAAAGCGCAACCAAGCCAACCGATACTATCCAATCGAGTGGGACACAAGGCAATTTCTATTGTCAAGCAATTTCAATACCAACAATTTCGGGCTTGCGCTTTACCACCAGTCGACATACAAATGGCAACGATTCACATTCACGGCAGCACTCCGTGCCGACTTTGAATACAACCGTTTGAAATACCTGAGCCAATGCAACACAGGCTACAGCATCATTGACGCTTCCGACGGCTCATTATTCCGCCACGAAGATGTGAATATCAACGACCCTGGCACTGTAAGCAAAAATTTTTTCCAATTATTGCCAAGAATTTCAGTCAACTATGATTTTAACACGCCATCGCCTATTTCCGCATTCTTCTCGATAGCCAAAGGATACAAAGCCGGAGGCTTCAACACACAGATGTTCAGCGATGTACTGCAACAACGTCTTATGGGATACATGGGAATTGGATATAATTATGATGTTGACAAAATCATATCATATAAGCCCGAAACCAACTGGACATTCGAAGCCGGCACACATGCCGAATGCTTCAACGGCCGCATACGCACCGATATTTCGGCATTTTACATCCGTAGTACCGACCAACAATTGACAGTGTTCCCCGACGGAACCACTACCGGCCGAATAATGGCAAATGCCGGCAGCGCACGCAGCTATGGCGTGGAAATCTCAATAAAAGCCAACCCGATCGATAATCTGTCGATCGCTATGAGCTATGGATACACCAACGCCCGGTTTATTGAATTTGACAACGGAATAGAAAATTATTCGGGCAAATATATTCCTTATGCTCCTAAAAACACTATCTTTGCAGCCGCAAACTACACCCTGCCAGTCAACAAAAAATGGCTTGAAAACATCTCATTCACAGTTGACATGTCAGCCGCAGGGAAAATTTACTGGAATGAGTCAAACAGCGAGATGCAGGAAATTTATTGCTTGCCGGGAGCATCCATAAAGTTTTCCAATAATCTTTTCTCTCTTGACTTATGGGGACATAACATTAGCGACACTTCTTATCGCACATTCTATTTCGTATCGATAGGCAACACGTTCTTCCAACAAGGGAAACCTCGTACATTCGGAGCCACGCTACGCTTTAACATCTAAATCGAATTTATAATACAAAAATTTAATAAGTTATGAAAAAGGGACTATTATTCATCTACGCCATGTCGTTAATGGCATTCACTTCCTGCCTCGATAGCGACGTGAGCAGCACCCAAACGGTCAATGCCGACATGGTAAACAGAACTGTTTCCGAGGACAATTCTTCCAAATTGTCAACCGTAAAATACCGTTTCGATTTTGACTTTACCGAAGCAACAGTCGACATAACCGCATTTGATACAGATGTGTACTTCTCGGCCTATACATTAAAGGATATCCCCCTTTCGGCAAGCAACAAATATGGATACACATTCCGCGCAAGCAATGTTACTCCTGTCGATGGCAACGGTAAACCTATAAGCAACGTAATGTTCACCGATATCACAGGACAATACTGCAATACTCTTGAATTAAGATATGTATTGGGTGACAAGATTGTTATTGCATCACCAAACGAAACAATGTACACAATCTCAACAACGACTACCTCCACTCCAGGTGTTGAAGAAAAATTTGAATGGGATGAAAGCACATATTACTTTGAATACAAAATAACTGCAGAATCTCTTGTCGCCGACATGACAATTAGCAACATCAAATTTGATTCACATATGCCGACCCAGCAATTCATGACATTCCCAGGCCTTAAACTTACATCGACCGCAGCAGGCCTTAAGTTGACTGCCGATGAATTGATTCCACTCCAGAACAATGTGCCATATCCCGATTACAAAGTGACCGACTTCGAGGCAACTATCAATCCGAATTATTCATATTCTGAGTTTTTCAGCCGTGAAGAAGTTACAGCCTCATTCACTTGCATGGGAAAAAGAGTGACAGTGAAAGCCTACATGTATGATCCGGAAATATTGGATCAAATACAATAAACAACCGACAACACTAAAGATTAAAATATAAAATCGGACACGGCAACTGCCGCGTCCGATTATTTTTCACGCTGCATATCCATCAGTATTTACACATTTTTTAAAATTTTATAGAAACTAATATCTCAATTGGCACATTCAACTCAGAAACTTTGCTTAACTTAGCACCATAATTATTCATAATGGCTTCAAATAACGCATTCAACGAAGAGGAAATAGTGGAACAGCTGCACGACAATGCCACTTGCCGGGCGGCTTTCACCAAGATCATCGACCATTTCAGCAAACCGCTGTACTGGCAGATTCGCCGCATGGTTATCGACCATGACACAACCAACGACCTCCTCCAAGAAACGTTCTTGAAAGCATGGAGCAATATTGATTGTTTCAGAGGCGACGCAAAACTGTCGACATGGTTGTACCGAATAGCAATCAATGAAACTTTAACATACATTGCCAAAGAGAAAGCAAAAAACCAAATATCAGTAAGCGATGACTCTTTTCTTGTTGAAAACATTGAAGCCGATAAATATTTTGACGGCGATGAATTAAAAATCAAACTGCAAAAAGCCGTAAATTCATTGCCCGAAAAGCAACGGCTCGTGTTCAACATGCATTACTTTGATGAAATGCGTTACGAGGACATGAGCGAAATTCTTGGGACATCAGTAGGCGCATTAAAAGCTTCATACCACCATGCTTTAAAGAAAGTGGAACAATTTTTTTCCGACATCGATTAAACCTTTTCTAATTTTACCAGTCAAATTATAGCAATGAAAAATAACAAAAACGACATATTATCTCGAATTGACAAGGATGCCGGGTTCAAAGTTCCCGAAGGATATTTTGATTCATTCACCGGCCACATGGAATCAAAATTGCCTGAACAAGAAGTCCATCCAATACCGCAAGCCACCAAGTGGCAAAAGATTAGACCTTTCATATACATGGCTGCCATGTTTGTGGGTATATGGCTGATGATGAAAGTATTCAACGGATTCGGAGAAAAAGAACACGGCTTTTACAATCCCGAAATCGTAGCCGGATTCCAGAATGATTCAAATATTGATTATCTGATGATGAGAGGTGATATCTCTGAATATGACATATTGACCTACCAAGACAGCGTAAACGCTTATATGCAAAACACATCAATCAAAGATTCTACTGGAAACTAACCCAAAAACATTTATCATCACCATTATGGACAAATTTCTTTTTTCAATCATAATACCCTTGTTTTTATTGCCGGCTTCTTATGCCTTAGCACAAGAACGTGATAGCATACCGACTGTCGACAATAAGAAATGGATAAATGAAGTGAAGGAATATAAATACCAAATGCTATCGCAAGAGGCTCAATTGTCGGATGAACAAAAAGAACAATTCTTCCCTCTATACATAGAAATGGAGAAAGAAATATTCAATATAAACAATGAGGCTCGAAAATTAGAAATGCAAGTATCGGCAAATATCGACAAGGCAAGCGACGAGGATTTTGCTCGAGCAGCCCAAGCAATGTCCGACATAAAAGCATTAGAAGCACAAGTTGAACTGAAATATTACCCACAATTCGCAAAAATTCTTTCCAATAAGCAACTTTTCCTCGTGAAAAGAGCCGAAAACCACTTTGCGAGCAACATGTTGAAGCATTTCAATCGAAGCCAGGAATTAAGTACTCAGCAAAAATAAAAATTATATATTTTACAGCTTCAATCTTTAGTAAACTAACTTATTTCCCAGCTCTCTCCATAAACACAATTACATCACGGCATCGTTGCTACTTGTTTCCTGTGCGGAAAGCAACAGTCCGTGATGTTTATTTTAATAATACCTAAAACCAAACTGTTATGAAAATCTCCATTCTTAAAAGCATTTCCGCGTTATTTATGGCGATATTGTCACTAACGACTACACTATCGGCTTATGGAAAAGATGAAGACAAAGCACCCGACTTCAATTTTCCGAAAACAGTCATAATCGAAGCCAATGTTTCCTTACAATCGGCTTTAAAGGCAGGCAACTACCCCGATGTGGTCAGATACCTGATTCAAAGCACATTATCCTCGGCAATAATATCGCAAGACTCGATTCAATCGATAGTTGACCGTATCGACAGCCTTGCATCTGCAGCTTCCGACGAAGTTGGCCGCTCGGTCTTATATTATCTTGAAGCAAAAGTGTTAGATTCCTATGTAACATTTAATTACAACAAGGCTGCCGACCGAAAAACGACGGCAACTCCTTCCAAAGACATTACAGAATGGAGCAAAGATAATTTCACCGACACGATTACTTCGCTCGCCAAGAAATCTTTATCATGCAGCGAAGCCTTGCTTGCAACATCAGCAGATTCTTATTACCTTGACAACCTCCATGACAGCAATATTGTGTACCCTACAATGTTCGACATGCTTGCCTACAATTACATAGACATGCTTAATAACGGCTCTATTGGATTCAGCAAATCGGCCAATCACGCTCGAAGCACGATTGATGGCATTTACAAGTCGCTGTGCATGTTGAACAGTAAAAAAACTGCACCTTTTATAAATGCCTCGATTCAATACAAGAAATGGAGCAATAATGGTAGAATGACAAAAGAGTTTGCCATGCAGCTTTATAAAAAATATGCAAGCAATGAAGCATCTTTCATCGCTCTCCAAGAGTACATAAATTTGACAGATGATGAAAAAGAATCTTATGCATTACTTGTAGAATATCTTGACAATCACCCTAAATCGGTATTCGCTCCAAACGCTCGCAACAGGCTCAACAGTTTGTCTTCAAAGGATTTGAACATCAAATACAATGAATCTTTCACGTCGGTTGACTCTATACTCGTGAATATATTCTCAACCAACATAAACAACGCACAAATAAGCCTGTACAGGGTGCCCGACAATGTATACGGCGACTACAGGCTAAAACAAAACTTGGACAAATTACAACTTGTCGATGAAAAAATCATAAACATAAAAGGTGTGATTCCTTTTCATGACACTACATTCGTTTCTTTTGCGCCTCAACGGTATGGACGATACGCCATTTTTGTCAATGATGCCGGCAATAAAAACAACGAAAGCGCAACTTTCGATTCCGATGTATTTCGAGTTTCAGATGTAACGCTATTCTCGACAAGCTCAACCGACAACGAAATCAAGGTGTTCGCAGTCAATTCAATAACAGGCCATCCGATTGAAGGTGTCTATGTTAACACCTTGGATGAATACGGATTGCCCAAAAGAAACTACATAAAATCCAATAAAACCGGCAATGACGGTTGTGTTACAATTAAGATTACCGATGACAAGCATTATAACGTAGCTCCGTTCTTCGGGAAAGATTATTACGGAGAAGACCTGTATTTGTATTCTCACTATGATTATTCAGCTCCGTCGGCACGAATCAAGCTTCTCACCGACCTTGCAGTTTATCGCCCTGGCGACACAATACGATACTGTGCAATTTGTTACAAACTTGACAAAAACAACAAGTCGGTAATCAAAAACATGCCTTTGTCAATAACATTCTATGACAGCAACTATCAAAAGATTGCGACCGACACGATAATTTCTGATGAATACGGCCGTGCCAATGCAACATTCATAGTACCTAATGACCGCATGAATGGCGTATTCCGCATCAAAGCTCAAAACGGCACAGGAGAGCTTGCCGCGCAAAGCTATGCAACTTTCAATGTAAGCGAGTACAAAACACCTGCATTCTATGTGGAATTTGACGGAGAACGCTCAAGCTTTCCTCGCGACACATCTGTCGTGCTGACAGGAAAGGCTGAATACTTTTCAGGACTACCGGTCGCCAATGCAAATATAAAATGCACACTGTCATACCAGATTTGGAATTGGTTGGCTCGCTTCAATTACTCCCTCACAACTATAAATGAATTTGAAACCACGACAGGCAACGATGGGACATTCACAATAACATTGCCTGCCGAGTCGCTAAACAACGACAAACTTCCCAAAAATGTAAAATTCAATATTGCCGCCACTGTCACCGATGATGCAGGAGAATCTCAGTCGACATCCAAAATGTTTTGGCTTGGAACCGTTAGAAGCATCATGTCGACAAGCAGTGATTTCACATTTGAAAATAGTAATGTGATAAATTTGCCCGTCAAGGTCAGAAGCTCCGAACCGACAGACACTTTGATGTCGTGCATATACAAGATATACGCCGGAGATAAGGAAATTGCCAACGGGACATTCTTGTCAAGCGACACAAAAATCAATTTGGCTTCCATACCTTCAGGTAAATATGAGCTGAAAGTCTCAATTCAGAATGACACTACGACCAAAGAATTTGAAACCCCGATAATATTATTCCGTGACACCGACAAAGTGCCACCAGTACAATCGCCTTTATGGATTCCAAATTGTTGTATTACAACGAGCAACGACAATAAAGTGTCACTCACAATAGGCAATACAACCGACATGGCTCATGTATATTGCATTGCAGCGACTAAAAAAGGCATAATCAAAGAAACATGGCTGCAATATGGGCAAGGAATGCACTCTTTCAACATCGACATTCCAAAGGAAGAAGATGAATATGTCGACTTGACATTCATTTGCGTAAGCAGAAACAAGACATACACATGGGCTCGCCGTTTTGAGTCGGTCGTAGGCCAAGAAACACTTAAAATAATCCCTATTGCATTCCGCAACAAATTAATTCCAGGTTTACCTGAGACTTGGACATTCCGTCTTGTAAATCAAAACGACAAATTACGCACAGGCGCATTGATTTGCAAAATGTACGATAAAGCCATCAACAACATAGCTAATGAAAATGCCTCTTGGACATTCAATACCGACTTCTATTACAGCGAACTTTTCAACTACTATGTATCAGGCACGACAGCTTACTACACCCCTGTATTGAGTAGCTTCTTCTCCATGCCTATGCATGTAGAACCAGCTTTCTATTACACGATACCCGACTTGAATTTATATAACCGTTCTTACGCATATGGACGTAACATTCATGTCCGAGGCAAGGCCATGCGTAACATGTCAATGGCTGATACCAATATAATCGTTGAAGAAGAAAGTTCTGAACTTCAAGAAGTGGTCGTAACCAGTTCAATCGATGAATTGGCATCTCCTAAGTTAATGGCTGACGCCGGAAGTGGTGATTCCGAACTATCAGTACTTGACAACATACAATTGCGCACGAGCAACATCAGCACAGCCTTGTGGGAACCTGAACTCGTAACCGATGAAAACGGAGAGGTTTCAATTAAATTCAATGCCCCACTTTTCAACACCACATGGATGTTCAAGGCCATAGCCTACACCCATGATCTTCATACGGCTTCAATTGTCAATGAAATCGTTACGGCAAAACCTATAATGGTAAAAGCACGCTTGCCAAGATTTGTCCGTTCGGGCGATGAAGCGACTTTGTCGGCTTCTCTGATGAACGCGACCGATTCTGCGCAACACTGCTCAGCTATTGTGGAACTTTTCATTCCGCAGACAAATGAAGTCATAATGTCGCAAAAATTTGAAGTATCGCTTGACAAGCATAAAACCCGAACCCTCGAAATAAAATGGTCGGTGCCCGATGAACTCCCGTTCATCGGTTACAGAGTAAAAGCAGCTACTGAACAATTCGGCGATGGAGAGCAACAATTACTACCTATATTGCAATCTGTATCTCCAGTGACCGAAACCCACCCGTTCTATTTACAAACCAACGAGACAATAGAACTTACAATTGATGACGTACAAAAGGATAACAAAATAACACTTGAATTCTGCAATAACCCGGTTTGGTATTGCCTTACTGCTCTTCCGTCAATAAAAACCGATGACGACTTGACAGCAAGTGCGTTGGCTCATTCCTTATATGCAATATCGGTAGCACAAGGAATAGTTTCACAGAATGATTCCATAAAGGCTGCCATAGAATATTGGGCTCAAAATCCAGAAGATTCGACATTGATATCACAATTGCAACAGAACAGTAACCTCAAAATAGGAACATTGCTTGCATCACCGTGGATTGATGAGGCCGACAGGCAAACTCTGCGCATGCAGCAAATCGTAAACCTTGTCGATTCGGCCACGGTACAAACCGAAATCAACAATATTGTAAAAAAATTGCAATTGCTACAAATGCACGATGGAGGATGGACTTGGTTTAAATATTCAGGTTGCAAGTCTTCAATGCAAGTTACCAATGAAATATTACAACTTTTCGGAGAATTGAAGCGCCTCGGATATTTACCAAAGGATGCATCCATCAATGCAATGATAGGAAAAGCCTTGACCTACTATGATACCGAAATTGTAAAAGAGTACAACCGGTTGACCGATAAAAAGAATCTCAATCGATTCTACCCGTTTGCTTATGTTCATTCTTTATTCCCCGACAACAAGCCACAAAATAATGCCGGAGAAATATTAACGAAAACCATAAACGACATGGCTGATGGATGGAAAAACAATATAGGCATTGCCGAAAAGGCTTATTGTGCACTCACCTTGCATCGTTACGGCAAAGACAAGATTGCCAGAAACATCATGGAATCGATAAGACAATTCAGCATTACCGATACAAACGGTACCCGGTGGGACAACATTGACGGTATTGCCGGACAATTCCGCCAATTGTCTGTAACTTCATTGCTGCTGCAAGCATACGGCGAGATAGTTCCAAACGACAGGGAATACATAGATGGTATACGCCAATGGGTACTACTGCAAAAGCAATCTACCGACTGGGGTAATTCCAGCATGGCCGCAGATGTTGTCTACGCAATCCTGTCCACGGGAAGCGATTGGACCGGTAACCAGCCAGTTCCCGACATAATGGTCAATGGCAAACAATTGCAATACAACCCTTCAGACAAATATTTCGGATACTTCCGCAAGCAATTGGATGCTTCATCGAGCTTGCATTTGTTAATCAACCGAATCGGAGCCTCGTCTCCTGCATGGGGAGCCATATACAATCAATTTAAAGCTGAAATGTCTTCCATTGAGGCTTACTCTATTGACGAACTATCAATCGAAAAACAACTTTGCAAGTTGGACGGTTCCAAGCTTGATGACAAGTCTCCTTTACATGTTGGTGACAAAGTACTCGTAAGAATCGTTATCAAAAACAAACGAGACCTCGAATATGTCACAGTAAACGATGAACGGGCTTCATGCTGTGAACCTGTCAACCAATTGTCAAGTTACACTGTAACAGATGGAATAGGCTATTATCGCGAAACGAAAGACAGTGTGACCCGCCTGTTCTTCAATTACATGCCCAAAGGGACTCATGTAATTACTTATGAAGTTTCCATCACTGCCGCAGGCTCATACAACCTTGGCATTGCAACCATACAAAGTCAATATGCCCCGGAAATCACAGCCCACTCTGCCGGTGATAAAATAAATATTGAAAACATGGAGGAATGAAATAATTTTATAATTTTGTTCTTGTGATTTACGGCGGTACATCTTTAATAGGTCTAATGTACCGCCGTTTCATGTTTTTTAACCAAACATTAAATACCATATGCCCGAAGTCTCTGTCATAATACCTGTTCATAATGGCCGTCGGCACATAAAACCATGCATAAAGTCAATTCAGCATCAATCCTTCAAAGATTTGGAAATAATAATAGTGGATGACGCATCGACCGATGACTCAATTGACATTTGCAACAGGCTTGCTAAAAAAGACAAGTGCATAAAAATAATCAGGAACCTTAAAAATGAAGGTCCGTACAGTTCCAGAATAAACGGGACAAAAATTGCATCCGGAAATTACATTACATTTGTTGATTGCGATGATTATCTTGCTCATAATGCAATATCACACATGATGAGCCATGCACGAAAAATTCATGCCGACATAACGATAACAGGACACTGTTACTCCTTCACCCCCTTAAACATCCATGCCATGTATAATAAAGCCACAAAAATGCTTCCTTATGTCATGGACGAAAATCAAATAAAACATATCTACATGCGTTCTTTTCTTGGAGATGATGACCTTATTCCGGTAAGCATGTGTGCAAAATTATACAGTGCAGAACTAATGCACCGGCAATGGGCAGCATGCAACTTAAAATGGGGCGAAGACCGCATCTTTTCTTTACAGGCATTTCATTATGCAAAAAAGTGCATAGTAATTCCCAAATACGGATATTATTATAGATGGGGAGGGGCAACATGCCGCCACGGCATTTTAGATTACCTAAAATATGACCTGTACATGGAACAGGCTACAAAAATAGCTGCCGATTTAGGGTATGATTCTCTAATCCCTCTGCTCCAATCTCGCAATAACGACTACTTCCTTTACCACATACGCAATTGCATCCTTGATTCAAAAATTACACGACAAGAAATTTTAAACATAATCTGCACAAAAACAAAATATTCTGCCCCTAAAGCCGAAAATCTATACGCCGAACAGCTTGCTATTATAAAAAGACATTTGCCAAAGTACATAACAAAGATGATTCTCGACAGGCTATAAATCCGATTTTCATAATATTGTAAAACATATTATATAAAATAAGTACAGCATTTTATTTTTATAGCTATCTTCGCAGTTGAAATAAATTGCTAAACGATGAATCATAGAATTTTCCTGTCATTTCCACATCCCAGTGGAAATGAAATGCATTGGATAAACGAAGCATTCAAAGACAGTTGGATTGTCCCTCTCGGTCCTAATGTTGATCATTTTGAAAAGCAACTTGAAGATTATCTTGGCTGCGGCAACGTAGTGG
This sequence comes from uncultured Prevotellaceae bacterium, assembly GCA_905207705.1. Lineage (GTDB taxonomy): Bacteria > Bacteroidota > Bacteroidia > Bacteroidales > Muribaculaceae > Avimuribaculum. The sequence goes on from CAJLMA010000001.1 coordinate 212,759, forward strand.
CATTAAGTGCAGGCACGGCAGCCATACACATAGGTCTTGTTATGCTCGGCGTAGGCAAGGGTGATGAAGTGCTGTGTCAATCATTTACATTCTCGGCAAGTGCCAATCCTGTGCTTTATCAAGGGGCTACGCCTGTATTCGTCGATAGCGAACCCGACACTTGGAACATGTCGCCCGAAGCTCTTGAGGCTGCAATAACAGACCGCATTAAGAAAACAGGCAAACGTCCGCGAGCAATAGTTGTGGTACACTTATACGGAATGCCGGCAAAAATGGATGAAATTCTACAAATTGCCGACAAATATGAAATACCCGTGTTGGAAGACTCGGCCGAAGCTCTCGGATCGGAATATAATGGGGGAAAATGCGGAACACTTGGGAGATATGGCGTTTTGAGCTTCAACGGCAACAAGGTAATCACTACATCGGGAGGCGGTGCGCTTATATGCCCATCAAAAGAAACTGCGGCTCACGCAAAATTCCTTGTCACACAAGCTCGCGAGCCTAAGCCGTATTACTACCATAAAGAAATAGGATATAATTACAGGTTGAGCAACATCTGTGCAGGCATTGGTTGCGGACAAATGGAAGTGATAAACGAGCGAGTGGCACGCCGTCGCGAAATCCACGATTTGTATGTCGAAGGGTTCAAGAACATGCCGGAAGTGAAAGTCAAGTGCAATCCTGACAAACGATTCAACTCCAACTTCTGGCTCTCCACCATTACATTTGATGAGAAATTGAACATAACGCCCGAAGATTTGCGGCTTCACCTTGAATCTCACAACATCGAATCGCGATGGCTGTGGCGCCCAATGAACATGCAACCCATATTTGCCGATGCACCATTCTACGGAGACGGCACAGCCGAAAAACTGTTCAATCGAGGATTATGCCTTCCGAGCGGCAGCGTCCTTACAAACGAAGACATACAAACTGTGATTAACGTAGTTTCTTCATTCATAAAATCAAAGAGATAAAACGATATTTAATGGATAGCAAGCTTTATCATCCAGAATTTGTTTTCATATTTGACCTTGACGACACGCTGTATAAGGAAATAGACTTCGTTCATTCCGCATTCAGTCACATCGACAGGTTGCTTGTAGCCGACTACGGATTCCATGAAGGCTTGGCACGTCAAATCTTGAACAATGCTTATGATAATGACCTCAATCCATTTGATGAATTGAATGCGGCCCTCAAAAAAGCGGGTATCAATATTCCAAATGCAATAAAGTGGATGGTCGATGAATACCGATACCACATTCCACACATCAAGCTCACCAACGATGCCGCCGACATGCTGCCACGCATAAAGCATGAAAACTTCGACATGCACATAATAACCGACGGACGTTCGATTACGCAGCGCAATAAAATAAGGGCTTTAGGACTCGACCTATATGTACCTAATGAAAATATTTTCATTAGTGAAGAACTCGGCCAGGACAAGACAAGTCCGGCTTCATTCAATGAAATATCCAGCCGATACTTCTATATGTCGCCCCTTGATTTCCACGCCATAACTTTCGTATTCATAGGCGACAATCCTGCTAAAGATTTCATTGTCGGAAATTCAATGGGATGCCCTACTTTCATGCTCATAGATGACGGACGCAACATACACAAGCAGAATATAAGAGTGCCAAAAGATTATAAACCGTTACACAAAGTAAAATCAATAAAAAACATCTTAGATATATTAATATGAATATTGGGAAAAATAAGGTTGCCCTAATATCAGGCATAACAGGGCAAGACGGTTCATTCCTCGCAGAGTTGCTACTTGAAAAAGGATATGAAGTTCATGGTATACTACGCCGCAGCAGTTCTTTCAACACAGGAAGAATCGAACACCTGTACCTTGACGAATGGGTACGCGACATGAAACAAAAACGTCTTGTAAACTTGCATTACGGCGACATGACCGACTCAAGTTCGCTGATACGCATAATCGAAGAGGTACAGCCCGATGAAATATACAATCTTGCAGCCCAGAGCCATGTAAAGGTATCATTTGATGTGCCTGAATATACAGCCGAAACCGATGCGATAGGAACTCTGCGGTTGCTTGAGGCTGTGCGCATCCTGCACAGGGAAAAGACTACTCGCATATATCAGGCAAGCACATCCGAACTGTTTGGCAAAGTACAGGAAATACCACAAAACGAGAAGACGCCGTTCTATCCGCGCAGTCCGTATGCATGTGCCAAGCTGTACGGTTTCTGGATCGTCAAGAATTACAGGGAAAGTTATGGCATGTATGCCGTGAACGGAATCCTGTTCAATCATGAAAGCGAACGTCGCGGTGAAACATTTGTCACACGCAAAATTTCCCTTGCTGCCGCGCGTATTGCCAACGGGCTTCAAGACAAGTTATACCTTGGCAACTTGAACGCCTTGCGCGACTGGGGATATGCTCGCGACTATGTTGAATGCATGTGGCTTATGCTGCAACAAGACACTCCCGAAGATTATGTAATAGCAACAGGTGAATATCACACCGTGAGAGAATTCACAACCCTTGCATTTGCTCGCGCCGGCATAACTCTTGAATGGTCGGGAGATGGCCTTGATGAAAAAGGTATCGACAAAGCCACAGGAAAAATCCTTGTAGAAGTTGACCCAAAATATTTCCGTCCTGCCGAAGTAGAACAATTGCTCGGCGACCCGACAAAAGCAAAAGAACAACTTGGATGGAATCCTCGACAAACGTCATTTGAACGTCTCGTTGAAATAATGGTCGACCACGACATGGCCGAAATCAAAGATCAAATCGATTCAAAGAAATAAATTCATTACGAACTCGACAATGAAAAAAGATTCAATCATATATGTCGCGGGACACCGTGGACTTGTTGGCTCGGCAATTTGGAACAATCTGAAATCCAAAGGCTATACAAATCTGGTGGGTCGGACACACGCCGAGCTTGACTTACTCGACGGGCATGCCGTTAAAGAATTCTTTGATGCCACCAATCCCGAATACGTCATTTTGGCTGCCGCTCATGTGGGTGGCATAATGGCAAACAGCTTGTACCGCGCCGATTTTATTTACCAGAACTTACAGATACAACAAAACGTAATTTGGCAGAGCTTCAAACACAACGTAAAGAAACTTCTTTTTCTGGGAAGCACTTGCATTTACCCGAGAGATGCCAAACAACCAATCTCGGAAGATCAATTGCTTACTTCTCCGCTTGAATACACCAACGAGCCTTACGCAATAGCAAAAATCGCGGGATTGAAAATGTGTGAGAGCTTTAATTTGCAATACGGCACAAATTACATTGCCGTGATGCCGACCAACCTATATGGCCCAAACGACAATTTCAATCTCGAAACGAGCCATGTACTGCCGGCAATGATACGCAAGGCCCACCTTGCGCACTTGCTTGAAGATGATAATTGGGATGGACTGCGTGCCGACTTCAACAAGCGTCCGGTCGAGAACACAGACGGCTCGGCATCAAAAGAAGCTATCATGGCTATCCTCAACAAGTACGGAATTACTCCGGGGAAATTATTGCTGTGGGGTACCGGCAAGCCCATAAGGGAATTCCTTTGGAGCGAAGACATGGCCGATGCTTCGGTATATGTAATGGAAAATATCGACTTCTGCAACACTTATCCTGCACCGGCTGTAACTCCGGGCACTTTTGAAGCAGCAAGACGTGAAATAAGAAACTGCCACATTAACATAGGCAGTGGCAAAGAAATAACAATCGCGCGTCTTGCCGAACTTGTCAAAGCCGCCGTAGGATTCAAGGGAGAAATCGCTTGGGACACATCCAAGCCCGACGGCACAATGCGCAAGCTCACCGATGTTTCCCGGCTACATTCACTCGGCTGGCATCATAAGGTCGAAATCGAGGATGGCATAAGCCGTCTGTATAGATGGTATCTCGACAACTTGTAATAAAATAGTTGTCTTAAAAACAAGTTCTCATCTCCTCACCCAAATTTACAGGTCAGCTAATATAAAAACAATCATAATGCTCACTTTTATAACCTATGCCGTCATCCTTTTCTTTATTGAAGTTCTATACATTGCGATAGCAAGGCGCTTCAATATCATAGCCAAGGTCTCTAACAGTGATAACAATGAAAATCGCCAGCCCGTAATAAACGGAGGTGGAATATTATTCTTCATTGCAACAGCTATTTTCTTCCTTTTCAAGAATGACAGCGAGGGATATTTCATGTCGATGCCGTGGCCTGTTTTTACTGCTCTTGCCATGCTGGCCATAGTGAGCCTTATTGACGACATGCGAGAGCTTTCACCCTATGTCAGGCTTATGTGCCATGTCATAGCAGTCTCTGTGATGTTTTTTACGCTTACATCCGCGTCAAGCCAAATGGATGTGGAATGGTATTGGTTCCCTGTATTTCTTCTGTTCGGTACAGCTTTCATAAATACTTATAACTTCATGGACGGAATTACAGGGATAACAGGTTGTTACAGCTTCACTACCCTGTTTTCGCTGTTTTTCATATTCTTCCCTGCCACGCTCATTTCTCCTTGGTATTTCATAATACCGGCAATAGCGACAGCCGTTTTCTGTGCATTCAATTGCCGCAAGCATGAAGTGTGTTTCAGCGGTGATGCCGGCTCAATATCGATGGCTTATATAATTTTATTTCCACTTGCGGTATGGGCATTATATTTCAAAGACATTTCAATAATAACTCTGGTATCAGTGTATCTCGTCGATGCCGGTATGACTATAGTTTTGCGTCTCTTCCGGCGCGAGAACCTGCTCCAAAGGCATCACAACCATATTTACCAATTGCTCGTCTATCGCTGCCGGTGGAACCAAATCTTGGTAGCGGCAATTTATTCCATCCTGCAATTTGCAATCACTATGGGTTATGTATATACTCCTGCCGGCAGACGTGGCATATACTGCCTGGTTGCATTCATCGCCCTTGCGGCAACTTACCTTGCAAGTCGAGCCTTGATTCTCCGTGTCACCAAAGCCGTAAACAAATGATAATGCGGTTTTATTCGCATTTTCCACAGATTTAAGGTAATTTTGCGCTTACATACGCAACTACATTTTTATTATGACATACCTCTTATTGATTATCGGACTGGCAATGCTCCTTGCAGGGGCAAATTATCTGGTTGATGCCTCAGTAGCAATAGCCAAACGTGCCAATATTTCAAACTTCATCATCGGCATAACAATTGTGGGCATGGGTACATCCTTACCTGAACTTTTTGTATCGGCCTCATCCGCCATTGATGGATATGGCGACATGTCTGTCGGGAATATCGTAGGCTCAAACATTTGCAACATATTCCTTATACTTGGCATCACGGCAATAATAGCACCGTTTGCAGTTACCCGGCAGAATCTCGTCCGCGATATCCCGTTTGGTGTGTTCGCTTCAATATTATTGTTGCTGCTATGTTCCGACAAAATCTTTCCACGCATCGAATACAACGAAATCGGCCGAATGGACAGCATCGTATTCCTGCTCATATTCATAGGATACATCACTTTTGCCATATACCAGTCGCACAAGGAGCAACAATCCATGAAAGAAAACGAAGAAATAGCCACTTCAACATTGACAGGACGGCCGGTCGCTCTTTTATGGACTATCGCAATAGTTTCGTTGGCAGTGCTGCTTTACGGAGGTAATCTCTTCCTCGACAATGTCGTTGCCGTTGCCAAATTATGGGGAATGAGCGAGAAAGTCATATCCTTGACAATCGTCGCAGTAGGCACATCTTTGCCCGAATTGATAACTTGCATAATAGCTGCTACAAAAAACAATCCCCAACTCGCGCTCGGCAACGTGATTGGCTCAAATATCTTCAACATCCTGTTCATCCTCGGATTCTCGGCAATGCTGAAGCCAATACAGCTTGCAGGAATAAACTATGTGGACTTCGGAGTAATGATACTTGCGTCAGTGTTGACATTCATTTGCGCATTTACCTTCAAGAAACGCATGATTGACCGCACCGAGGGCATCATCTTCGTAGCGATTTACATCCTATATACAGCATACCTGCTGATTTGGAACTAAATCTGACAAATAACGACAGCAGCCGCAAAGTTCCCAATTGAAAAACTTTGCGGCTGCCACTTTTCTTGTAATCTATAAAAAATCACTTGCCGGAGAATATCATTCCGAAACCTATCAACCGGTCATATCGTTCTCCGACAGGACGATTATACACCCTGACCGCATATTCATTGACCGTCTGGTACTTGTCACCTTCTATCTTTGAAGTCAGTCCCACACTTGTGCCATCCGGGACAAATAGATATTGATAATTGTACGCACCCTGCTTCAACATGATGTCGGCAACATAATTGCCTGATGACGGGTCGTAAACCATTAAAGTTTCAGGCGAAAATAAGTGATTGGTAAATTCTCCGTCTATATAAATCTTTCCACCTGTCAACGGTCCACCAGTTGCAAGCGAAAAGTGAGTGACGATGTAATCGGCTTGGGTATTTGAGTCGGTTCCTTCTGCATTACGCACGGTAAATCGCCCAAACTGCGTCCTGTCATAGCTATATGGCTCATCGGCCCTTAATTCATCGGTATAAAGCGTGGCATGGTAATAAGGATGGAAATATTCCACACCTGCCACGCCCATCGTGGGATAATTGACAGCGACTGTTTCCATGCGCCTAAATTCATTCCCTGCCGGAAATATCAACTTTTTCTCATGTTCAAAAATGGCTTTTGTTCCCATGACCCTCATCGGCCTGTTAAGGTAAACTTCATTGTCTATCCGTGAATTTTGATTGACAAATACCATCAAATCCTGATACATGTCTCGCACGCGATAATCTCGCGCATCGACTGTTACCGACACCTGTTGGTGACTTTCATTGTAATCCACATCGGTACGCGACGAAACGCTCGGATATACCGATATTATATTCTCACACACGCAAAACCGGGCTTGCAGCAAAATATTATCAGGTTCATCTTCGGGGTAAACCCTTACCAAATAATTCCCAGATGCCGTGATTTGCATGTCATCGTTGGGCAATGTAAAACTATAATGCACAAAGTGGGAGAATGTTCCACTCGAATACTCATAATCTTCAATATTCGCATAATTAAAACCGTCAATGTACTCTGCCTCAACCAAATCCGACGGCTGCCAGTCGGCATTGCAATGAACAAGGCTGTAACGCAGATAAGACACTTCGGGGCTCAATTCGTCAAATCTCACCTCTATGTGATCGTTATTTGGAATCGTCAACACCGGTGGGAAATAGTCATTACCCACCAACTTCACTTGAAGCGACTTAAAAGCCGGGTCAAATATCTGCGTGCGCGTATCGACATCTTGAGCCGACATGCCAAATCCACAGACTAATAGAACAGATACTGTGACAAATATGTTTGAAATTCCGTTTCTCATACTCATTAACTTTTCTACTACCAATCGATAGGCTCCTTGCCATGAGCCATAAGATATTCATTCGTCCGCGAGAAATGCTTGTTGCCGAAAAATCCCCTATGTGCCGACAATGGAGACGGATGAGGAGATGTAAGCACCAAATGGCGCGTGCGGTCTATGAACGCACCTTTCTTTATAGCGTATGCCCCCCACAAAATAAACACGAGATTATCACGCTTGCTCGCGAGGTGCAAAATCACTTCGTCGGTAAACTCTTCCCAACCGCGATTCTGATGCGAACCGGCACTATGCGCCCTAACCGTCAATATGGAATTGAGCAACAACACCCCTTGCCGAGCCCATCGCGTCAAGTCGCCGCTTGCAGGTATGGGTTTTCCCAAATCATCATGTATCTCTTTGAAAATATTAACAAGAGATGGAGGGAAAGGGACTCCTTCACCGACCGAAAAACACATGCCATTAGCTTGTCCAACATCATGATACGGATCTTGCCCTATTATAACTACTTTTACTTTGTCGAAAGGCGTCGCGTCAAATGCCGCAAAAATTTTACGTCCCGGTGGGAATACTTGGAACTGCTTGTATTCGTCATGAACAAAGTCGACAAGGTGCTTGAAATATGGTTTATCCCATTCTTCGGCCAATTCCGTGCGCCAACTCTCTTCTATTTTAACATTCATATCACTATCTGTTTTATAAAATATTCGACACCTTTACAAATTATTGTTTTCTGCTACTATCCCAATAATTCTTGCCGTTCTATTGCAAAGCTACAAATATATTATTACTTTTGCCAACCGTAAGCCGAAAACTTATTCGACAACACATTATGCGCTCATAGTTCAATGGATAGAATAAAGGATTCCGGTTCCTTCGATTGGGGTTCGACTCCCCATGAGCGTACAAATTCTTCACGTCAACCAATAATCACACAATTTTATTCCAGAGAGCCTATTCTCTAATTCATCGCAAGAACTTAGGCGCATTGAAAAGCAATCCGAAACTGATTCCGAAGTTCCAATTATTAGACGGATAAGTCAAGTAATTACAATACATGCTCAATGATGCAAACGGAAAATTGTAAACCAACGAAGCTTCTCCCATCCACTCAAGCCTCTTAAACCAGCCGGCATATTCAGGTCTTAAATCGGTAGTTTCAACAACATCCCGAACATGCGAAAATGCATAAAATTCAGTCCTAAACTGCAAATTCGAAACAATTTTCCATATAGGCACCACTCCCCCGGCTATAAATGAATGGCTTCTGAAACCAGGATTAAAATAATTTTGCGTGGCAGGAGTCGGCGTAAACGATGGAGCCTGAACAAGCCAAGCCGTATAATTGTCGCCCAACGGACGCGAAGACATGGCAGCATCCACCTTTAAGCCCATCGAGAAATAATTGCTTATGTCTATATACTTATCCCATTGCAACTCAGCCTGTGCCCAAAATTCAGGAGAACTTTCCGATAATGTGTATCCTCCGGTTTCAGGATCGTAAGGCAGATAATCTGATGAACCATACACGCCGGCAACTTTCAATCTCAACCGCGAACCTGTTGTCGGATACATGTTATGGTTAAGCGTATTGCTTTCCAGCACCGTTTCAATCTGCCCCAACTTATAAGTACCTTTATCTTGCTTGGTCGATGAGTAGTCTACTATGTTACTTTGATAAAACAAGTCTTTTAAATATCCATATCCCACCGATATGCCAAGCTTTGACTTTCTTCCTATTGCAAGCCCGTATTCAAGTTTGATATAATCTTCATAATTTATGATAAACGATGGCTGCTCCGATTGATAAAACAAAACATCATTTTCATAAAATTTTTGTTTCGACAAAACTCCTGTTAACTTAAGGTAAGATGGAATGCTTGTGCCAAGGGCTATTTTTGACTCTATCATACCGGCATAATAGCTTTGTCCAAGCCATCCGCTCAAACTTGCATCAAAAGAATTATAATTCAGCGTATTATAATTACCTGAAAGATAAATCATGCTATTTGTCGATGAGCTTACCCATCCTCCTACTCCCACTGATACAGGATTCTTCATTTGCGCACGCAAAGTCAAGTCAAACAATCCTGTTTCTTTATTATAGGAAGCCTCCGGAACAAAATCATCCAACTTGCCCGTCGAAACAGCCCTATAAAATGCAATCTTTGCCTCAGCCACGTCAAGCACGCCGTCATCACCGGCATTGAACAGATTCCGTAAATATTCATTTTGACCAGCCGAACCGCCTGTAACTTCAACACTACCAAATGCCACATTTGGCGTATTGCTTTTAAAAACCGATCTCGACAAATTCCTCGATTCTTTAGAGACACGCTTCTCAACACGTCCTTTTATCGAGTCCATCATGGACATGGCACTACTGTATCCCCTTGCATATATTTGTGATGCTTTTGGGAAATCAAGCAATTGGAAATCACGTAAATTTATATTTATACGAATACCCTCTTCAGGCTCGATATCGGTATCTCGATCCTGCACAATCATCGTCTCAATCTGCTTCACAATATTGTCCATGTCGGTTTCTGTGCCGCCGGCCGTAACATCAACACCAATTATTATGTCGGGCGAAAATTCCGACTTCATGACATTTACTGGAAAATTCTCATATATGCCACCGTCAAATATTGGCACGCTGTCGATATATTGAGGCTTGAAGACCAACGGAAAACTCATTGAAGCCCTGACCGCCACGCCCAAGCTGCCTTCACCCAACACAAGTTTGCGCTTATTGAACACATCGGCAGCTACGCTCCTGAAAGGGACATACAACTTGTCGAAATCTCCACTGCATTGTGCCGTATATGGAGCGAAAAGCTCCATAAATGCAAAATTCATCGGCAATGGGTTTATCAAGCTTGACGGCAATATATTAGCTTTTACAGTCGACGAGTCGGTACGTTCAAGGTTAAGATAAAACATAGCCGGTGAAGGTTCCTTCTTATCAAAATAATATTCAAGGTTCCCGTTGATTGTCCCTGTAGACCAATCGGCAAAATCTTCCGACTTTATCAATTCAAGCATTTCATCGGGAGTGAACCCTGAGGCATACAATCCTCCTATGATTGCGCCCATGGAAGTGCCGGTAATATAATCGATGGGAATGCCATTGTCTTCAAGTGCCTGAATAACACCTATATGCGCAATTCCTTTGGCTCCACCTCCACTCAGCACAAGCCCGACGCTTTCGGCACAAGCGCAAAACACGCCCAATGCCACGGCTACCGCTATTGCAGGCAGCCGTAACCATTTGTTCGACGATAAACATTCAATGCTCATACAACATAAGCAGCAAAGCAAAAAACATTCGTTAATTGTTTATAAACGAATCTTTGAATCCAAGGAAATACAATACACCGTCAAGTCCGATGGTGGAAATACTTTGTTGTGCATTTGCTTTCACCTTCGGTTTAGCATGATATGCAATTCCAAGCCCGGCAGTGGTCAACATTTGCAAGTCATTCGCTCCATCTCCCACTGCTATGGTTTGTGCAATATCCACATTTTCCACCTGAGCCAGCAATTTCAACAACTCGGCTTTGCGGGTTCCATCAACTATGTCGCCCAAATAGCGTCCTGTCAATTTGCCGTCAACTATTTCCAAATCATTGGCGTACACATAGTCTATACCGTAACGCTGCTTTAAATAATTGCCAAAATAAGTAAACCCGCCCGAAAGAATTGCAATTTTGTAACCTGTGCGCTTAAGCACTTTCATCAACCTGTCCACACCTTCAGCTATCGGCAGATTTTCGGCAATATCCTTCATCACGCTCTCGTCAAGCCCCTTCAACATGGCGACTCGGCGAGTAAAACTTTCCTTGAAATCAATTTCGCCTCGCATGGCACTTTCGGTAATGGCTTTAACGGCATCGCCTACCCCGGCACGCGCGGCAAGCTCATCGATTACCTCCGTTTCAATCAAGGTAGAATCCATGTCAAAGCATATCAACCGACGACAACGCCTGAATATGGTATCTTCTTGCATTGACAAGTCAAAATCAAGTTTATTGGTAAGTTGCATGAAATCGCGTTGCATTTTGCTCTTGTTCAAAGGCGTGCCGCGCACCGAGAATTCAATACATGTCTTTCCGAGTCCATGCCCTTCCTCTTTCAACGGCATTCTGCCGGTCAATCGCTGTATCATGTCTATGTTAAGCCCTTGTTCAGCCACTATGCCGGTCACGGCGGCAATTTGCTCAGCTGTTATGCGACGTCCGAGTATCGTGATTATATAACGGTTTTTACCTTGTAAGCTCACCCACTCTTCATAGTCCTCGACAGTAATGGGCGTAAAACGTATCTGCACATTCATTTCGGCTGCCTTAAAAAGCAATTCCTTCATGATATACCCACTACGATCGCTTGTGGTCTTAAACAATATGCCCAATACCAATGTATGATGAATGTCGGCCTGGCCTATGTCAAGTATTGATGCTCCATATTTTCCCAATATCTCTGTTAATGCCGATGTTACTCCCGGCCTGTCTTGTCCCGAAATGTTTATTTGTATCAGCTCAAATCCCGGTATATCTGTCATAATTGCTGCTTTTTTTATTTTAATATGCCAAAATTAGTCATAATTTTCTCATTTGACATCATTCGCCAATACTTTATTCAATTTTTAAGCCTGCCATATTTAACATTAGTAAAATTGACTCCGCAATGTTAAAATAAACGATTAAGCGACCCTCATCAACCAAAGCGAAATGCTGTCCACATCAATGTTTTAACATTTTAACTTAATAATTATTTAATTGCAAACAAAACATACACTTTTAACTTTTACAACAACCTATTTTTCAGATATTTAATTCAACAAATATCATCAAACGCTTGCTCAAGAAAAATATTTGCACTAAATTTGCAGCGTTTTAGGTTACCATCCACGGACGAGATCCAATAATTAAGGCAACAAAGCAAAGGATGGGAAAACGCCGAAAATCGGCGGAGGGCTCTTTTCCGAGTGTTTTCGCAAATCTGCCCTTTAGTATGGACATTAATTGAAGAGAATGAAAAAAATTCTTTATGCTTTTATTGTTGTTGCAGCACTATTCTTATTTTCATCAGCCTATTCTCCGGACAACACCGGAACTCGCGTCGGTTCAGATGCCACAGGCTTTGCTGTAACAAACGATAGCAATGCGATTAGTTTGCAATCACTGAGAGGCAGCTATGTTTTGATTTCATTTTGGTCTTCGACCGATGCCAATTCACGAATTGCAAACAAGATGTACAATGATTTCGCATTAAACGACAATGTGCAGTTGAAATACATAGCTGTGAATTTCGATCCTTCCGAAAACGTGTTTGACGAAATAACAAACATTGACGAGCTGCACAAACCGGCACAATTTCATGCCAACAGCAATGATAAGTCGGTTCTTTTTGAAAAATATCGCCTCGATGACGGATATAAAAGCTATCTTGTCAATCCCGACGGAGTGATAATAGCCGAGAACCCCACCGAAAGCGATTTAATCAAGTTGACAAGAATCTAAGAATTTAGAATCATCTTTTTCCTAATGAGGCTTGAAGCGGATGCCTTACGCTCAATGCCCCATTTTTTTTGTTTTATACACTTCCATATTCAAGACCTATAATGCCCATCTCAAAATTGTGTTATCATATTATTTCAGATTACATTAAACTTTGGGTATATTTGCAATACATAATAAGTGCCTTATATATTGAGAACAAAAACATCATCATCTATGAAACATTACCGTTTTATTATTGCCGCTTTACTATCCGTGAGTTGCGTTATACAGGCTTTAGCCATTGACGAATATTACCTCAACAAAGCAGAAAGCTATAGCCGGGATGCAGAGTATTATTTTGAAAAAGCTGAAGGTTATGAAAAGGATGCCAAATATTACAGTAAAAGGGCCCAAGACTATTATCGTCAAGCCGAATATTATGTAAAAAAACAAGATTACGACCGCGTAAAGACCTATCAGAATTGGGCCGAAAATGAAATAGACAAAATGCAATTGCGCTTGGAATGGGCAGAAGATGCGCGAGAGAAAGCCGAACTGAGGATGAAATGGGCCAAAGACGCGTATGAAAAAGCCTATGATGACTAACTATGTTTTTTGCGGCTGTATTCAGACTGCCTCGCCACAGCCAAATTATACATGCAATCAACACATCAAATTGCTTTAATTTCTTAAAATTGCCCGAAATTCACAGGTTCTTTGTATTTTTGCACGACAATACGGATACGACAGAATGAAAATAAACTACATACACTGCCTTTTTGTTATCATACTTGCATCACTTGCCTGCTCCGTATCGGCAAAAAAAGAGACAGCTGTTGCGCCATCCTACGCATGGAGCATATCTGAACCTCTTGGCTTGAGATATACATCCACAATCGACACCCTGCAATATAATTATTATCAACAAGCTATTCCGTCGATGGTGAGCAAAGCTTATGCAACAACCGGCAACTTGGGGGCTGAAGGTCAGGATCAAATATTTTTTGACAGACCGGACTATTCCAATTTTTTCTTCGAAGATGCTCTTGCTGCATGGATTCCTTCAATAAAGACCCAGCGTTACTATAATACGCGTATACCCATGACTATCGTGTCATATAATACAGGAGGAAACCGCAACAACATGCAAGACCGTCTCACTGCCTTATTCTCTGGGAATGTAAACAAGGCAATCCAAGTGGGAGCCGCCATGGATTACATATATTCAATGGGTACATACGATGCACAGGCCACAAAAGATTTCACTTGGAGGGTATTTGGCTCTTATACAGGCGACCGATATGAGCTACAAGCCTACTTTAACAACTACAACTTCCTTAACAAGGAAAACGGAGGCATAACCGACGACCGCTACATCACCGACCCTGCTGCAGTCCAAGGCGGATCGACAAACGTCGACAACAAGACCATCCCGGTACACTTATCGGCAGCACACTCTCGAATTTATGGGACTGAGCTATATCTTAACCATCGATACAAAGTAGGTTTCTACAAAAATTTCAGAGATTCGGTGACCGACACTATCATAGGGCGCACATACATTCCGGTGACAAGTTTCATTTGGACGATGAATTATAAGAGCAACAAGCACCTATTCTTGAACTCGGAAGCAACCGAAGACACTACTTTTTTTGAAAACACCTATTTGTCTTTAAAAGGCTCCAACGACGAGACTACTTATTGGAAACTTTCAAACACTTTCGGCATTCAGATGCTTGAAGGATTCAATAAATACGCAAAATTCGGACTTGCCGCATACATAACACACGAAATAAGAAAATACACACAATATACCGACACGATAGATACCGAATCGGCAAATTCGGGCAAATTAACCCCGATGCCGACTTACTCTATTCCGCACTCCAAGACCGAAAATGTCGTGTGGGTCGGCGGACAATTGACAAAACAACAAGGTTCCATCCTCACATATAACGCCACAGCACAATTTGGTATCGTGGGGGAAGTAGCCGGAGACATCGACATAACAGGTGACATCTCTACAAAATTCAAATTGCACAACGACAGCGTAAGAATTACCGGTTACGGATACTTCAAGAATAAATCTGTCCCATACTTCTTCAACAACTATATCTCAAACCACTTTATTTGGCAAAACGACTTTGGGAAAACCCGTCGATTCCGTGCCGGAGGCATCCTTGACTTCCCATTGACTCGCACTCGTGCAAATATCGGAGTAGAAAATATCCAGAATATGATTTATTTCAACGAGTCGGGTATGCCTGCACAAGCCGGAAACAATATTCAGATATTCAGCGCGACAATCGACCAGAACTTCAAATTCGGAATTTTCAACTGGAACAATTCGGTAACTTATCAGACATCCTCGGACGACATGGTATTGCCATTGCCGAAATTATCAATATATTCCAACATGTTCCTGCAATTCACAATTGCAAAAGTTCTACATGTGCAATTCGGTATCGACTGTAACTATTATACAAAGTACTATGCTCCGGCGTACAATCCGGCAACAATGACATTTCATTCACAACGGGAGATTCAATGTGGAAACTTCGCATTCATGAATGCTTATGCCAACATGAAGCTAAAAAAGACCCGCTTTTTTGTAATGTTCAGCCATGTAAACCAGAGCCTGTTCGGCGGAAGCTATTTTGCCATACCGCACTACCCTCTTAACGCGATGAAATTCCAAATGGGTCTGTCGGTCGACTTCGCTCATTAATAATAACTACACTTTACCATGCACAAACCGTTTAATACAAAAAAGGGGAATTACATAATTTACCTGTTACTGATTGCCATAGTAATAATGGCCATGGCCGCGTTGAAACATTGCTCATCTACAAATACAGGATATGGCAGCGACGACAAGACATCAAACGAATCAATAAATGTAGCCATTGAATATTCCCCGCTATCATTATACACCTACGATGACACTTTGGGCGGATTTTGCTATGACGCAATGCGGCTAATAGAAAGCCGTTTTGGCAAAAACATGAAATTCCACCCTATCGTCACGCTAAAAAACACGATGGAAGGCCTCATGGATGGCAAATACGATATGGTTATCGCACAATTCCCTGAAACAAAGGAATATAAAGACAAATATCTATTCTCCGAAGAATTATACATCGATAGTCAGGTTCTCATCCAGCTCAAAGATTATAAAGGCAATGTCTCGGTCAACAACCAGCTTGAACTTGCAGGCGACACTGTCGTGGTAGTAAAAGGTTCTCCCATGATTCAACGCATCAAAAGCCTAAGTCAAGAAATCGGCGACACTATACATATTGTAGAAGACGAGAATTACGGTCCGGAACAATTGTTCCTAAGAGTAGCCACAGGCGAAGTCAAATATGCCGTAATCAACAAGTCGATCGCAACCCAAATGGCAAAAAAATACCCAAAGGTAGATTGCGGCACAAACATAAGTTTCTCACAATTTCAATCTGTAATACTAAGGAAAGATAAAACGGCCATGTGTGACAGCTTGAACAATTGGATAACTGAAATTAAGAGCACCAAACAATTTAAAGAATTACAATCGAGATATTTCTAAGTGCAAATACTCTTATCCGCAAAAAACTTAAAATTACAGTACCGGACTTAGCAATCTGACCAAAGATTCCCTATAACGCTCATAAACCGAACGGTGACGCCACAGCGTAGGACTGATGCGAACACAATTTTGCTGGTCAGCCATGAAAGCCTCTGTCATCCTCTTATTCACATCCTTACTGTAAATCAAGGCATTGCATTCAAAATTATGCTCAAAGCTCCTAAAGTCGAAATTAGTTGAACCCGTCGTACAAAATTCTTCATCCACAATAAGAGTTTTGGCATGCAACATCCCTGCTTTATATAAGTATATTTTTATCCCTGCTCGCAGACATTCCGAGACATAGGAAAATGAAGCGAGCCGCAACATCGTAGAATCTGACCGGTTAGGTATCATTATGCGCACATCCACCTTTGCAAGTGCGGCAGCTTGAAGCACCTTCAACAGGCTTTCGGTCGGCAAGAAATAAGGCGTCTGTATGTACACCCTTTTTTTTGCATTCCCTATCATTTTTATAAACAGCATCATTATGTTGCCCCACTGGCTTGTTGGACCGCTCGACATCAATTGTATGCCCACACTGTCAGAATCCTTGACATCGTATTGCTTGACAGGCTCCACAAGTAACGGCTGTCCCATGAAATTCCAGTCCACTGCAAATGTGTATTGAAGTCCCGACACAGCCGGACCGCTTATCCTCAAATGAGTGTCGCGCCAATGCCCGTATCGAGTACCTTTTATATACCTGTCAGCAATGTTCATGCCTCCTATATAGCCATACACTCCATCCACTACAGCTACTTTCCTGTGATTACGCCAATTTATGCGTGTGGCAAATTGAGGGAAAGTGACTTTCATGAAAGGCAACGCCAAGACTCCGTTCGAACGCATGTTCTCAAAGAAACTGTCTTTTGCCTTGAACGACCCCACATGGTCATATATCACCCTCACTTTCACGCCTTCGGCAGCCTTCTTTATCAGCAGTTCGCTCATTTCATGTCCAAGTTCATCATCCTCAAATATGTAGAACTGCATGTGAACATAACTCTTTGCATTCATTATGTCATGCTTCAGTTGGGCAAACATTTCCGAGCAATTTGTAAAAATATCCACTTCATTCCCGGGAAAGTACCTTGCTCCGGTAAGCGAACGCGCCAGTCTTATCTCTTGCTTGCATTCGTTGGACAATGGCAACTTAGATTCGTCTATTATCCTGAAAGGCTCTATGCGGTTCAATTTACGCTTGTTCTTGTTCGAAATAAGCCTCTTGCTTTTCATACTCCTTCCGAAAAATGCATAAAGCACCATTCCCACTACAGGAAGGAGCAACAATACCGTTATCCATCCGAGCGACTTCACAGGATTACGATTCTCAGAAATCACAACAGCAATAATACTAAACACCGTTATGACATAAATAACGGTAAACACGATATATGTCCACTCCGAGAAAGATAAACCCATGGCTATATATTATTCTAATTAGCGAATATAATAATTTTATTTTAATCCCATGTAAACTTCGTTTCTTATCTTCGTTCAGTATCTTAAAATATGCACATTAGTCAGTTATTTATTTCATGAAAAAACATTTTCATGTAACTTTGCAATAAAACAATAAATAATGACAGCATTTTTTCGCACTATAATTTCTTCAACACTAATAATATTTTTCTCAATAAGCATCAACGCACAGTCGCTCGATTTTATCAATACCAATATAAACACGATTGAAATGAATGGAGATGACTGGAGCGAGTTGAAAGAAGAATTACAGAACCTACGTCCTTGGACATCCGACAAGTTCAACATCCTCCACATCGGGGATTCCCACATCCAGGCCGACATAATGACATCGGTAGTCCGAAGAATTTTACAACAAGAATTCGGCAACGGCGGTCGCGGATGCATTGCCGCCTTGAAGCTTGCAGGAACCAATCAACCATCCGACTATTCAATCACATCAAGTACCAAACCCTATGCCAAATGCCGACTAGCAAAACATAACCGCAACATAGACCCGGGAGTAACCGGAGTAGGAGTTCGGTTCAAAAACAATCCCAATAAATTGTCCATATCCCTGCATGGCGAAGACAGTCTGTTCAGCAGCATAACTTTGTTGCACTCACCGTCGCACAAATATGTAAACGCAAGTGCCGACCGTATCTCGTACATAGGCACGGAGGTTTCATCCTACGCCACTTCGTTTGACTTGCAGCACGAAACACAAGCCATAAACATCGACATAGACCTTGACGGCACATTTTATGGAGCTTATGTCACAAACGACCGTTCCGGAATAATATATAACTCGATAGGCAATAACGGCGCTTGCTTTTCGCATTACTTGGAAATAGACAGCTTCGGAGCACAAACCAAGTTGTTCAATCCACAGTTGATAATATTGTCAATGGGAACAAATGAAGCATTCGGAAGCGCAACCAGCAGTGACATATATGCCAGCATAGACAGTCTCGTGACTATGTTGCAGGAAGCCAACCCCAACGCCAAATTCCTGCTTACTACCCCCATCGAGAGTCAAAAACGCATTCGCAGGCGCGTGAAGCGGAACGGAAAATACCGCACTATACGCACTTTCTCGGTCAACAACAAAGTTGCCGTCGTCAGGGACATAATCAAGCAATATGGCGAAGACAAGCACATCCCGGTGTGGGATCTTTATGAAATAGCCGGAGGTAAAGGCGCTTCAAACCTCTGGATAGAAAACGGCTTGATGAGCAACCGCGACCATGTACATTGCAGTGTGATAGGATATGAATTACAAGGCTCTCTGCTGAGCGACGCACTGCTATTGCAAATGCGAGGGAATGTGGAAATTTCGGCAAGTAACTAAGACCCTCTCCTCTAACATATTCAAACATGGAACAAATATCTATTATAAAACGAATTGAGACTTCAATACGCGACAATTGGGAAGATCTGGCCCTCACCGATTTCAACGGCGTGTCGTTCCAGTACCGCACAATTGCCCGCAAAATAGCAAAGCTGCACATAGCTTACGAAGCGGCAGGTATAAAAAAAGGCGACAAGATTGCCTTGTGTGGACGAAATTCGGCCCAGTGGTCGATTGCATTCCTCGCAACGCTGACCTACGGAGCTGTGCCTGTCCCCATTCTCCATGACTTCAAGCCCGACATGATACATCATCTTGTCAACCACTCCGAAGCAAAAATATTCTTCTCCGACCGTTCCATTTGGGAGAATCTCGACTCCGAAACGATGCCAAATATTCTTGGAACCATACACATAAGCGACTATTCGCTTTTGTTTTCACGTAACAAGGATTTGCAATTTGCTCGTTTGCACCTGAATGAATTGTTTGGCAAGAAATATCCCGAAAGGTTCACGCCCGATGATGTGAAATATGAAGACCCCGACCCCGAAAGCCTTGCAGTGATTAACTACACATCTGGCTCTACCGGGTTCTCCAAGGGAGTCATGATTCCTTACAGAGCCTTGACTTCCAACATCACCTACTGCATCGAGCACCTCACATTCCTCAAGCGTGGCGATGGCATGGTGTGCATGTTGCCGCTTGCCCACATGTATGGACTGGTAATTGAAATGATTCACCCTCTTGTCAAAGGGTGCCACACATATTTCCTCACCAAGTTGCCGTCTCCAAAGGTCATCATCGACGCTTTTGCCACTGTCAAGCCCAAACTCATAGTCAGCGTTCCCCTGATTCTCGAAAAAATCATCAAGACCAAAGTATTTCCTCTGCTCGACAAGCCTTTGATGAAGATTCTCATGAAAATGCCACTTGTTGACGAGAAACTGATGGCAAAAATCAAAGACCGCCTGCAAGAGACTTTCGGAGGGAACTTGCAAGAATTCATCATTGGTGGCGCAGCCCTCAACAAGGACGTGGAAGCATTCCTGCGCCGCATAGGCTTCCCCTACACCGTCGGTTATGGAATGACCGAATGCGCACCGTTGCTGTCTTACGCTCCTTGGAACAAGACAAAACCGGGGGCTTGTGGACAAATCGTCGACAGGATGCAAGCCCGCATCGACTCGGACGACCCTGCCAAGACAGCCGGAGAACTAATAGTGAAAGGCGACAACGTGATGCTCGGATACTTCAAGAATAAAGAAGCCACCGATGCCGTACTCAAAGACGGGTGGCTGCATACCGGCGACCTGTGCACGCTCGACACTGACGGATTCCTGTTCATTCGCGGTCGCAGCAAGAACATGATACTGGGGCCTTCGGGACAAAACATTTATCCCGAAGAAATCGAGCAACAACTGAACAACATGCCTTACGTTAGCGAGTCGCTGATTGTGGAAGAAAACGGCAAACTCGTGGCACTGATATACCCCGACATTGAAAATGGCGAAAAACAAGGCATGACCTTCAACGACCTTGCCCGGACGATGAAAGACAATATTGTGGCACTTAACAAGGAACTGCCGGGATATTCGCAAATCGAAAACCTCAAAGTGCTGCATGAGGAATTTGAAAAAACTCCGAAACGTTCTATAAAACGTTATCTTTACCAGCATTGATGGAAAACACTTGTGCATCAACAATTACAGATTCATATCTTTATAAAAACACAAACAGGAGGCCGGCTTTCAATCAAGCCGGCCTCCTGCATATTTATAAAACCGCTTCATCGGTTCTTTTGACATGTCAATTCAAGTAATCCCTTATGAAATTGTCCTTTGCTATATACTGGCTGTTGCGGAAACTCTTTGAAATTACAAATTGACCATCATAGGTGTACACATGATATGTGATGCCATTGACTGTACCCGTGGTGAATGCCATACGCTTCATGCCATTGAAATATTTGTCATACTTCGGTTGTGCAAATACAGCACCGTTAAGTTTTATGCAACCAAGCTTGCCATTCTTTCTCACCATTATGCCATAAGGCTCATAGCATACTATCTGATAACCGCTGCCACATGGAAGAATCTCCTTGCCTTGGCCATTGATGACCCTTACGATGCCTACTCGATCGTTAGCGTCCCACACATGGAATCCATCGTCAATGTGTCCGCCATCGGTGATGTACGCATTTTCAATTTTGTTGTACTTGCAAGCAACGACCAGTACACCCTTGTTGTTCACCACGCCATACTTGCCGTTCTGCTCAACCCGGTAATAATTGTCCGACCCGGTAATCCTTTCTATGCTGGCATACTTGCCAGTAGGAATTATGTTTTTCTTTTCCAGAACGTTGTACATGCCCACGCCGCCATTCTTCTCCAATACGAACACATCGGGTGTAGGTCCGACCGATATGTTGTCATATTCACATTTTATCAATTCATTGCCTTGTATGTCAAGCAATCCGGCCTTACCCTTAGAAGTTACTATTATAGGGCCATTATAGTTCTCAACCTTGAACGGGCATTCTTTGCCGGGATAAACGAGGCCTGTGTTCAGTTTATAATTCCTGCTGTAAATTCCCCACATTCCATCTTTACCCAAGAAAAGGAAATTGGCTGCATCTCCACTTTCAATGTAATCATATTCCGGAGCGAAAATTAATTTTTTATTATAACTATCATATATTCCCTTTTTTCCGTCATTGGTGATTAAAAAACATTCAAAGTTTGATTCTGATTGAACCTCGCATACCAAGCCACCATGCATGATGACTTTAGTCCCGGAAGACCATGAACTATTGTTGTTGCCAAACGGGCCTACTGCTATGACTGTGCTGTCGTTGCGCAATTGTTCCCAAATTTGTTTGTATAACTTGTAATCATCTTCTGACAAGCGCCCATTTGCAAAAGACTCATCAATCCTTGACATGGTGGCAAGAGCATTGTCATGTCCTAAGTGCTCGCCTGTTGACAGGTCATATACCTCTCCATTGTTCACATAACCATCCTCCACTACTGAACATACAAATGTGTCACCCCTGAATTGCTTAGCACCAACCACGCCCGGAATGCACAATGTGTCTTTCATCAAGATTCCCGTTGGCACATATCGCGTATCTTCAGAAGCGCTGTAACCCTTGTCCAATACGCCCGACACAAGCGTAACACCTTCTGCAATCTCCTTGGCCGAAGCATCCTTAAGGTCCTTTTTTACCCATCGGCCAAGGTAAGACCCGGCTCTTCTCTCATAATAAGTAACAACCCATTTCTCTGGTTTGTCCTTTTCTTGGGCAATGAACTTCACTCCTACATTCCTCTCTTCATATTTGTATATCGAGGAATATTTGCAATCAAGCACCTTTTCGTCCCCATATTCATCCATCAAGAATACACCTTTCTTGCCATCTTTAGTCACGAGGTAATATCCGTCACCCATAGGTTCGATTGCGGTGTATTCGGCCTTGACTTCCCATTTGCCGTCACTGCCGACAATTCCCCACTTGCCTTTGGAATCCTGCTTAGGAGTCCACATTGCTTCCTGATCCTGTGCGTATGTGGCAACCGACAATGTTATGGCTGCCGCCAGCATCAACATTCGTTTTAAGATTCTCATAATGAAACGTTTTTAATTAATAGGTTGATTATCGTAATTTTATACTTACTTTCCATAACGCAACCATAAGGCACCGTTGCAATCCATGTAGCCGTCTCCCGGTACAGTTAGCCTCGACACCTATGCACACGACAATACCTCCCGTGATGCTTCGACACACCACAGGATATGACATTTTTTAATGCTTGTTCTATTAAATTTACAGGTCTGGGGAGGGTAAAAACTGCTCTACATGTCGTCCATGATGATTGGGTCTGCGTTTTCATGCCTTTATCATTCACATGCTACAGCCGGGTAGCAATACCATGTTATTCTAACAATTGCAGGAGAAACGCGGCTACCGGGATTACGAAACACTCCCGGGCTTCCCCTTGAAAGCCTGCTTCCATGCTTGCTTTCTATATGTACAAAATTAATGATTTCTTACAAATATATTAACACAAATGTCGTTAAAAATTCGCACATGTCCGATTTATAAGAATTTTAGAGAAAACGGCACACACGAGCCTTTTCATTAAACTTCTATAAAAACGCGATTCATCGCGACGACTTCATAGATGCCAGGCTATGTAGCAAATTATCCTGTTTTAAGCCACGACTAATCGTGTCAACCTTTTATTCAAGATTAAATACAAAAGAATGGACGCACCGGCTAAGTGCGTCCATTCTTTTGTGTGTCAGCGGTTTCTTATTTATTTTATTAAATCCATGCCCACTTTCAACGCTTGCTCGTTCATCGGAATGAGATGATGATGACGCTCTGGCAAAGTTTTCTTAAGGGCCTTCAATACGCTTTCGAGTGTCACAATAGGCTTGACCTTCAACAATGCACCAAGCACGACCATGTTATATGCCTTGGCATTTTTCAGCTCAAAAGTAGCCTCTATTGCTTCAATCTTGTATATGCTGATGTCACTGCGTGTCGGAGGATTATGAATGCCGTAATTGTCATAGATAAGCACTCCGCCGGGCTTTACCTTGCTCTCAAACTTATCGAGGCTCTGCTGGTTCAGCACCACAGCCGTGTCGTAGGTGTTCAATATGGGCGAACTTATGCGCTCGTCGCTCAAAATGACAGTCACATTGGCAGTTCCGCCTCGCTGTTCAGGCCCGTAGGAAGGCATCCATGTGACTTCCTTGTCTTCCATCAACCCCGAATATGCAAGAATCTTTCCCATGGAAAGGACTCCTTGCCCGCCAAATCCTGCTATTACGATTTCTTCTTTCATAATCTTACTCATTCTTTAGGTCACCAATAGGATACTTGGCAAACATATTTTCTTCCATCCACTTGTTTGCCTGCTCAGGCGACATTTTCCATCCCGAGTTGCAAGTGCTCACAATTTCCACTACCGATGTGCCTTTACCCTCCAAGCTGTTTTCAAAAGCCTTACGAATTGCTGCTTTGGCCTTACGCACGGCAGCAGGCGTATGCACGCTTTGGCGTGTCACATAGCGTGTCCCATCAAGCTGTGTCATCAAGTTGGTTATGGCAAGCGGATAACCGTTCAAGTCGGCCCTTCGGCCATAAGGCGTGGTAGAAGTCTTCATCCCGAGCAATGTCGTCGGAGCCATTTGTCCTCCGGTCATTCCATAGATGGCATTGTTGATGAATATCATGGCTATGTTTTCCCCGCGGTTAGCAGCATGCAACGATTCGGCCGTCCCAATGGCAGCCATGTCGCCGTCCCCTTGATAAGTAAACACGAGCTTTTTTGGTTGCAGGCGTTTTGCCGCAGTGGCAAGTGCCGGAGCGCGTCCATGCGGAGCTTCTATCCAATCCACGTCTATGTAATTGTAAGCAAATACGGCACATCCCACCGGGGCGATGCCTATTGCGATTTCTTCGGCACGCATTTCTTCCAAAACTTCTGCAATGAGTTTGTGCACCACGCCATGACTGCAACCCGGACAGTAATGCATGTGGTTGTCATTTAGGAGTGTCGGTTTCTTGTAAACGAGATTCTCGGGTTTCAATATGTCGTTAACATCCATAATGCTGCAATCTTTACTTGTTTATTGAGAATTGTTCCTTCAGTGAGTCAAGTACCTCTTCGGGTGTCGGCACTATGCCGCCAAGACGGCCATAATGCTTGACATCGACCTTACATTCGACAGCCAGTTTCACATCCTCTATCATCTGCCCTGCCGATAATTCCACGACCAATATGCCTTTGACTTTCTTAGAAGCCTTTTTTATTTGCTCATAAGGGAACGGCCACAATGTTATAGGTCTCAACAGACCTAATTTCAACCCTTCTTCTTGGGCGATTTCCATTACCTTCTGGCATATTCTTGCCATGCTGCCAAATGCCACAAGCAAATATTCGCAATCGTCGGTGTTGATCTCTTCCCACCTTATTTCATTCTTTTCTATCTCGCGATATGTTCTTTGGAAACGCAAGTTGTTCTGTTCCATGCGCTCGTCGTCAAGCTCGAGCGAAGTCACTACGTTTCTTGGTCTCATGCCTTTTCGTCCGTTGATGGCCCATGGACACAGCTGGCGTATTTCTTCTTCGGTACGGCGCTTTCGCGGCTCGGGCAACACCACTTTTTCCATCATCTGCCCCACAACTCCATCGGCAAGCAACATTGCCGGAGTGCGGTATTTGAATGCCAAGTCCCATCCAAGCCACATGAAATCGCACATTTCCTGCACGCTGCTCGGAGCAAGGACTATCATGTGGTAATCGCCATGACCGCCCCCCTTGGTAGCTTGGAAGTAATCGGCCTGCGACGGATGTATGGTTCCCAATCCCGGTCCACCGCGCATTACATTGACAATCAATGCCGGCACTTCGCTCGCGGCTATATAAGAAAGCCCTTCCTGCATCAAACTTATGCCCGGACTTGATGACGACGTAAAAACCACCTTGCCACATGCCGCACCGCCATATACCATGTTAATGGCAGCAAGTTCGCTTTCAGCCTGAAGTACAACCATACCGGTAGTTTCCCATGGACGCAATTCTTCAAGTGTCTCAAGAACTTCCGACTGAGGGGTAATCGGATATCCGAAATAGCCATCGGCACCGTAGCGTATCGCCGCATGGGCAAGTGCCTCATTACCTTTCATCAATCTAACTTCTTCCATACGATATATAAAAATGAAAGTTTCTAAACTTAATATTACAATGCTTTGTTTTCCTCTTTTATTCGTCTATTTTCACCTTATAGACTTCTATACATGCATCGGGGCACACAAGAGCGCAACTGGCACACCCTATGCACTTTTCGGGTTCGGCCATATATGCAAAATGATATCCCCGGTTGTTTACTTCTTTCGGCTGAAGCGAAAGGACTTTAGTCGGACATGCTGCCACACATAAATTACAACCTTTGCAGCGATCTATGTTGACCGATACTGCTCCTCTTATCTTTGCCATAGTTTTTTTACAAAATTTTACAGTACAAAAATAACAAATAATTTGATGCTTAAAAGGTGATTAACACAAGATTAACCTTTGGCACACTTTAATGCCGTTTGTGCGATTGTCCATTTAATGCACCTTTAATCAAACACATAATTAAGGAAATCGTTAAACGGTTTAAGGTAACGGAAGTCTTCTGCCACCTTTTCAACCCAGTCTCCTTGCAAGAAATATGAGTCCTTGACCGGCATAGACGCCAAATACTCTTTAAACTTTATATACTCGCCATGTGGCAGCTCCTTAGGGAATCCTTTGGGCATCGTTTTTAGACTTTCGCCCGACATGTGGTAACGCTTCTTGAATTCTTTTGAGTTTATAATGTCCAAGAATTCATCAATGTTATCATCTACTTCATGCCGCAATTTGGTCAGCAACGGCATTTCGGGACACCATATCCCTCCATGAAGCCCGCTTTCGCCATGCTGGACATGCAAGTAGCAACATCCTTTCAATGTCTTTCGTCCACCTTGCGCTATGACAGCCGAAAAATATGTCTTGTAAGGCAATTTATTTGGACTGAAACGTATGTCGCGATAAATGCGATATATACAATCTTTCGCTTCAACTCCTTTCAACGATTCATCATATGATGACATCCTGTTGATGAGCCGCTCCACATCTTTCGTCCACAATCCACGCAACTCGTCAAACTCGCTTTTGTTTGCTTGAAACCACTCACGGTTGTTATTATACTCAAGCCGTTTCAAGAAATCAAACAATTGAGCCATATAGCTGCCACTACCATTGTCAATCATTGTCATATACTCTATTCAAAAATTTACGCATCCTATCTTATGTAAAGATAAAAAAACTCGGGCGCAATACAAAAAATATGCGTATTTATTTTTAACTGTGCATATAAACAAAAAAGCCCCGTACATCACTGTAGAGGACTTCTCATAAACGATATTTACAGAATGTATTGCGAATTCAATACACCTTTTCCGTATTAACCAACTTGTATTAGAAGGTGTGAAGTATCAAGCCTTTATTGTTTGATAGAAAATATAGAACTCATTCTCTTTTTACATTGCAAATGTATCACCGCAATATTACACTTTTGTAACAACCAAGTTAAATTGCTGCAACATTATATTTATAAAGCATTCTGCAAAAAAACAACATCGCAACACACCTCATCGGCATGTTGCGATAATTGGTCTTAAGCTATTATTTGATGTCAGTCACACAGACTTTACATTAATAGTCGGTATTGTTTGGATCGAAATTCGTCCAGCCTTCCATCCAATTGTCATTGGCCGAGAATGCACCTATGTAACTTACATTCTCCATTCCGTCAAGCGCAGGATCTTCAAAAGAAGCTGCTGTCAACAACGGGCTACCTGCCTGAGGCATGAATTCAGCACCGACGCCATCGGCGTCACCAAGCATCAATGCACTTTTATCAACGATTTGATTGCCCGATTGGCTCAAGAAATATGTATGAGAATAAGAAACTTGATTGGCATCAATAACTACATCGTTAACTGCATCATATAACACATCATCGTATATTCCGTTGAAATCGCTTCCAAGGATACCCATATCAGCAAACCAAACATTGTTGATCTTGACTGTACCGTTCTTGGCCATGTCTACCGAGTTTCCACGTTGTCCATCGATAATGATTCCGATAGGGAAACCTACAGCAACCGAGTTGAAGCAGTTAAGCCTGCTTGAACGACGCACTTGCATTGCCGACTGGAACAAGCCGAGAGATGAGCCGTTGCCAGGGTTGTAGTCGCCTCCATTGATATAATCTACTGTGTTGTCGAAATTGTCACGACCTCTCGGGCCGACAAATGTAACATTGCTGAATGTACATGTGGTATATGGCTCAGTCTGTGCTCCGTCACTGCAATTATCCGACTCAAAACCATTTGAACGAGATGTATCGGCAAGACGTGGGTCGCGAACTGAGAGGCAATATTGAACATTGCCGCTAAAACCATTGTCGGTATCAAAATCATCATCCCATCCCTTGTAAGCAATCAGATATTTGCAATCTACATCTCCGCCAAACCACTCATAAGAGTCGTCATTGCTGTAAGATACTTGAATGTGGTCGATTCTCGTTCCGTTACCGATTGAGCCAAGGGTCAAGCCATTGATTTCTTGGTCGGTCTGGAATGGATAACCTGCAAACTCTATACGCACATAGCTCAACACGCCTGAGTTGTCATTGATATCAGTACCTCCATGCTGGCTGCGCGGGCCACCTTCAATCTGCATGCTGTTCTGTTGGTTATTTGGAGCCTTGCCACACAAAATCAAGCCTCCCCAGTCACCTGGCTTGCGCTCTCCCTTGGGAGAATTTGACGTGAACACGATAGGCTCGTTTGCATTACCTTCGGCATAAATTTTTCCACCCCTTTCGATTATAAGAGATGCCATTGTCGTCTTGTCGCCCTTGATGACAGTACCCGGCTCGATTGTCAACTCGGCACCGTCGGCAACATAAACCCATCCTTTCAACACATAAGTACCCTTTGCAAGAGTTTGTTTGCCAGTGAACACGAATTGTGCATCGCCATTGCCTATAACAGTACCTTCAGGATTTTCCGAGCCGTCTTCATTGAAGAGCAAGTGGTCGCAGCTTCTCACGCCGCCATCAGTACCCCAAACATAGGAATCGTTGTTGCCTGTTCCGGGTTCATCATCTTTACACGACACAGAGGTCATTGCAACACCTGCCACAAGGGCATAAACAAAAAAGCTTCTAAATTTCATTGTAGTTCAATTGTTTTTTGTGAAAAAAGTAATGTAAGATTGATTATGGTTATTATTCAATATATTAGAACGCATAACTAACGCTGAGCGAATAGTTGCGACCCGGCGAGAACTGACGCGTAACTTCTTCTACCTCTCCACCTGAAGTTTCTTCAAATTGCTTGTACGACACATCTTCGGCAAGAATGTTTCTCAACGAGAGTTTTACCTCAAAGTGGTCGCCAAACTTCTTCGATGCACTCAAGTCGAGCGTGTTGCGCGGCATTTCATAAGAATCGGGGATATTGACTACATTGTCTCCACTACCAAGGCTGCGGCCTACCCCGACAATACGTTTTCCTATGCGGTTATAAAGCAACGCGATGTTAAGTCCGAGATTCTTTGGCTGGTAGAACAAACCCGCATTTATCAAGTAAGGAGATTGACCTTGCATTGCGCGATCACGCTCATTGGAACCTTCGGCAAAACGCACCTTGCTCTTTATCAAAGCACCGTTGAAATTAACGCTGAAATCATTAAGCCCCAAGAAATCGAGATTTTTCTTTATCTCTACTTCAATACCATAAGTATCGGCACCTTCGGCATTCTCATAAGAATAAGTCAAGCTCGTGCCTCCATTCACCGTATAAGTCCACTCTATAGGATTCTTGAAATTCTTGTAAAAGAGTGAAACCGACATTAGTTCTCCAGGTGCAGGATAGAATTCATAACTCAAGTCCACATTGTTTATATAAGCGGCCTTCAAGTCGGTATTGCCTTGAACATTGCTCGCAAGGTCGAAGTCGTAATAAACCGACGGCGACACCTCTCTGAACTCGGGACGGTTGATGCTGCGTCCATAAGACACACGCGCCTGATGCTCTTCGGAAAACTTATAAGAAGCATTGACCGATGGGAAAAAGTCGCTTGTGGTATAGAACATGCTGCTCGGGCTCTTTTCATAATTACGCGTATTGCTTATAAGCTCCATTCTATTATATTCATAGCGAACGCCAGCATACACGTTGAACTTTTCAACCGGGATGTTCACCCCAACATAACCGGCCATTAGCCAATTGTTACCATCATAATTATTGGTCCAACGCACATTTTCAAGCATGTACAATTTGTCAGCACCATAATTGGCCTCTGTCAGCAATTCGGTAGGAATATCCATGTAACGGAAACCATCGGGCAACGCATTGTCGGATGTGTCATAAGTGTAAATGAAATCCCTTGCCCTATAAGAACGTGTTCGATAATCACCATATGCACCGGCCTTTAATTGCGGTTCAATCTGCCCTACTTCAAATTTGTCCTTGTAATTGACATTTAAAGAAGCCGTATGCTCATTCAGTCGTGTAAATTCACGTTCAATGTCGTTTGCACTTGTCAACCCGAGATTACCTTGCTCTATGGCATCATTTATTACATAACGGCGACGATCGGGCATGCAATTATTTGCATAAGCATAACCAACGCTCCAATCAAAACTCCTTGCGTCGTTCAACTGGTGACGACCGGTAAACTGACCGTTATATGTAGTGCGGCTCATGTAATAATACTCGGCACTCTCCTCATCGTTGGTCTGTGCGTCAACACCGGTTCGATAAGTATATCGGTCGCGACCCAACTGGTTAAAAATGTTCTTGAACTCAAAGCGGTTCATCCCATCGGATGACAGATAAGTCAAGTTCACCATCGCACCGAGTTTTGCATAATGGTTATACTGGTCATCCTCGCTATCGCGTAGATATACAGGGCGATTGGCTGTAACGTCGTAAGCTCCGAACAAAGAGTTTTCCATGTTCAATATGGTTCGATACGAATTACTGTAATTCAATGAAGCCAACAAGGCAAATGTCTGACCCTCTTCGCTTATCCACCTACGGTTCAATTCGGTATTGAACGACACGTCCATAACGGGTTTCTTGTTGCGTATGCGCCAGTCATTATTGAATCCGTTGTTAAGCAAGTCAACGCCATTGCCGGCAATAGGATTCAACTGTGCATTCATTCCGCCGTTAAGGCTTCTAAAACCATTGTCAAATCCGAGAAAATCAGTACCGCTACCCCTTGAATATTTGAAATCTTGGAAATGAGTCTGGTCGTTGATACTTCCGCCAAGCGATATTTTGAACGAATTCTGCAACGGAATATCTTTTGTATTGATAAGGACGAAACCTCCACTGAAATCAGCCGGATACTCAGGTGCAGGCGACTTTACTATAATCATGTTGTCAAGTTGCGACGACGGAATCATGTCAAATGAATAAGCCCTTGAATCGGCTTCGCTGCTCGGTACCGCACTATTATTCAGCCACACATTATTATAACGTTGCGACAATCCACGAACCATTACAAAACGGTCATCTATAAGACTTATGCCAGGCACACGTTTTATAACTTCCGATGCATCACTGTCTTGTGTTTTCTTTATTTGCTGGGCCGAAACACCGGTTTGCACTACGAGACTGTTCCTCTGCAAATCTACTAACGTGCCTTCCGAGTCGCGTCTTGCATGTCCTGTCACCACCACTTCATTCAGTGTCTGGCTTTCTGGTTTCATGGCAAAATCAACGACTGCCATCCCCGAAAGGTCAATTTCCTTTACTTCGGTGGCATAAAATACATAAGACACCTCAATCGTGTAATGTCCGTTCTTCAATCCCGGAATCTCATAATTGCCGTCAAAGTCGGTCGACACGGAGATTCCTTCACTCGCAATCGAAATCGTAGCTCCTATCAAAGGTTCGTTCGTATCATCCACGACTTTCCCTTTTATGGCAGCGGCTTGCAAACTTATAGCTGTAAATACAAATAATGACAATAATAAAAACCTAAAACACTTAAATCCTTTTCCCATTATTAAAACTATATTCTGTTTCATTAATCGTTTTTTGACGGTGCAAATTTCCATATTGCAGATTACAATACTTTTTCATATCTGTAACATTTAGTTTGCATTATCTTAACATTTCAGTAACAGAGAAAAGACAAGACGCAAGTCATTATTTATCTTTCAATCATCTGCACAGCCCACAAATAAGGCGGTAGCATTTTGTCTATGCAAAAATAAGCAAGCCCATTTTTTCGCATTGCGCTTGACTTTCGCTATCTTTGCGTAATTAAAACTCAAGCCATGCCGGCAGTCTCAAAACGGCTAGAACCGCATGACTTAAAACAAGCAAATTACAAAGTGGAAACAAACAAGAAAAAGTCGCGATTCATAAAACGACATCCTATTATTTTCAATTTGATATTGATAGCCGTGGCAACAGTTATATTATGCTACGCGGCTCTTTTTGCCTTAGACATATTTACCGAGCATGGCAAAACAAGCACGGTGCCTAATGTAAAAAACATGCAACTGGACGATGCCATAACGACCCTGCGCAATGCAGGCTTTAATTGGGAAGTTACCGACTCTCTTTATAATGACACATATGACCTTGGAGCCGTAGTGGAACAGACTCCAAAAGAAAATTCCAGCGTGAAGTCTCACCGCACCATATATCTGAGCGTAAACTCATCTTCTCCGCGCACCATTGCTTTGCCCAATCTGCGAGACCTGTCCATAAGGCAAGGGGAATCTACATTGAAAGGGTTGGGATTCCACAACATAAGCATCGATTCTGTACCATCTCCATTCAAAGACTTGATTATCAAAATCAGTGTGGACGGTAGAGAAATTGAACCCGGCACCAAAATTCTTCCATCGGCCAACATAAAGCTTTCGGTAGGAAGTGGATATGGTTATAACGTGGCCGACACCATTGCAGAAGACTCGTTCGACCCTTATGCCGACAATGATTCGGCAGACATATTCCTGTGATACACAACCCGACATACAAAGAGGGAAGACATGCAAATTATACTTGTAAACCCAAATCTCTCAAATGGAAGAAGACATAGACATTGAATCATCTCAACCCGACTTTGTGGACGACGGACGCGAATTGTGGGAACATTATCGATTCATAGCCGACAAAGGACAAACATTATTAAGAGTAGACAAGTTTCTCGTGGCACGCATCAATGGCACGTCGCGTAACCGCATACAACAAGCTGCCGATGCCGGATGCATCATAGTAAATGGGAATGCCGTAAAATCAAATTACAGGGTTAAGCCGCTCGATGTAGTGAGCATTGTCATGGACAGGCCAAAATATGAAAACGAAATCATTCCCGAAGATATTCCGCTCGATATAGTTTACGAAGACCCCTATTTGCTTGTCGTGAACAAGCCGGCCGGACTTGTAGTGCACCCTGGCCATGGAAATTACTCCGGAACCCTCGTCAATGCCCTTGCATATCATTTCAAAGACAATCCCGACTATGACGTAAACGACCCTCGCATGGGACTTGTACACCGAATAGACAAAGACACCTCGGGCTTGCTCGTTATTGCAAAAACTCCCGATGCAAAAACTTCGCTCGGAAAGCAATTCTTTAATAAAACTACCAAAAGGCAATATGTAGCAGTAGTGTGGGGCGAAATGCAACAACAAGATGGAACCATAACCGGAAACATAGCAAGGAATCCGAAAGACCGTCTACAAATGGCCGTATTCCCTGATGGCGAAACAGGCAAACATGCCGTTACCCACTACCACACGCTCGAGAACCTGACCCATGTGGCAGTTGTGCGATGCCAGCTTGAAACCGGTCGCACGCATCAAATACGTGTGCACATGAAATACATTGGCCACCCCCTGTTTAATGATGCAAGATATGGAGGCGACGTAGTGCTTCGCGGCACCAATTCGGGCAAATACATGCAGTTTATAAAAAACTGCTTTGAAACTTGTCCCCGACAAGCTTTACACGCTAAAACACTTGGATTCGTACACCCGAAAACAGGCGAACAAATGGATTTTGACAGTGAAATTCCTGCCGACATGCAAATTCTTATAGAAAAATGGCGTAATTTCTCTTCATCTCATTGATATTTCTCTCCACATATCCCCTTTCCTCAATCTTTCAACCACACCTCTGCACTCAACGCGCCAAGCGCCAACACAAATCATAAACACGCCAATCACACAAGTATGAAAGAAATTAATCCGCGAGAAACGACACGCGCCTATGCTTTTGACATGTGGATGAATGCACCCATGCCT
Organism: uncultured Prevotellaceae bacterium; assembly: GCA_905207705.1. Classification (GTDB taxonomy): domain Bacteria; phylum Bacteroidota; class Bacteroidia; order Bacteroidales; family Muribaculaceae; genus Avimuribaculum. Next base: position 246,971 of record CAJLMA010000001.1, read on the forward strand.
ATGGTGACATTCTTCAAAACTCTTAACGTGGGACATATCATAAAAACAAGCAAAAGGAAAGGGCTAAAATTCAACATGCTCATGTGCTGGTGCATTGGCCGAGCAGCAAGCAACATAAAAGAATTTTACATCTTGCCCGTCGGCAACAAGCTCATCCAATATGACAACATTGCCGTTAACACCATCGTTGCAAATAGTGAAGGAGAAGTGAGCTCTTGCGACATACCATTTTCAAATGACCTGCAACAATTCAACTCCGACTATATGCGTCTCACTGCGCAGGTAGCCGAAAATTGCAAGAACCATGATTTGCCCGAAAGCATGGTAATCGGCACTTCTGCTTTGGCACAATATGACATAGATGGAGCCGTAGGCATGTACAGCGGCATATTCAATAATCCTTTCATGATTTGGGGTAAATATCGACACAACCTTTTCAAAACCACCCTAACGGTTTCGTTCCAATTTCATCACACACAAATGGATGGGGCACATGCGGCTCGATTCTTGGACAATCTGCAAAATGAAATAAACAACCTCAAAGCTTAGTGGCACCACCTTCCTCCGATAAAAGGAATGCTATGAAAAGCCTTGCCCAAGACGATGCGCAATTTATGACAGAATAGGTATTTAAGTGTAACGACTCTGCTTATCATGTATGGCGGAGTGAATTTGCCCGGCTTCTTTCAGCGCGATTTATCAGCATCTGCAATCTCTGCACAAATCAATTGCACATGTATATGCATAAAAAAACTGCTCCGACATGAATCGGAGCAGCCTCTCGGTGCGCATGAAGGGACTCGAACCCCCACTCCTCACGGAACCAGATCCTAAGTCTGGCGCGGCTACCAATTACGCCACATGCGCAAATGCAGTGCAAAGGTACGATTATTTTTTAAATTTCCAAAATTTCAAAGAAAATACTTACGCCTATTTTTACATGGAATTACGCAACTTCCTATATTACAACAATAAAAAAATCAACTATCACGTCTAAAACAACACGCCTAAAAGAGGCTTTCGTATATCATCGTGTCAATGACAAATTAACCGAAATTCCGAAATTGGTATTGGTCGTAGGATAGGCTGTTGATGATACAAGAGGTGTATTTACCTGATGATCAAAATAAGCACCCAAGGTGAGACGCTTGCTCAATACATAATTTGCGGTGAAATTAATTGCCAAAGTGCGAGTACCACTTGTAGCTTGCGCTATGTTGGTCTCTATTTTGCGAATAAGGGCATTGTTATTGGACAATGTGAAATCCAAATTCATAGTCAGGTCGTTGCTTACTCCTTGCTGCGACTTTCCTATCTTCAAGACCGAATTAAAATTAGCAATCTTATATCCACCACCTATCACAAGCGACTTGCTCGAAGCCTCCACAAGTTGGCCTGCCGATGAGTTAAGTGTCAATGTACGGCTGTCACGATACTCTGCGTTGAAAGTGACATTGTTATACATCGTCGCCGAAACACCGATAAGAGGTGCAAATTTCTCGGTTATCGCAACCGACGATATATTGTATGGCGATGTAGGATATGGATTCTGCGTCAATTCACTCTTGCTGAACCCGAGCCCCTCTCCTATCGAAATCCAATCGGAATAACTTGAGAACGAACCCACCGAATATGTACATTGATAGGCATGAGTAAGCGTGAAGCTGCGGAACAACTTCTTCAACGCATCCATTTTACCCAACCCATCGTAAGTGACACGCCAGTTAGGGAGCATCGCTCCTAATCCCGGGAACGGGTCAAGAGTCACTTTGTTTGGATCTTGCCCTGAATATGCCGCCACAAATGCCGGAATCAACACATCACTGCTTGCCGCATTCACCCCACCATTGGCACTATTATAGGGCTGTCCGGCCAATGCATGATTCTTCATAAATCCGGTAGTAGGATATGTGGCGCCCCTATAACGAGCCTCTATCCTCTGAGCAACGATAGGTATGTTCTCAAGGAACTTATTGAATGCGCCGCTTGCATAGCCGTCATCGGCCGATGCTCCACGCAATGCTGTGGCAATCGCACAGTGGGTCTTTGTATAGCTTCCCGAATAGGTGGTAGTCATGTCATCATACATGAACATTATCTGGTTTGTACGATTGTCGGTGCGATTGGTCGTCAATGTTATTTTAAGACCCTTTATCGGTTCCAAGCCAATCTCGGCGCTGAACTCTTCGGCACGCGAAAATAATGCCGGAGTTGTCTGAGTTTCGTCACCAAGCAGCCATCCACGGTCTTTTGCCTTTTTGACATAGTTTTCATCTATGAAACCGAACGCGAAATCAAGTCCCGGAGCAAGCATGTCGTAGTGTGTCGATTGGCCGAACACGTCGCCAATCTCGGGCAAGAACTGCGGCAACATGAGCGACTGCGTACGCTTGTAACGGATGCTCACATTTCTTACCATCATCCCGAAACGTGTCGCGTATTGACCGGCTTCACGCCAGAAATTTTTCTTCTCACTCTTATCCTCAAGCACAGTCACTTTTATATTGTCTGTTCCACGACTCAATATCTCGATGCTATTGGCATCCACGACACGGGTCTTTATGGCATAACGCTTGCCTGTCGACGTTACCGCGCTCACTTTAACTTTCTTCGTACGCAAATTATGACGCAACACTACCGACGTGTCTGCCTTCAACATCACGGTACGTTCAAACCTTTTTGGTCTCTTGCTGGCCGACGAAGAACGACTTGTACTACTGAATCGCTTATTTACATCCCTGAGGTACTTGAACTTATTATAAAACTGCTCGAGGTTCAACCGTCCGTCGATATTCCAAGATGATTGATTGGTAACGGTATGCCCCGATTCCACTCCATCGACCGAAGTCCCTCGCTCCCAATCATAAGTAGAATTGTAAGTTACCGACGCATTCATGAAATTCAATGCCGGTATAGAATTGAACGGTGCCTTATATGTGGCTACGAACGACTGATTATAAGAATATGGCGTACCAAGGTCCTTTATGCTTTGCATAATTGAATCTTTCCACAATTTATATTTGTCGGGGAATAGCTTCTTATTCACAGCCCCTATCGGCTCTTCAATGTGGGCCGTCGTATTGGAATTAAACGACACGTTGAACGACTTGGTAAAATTCCAGTTCAATGCAAATTGACGATCCCATAAGAAATTCTTGCTCACCGACACCGGCAAGTCTATGTCACTGTCGGTATTGTTACGTTCCTGCTGTTCGTAATAATATCGTGATATGTTTGTATAAAATTCTATTGAAGAAGGCAACCAGTTAAATTCCCAATCTTTCAAGAATTTGACATTTTTAGACTTGCTCTTCAATCCAGAGAATGGCTTGAAGGGCTTTATGTAAGGAGAATAACTATATTGCAAGCTTCCACGATAGTCGCTCGTGTTTTCATATTCGTTATCCGGGTCTACATTTCTTTGCTTGTTTGACGAATAACTGAACGTGAAATTGGCCGGATCCCATGGCATTGGATTCTTGCTCTGCACATCAAAGCGCAATCCCGACACGCTGAAACTCTTCACCGTCTGCCTCGTTATTGCAAAAGATTCTATGGAATCGCGCTGTGCGTCAGTTGCACACGCATCAAGAGCATCTTTCAACAAGATATCCTCGTCAAGCGGATTATACTTCGGAGTGGTTTTCTCCTTAGTCATCGAGAAGTATATAGGTGCTGTCAATTTGGCTTTTTCCGGCAAGAATCGTCCCATGTCAACCTGAACGGCAACATTATATTGTCCGTAATCTTCCAGATTGCGTTGCGACAATCCTTGATCCACCGAACCAAATCCGACGGTTTCCTTATGTCCGCCTATGTTAATCGTAGCAATATCGCTTATCGACAGGTTCATATTTCCTTTAGCAGCCCAACCACCCTCGTTGTCAAAGTCGGTCACTCGCAACTCGTCGGTCCATACTATGCAATCCTTGGTCGATGGGGAATTATTGCGCACACCTATCATGATTACACGCACGTCGCTCAATGAAGGATTACCCTTGACGGTAACGCGGTTGTTCCGTGAATCATATTCTGAATATTCCTGATTATACGAGACTCCTGACATTCCGGCCATCTTATAAGCGTTACGATTCTTCTTCAGATTGGTAAATACCGAAAGTTCACAATCAAGGCGGTTACGTTCGGGCCATACTGCAAGACGGTCGGTATCGCTATTGCCATTATACTGTCCTTCGGGTGTCAAGTCGAGAGGTATTTCATATTCATAGTAGTTATTCTTTATATCCGACCCGAGACGTATAAACATCGACACATCGCCATCCGACAATCCGGTAACATCGTCAACGAGAGCCTCATTGTGGACATGCATCTGCAACCGCTTGTATATACGCAAATCAAGGCTTGTATTCTTGTACACGGCTCTTGCGTCGCCTGCCTGCAATCCGCGCACCTCAAGCGACATTGACTGCTCGTTCAACTGTGTCACCTGCGCCTGGCTCGGATCCACTATACGTGTCACGCCCGGAGGCAACACATAATTCACCGGCGTCCTTCCTGCATTTTCCTCTATGTTGACCGCGCTTACGTCGATACTTCCCTCAGCAGGAGCATCGCCTCGCTGATTGAGATTATAATCATAAGTGCGCCATTCTCCCCTGACAAGTTCCAATGTGGCAAAACGCAAGAATGTCGGATTTTTAAATCCTGTCATGAACATCCTTATGAAACGAATAGTGGAGAAATCGGAAATCGAACCAACTACCTTGTCATAGTCGCTCAATGGTATCTTGAATTGATACCATTCTACGGGTGTCTGGTTACCGTCGCGAGTGGTGACGACAGTTTCGCGCTTGTCGGTAATGTAATTCTGCCCCACCACAAAATCCTCGGGACGTATTGAAATACGATACTGGTAATATCGCTCATATTCATTAAGCGTGTTGTCTTGGTTTATGTCTTCAACATCGGGTACGCTGCGAGCCGACTGGTAAAGGCCGTCTGCAACCTCATCGCTCGACAATGAGTTGCCTTCAGTACCATTATAATGCTTATAACGTTCCAATATCGACAATTCCTGTTCATCATAGTCATAACCACGATAAAAATGATAGTTATCGCTGGCCGGGTCATTGAGCGGAGAGAATTGGTCTTGTTCCATTTCGGCAATCACGTTGGCCGGCAAACGCATTCGCAATTCTTCTATAAACTTCGCATAACTTTCATGGGAGAACTCATCGTCGTTTGACAATCCGTCAAGACCTACGTCCTGAAGTGTGCGTGCGCCCGAAGCATTATCAAAAGCGTATGTGAGCGAAGTCTGAGTCGACACACGTCCCCACACGGTCTCAAGCATATACTGGTCACTCCCGTTGGCCGGTATTCCGTTTTCATAAGATTTGTATCCATCTTTCAAGATGTCTTCACTCACCTCTCCCAAGTTGAAATATAGGTCACCACCTTCGGTATTCGGATTTTCAGGATCAAGGAAAGGACTCATCATCCAAAATTGTATATACTCAATGTTGGAACTTTCAAAATTGGTATTGTCGAGCTTACGCATTATGCCACCCCATCGTTTCTCCGGATTCAACAACGACCCGTCAGGAGCTATGTTGGTGGCATCTAAGTTATAAGGGCCACGCTCGCTCGGATAGAATGCCAAGTTGAGAGTTTGCAACGTCGAAGACTCTCCATAATTAAGTTCACGATTGGGGAAAAGCTCGTCATACTCAACTTCACGCACATACGGATGTGAAAGCTGGGCAAGGTCGTTTCTTATGTAACCCGGAGCAAGCGACGAGTTGCGTTGCGTAAAAAGACGGTCTATATAATACCACGCCAATAATGCACGGTTTTTTCCGTAATTGATATTATTGCTCTCCCCGGCTTCAGGGAAAAGGGCATTTTCTCCGGAATCGTATGGCGTTGCCGACAAGAACCAAGAATATGGCGAGCGCAAATCAATTCCTGTCTGCGTCGACTCGAAATCATCTATGTAAGAGCTTCCTTCTGAAGATCCTGTATGCTTCTGATGCGGTACCAATTGAGCAAATTCACCCGTCAAGTTTATCGAAGACGGTGCCGTGGCATTTACAGTCGGAATCTTATTCAAGAGATTGGTCAGCCACATAAAATCGGTATTATATGCAAAATTAAACCCCCAAATGCTGTTTGTAACAACCTCATCGCCTATCGCCACCTTTTCGGTGAGCGGTTTTTCGGAATAGTGCATCACCGTAGCCCCCAAATTGAAATCCTTTGAAAATTGGTAGTTCAAATCAAGGCCTAACAAGGTCTTGCGCTGCATGCTGAAATTGGACTGATTCTCCAGCGACACATTTATGCTCGTTCCGGCATCGATAATACTCTGATTGGTAATAGTGACTATACCCATGTTATAGTCTACAATGTAGTCGCTGTTTTCGGTCAATGTCACGCCACCGGCAGTAACTACAACCGAACCACGAGGCACGTTCATGGCATTAAGCCTGATTTGAGCTCCCGATGATGCTTGATATTCACCGGTCAACGTAAATTTATTTTTATCTTGAATCTGCCTTGCCACAGTCAACGTCGAATCATACAACTCTTGATACACATATTTATCAGCAATGGCATCATTCCCTATTTTGTCGCGCAAATGCCGTCCGAAAGGTTCTGCTACCGGGAAAATCACCTTACCAGTAGCCGCAAGAATCGTATAGCCCTCTATATAATCAAATCGACCGTCAGGATTAGTTTGATTGTTAGAATCAAGGCGATCGACATTTAACACTTGAATAAGAGGTACCCCATTGATATTGCCTTCAGGAATATAACTTATTTCCGTGCCTGTAGTATCACTCAAGTATTTGACATTCAACTTAAAATTTTCCTTTTGCACCTGATATGCGCCAAGCGAATACACATTCTTCATCATCAACTTCCACATAGGCAACTTGGGGGAAACTGTCGCTCCCTTCAACATCTTCACATACAGTGATTGGTCGGTTGATGATATGTCTCCCGAAAATTCACCCACTTGATAAGTATTTCCTCGATAAGTGTATTGATAAGCCACGGCAAGCACTTCATCGGCGTTAAGAGCCGAACGCAACGATATATATCCCAACGATGCGTTTAATGTATATTCCGACGATTGTAGCAGACGCGCACTCTCCACTTTTTCATAATCGCGGCCACCTTCTATGCCATAAGCCGAAAGAGGCTGCAACGCAGTTGATACCTGGCTTATGTATCGGGCATCGGGATAATCGGTCTTTATTTCATTCAACAAGTTATTTGAATTGTTGGTGGGATTATCCATCGACATGTCAGGAATCCAGTGATCGCTTGCAAGCCTGCTGTTTTCTCCAAGGTCCATAAACGCAACGATGTTGCGCGACTCATCATAGTCCTTGCGTTTGTTAGTTACCCACACCTCGATGCGAGTAATGTTTATACCCGACGACACAAGCGGCAATCGGGCAGTAAATGAATCGTAATTGTCATAAAAGAACTGAGAAAGGAAAAAGTGGCGGTTCTCGTCATATTCGTCGCAATTTATTGTAAACGACGTGGTCTGCACGCCTCCGTCGGTCTGCACGCTCTGCGTTTCTGAATTTTGCTGCGATACAAGGGCGGTAGCTGTCAATTTACCGAATTGCAACGTTGTCTTGACACCAAACAAAGCAGTGCTTCCCCTTATAAGGGTCGACCCGGTTGTCATGCTCACATTTCCGGCTTCTATCGACTTTATTATCTCATCCTCCTCTCCTTCATATTGCAATTTGAGGTTTTGCGAGTCAAAATCAAATGTTGCGTCGGTATTATAGTTCATGTTGAACTTCATCTTATTCCCGACCGAAGCATTGATTGTCGCCTGTATTTTTTGGTCGAAATCAAAATATGTGCTGCGACGGGCTGATACCGACAATGCAGGATTGTCAGTCTTATTCATTTTCATACCCATCGTCACCTGCACCGATCCTTGCGTTTTCAATTGCACGCCGCCGGGACCAAATACCTTTTCAAGAGGCCCGAGAGCAAAATTCATGTCAAGGAAATTGAACGGGTCTTTCTTTTCTTGAGCAAGGTCAGCATTCTTCTGCCTGTAATATTCCTGCATCGACTGTCTGAGCACAAGATTATTATACTCGTCGGACGACAACATGAACGGAGTGGCAATCTCTTTGTCGCCAAGTTTAGTCCTGATTATGTAGCATCCTGTTTCATAATCATACTCAGCCTCTGTGGTAATGTTCGACGGATTTTTAAGATCGGCCGAATAAATGTTATTTTCAAGTTCGTCATAAGAATCGGGTACAGTCGGACGCACGGCAAACGGTGTCACTATCGTATCGCTGGAAGATGCAGCCTGTCGATTCTCAGGAACCGGAGGCGGAGGCAGCAACTCGGAATTGCGATACTGGCCATAAGAATAGAAGCAGAACACTGAACACAACAACAGCATCCCGCCAATAGTAACAGCCAGCAATTTTGATTCACTACCTTTAAATCCGGTTTTCATTTAATGTCTTTATTCACTAACTTTCTCGTCGCAAACGCGCACAACATGAACCTTTATGCCACAATGTCACAACATTTTCAAAGCCTGCTTTATAGCCTCTTCCACTGTTATCGAGCTATTGGCAGTCAACAACTTGGCCAAAACTTTATTTGAAACCGACTGTGAAAATCCAAGCATCACAAGCGCGGCCAAAGCCTCTTCGTAGACCTCGTTGTGCACGGGCATCTTTTCTATTAACGGCAAAGAATCATTTTTTATTTTATCCTTAAGGTCAACAATTATTCTCTGGGCCGTTTTTGCTCCGATTCCCTTGACAGCCTTCAAAGAATTGACATTGCCCGAAGCTATTGACGCACTCAAGTCTTCGGGCGTGATGGCCGACAACATCATACGAGCCATGCTCGGCCCTACACCAGACACACTTATCAGCAACAAAAACAACTCTCGCTCGCGCTTATCGCAGAATCCATACAACAGATGCGCATCTTCTCTTATGGATTCATAAATGTAAAGCGTGGCATTCTTATCGGCCTTTTGTAATTTTTCATAGGTGTACAATGAAATATTAACCATATACCCGATGCCGTGATTGTCCATTATGGCATAAGCAGGGGTCAACTCAGCGAGTTCGCCTTTTATATAATCTATCATTTTACCAACAAAAATATTCTATGTAATCCTATTTTATGCGAGATTTATTATTCGCACAATTCCGACAACTTGTTTTCAAGCGTCGTGTTCGACAATTTCAAGTGTAATGCACCTTTATAGGCCATTGAAATGTTTCCGGTCTCTTCCGATACCACTATTGCTATGGCATCGGTTGCCTGGGCAATTCCGAGTGCCGAGCGGTGTCGCAAACCGAGATTACGCGGGAGGTTGGTATCATGCGACACAGGCAAAATGCAGCCTGCCGACACGATTTTCTCTCCTGCTATTATCATTGCCCCGTCATGTAACGGACTATTCTTGAAAAATATGTTCTCAATGAGACGAGTGTTTATATTCGCGTCTATTATATCTCCCGAATGCTCATAATCGTCGAGCAACATACGTTGCTGAATGACAATCAACGCGCCTGTCTTTGACTTCGACATGTTCATGCAGGCATACACCACGGGCAAAATCCATTTCTTGCCATTATCGGCGGTGGCTGTGTGGTGCCTGCTGAACAAATGATTGATAAACGACCATCGCTTGTGTGAACCAAGCTCCACAAGGAAACGTTTTATCTGGTCCTGGAATATTATGACAATGATTATAAGCCCTATGTTGACAAACATGTCCATGATGGTACCTATGAGACGCATGTCAAGAATCTCCGACATTACCACCCATGCCACAATAAAAGCCAATATGCCGAAAAATATGTTTATAGTTCCCGACTCTTTCATCAGCCGGTATATGTAAAACATCAATGTGGCAACCACGATGATGTCGATTGCATCTTTTATACCAAAAGACATAGCGAAATTATGTTTATATGTTCCTCTTTATCAAAAATATCATTTTGTCCATTGCCATCCTCCTGTAGTAGCGCCTACGAGCTTCACCGCTTCAACAGCCTCATGCACGTCATGCACTCGCAGTATATGTGCGCCATGCAGCAAGGCGATAGTATTCAATACCGTAGTACCGTTAAGCGCATCGACAGGTTGCACGCCGAGTGTCTTGCATATCATCGACTTGCGCGACATGCCAATGAGCAATGGCAGTCCAAACGAGTGAAACTCTTCCAGTTTGTCGAGCATGGTAAAGTTTTGCTCAAGATTCTTGCTGAAACCAAATCCAGGATCAATGATAATGTCGCACACGCCCATCGACCTAAGTTCATCAACACGACGCCCAAGCTCAATCATCACACCGGCCAAAACTCCGTCAGCTCCATAATTGCATAGCGACATCATGTTCAATGGTGTTCCTCTCATGTGCATCAATATATAAGGGACATGCAAGTCGGCCACCGTCTGAAACATCATGCTGTCCATGTTTCCTCCTGATATGTCGTTTATTATATGTACGCCCCACTCAAGCACGCATTTTCTTGCCACGTCTGCCCTGAATGTGTCAATTGACATGATAACATCTTGCGAAACTGCTTTTACTGCTTTTATTCCAACTTCAAGCCTTCTCAATTCCTCTGCGGCCGATATATCGGCCGCACCGGGACGAGACGAATACCCACCCACGTCAATGATATCGACACCATCGGCTATCATTTTCTCTATACGCTTCACAAGGATTTGATTATCTGTTCCGCATCGACTTCCTTCATAAAACGAATCGGGAGTAACATTGAGGATTCCCATAACAAGAGGGCGATTTATATCCATGAGCTTCCCTCCGACGTTCATGAAATAATTTTTGAACTTAGACACTTTCTTAATTTTCCTAATGAAACATTATACTTATTATGCGAAATTACATCAAAGTCGGCACATAGCCAAGATGACAATTAAAATACTTCAATAAACAGGTATTTCCTCTATTTCCCTAACGGGGATTTGCTCAACTTTTTTCTTTTCCTTGCGTTTTTCATTAATGGTAGTATCTATCTGTGCCGAATCTATTTCAGCACGAAATCTGTCAAGTTCTTCCATCATCTCTTCCACTTCGACAGGAAGTGATTGATGTCGCGACACATAGTATCTCACCACGGTAACCAATAAAATTAGGCACAGTACTGCCAACACCGCCACACGCTGTCCTCGAGGGATCCTAAGCCAAGCAGTTTTCTGTAAAAATTTCATTCTCATTAAACTCCCGTAGCAGCTTTACTGCATATTGTATCTGTAATATAACTTTTTGATTACAAAAATAATGAATTAAAAGTTTTCCGGGATTAAGCGGCCAGTTTATTTTGGCGCATTTGACAAAAAACATTAATTTTGTTGACACTAATCCAATTATATCTATGTATAAATTACTATTGCGCATGCCTGCCGGAATAATGTCAGTCGCGCTCACATTAGTTATCCTTTACTTATCGTTAGATCCTAATCCGGTGGATCAACCTTCATTTTTGTCATTTTACGGTGCCGACAAGATTGTGCATTTTCTCATGTATTTTGCCCTTACAAGCGCATATTTGTTTGACTATGCAATTTTAAAATACCCACACCGCACAAGGGCAAACAAAGAACTCGCTTTAACCACAGTGACAATATTGCTGGGAGGCATTATAGAGGTTTTACAGCTATACATGGGATTAGGCCGAAGCATGAGCATGGGCGACTTCCTCGCCGACATTGCAGGTGCCATCGTGGGCTTGCTGTTCTTGAAATACTATGTGTATCGGAAAATACGCAATATCAAAATTTCTCGACATCACAGAAAGAGAAATATTCCTGCCTCTCAGGAGCAATAATCGCACACTACATAAAAACAAAGCTGTAAAAAACACAATGAGACGGTGGGGCAAAGTTTTTCGTCGCTGTTAAACTTTCCTATTTTTATCCTCAGTTTCCTCAATATAAACCAATGACGGGAGACTGATGACAACACATCAATCAATTGTAATGCAAAAACACATCAATACCATGTAATACCATTGGACGAGCTGCTCCGTTTGTCATACTTGAGGTCGCTCAACAATGACGACTTGACCGCTATATGGAAATTATAAGATTTATACGGGCCTACAGGCACAAAACTTGCGCTCATTGTGAAACAGTGCAAATCGCGAGAAATTGAACAGTTCATGTAAGCAATCTTTCCCGTGTCGAAATTATAGCTGGCCGAAAAATTGAACGACCAGTTCTTAGTGGGCCGCACGTTACCCGAAAAACTCAAATTTTGTGTAATGCGCCCCTTGTAATCCATCTTCTCGTAATCAAAATCACCATATCCGTAGTTAACGGAGTAGTTGAATGTCAAACTCCACGGAAAATCCCATTTGGCATACCCGTCCGGATTCATTTCTACACCATTAGACGTTTCGCCTTCCGACGAAGATGAAGAATCACCGTTATTATTGGCATACTGGTTTACAGCCTCGGGCTGTTCTTCTTTTGAATTATCCTTGTCCTTGTCTTCCTTTTTCTTAAACGTCGAATTATTCAATGTATAAGAAAACGACGTTCCTGTACTCGACAACTTGGCAAGGCCTTTTCCGGCCTGTAAACGAGTCTTATTCACACGCCTCGGCGACCCATTTGCATCAAGCTGATAAGTATAAACATCCCATGTAGCCGACAGGTTCAGGTTGAAGTTCTTCATCAAACGTAACGACAACGATGTATTGATATTGCTCCACCGCATCGAGTCGGCCGCAAAGTTATAAGACTGGCTGACTGTGAAATTCTCAATAAGCGACACTTTCTTGACTCCGGTACTGTCTTGGTCGCTTTTCACTTTCATTTCCACATTGTTGGAGAAAGAGAAGTTCACCGATCCTGTCTTTCCTTCACTCACGCTTCCAAACAAGCCGTGGGAAAAATATGAATACTTGCGATTGACAAGTTCTCCCGTGTTAGGATTGGTATAGGCATAAGTACCATAATACCCCCAGAACGGAGAGCTAAAGTCGGGAGCATAGGTAAACGATACCGACGGTGACAATACATGACGTATCATTTGCACTTTGTCGCCAAAGATTTTCCACGGTTTAAAAAATCCATATATCTTAGTATCGAATGAAACCGATGCACTAAAGTCAAAAATATTGTAGAAATTATAAGTTGTGTCCATCACCTCGGCCGAAGCATTAGGATCCCACCTACGTTTTATTTTGCTCGTATACATTCGGTCGTTAAGGTTAACGCTCGGCGTTATGTTTATGTATTGCAGCGCGTTGAATGTAGCCGAAATAGGCACTGTATGCCTCATTCCGTTTCGCCAGTCCTTTATGAGACTCTTCTTGAAAAATTCATTTTGTCCGGCCGTCAATGAATTTTGGAACAGACCGGTATATGACAATTTGATTTTCTCATACCACTTTTCTCCGCCAACCACTCGTTTGCGTTTGAATGGTGCAGTCTGCGACATGGTTATGGTTATATTAGGAAACGACACCGATAGCGTGGAGTCGGATGAACGCTGGGTAATATTGGCAGTAGTCGACAAGCTCCACTTTGAATTGGGGAACTTATAAGTCATGTTGACCGTACTACTCTTGGTATTTTCTGTAAAAGAATTGTCGTAATAACTATCGAGATCGTTACGGCTGTAACCGCTTGTTGCAAAGTTGACACTGGCCGAGAATGTCATGTTTGGATTGGCTTTGGCATCCTGAGTATGCGTCCACGCAATCTTGAAGTTGGTCTGCTTTGAATAATCGGCCGAACCTTTATCACCGGATATAGTAGTCAAATAACTTGCATTGAAGCTTCCTGAGAACTTATAACGCTTGATGTATGAAGACTGAGCCGAAATGCCCCACGAACCCTTAGTGTATATCTCTCCTGTCAAAGCAAGGTCGATGTTATCATTAATGGCAAAGTAATATCCACCATCGCGCAAATAAAATCCTCGGTTATAATCATCCCCAAATGTCGGCATGATTATACCTGACGAATATTCTTCACTGAATGGAAAAAAACCGAACGGGATGGCAAGCGGCAACGGCACATCGGCAAGCACCATGTAAGCAGGCCCGACAACAATGTCTTTCTTCGGCCTTACTTTCGCTTTAGTCAATTGAAGATAAAAGTGAGGGTGTTCATGATTGTCGCATGTGGTGTAACGTCCGCTCTGGATGTAATATTCGTCATTCTCCATCTTTTTAGTCTGACCACCTGTAAGGAATCCTTCACCCTGTTGTGTCACCACTTCGGTAATATATCCTTTTTTGCTCTTGAAGTTATAGCGCATGGTCTTAGACTCATATTCGCCACTCGGATCCTTGAAAACAGGCATTCCTTCAAGCTCGCCGGTACTGTCGGGACGACCTATCGCGTAAACTTCGCTGTTGTCCATGTTCATTTCTATCTGCATGGACTTCAAGTTTATATCGCCATAATTAACTTCGCTTGAACCAAACATCTTGGCATTATTGCGCCCGTAAAACACAAGAGAGTCTTTTGCCGAGAATTGCACACTGTTGTCAAGATCCACCATTCGCTTCACAAATCGTTCTTTGACTGGCGGCAACGAGTCACGACGCAAGCTGTCCACGGCCAGTGAATCACGCTTGACGACTGAATCATTGGGCATGAAATACTTTTGAGTTATAGAATCGACAACTCCGAGCGAATCGATAAATGCCGAGTCGGCTCGAGCAATTATTTCGGCAATGCTGTCGGCCGATAGCACATCAACCGAATCGGGAATTAATGCTTCCGTTTCGCTACCATCACTCTGCGACGCGGCAGCACGCCGCACCGTATTGCAAGCATGGCATATAAACGACAGAATAAAAAATGCAATTATGTATTTGCCAATATTTTTCAACTTATAGCTTTGCGAAACGTTGTGCAAAAATACGAATTTACATCCATTATCGCACAATGTAGATAATAATTAATGTTATTTCAAACCTCAAACCGGTTTTCGGGCATACATGAAATTATTGGTTAATACCGATTTTCTGTTTCTGCCCATTCATAATGCGCTAATTAAGCACAGATCGGCAAAAAAATCACCCGGCAGAAACATAAATCCTAACCGGGTGCAAAAATATAAAATTATGAAACAAAGTCGAAATTCCTTTTAAATCTTTAACAGCAAAACGTACAACTCAAGCATTGCGGCTGGCACGCTTACGCTCGTTTTCATCAAGGATAATCTTGCGCAATCGCAAGTGATGCGGCGTAACTTCAACATACTCATCCCCCTTTATGTATTCAAGAGCTTCTTCGAGACTGAATACCACAGGAGGTATTATTCGAGCCTTGTCATCGGCACCCGATGCACGCATGTTGGTCAATTTCTTTGACTTGGTAACATTTACTACAATATCGTTTTCCTTTGCATTCTCCCCGACTACTTGGCCGGCATATACCTCCTCTTGCGGGAAGATGAAGAAACGCCCGCGATCTTGCAATTTGTCGATGGCGTATGCATAAGCCGTACCGCTTTCCATTGCAATAAGCGACCCGTTGGTGCGACGTTCTATTTCACCCTTCCACGGTTGATATTCAAGGAAACGATGCGACATTATGGCTTCCCCTGCCGATGCCGGCAGCACATTGGTACGCAATCCTATTATGCCTCTCGACGGGATATTGAATTCCATCTGTATGCGGTCGTTTTGAGTCGTCATCGTAACCATTTCACCGCGGCAGCGAGTTACCATGTCTATAATCTTGCTCGAATATTCCTCGGGCACATTTATCGACAACAACTCAACAGGCTCGCACTTATGCCCATCAATTTCTTTTATGATTACTTGCGGCTGACCCACTTGCAATTCATATCCTTCACGACGCATGGTTTCGATAAGCACGGCCAAATGCAGCACTCCGCGTCCATAAACGATCCATGCATCATCGCTTTCGGTTCGTTCCACGCGCAAAGCAAGATTCTTGTCAAGCTCGCGGCGAAGACGCTCTGCAATGTGCCTGGAAGTCACATATTTTCCATCTTTCCCGAAGAATGGAGAATCATTTATGGTGAATGTCATAGACATTGTGGGCTCGTCTATGGCTATGCGAGGAAGCGATTCAGGGTTGTTGACATCGGCAACGGTGTCCCCTATCTCGAAACCTTCAAGCCCTACAAGTGCGCAAATATCGCCCGACTTGACCGACTGCACGCGCTTGCGCCCCATACCTTCAAAAACATGCAATTCCTTGATGCGTTGCTTGCTTATACTTCCGTCTTTCTTGCACAACGCGATGTCCATGTTCTCCTTTATCTCGCCACGATGCACACGACCCACGGCTATACGTCCAACATAAGAAGAATAGTCGAGCGATGTGATTAGCATCTGTGCATCACCTTCCAGCATTTTAGGTTCAGGTATATACTTTATGATGGCATCAAGCACTGCGTTGATGTTGTCGGTAGGCTTTCGCCAATCGTCGCTCATCCAATTTTGCTTGGCCGAGCCATATATCGTAGGGAAATCGAGCTGATCTTCGGTTGCATTCAAATTGCACATTAAGTCAAACACCAATTCTTGCACTTCATCGGGGCGGCAATTGGGCTTATCGACCTTGTTTATAACGACAATAGGCTTCAGACCTATCTCTATGGCCTTCTGCAACACAAAGCGAGTCTGCGGCATCGGACCTTCGAATGCATCCACAAGCAACAAACAACCATCGGCCATGTTCAACACACGTTCAACTTCGCCTCCAAAGTCGGAGTGTCCCGGAGTGTCGATTATGTTGATTTTGTATCCATTATAATTTATGGACACGTTCTTAGAAAGGATTGTTATCCCTCGCTCTCGCTCAAGATCGTTGTTGTCGAGTATAAGTTCACCTGTATTTTGATTTTCCCTAAAAAGATTTCCCGCAAGCAACATCTTGTCGACCAATGTCGTTTTGCCATGATCGACATGAGCGATAATAGCAATATTCCTTATCTTTTGCATATAGATTTTGAAATTTCGGGTGCAAAGGTAGTGAAATATTACAAAAAGAACACCATGAAACCAATAAAAAGAAAAAATAAAAAACAAAAATGTATCCTTCAGGTAATTTATTTGAAAAATATTGCTTACCTTTGCAAACCAAATTTTATTAACATCAAAAACTTAACAGAAAAATGTATTTGGATTCTGAAAAGAAAAAAGAAATCTTTGGCACATACGGAGCCAGCAATACTGATACTGGGTCGCCTGAAGCTCAGATTGCATTATTCTCAATCCGTATTGCCCATTTGACTGAACACTTGAAGTCAAATCATAAAGATTATACTACTGCTCGTTCATTGAAGAAGCTCGTTGGTAAGCGTCGTCACCTTCTCGACTATCTCATGAGAAAAGACATCAACCGCTACCGCGCAATCATCGCCAAGAAAGAACTTGGTATCAGAAAGTAACAAACGAACGACAAAGAACTAAACAAAAAGTGAGGCAAATTCTGCCTCACTTTTTGTTTTTATACCTCTTCCTGTTTCAAGGCACAATAGCGCACTCCGTCAATTTAACATGCACGCCCTTTTACACTTGAAAAATTTCTTATACCTTTAGCACCAAAATAAAAAATTAAGTGTATGAAAAACCTCACATTGCTTGCCATTGCAATTTCAATAGCATTATGCTTGCAAGCTCAAAGCAAATTATCGCCAATGGCACGACACTGCCTTGAAACGTATGGCATCAACGAATCAACAAGCCAAAACATAAATTTAATCAACGCGAACCAAACTATAAACACACTGGAACTGACATCAACAGGTAATCAATATGACAAACTCTCGGCAAAATGTATATTGACCGTCAACGACATCTCCATGATTGACTCCCTGTCTTCTCTCGGGATAAAAATATGTGCAAACATTGGAGAAATAGTCACAGCCGAAATTCCATTAAACATGATAGACAATGTGGCACAGTTTGATTTTATCGACCGAATAGACATTTCCCGACAAATAAAATTGTATAATAACATTGCCCGACAAATGACAAATGTCGATGCCGTACATTTAGGAACAGGGCTCAAGCAATCCTATACCGGCAACGGCGTACTCCTTGGAATCGTCGACTCTGGCATACAATATGACCACATCAATTTCAAAGATGACGAAGGACAGTCGCGCATAGTTGAAGCAATGTGCAACGGTATCACATACTCTACTCCGGAAGAAATCGCAATGCTTGAAACCGATTCGCGCTCATTGGCCCATGGCACACATACTGCAGGAATCGCAGGCGGCAGCTACAGCCTGAACGGCTTGCAGGGAATGGCACCTGATGCCGACCTTTACCTGTGTGGTATGGCAAGCCTGTATGAAAGCGACATAATCGAAGGCGTCGAAAAAATATTTGATTATGCTGAAGCCCATGACATGCCTGCCGTGGTGAACTTGAGCTTAGGATCCGACCTTGGCCCGCACGACGGCTCATCAGCTATTTGCCGAGCCTATGAACAACTCTCGGGCGAAGGCCGAATAATAGTACTGGCTGCCGGCAACAGCGGAGACCTTGATTTTCACGCCCATGGGACATTGCAAGAAGAATCGAGCGGCGAGCCTCAACTGAAAACAATTATTGAATCGACTTATGGCTCCTCATACTCCGACTACATAGGCATATACAATCAAAACAACAACCCTCTTAAATTGCGCATTTCAGTAATTGACAATCACAACAACACCCTTGCCCGTTCCGAACTTATTGACTTTGGTTCGGAATTTGATACTTATGCTCAATGGACCCTCAGTGAAAGTGAAAATGCAAGTGAATTTTCAAGGTATTTTTCATTTGGAGGATTCAGTGGAGGAGACTTATATGTATATCCTGACCTAAGCAACAATAAATACAGCCTCACAATAGCTGCACAAATATCTTCGACATCCATTTTCTCGACCTACCGCATAGGAGTGGAACTATATGGAGTCCAAGGCGACGAAGTACACATGTGGACCAACGGTTACTCGTATTTTACCAATGGCGGTGACAGACAATTCATAGACGGGGACACCGAAATCGCCATGAGCGATGACTGCACGGGCAACGGCACAATTTCGGCCGGTGCATATGCTTCGAATGGCGGCCCGTTCCGATACCTCAACGGCACTGCTACATCTTTGCAGAATTTCAACAGAGGCGACATTGCCTATTTTTCAGGTTCAGGAATCGACCTCAACGGCATCAGCCGACCCGATGTCACTGCTCCTGGATACATGGTCGTTTCGTCAATGAACTCCTATTACAGCACAAGCAGCAGCGAAATGACAAGCCAAGTGAGAGACGGAGGAAGCACCTACTACTGGGGGCCAATGGCTGGCACGTCGATGGCTGCTCCTGTCGTGAGCGGAATAATAGCATTGTGGCTTGAAGCCAATCCAAACCTCGACTGCGAAAGAATTAAAAAAATCCTTTACGACACAAGCATACGCGATGAATATGTGGAAAATAACCCTGTAAAATTCGGAGCCGGCAGGATAGACGCTTTTGCCGGACTTGTAAGCATCTTGTCGGGCGGTGTTGGAGACATCTCCATCGACCAAAATCGCGTGTTGGTATCCCCCAACCCGAATAATGGGACATTCAAAGTGTTTGCACAAGGAGAGGAACAAATTCTACTCACAATTACCGACACAAGCGGAACCATCATTTACAACTCATATTTCTCCTGTGACAATGACGCTATTGATGTGGACTTACAAGGCGACATAACTCCTGGAATTTACATAGTGAACATAAAAGGTGAAAAGCTCAACAGCAGCACGAAGATGATTATTAAATAATCTCATTTTTAGGGGGGGAATCAAAATATATTTTGGCTCACCCTCTCCATTTGAATCATAAGAACCACATTTTTTCATAGTGAAGGATTATCACAAAAAATCAATCTGACTTTATTCTTTTTAATACAATTAATAATGGATTCCATTGATATTGTATTATCAAAGCTGAAATCCACAATAGCGCATCTTTTACATTTTCCACATCTTCAAGCAACTTTCGTGATTTTGCATATTGCTTGATTTCCAACTTCAAAGATTCATCTTCTTCATCAATATAGCCCATGTCTTCTAATGTAAGTAAATTTTTCGCGAAAATAAAATCAGATTCTGTCGTCAAATCTTATTGTCGCACACAAAATAAAGGACATGTCATGCCAAAGTGCGACACATGTAGCAAATAAATGGATAGTTCATCCCGATGAAGCGACATCAGATGGAATAGGGTTATTTTTTCTGCCATTTGATATACTATTGTTACAATAATTAATTTACTTTGTAAATTAAAATGAAATAATCAAAATCATGGCAAAGAAACAAAAAACTCCACCTTACTTGGAACGAGATATCAGTTGGATGTTTTTCAACCGCAGGATATTGCAGGAAGCTACACGAAAGCATGTGCCTCTGCTTGAACGTCTTTCATTCCTTGGTATTTACTCCAACAACCTTGATGAATTTTTCCGCGTCAGGGTCGCCACACAAAGCCGCATTGCCGAGTGCAATACCAAATCGGCAGCAAAAGACAGTGAACGCGCTACCAAAATTATCAAGCAAATAAACAAGCTGAACTCTAAATACAGCCACGACTATGAGGAATCGACAAGAATAGTGACCCAAGACTTGCGTAACGAAAACATTTTCCTTGTCAATGATTCTGAAATATCCGACGAACAACTGGCATTCATTCGCCAGTACTATCGTGACAACCTTAACGGATTCATAACCCCGGTATGGCTATCAGCGATAAAGATGCTCGACAATGAGTCGGACGAAAATATTTACATGGCCGTCAAGTTGAAAACCAACAATAAGGAGCATCAAGTCACAGGATACGCATTCCTTGAACTTCCGGTCAATGTGACAGGACGATTCGTAACACTTCCTGAATGCAACGGCAAGAAATATGTCATGTACCTCGACGATGTAGTGAGGTGCTGCTTGCCAATAGTGTTTGAAGGTCTTGGCGTCACCGACTTTGAAGCATACTCATTCAAATTTACCCGTGATGCCGAAATGGAGATTGACAACGACTTGAGAACCGGAACTTTGCAAAAAATATCCAAAGGCGTGAAAAGCCGTAAGCGTGGACAACCGTTGCGCGTTTTATATGACTCAAACATGCCTAAGGACTTGCTAAACCGAATAATCAAAAAGCTGAACCTCGACTCGCTCGACACTATTCTCGGCAGCGGACGATATCATAACCACAAGGATTTCATGAAATTTCCCGACTTCGGAAGAAAAGACTTGAAATACCCCAAGTGGTATCCAATACTGAAAAAAGAGCTTGACGGCCCTGAAAGCCTACTAAAGAAGATTCAAGAAAAAGACCGCTTTATCCATGTACCCTACCACAGTTTCGACTCATTCATAAGAGTACTTCAAGAAGCGGCCATGAGCAAAAACGTAAAAAGCATCAAAATAACGCTTTACCGTCTTGCAAAAGAATCAAAAGTAGTAAAAGCTCTCATCGGCGCAGCCCGAAACGGCAAAAAAGTCACAGTGTCGATAGAATTGCTTGCACGCTTTGACGAAGCATCCAACATAAGCTGGTCAAAGACTATGCAAGATGCCGGCATAAAAGTGATATTCGGAGTGGAGGGATTAAAAGTTCATTCCAAAATAACTCACATAGGAATGGTTTCCGGGCCCGACATTGCATGCATCAGCACAGGTAATTTCCACGAAGGAAACGCACGCAGCTATACCGATTGCATGCTCATGACATCGGCAAGACGCATAGTAAAAGACGTAGATGCCGTATTCAACTTCATCGAGCGACCTTACAGCCCGGTACAATTTAAAGAATTGCTTGTTTCGCCCAATAGTATGCGCAACCGCTTCAATTCCATAATCAACGACATGATTAAGAAGAGCCAAGCCGGAATAAAGACAAGCATAAAAATAAAAATCAACCATATTACCGACCGAATGATGGTGCAGAAACTATATGAAGCATCATGCGCCGGAATAAAAATCGACTTGCTCGTGCGTGGCAACTGCTCTCTTGTACCGGGAGTGCCGGGGGTGAGCGAAAATATTTCCATAACAGGCATCATCGACCGCTTCCTCGAACACTCACGAATCTTCATTTTCACTGCCGGCGACGAGGATCGTATATTCATGGGGTCGGCCGACTGGATGACCCGCAACCTCGACAACCGTGTGGAGGTAATCACGCCAATCTATGACCCCGACGTGAAAAAGGAACTAAAACGCATCGTGGAATATGGCTTGCGCGACAACATGCAAGGCCGCATAGTGGATGGTAAGGGCACCAATGAATTCCCACTGATCGAAGATGGCCAAACATTCCGCTCTCAAGAAGAATTATACAAAGAATATTACGAAGAAAACGAGCATTTCACCGACTTGCCTGCCGCACCCGGCTCCATTGCCAACGATTAATATATGGATGCAGGCCGAGCCACTTTGACTGCAAACAAGATTTATTCAATATTAAATATAAAACACATCATAAATTCATGGCTTCAGAAAATAAGAAAAAGAAAAACGCCAACTATGCGGCAATCGACATTGGCTCAAATGCCGCACGTCTGCTCGTGAAGCACTTGGACAAAGACGACAATGGCAACCCTAATTTCACAAAGGACATCTTATTGCGTGTCCCGCTAAGATTGGGATTTGACGTATTCAAATTGGGCCGAATCTCCGAAAAGAAGGAGAAAAACATGATACGGCTCATGAAAGTTTACAACAATCTCATGAAAATTTATGAAGTCGACAAATACAGGGCTTGTGCCACTTCGGCCATGCGCGACGCAAAGAACGGTGCCGATATCATAAAGAAAATAAAAAAGGAAACCGGCCTTGAGATTGAAATCATCGACGGGCAGGAAGAGGCTCAAATGGTATACAACAACCACATCGAGTGCATGGAAGACCGAAATGGCAATTATATGTATGTCGACGTGGGTGGTGGAAGCACAGAAATCAACTTGCTCTCGCAAGGACAACTCGTGTGCAGCCGTTCATACAACATAGGTACCGTGAGAATTCTTAATGGAGCCGCTACCGAGGCCGAATGGCAGCGTCTGCGCAACGACATGGCGCAAATTGCCAACGATTACAAGGATACCAACATCATAGGCTCGGGCGGAAACATAAATAAGCTATACCGAATGCTCGATGACAGTCAGAAAGACAAGAAACAGATGCGGATGCCAATCGACGAATTAGGTAAGTTGCATGAAAGCCTGAAAGCATTATCGGTGGAAGAACGAATGGAGAAATTCAAGTTAAAACCCGACCGTGCCGACGTTATTGTTCCTGCCGGTGACATTTTCCTCACCATTGCATCAATAATAAACGCCAAATACATATATGTGCCGGTAATTGGATTGGCCGATGGCATCATCGACAGCCTTTATGCCAAGGATATCGCAAAATAAAAATTCTGCATGTTAAAATATGTAGCATATGTTCAATGCTGCTCGTGTAATGCTGAACTTGTTCTTTGAATGAGATTTTGATGCCGCGCTCG
Source organism: uncultured Prevotellaceae bacterium (assembly GCA_905207705.1). Lineage (GTDB taxonomy): Bacteria > Bacteroidota > Bacteroidia > Bacteroidales > Muribaculaceae > Avimuribaculum. The sequence continues at coordinate 270,466 of CAJLMA010000001.1, forward strand.
CATAATCCGATGCCGCGGCATCTTTCTTTTCGTAATCGACATGTGCATATCCCATGCCCAACTCGGTTTCGAGCGCAAAATGCTTACCAAAATTGAACCTGTGACCATATACTATGCCTGCCGAATAAAGATTGCCATCATACCTGAAACGTTCAAGGTTACCTCCAAGAGGCTTCAACTCTCCTATATCATAATCGGCATAACCTATATATGCTCCTATATAATCACGTCCCTTCTCGTTGCCATTAATCCAATACTTAAGAGTTGCTGCCAATGCCGAGTGTTGCAAGCTGCCAAACCCCGGGATCCAATAATTCCCACTGTAAGCTAATTCGGCTGACAACCATTTACCGGCAGTCATCTCAAAAGCCAAATTGGCCGATGCAGTTGCCAGCAAGAGCGCATTTGTTTTTATGACATACCAATTATGGCGCCGTTGTGGCTCTTGCCCACCGTCTGGCACAGTCATAGCCGGCCTTATATCAGCAATATTGACAGAACCAATGCCATGGCTCAATGGCAGCATCTTCCCAGGCTCCGGAACCTCCCGTTTTACAATCCTATCCTTTTCTCTCAATGCTTCAGCAGCTGCCTTGCGGCGTTCTTCTTCAATCGCGGCAATCCTTCTCTTGCGTTCTTCCACTTTCCTTTTATCCAAAAATACATAGAAACCTTTACCCGACTTCTTATAACTGAATTCCGTACCTGCAAGCAACGCACCGAGCCGCTGTTCTATATTACCTACATATGGAATCTTGTCAACCAAGACTCTGCCTGTTAACGTAGGGCTGTAAGAAATCATTACCCCAAACTCCGTGGAATATTTTTCTATAACTGCCGACAGCTTCGTTCCGGCAAAGATTCCGGACTGCACACTCACCATTAACAAGATGGCACACAACAATTTTCTCATCTTATTCTGCTTATGGTAATTTCATCGCCCGACATTTTATATTCAAATCCACATGACCCGAAAACCATGTCAAGCGACAAATTCATGTCATCGGGATAAACAACTCCTGTATATTTCTCGTCCCGGCAAGAATGTTTGTTGATAACAGTAATGCCAAATACCCTTTCCATATCGTCTACTACGTCCATCAACGATGCCGCATTATAATAGATGGGGCGTATTTCTTCCTCGACGATGGACTTCTCCTCAATCTTAAGTTCCGGCTTTTTCACCTCAACGCGTGTCATTACGGCCTCCTCTCCTTCGGTCAGAACGAGCGACATCTCTTCGTTCGATGCCGGAATAAGTTCGACTTTGCCACTATGGCACTTGACCATCATGGAATCTGGGAAAACTGAGACATCGAACGTAGTTCCCAATACCGAAACATCACCTACATCGGTAGTGACAACAAATCCGTCGCCTTTAGTCACGGCAAATCGTGCCGCACCGTTTTCAAGTTCTATTTTACGACCCATTACATGCCATAAATAATGGCGATAATTGAGCGTGCTACCTTTCTTAAGCAATACAACCGATCCGCACGGCAACACCAGCCTGTCTCCGTCTAAACCACCCGCAACCGTGACTTCTCTTGCAACATACATCATGCACGCCACTACAACCGCAGCAGCACAACACGCGCAAACACGCATTATACGCCTTCTCCGAACAGCGACGGCCAGCTCCTTCATGCGGCTTTTGGCTCGCTCCCGGACTATGATTTCACCAAGTTCCTCTTTCCGTAAAAATATCTCGTTCTTCAACGGGAACTTACTCTTGTCAAATTCAATGTCACCCATAAAAAGCTACTCGATACTTTCAAAAACCATAAAATTCTTTCATTCCCAACATCATTATCAATGTCGCTTCGCCAAAGAACTTCATTAATTCCTTGTTTGAGCGCAGCCGCGACAAGGCATTGTTGATGGTATTGTAAACTGTGCGTTTGCTCACTTTCATTATATCGGATATTTCATCCGTGTCAAGCCCTTTATAGTAACGCAGATACAACATTTCACGCTGTTGCCGACTCAATTTGTCCAGCTCCCTCTTGAATATAAGCAGGCCTTCTCGTTCTTGCTCATCATGTATCAAACGGCTCTCCACATCAGGCTCAAGCGTGAAATCATAATCCATGCCATTACTCTCATCAAACTCGTTGACGTTGCGCATCGGATTACGTTGCAACTCGTTTACGAGCAAATTTTTCAACGCCTTACACAAATAGGCAGTTAACGATTTGGGAGCAGATATCTTTTTACGTTTTTCAAATATGTTTAAGAAAAGCGTTTGAATGGCATCCATCACAACCGCTTCATTATCTATAATCTTCATCCCATAGCCATACAAAAGCTCACTGTATTTATCATACAAGTTCCTGAAAGCTGTTTCATTCCCGGCTTGTATATCCGACCATGAAATGTACAATAATCCATTCATACTAAATGACACACATTTTGTGATATTTTACCATGACAAATGGCAAGATAATCAAAATATTCCTTAAATAACTCCTTCTTACCGGCACATATGCTGAAACATCTCTTCTCATTCGAAAATTCAGTCTCATGATATAGGTTGATACTAATATTTCTTATACGAAAGAATCATGCTTTTTTGCAAATCCAATAACATTTGCAAACTCATGCAAAATTACCCCATCTGACACTAACTAAAGAAAAAATCAAAAAATTTTATTTTCCCTTTGGTAAAAAAAGATGTTCCTTGTGTCATATTAATGCATGGGGACAAATAAACATCTTCCGTGTGAAGAATACGGCTTTCTCCATGTACCGATATAATGCTGAATTAGATGTAATTGGATAACATATGTGTAGACGTTGGTCTGATGTGAATCAGGTCAACGTTTTTTCATGTCGTGACACCATCATAGATGCTACTTCATAAAGAAACATGAACGACAATGTGACGGGATATGTCTGAATGTAAATTATTCCATCGCGTCTGATGACACTGAATCGACATATCCCGTCACATTTCCTATTCGCACTATACCAGGTTGAAATTAAATAATTTCCACATTTTTGGCATTTATCCAAGCTCTGTGTATGTCATCGGCTCTCACATCGAGCCATTTTTCTTTTTCCCCGGCCACGCTGTTTGAAACAGAATCTATTACTTCAACTTTTGTACCTTCATTCAACAAAAACGCCTCTTCAGTCTTGTCCTTTGGTGTTCTTGGTGATGTGCTCAAAGTTGCCGATGGCACAACCACTATGGCTCTGTTATGATTAGAAACCTTAGATTGAACATAAAATGCACACACATTTGCCAAAATCGAACATATCAACAATATGCCTCCACCGAAAAATCCGATTTTACGCACTATCACGGCATTCATGAATATATACACTACCACCGCAACAAGGAATGCCAAGAAACATGCAATTCCTATTTTGCCCCATGTTGATGCCGACTGACTTCTTACTGCTTCATCAAGAGAATCTTTCCAATAGGTTGAACCGCGGTCTATGCTGAGGTTTGCCTTGTCCTTGACAAAATCAAGATTGCTGCGAGCATCTTGGTTGCTCGGATCAAGAAGCAACGCACGCTCATAATACAATATAGCCATGCCGCTCTTGTCAAGTTTATAATAAGTATTGCCTATGTTATAGAGCAACTCGCTTGAAGTTCCTTCTTCTTTGGCAGCTTGCTGGTACAATTGCAATGCCTTATTGTAATCATCATTATTATAGGCTGCTTCAGCCTGCTCGGTCAACGACTGGGCAGTAGCCGTCAATATCGAAATGACGGCAAAAAACAATAATGTATATATTTTTTTATTCATAACGGCAATCATTTCTTTTTAATGGTTTCCAACTTGTCCATCATGTCTCCGGCATTGTCAAATACCTCTTTCATGCTCGTATCGGCAAGTTCCGGCGCGTATTGGGCAAATTCGCATTTATCGAGCAATTCCAACAAAGCATTCACATCTTCCTCTTTTACACCGTGAGACGCAAGCACGCTTGAGATATTTTCTTTGTTCAATTCCGAAACAGGTATTCCCAATTTGTCACTCAGGTATCCCCAGATGGCATTCAACACTTCAGCATAGAACTTATTTGAATCATTTGCCGCCAAATAAGATTTTGCCTGCTTCAAGCGTTTCTTGGCCATCTTGTTGGCATGTTTGTTCTTCATCAATGCGACATTTGAACGTGCTTTCAAAGCCTTTCGATAATAAACCAATAACGAAATCAACAATACTGAAGGTATTACATACCACAGCCAATAAGTCCAGTTCTCAACCAGTGACACATGCTCCTTGCTCAACCCAAGATTGCCTGTCTTTATGTGCAGAATATCGGTATTTTTCTGTTCAATGCCATTGTTTTGAGTCATTGCAGCTCCTGATGCCGCTCCTGCTCCCTTAGCCACTGTCAGATCATATTTTGGAGTCGACAATGTCACATATTTGCCTTTCGAAGGATCAAAATAGCTGAATTCAGTACCCGGAATCTCATATTTACCCACATATTGTGGAATGAACGTATATTCGACCGTCGTTGTACCGCTCACTGTATTGCCCGAAGGCTTGGCATCAGAATTACTTTGAGGGTCATATACGTCAAATTGAGGCGGGAAACCTATCTTGGGAGACTTGACATACTTGATGTTGCCACTTCCTTTTATTTCATAAGTATATGTGGCTGCTTCATATGTCTTCAGCACATTCGGTTTTATCTCGGTCGACACAGTAAACTTGCCAACGGCTCCATTGAAAGATGCCGGCTTAGGTTCGGGCAACGCCTTTATATTGATAGATTGAGAATTAGACTTGACCGACAACTTTTTTTCAACTGGTTGACGTATTGTTCCAAACATCGACCTTATCGATTCAAATTGAACTACGGTAACATCGTAATTTCCCGAAGTTATGGTTAACTTGCCCGATTGCTGAGGAAACAGAATACACTTTTTCAACTCGGCAACCATGTAATTTTGCCCATTGATGTGTTCCACATTGTTCAATGACGGAGAAATTGGCAACTCCTCGATAAGGAACCCGTTAAACGATGGTTGCAGAGTGGGCATGAATTGCGAAATCTGATATTTCGTGTACAATTTTATGGTACACACCACTGCTTCCTGTTCATAAGCACTCGACTTAGACAAGTCTATCCTTATAAACAAGTCATTGGCATCAACATCCCTTCCTGCCGATTGGGTATCATAGTTATCAATTCTGACGCCATTTCCGCCCTGCCCCGATGAAGATTTGTCGGGAGGTAATATTTCAAGAGTAAATGGCTTTGTGGTATATTTTTTCCCGTCAGCAGTTATTTCAGCCTTGCCGATATTATATTTCCCGACCTTGTCTGCCCTATAAGTAACAGTATATTCTTGCGAGGTGCTGCTTGAACTCACGCCATTGATCCACTGTGAACTGTAACTGCTTGACACGGCAGGACCGAAAAGTTTTGTGGCACCATCCACTTTCGGCTCCACAAATCCGGTACCCTCCGCATTACGGAGTACAAATGTTATGTTGAACTTATTACCTTGTATGACTTGGCGTGGCGCATTTACCGAAAACGACACCTCTGCCACTACCGAAATGCTTGAAAGCCCGGCAATAAGCACCACCAAACATACTATCCTACCTATGATACTCTTCATATTTTGCATTATATAATAATTCTAATCCCAATCGCAAGCATAATCAATAGCTCAATCACCAGTTCTTATCTGTCCGGCTGCGTGGACGCTCTTCTTTGGCTTTTTCCTCGTTTACACGTTGCTGCGTACTTTGTTCGGCATCCTGCATAGCTTTCAATATCTGGTCGATATTTTCCTGACTCATGCCCTGTTGCTGTTGTTGCTGGTTATTCTTTTGTTGCTGTTGCTGCTGTTGTTCTTGTTGATCCTTTTTATCCTGATTTTGCTGTTGTTGCTGTTGTTGTTTCTGCTGTTGCTGCTGTTGCTGCTGTTCTTGTTGATCTTTCTTGTCCTGATTTTGCTGGTTTTGTTGTTGCTGCTGTTGCTGCAACATTTTTTGGGCAAGACGCAGATTTTCACGAGCAAAATCATCATCAGGGTTTCGCCTTAAGCTGTTTTTGTACATTTCAATACTTTGCTCATACTGCTTTTGATGGAAAGCTATATTACCAAGATTGTAATATGCTTTCGACACCAATTCATCATTGTTGGAAGTCTTCACGAGATTACCCAACAGGGTTGAAGCCTGCGACATGGGGTTGTTTGCATCCTTCGTGTCGCTCACGTTGGCTTGCTTCAACAATGTCGCAGCAAGATTGAATGTAGCTATTTCCGAACTCGGATTGGCTTCAAGAGCCTTTTTGTATTCCACCTCGGCCTCGGCATAGCGCTTTTCTTCATAAAGGCTGTTACCACTCCTTATGTAATTTCGCTCGTCGCGAGTAGTATTGTCTTCGGCAAAAACAGCCACGGATGTCATCACGGCCATCACAAATGCCACGGCAATGACGCGCAAAGCTATCATCTTACTTTTTATTCTCGATTCCATTCTTTTTGTTCTCATCTTTAGTAAAGAAATTAATCTTCTTCAACCATGAATTCTTGCGTTCCAAAACGAACATGTCGCCTACGAGAAATATAAGAGCCAGCCAAGCAAAAACCGGGAATTGCTCGCTATTTTGCGAATACACCACTTTTTGCAAATCCGACTTCGCCAATTTTTTCAATTGATCGGACAATTGACCGGCAGCATTCCCGGCATTTCCCGAAACATATATGCCGTCACCGGCCTTGGCTATATCTTGAGCCATTTTTTCATTCAGATAGGTTGTAACGACATTTCCCGAAGCATCCTTCATCCAAGCACCTCCACCCACAGGGATTGGTGCCCCTTTCGGTGAGCCCACTCCTATAACGTTGACTTGTATCCCTTTGGACGCAGCATCTTTAGCTACAGCAACGGCATCATCTTCATGGTTCTCTCCGTCGGTTATGACAATTACCGCCTTTTGCGATTTTTCATTGCCCGAAAAACTGTTCATAGCCAACTTTATAGCCGACCCGATTGCAGTTCCTTGAGTTGAAACCATATCTGTGCTGATGCTGCTTAAAAACATTTTGGCCGAAGTAAAATCGGCAGTTATAGGCAATTGCGTGTAAGCATTTCCGGCAAATACGATAAGCCCTACTTTGTCATCGCCAAAGTTGTCAATTAATCGTTCAAGCAACAACTTTGACCGTTGCAGACGGCTGACGCTTTTAGGATCGTCATTGGATGAAGCATTCATTGAATTGGATACATCCATTGCCACCATCACCTCTATCCCATGCACCTTTACTGTCTGCTCTGTCGCTCCGGCCCGTGGCCGTGCAAGAATAATGATTATCATTGCCATCGCTATGAGTTGAAGCACCAGTTTTATTCCCGGCTTGTACTTTGACACATCGGGCATCAACGATGACAGTACATTCATGCGTCCGAAACTGTTCAGGTTCTTTACCCTTGAAACCCGCGCAAATATGTATAATGCCACTAATACCGGTATAAGCAGCAGTAAATACAAATATTCTGGATTAGCAAAACTAAACATACGACTGTATCGATATTAATCCTTATTATTTTTTAGTTATGGGATGTTGCGTAACAATGTATATCTCACGACTTGGTCGGCCAATACAAGCACAAGCAACAATATTGCCCACGGCATGTAATTATCCTCGGTATGGCTGAAGCTCATGACATCCATACGAGTTTTTTCAAGCTGGTCTATTTCCTTGAATATGTCGTTCAATACATCCTCGTTAGTTGCCCTGAAATATTTGCCACCGGTGCTGTCGGCAATCTGCCTCAATGTGGCTTCATCAATTACTACCGGCAGTTTTTGGTACTCCATCTTTCCGTAGTAGTTAACGCCCACAGGGAACAAAGCCGTACCGTTGCTTCCGACACCTATCGTGTAAATTTTAATTCCATATTCCTTGGCAATTTCGGCTGCTGTAAGAGGAGCCACTACACCTGTATTGTTAGAACCATCAGTGAGTAATATTATGCTCTTTGACTTTGCTTTGCCATTTTTTATGCGGTTTATGGCAGTGGCAATTCCATCGCCTATCGCTGTTCCGTCTTCAAGTACACCTATCTTTATATCCTGCAAATAGTTCATCAATACCGTTTTATCAAGAGTGAGAGGCACCTGTGTAAAACTTTCTCCTGCAAATATCACCACACCTATGTTATCGGTGGGACGACCCGATACAAATTGCATTGCCACATCCTTTGCAGCATTGAACCTGTCGGGATTGAAATCTCTTGCAAGCATACTTGTCGATACGTCCAAGGCAAGGACTATGTCGGTACCTTCGGTCTCGGTCGTCGACCAGCTGTCATGTGTTTGTGGACGGCACAATATCAATATCAGGCATCCTATTGCAGCCAGTTTCACGACAAACATGAAATGCTTCAAATACAGCTTCCACGAATTTCCAATCTTTGCAAAAGGCATTGTCGAAGAAACAAGCAATGTCGGATTGTTGTTTCGATGACGCTTTATATACCATATTACCAATGGTATATATATCAAGAACAACCACAAGTAGTTAGGGTTGGCAAGCTTTATCATCACTTCTTCCCTCCTTTCTCTCCTGCAACAGTTTTTTCTCCGGCATCTTTTGGCTTATCACCATTTTCCGCCTCTTCGGCAGGCTTCTCTACAGGCTTCGTTTCTTCCACAAACGTAACCGCACGCTGGTAAGCGACTTCATTGTCATCGGGCAGTGGCCTTACTTTGGCAAACTTTACGAAATCGGCCATTTCAAGTATTTTGCCCAACTGCTCGTTCACAGCCTTCGTCTCTTCATTCTTGCGCAGTATGGAAATAATCTGGCTTGATGTCATTTCCATAGCATTTATACTGAAACGTCGGTCAATATAATTACGCAATATGTCGGTAAGAACTGTATAATACTCTTTCTCTTGTCCTGCCTGCCACAATTTTCTTCCCTTGAGTTCTTCAAGCTTTTGCATGGCTTCTTCATACGGCGGAACGATTTTCTTTTGAGGAATAAGAGGTATGCGGCCTTTCTTAATCCACTTGAAATATACAAGCAAACCTATAACCACAATAGCAGCTATCAACAAATATACCCACCAGTAATCGGCAATGAAATCAGGCAGGAAATCAAGTAGATGGAAAGGTACTCCTTCCACATTTTTATAATCATGCACATTGGTCAATGTGTCGACATTGACCGGCAGCACTTTCAAAGAAAGCTGTTCCGACTCGAAAGTGTCTTTCCCTACTACATATTGAAGGGGAGGCAATACATATACGCCGGAATCAAACGACTGCAGAATCCAGTCGCACTTTATTTGTATGCGATTATTGCCTATGTCGGCCGTGTCGGCTTGCAATCTGTGAATAATTTCGACAAATCGATTGAGAGTATCGGCATTCTCATTTACAAAAGCCCCGACAGCTCCTTTATCTTGCGATATTTCTATGTGCAGCGCCGTCTGTTTCCCCATCAAAAGCACCGTCGAATCGAGCTTTGTGTCAACCACTGTCGGACCAGCCACAATGGCACTTGGCGCAAACCACGCGACAATTGCGAGTATCAATATATTTAGAATCCTATTCATCGTCATAAATTTCGAGCAAATAAATATCATTTTACTTGACACCCCGCCGTTTAAACAAACCCATCAAAGCCTTGACATAATCTTCATCGGTAGCAATCGAAACGATATCGACTGCACACCGCTGTGCAGTTTCATTCATATATAACTGGCGTTCATACCACCATTTGTTATATATCTTGCGAACATTGGATGAACTTGTATTAATCCAACGCTCGGCCCCCGACTCCGAATCGACAACCTTCATCAACCCGACGTTAGGCAACTGGGCTTCTCGCTTGTCATATACCTGGATTGCCGTCACGTCATGCTTATGATTGGCTATTGACAATGACTTGTAATAATCATTACCATCGATAAAATCCGAAATCAAGAATGTGGCACAACGTTTTTTTATGGCACTCGTCAAATATTCGAGCGCATTGTTTATGTTAGTTCCATTTTTTTCAGGAGTAAAATCAAGCAATTCTCTTATGACAAGCAATATGTGTTTTTTCCCTTTCTTGGGAGGAATAAACTTTTCTATCTTGTCGGTAAAGAATATCACTCCCACCTTGTCATTATTTTGAATGGCCGAAAAAGCAAGCGTGGCGGCAATTTCGGCTATCATGTCCTTTTTCTCCATGCCGACCGCACCAAAGTTTCGACTGCCCGACACATCGATGAGCAACATCAATGTCAACTCGCGTTCCTCTTCATAAACTTTCACATACGGGCGATTTTGACGAGCCGTCACATTCCAATCAATATCGCGAATATCATCACCATATTGATATTCGCGAACTTCGGAGAATGTCATACCTCTGCCCTTGAATGCCGAATGATATTCGCCGGCAAAGATGTTTTGCGACAGTCCTCTCGTCTTTATTTCTATCTTGCGGACTTTCTTTAATAATTCTAATGAATCCATCTTAAAGTGATAAGTTTATAAATGACGACTTCTTTCCAGTTCATCCGGTCAAGCCATGGCATGATGCGTAAAGCAAAAGCCCGGGGACGTGCAATATGCCCTAATTAAGGCACTGCGACCTTATCGAGAATCTCGCTGATTATTTCGTCGGCGCTTATATTGTTGGCTTCAGCTTCATAAGACAAGCCTATGCGATGACGCAACACATCATGGCAAACGGCACGCACATCTTCAGGAATTACATAGCCACGCCCCTTCAAGAAGGCATAGGCACGGGAAGCCACTGCAAGGCTTATGGATGCACGCGGAGATGCTCCGAAGGCTATTATGCTTGTCAAGTCATTCAATCCGTAATCACCCGGGAAACGAGTTGCAAAAACGATGTCGACGATATATTTTTCTATCTTTTCATCGACATATATTTTTTGTACGATTGAACGCGTCTCAACGATGTCCTTTGTTGAAATCAAAGCCTGCACGGGCTTGCGGTTTTCCTTGATGTTCTGACGTATTATTTGTTTTTCTTCCTCCTTGTTTGGATAGCCTATCACGACTTTCATCAAGAACCTGTCCACTTGGGCTTCTGGCAATGGATAAGTACCTTCCTGCTCTATCGGGTTCTGTGTGGCAAGAACAAGGAACGGGTCGTCGAGCTTGAATGTCGTTTCCCCTATTGTCACTTGTCTTTCCTGCATGGCTTCAAGCAATGCACTTTGAACCTTGGCCGGAGCACGGTTTATTTCATCGGCGAGAACGAAATTTGCAAATACAGGGCCTTGTTTCACCTCGAAACGTTCTTTCTGCACGCTGTAAACCATTGTTCCCATCACGTCGGCAGGCAATAAGTCGGGAGTAAACTGTATTCTACTGTATTTTGCGTCGATAAGCGAAGCCAGCGTCTTTATTGCCAATGTTTTTGCCAAGCCGGGAACACCTTCAAGCAGCACATGCCCATTGGCAAGAAGAGAGATCAACAAAGAATTAATCAAGTGCTTTTGCCCCACAATGGTTTGATCCATTCCTTGCGTAATCATGTTGACAAAACTGCTTTTGCTTGCTATCAAGTCATTCAGTTCTCGAATATTAACCGATTCGTCCATAATGATTATGTATTATTATTATCTTAATTAGTGTCTCTTTTTTCACATGCAAAATTATTATTTTGAACACTAATAATATAGACAAATCGAGTTAATTTATAATATTTTAAGTTAGAAATGTTAAATCTTTTTACAATAAAAACATGCCATCTTTGCACTCCGCAACCACTACATTGAGACACAGCGGTTAACCTTAACGACTCTTCACAGTCTATCGAAGTTTATTGCTCGTAGGGCTTCATTATTTCTGCGGCTTTTTCAATAGCAGCATTCAAACTTTCAGGATTATTTTTATCTATGCCATATTTTTCGGCAGGAGGTATCACTACTACTGTACCTGGGGGAATTGCATTTGGATTTCCAAGAAAATCTTTATTTTCTTCGTAAATATATACCCAGAAATGATAATCACCATAATAGGTGCGCGACATGCTTGTCAGGAAACGGCTGCGGCTTATCGTGTCATATCTTAAAACTTGCGGCTCTTCTTTAACTTCAACAACCGCAGAATCAGCAGCGACATCTGTCGTGTCGACTTCTTCCGAAACACCATCAACAGCCAAAGCAACAGATTCCGTCACATGCTTGCTCGAAGTCGTAGCATTGTTACTTGTAAACAACATATATACATACATGCCGATTCCGACTATCAAGAGCATTGTAATCGAACCACACAAGAAACCTTTTGCAAAAGACTTTCTTTTTGAGCGATGCCGATAATGCCTTGAATATCTATAATACCTGCAATTGTCACAATCCGAGTCATCATCCTTATTAACAGAATCCTCATTTTCATCATCATGCTCATCGCTTCCGCATATCGACTCTTGCTCATCGCTTGTTTCAGAGTCACGCTCATCGTTTCCCTTCAATTCATGCTCATTGTCATCGTGCTTGCTTTCTTCAATGACGGCATTGTCGTCAACTACAGGCAGACGTTGTTCATCGGTAGCGATTACTTCCCCTTCAGCATTATCATTCGCATCCTCTTGTTCACTTCTTTTATTCTGGTTAAATGGTGGAGGAACAATTGCATCTTCCTTGACATCGGTAGCAATGGCAACATCCTTGTCAATCACAATTTCTTCCTTTTTTTCTGTTTCTGCACTATTGACATTAAAGGCAGTTTCGGCAATTTCCGGCTCAGCTTTATCATACGATGACAATTTGCGCAAGTCATCATCACTCAAATCATCGCTCAAGATTACCGTTTCAAAACTTGCAAATGGCGTGTTTATCGCATCGGCAAGGGACTTGTCGGGAGAAAAGCTCACCTTAACATGACCCGGAATCTGCATTTCCTCGCCAGTATTCACATTGACGCTCTTACGCTCGCCTACCTCAACCAGCTTAAACACTCCGAAATTCTTTATTTTAACATTTTCTCCACGAGCTAAAGCATCTGTTATTGTAGCAAACAATTCCTTTAGGAACGCCTCACTCGTTCTCTTGGAAGTATTTGTTATCGTTGCAACTGCATCTACCAGTTCGGGGAATGTTATTTTCTTGTTCATTTTATAAAGGATTCCTGATAGTTTTGAAATAGTGTCGTGTTTTTTGTTTAAACGCCAATGGATTAGACCGAAGTCATGCAACAGACAATCAACGCAACTTGTTTTTCAACAATGCACTCGGTCTGAAAGACAAAGCAATCTTTGGAGGGACAAGCATTCGTTTACCCGTAGAAGGATTCACCACTACACGCTCCAATTTCTTTTTAGCTTCAAATGTCCCGAATCCCGGCACGGCAATACTGTCAAGCTCGCCACAACGGGTCTTGACCACCGATATGAATGCGTCTATAAGTTTGGCGATATCTTCAGTCTCTCGATTCATGCGTTTTGCCATCGTATCCAACAATGCTTTATTATCCATGCCTTCTAATAATTCATTACTTTACAAAGATAGTGAAAGGTAAGTGCAATGACAAAAAAATGAACTTGTTCAATTTTTTGTATTGCCGAACCGCATCCTATCTTATACAAAGATATGAAAAGGTGAGCGCAGGACAAACAAAAACAACGTTTTTATGTTTGACGTTGCCGACACATATCTTATGGAAAGGCGACAAAAATTAAATACCAATTTAAAACTTTAAGAACCGTCCTGTCATACTTACCTTATTATCCGCGACTTGTTCCGGAGTTCCCTGAGCGATTATAAGTCCACCCTCTTCCCCTCCACCCGGACCAAGGTCAATCACATAATCACAGTTGGCAATGACATCCAAATCATGTTCGATGACAATTACAGTCGCTCCTAAGTCAAGCAATTGTTGAAATACTTTTATTAGAGTCTGCGTGTCGAGCGGATGAAGTCCTATAGTCGGCTCATCAAAGACAAAAATGCTGTCATCTTGCCTAATACCCATCTCGGCAGCCAATTTCAATCGCTGAGCCTCTCCGCCCGAAAGGCTCGTAGTCGCCTCTCCGAGAGTTATGTAGCCCAATCCTATATGGTCGAGGGAAGCCAAACGCGACTGCAATACTTTATAATGCGACAGCACTCTCTCCGCGTCCGACACATCCATCCTCATCAAGTCTGGCAAAGAATAACTATATCCGTCAGCCGCTTTATAAAGGAATTCCTTTGCCTTCTGCGAATAACGTGAGCCATGGCACTCGGGACATGGAATATCAACATCAGGAAGGAATTGCACATCAAGGCTGACGGTACCTGTACCATCGCACACAGGGCAGCGCAAACTGCCTGTATTGTAGGAGAAATCGCCTGCCTTTACCGACAATTCTTTTGCTGTCCGGGTCTTGGCAAACAACTTACGCAAGTCGTCATGCACATTGGCATACGTTGCCACGGTCGACCGCACATTTGCTCCAATAGGAGTAGAATCGATCAACTTGACGTTCCGTATGCCGTCAGCCGAAATACTTTTCACATGGCCGGGTAAAGGCTCCTTCTTGATGGCAGCTTGAAGAGCGGGCACAAGACTCTCGAGAATGGTGGTAGTCTTGCCCGAACCCGACACACCTGTTATGGCTGTCATGCGTCCTTTAGGTATGCGCAGCTCAAGTGGATGCACAGTATGGATTTGCCCGGTCTTCATCTCAATAGCTCCAATGGAGAACATTTCATCTTGCGAGGCTCGTTTTCGCACTGCACGAATGCTTTTATCGGCAAAAAACGGTCCTATCAATGAATGTGGATTATTTCCCAGCTGTTCCACAGTCCCTTGAGCTATTATTTCGCCGCCTTTGGCTCCGGCTTGCGGTCCCAATTCAATCATCCAATCTGCATTGCGTAAAATCTGCACGTCATGATCCACGAGCAACACAGAGTTACCGTCATCCGTCAAATCTTTCATCACCCCGGCAAGGCCGTCGATATTTATAGGATGCAATCCTATTGACGGCTCATCAAGCACATATATCACTCCGGTAGTTCTATTGCGCACGCATCGTGCCAACTGCATTCTCTGGCGTTCTCCGGTAGAAAGTGTCGAGCCTGCACGATCAAGACTGAGATAAGACAAACCAAGTTCCATGAGCCGCCGTGAAGTATCAAAATACGACTGGCTGATGCTTTGGCACATTGGACGCATCTCTTCGGGCAACCATGTCGGAATATTTTTTACCCATTCATTAAGCCTGCTTAAGGTCATGGTACAGGCTTGAGACAGATTAATTCCGCAAATCAATGGAGCCCGCGCAGCATCGTTCAGTCGTGTACCGTGGCAATCGGGACATATATCCTGCTTCAAGAACTTCTCTACCCTCTTCATTCCTTTGTCGTCTTTTACTTTCGACAAAGCGTTCTCCACTGTGTAAACGGCATTATAGTATGTAAAATCCATCTCAGCCGACACTTCCGAACTTTTACTTTTGTATATTATATGCTTCTTGACGGCAGGACCATGATATACAATTTCTTTTTCTTCGGGAGACAAATCTTTAAATGGCACATCGGTACGAACCCCCATGGCCCCGCACACTTGGGTCATCAAAGTCCACATCAACGAGTTCCATGGAGCCACAGCTCCCTGATCGATAGTCAGATTCGGATTCGGTATAAGCGTCGATTCATCTACGGTCATAACAGTGCCGACACCACCACACTTCTTACATGCTCCACTACTGTTGAACGCCAGTTCCTCAGCCGAAGGAGCAAAGAAACTGACTCCGCATTCGGGACACACAATCTCCCTGCCTGCGGCCACGTTCAACGTTGGTCGGCAATAATGTCCGTTGGGACAACGATGGCTTGCAAGTCGAGAAAACATCAGACGTAAGCTGTTGAGAAGTTCTGTCCCCGTACCAAAAGTGCTGCGTATGCCTGGCACACCTGGACGTTGACGCAATGCTATGGCTGCCGGCACATATAGTATGTCGTCAACATCGGCCTTGGTCGCCTGAGATATGCGCCGACGCGTGTAAGTGGACAATGCCTCCAGATAACGGCGCGATCCTTCGGCATAAACCACGCCTAATGCCAACGACGACTTCCCGGACCCCGACACTCCGGCCACACCGACAATCTTGTTAAGCGGTATGTCGACGTCAATCCCTTTCAAGTTATGAACCCTTGCTCCTCGTATCTCAATTTTATCTTGTTTCATATTTCCCAATAATACATATAATCAATGCGGCACTATCCGCAAAACATGTATGCAAGATACATCTTTTTTCAACATGCTCAACAATCACACAGCCGCATTTTTCTGCAATTTTCAATTTTTCCATTTTCTTACGCATAAATGCCAACTCCATTATGTATGTATTAAACAAGGCATTATGCAACATCATTTACCTTACCACTGCAATATGCATTGCCAACTTTTAAAAAATTAAGGCAAAACTCTTGCATAATAGAAAAAACACTTATATCTTTGCACTCGCAAAAGCAAAATGATGGCGGGATAGCTCAGTTGGTTAGAGCGTCGGATTCATAACCCGGAGGTCTCGAGTTCAATTCTCGATCCCGCTACAAGAAAAAAGAGACTGCTTTAAAAGCAGTCTCTTTTTATTTTACTGACCAGCCCAATTCAATAAACCTCAAATTCACGCAATCTGCACTTTCCGATACTCATTAGGCGATCGCCCTACATTTTTCTTGAATATGCGGTTGAAATGCTGTGAGTATTGAAACCCAAGTTCATACGCAATCTGGCTCACAGTCTTTTCCGTACCGAGCAACAACTCCTTAGCAACGTCGATTATCTTGTTTTGAACATATTCCTGGGCTGTTTTCCCCGTCTCTTTCTTTATCAAATCACCAAAATAATTCGGTGATAAAAATACCTTTTCGGCAAAATACCTTACAGTCGGAATGCCAGATGCCTGAGCCTTGCCACTTTGGAAATAATCATCCAACAGCGCTTCAAATTTTGTCAGCACATCCTTATTAGCTACATCTCGAGTAATAAACTGCCTGTTGTAGAAACGCATGCAATAGTCCAACAACAATTGAATATTTCGGGCAATCAATCGCTTGCTCATCTTGTCAATCGGATGGACAAGTTCCATTCTCACCTTTTCAAGACAATCCAAGAAAATTTCCTTTTCCTCCTCCGACAAGTGCAATGCCTCGTTTGAATTATAAGAAAAAAACGAATATGTCTTTATTTCATGCCCCAACGAAGTCCCTTTTATCAAATCGGGATGGAACAAAATACCTTTTGCCGTAGGCTTCATGCCATCAAGAATTTCAGTCTCGGCAATCTGCCCCGGAGCAAAACTAACCACCGTACCCTCTTGATAATCATAACTCTGCCTCCCATACCTAATCTTTCCACATTTTGTATCCTTCAAGTAAAGGGCATATACGCCATAGTTTATTGTGAAATGAGAAGGGAATTTGGTTGCCTTTGACAAGTCAATTACGCTCACCATCGGATGCAAAGTTTCAAGGCCGAACAACATGTTATATTCATCCACGGTATCCATCTTTATCAAATCGTCCATCACTTATCAAAATTTATATATGGCAAAAATAACACTTATTATTTTAATAGCTAACCCGACTGCTACATAATCTGTAAATGAGATACAAACGACAGTAATATAGTTACAAATGTTCACCATCATCCTGTTAATTTTGCAAAACAACTGATAAACCAATGAATATGAATTCTGGTGAAAAAATAAATCGACGCAAATTCATTAAAAACTCCGTACTGGCAGGAGGAGCAATAATTGCGTCAAATTCAATTCCGGCAAAGGCCATGAGTATTATAGATGTACACAGCAAAGATTCCGTATCGGGAGTTAAAAAATATGATTCACTACTTAAAAATGTATGCGACATCCACATTCACGCCAAACCTGATTCGCGAGAACGGTCTATTGACGAATACAGATTCATGAAAGATGCAATAAAAGCAGGCTACCGTGCAGTAATGTTCAAATCCAATGACTTCAGTTGCCATGACCGCGCCTATCTTATACGCCAAGCACTGCCCGAGGCCGAATGTTTCGGAAGTTTCTGCATGAACCGTGTACACGGTGACAAAGTCAATGCTTACGCTGCACAAAAAGCCGTGGAAACGAGTGGAGGCTTGTGCCGCTGTATATGGATGCCGACTTTGGACTCTTCTTTCCAATATAGGCACGAAGGACGAAATGAGAAAGGAATCCCCGTAATTGACGATAATGGCAATGTCCTGCCCGAAGTAATAAAAGTGATGGAGATTTGTGCCGAGGCCGGCATAATCTTCGCAACAGGCCATTCATCGCCCGAAGAAAGCCTCATCCTCGTAAGGAAAGCCGGCGAAGTAGGAGTTGGACGAATTGTTGTAACACATGCCAATTCATATATTTGGACAATGACTAACGACCAAATCAAGAAGTGCATGGACCTTGGAGCTTTCATTGAATACTGTTATCTGCCTTGCTTATGGGGCGAAGGCACGCAAATGCTACAATATCAACGTCAGAGCATCAAGCAATTCACAGCTTTTACCACTATCGACCCGTCAAGGAGCTTCATTTCAACCGATTTGGGACAATCAGTCATGCCACACCCGATAGATGGCATGAGGGATTGCATTTTAAATTTGCAATCGGAAGGAGTGTCGCAAAACGACATAGATTTAATGGTACGCCATAATCCTGCATGGCTCATAGGTCTCGAAAAATAAAAAACGATAATACTATGGACAGAAGAAATTTCATAAGAAGCGGACTGCTCGCTGCAGCGGCCGGAGCAATCTCAGGGCCGAAAGTTATTGCGCAAGAGGCCGAAAGACATGTTGCAATGGAACAGTTGTCAAAAGAGATTCTAAACTATAACCCACAAATGCAATACCGCCCCATGGGACACACCGGCGTCAACGTGTCGGCCTTGGGCTTCGGCATGTTGCGTTTACCCATGAAAAACGGGCATGTCAACTTCGACCAGACTACACCGATGGTACGTCGTGCTATTGAAGGAGGCGTGAACTACATCGATACCGGACGCGTTTACATCGGTGGAGAAAGTGAACAAGCAGTAGGTAAAGCTCTCGCAGGAGGTTGGCGCGACAAAGTGTATGTCACGTCCAAGATGCCTTGGTGGGAAATGCAGAGCGCTGATGATTTTGAAAAATTCTTTGACATGTCGCGGCGTACTATCGGCACCGACGTGATAGATTTCTACCACATCCACATGATAATGCACCGTGCATGGAAAGATTATGTGCTTCCATACAAGCTGATAGAGAAAATGGAAAATCTTAAGGCGCAAGGGAAAATACGATTCATGGGATTCTCTTTCCACGACAGCCTGCAACTTTTCAAGAAGGTTGTGGAATACACTCCATCATGGGACTTCTGCCTGATACAGCACAATTATCTCGACTACGAATATGAAGCAGGCGTGCTCGGCCCCAAATATGCTGCAGCCAATGGGATGGGACTGGCCGTAATGAAACCTGTGCGCACCGGCCTGCTCGCCAACCTCCCGCAACCCATGAAAGACGCGCTTGTCTCGACAGGGATACACAAACCCGATGCCGAATGGGCTCTCGACTACCTATGGGACATCCCTGAAGTAAGCGTGGCCGTAAGCGGAATGGGCTCAATGAGCGATGTCGAAGAGAATTTGAAATATGCGGCAAAAGCCAAGCCAAACATGCTCACTCCGGCCGAACGTGAAGCATTGGGAGCTGCCATATATGCCTACCGCCACGCGCCGGGACACATCGACTGCACAGGTTGCTATCAATGCATTCCTTGCCCACAAAATGTCGCTATCGGTTACATATTTGCCTATGTGTATAACAATTATTTGGTACACAAGAATCTGAAACGTGCCATATCCGACTACACCGTTTCCATGTCGCCCATCCAACGTGGCGACCCGGCATCTTCCTGCATTAATTGCGGCGAATGTCTTTCAAAATGTCCTCAACATCTCGACATTCCCAATCTGTTGGCCAAAGTAAAAGAGACTATGGGGAAATAAGCACTCGATAAATATACAAATATGGAAACCATAAAATTACATAACGGAATAGAAATGCCGATGGAAGGCTTTGGTGTATTCCAAGTGTCCGACCTTAATGTATGCGAACAGGCCGTATCGGAAGCTATCGCCACGGGTTATCGCCTTATCGACACAGCATCATCTTACAAGAATGAAACGGCAGTTGGTGCAGCAATACGCAAATCAGGACTGCCCCGTGAAGACTTCTTTGTCACGTCAAAAGCTTTCATTAACGAAATGGGCTACGAGCAGACAAAAGCAGCTTTCCGACAGACGCTTGACAATCTTGGATTCGACTACCTCGACCTGTATCTCGTCCACATGCCTTTCGGCGATTACTACGGAACATGGAGGGCGATGGAAGAACTATACAAGGAAGGGCGTATCCGTGCCATCGGTGTAAGCAACTTCCAAAGCGACCGCATCATCGACCTGTGCTACACAGCAAAAATCAATCCGATGGTAAACCAGCTGGAACTGCATCCTTTCTATCAGCGTGAAGAGGAACTTGCCATTTTGCGTGAGTACGGCATAGTGCCGCAAGCGTGGGCTCCTTTCGCCGAAGGGATGAACGGGATGTTCACCAATCCCGTGCTAAAAGGCATTGCGGAGCGGCACGGCAAGACAGTTGCGCAAGTTATCCTCCGTTGGAATGTGCAAAGAGGTGTAGGTATCATTCCGAAATCGGTACACCGCAACCGCATGGAAGAGAATCTTTATATTTGGGATTTTGAACTTTCTGAAGATGACATGCGACAAATCGCCTCGCTCGACCTTGCACGCCCGCAGATGCTCGATCCGCGCAAGCCGAGCGAAGTACATCGCCTGTTCAACTATTTGGAAAATCCCGTAATAACAAGCCTGTAAAAACATATCTATGCCCAAGCGATTATCTATAATCATAGCTTATTTCCTCATATATGTCGTGTGGGGTTCAACCTACTATTTCATAGGTGTTGCCCTAAACGGATTCCCTACATTCTTGCTTGGAGCTTTACGTTTCTCAATTGCCGGAATTATCTTGCTCATTGCATGTATGAGTAGAAAAGAGAAAGTATTTACGCCATCGCTTGTGCGGCGTTCGGCCATAAGCGGAATAATACTTCTTTTCATCGATATGGCCGTGATAATGCTGGCTCAAAGATTCGTAAGCAGCAGTTTGGTGGCCATCGTTGCGTCTTCCACTGCAATTTGGATTATGCTGTTTGATTTCCCCATGTGGAAATGCAATTTCCATAAGCCATTGAAAATAACGGGAATCTTATTGGGGTTCATAGGTGTCGGAATGCTGTATCTTGAGCAGTCCCTCTCCTCTCAAATCTCCACACATCACGAATATGGCATATTAATACTTATTGCGGGATGCATCTCATGGTCATTCGGCACTTTATACACGAAGTACAAGACATCAGATGCCGAAAATACAAATGAATTTGCAGGTTCTGCTTGGCAAATGCTTTTTGCAGGCGGAATGTTCTGGATATGCTCTCTCATGTTCGGCCCTTTGCATGATATTGACATGACGGCAATTCCGGCAACAGCATGGCTGTCGCTGACCTACCTCATCACATTCGGGTCTCTGATGGCTTATTCAGCCTATGTATGGCTGCTCAAAGTAAGGCCTGCCACTGAGGTTGCGACACATGCCTACGTCAATCCTGTAATTGCTGTTGCCCTCGGTGCCGGATTAGGGAATGAAGATGTGACAACGATACAATTGCTTGGATTGATAGTAATATTGCTCAGCGTTATGCTGGTAAACAAAAAATAACTAACGACATTTGAAATGAATCATTCTATTGAAAACGCGACTCCCGTAAAATCGTCCGAACGATATGTAATTCTCGATGCTTTACGCGGATTCGCCTTACTCGGAATCGCACTTGCCAATTTCCCCGAATTTTCATTATACACGTTCCTCAATGAAGAAGCGGCACAAGCGATGCCGTCACACGCCGCCGACCGCATAGTACGTTTCTTGCAATACATGTTCATTGACGGTAAATTTTATACCATTTTCTCTTTGCTTTTCGGCATAGGTTTCTCGATAATCATTTCAAATGCACTGAGAAAAGGTGCCGATGGTTTTCGTGTGTTTTATCGTCGCATGGCAATATTGGTGATATTCGGATTCCTGCATCTCATGTTTATATGGAGCGGAGACATCTTGATGCTATACGCGCTGCTGGGCTTGTTGCTCCCGTCATTCTGCCACTTGTCCGACAAACGGCTGTTTGTTTGGTCTGCAACAATGCTGTTTTTGCCTGTTATTGTCGATTTTATCCAAGAAATATCCAATACATCTTTATCTGCTCCAGTTGTAGAATTACAACAATATTATTGCGCTAAATACGGCATTACCGATGCCAATTTCGCTTATTGGCTTCATGACGCAAAAGACTATTGTAGCGTATTTGAATTCCTTATTCAAGGCGCACTTGTACGCGTTCAAGAATTTATCGACGGGAACCGCTATTTCAAAGTATTCGGACTGTTCTTGCTCGGATTTTATATAGGCAGACACAAGTTATATGCCAATCTTGCCGTGCGACGACACCATCTGAATAAAATATTCACTTTCGGGATGCTCATAGGTCTGCCATTATCTGCCTTGTACGCATGGAGCGGAACGCAAGGGCACCCGTTTGGATTGACGGTACATTCAATATTGTATATGGTCAGTGTATTCCCACTTGGATTTGCCTATGTCGCAGGAATATGCATATTATTCATGAAACATCCTGAGTGGAAAATATTTTCGGTCTTTGCCGCACCGGGACGCATGGCATTAACCAACTATATAATGCAATCGCTGATAGGAATGTTCCTTTTCTATGGCATCGGCCTTGGTTTTGGTTCAGAGGTTGGATTGTGGCACACCGAGCTGATCGTATTGGGAGTCTTTATTTTCCAGATACTGTTCAGTCATCTTTGGCTTGCCGCATTCAAGTTCGGACCTCTTGAATGGATATGGCGGATGCTCACCTACGGCAAATGGTTCAACATCCGTAAATAGATTACAAACATGCGTAATTTGGTTAACAACATATCATGTACGTCACGCTAACTTTGTTGTGTGATAAAAGACGTAGACGAAATAAAAAATGTTTTATCATTTATAACATACTACAATAATATGGATACACTACTAAATTACGACATGTATGTCCCTACTCATGTTTTATTTGGGACAGGGACGCTCAATCAACTTGGCAAACAACCTATGCCGGGGAAGAAAGCATTGATTGTCATTTCAAATGGCAAATCAACCAGAGCCAACGGTTATCTTGACCGCACTGAAGAACAATTAAGACAAGCAGGCGTGGATACTGTCGTTTTCGACGGAGTTTCACCCAACCCGACTGTTTCCAATGTTAATGCAGGAGCTAAAGCCGCTCGCGACAACCAATGTGACTTTCTTGTAGCCTTAGGCGGAGGAAGTGTCATGGACTGTACCAAGGCTATCGCTGTCATGGCGACAAATGAGGGTGAACTATGGGATTATGTACCTATCGGCTCAGGGAAAGGGCAACCGATCGCCGTCAAGCCATTGCCAATAATAGCCATCACGACGACAGCAGGAACCGGCTCCGAGACCGACAATTCGGGTGTCATCACAAAAGAAGACACATTCGAAAAAGCATTCATAGGAGCTCCATCCCTATTCCCCGTGTTATCTATCGTTGATCCCGAACTTATGGCCAGCGTACCGCCGACATTTACAGCCTACCAAGGCTTTGACGCTCTATTTCACAGCACGGAAGGATATATTGCCCGTGGAGCAAACTTAATGAGCGACATGTATGCCTTGACCGCAATTGAGAATATTGCAAAATATTTACCTCGCGCATGTAAAGATGGCAAAGACATTGAAGCACGCACCCATGTGGCATTGGGCAACACGCTGTCAGGCGTGGTAATGTGTCTCACCCTCATCACCAGCGAACATGCCTTGGAACATGCCCTTTCAGCCTACCACCCTGCCCTGCCTCACGGCGCCGGATTGATTATGGTAAGCAAGGCTTATTATAAATATTTCATTGAAAACCACGCTTGCGACGACCGATTCATCCGCATGGCTCAAGCCATGGGAATGCAGGAAGCTACAAAACCTGAAGATTTCTTAACTGCCTTGACTCGTCTGCAAGAGGCCTGCGGTGTCGCCGACTTGAAAATGTCAGATTATGGCATAATTCCCGATGAATTTGAAACTCTGATGCGCAACACTCGCGAGGTGATGGGCGTGATGTTCACCAGCGACCGTGTTCAGATGACCGACGAAGACATTGTAAATGTCTATAAGGAATCTTACAAATAGCCACATACATAAATGACGAGACAGTGCTCAACAAGACGACAAGCATTGTCTCGTATTTTTAATATGATTTTGTCAAGTTATTTCATATTCTGTAAATTTGGTTGCTTTGTCTGTAAAACAGATACAAACACTACTTCTCTCCTTACATATATTTGCAACATCAAGATCCATAATATGAACAAATTTGCCATTATTACTTTTTTGATGTTATTTGCCATTACGACAATGGCTCAAACACAGCAAAATACGACTGACATGAACACCAACACTATCAAACTAACCATCGAGGGCAGAAAGACATTCACTGCCACATTGGTTGACAATTCATCAACTCAAGCATTATTGAAGTTGCTTGACAAAGAAGACATTACAGTGGAAATGGAAGATTACGCAAATATGGAAAAGGTAGGTTCGCTAGGCACACACCTTCCTCGAAACGACCGACAGACCACTACAGGACCTGGCGACCTGATTCTGTATCAAGGCCATTATTTTGTCATCTATTACGACACTAATTCTTGGAATTTCACCCGGTTGGGCAAGATAAACAACGCTTCACAAACCGACTTGAAGACAGCATTGGGCAAAGGCAATGTGACTGTAACAATATCTTTGAAATGATAACACTTTAAATTCACCAACAAATATGAAAAAGATATTATTTTTACTATTAATTTTAGCACTAACTAATACACAAGTTATCATGGCACAAGAAAAAATAACACAGACTGCAGGACACACGCAATTAGGAGAATTTGCTCCAAAATTCGCAGAACTTAATGATGATGTCCTTTTCGGTGAAGTATGGAATCGACCTGGACTAAGCCCTCATGACCGCAGCATGATTACCATAGCGACATTAATTGGCAAAGGTATCATCGACTCTTCATTGACCCATCATTTGCAATTTGCAAAACAAAACGGCGTTACGCGTACCGAAATATCCGAGATACTGACACACATCGCTTTCTATGCAGGTTGGCCAAACGCATGGGGCGCATTCCGCTTGGCTAAAGATGTGTGGGCCGAAGATGCAAAAGGAGACAATGGCAAGGCCGCTTTCCAACGTGAAATGATATTCCCGATCGGAGAACCGAATTCAGCTTACGCTCAATACTTCATTGGCAACAGCTATCTCGCACGCATATCAAGTGAACAAATTCCATTCTCCAATGTCACTTTCGAACCTCGCTGCCGCAACAATTGGCACATTCATCATGCCTCAAAAGGCGGTGGACAGATGCTCATATGCGTGGCCGGTCGCGGATGGTATCAAGAGGAAGGGAAACCTGCCGTACAGATGTTGCCGGGCGATGTAATTCACATCCCTGCAAATGTAAAACATTGGCATGGAGCTGCAGCCGACAGTTGGTTTGCACACCTCGCTTTTGAAATTCCAGGAGAAGACTCTTCAAACGAATGGCTGGAACCAGTGAGCGATGCCGAATACGACAATCTCGAAAAATAATATATTGTCAAATCTTGCATAGCGAAATCAATTTATAAACTTTGACCAAAAAGGTCATGCCAGTTTCCCTTGGCATGACCTTTTTTTTATTTATCGCCCACATTCTGTAAATTAGTTTGTTTTGTCAGTAAAACGTTTACAAACGTTATACATCAATCATCCTACCTTTGTAAAAAGAATAAAAAGACATTGATATGAAGAAACAAATAATACTATGTCTGTTGAATATTGCCCTGTTAGCAATGCCTGTCATGGCACAACGGGCTGTGGACGTTCATACCCACATAATCCTTCCCGAATATATAGAAATGCTGAAGGATAACCATGCCGAACTGGAAGAAACATTTCCACTTCCCGAATGGAACGTCGAAAATCACATTGCATTCATGGATAAGGCTGGAATTGAATACGCCGTGCTGACTCTGCCTGCTCCTCAACCTTATTATGGGAATGCAGTCGAAAGTGCTTCAGTAATCCGAAAGATTAATGAAATTTCGGCTAAAATAAAAAAACAATATCCTGGCCGTTTCAAATTTTGCGCGGCACTCCCGTTGCCCGACGTAAACGCAGCAATCGATGAAGCAATTTATGCGCTCGACTCTCTTGGTGCCGACGGAGTGAAACTTGCGACAAACAGCCGCGGCCAATATCTAGGAGACGAAGAACTCGACACTCTCATGTCGGTGCTAAACGAACGCCATGCGGTAATAATCGTACATCCGCACCGACCTACGCCTTATGCCGAAGAGATTATCGCGACGACCCCTCTCGCAATGAATGAATACCCGGCTGAAACGACTCGCGCCATAACAAACATGCTTGCTCGCAACGTATTGGTACGTTACCCAAATCTCAAAGTAGTAGTTCCGCACTGCGGTTCTTTCCTGCCACTGGCAATTCCTCGCATGAAATCGATTTTGCCTGCCATGGTAAAACAAGGTTACATGCAACCTGTCGACTGGGAAGGGAACATGTCACGACTATATTATGACCTTGCCGGGAATCCGACTCCTGAAGTAATCAGCGTATTGCTCAGCATAACCTCTCCCGAACATATCCTCTACGGCTCGGATTATCCTTATCTTCCCGACAAGGTATTGACAGCCAATTTAAAACGATTGAAAGCCACATTGCAATCGCCCGACTACGACTTTAGCCAATACTTGGACTTGTTTTTACGCGAAAACGCAATTAACCTGTTTAAGTAGTTATCACTTGACAGTGAATTTAAAAATAACACCATACTATATTTTGCAAACACTTAAAAAATTTTTGACATGAAAAAGAATATCGGACCTGTTTTGGCTCTCTATCCTACTCCGGTAGCCGTAGTAGGAACAGAAGTGAACAACAAAATCAACTGGCTGCTTGTAGCCCATGTGGGAATCTTGGGACACGACCGCATAATGCTGAGTATGCACAAGGCTCATTATACCAATCAAGGCGTTAAGGCTTCAGGCAAAGTTTCTGTGAACATCGTTGATGAGAATATGCTCGAGCGCGCCGACTATGTAGGTTGCGTAAGTGGTGCAAAATGCGATAAGTCTAATGTGTTTGAGTATTCTATTGGTGAAGGAGGAATGCCCATAATCAACGACAGTCCGCTGGTTATGGAATGTGAAGTACTGGATAATTATGAAACAGAAACATTCGACAACTTCATCTGCAAAATAACGAATACCTATGTAGAAGAAGACAAACTAAACGAAAAAGGGAAACCCGATTACGACAAGCTCAAGCCCGTATTGTTTGAAATGCCCAACTACACCTATCTACGCACGGGAGAAACAATCGGCAAATGCGTCATGATAGGGAAAAATTACACGCAAAAAATTAATACTCAATACTAAAAAGGTTTAAAAAGACATGAAAAGATTCACTATTCTCGCGACAGTCATTCTTGGACTATTGAATATCACCAATGCTAAAACATTAATAGCATATTACAGCTTTACAAACAACATACACACTATTGCAACTGATTTGCATACGCAGCTGAGCGATGCCGATGTAATAAGAATCGAGCCTGCCGAAGAAGGTTTAGACTATGCTGCAAACAATTACGCGCTCGGTAGCGTATTGATTTCAAATATCAGGGAAAATCCCAATGATGCCACATCCTACCCCGAGATAAAACCAGTAACCGTTGACTTCAGCCTTTATAACGAAATAATCGTGGCAGTCCCTCTATGGTGGAGCAACATGGCCGCACCGATGCAGACATTTCTGTTCCACAACGGTTCTCAAATGGCAGGGAAACGCATTGGGCTTATCGTGTCAAGCGCAAGCAGTGGCATAAGTGGCGTTGAAGCCGATGCGCGACGACTTATTCCTGAAGGCAATTTCGTAAGTCCAAGCCTTTGGATCCGTTCTTCTCAAACGTCAAATTGTCACGAAATGACAGCCGAATGGCTTGAAGAGACTGGCCTTGGGAACGAAGGTTCAGGCATAACCGAAGTAA
Organism: uncultured Prevotellaceae bacterium; assembly: GCA_905207705.1. GTDB lineage: Bacteria > Bacteroidota > Bacteroidia > Bacteroidales > Muribaculaceae > Avimuribaculum. Next base: position 298,695 of record CAJLMA010000001.1, read on the forward strand.
ATGATATGAATGAAGCCGTCATAACTTGCGATGGCAATCTGTTAAACGTAAACTGCTCTTTCGACCGTCTATGCCTTTACGACATGTATGGCATCTTGCGCATTGAAACGTCCGAACAGACCGTCAATGTCGATAATTTGCCTTCGGGTATATACCTTGTTCACCTTCAGCAAGGAAACTCGGCGACCGCATGTCGCATAATGATAAAATAACCTAAATCGAAAAATATGAAAACAAGATTTCTTGGAAAAGACCAATTGGAAGTATCAGCAGTAGGACTGGGATGCATGGGGTTCACACAAAGTTATCCACCATACCCCGATCGCAAAGACGCAATCGACACTATACGCAAAGCTGTTGATTTGGGTGTAACATTTTTCGACACGGCCGAAGTGTACAGCTACTATAAAAATGAAGACCTCGTGGGCGAAGCATTGGCTCCTATGCGCGACAAGGTCGTCATAGCCACCAAATTCGGATATGACCTGTCAGAAACGCCCGATTTGACCACGTCGGCACGGCCTGTAACGTTATCCAGTCGTCCCGAAACGATTCGCAAAGCTATCGAAGGCTCATTGCGCCGCCTGCGCACCGACCACATCGACCTTTACTACCAACACCGCGTCGATCCCAATGTCCCAATTGAGATAGTGGCCGAAACCGTGGCCGAACTCATAAAGGAGGGTAAGGTGCTGCATTGGGGATTGTCAGAGGCTGCACCGTCCACAGTACGCCGGGCTCACGCCGTTTGCCCATTGACTGCGGTGCAAAGCGAATACTCTATGTGGTATCGCAAGCCTGAAGACGAATTGCTCCCGACTTTGGAAGAACTTGGCATCGGATTCGTGCCATTCAGCCCGCTTGGCAAAGCTGCATTGACCGGACGCCTTAATAAGGACACTAAATTTGACACTACCGATTTCCGCTCTACGATTCCACGATTCCAAGGCGACAACTTCAAACATAACATGGAACTGGTAGCATATGTGGAAAAGATTGCCGTTCAAAAAAACACTTCGCCGGCACGCATCGCCATCGGATGGTTATTGGCACAAAAACCTTGGATTGTCCCAATACCGGGAACAAAACGTGTCGAACGCATCGAGGAAAACATCGGTGGAGCTGACATTGATTTCACTACCGATGAACTTGCCGACATACGCCGTCATCTTGACAACATAGAGATTTTGGGCGGACGCTACCCCAAAGATCAAGAAAAAATGACAGGACTATAAAGTTGTAGGGCTGTGGAACGACGCGACTTCTTAAAAAAATCTATACTGGCAACATTAGGCACCGCCGTGGGCACAGGGATGGTATGGGCATTTGAACATTTGAGTGAAAACGATTTTAACGTAAATAAAATGAAAATAGTTGTATTGACGGGAAGCCCCCGTAAGAATGGGAATTCTACTTACCTTGCAGAACAATTCATTAAAGGAGCAGAAGAACAAGGGCACGATGTGTTTCGCTTCGACTGCGCATTCAAGCAAGTTGAACCATGCCGGGCATGTAATCACTGTGGCATGAATGGTCCATGCATCTATAATGACGACTTTCAAGAACTTCGCCACCATCTCATCGAAGCCGACATGGTAGTATTTGCAACACCAATGTACTACTTCGGCATCTCGGCACAAATGAAACGTGTCATAGACCGTTTTTACTCCATCAACGGGCAAATTAAAGGAGCACCTAAGAAAGCTGCATTATTGATGGCCTATGCCGACACTTTTGCAAAAGAAGCCGAGCCTATGCTTGTGCATTATCGCACACTAATAGATTACCTTAGCTGGACAAACGTCGGTGAAGTGGTAGCAGCCGGCGTATGGACTCCCGACTCAGTGCAAAATACCGAATATCCCGAACAAGCATACCAATTAGGAAAGAATTTATAACCTTTTTTTATTTGACAGACCCTTATGAAAAATTTCATAATCATCTTTATCTGTACAGCAATGACATGCTTGACAGCATCAGCCCAACAATCAGACAGAATCGATGTGTGCAAGCAAAATTACCATACACTCTTCGGCGGCGAGGCCTTGGCAGGACAGGGAACCGACCCCGAAATGATGGACATCCTTCAAAAATTCATTTTCGGAGAAGTTTTCCAAACGGGAGAATTGAGCATGAAACAACGTGAAATGATAACTTGCGTCACGCTCGCCACAATGCAAACGTTGCCTCAACTACAATCGCATGCCAATGCAGCCTTGAATGTAGGTGTGACTCCGACGGAGCTGCGCGAAGCAATTTATCTTACAGCTCCATTCATAGGTTTTCCCAAAACGCTCAACGCGCTGACGGTAATAAACGATGTGTTCAAGAACCGTGGAATATCACTGCCGTTGGAAACGCAAGGGACAGTAACCGAAGAGAACCGACATGAAAAAGGCCAAACCATCCAACAACAATTGTACGGTGGCGGCATATCAACTGTAATGGAAGGATTGCCGGGAAACATGGACGAGGATGTTGCCCGTTTCCTCACCGATTACTTCTTCGGAGAAATAAACACTCGAGGAGGACTTGACATGCCTACTCGCGAGATGCTGGGATATTGCGTCCTGACTACGCTTGAAGCCGAAAGCCAGCTCCGCTCGCATTACCACGGGAGTTTGAAAGCCGGCAATACTCCAGAAACGATGACGGCTGCCGTAATACAGACACTTCCTTATATAGGATTCCCGGCAGCAATAAAAGCCTTGAGAATCATCAAACAAGAAAGCATGACGTTGATCCCGCCCGAAGACAACTTGGTAAGACTGTCAAAAATCGTAGTAGACCCTGCTCAGCTCGAAGCCTACAATGCTTTTCTGAAAGAAGAAATCGAAGCATCGATGAAGCTCGAACCAGGAGTTCTCACCCTCTACGCCACTGCCGAAAAAGATGCTCCGCACAGAATCACAATACTTGAAATATATGCCAACCGCGCAGCTTATGAAAGTCATTTGAAAACTCCGCACTTTCAAAAGTACAAACAAGGAACTCTTTCAATGGTAAAAGAACTTGAATTGGTCGACACCAATCCGCTCATACCGGGATTGAAAATCAAGTGACTTTCTAATTCGATTTACGGCTACGGCATAGTCTTCACATTTTGGGAAACCCACATTCCTATGTCCTGCTTGCTTAATGCAGCAGCCATCAAATCGGGAAATTTATCGGGAGTGCAGGCGAAAGTAGGCACTCCCATGCTTGCAAGAAACTCTGCATTGCCCTTGTCATAAAATGGAGCACCATCATCGTTCAATGCTGGCAACACGATAAGTTGCACGCCGCTGTTAACAATCGACACAAATCGTTTTCGCATCTCTCTTTCATCTCCTCCTTCATACAAGTCGGTCACAAGCACGAGAACAGTATCTTGCGGACGAGTAATGACACCTTGGCAATAAGTCAAAGCACGGGCTATATCCGTTCCACCTCCAAGTTGTACACCGAATAACAAATCCACAGGATCCTGTAAATCATCGGTCAAATCCACCACCGACGTGTCAAAGACCACCATGCGAGTGCTCAATGATGGCATGGATGCCATTACCGAACCGAAAATCCCTGAATAAACGATTGAAGTCCCCATGGAACCACTTTGGTCAAGGCAAAGGATTACATCTTTCAACGCCCTTCTTTTACGTCCAAACCCTACACGGATTTCAGGTATTATTGTCTTGTAATCAGGCTGGTAATTTTTAAGATTTTTCACAATGGTACTGTTCCAGTCTATCTCATTATAACGTGGATTGCGACGACGTGCCGAGCGATTCAACGCTCCGGTCACTGCCTGTTGCATCTTGGACGAAAGTTTGCTCATAAGTTCATCAACGACCTTGCGGACAACTTGACGAGCAAGTTCCTTATTCTTTTCAGGGATAACACGGCTTAATGACATCAAAGTAGCGACAAGATGCACATCAGGCACTACTGTTGCAAGCATCTCTTTTTCCGTCAACAAAGAATCAATATGAAGCCGCTTGATGGCATCCTTCTGAATTACTTGCACAACAGTTTGTGGAAAAAATTCCCTTATGTCGCCAAGCCATCGGCTTACTTTCGGAGCAGACGAACCAAGACCTCCACGCCTGTTACTGTCATAAACGGCTTCCAATGAACGATCCATGCGTTGTTCTTCAATATTCAATCTGATTCCTGTCCCGTCGGCTTCATCCCCGCCAAGTATCAATCTCCACTTCTTTAAATTTCTTTCTTCCATTTCTTTTCCCTGATTAATCTGTTTTAATTCCCAATAATCGAAATATCAACGGCAAGACTCTGGAAGCATCAGCTTCATTTACTTCTAATGTATTTTTATTAAATACCAATTGCCTAATATCGGTCGATAACTTTGCTTTTTCACCTAATTTGCGACGTTCGGCCGGAGAAAATTCGCTGAACGTGCGACGCAATATCGGCAATAATTGCTTGAAATCATCATCACTTAACGAACATACCCAGCCATTGACGAGATTCCACAAATCATCATCCAGCAACAATATTGTACCTGAAGCTCGTAAAAAGCCTTCAAACCAATAAGCCACATCTGTAGGGAGATTGCCGGCCGAAGTATAAAAACTCAGTACAGACTGCATTTCTTCTGGAGAAACCACACCCTTGTCGTTCAGCAAACGCACAGCATATCCCGACAGCAAAGGATGCACATTAACCGATGTCCTTACGATATTCACGAATTCAAGCCACATGCCGTTCAATTCCGAATCATTCAATGTCGACACGGCATAATCGACAGCAACCAATTTGTCAAGCAATCCGGCTGCTGCTTCTTCGTCGATATTAATGCACACTAATATACCACCGGCCAATATACGAGCCATCATTGCGTGCAACATGCCATCTACTCGCGAAAAATCAAGATTACGAACGTTACCATAACGCACTATGCCCGACAAATCAGGAACAGCTTCCATCATTTCCACTATATCGGATGCTGCGGCCGACAATCGGTCAAGCCGGCTTGTCATCACCTCAACCAATCCAGGCAAATCGGCAGGAATAACCTTGCCAAGCAATTTCGTCAGTTCCGGAATATGTCTAATGCCGTCAGCCTCATTGGATACAAATTTTTGCACGGCTTCTTCCACAGTATTTCCCCAGACGGCCTTCTCGATTATACTTACCACTTGTTCCGGTTTATGATAAAGAGTCCATTTCTCCTTAAACGTCCCTCTCCCATCTATAGATCCAGGAACTGACCAGTCTACACCAAGCAAAGTCAACCGATGGAAAAAAATACTACGTTCCAAATCATTCGGCTTACGAAGATCAAGAATCAACTCTTTTATTTCGGCAGTAAATGGCACGCGCAATCTTTTTTGTATTCTTTCAACGTCGGCAAGCAACGGCACTTTAGGCACACCATTCGGCACATGTCCCAGCCTGTCGCCTATGATTAGCGATTCTTTCACTATCTGCAACAATGTATCATCGCCAAATCCCATTACCGTTGTCACAGCCTCATTGTATTCGGACAAAGACGGAGACGGCAAACTCCGTAATGCGGCCGTAGCACGCGCCAATCGAACAGTTTCTATGACGTGGGCAACAGAAATGTCCATCCCTTTCTGTCTCAGCAACGAAGCCACATGGCTCACCCACAATGTGCCGTCATCTTCAGGATGATGCCATAAATAATCATACCATCCCGGCGACTCGATTCCGGCTCCATAACCGCTACGGGAAGATAGCCGGCCATAAGTCCATGGAATCCATGTGCATTCAATTTTGACTTTGGCAAGGCCTTTTAGCAATTCATTGTCGTCTTTCACTTTGGGCATTGATTCAAGGGCAGGCACATGCCATGCTCCGCACACCACTGCAATGCGTTCAAATCCATCCTTTTGTGCAGCCCTTATCATTTTACGCATCCACGCCTCACGCACCAAGTCGCGCTTTGAAATGCTCCAAGACAATACATCCCGCAAAGCCGACACGGCCTCTTTCACTGCTTGGAATATGCCTGATGCTCCTTTACGATGTTCTACCGATGCTTCCCACCAAGCCTCGCCGTTTTCGTATCCTGCTATTTCAGCCAAATAATCAAATGGGTCTGAAATTTCGGCATTGTCACCTTGCAATTCCTCTTGCCCTGTTTGCTCGGCAAACTGCTCGGTCATGGAATAAGCAAGAGGCAAATCAAAGAAACGCAATGGCACACTGTTATCGACTGCATAACGCATAGTCTGCCATTCGGGGGAAAAGACTGCAAATGGGTAAAACACGGCATTTTGCGGCTTGTCGGGCTGATAGCCAAGCAACGCAACAGGCGGAGCCATCTGCGCATCAGCTACAAATTGCATTAACAAGTCGGCTTCGGCAGGTCCTTCAAGCAGTATCAAGTCGGGACACAATTCATTAAGACTTGCGACTACATTCCGGCACGAACCAGGGCCGTGATGCCTTATTCCTAATAAATGAACGGCCATATCATTATAAATTCAATATTGACACATCAAATCATATCTCTCGATGCCCGATATATATCTTTCCATCCATCTCGGTTCTTCACCACCGTTTCCATATATTCTTGCCAAACCACCTTGTCTTGCACAGGATCCTTTACCACGGCTCCAAGTATTCCCGAAACAAGATCCTCGGCATGAATCTGCCCGTCGCCAAAATATCCGGCCATCGCAAGTCCGTTATTGACCACCGATATGGCCTCGGCTGTGCTGAGAGTTCCTGATGGAGTTTTTAATTTGGTCTTGCCATCACAAGTAGCACCTTGTCGTAATTCCCTGAAGATAGTCACTACCCTGCGAATTTCTTCTAATGCAGGTTTCTCTGCCGGAAGTTCCATAACTTTCTCAAAACTCTCAACCCTACGTTTCACTATGTCTACCTCCTCTTCCATAGTTTCCGGTAAAGGCAGAATCACCGTATTAAAACGACGCTTCAATGCACTCGACAAATCGTTAACCCCTTTATCTCTATTGTTGGCTGTGGCTATTATATTGAAGCCTTTTATGGCTTGAACCTCTTTGTTTAATTCAGGAATAGGCAATGTTTTTTCCGACAATATGGTGATTAGGGTGTCCTGCACATCCGAACCGATGCGTGTCAACTCTTCTATACGACCAATCTTACCTTCTTGCATGGCTTTCATAACCGGAGTTTGCACAAGAGCTTCTTCACTTGGGCCTTCGGCAAGCAACCTTGCATAGTTCCATCCATAGCGTATCGCCTCTTCGCCCGTTCCCGCAGTACCTTGCACAATCAATGTGGAATTTCCCGAAATAGCAGCAGCTATATGTTCGCTCACCCAGCTTTTTGCAGTACCCGGAAGCCCATAAAGCAATAATGCTCTATCAGTAACCAACGTGGCCACGGCAATCTCCATCAAACGCCTGTTGCCGATATACTTAGGTGAAACTTCAAATCCGTCTTTCAATTTTCCGCCCATAAGATATGTCACAACCGACTGTGGCGACATTTCCCAATTTTCGGGCACAGGATTAGACTCATTCTTTTTAAGCTCATGTAATTCTTCAGCAAATTGCTGTTCGGCATGTTGTCTTAATAAGGTACTCATATTGTTTTTTACATTATTATCATTGAAAAAGTAAATCTATTTGTTCTTTAAGTCTCATAAAATTCAACAATGTGGCGCAAAATTGCGATTTTTCTTGATTTTTCTCCGACATCTGCAATGCAGTTTGTTCCACATAAGGCCTCATTTCAACAGGCATGTACACCGATAGTCGTTCCGACAATTCCGACATGCCGTAAAAATACCTGTTTTGCATCAGCACCTTCATCACCCATGTCGAAAATTTTATTCCCCACATACGGTGATCGGCATTAAACCATGATGCTGGTACTGTATAAAAATCTTTCACCTTCGGCGGATAAGAGATTTCCTCCCTTTGTTCCACGGTAAGCAACGAAACAAGTGAAAATAACACGTCTTCAGCCGCATTGGCCTGCAAGGTATGAAATGCCCACAAATTGTCACCGAAATTATTTATTGGTGCACATATATTAAAATAATCTTTAAACGGAGGGTTCTGTACAAGTCGTTTTGCCGCTTTTTCGGGAGAACAATCATAAAAAACGGTCCAAAAACTTAGTGGGACACGCTCGGCCAACTGTCTCAACAAATATTCGTCATCCTTTTCTTTTTTATTGGGACTTATTTCCTCCAATCCCAGTTTTTTCATTTCTGGCACAAAGGACAATTTTTCGTAAGACCACCCTGTCAGCAAATTATAATGTATTTTCCCATGTAACAACCTGCAGTAAGTCTCAACCAGCTCTGAACCGGGTATTTTGCATAACAGCCTTCTTGCAGTTTCCTTGACATTACCACTGCGATCGGAATTTGCCACACTTTGCAAGAACGGCTCGTCGGCCTTGCTCAAATTCATTGCAAGACATTGAAGCAGTTCATCCCTGCTTGAAGCCGACTCATTCTTGAAACACGATTGAAGAATTTCAAGCCCGCGTTCCGGACACTCCTGCCTTATGCGTGCCAACAAGGCCTTTCGTTTCCCATGCGAAGCAGTTTCCCAATCCACATGCTCCACCTCGCCCCAATCGGCAAGATTCATCTGTTTAAGCAACCACCTACCACGCTCTCCCGTCAGTTCCAACAATAGCATTTGTTCCTCATGCTTGTTCGGATTATTACGGTCGTAAGCATGCGCTATCAACTCACGCAAAGCAACAGGCGGAATAAGTCGATTACATTTTACAGCTTTCTTATAAGCATATAAAAGCAAGTATTTGTTTCGTGATAGTCGTGCAAATATTTTTCCTGCTTCACCCTCAAAATAAGGTTTAGCCTCTTCGGGAGCCATTTCAATTGTCGTCACATTTTTGCCATCGTCAGGTTCTATTCCTGCACGATTATATGCAAAAGCCATTGCTGAAATTTGATATAGGCATGTTTCCGGCCCGGAAGCACACTCCTTCAACTTCTGCACGGCTCTATCCATAGTTTCCGGCATTGCAGGAAAAGCAATCTCCTTATTGGCAGTTCCCAGCAACTCGGCATTTATGATAAATTCAATCACGTTCATCTCTCCAAGTATGATATTCCGATTGATACCAAATAGATTTCAACTCCCAACAACCTGCATCGGCAAGAAAGAATGCCGAGAACGGCTTCCCTCCTGTAATTGCAAGTATGTCGATTCTCATATCTTCAAGCAAACTTACAGGATATATGTCACCGGCCTTGTCCTGAACACAAAATTTGGTCCCTTGCAAAGCAAAATGCACGTTCTCAACCAATAATGGAACATTTTCAATAAATGGATTGGAAATGACCATATTCCTGTATTCACTTGCAGCATCTTTCAAGCATGCACAAAATGAAAGCTTTGAATGACCGACATCTCCCGACAATGTAAAGTCTTTAAAAACGGCACGACGCAACAGTCCTGCACCCTTATAAAAATACAATGCGCCTGAATACACGCTACCTGGGAGCAAGTTTATTTCATGCACTCTTCCTTTAGGGGTAAAACTCAAGAAAATGGCATATCTTTTATTTCTGCACCCAAGCAGCCAATATGTATCAGTATTCAAGTCATTGACCTGCTGCGACATCTTGTGCAATACAACCCAATCATCATATACCGCTTCTCCGGCAAGCACTTCTTCTTTGGATTGCGGGAAACCGACTTGTGTCCTAATTTCATCCTTCCACTCGGCCGACAACATGTCAAGATGCTTGTATCCTTGTATTAAAAGGAATAGCTTTCCAAGCCTGTCAGCCAATTCATACTTCCACTCGTCACGATGAAATCCGATATCCTGCATGGCTTTCAATCGCCCAGCAAGACCGGGAGCCTGCGCGTCTACCATGCGGCGAGCCATTCCGTCAAATAAGTTATAAGCTCGCTCGGGAACGTTTATAAGTCCGTTGCGCAACAAATCATTCATCCACATTTCAAGGTCATCCAATCCGTTCATAATCTTTTGGTGCCGCATTGCAGACCTTTTAGCCTGAGCAACTTCATCGACAAGTGCGCCACTCGTTTCACTTTTTGCCTTTTGTTCTCGTTTTTCAGCTTTCTCGACACGCTTGGACAACCATGAAGCCACCCATTCCGGCTCATCTGATTGCCTGAATTCTTCAGGATGCGCCGCATACAACAATAGTAATCCCAATCCGTGTTTACATGGAAATTTACGGCTCGGACATGAACATTTAAATGCAATTTCTTTCAAGTCCACAACTGTCTGATAAGGCAATTTCCCACTACCTTGACAATGACCCCACACAGCCCTGTCACTATACTCAAGCAGGACCCACTTGTTTTTACCTGCGAGACCTTTGCCTGCCTTGACCGATGCTGCGTCAGGCGCAAGTTGAATGATTTGAGCTTCAGTCAGATTTAATGACATATTCTATTTTTTATAATACAGACAATCTTCAACAGGTTGCACCCAAGACTTAATACCTGAAAAACCCCATAATCGAATTAACCGTGAAAGCAGTCGCAATTATCCATCGTTGCGACTGCCTTCAGGTCTTTCCGTTTAATTATTCAATGAATGTCTGTCTTTACAATAAGAATGTTATTATCCATTATCTTGCTTGCTATATGCCGAAAATTCGCAACCGAATTGTTCTACCAACATATTATCCATTTCATCAGCTTTCAAGGCAAGATTCACCATATTCTCGCGTATCTCTTCCTCATGCTCATCCGTGATGTCGGACAGATGCATCCTGTACACAAGGTAAATCTGACGACCATCTATACCCATTTTATAAGGATATAAATCAGTACTCAGCATGTAGTCGAGCACGCCTTCCACATTTTTCTTTGGCAACAGATTTACCGGAGATACCATGAACAAATAAGTGCGATTGAATACAAACACCCGTATTTCTGAACTCCCTTTATGAAAACGCCATGCTTCGTAGCCATCGCGCGCCAAAACCGGATTTATGCCCATGCGTTCAATCGCGCTCTCGCAGAACTCTGTAAGCGGCGATAGATGATACTCTTTAAATATGTCCTCCGGTAATTTTTCTCCACATGATGGACAATACTCATCGGCTTCCGAGATCAATTCATCGCAACTGTTACACTGAACATTGAATTTGTCACGCTCCAGCCCATCGACAGAATCAAGCAGCTTGTGCAATCCTTCCACACGAATGCCGAAGCCCATATTGTCGGCATCATTTATTTTACTCACAGTTATTCCTACTACTTGATTTTTCTCATTAAAGATAGGACCTCCTGAATTTCCCGGATTGACAGCAGCATCAGTTTGAATGTAATATTGGCCATCCATCAACTGCTTTGGAGAGGAGACCGTACCCTCGGTCACAGTAAACGGCATCCCGTAAGGATAACCGGCCACACGAATCTTTCCCCCGATTTCCAAATCGTCATTGCCGGCAAGCTCAATTTCGGGCAAATGAGAAAAATCATGCTCGACGGCAAGCATGGCTATGTCAAGATCGGTATTGACAAGGACTACTTTTGCAAGATATGGATTACGGTCATTGTCATGTATGGCTACTGTGTGAAAACCTTCGACCACATGATAATTTGTTACAAACAAATCATGTGATTTAAGATAAAAGCAACTTCCCGAGCCTCCGGCATGAGTTACTTTAAAAACCAGATTATATATGTTTTGTTCCATGGATATACTATGTTAATGCATTATTTAAAAAGATTGCTCATCATTTTCTGTTGTAACTCTCCAGCCAGACGTGCGTATTCAGCCATGTCTCCACGCGACATGGCTTCGGCCATTTTCTGTTGCAATGCCACTATGTCATCACCACCCATGGCTTCAACCATCTTTTGCTGCATTGCCGATGCGGCAGCGGTAGCCTGCTCCATCAAGTTCTTGGCCATGCCATTTTCATCTGAATCAATCGATACTGCCATTCCGCTTGTAAGATCGCCATCCATTATATCGTCAATAGCCTCATACAGCAACTTTGCTGCTTGTTCCACAGGCAATCCTCCGGCAGCTTTCAACGCACGCTCAATCACTGCGCTTATTTCGGACGGGACATCATTATAGAAATATGTCTCATAAAAGAGATAAAGCAACCTCACTGCGGCGCGCTCAAAATCAGAAGTCTGCAAAGCGGCGGTGGACTCATCATAAACGCTCTTAAATACTTCTTGCACATTTTGTAACGAGACACTGCGGCGGTTGGACACCAGCATGTCGACAGAATACAGATCCTTAGCCAGTTCTTCCTTGGACATGGCAAGAAGTTTTTTCAAATAGTCGGTACCTTTCGACACCACTTCTTCCACAGGACGTTCGGCATCCATGTCGCAAACTGCCTTTTCGAGGTCGTTACCTAATTGCCCTTGTGGCTGCGCGAAATAAGAGATTTGATAAAAAGTCGTGTCAAGCACATTCCAAGAATACCCATAAGCCCTAACGGCATTATACTCTTTTAAGGCTTCGAGTGTCGCATTACCTATAGTCTGTATCCCTTCATATACTTGATTAAGCATTTCTTCCGAATAGGGTTCAATTTTAGGTTCATAACAGCGAGTAGCACCAAACTTGGTACAGAATTCGTCATCATACCTGTCGCCTACGGAACATATATTCTGCAACACGCCATAAATCTTGTGAGGATGGCTCTGCGACATTGGCGTGGTATATGTGATTTTCAATTTATCTCCATCCTTTAAGAAACGTGCCAGCATCAATTTGTTTATATTCAAATCGGCCAATTGGCGTAACATCGCAACACGGCCTTTTTCTGGAATTTTAAGGAAATCGGCCTCAATGAGCATTTTATCGTCTTTAATGTCTATGTCCACCACTATCGACCCATGCGGTATGTGAAATTCTGTACCTTGCTCGTTTCCGTATTTCAATCTGAAACCGTCGTTTATATAATCGAGCAAGCAATGAAATGCTTCGAGGTATTTGCCTTGTTCATACAAATCAACGCTCTGCTCATATAATTCCCTGCGAATAGGAACCCGCTTGGCATCCTCCACAGGCTGAATGAAAGGCATCGTATTCTTCATTTTCTATACGTTTTAAGTAGTTTATGTTATGAAAAATCTTTCCGATAAAACTTCCGATACAGGTCAGCAATCTAAAAACCGCAAGTTTTGAAAACATGTCCTCATGACACATTTATCCCCTACTTCATGAAAATCACTCCTTTTCATATATATGCTTCATTGCAACAAAAAATTTAATGCTTGAGATTCTCGGCACGCCCCATAAACGGCATGTCAGGACTCTTTATTCAGGTATTCATGCTAAGATTCAATGGTAAGGAAACGACGCATCATGTAATATAGGCTTGGCAATTAAGCGATGCCGACTTTTCGGATTAACCTAATACTAATGCAAGATAGAAAATATATTGATTTACACACTCAAAAAAATAGTTAAAATACTCAAAACGCATAAGGGCAAAAGAATAATAGCAAACAACATAAAAGCCCATTAAATGTCACGAACAAAATAACGGGCCTTTTAGAATCCGGTCTTTATTATTCGGATAATTCTCTTATTTGTCAAAAAGCCTCATTTATATTGAACGAGAAACCATATTGGCCGGGCTTTCCAAACCCGACGTCAATTCTGACATTCACGCGTTTCTTGAACTCCCATCTGTAACCGAATCCGTAATTCGGGAAAATATGCTTGAATGATTGTTTGTCATGGAAAACCGTTCCGGCTCCAACCCATACTACAACGCCGTTGCGACGCCACACATGTTGACGCAACTCAACCTGCGCTGCCATTGAATGCTTGTCGCGGTAACGTCCTTCGTAATATCCTCGCATCGAACTTGTATCGCCAAGCTTTGCCATCATAGCCCACGACGGATTACCAAAATTAAAAGTGCCTCGCAAGTCTCCGGCAATCAATCCGCCTTTCCACACCTGCTTGTATACGCTTGTTATAAATTCGGTAGTGCTGAAAGCATAATCATTCCATAACCACTTGGGACGGAACATCTGGTTTACATAAACATATACGCCCTTGCTCGCATTGGTTATCAAGTCGCGTGAATCATACTGCAATGTCAAACCCATGCCATAATTACGAGTAATCAAATCCATTCCTCTGAACAAATGCAGGTCTTTCTCTTCCACTCCGCCTCCGCGTATATAATCCCATGTCAATACGGCACCTGCATAGAAATTTTCAAAAACTTTAACAAGAAATTCCCCTTTTATCTTAGACTGCCAACGATCCATTTTTATCTTGTTATCGTCGTTGTCTCCATTTTCATAGCCTATCCCCCAGTAATACGAAGGGAAAGAATAGAAATTCAAAGTGTAATTTATTCTGAATCGATCTTCCGGAAATATATTATTTCCCTTTATGCCGAGCATGTAGAAACCTGTCGTGGAAACGCTTCCAAACAGTGACACATTGGAAGGCTGCAAGTCGTGCTCGACACCCCTGACTCGGTATAATCCCGACCCTACTACCCCAAGACCTACTCCGAGATTTGACGAGTAAAAGGGACCTCCTATGAAACTCACGTCAAATTTCTTATCATCAAGCGAACTCTTATTGGCATTCCCGAAATAATCTATTATTTTTTGGAAGAAATTACGGTTATTAGCTTTAGTCTCAACACTATCGACAACGGCAGCCATATCGGCACTCGCCGACATTGAATCGGACAAGACACTTGTCAAGCTATCGGTTGAATAAGCAGTACTTGAGCCTCTTTCTTGCGCCATCGAGCAAACACTTGCGACAGCCATAAGAAGAACAACCACCAATAGCTTAAACTTGTTACAAATCATTTGAAAATTTCGATATTTTGCGCCAAAGATAATTTAAATTATATCTACAGGCTTAAATCCCGGTAAAAATAACTTTTTTATTGAACATTTTTAACAAAAAAGGGATTAAGTCCATTAACATTTGCATGACACCCAAAGTGTCCACGTCTATTTACGCAAAACGTACCCCCCATTTGACATTATTTAGTAAATTTGCAACGCAAATATAAGCACGGATCATGAGCAACATTTATTGGAAACTATTTCGCACTTTCTTTAAAATAGGACTTTTCACTTTCGGTGGAGGATGGGCTATGGTTTCTATGATAGAAAAAGAATCCATTGACAAAAACAAATGGGTATCGAAAGAGGAATTTGTCGACATGCTTGCTGTGGCTCAATCTCTGCCAGGCATTTTTGCAGTGAATTTCTCGGTCTCGATTGGCGACAAGTTAAAAGGATTCAAGGGAAGTCTCGCCGCCGCACTCGGTACCATAATGCCATCGTTTCTTATCATCCTCGCAATAGCAATGTTTCTTACTCCCGAAACGATAATGAACAATGACACCCTCAACAGCATCTTCAAGGGAATACGTCCTGCCGTGGTAGCATTGATTATAGCACCGGTGCTGACAATGGCCAAAACAGCTCAAATAACCATCAGGACTATAGTCATACCCGTAGCAGTGGCCATACTCATATATTCGGGACTGCCCGTGATTTCCAATCCAGTAATATACATTGTCCTCGGAGCCATTGGCGGATACATTTACTACACATGGAAAATGAACAAAAACGCAGAAACGAACAATAAAGGATGAAAAGATGGAAATATATTTCAAACTTATTTGGGCTTATTTGAAAATAGGCATCTTCGGCTTTGGCGGAGGATACGCCATGCTGTCGCTCATACAACAAGAGGTAGTACAAAAGCAAGGCTGGATTACCGCGACTACTTTTACCGACATCGTTGCCATTTCACAAATGACACCAGGCCCCATCGGAATCAACAGTGCTACCTACATAGGATATTCAGCGACAGGCAGCGTCATAGGTTCTATTCTTGCAACTGCCGCTGTAGTAATTCCTCCATACATCTTGGTCATGTACGCAAGCCATTTCATTCGTGCGCATAAGGAAAGCGCAATAATAAAAGGAGCTTTCATGGGACTACGCCCCGTGATTGTCGGACTTATAGCATCGGCTGCCCTACTTCTCATGAACGCTGAAAATTTTGGGCATGAGACACCCGAATGCATCATAAGCATCCTTATTTGTGCAATAGCATTTTTCCTCACCTATTTTGTCAAAATGAGCCCGATTCTGGTTATCGTACTTGCCGGAGTAGCAGGTTTCTTCATCTTTTGATTCATATTAAACAACTATGACCTACGAACAATCATTAGACTTCCTATACAACAGCCTGCCTATGTTCCAACGTATAGGCGGAGCAGCATATAAACCAGGACTCGGCACAAGCATGAGCCTTGACGACCTCTTTGGCAATCCTCACAAAACATTCAAGTCGATACACATTGCAGGAACAAACGGGAAAGGTTCTACATCACACCTCATAGCCTCAATTTTACAATTGTCAGGATACAAAGTGGGATTATACACCTCGCCACATCTGGTTGATTTCCGAGAAAGAATCAGGGTCAACGGGAAAATGATAAGCAAAGAAGCTGTAACCGACTTTGTGAATCGATATTTGGGAATGAAATTTGACGGATCTCCATCATTTTTTGAATTGACAATGATAATGGCATTCGACTATTTTCGTTCTTGCAATGTCGATTATGCAGTCATTGAAGTCGGCCTTGGCGGTCGGCTTGACAGCACAAATATCATAACACCGGTTTTAAGCGTCATCACCAACATATCATTTGACCATACCCAATTTCTCGGGAACACATTGCCGCAGATAGCATCAGAAAAAGCAGGAATCATAAAACCTGGAACACCTGTAGTGATAGGCGAAGACAGCCCTGAGATACACGATATATTTGTTCAGAAAGCCAAAATAGAAGGAGCACCAATTACATTTGCCGAGGATCGTCCGGCAATAACCGGTTTTGAAAGGAAAGATGACTTGCTGTACATCGACACCACTGGTTATGGAACCATAATAGACGAATTGTCAGGAGAATGCCAGATAAAAAATGCCAATACAGTACTTACAGCTGTCGACCGTTTGAAACAACTTGGCGTGAACATCACACGCGATGCCATTCTCAACGGTTTCAGAAACGTGTGCGAAGTCTCCGGGCTGATGGGACGATGGATGATTGTCGGACATGCACCTCGTGTGGTATGCGACACCGGACACAATGTCGGTGGAATAAAGTATATCGTCGACCAACTTGAAAAAGAGAGTTACACGACACTGCACATCATAATAGGATTTGTCAACGACAAGGACATAAGCCACATCCTCGACATGATGCCACACAATGCCGTTTACTATTTTACACAGGCTTCCGTGACCCGCGCACTCGATTGCAAGGCTCTTGCTGAAATTGCACATGAGAAAGGACTCACCGGCAACAGCTATCACACCGTGAAAGAAGCTTATGAGGCAGCAATGAAAAAATGCACCGAACAAGATATGATATATGTGGGTGGCAGTACATTCATCGTGGCCGACTTCCTGACAATAACATCCAAACACTGACAGCAAACGGCCTTTGTCCGATAAAACATGATGCTAACCGGCCACCACACATTCCTCTCTATTATTCATGAATGCAGCTTATAACCTTGTTAATTCATGATTTTAGGAATGTATGATAGCCGGTTTCATATAAAGCCACTATGGGATTCAAGGTATCATGGCTATAACCTCAATCTCCACAAGAGCTTGCTTTGGCAATTCTTTTACTGCAATGGCTGAACGTGCCGGACGCGCATCGCCAAATTCTTCGGCATAAATGTCGTTCATTACGCCGAAATGATACATTTCATTCAAATATACGGTAGTTTTTACAACATCGGCAAGCGTACACCCCACTTCGGAAAGTACAGCCTTGATATTGGCAAAAGCCTGTTTAGTTTGCTCCGTTATGCCTTCAACCATCTTTCCGGTAGCAGGATCAAGCCCTATCTGGCCCGACAAGTAAACCATATTCCCGGCTTTTACGGCATGGCTGTAAGGCCCGATGGCAGCCGGAGCCGCCTTGGCAAATACAACTTCTTTCATATTTCTCTTTCGTTGAAATTAACTGGTAAGTTCTTTATTAAATAATCATCATTTTCATTATTAGTATTACATGTGTGGATGACCTCTATCATCTTCCCGAATTTTATTTCAAGGGATGGTATGAACCCCGATTTTCCAGAATCTCGCAACCTGTCCTTGACCAGTTTCAATGTCATTCGCTCAAGGTCGAAGGCCGGCTGATAGGCAATCACCCTGTCCTCTTTTCCTGTCACTCCTGTCACGAGTTTTACATCCACAAGTTTATCTACCACAGCACCGACAAGCCTTATCGGAATGTTGTATCTTTCCGTTATGTCAAGTTTTGTATATGGCGACTTGGCTTGACTGAAGCGTTTGGCTATAATGGCAAGAACTACTATGGTAACATCGGTGAGATAACGTTCTGAAATCTCATTTATGTTATCTCTGAAGTTAAATTTAAATATGTTTTGTGATGAATAAGTCAGTACCACCCCCGACAAGCACACAAGCCATGAAAGATGAATCCAAATGAGCAATAACGGCAGGAATGCAAAACTACCGTATATGGCATTATACTTGGACACATAAATTTGTCCACTTATCATGAGCCATTGCAACAACTGGAATACCATGCCACACAAAAAACCCGACACTATGGCGTACTTCAATCTTACTTTTGTGTACGGGATGAGCACAAATGTAGATGTGAACAACAACCAAGTAAGTATTGAAGGGGCTATATCGAGCGAAGTCTCAACGACAGGTGACAAGAATGTGTCGGACGACACTGTAAGCATAAAAATCTTTATTCCATTTGCGCAGATGATTAATACAGGTATTATCAGGAATATTGCTATATAATCGGTCACCTTGCGATAAAAATTCCGGCCCTTACTGACACCCCAAATGTGATTGAACGTATCTTCAACTCCCGATAACAGACTCACCAAAGTCCACATAAGAAACAATATTCCGACACCGACGAATATCCCTTCCGACGACTGGGCAAGATAAGAATCTACAAACGTGAACACATTGGTCAAGGCTTCTTTTTGCACCGGAACGAAATTAAACACTTCCGATTCTATTATATTCTGGAATCCGAAGCCACGCCCTATGGCGAATATCATCGCCAATGTTGGCACAAGGGCAAGCATCGTGCTGAATGTCAATGCAGCGGCTTTCTGTTGCAGATTCTTGTCCATAAAAGACCTTACCGACAAATTAACTGTTTTAACGAGATCCACGCGCCAATTGCTTTCAGTCTCGTTCCAAACGCCACTTGTCCAATACCACCACATCCTGATAAAGTATCTCCGCAACCTTATAGAAAGTGCCTTATGTGTGACAAAAGGTTTCTTCATGAACTTAATAAATAAAAAAGGCAGCACGGCTATAAGCCGGGTTATGTCGTGCAGGCTTGCGCCAAACACGGCCTGTCATTTATCTCAATGCACTGTTGCCAGTACACTTTAGCAGCCTACCCCCCGACAATGGACGAGTAACCCTTGAATGCCGGTATACTTGGCCTTGCAACTCATAAGTTGTGCGGCGCGAAATGTCACCATCCCGCCCGGTGAGCTCTTACCTCGCCTTTTCACCCTTACCGGCAGCCTTGCTCGAAGACGCGCCGGCGGTTATTTTCTGTCACATTCAACTCTGCCCTCGCAAGCAGCTTCCCGTTAGGAAATATGATACTCTGCGTTGCCCGGACTTTCCTCCTGCCGCCAAACGCGGCAAGCGACAAGCCACCATACTGCCTTAGCACAAAGGTAGTGAAAGTTGTGCGTAATGGCAAAATTTTTGACCTGTTCATGCTCTTGGTACAATCAAAACACATCCGATATGCATTCGGCAGTATTTGAAGAAAAATAGTCCCATTTATCAAAAATACACTTTTTGTCACATTAAGCTTTAATTTGTACTAAATAGCTCCTACAGCTATTAATTTATTTTAAATATAAGAAGTTATGTGTACAATGTATCAAATTATGTTCTACTTTTACACTCAGATAAAAGTTAATTTTTAACTAATAAAATTTTAAATACGATAACTATTTAACAATAAGGACTTATGAAAAAAATCACGAAATTGGCTCTTTTATTTGTAGGAGCATCAGTTTTAGGGTCTGCGGCCACAATACTGGCAACATCAATCATAAGCAACAACAACTATGACGGTTTTGCCAATGAAATATCATCAACAAGCTACCTTAACAACGACGGACAATTTATACGGACAGCAAATTCCGTCTCGGCTCTCGACACCGACTTCACAGTGGCTGCCGAAAAATCGGTCAACGCAGTAGTCTGCATAAAAAGTTACGCAACTCCGCGCATGCGCCAACAATTCATCGATCCGTTTGAATTTTTCTTTGGCCGCGGTTATGGCAATCGCCAACAA
This sequence comes from uncultured Prevotellaceae bacterium, assembly GCA_905207705.1. Lineage (GTDB taxonomy): Bacteria > Bacteroidota > Bacteroidia > Bacteroidales > Muribaculaceae > Avimuribaculum. Next base: position 319,009 of record CAJLMA010000001.1, read on the forward strand.
CAACAGCAGCAACAAGAACCGCAACCCCTCGGACTCGGTTCGGGAGTAATCATAACCTCTGACGGATATGTGGTAACCAACAACCATGTCATAGAAGGCGCCGAAAAACTTGAAGTGATTCTCAACGACAATAGTTCCTACAACGCCACAATCGTAGGCACCGACCCTACTTCGGATGTCGCCTTGCTAAAGATTGACGGTGAAAACCTGCCTACGATACCATTTGGCGACTCCGACGCCCTCAAAGTAGGCGAATGGGTTCTTGCCGTCGGCAATCCTTTCGGATTGACTTCTACCGTCACCGCCGGTATTGTCAGCGCCAAAGCCCGCAGCATAAGCTCTGCAACCCACGAGCGCACAATGGGCATCGAATCATTCATTCAAACAGACGCTGCCGTCAACAAGGGCAACAGTGGCGGTGCCCTTGTCAACACCAATGGCGAACTCGTAGGCATCAATACTGCCATTTATTCGCAGACCGGCGATTACGCAGGATGCTCTTTTGCCATCCCGTCGGCATTGGTCAAGAAAATCGTCACCGACATCAAGCAATATGGAACAGTGCAACGTGCCGTGCTCGGCATAGCTTACACCGAACTTAACGCCGAAATGGCTAAAGAAAAAGGCATCAAGGCCACAAACGAAGGCATTTACGTTGCCGAAGTCAACGACCGCAGTGCCGCAATGGAAGCCGGAATAGAAGTCGGCGATGTAATAATCAAGATTGGCGGAAATCCTGTAAACAACAGTGGCCAGATGATGGAACAAATGAACAAGTTGAGACCTGGCGACACAGTTGAAATAACTTACATCCGCGACAACAAGACCCACACCACGAAAGCCACGATGAAAAACAACCAAGGCGACACAACGATAACAAAAGCTGCCGACTTCATGTCGCTGGGCTGCGCTTTCAAGAAACTTTCGGATAGCACAAAGAAGAGCCTTAACATAACATCAGGCGTACAAGTGGCAGGACTGAAAGATGGCAAGTTCAAAGATGCAGGCATCAAAGACGGATTCGTCATCATAGAGATTAACGGCAACCGTGTCAATTCTCAAAATGACGTTGAAGCAATCTACAATGCAATAATGAAAAATCAAGACAGCGACAAGGTTATGTTCATTACCGGAATATATCCTACCGGAACAAGAAGGTACTATGCAGTAGACCTGTCTGATTAAAAAACAACGACATAATGACATGTACCCACAACGGCCAAGTTGTTGCTTGGTCGTTGTTGTTTTATGCCCGTAAACCATCTTTTTACTATTTTTAACTACTACAAGGCCAAATAATCGGCAACCGGCCACAACAATTCGGCTACTCGATTGTTATTTAATATGGTAGATTTGCGAAAAATGAATCCACATCATGATACTCGCAACCGGCTGTGCATCCCGGATGCGTCATAGCAAAGAAATACCTGCTTGTTAATATTTTTTAAAGGTATTTCATTATATTTGGAACACATTTTGCAGATTTTATGTCTACCTTTGCACACTTAAATTCTCTTAGTACAAATGAGACAATTAAAGATTACCAAATCAATTACAAACCGCGAGAGTGCATCACTCGACAAGTATCTACAAGAAATTGGCCGTGAAGACCTTATAACTGTAGAAGAAGAGGTCGAGTTGGCGCAAGCCATTAAAAAAGGCGACCACGCAGCTCTCGAGAAATTAACACGAGCCAACTTGCGTTTCGTAGTTTCTGTGGCAAAACAGTATCAGAACCAAGGATTAAGTCTGCCCGACTTGATCAACGAAGGAAATCTCGGCTTGATTAAAGCTGCCCAGAAATTTGATGAAACCCGTGGCTTCAAGTTTATTTCTTATGCCGTGTGGTGGATACGCCAGTCAATCCTGCAAGCTCTTGCCGAACAATCCCGTATAGTGAGGTTGCCGCTCAACCAGGTAGGCTCGCTCAACAAGATTGGCAAAGCACTTTCCAAATTTGAACAAGAGAATGAACGTCGCCCATCGGCCGAAGAACTTGCCAGCCGCCTTGAAATTCCGGTAGACAAGATTTCCGACACGCTGAAAGTCTCGGGAAGGCACATATCGGTTGATGCTCCATTCGTTGAAGGCGAAGACAACAGTCTTCTTGATGTCCTTCCTAACGATGACTCACCTATGGCCGATTCCACACTCAACCAAGAGTCGTTGTCAAAGGAAGTGGAAAGAGCCCTCAACCAGTTGCATGAACGTGAACGCGACATTCTCAAAATGTTTTTCGGCATCGGTTGCCAAGAAATGACTTTGGAAGAAATTGGTGCCAAATTCGACCTCACGCGAGAACGTGTACGTCAAATAAAAGAAAAAGCTATTCGTCGCCTCAAAGGGCAGAAGAGCCGACTATTAAAATCATACTTGGGTGATTGATTCTCGGACAAGCATTCATTACCCAATATAGAAACTTATTTTTTGACAAAACAGTCGACGGTTTCCGCTTCTAACAAAACGGGAACCGTTTTTTTGTCAATTTTGCTCATTACACTTTTTTATATTACCTTAGCCCTCGATTAACAGAATTCAACACATGAAACATATAATATTGGCAATAATTATTGCCTTGACAGCATCGACAGCAACAATTGCACAAACGACCGATACTATCAAAGATGGAGGGATAATGCGACACTTCACATGGGGAGCCGACATAGGAAGCTCAATCGACATGTCGGGTAATGACATGTCTTCAATCGAGATTGATGCATATTTCGGATACAAAAACGAAGTGATTCGCACGCTCGGCATAGGAGCCGGAATAAAAAGTGCAATAGGCAACAGCTACACCTTTTTCCCTGTTTATGCAATGTTGCGCACAAATTTCTCATCTCGCCCGTCGCTATGCTTCTTGGACTTGCGCATGGGTTATTCATTCAATACACTTAAAGACGATGTGACGCAAAACTCATTTTTCGGCTCAGCCGGATTAGGGTTCAACCTCTACACTTCAAAAGAATTCAAATCCCACATAATTCTTGCCTACACATTCATGAACATGGAAGACTACTATTCGGGCGAATATCTTAATGAACTGAACAACTTCAGTGGCATGTCGGTAAGAATAGGAATCAGCTTTTAAAACATATAGCAAGCAAACAAATAAATAATTCACATAAACTTTAATACAGCCCATAAAGGGCTGTATCATAATCTGTTTAGATAACATGAAGAGACGCGATTCATCGCGTCTCATTAATCGCGAGTGCTGATACACAGACATTTGTACAAGATTGCAGGTAACGACAATATCATAGTTGCAATTTTGACACACACCCACTTACTTTCTCAAGATTTATTGCCACAAAAAAACGATAACAACCACCATTCACGCCGCCGGCAGATATAAAGCAAAAATTAAGCCTTGCGTCAAGCCAAAATACAAATTCGTCAATTATTCGATATTTTTTCTTTCATTTTATTTGTTTTATCACATTATTAATTTAACTTTGCACCATCATTAATCAAGAATCTAAAATATAATTTTATGTCTAACAACAGTTCCAGTTTGCTATGCATTAGCATTATTTCTGCTCTACTACAAGCTATACTAAGCTCATAGCTGCAATGGAGAGGCCGTAATGCTATATAATATACATGCAAACAGGAACGCACATCAACCATCACAAATTAGTGCATACGACCTTTCTTCCAAACAAGAAAGGTTTTTTTTATTTTTAAACTTTTGAATTATGGGACAAGACAAGTTATTCATTTTTGACACTACACTCCGCGATGGCGAGCAAGTTCCAGGATGTCAGTTGAACACTGTTGAGAAGGTTGAAGTTGCAAAAGCACTTGAAAGCCTCGGAGTAGACATCATCGAAGCAGGATTCCCCGTATCAAGCCCGGGCGACTTCCATTCGGTCGTCGAAATATCCAAGGCCGTCACTTGGCCTACAATATGTGCGTTGACTCGTGCTGTAGAAAACGACATAAAAGTCGCAGCCGAAGCCCTGCAATATGCAAAACGCGGACGCATACACACCGGTATCGGCACTTCCGACTATCATATACGATACAAGTTCAATTCCAACCGCGAAGAAATACTTCAGCGCGCAGTAGCCGCCGTTGCTTATGCTAAAAAATTTGTCGAGGATGTACAATTTTACGCCGAAGACGCTGGCCGCACCGACAACGAATATCTTGCCCGTGTGGTGGAAGCAGTAATAAAGGCCGGCGCGACTGTCGTCAATATTCCCGACACGACAGGATACTGCCTCCCGACAGACTTCGGCAACAAAATAAAATACCTGTTTGAACATGTCGACGGCATTGAAAAAGCCGTAATCGCCACCCATTGCCATAACGACCTCGGGATGGCCACTGCAAATACCGTTGCAGGAATAATGAATGGAGCCAGGCAAGCCGAAGTCACCATCAACGGTATCGGAGAGCGTGCAGGAAACACATCCCTTGAGGAAATCGCCATGATTTTCAAAAGCCATAAGGAGCTTGACATAAGCACCAACATAAATACTACCAAAATATACAAGACGAGCCGCATGGTGTCGGGATTGATGAACATGCCCGTGCAGCCCAACAAGGCAATCGTCGGACGCAATGCCTTCGCCCATTCTTCAGGCATACATCAAGACGGCGTGCTGAAAAACAGGGAAAGTTATGAAATAATAGACCCGAAAGATGTGGGAATCGACGAAAACTCCATAGTCCTTACTGCAAGAAGCGGACGTGCGGCATTGAAACACCGCTTGCATCTGCTTGGCGTGGAATTGAGCAAAGAAGACCTCGACAAGGCTTACGAGTCATTCCTCAAACTTGCCGACAGGAAAAAAGACATTAACGACGACGATGTGCTGATGCTCGTTGGCAAACACCTGAACAAGGATGCTCGCATCAAACTCGACTACCTGCAAGTCACATCTGGAATAGGCCTGCAATCGGTTGCCAGCGTACGTCTTGACATCGCTTCCGAGAAATTTGAAGCATGTGCATCAGGTAATGGTCCTGTCGACGCAGCCATATCGGCCATTAAGCAAATAATACATCGCCACATGGTAGTAAAAGAATTCCTCATCCAAGCCATCACCAAAGGCAGCAACGATGTCGGAAAAGTACACATCACCGTTGAATATGAAGGCAACTCCTATTATGGCTTCTCGGCCAACACCGACATAGTGGCAGCCTCGGCCGAGGCGTTCATAAACGCTATAAACAAATTTGTTCACTAAAATCAACATATACAACACTCTACACAATTCATGAACACTTTATTCGACAAAATCTGGGATGCCCATGTAGTAGGCACCGTTCCGGGTGGGACATCAATACTCTATATCGACAGGCACTACTGTCATGAAGTGACAAGTCCGCAAGCATTTGCAGATTTGCGACAACGCAAAATAAACGTTTTCCGACCCGACAAGACTTTCTGCTCCCCCGATCATAACATACCGACATTGAACCAGGACAAGCCGATAGCAGACCCTGTTTCAATGAATCAAGTAGAAACTCTTGCACGCAATGCCAAAGACTTTGGACTGACCCACTTTGGGATAGGAGATCCGCACAACGGAATCATACATGTCATCGGGCCTGAGAACGGGTTGACATTGCCTGGATACACAATCGTGTGTGGCGACAGCCACACTTCCACTCATGGCGCATTCGGAACCGTGGCATTCGGCATCGGTACCAGCGAAGTTGAAATGGTACTGGCCTCGCAGTGCATTCTGCAACCAAAGCCGCGAACGATGAGAATCACAATCGACGGATGCTTGAAACCACATGTGACGGCCAAGGATGTAGCCCTTTACATCATAAGCAAAATGACAACAGGCGGCGCCACAGGATACTTTGTGGAATACTCGGGCGAAGTGATTCGCAACATGTCGATGGAAGAACGCATGACCGTCTGCAATCTCAGTATCGAAATGGGGGCTCGCGGCGGAATGATTGCTCCCGACGAAACGACTTTTGAGTACCTAAAGGAACGAGAATATGCACCCAAAGGCGAGAATTGGGAAAAGGCAGTTGCTTACTGGAGTACTTTAAAAAGTGGTGACGACGCAGTATTCGACAAAGAGATAACTTTCTACGCCGATGACATCAATCCGCGCATTACCTATGGGACAAATCCCGGGATGGGCGTGGAAATAGGAGAACCAATACCCGAAACGAGCCAAATCGACGATGCAGGCAAGGAGTCATTTGTCAAGGCTCTCGACTATATGGGCTTTAAACCGGGGCAACAACTTGAAGGTTTTGCAATAGATTATGTATTCCTCGGAAGTTGCACAAACGGGCGCATCGAAGATTTTCGCACATTCGCTTCAATAGTGAAAGGGAAAAAGAAATCACCATCGGTGACGGCATGGCTCGTCCCAGGTTCGTGGAAAGTATTGAACCAAATAAAAACCGAAAATATAGATAAAGTCCTGGCCGAAGCAGGATTTGAGATCCGCCAGCCGGGATGCTCTGCATGTCTTGCCATGAACGACGACAAGATTCCGGCCGGGAAATATGCAGTTTCAACATCCAACCGAAATTTCGAAGGACGCCAAGGTCCCGGCTCAAGGACGATACTTGCAGGCCCGCTTGTTGCCGCTGCTGCTGCCATAACCGGCAAGATTACAAACCCTGCCGACATTCTTTAATATTCCATACAAATCATACGATAAATGAAAGAAAAATTCAATACAATAACGTCGACATGTGTTCCCATAAGACGTGAAAACATCGATACCGACCAAATTATACCTGCGCGTTTCTTAAAAGCGACTTCAAGGCAAGGATTTGGCGACAACCTGTTCAGAGATTGGAGATACGACAAAGATGGCAATCCGATAAGCTCTTTTGTCTTAAATGACCCATCCTATTCCGGTTCTATTCTTGTAGCCGGGAAAAATTTCGGCTCGGGGTCAAGCCGCGAACATGCCGCTTGGGCAGTAGCCGGATATGGCTTCAAGGCTGTGATATCAAGTTTTTTTGCCGACATTTTCAAAAATAATGCCCTCAATAATTGCTTGTTGCCGGTGATAGTATCCGACGAATTCCTTGCACGGCTGTTCGACACCATAGCAGCCGACCATGCTGCAACGGTTACAATCAACTTACCCAAGCAGACTGTCACCAACGACATTACCGGAGAATCCGAACATTTCGACATAACTCCATATAAAAAAGATTGTCTGCTCAACGGCTTCGACGATATTGATTTTCTTATCGACAAAAGGGAAGCCATAGAGTCCTGGGAAAAGACACGCAACCTAACTTACTAACCTGTCCTACACTATGCAAATAGAAATATTGGACACCACATTGCGTGAAGGAGAACAAACCTCGGGCGTTTCATTCTCTACGTCCGAGAAACTTAATATCACACGCCTTGTCCTTTGCGAGCTGAATGTTCCGCGCATCGAGATTGCATCGGCTCGTGTGTCATCAGGCGAATTGGACTCTGTGCGAACCGTGTGCGACTGGGCAAGGAAAACATGCAACATCGACAAAATTGAGATACTCGGATTCATCGACAACGGTCTTTCTATCGAATGGATAGAAAGTGTAGGCGGAAAGGTTGTAAATTTCCTTGCCAAGGGGTCGGAAAAACATTGCCGCATGCAGCTTGGGAAGTCGCCCGAGGAGCATTTCAACGACATTAGAGAAAATGTATTAATGGCGGTCAATCGCGGTCTTTCGGTAAATTTGTATCTCGAAGACTGGTCAAATGGAATAACCAAGTCTCCTCAATATGTCTATGAAATGATGGATCGACTTGTCGATTTGCCCATAAAGCGATTCATGCTGCCCGATACACTCGGGATATTAAATCCAAACCAAGTTTACGAATACTGCAAGCGCATGGTAAACCGGTATCCGCAGGCCCATTTTGATTTCCATGCACACAATGATTATGATTTGGCCACTTCCAACGCATTTGCAGCAGGCCTCGTCGGAGTGAAAGGCCTGCATTGCACCATAAACGGTCTTGGCGAACGTGCCGGAAACGCTCCGCTTGCCAGCGTAATCGCGGTAGTACACGACATGCTGCACAAATCGACAGGCATAGTCGAGTCCAAAATAAACATGGTAAGCCACATCGTCGAGTCTTTCTCCGGCGTGGTCGTCCCTCCCAATCAGCCCATCGTGGGAGAATATGTATTTACTCAATGCGCAGGCGTGCATGCCGATGGCGACAACAAGAACAACCTATACTACAACGACCTGCTACCCGAGCGATTTGGACGGGAACGTGAATACGCATTGGGAAAGATGTCGGGCAGAGCCAATATAAAAAAGAACTTACAGTCGCTCGGCATCGAATTGGAGGATGAAGACATAAAGAAAGTCACTCAGAGAGTTATAGAACTCGGCGAGAAAAAAGAGATTGTCACACCCGATGACCTGCCATATATAGTCTCGGATGTACTGAAGCACAATGCTCCGGCCAACAAAGTGAGAATCGTGAATTATGCTTTGAGCCTCTCGCAAGGCCTAAGCCCTACCGCCACAATAAAACTTGAAGTAAACGGGAGAGAATATCAACAGAGTGCGGTCGGCGACGGACAGTATAACGCATTTGTCAAAGCCGTTAAAAAGATTTATTCCGAAAATCTGCACCGCAAGTTCCCCATGCTGACAAATTACACGGTCAACATTCCTCCGGGAGGGCACACCGACGCTCTTGTCCAGACCAACATCACTTGGGAACTTAACGGACACGTCATAAAGACTCGAGGCCTTGATGCCGACCAGATAGAAGCAGGCATACAAGCAACGCTCAAGATGCTGAACATTGTAGAAAACATGTATGTAAACAATTAAACATTATTTATATATGGAATTAAAAATAGCAGTTCTTGCCGGTGACGGCATAGGACCGGAAATATCAAAACAAGGAGTGGACGTGATGTCAGCCATCTGCCGCAAGTTCAATCATTCGGTAAAATATGAATATGCCTTGTGCGGAGCCGATGCCATCGACAAAGTTGGCAACCCATTCCCTGAAGAGACATTCCAAATTTGCCGCGATGCCGATGCCGTATTGTTTTCGGCTGTAGGCGACCCTCGATTTGACAATGACCCGACAGCAAAGGTCAGGCCGGAACAAGGATTGCTCGCAATGCGGAAGAAACTTGGATTGTTTGCCAACATACGCCCTGTGCAGACGTTCAAATGCCTGTTGCACAAGTCTCCACTACGCCCTGAGATTGTCGACGGAGCCGATTTCCTATGTATACGTGAATTGACCGGAGGCATGTACTTCGGCGAAAAGTACCAAGATAATGACAAAGCCTACGACACAAATTATTATTCAAGACCCGAGATCGAGCGAATACTGCGTGTGGCTTTTGATTATGCCCGTAAACGCCGGAGGCACCTTACAGTTGTCGACAAGGCCAATGTACTTGCATCGAGCCGCCTGTGGCGACAAATTGCTCAAGAAATGATGTCTGAATATCCCGACGTGACAACCGATTTCATGTATGTCGACAATGCTGCCATGAGAATGATACAGGAACCTCGATTCTTCGATGTCATTGTCACCGAAAACACTTTTGGCGACATTCTGACCGACGAAGGTTCATGCATAAGCGGCTCTATGGGATTGCTTCCATCTGCATCCACAGGCACAGGTACACCTGTATTCGAACCTATACATGGCTCATGGCCACAAGCTCGCGGACTCGACATTGCCAATCCATTGGCACAAATATTATCTGTCGCAATGCTCTTTGAACATTTCAACTTAATGGACGAAGGACAAATGATTAGGAATGCCGTAAATGCATCGCTCGACGCTTGCGTGCGCACTCCTGAAATTCAAGTTGAAGGTGGCGCAAAATATGGCACCCGCGCCGTAGGAGAATGGATTGTAAATTATATCGACAATATCTGATCTTGCCGTAAAAAGCACATAAAAACATTCCGGGAATTTGCCGATATCTGACAATATTCCCGGAATATTTTACTAATGTCTGCATGCCATCATTTTCGACACTGCAGCTTTCTGTCTTATGTCGTTTTTATAATACGCCCTGTCCCATCATGGCATGTGCCACTTTCATAAATCCGGCAATGTTGGCACCCTTCATATAGTTGATATATCCGTCAGATTCTGTGCCATATTTTACGCACTGTTCATGAATGTTGTTCATTATTTCATGCAGACGGTCGTCAACTTCTTTTTCCGACCAAGACAAGTGCATGGCATTTTGGCTCATTTCAAGCCCAGATGTTGCAACACCGCCGGCATTCACAGCCTTGCCCGGGCCGTATGGTATTTTATTAGCAATAAACAGGTCTATGGCTTCAGGCGTGCAACCCATATTTGAGACTTCGCCAACGCACAAGACTTTGTTCTTGACTATGTTCTCTGCATCCTCCTTGTCAACTTCATTCTGAGTGGCACAAGGCATCGCTATGTCTACTTTCACTTCCCATGGACGACGGCCGGGATAGAATGTCGCATTTGGATATTTTTCGGCATAAGGTGCCACTATGTCTTCACCACTTGCCCTTAATTCGAGCATATAGTCGATTTTTTCTCCCGATATTCCGTCAGGATCATAAATATAACCATCTGGCCCGGATATTGTCACAACCTTGGCTCCAAGCTGCGTAGCCTTCGTAGCAGCCCCCCACGCCACATTTCCAAATCCCGAAATAGCCACAGTCTTGCCGGCAAAATCTTCGCCCATCGTCTTTAACATGTTACGGACAAAATAGCAAGCACCAAATCCTGTTGCTTCGGGACGTATCTTTGAACCTCCGAAATCAAGTCCCTTGCCGGTAAATGTTCCTGTATGTTCTTGGGCAAGTTTCTTATACATTCCATACATGTACCCGACTTCGCGGCCACCAACGCCTATGTCACCTGCCGGCACGTCGCGGTCTGGTCCGAGGTTGCGCCACAACTCGAGAATGAACGCTTGGCAGAAACGCATAATTTCGGCATCACTCTTGCCACGAGGGCTGAAATCCGAACCACCCTTGCCGCCACCCATAGGCAATGTAGTAAGGGCATTCTTGAATGTCTGTTCAAATCCCAAGAATTTAAGAATAGACAAATTTACCGATGCGTGGAATCTTATACCCCCTTTGTACGGGCCTATGGCATTATTGAATTGTACTCGATAACCTATGTTGGTTTGAACCTCTCCCTTGTCATCAGTCCAAGTCACACGGAACGTGAAAATGCGATCTGGCTCGACCATGCGTTCTATGATTTTTGCTTTTTCAAATTCAGGATGCTTGTTGTACACATCCTCAACCGAAAGAAGAACCTCTTTCACGGCTTGCAAATATTCCTTTTCTCCAGGATGCTTTGCTTCAAGATTAGCTAAAATTTCGTTGACTTTCATAGCTGGTCTTTATTAATGGTATTTTTTCCTATAAGTTAATGTAGCGCACATGATGTGCGTTGTTGACACAAATATAACCCATTTTTTCATTCCATGTATCCCAATTTGTCTTTTTTTCTTCGTTGATTTTCAATGTATCGTAATAGTGGCAATGGCAAAATGACAAACAACGTTACAATTTGTAAGCAGCTATTTTTAGAATGGCGGAAATACCAGTCACAATCGGTGGTTGTGGCACATAATTCTCTCCTTTTTGCCAATTAAAAATAATGCGATTTTATTATTTTTATTTTTTGAAAATCAAATAATAAAATCCACATGGGCGTGCAATACCCAGGAACTGCCGGATTTTGAAACTTTGCATAATTGGCAGAAAGAAATATATAAGCGATTTGAATGAACCATTGCGGTACCGCAATATTTTTATTCAATTATCCGAAGATTCTGTTTAATTTTGCGCCATCAACAACGATTCTGGCAAAGTGCGCCTCATGGTTCTTAAGGCAACAATGACAGAATAGATAAATATTTGTCACATCTCGACTTATGGAAAGCAACAAACGAGAAATCAACAAAGTAGAAGTAAGGCAATTACGCCTATCTGATTATGACGAACTTGCACAATCATTCAAACGCGTGTATGCCGACAAAGATGTATTTTGGACATACGATCAAATCAAGACACTGACACAAATTTTCCCGGAAGGGCAGATTGTCACTGTCGTCGACAACAAAATCGTAGGGTGCGCCCTCTCAATCATCGTGGATTACAACCTTGTAAAGGGCGACCACACCTATGCCCAAGTAACAGGAAATGAAACATTCAACACTCATAATCCTCATGGCAACATACTCTATGGCATAGAGGTATTCATCCATCCCGAATACCGAGGACTAAGACTGGCTCGACGAATGTATGATTACCGCAAAGATCTTTGCGAGACCCTCAACCTCAAGGCCATAATGTTCGGAGGACGCATACCTAATTATCACAAATATGCCGATAAATTGCGGCCTCGCGAATACATCAATAAAGTTCGCACACGCGAGATATACGACCCGGTATTGACATTCCAATTGTCAAATGACTTCCATGTGAGGAAAGTAATAACCAACTATCTTCCGAATGACGAAGAGTCCAAGCACTATGCCACATTGCTGCAATGGGATAACATATACTACCAACCCAAGCCCGATGTTATAGAGAAGAAAACAACTGTACGCATAGGACTCGTACAATGGCAGATGCGTCCATACAAGAGCATCGACGACGTATTTGAACAAGTTGAATTCTTCGTGGATGCCGTTTCGGCCTATCAAAGCGACTTCATCCTTTTCCCCGAGTATTTCAACGCACCGCTCATGGCAAAATTCAACAACCTTGGAGAAGCGCAATCAATAAGGAAACTCGCAAAATACACCGATGAGATACGCGACAGGTTTCTAAAACTGGCCATCAGCTACAACATCAACATCATAACCGGCAGCATGCCCTACCTTTCAGAAAATAACAAATTGCTCAACGTAGGTTTCTTGTGCCGTCGCGACGGTACATACGAGACATACGGGAAAGTACATGTTACCCCTGACGAAACAAAAAGCTGGGGCTTGACTGGAGGCAAGATGGTGAAAACATTCGATACCGACTGTGCCAAAATAGGCATCCTGATATGCTATGATGTGGAATTCCCGGAATTGTCGAGGCTTCTTGCCGAAGACGGGATGCAAATCCTGTTTGTTCCATTCCTCACCGACACGCAGAATGCTTATTCCCGAGTCAGAGTGTGTGCGCAAGCCCGTGCCATCGAAAACGAATGCTTCGTAGCAATAGCCGGCTCGGTAGGCAACTTGCCGCGCGTTCACAACATGGATATCCAGTATGCCCAATCGGCAGTATTCACGCCATGCGACTTTGCCTTCCCAACCGATGGCAAACGTGCGGAAGCCACCCCAAACACCGAAATGATACTTGTGAGCGATGTCGATCTCGACCTGTTGAGCAAACTACACACATACGGCAGTGTCCGCAACTTGCGCGACCGCCGTACCGATCTATACGAATTGCGTAGGAAATAAACAGCAGCAAACAAAGCCGCCCGATATGATAAAGCGTGAACTCTCATCTGCAAAGAGTTCACGCTTTTTTATTGTCATCTACTCGGCACACAAGCCGAATATTTTCATAACAATTCAACTCCGATTCCAGGGCGGTCGGCAGGCACTGTCACCTGCCCGTTCACTATCTTTATTCCGTCAAACCTGTCATTGGCTATAAGAAGGTTTCCGTCAAGGTCGGCCCAATCCACAAGAGGAGCCAATTGCGCGGCAGCCGTAACTGCACATGAGGTCTCGGTCATGCAGCCTATCATGACTTTCATGCCCAACGCACGAGCCAAAACTATCATCTTATAGGCTTCATGCATTCCCGTGCTCTTCATCAATTTTATATTGATGCCGTCATAATATTCGCTCAACTTGGTTATATCAGACAAACGTTGGAAAACCTCGTCGGCAATTATTGGCAACGGGCTGCGTTCGCGCAACCACTTAGTTTCTTCAAGCATCTCCTTGGAGAAAGGCTGCTCAATGAACAGGCAGTTTTTGTCGGAAAGCCATTCCACCATTTCCAATCCCTGCTCCTTCGTTTTCCATCCTTGGTTGGCATCGACACATATAGGCACATCGGTAATGCTTCTTATAACTTTTACAAGCTCCTTGTCATTATCAAGGCCCATTTTCACTTTTATTACTTTATAAGGCTTTGCTTCTTCCATTTTTTGCCTTACCACTTCTTCTGTGTCTATACCGATGGTGAAGCTGGTATTTGGAGCTTTCTCAGGCGACAATCCCCATATTTTGTACCAAGGTTGCCCCATTATCTTTCCGAGCAAGTCATGCAAGGCTATATCGACCGAGGCCTTTGCCGCGCGGTTGCCCTCTTCAACCGAATCGACATATTCCAAAATTTCTTCCAAGCGGAAAGGGTCGCTGAACTGTGACAAATCGAGCTTACTCAAGAATCGAGTGACACTCTCAACGCTTTCGCCAAGATAAGGTGGCATCGAAGCCTCTCCGTATCCGACAATTCCGTCATATTCTATTTCAACTTGCACGTCGGGAGTGTGAGTCCTGCTCGACTTGGCAAGATTGAACGCATGCTTTAATTTTAGGTCGTAAGGCATGAACGACAAATTAAGCCGTCCCGAACGCGATACCATGCGACGAGTTGCACTGTCGATTGCCGACATTGAAATGGGCGACGCAGCAGCCACGAGTCCCATTCCGGTGCTTATTAAAAACTTTCTTCTATCCATGATAAGAGTTTTTATGTCGTTATTATGAAAAATCTTATTTTTATTTCTTGTCAAAATACCATTCATGGTCTTTCACAGGAATTATGCCTAATGAACCCATACAACCATCAATGCGACTAATAGAAAGGAAGGGTGTGTCTAAGAAATCGGTGGCTTTCGAATCAAGGCTGTTGTATTTCACTTGACCTGAGCAATGAATGTAACGTCCGTTACCTATGTACAATCCGACATGAGTCACCCTGCCCGATTTGGTTCCCCAAAAGAGCAAATCGCCTTTTTTTGCATTCTTCTCCCAATCGACAGCATTGATTCGGTATCCGGTCAAGGCCTGTTGCGAAGCATCACGTTGCAAAATTATAGCGTTGGCAAAATAAGATACTTTCACAAGTCCCGAGCAATCGGTCAATTTGGTGGAAGTACCTCCCCACAAATATCCCGACCCTGTCATGCTTTTAGCCGTATTGATTATAACATCGGCATTGAATGATTGTCCCGACCATCTTTTGAAATCTTCCATTTCGTTATTCTTGACATATCCTTCACGTCCGTCAGGAGTTGCCAAATGCAGCCATTTGCCTTTTTTCCCTTTATACTCAAGAATGTTACCAAGCACGAGGTCGCTCACTATCTCGCCTCCACCAGGCTGCGACAATAATGAAGTATTCTTTACAGTCACTATCATTCTTTTGGCATTGCGCCATGCAGCAAGTTCATCGGCATTTTTTATAGCAAGGGAATTAGCAGGCACAAATGCGATGTAATCGTCAGGCGTTTGCACTTTATACCATTCTCCGGCAGGTTCAAGCAACTTCACAGGCATCCCCATTATGCCCTGCGACACCATTTCGGCCGCATGGCGTCCTTCGGCACGCAAAGATGCCACCGACAATTTCACGATTCCCCAGCCACATCCGAGGACTTCAATGCTGTCTACATATCTTATATTTTCACTGTCAAGTCGTTCCAATAAAGCTTGTTTATAAAACGGCTTGTCTACTTTACCTTTCAACAGCCATGCCTCATAATGTTCTTCTGCTTGCACATCCCATACAGATGTCCTCTTGTCGGGAGCATATTCACTCTTCAATTCATCGACTATTTCACACACATTCTGCGACATAACAGAAAAATTGCTTAAAACTGCCATGGCAGCTAAAAATAAAAATTTCATTGGTTTAGAAGGTTCCATTCTTTAATCTAAAATCTTTTTTAATTCCTTACTTTTTTAAATTCATCCACTGTAAGATGGGAAGTCCATTTTGAATGAGGAATGTTTCCGTTGCGCCATTCCACTTCCCCTTCTTGGAAATCAACAGTTTCGGTCCTGAGATATTTCTTTTCAGGATCAAGCACGCCATTTGTACATTCATTGGTAGCAAGCCTGTAAACATCAGTGCCAAATTTATAATAATCCTGTAATTCCTCTCCCTTTACAGTGCGTCCCATCGACACATCGCATGGAATCCATCCGATGCCTTCGTAGTATACTTCACACCAGTCGTGCATGCCCTCTCGTCCGGGATGCAACATCCATCCGCTCTCCCACCGGGCTGGAATTCCAACCGACCGCAACAATGAAATATAGAGCAATGTCACTTGTCCGCAATCACCATGCCCCTGCTCAAGCACATACTCCGGAATGCATGGAATAGTGCTGTAATTGCGCGCGCCTGCCCACGGGAAATTGGCAACAATCCAATCATATATTACCGAAGCCTTGTCAACAGGATTATCGCAACCAGCCGTCAGGCTATCTGCAATGGCATGCATAGCATCGTTCACCACAATATGCGGAAATACGCCTCGAGTATATTCCTTATACATGCCACTGCCTGTATCGTATGGTTTCAACAATTGCATTATGCCCTCATAATCATAAATTTCGGCACCCACTTCGTATTCATAAGTCACTTCGAAATGCAAAGGCTTCTCTCCGGTAGCTTTTGCTTCCATATACACTGTGTGATGCTCGCTTTTCTTACCCGAAATCTTAGCATTATGGCTCGATGAGACAAGTTTTATATTACGTTGCCTGCCATTCTCAAACGGATAAGGCAACCACACTCGCACTGTTTCGCCTGCAGGGACAGCGTCGGCATCGACATCCATCGTGAACGTTATTTTAGCCCTGCGCCAATCCCTGACGTTGTTTTTGTCGGGAGTTGAAGCCATTGCATCTATATAATAATCATACAATTCTTTATACTCACGCTTGCGCTCTGCTTCATTTTCGGAAGCAAAATTTTCTTTATCGAGGAGCCATAAGTTCCTTACGGCCTTTCTAAACCACATTTCCCGGCCATCAATTACCATCGTCTCAAGGTATTTCTTGCTTTTCCACCCCTTCAACAACTCGTCGCTCAAGTTTAAGACCCTCTCTGATATAGCGGCTCTACCCTGCTCCGGTGTCATATTGAAATCGGCCCTGATTCGCTCCATTATCTGTGACAGAGAATCGATTACTACCGAATATTTCTCGCGCTCGCTTCCTGAAACATTCGCAAGGATAGCTTCAGCGTTCTTGAAATTTCCTGAATGTATATTATCAATGGCTTCGACTTTCCACTTTTGAGCATCTGATACGCTAAAAGCAGAAACAGCCACAGCAGCCAACAAACACTTTTTTATTGCCGAATGCATATTTAGTTTTTTATTATAATTTCCACAAAAATAGGGAAAGGTGAATGCAGAGACAAACAAAAAACAACGTTTTTATGTTTAGCTATGCTGAACCGAATCCTATATTATCCAAAGATAGGCAAATTTTCATAACTTCCATAAGTCACCCGCTACAATTTTTCAAGAATAGAAACCATTAACCCTCATTTATTGCATATGCTCAAATGTCGCAAGTGCATTACATCAACAATGACCACCCTGCCATATCACGCAGTTAAAAATGGCTCGACAATGCTCATACCATCTGTTTTTTACATTGTTTTATACCAAAAATCATTATTTTAATCGAAAGTATTTGTGCTCTTGGGATTATTGCGTAAATTTGCATGCTAAATATTATTCTTTAGACATATTATGAAGCAATCCCGTTTGACTGTTTTGCTTGTCGGCGTTGCTTTGTCGCTTGCAAGTTGCGGCGAATACAACAAAGTACTGAAAAGCAATGACTACAATTATAAATACGAATACGCAAAAAAGGCTTTCGAGCAAAAAAAGTATGCACAGGCATCAACCATATTGACCGACCTTGTGACTGTATTCAAAGGTACCGACAAGGCTGAAGAGTCGCTATACTTGCTCGGATTGAGCTACTACGAAAACCAAGACTACATCAGCGCAGGCTCTTACTTCAAGACTTATTACACCCATTATCCCAAAGGCCAATATACTGAATTGGCACGCTTTTATGCAGGATATGGATATTATCTTGATTCTCCCGACCCTCAACTTGATCAAACCGACACATACAAAGCGATAGAGGAGCTTCAAGCATTCCTTGATTACTTCCCCAAAAGCGACCGAGTGTCAATTGCCCAAAACGCGATATTCGAGTTGCAAGACAAGTTGGTACTGAAAGAATTGCAAAATGCCCAACTATATTACAATTTGGGCAATTATATGGGAAACAATTACGAATCGGCCGTAATCGTTGCCCGCAATGCAATAAAGGACTACCCATACAGCAAATACAAAGAACAACTCGAACTGCTCATCTTGAAAGCCCGCTTCCAGGAAGCATCGCAAAGCGTCGAAGAAAAAAAGGTTGAACGATTCAGGGAAGTGATAGATGAATACTACTCATTCATAAACAACTACCCCGAAAGCGAAAGCCGCAAAGAGGCCGACAATATCTTTGCTATCGCAAACCGTTATGCAAATAATTAATACAACTTCACTTATATTCTCTAAAAAAATGGATTATAAAAAGACTAATGCTCCACTCAACACTGTGACGCGCGACATGATAAAGTTGTCTGAAGACACAGGTAACGTATATGAAACCGTTTGCATCATTGCAAAGCGCGCCAACCAGATTGCAATAGAGATGAAACAAGACTTGGAGAAGAAATTGCAGGAGTTTGCTTCCATGAACGACAATTTGGAGGAAATCTCTGAAAACCGCGAGCAGATTGAAATATCCCGTTATTATGAGAAACTGCCGAAACCTACACTTATAGCAGCTCAGGAATATGAGGAACACAAGCTTGTTTACAGAAATCCGGTGAAAGAAAAAGACAACATAGACGCCAATTAATTCCGCGCCTCATTTACACTCAAAAAGCATTAGAAACAACTTGTAGAAAAGAATTTCTACAAGTTGTTTTTCTTTTGTGTCAACCTGAACAAATTCACAAGTCCATTGAGTTTAACCTGGGAGCACATGAACTACCACGCATCCAAATACCGCCATTTACGATTCATCAAGAAAAGAATTATGCAAGCATTCTCGCAACAAGTAGATTAATTACAAAAAAATCACATTTAACCTCAACCAAACAGATACTTACTTCTTCCCTTTCTTGCGTAGACATGTAAATAAAAGTTAACAATATAAGTAATCAACACGAATAAATGCAAAATAATGCAAACACACAAAACTTTTATGCCCGTAAATTATGTTATATAACATATAATGTCTACTTTTGTACCAGTTATTCATGGTATTAGTTTTAAGGCAAAACTAAAATGAATGTCGTGATGACAATCATTTTTGTGTTTTTAGGTTTATGTTATTAGAAGGTTAATTAGGTAAAGCGATCCCAGGCAGTGATGCCGGGGATTAATTTTTTATATCCCACACCAACATATCTGATACACCCTCTAATGCAAAAAAACAATCTATAACAATTGGACAGAAAGAATTTCCCAAGTTCCTATGACCATGTAATGCTATACCACAACCCGAATTATCCCAATTAAGGCTATTACCTGCACCTTGCAAATACAAGGTGGAACTGAACATAGCACCTGAAATTACAGAAACATATATACTGCTTTAAAGGCTAAAGTCCATCGCGCTGGTGTCCAAAACATTAATTAATATTCATGTCATATAAAAATATCTGAGCAAATATGACACGGAACATTAAAAAAGTGGCATTGTATCTTTTTATACAAAAATGAAAGGAAGACACAAAGACAAGCCGTTTTTATGTTTGGCTATACTGAACAGCATTACATATACATAGCGAAAGTCAAGAGCAATGTAAAATTTTACATTGCCAGAATATACCATATATCCAAAAGACATACGCCACGATTTTATCAAATGTCATAAAAAAATTAATCCCCGGCATCACTGCCTGGGATCGCTTACCAATTAACCTTCTAATACCATTAACATAAACCTAAAATTATGAATTCCCTACCTCGCGGTACAAATTCACATTTACCTTAAAACGTTTACCATGAAAACTGGTGCAAAGATAAGCCAAACATGTTAAACAACATAATTTTGCATCAATTATTTTCTTTGATTTAATATACTTTAACTGTTGCACTTATATAAAAAACCGCTATTTATGCCCATCAACTTGCAAAATAGCGGCTTAAAATATTATTACTAAATGTGTTATCCATAATATACAGGGATAAACCCCACTATACGAGATCTACCATACTAAAATGGCAGATCGTCAGTACTGTCATCCGAACTTGAGAAGTCAGGCATAGGAGGAGCCTGAACAGTTGAAGGCGCAGCAGGCATTCCAGCCACTGCCGGTTGCGCATTAGCTTCAATCTTTTCAGCTTTCCAACCATTTATGCTCGTAAACCAACGGCCATTGTATTCATGACTGTCGATGTCAAAACTCAATCTAACATTGTCACCCACTTCGAGAGGAAACTGGTCGGCACGGTCACCAAAGAAACTGAAAAATATTTTCTTCGGATATGCTTCCTGAGTTTCAAGCACATATTCTTGCTTGCTCCAGTTATTGCCGGCTTTAGACACACCGCTCAAACGATCGAATTTCTTTATTATTATTCCTGTTACTTCCATCTTCCTATTTAGTTGACTGAATTAAAATGATTGCACAAATTTAGCAAATCATTTCAAGTTTTACCGAATAAACTACAAATTAAATTTTAACACTACTGCCCTGCACGACATAAAACTTAATTATCGGCAACCGTAATAAACACATCTACATACCTGTTCAATGCACGTCCTTCTATCGTATTTTCAAAAGAAGCAGGATCGGTGTCCCCAAGCCCGACAATTTGCATCACGTCGGGATTGAATCCAAGGCTCATAAAATACTCGGCAACCGTTTCAGCCCTTTCTTCCGACAACTCCATGCTGTAATCACGACTTTCTGTATTGTCGGTCGACCCGTATATTATCATTTCAGAAAATGGCTTGTCATTCAACAAAGCTGCTATAAAGAACAATTCTTTCAGCGCATCCATGTTTATATCGGCACTGCGCGGAGCAAATAAAATAGAATTATCACCTGACACCTTTATATATGTAACACCCTCCTCGTCGTCATGAAAATGCACAAACTGCTTCAATTCAAGGCTGTCGGCTGATGTTGTATCTGTGCGCAAGTATATAGGCTTTAACCACCACCGGCTCGTGTCGGGAACAACCTCCTCCCCATCATATCCTGTTTCATAATATGTGTACATCATCGGGCCGCAAGAGCCGAGAAACAACATAACCACAAATAAAACCGGTATCCATTTAAAATATTTCATAATCGTGTCATTTTAAATCCTGTTTCATGCGTCTATATCATCAAAACGCACACTGTTCAGGTGTAAAATTACATAATTGTTTCGTGTTTCTACAAATGACATAACAAATTTTCACCATCGCAAAGATGAAACAATAACATGAAAATACATCCGGCAGCCTGAACAAGAAAAGTCCCGGCTGCCGGATGTATGATTAAGCAGTATTCCCAAGGAATCTTTACTTCAACGTGCCTTGCTCGGCAGCATCAATCATGTCGGCACTTGCCGTTATGAATATTTCTACGCGCCTGTTTTGTGCACGACCAGCTTCAGTTGAATTATCGGCTACAGGATAATCATAAGCCAAGCCATTAGTAGTCAAGCGGCTGCTTGACACCCCCGAACCAATCAGATAATTGGCTACGGCTTGAGCACGCTCCTTCGACACACGGTCATTCACAGCCCGCGTACCTGTATTATCAGTATGTCCGTTTATGACAACATCGGTCTGCGGATTATTCTTCAATGAAACGGCAAATTCACTCAAAGACCTTTGAGCCGACGGACTAAGGTCGCTCTTGTTCGTGTCAAACAAGATTCCACTGTCGAATGTCACCTTTATGGCTTGCAAATTATTTTGGTCGGTCACTTCTTCCACTTGGGCGCCTTCTATTTGCTCAAGTTCCTGTTGCTGCTTGTCCATCTTGCGGCCAATCAACGCTCCGGCAGTAGCACCTACCGCCGTACCAATCGCGGCTCCGATCGCAGCCCCTTTGCCACCACCGGCAAGAGCCCCGATTCCTGCACCAAGAGCGGCACCACCGCCCGTGCCTATCATCGCCCCTTTAGTAGTATTATTGAGCGATGCACACCCACTTGTGCCCAGCAGCATGGCTGCACAAAGCACTCCACATAAAATCTTTTTCATAATAAATCCATTTTATGTCATTAAAAATTGAAATTCTTCTTCAAGACAGCAGGACAAATTTAATAATTATCACACAAACTTCGCCTTTAATTCAAATATATTTCCCGATGTTAATAGTTAATTATAAACAAAACTTCAACCTCCGGACATTCGTAGAAAAAATTTCTTTAATACCTTTGCAATCCTATAAAAACATATATCAAACACTATGATACGAAAAGTTCACACCTCAGATGCACAAGCCATAACTCTGATTTATAATGAATATGTGCTTCACAGCACAATATCGTTTGAAACCCTGGCATTGACATGTAATGAGATGACAAAACGTATAACCGACATTGCTTCGGCATACCCCTACCTCGTTTACGAAGAAAACGGTGAAATAGCAGGCTACTGCTATGCACACCCTTGGAAAGAGCGGGCAGCCTACCAAAACACACTTGAAACTACAATATACATATCACATGCGCACACTCGCAAAGGCATAGGCGAATTGTTGATGAACGCCCTTATCGACGAATGCCGCAACCGAGGATTCCATGCACTCATTGCATGCATCACAGCCGACAACGAGCCAAGTTGCCGGCTTCACGCCAAATTAGGCTTCAAACAGGTTTCCTCATTCAAAGAAGTCGGCCGAAAATTCGGCAAGTGGCTTGGTGTCGTGGACTATGAATTAATTCTGTGACGATTATTTACGATACTTGCCGTACTTATTTTCAAAAAGTTGCTTATTTTTATGTCCCCACTCAAGCATGGCATCGATAATAGGAATCAAAGTCATACCCAATGGCGTAATCGAATACTCCGAGCGTGGAGGCAATTCCGGGAAGATTGTTTTTGCCACTAATCCGTCTTCAACCAATTCTTTCAGTTGCAAGTCAAGCACTCGCGGAGTCGCCTCGGGAAACACCCTGTGAAGCTCGCTCGGGCGCATCGGTCTGTAACGCAACTCGTCCAGTATGCATGACTTCCACTTTGAATCAATCAGACTCATAGTCAGCCGTAACGGGCAATCCAAATCTACCGGTATCTTTTTCTCGTACATAACTCTGCTTTCTTACATTATTAAACAAAAATAGCCATAATAAACGATTTAACATGTATACCGAATAAATTTTCGGTACATGAAAAAATTTTCAGTACTTGCACTAATTGTCATAGCATCATATTTTTGCAACAAACAAATCTAAACACATAACATAAAAATACAATCATGAGAGCAAGCATTGAAGAATACAAAGCAGTGGAAGCCGCTGCAATGAAATTTGTGAAAAGCGTGGCTGAAGGAAACAGCAAATATGCAAAAGAATTATTCATTGACGAGGCAGTATTATTCGGATATCTCGACGGAGAATTGGAGCATGGAAACATAGAGCAATTCTACAAGAATGTCGATACTGTAGGAGCAGGAGATGATTTTAAAGCACGCATCGACGTGGTAGCCATAGAAGAAACGCTTGCCGTCGTACGCGTGCTTGAAGAAAAATGGGGCGGTCGCATCGACTTCACCGATTATCTCCTGCTGCTGAAAATGAATGGAGAATGGCGTTGCGTTGCTAAAGCATACAATCAAAACTCCAATACCATTAAAAAATAAAACGTACTCTCCCATGAATATAGTTGTTATTACAGGCAGTCCTCGCAAAAACGGTAATAGCTTTGCTCTGACCGATGCTTTTATCAAAAGAGCCGAACAACATGGCAACAAAATTCAACGATTTGATGCCGCATTCATGAAAATTGGCGGATGTCATGCATGCGAGACCTGTTTCAAGACAGGCAAGGCATGTTCTTTTGATGACGATTTCAACATCATTGCTCCGGCAATCCTTGAGGCCGATGCCATCGTGTTTACTATGCCAACCTACTGGTATTCTATCCCTGCCCAAATAAAAGGAGTCATCGACCGTTTATATTCATTAGTAGTCGGCGGCAAAAATATTGCAGGCAAAAAATGCGGACTGATAGCATGCTGCGAAGAACATGATCTCATGGTGATGGATGGCATCAGAATACCCATTGAACGCTCGGCCGCATTGTTGAAGTGGGACATCGTGGGCGAGGTGCTAATACCCGGGGTTCTTAAAATTGGAGACATTGACAATACTGACGGATGCGAGCAAGCTGCCACACTCGCCGATAAATTCTAAACTCTAAATTATGAAAGTACTTTTGATAAATGGCAGCCCTAATGAAAATGGATGCACCTACACGGCATTGAACGAAGTTGCAAACACGCTCCATGCCAATGGCATAGAGACCGAACTCGTCTACTTAGGCAAGCATCCTATTGCCGGCTGCATCGCATGCAACAATTGCATGAAGACAGGACAATGTTTTAGAGACGACATAGTTAAGGATATACAGAACCGCCTTGAAGAATATGACGGCATTGTGATAGGTTCACCTGTTTATTACAGTGGGCCAACAGGGCAACTGATATCCTTCCTTAACCGATTGTTCTATGCCACCGAGAACCGCATGACCGGGAAAGTAGGGGCTGCAGTTGTGTCATGCCGTAGAGGAGGAGCATCAGCCACATTCGAGCAGATCAACCAGTACTTCACTATATGCAACATGCCCATCATTTCATCCCAATATTGGAATTCGGTGCATGGATTCACTCCCGATGACGTAAGTAAAGATCTTGAAGGACTCCAAACGATGCGCGTGCTCGGGCAAAACATGGCATGGATGTTGAAATGCATAGAAGCTGGGCACAAAGCCGGAGTCGACAAACCTGTATATGAAAAACGACTACGAACCCATTTCATTCAAAACAAATAAAACCATAAAGGAGAACCGATATTTAAATCTCATCAGTTCTCCTTTTGATTCTTCTAATCTCATCGGGCATTGCCCGACCTTTAATCTTCTACTTGATACTGCCACATCACCATTTTACTGGCTCATTCAAGATGCATCCGTCATTTGCATCTTCGGCAGTAAATGTTCCTTTGCTATATTGGACACATAACATTACAAGAGGCTCGTTGCCATTGTTACGCACCGAGCGTTTACCATTGGGAGCGACACGCACCACACTACCTTCTTGTATTGGGAACACTTGACCGTCAACTTGGAACTCTCCTTTTCCGCTTAAAAAGAAATATAGTTCCTCATGTTCCTTGTGTGTATGAAAGAAACCGGTTTCTGTTCCTGGTTGGAACAACTGGAAGGAAAATTCTCCTCCCGTTGCTTTCAATGCAGCACCGCCAAATACCTTTCCCGGAATTTTGACTTCAGGTCCCAGTTCCAATACATAATCACTCAACTCGCTCAATTTACCTACGTTGATAGCCGAAAAATTTACAGCTTCTGCAATCTTTTCAATCTGTTTCATAATTTACCTCCTTGTTTTTCTCTTTCCAGTGCCAAATTATTTATTAACTTTGTATAGCACTGCTACTTTATTTTATACAGTGCAAAAATAATATTTATTATATTTGTTTACAAGAAGTTACAAAAACACAAGCAAGTTACCTTCAACTCACTTTTATTGAAAAACAGCATATTGGCATGACAAAAAAAGAAGAAAAATATTCAATTATAGAAATTTGCCCCATTCGCAACGTCGTCGCGCGATTCGGCAACAAGTGGGCCTTGCTCATAATTTTCATACTTAATGAAAATGGCAGCACTCGCTTTAACCAACTATGCAAATTCATTCCCGACATTTCAACCAAAGTCCTGTCAAATACTTTGCACACCCTTGAAGCCGACGGGCTGCTCAAGCGTACCGTATATCCCGAGGTACCTATCAGAGTGGAATATGAACTAACCGACACTGGCAAAAGCCTTGTCCCTATAATCATGCAATTGACCGAATGGGCTCAAAAAAACATGAAGTCAATAATTGAGCATCGCAACAAATACAACAAACAAGACTGACACTTATGGCAGGACCTTCTCTCTGAAACCACTCCCACACTGACCACCGATTATACTATAACTGTGGATATAAGCACACTGCTGACAATCTCCGCATTTAGCAAGACTACCTTGTCAAATAACTTCATTATTTCGGCATATTTCCTTAAATTTGTGATACAACAAAAGAAATTATAAAGGATGCCACATTATGCCGAAACAATATTGCCACTGCCTTTGTATGGGACATTCACATATTCCATACCCCCCACGCTGGAAAACTCATTAAAAATAGGCAGTCGCGTACTTGTTCAATTTGGAAGAAAAAAATTCTACACGGCAATCGTAACAATGCTGCATAACGACAAGCCCGAAGGATATGAAGTCAAAGAAATATTATCGGTCCTCGACGAAAAGCCATTGCTGCGACATCCGCAACTGAAATTTTGGGAATGGATATCAGAATACTACTTGTGTTCCATAGGTGATGTGTACAAAGCTGCCGTTCCATCGGGATTGAAAATCGAAAGCGAAACATTCATAAGCGTCAATCCCGATTATGAAGAAGCCTTCTCGGGCGAACTGAAAGACAGGGAACGCATAATCTATGATCTTGCAAGCAGTCGAAACCGCGTGCAACTCGGGGAGATAAGCCGCTCCACAGGATTCAAAAATGTAGAATCGGTAGTAAGCAAAATGCTTGAGAAAGATGCGATATTCATTTCAGAAAAAGTAGTCGACAATTACAAGCCTAAAACCGAATCATTCATCGCCTTGACAATTGAACAAGGTGATGACGACGGGATACACAAACTTTTTGACTTGGTCAAGCGTTCCGGCAAGCAAGAACAGCTCCTGCTGGCATATCTCGACCTGTCGCATTGGTTGCAGAAGAAAAAGAAAGTGGCCGAAGTCTCCAAACAATCGTTGCTTGAACGCGCAGGAGTTTCTCAATATGTTCTAAAAAGCGCAATAGACAAAAACATATTCAAGATATACAAAAAAGAAATAAACCGCTTCACCCTGTCAGCCGACACAAAGGCCGATCTGCCCATCCTGTCCAAAGAGCAACAAAAGGCCTTGAACGAAATACAGGAACTATTCCGAACAAAATCGTCGGTTTTGTTGCACGGCGTTACTTCAAGCGGCAAGACATCGGTTTACATGCACCTCATAGACCGAGTATTAGCTCTGAAGAAACAAGTACTTTATCTCGTCCCTGAAATAGCGCTCACCACACAACTCACGCAGCGCCTGCACAAGGTGTTCGGAGACCGCCTTCTCATTTATCACTCCAAATTTTCGGATAACGAGCGAGTCGACATTTGGAAAAAACTCCTTAACAGCAACGAGCCGTGCGTAGTAGTAGGCGTCAGGTCATCGGTCTTTCTTCCATATTCCAATCTCGGACTCGTAATAATCGACGAAGAGCATGACACGAGCTACAAGCAACAAGATCCTGCTCCTCGCTATAATGGACGAAACGCCGCAATGATGCTGGCAATGATGCACGGGGCTAAATCGCTTCTCGGCTCTGCCACACCTGCAGTGGAAACATTCTACAAGGCTTTGACAGGCAAATTCGGACTTGTTTCTCTCCCAACTCGTTATGATGCCATAGAAATGCCCGAAGTCGAAATAATAGACATGAAGGCCTCGCGTCGAAAACATGAACTGAACGGCCTGTTCTCGACAACTATGATTAACGCTTGCAAGCAGTCGCTCGAAAAAAAAGAACAGGTGATTTTATTCCAAAACCGCAGAGGATATGCCCCAATGGTGACATGCAAGCAATGTGGATGGGTTCCAAAATGCGAAAATTGCGATGTCTCGCTCACCTACCACAAGCATGTCAACAACATGTCGTGCCACTATTGCGGCTTCACAAGTCCGCTGCCCGACATATGCCCGGCATGCAAACAACCTGCATTGGAGATAATAGGATACGGCACCGAACGAATCGAAGACAACATCAACGAGCTGTTTCCCGAATACCGCATAGCACGGATGGACCTCGACACAACACGCAACAAAAACAGCCATGAGCGCATAATCGAAGATTTCTCGTCACGAAAGTCCGACATACTCGTAGGCACGCAGATGGTGAGCAAAGGTCTCGATTTCGAAGGGGTGAGTACCGTCGGAATCCTCAATGCCGACACCATGATAAATTTTCCAGATTTCCTCGCTCACGAACGTGCGTTCAACATGCTTGAACAGGTTGCCGGACGTGCCGGACGAAAAGGCCCTCGAGGCAAAGTGTTGATACAAACCCACGACCCCGACAACCCGGTGATTCGCTTCGTCGCCTCACACGATTACAAAGGATTTTACGATCAAGAGATAACCGAACGCGAACGCTTCAAGTATCCGCCATTCTCAAAGATTATCAACATCTATCTCAAGCACCGCGATGATGCCGTAGTAAACGAGATGGCAGTCCGCTTCAGCAATATGTTGCGGCAAGTGTTCAAGAACCGAATTCTCGGCCCTGAGGCTCCGGCCATCAGACGAGTACAAAACCTATATATAAGGCAGATTGTATTGAAAATGGAAAATGAAGCATCTATGTCGAAAGTAAAAAAGATTTTGAGAATCGTATATGAAAACATGCTCAAGGTCGATAGTCGCATGAAAACAGTCATTTTATACTATGACGTAGACCCGGTGTGACTGTATCTCCTCGTCCAATATATTCATATAAAAATAGCCGCACTTGTCAAAATGGCAAATGCGGCTTTATCATTATGGTAAGATTTGTTGACTAAAACATATAAGACACCGAAATTCTCCAATAATTATTCTTGGCACTGAAATCGTCGAGTTTCACAGTCTCCAACGTACTTGTTATTCCCCAAGTATAACTTGCAGAAACCTGTAACCGGCGTATCAATTCGCATCCGGCTCCCACATGCAAGCCAAAAGACCCTCCAGAATAGTCCATAGCTCCGACTCCATTGTCGGCTACATGAATAGCGAATGTCGGACCGACATACACAAGCGGAGCTATAGTGTTTTCCACACCGTTCAAATTAGTGTATTTGAACTTTAAATTAAGAGGAATCTCTATGTTATGTATATTCAACCTTTCGTTTCCGTACCCGTCGGATGACCACACAGTGCATTCACCCAAGTGCAAGGTTGCACCTACTTGCGAGTACAATATCGAAGCATCCACAGCAAACCCTATGCCCGGTATAATAATTTCACCAGTTAATCCGGCTCCATATCCAAATTCTTGATCCACAGTAAAAAGTTGCTGATTAAAATTCAATGTTGATATGTTGCCGACGGCTGTCACGCCCCATCTCACTTCAGCTTGAGACACCATCGCCCCCAAAAGCATGGCACATGACACCAACAGTAATCTTAATTTATTCATTGTATATCGTTGCTAATTTCGTGCAAAGCTACCATATTTTATTGTCTCCGGCAAAAAAAATCGGCATTTTCAAGTATTACCGCCATAGTAATACCCGAAAATGCCGTTATACACGTCAATAGATAAAGAACTATTTTGATTTTTTTCAGAATAAATAAGCGGCCGTCACTGTCCAGTAACGGTTTTTACCTTCAATCGTAGCACGGTTGCCGGCAATACCCACAAATTCAAGAGTATTTGTCAATCCTATACCATAACTGGCCGCAATTTGGACATGCGAAAGGAATTCCAACCCGAATCCAAAATTCCACGCAATGTCACAAGTCTTATTTTTGAAAAACTCGCTGACATCCTTTTTACTTACGAGGAATGCGAAACTTGGTCCTGTGGTAACAAACGGCTTGATTACTTTTTCCACCACCGGTATCGACAATTTGTATTTCAAATTAATAGGAATATCTATGTAATCCCTACCCGAAGATTCCATGTCGGAATTGGCATCTGGTTGGAATTCAGCCGTACGATGGACATACATCGCCGACGCATCCAACCCCACGCCTATCAATGGCACCGTAAATTCAAGCATCAAGCCGCCTGTGAAGCCGGCACGGTTATCCTTGCTAAGGATATCACTGTCAAATTTCAAATCATTAATGGCAGCTCCGGCTTTTATACCGAATTTAAGCTGGCCTGACGCAGGAGCCGAAGCGACGATGGCGACTAAGGCTACCATGGCAATCGTGATAATGTTTCTAATAGATTTCATATCAAAACAATATTTATCATTATGTTTCTAATTATACAAATGTAAACAAAAGTTTGCACGCGGCAAATCAATAAGCGCATTTTTCAATTCCTTTCCAGAAAAAACACGCTTTATCTGACCTGCTCCCCCAAATAAACCTAAATTATTTTTATTTCCGCACTTCTGTATTTAACTGCTTTGCGCTACCTTTGCACAATCATGGACGAGAACAAGAAATTAGAAATAGAAGAAAAAATCGTCAGGATGCTGAAGACTGTTTACGATCCTGAAATTCCTGTCGACATATACAGTCTCGGGCTTATATATGCCATAGACGTGGACGATGACGGCAACGTGAAAATCGACATGACACTGACGGCTCCGTCATGCCCTGCTTCCGACTTCCTCATGGAAGATATTAGAATGAAGCTTGAAAGCATCGACGGTGTTAAGAATGTCGACGTGCAACTGGTATTCGAACCTGAATGGAATCAAGACATGATGACAGAAGAGGCCAAACTCGAGCTCGGCTTTCTCTAATGCAAAACATAAAAAACTCTTGAAGTGACCGGTAAAAAAGTATATTTCATATCCGACCTGCATCTCGGTGCAAAATACATCAAAAATCAACACGATGCCGAACGTCGCCTGACACGCTGGCTTGACTCGGTAAAAGATGACATGGCCGAACTATACTTGATGGGCGACATCCTTGATTACTGGTATGAATACAAGTATGTTGTACCAAGAGGCTTTGTACGATTTTTCGGGAAACTCGCCGAGCTGTCCGATGCCGGCATCAAAATTCATTGGTTTATAGGCAATCATGACATTTGGATTTTTGACTACCTCCCGAATGAACTCGGAGTGGAAATCATCGATGGATATGTAATTCGCGACATATTGGGAAAAAGATTCTTCCTTGCTCATGGCGACGGAGTGGGAAAACACCGGGCATCTTTCAGGTTCTTGCGCTCACTGTTCAGAAATAAATTCTGCCAGAGTCTCTATGCATCCATACATCCACGGTGGACAATCCCATTCGCCCACGGCTGGTCAAGCCACAGCCGGCAATCTCACACCATGCCCGACGGCACAGGAAGCGATTACGACAATCTTCACAAGTTTGTCACAGCCCATTCAGCAGTGCACCATGACATAAACTATTACATATTCGGACATTTCCATAATGTGGAAGACACGGCAATATCCGACACGGCACGATTGATTATATTGGGTGAATGGATTTCAAAATTCTCTTATGCATCATTTGATGGTCGGGATTTGCAACTCGGATATTATATCGACAACAATAATTAAGATAACATTCTTTCACATTAACGCCTCGACAAGTTTCGAGGTTATTGCTACATTTGCAAAGTGGCAAAGGCCGGCAAAAGCCAGTCACGACTAATTTCCGATGCAATTTTGATTAAAAAGAAGCACTTGACAAGTATATTTTACAAGATATTTCAATTTTTGCAAAATTTAACCCTTGCAATAGAAATTGGATAAATTTATATAAAAGGATAATAATCAACATTTTATAGTAAACGATTCTTGTGAATTACAATTTGTGACTTGAAAAACATATTATAAAACATGTTTTTTATTAGCTCTGATTAAAATTAAGGATGTATATTTGCAACATAAACCTAAAACAATCTTTTTTACCTTAAAAAATTATACCTATTGAAGACCTAGAAAGGAACTTTGTAAAAAGTTCCTTTTTATTTTTATATACCTAAAAAAGTTTCAAGTCCAATCTTTCACATGATGCAGGATTTTGTTTAATTTGCATTAGAAACGATTTTGTCGCATAGACGACACGCACACCAACAAGCTGACTCATGATGAAACATGTCATAATAGTTGCCGGAGGCTCGGGAAAGCGTTTCGGCTCACAAGTTCCAAAACAATTTTTGCCATTGGCCGGTTTGCCAGTATTGATGCACACTATCCAACGGTTTGCACGCCACGCATCAACTATTACACTTGCCTTGCCACAGTCGCAAATGGGATACTGGCACGACTTGTGCGGCCAATACTCGTTTTCGATACCAGTCAACATCGTCGCAGGAGGCAACAGCCGGTTTGAATCGGTAAAGAATGCCATCAACAGCATCCATGTCAATGATGGGGACATAATTGCCGTACACGACGGAGTGAGGCCGCTCGTGAGCGACAAAGTAATAAACGCAGTATTAGAAAAAGCAGCAGCAAGCGGCAGTGCCATACCGGCAATCCACGTCACCGATTCAATAAGGATGCTCGACAACGACGGGTTTTCGCATGCTGTCGACCGCAGTCTGCTCGTTGCTGTGCAAACTCCGCAGGCTTTTAATGCCAGGCTTCTTAAAAAAGCCTACGATGTCCCATTCTCCGAATCATATACCGACGATGCTTCGGTATATGAACACTCGGGTCATAAAATACATATTGTCGATGGAGATTCACGCAACATCAAGATCACAAATCCCGACGACATTGTCATTGCCGAAAAAATCCTTGCCAATGGATAACCTGACAAAACTTGACATAAAATATTTGCATGGCGTAGGTCCCAAACGAGCCGAGTTGCTCGCAAGCGAACTCGGAATCCGTTCTTACTACGACTTGCTACACTACTATCCATTCCGTTACGTCGACAAGAGCAAAATACATAAAATCAGTGAAATAAACGGAGAGATGCCATATATACAGCTGAAAGGGGTGTTTGTGGCATTTGCCACGCATGGAGAAGGAGCCAAACGCCGATTGAATGCCCTTTTCACCGATGGCACAGGAACAATAGACGTTGTGTGGTTCAACAAGGTGAAACACATAGAAGAAACCTACCACACGGGAGTGGAATATGTTTTGTTCGGAAAGCCGTCGTTGTATAATTCCCGATACAGCATTACCCATCCCGAGATAGATATCTACAAGCCGGGAATGGAATCCCAAGGCCTTAAAGGCATATACAACATAACCGAAAAGATGCGCAACCGTGCGTTTACTTCGCGCACCATGCAACAGCTACAAGAAAACTTGCAACAGGCCATAAAGAACATCGACGAGACATTGCCGGCAGAACTTATCGCAAGACACCGGCTTATGGGACTGAAAGATGCGCTGTTCAATATCCACACGCCCGTATCGGTAAAGGCAATGCAAGATGCACGATTCAGGCTCAAGTATGAAGAACTTTTTTTCTTGCAACTCAACATGCTGAAGAATGCCCGGTTGCGGAATCTCAAGTTAAACGGATTCAGATTTTCCAAAGTTGGTGCATATTTCAACAATTTCTATAAAAACGTTCTTCCATTCCCACTCACAAACGCGCAGAAAAGAGTCATCAAAGAAATAAGAGCCGACATGGGCAGTGGCAAGCAGATGAACCGCCTGCTGCAAGGCGACGTAGGAAGCGGCAAAACCCTCGTGGCGCTAATGACAATGCTGCTGGCCGTGGACAATGGTTATCAAGCCTGCATAATGGCTCCTACCGAGATTCTTGCCACACAACACTTTGAGACGATAAACTCTCTTGCATCGCAAGTCGGTGTAAATGTCGCCTTGCTAACGGGTTCAACAAGAAAGAAAGAACGCGAAATAATACATGCAGGACTGCTATCGGGAAATATACATATCCTCATAGGCACCCATGCCGTGATCGAAGACTCCGTGAATTTTGCAAACCTCGGCATGGTGGTAATCGACGAACAGCACCGATTCGGAGTCGCACAACGCGCGAAGCTGTGGAGCAAGAACTCCACGCCGCCACATGTTCTTGTAATGACAGCCACGCCGATTCCGCGCACACTCGCCATGACAGTATATGGCGACCTCGATGTGTCAGTAATAGATGAACTTCCACCCGGACGCAAACCCATTACGACATTATTGAGATATGACAACCACCGCCAAGAAGTCTACAAATTCATAGGCACACAACTGAAAGCCGGAAGGCAAGCCTATATCGTATATCCGCTCATTCAGGAAAGCGAAAAACTCGACTTGCGAAATCTTGAAGAAGGATACGAGATAATACGCGAAACTTTTCCCGACCACCGAGTATGCTTCGTGCATGGTAAAATGAAACCCGCCGAGAAAGATTATCAAATGAACCTTTTCGCATCGGGCAAAGCCGGCATTATGGTTGCAACGACTGTAATCGAGGTTGGCGTAAATGTACCTAATGCCTCGGTCATGCTCATTGAAAACGCCGAACGATTCGGCTTGTCGCAGCTGCATCAATTACGCGGTCGTGTGGGTCGAGGAGCCGAACGCTCTTACTGCATCCTCATGTCAAACGTCAAGATCGCAGGAGCCACACGCCATCGTCTCGAAGTAATGGTAAAAACGACCGACGGATTTGTAATAGCTGAAGAAGACATGAAACTGCGTGGCCCGGGCGACATGGAAGGAACTCAACAAAGCGGAATCACAATCAACTTGAAAATAACCGACCTTGCCCATGACGGCCAAATAATACAGATGGCCCGCAATGACGCATCATCCATCATAACGTCCGACCCCTCTCTCGCATCACCCGGCAATTTAAAGCTCGCAAAGCAAATACAATTTTTATACCAACGGAATAAAGACTGGAGCCTTATAAGTTGAAATAAGCATCTTGTCTTGTTAAAATCAAAAAAATTAACATTTAAAACGTGAAATAAAATCATTGACTACCAGCACATCTCAATTATATGTTGTAAAACATATAACCGTCACAACATCCTATATACAAGAAACTTAACTTCCTCCACATTGTACTACCATATATGTTTTAAGTTTTTTTAATGCGAGAAAAATTACGACAATACACAAAAACTTGCTATTTTTGAATTGCAAGAAGAAAAAACAGATTCCTGTTAACAATTCTAAGACAAAACGATAAACATAAACACCTTTAACAACTAAACAAAGTGGAAGCTACATTAGTGATTTTAAAGCCGTCGGCAATAGGACGAGCAATCGCGGGTGAAATAATCTCCCGATTTGAGAAAAAGGGCTTGATAATAGCAGGTATGAAAATGATACAACTTAACGATGAGATACTCGATGAACATTATGCCCACTTGAAGGACAGGCCATTTTTCCCACGAATAAAAGCTTCCATGATGGCGACACCTGTGGTTGTTATGTGTGTGAAAGGTATCGATGCAGTCCAAGTTGTAAGAGCAATGACCGGCGTTACAAATGGTCGTAAGGCTGCTCCGGGCACAATCCGTGGCGATTACAGCATGAGCGGACAGGAAAACATCGTGCACGCCTCCGATTCTGTCGAAAACGCACAAATCGAACTCGCACGCTTCTTCAAGCCTGAAGAAATTTTCGAATACAGGCCAACATGTTTTAATTATCTCTATGCTTCGGATGAAGCGTAAACCGTTTTAAGCGCAAAATCAAATAATGAAATTTAAATATGCATTTGGATTCTTGGGCATAGCCTTTGCAGCATTGTCTTCCCTGTCGACCGCATCAGCCCAAAACCTGCAATCCGTCACAAACTACTCGAAAGCGCACGAAGACTTATTGGCATCGCAATCTCTTATACAAGACCAAATAAAGGTCGATGAAATACAAGACTTCGCAAGCCAGCTTTATGAAGAATTGGAACCGGAATCCGATATTTACACTATCGGATGGACTTGCGGTCTCGTTGATGCCTATTCGGGGAGCGGCATTCAAGTCCCCGACAAGCAAGACATCGACGTCAGCGACTTTTGCATGCCATGCCCCAAAGCCAATGTAGTAACTTCCAATTACGGATACCGCCGCCGATTTGGCCGAGCCCATAAAGGAGTGGATCTGCGTGCCGCCGTTGGCGATACCGTCCGCGCTGCCTTTGACGGGAAAGTAAGGTTAACAAAGTATGAACGCAGAGGCTACGGCTACTATGTCATCGTTCGTCACGAAAACGGGCTTGAAACCGTGTATGGCCACTTGTCACGATTCTTGGTAAAACCCAACGATTATGTAAAAGCCGGCGACCCGATAGCTTTAAGCGGCAACAC
Source organism: uncultured Prevotellaceae bacterium (assembly GCA_905207705.1). GTDB lineage: Bacteria > Bacteroidota > Bacteroidia > Bacteroidales > Muribaculaceae > Avimuribaculum. The sequence goes on from CAJLMA010000001.1 coordinate 355,228, forward strand.
CGGACGAAGCACAGGACCACACCTTCATTTCGAGACACGATTCATGGGATATGCAATAAACCCAAATGCCATATTCGATTTCAAAAACATGACCACACACACCGATACGTTTACGTTCAACAAACGCACTTACAAATATGGACGTAATTATGCTCCATCAAGCTACACTGCATCGGCAAAGAAATATTATAAAATTCGCCGAGGCGACACTTTAAGCAAAATTGCATCGCGTTTCGGAACAACAGTAAGCCGTCTATGTTCACTGAATGGCATTTCGCGCAACAGCACAATACGAGCAGGACATTCTCTCCGCGTAAGATAAAAAGATAGCTTCTAACTTTTAATTTTAATATCATACTCACTGCAAGGCCTCCACAGCCTTGCAGTTTTTTTATCTCCATACTATCCCGGTTACTCCAAATTCCTAATGCAATTAAGCCTACAACGAGAAATGCGTCATGTTACCGTATTCCAATTCCTTATTAGTACAATTAAAAGAATCGCTACTTAGGCCGAATGGTAGATGTTCCGTGGTTTCAATTCCTTATTAGTACAATTAAAAGTCAAGAGCCTTTTATGATGTAAACCGTGTTTTCGTGTTTCAATTCCTTATTAGTACAATTAAAAGAACAATACTAAGACAGAAGCAGAGAAAGAGAAGTGGGTTTCAATTCCTTATTAGTACAATTAAAAGAACAAGGGACGGACATCAAAATCGTAAAGGAACTGAGTTTCAATTCCTTATTAGTACAATTAAAAGGAAGAATTCTCTGACATTGTAGCTAATAAGTCTGGGTTTCAATTCCTTATTAGTACAATTAAAAGATGTATTCAAAGAATCTTGCACATCAATTATTCCAGTTTCAATTCCTTATTAGTACAATTAAAAGCTTAGCCTGTACAGGGTTATCTTCCATATTAGTAAGTTTCAATTCCTTATTAGTACAATTAAAAGTTTTCGGGTAATCCGCAAAGCCAAAGTGGAAAGAGGTTTCAATTCCTTATTAGTACAATTAAAAGTTGCTTGTGATTTTTTGTATGAACTTTCTAAGCGGTTTCAATTCCTTATTAGTACAATTAAAAGAATGAATCTTGGTGTCCTGCTGGAGATTTTGCTAAGTTTCAATTCCTTATTAGTACAATTAAAAGCAAAGACTTTGAAGAAAGAAGAATCGTCTTTATACAGTTTCAATTCCTTATTAGTACAATTAAAAGTAATGTAGTTAGTGAACAGTTCAACATGTTCCGTGTTTCAATTCCTTATTAGTACAATTAAAAGTCTTACGGATTGCGTAATAGTCTGTCTTGATGTTCTTGTTTCAATTCCTTATTAGTACAATTAAAAGCGTTCAGTGACCGTACCGTTACAAGTTTATTAGAGTTTCAATTCCTTATTAGTACAATTAAAAGATATAATAAGATATGCCAATGTGCGCGGTAATGTTTGTTTCAATTCCTTATTAGTACAATTAAAAGGGCTGCAATTGCAGATATATTCGGGGGTCCCGGAGGTTTCAATTCCTTATTAGTACAATTAAAAGTCTTCGGCTTAAATATGGAGCCATCTTGGATACCAGCATTTTATATAACGCAAAGATACCAAAAAAGCTACTCAAGACATGTCGACCCGAGATAATAAAAAAACTCCTTATCACTGACAAAATCCAACTATCTTATTTTCAGGATGTCAAAGAACTTATAACATATAATATATCTTATCATAGTATAAATATACTATGGTCGACAAACAAGAATGTCATAGAAAATTATCTGTTGACGAACGCTCTTTACCTATTATCTGCTTGTCCATCGACATTTGCGACAGCCCTTTGAAAATAATAAGGCAGTCCTCATCTTTCTTCATAAATTTTTCACATTCCACCAACAGCCACTTCAACCTAACCTCAGAAATCTCGCCTTCAAACACTGAATTTTGAATCCAATTTAAATATTTGCGGCACAGCTTCAGCATCTTGCCGACACGTTTTTCTCCAAAATCATAAACCAGAATCACATACATTACCAATACATCTTAAAAGGGTGATATTCTTCTATTGCCAACAAATGTTTAGCCAATTTGTAACACTCCAATTTCACCAAATGCCGATAACTTACAGACCTTCGTAAAGAACGGTGCTTTATAGTCTCATTCAGACGATCTTCTATTGCTTTCACAAATATCTTCTTTCCAGCGGGATTAAGCAAACATTTATTTAATTTTTTATCAAAATGTTTCTCTTGAATTTCTTTACGATTCAGCACTTTGAATATTACCCTATCAACAATTATAGGCTTGAATATCTCAGCAATATCCAACGCAAGCGAGTAACGCCTTTCGCCAGGCATATGCAAATAACTTATAGTAGGATTAAGTTGAGTCTGGTGAATAGCCCTAAGACAAATCGTGTAACACATCATGTTGCCAAATGATATCAGTGCGTTGACCTCATTCTGTGGAGGTTGTTTTGTTCGAATACCCATATCAAAGTCATTGATTATCATATTAAAAGCATTATAATAATATTGCCTGAGCTGTCCTTCCAGACCCATCAACTCTTCGATTGTCTTGGTGTCGTATATTTGCGTGGCCAATCCACTCATCACGTTTATCAAATTTTCAACATCTTTTCCCCTACGATTGTAATATTGCAAATTCTTGAGCATGTTATAAGCAGCACCATCTATAAACTTTCGTGCAATTACCATGCGCTTTTTCTGATTCTGATAGTTAGAAGTCTGAGCCAGCAACATCCTCCCCGAAAGCAAGCTATCGCGAGGCATGAACGAACCAGTATAATTCTCATAATAATCAAAAAAATGCACCGCTATGTCCTTTTGTCCTAAAAAATTAAACAAGGCACTGTTCGCTTTTAAGGAACCAAAAACATAAAACTCACTAATGTCCTCGACCGGCAAATAACGTGGTTGCGCATTTTCTGCCTGCATGCCACTATCGTCGGCACAAGGAGTAAACTTCAATGTATTGTCCTTCCTCTCCAGGATACCCGGATTAAACAAATAAAATGTCTTTTTCATAGCTCAATCCTCACCAGTATAACAAAATTCAAAATAACTACAATTCTTGCAAATACCCCTATTCAGCAACGGTGGGCAATTATCGTCCGATATGATACTTTGTATCTCAGTTATCATGCCGGATATACGCTCACGATCAGCATCACTCAACGTGACTTCAGTGGTTTTCCGCAGTGCCGGATACTCCAGTATACCGGTTACACCTTCCATGCCATTCTGCTCAAATACATAAATGTAATATTTCAATTGCCATTCATGCGCAGCCTCTACTTTATTCGATTTTTTGATTTCGTGAATTACCTTCCGCTTTGCGTCATAATAATCAACTTTGATTCCATTCAATTCAACCTCTTCATGATTTGTTGAACGTTGCGGATATGAATCCTCATGAATCAATCTGCCTTCAAAAACAAGGTCAGAAGTATGCTCAAAACATATTCCATTGGCATGCAACCATAACTTTCGATGACATATTTGATAGTAATTAAAATGTGTTCCTGTTACTTGCATCTTATATATTTTTTATCATAAAAATTGAGTTTCGACACATTTATCCGCCTCATTTATCTTAAGGCCCAAGTCCTCATCATATTTCCTCAATATTATTTTAACATCTTTACCATACAAAATTTCTTTATCGTCTTCATAATAAAACGTATCACTATCAACAGAATTATTTTTTATCAAGCTATACAAACGGCTCTCGCTTACTGAAACTAACAGACCGTCGGCCTTAACAAACTGCTTTTTACTAAGATACTCTTGATATCTCGATTTCAAGCAGACCGGTAAAACCTTGATTCCTGCAAACTGTTTGTAAAAGTCCTCTTCCGATTTCGAATCGTATACCAATGGCGAAAGTGCATGTGCAACTGAATACGATAAAGTATTATATATCATTTCAAACTCTTTCGCCTCTTTTTCGCTCCAATCAGGATAAACAAAATCAACCATTCCCTGTATATCTTTCTCAAATACCAAGCCTTGGCTATCAGCAACTATCTCGGTGAGCACCAGCAACGTTCTTCTCACATACTCCTCGGGATATATGAATTTATCCTTTTCATTCCGTTCTTCAAAAACATGACATGGACAAATCCCCTTTTTCATTCTCCTGTTCACACGCCCAAATCTCTGAATTAACGCATCAATCGGAGCAGGCTCCGTATAGATTGTATCATAATCTATGTCCAAACTTACTTCTATGGCTTGCGTGCCAACCAACAGGCTTACTTGCTCCTGTTGCAGTTTCAATTCTTTTTTAGTTCTGTCCTCTGCATTAAAAGACCCGTGTATTAATAATTTATTTGATGAACGTAATTTCAAATAAACCTCTTGAGCCTGTTCTACGGTTTTGCACACAACTAATACAGACTTACCAGCATCTAAATCACCTTGAATCTTATATAACGAATCTTGGATTTTACCGGCCTCCAAACATATTTTATGCCTATTGAACTTTTCGTACAACGCTTTATCGGCTACTATATGCTCCAATGGCTTAAGTCGCTCTGACAAAATCGACAACATAAAAGAAGGTAATGTTGCAGTCATTATAAAAACATGCGCATTCATGTGGTTGACGATAAATTCCAAAAAAACAATTATTTGGGCAAAAGTCCTACTGTCATATGCATGAATTTCATCAAAAATAAAATATCCTCCGCACCATTCTGCAATACCCTTCTCAAAACCTTTCAAACCAAACAAATGTTTTAGAAGCTGAAAAGGAGTAACGACATTAACTGGAGCCACCATTGATTTAAAATCATGTAGCAACGCTTCCCTTGCTTCAGACACAGAAGAATCATCGCCTGAATACATTTTATTTTCCAGATATTGCAATAATTTGCCATGTCGCATACCGACAAATAATCCATTCCCTCCAAAACATTTACTCAGTCTTTCATACATGGCATTGATAGAGGCCGTAAAAGGCAATATGTAGAATACTCGTCCTTCTCCTGTAACTTTCATCTGATTTTTAATCCACAAAATAGCAGTCTCAGTTTTGCCAGATCCTGTCGGAGAAGAAAGAATCACATTCCCACTCGAACGATATGCCGACTGCTGATGGTCATAAAGAGGATGTACAAACAAAAAAGAAAAATCTGCGTCAGATAATTTATATAACTTATTAATTCCAGCCGAAGCCAAATGATCGGCATGTTTCATAAAGCCTACAAGCAATAATTTCTCAAAGAAATCAGAATCTAAGACATTAGGCGATGGTTTGTACAATTCCGAAACGACATGGCAAATATCTATCACTTCCGTATCTTGACTCGTAAATCCATATTTACCCAATATTTTCCATACTTTGTTTTTCCATAACTTTCCCAGGCATTCTTCCCTGTAAGATAAACAACCATCCATCGTTTCATCATATGCGTGCTGTACAAAATAGCACAATTCTTCCGCACTTTTATGATGTCCGCCAACGACATAAGCAATCTTTTCTTTCAAATCCGGATGCAAATTAGCCTGGTACACGAAATATAACGAAAACAATTCATGACGTTGATTATACCATCTACCATGGTCATTAGATATTCCATGGAGAATACGTTGGAATTCTTGATGAGCCTTTCCTGTATCATGGAAAATTACACTATAAGACAGTAACTTCCAGAATTCCTTATGCTCCTTTAAAGGCATTTGAGGAAAGCACACAGGGAATTGTTCTGCCACATGCAGGCAATCTACTATATGATCTTCTAAAGAAATTTCAGGTTTTGACTTTGCCAAGACCTGAAATTTCCTGTTTTCATTATTAGTTTCCTCCATTATCTTTGTCAAAATTCAATCTATGAATATAAATGTCTATCGGCTTCCCATTTATAATATCTCTGCATGAAGGCATGTCAACTCGATGCTCGGCCGCATCGAACGGTATAACAGAATATGGACTGGTTCCCAAATTCTGACGCGGAATCGTATTGGAAAAATACTTTGGGAATGCTTGTATTATCCCGGGTAAATGATATTTGCCAAAAGGTATCACCTGTCCCTTCACATAAAATGAAACTTCGGATTCTTCTAATTCCAATTCTTTTATTTCTTCTACCGTTGCCAAATCAGAACTACGCCCCAATAATAATTGATAATAAGGTCTTTTGAACAAATCAGCCAGACTTTTTTCCAACATGTATATATAAAGACATGCACCTGACAAAATCTCTCTCCTGATAATATTGGATTTCACTTGATTTTTAGGAATATTATTACTATCCAACTCAACTTGATATATAGTCTCAACATCAATAGTCTTACCTGAATATTCAAAATAGTATCCAATATCAAGCTTGCCGTATTCCAAATAAGTTCCTGCACACGCATTTAGGATTCCCAGCACAGTACTAATTGGAGGAACTGGCAAAGTAGGTTGGTACCCCGAAATAATATTAGGGAAACGAAAGCTGGCAGTCCATGAGGTTAATTTCACACGATAAACTTTCATATCATTGTCCTCATTTGCATGGCAACCTGTTCGCAGTATTCATCAATTATTGCATTAACCGGTCCAAAAACGACAATATCGGCATATTGCTGTTGTAGTTCCTTCAATTCCGATTCTGTATCATCCCAAAAACCTGTTCTTTTCCCAATAAAGACCTTTCCGACAAAATCTTCTTTATACTCTGCCAGCACTTCTTTCAATGCATCCATGTTTAGTCGGGCCATCTCATCACGATCCCCATAACTGGAAACGACATGTGAAAACGGATGATTTCCTGAATTTGTTGTTGCCAATATAATAAATTTAGGCGTAATGTCCCCCATATTGTTTGTCTGCATTGCGCCTCCGGAAATGTTTTTCAAAACTTTTATGGTGTCTATTGTGCGAGACACACGTTTCTCAACCGGCATTCTTATCAATTTACTACCTGGCACATAGCAATCATCCACTTCCTCACATCCTTCTTTTGACAGGGCTTCTTCTTTTAGTTTATGCGACAAATTCTTATATCCTGTTTTATTATAATCGGAGAACGTTCCAACCATATTCAAATCCAAACTGAACATACCTTTCATTATCGCACTATACTCCTGCTTGGAATATGGAACCGAATCCCCTTCTCCGCGTGCCATACTTGACCAGTTCTCTACAGGACGTACAGAACCAATGGAGATCAAAGCAGAATTTTTCAATGGAGAAACACGAGTAACAGTTATGTTGACTTTCTTCTTTTTCCCTTTCTCGTCTTCAATAGTTTCGGAAGCTGCCTTCATATATCCAAATACGTCATCATCAGGGTATTCCAATGGATTGGCCTGCGTGTAAGAAACTTTATCATCACGAGTAACAGGAGAAAGCGTCCATCCCATATTCTTCTGAAGAGAATCGCGCCACCAAGAACGGACTGCCTGTCCCGACACATAAGGATATTGAAAACCATTTTTATAAATGACTTTAGTCGCTACCGCATTGTCAAAATTAGATGTAACGTTCTTTCCTGCATTATTCAATGCGACAACATCTACGTCAATCAAATAATAACCTTGTACTTTTAAATTTTTATTCATATCAAATCTTATTTAAATTTATTCTACATCATCTCCGAAATTATCATCTGTTTCTGTTTCTGCCTCTACATCTACGTTCAGATGCCTCTCATGCAATCTCTGGTATATAGCAATCAACAGCACATCTCTAACTTCCATCCAAGAATTTGTATCAGGAAATAGATAGTTAACATAGTCCTCTACAGAAACAAGCACATTATTCCCCTGCATATAATTCTTAGCTATTACTTTTTTCAAAATGAACCGCCGCAATAAATAAGGATTTTTAATACCATCAAGACTACGAATAATATTCTTCATTTCAGACTCATCATACGTCTGCGTGATAAAGTCTGATATTTGATAAATCTTATCTACCGTTTCTTTTTTCATATTATGTATGTTTATTAAATAATTCCTTAACAACTCAAGATTAAAAATCGACTCCCTGCTGTATTGCAAAATCATACGCAAAATACACTCTCCCGACAACAGTTTGTCATATACGACATTTCTCCAATATTTATACTCAGGCTCTCTTATAATTATATTTCCCGATTTGTTCGACACTTTATAGCATCCCGAAGAGACATCAAAAGAAATGTTTTTATAATCACCTGATTTATAGTAATGAGCAACAAAATCATTCCATTCTTTTTTATATATCGCGTTATTGCAAATTCTATAAAATAAAAAGACTTTGGAAGGCAACGTATAAATTTCAACTTCCGGAGAGGCTCCAAAATTTGTAAAGTGATACAATGTAATAGAGTCGCCATTACCTTCATCCTTGTAATTCGTATACACATCATCCAAAAAACGAAATATGGCAGTCCCTACAGAACGTGACCGACTCTTAAGAATTCCTTGAGACTGATTCATTCCTATGTCCGATAACACACGGGCACAACATCTTCGCGCATACAATTCTGCCACAATGGTACTGCTACTGCTTATAACTGAAACTTTAGATGACACAAGTTCACTGGCTAATGGCAAAAAATGATATCTGATCAACGCTTCTTTTGACAACATCATTCCATGCGCAAATGAATGATGAAAATTCACAAACTTTCCAGAACCGGACAATACCGTGTTGTACCTGCCGGAGGGATACAAATCTGTATACATGCCTGTAATTCTGCAATAGCCTTTTTGAGAAGGTAAATTCCCATTCAACATTCTTTCAAAATAAGCCTTTGTTTCACTTTTCTTTCTTGCAAAGTCAAAAGCAGGTTGTGTAATATTTGAATTTAAAAAATAAGGATTGATCTTTGCTTCCCATTTATCGACATAAATCTCGGTAGCCAACATGATTAATTCCAAAATATCTTTATTTGGGAATTGACTGGCCAACTCTCGCAATGCATACCCTCCAGCATCAACAAACGGATCTCCGGTTACGCAAAATAATGCATCTTCATTTATATTGTAATTGTTTTTCATTGTTTTTCCTTTTTTCAAAATTCTAAACTTGTATTATTCTATCATGGCTTTTTCATCTTTAATCCACCCTCAAACATCCGAAACCCTGTGAAGTCAGCGACCCAACTCCTCCTTCATACATTAACCGCATCAATTCGACAGGTGCCTGCACCTCCATTTTGCACAAGAATCCACGCACTCTCGTCTCCTCATTTGTATCGGCCTTCAATTTAACAACAACTGATTTTGGCACACCAAGCACTTTCAACTTGCACTCTGACAGTGAGTACGGACAATCTTCTCCATAGAACGACCGATAACGGTCAAACAATCCGTTGAACATTAAGAAAGGAGCACGCACATCAGTAGGCGACAAATAATCTGTCTTACCATCAATGCGATGAAATTTCAAACAAACAGGTGACATTGCAACAAAAGTCACCTTTCCTTTGTAATCGGGTTCGGGCAATATCTCCACACTTTGCACAATAAACTGAACAGCCGATTTTTTGTCGCCAATTTCAAAAATCTGATTTTGAAAAATACCTTTTATAAAGCTATCCGTACTCTTTTCTGGCAGAAAACCGATTTGCCATTCTACCGTGTCCGACAAAATCAGTAACCTTTCTTCTTCCGGCAAAATTTGCCTCTTCTCAACCTTAAATCGAGCAAAAGTAAACAATTTGAATCTCTTTCCTGTCCCAATTTCAAAACCATTGTCGTGCAACCACGAAGCATATTTTTCATCGGCATTAGACAAAATCTTGTATATTGCTGCCGACTGCTCATATTGATAGTTGATAGGCAGTTTGTTCCCAAATGCCTTTTTATTGACTCTTAATAATAATTTGAAACGCATATCAAAATCTTCTTAGTATTTTCAAGGCAACGGATGGAATTTTAACATGGTAGGCGTATTTTTATATCCATAAACGGCCACACGAATATTTATCCACATATAGCAAAAACTGCGTGCAATGACGAATTGAACTTACGCATAATTTTACATTGCCGAGACGCATCCTATATTATTCAAATATAAACAAAGGTGGATGCAAAGGCAAACAAAAAACAACGTTTTTATGTTTGACTATGCTGAACCGAATCCTATATTATTCAAATATACGCAAAAAATCAAGACAAAACATCTGTACCAATTTATTTTTATGGCAAGTTGCATAAGTCCTCAACTTTCATAGTTGATAATAACCATATTCGAATTACCATTTAATAACATTCCAAACAATGAATCAATTAATAAAAAAGTAAATAAACTATTCACTATAAAAGATTTTAATAATATTGACGTAACTTTATGTGCAAAAAACAGCGTCTAAATATGGATTACAAATGGAAAACACCATCATCTGTTGCGGCTAAGCTGGAACATGTGAGACAATACATGAACATCAACCGGGTAACGGCATTCGTTGGTGCCGGATTCAGCCTGAATTCCATCATTCCAGGCAATGTGACAATGAAAACATGGAATCAGCTAAGAGGTGATTTCCTTGACAAGCTATACGGCGACAATGACGATGACAAGCGTAAAAATGGCAACGATGTGGTGAGACTGGCATCAATGATCGATGCCCAATTTGGCCACAACGAGCTTGACAACATTCTGGAATCGGCTCTTCCCGACAATCTCATAAATCCGGGCAAACTTCATGAAAAATTGGTGAAGCTACCATGGAAAGATATTCTCACGACCAATTATGACACTCTGCTGGAAAGAGCCGCCCAACAGACTGCGAGCAGCTACACCTTAGTGACAAACAAGGAAACACTTTTGTATAAAGCATCGCCTCGCATCATTAAACTTCATGGCAGCTTTCCGAGCATCCACCCTTATATAATGACGCAAGAGGATTACCGGAGGTATCCCATCGACCATCCCGAGATGGTGAACATTGCCCGGCAATGCTTCTTGGAAAGCCTCGTGTGCCTGATAGGTTTCTCGGGCGAAGATCCTAATTTCCGTGCTTGGATTGGATGGCTACGCGACGTCATCGGCCGCGAACGATTATGTCCTACCTACTTTATAACCTGTGAAGCCAAATTGCATGACGCCGAAAAGGCATTGCTCGCCAAAATGGGCATTGACTGCATTAACCTTACTGAAATTGACGGCATTACCACCTATAAAGAAGCGTATGACTTTTTCTTCGACTATTTGAAACAAAAGCCTTCAACATGGAACGGCTCAATTAACACGCGCGACAAGGACGACAAAATAACAGAGCCGGGATACATCGAGCAAAAAATTAATGAGATGAAGGCAATACGCCAATCCTACCCCGGATGGTTGATTCTACCTAAGGAACATGAACGCGAATTTGATGACGTGAACGGCGGAATGTTTTATTACGGCAAGCTCGCAAAAGGGATAACCGACAGCAAGTGTCTGTTGAGATTCATTTACGAACTTGACTGGAGAATGTCTATTTCGGCCACTCCGAAAATATTGGACTGGTATTTTGCATCCATAGAGAAACTTGCAAGCACCTACCCCAACGACGACATGACACCTGACGAAAAGTCCATGCTTGAGTCTTTGCAGATTTCGTTACTCGCAATCAATCGCCATAAACACGACATCGATAAGTTTAAACAACTATGTTCCACTTTGCAAAATGGGAGTGACACAGCCAAAATGGCTGTCGATTACGAACAAACACTATATGCCCTGTCAAGACTTGATTTCGAAGCGGCTCAAGAAATATTAAGCAAATGGGATATCGACTTATGGGATTACCGAAATTGCATCCGAAAAGCCAACCTGTTGATCTACCTTGACAATACGAAAGAAGCATTTGAGCTGATGACCGGATGCTTGTCGATTATAAGCAAGTCTTTGTTCCAAAACAAAGATGACGCATATGCACGCTCGTGCATCAATTTCATAATAAGGGCCTTGAACATGAGTAGTTCTAATAAAGACAAGCAAGAAAGCGACGACATGCTGAAACTTGCGACAGGTGAAACCATTGGTGAAATCACATCAAGGCTCAGCCACAGTGCATATGAGGATGAAACACCGCATGGATATAACAGAATACATCAGTTCAGATTGGGATATTACACAAACAGTTGGAATTTTGGCCGTAGTGGCTTTATCAATGATTTTTTCTATCCTTGCAAATGGCTGTTAATCAAGGAACACTTGGGACTATCAATGTATCAGATAAATGAAAAATTTTTAAAATTCTCACTTTCGCATCTGTTTGGATACTCATGGAATTTAGCTTGGAACACCATGATAATGTCGGCAAGTAGTTCCGTAATCGACAAAGTGCTTGGACGAGAACAATTGGCGACCATCGACCGAACGTTGGCCAATCAACTGTTCGACGAACTGATAAGCCAACTCGAAAACTTAAATAAAAAACATATTGACGTCCAAAGAAACAGAATATTAAATATTTTACCGATAACATTAGGACGATTATGCACCAAAGTCAGCGAAGACAGGGTACTACGCTATATAAAATCCATTTTAAATCTCGACATGCCTCATATTTCAAAGCATTTAAAGTATGTATATGACAATTTAAGCAACCGGAATCTTTATGTTGCATTAGACATGCTTCTTCCCGACAAAGAAATAGAAACAGGATATAACATAGGCTTCCCTGTTCCTGATCGTAACTTTTGTAACTATCGTGTCAACGAAAATGTCGTTAATCGCATAGTAAACGGATTTAGAAGCAAGAATATAGAGGACAAAGTACAAGCATTGAAGTGTCTGGATTTGATTTGGCCTTGCCAAGGTTTGTCGGATGACGATAAAAGCAGGCTCGCAAAGGTCATAAAAGAATGGCGCGATGTAGAGGCTCCTGACGAGAACGCTTTATTCACCTACAATTACATAAAGGCTGATAATGAAGAGAAAAAACAGCTAAAGCAATTGGCAAGTATAGACGCAAAGAATTTTTGCGAATCGGAATACATCTATGACAAATCTTCCGTACCATTAGACCAATGGAATGACGATCTCTACAAGTTGATTATGTATAGCAAGTGGAACTGCCTTACCGATGAACAGAAAAGGCATATCATACTTCACAACTACGACATGATTAATAAGAACAAAACAGTCTTTGAACGAAATGACAAACATGAAGGCTTCGTAGGAATAAGAAGCTTTACAAACAAAATAATTGACACGATGTCCAACTTCCTATACTCCATGAATTTGGACAATATCAATGCCGTTGAAATTTCAAAACTTAACGAACAGTTTACATGGCTTGAATCGGCAGGCCATCAATGCTTGTCTATGCGAATAAAAATCTCAACCAAAGATAATAATAAGTTGCCTGCCGATATTGAGCACTTGCTATGCAAATCACTGTTCAGCTATGACAGGGAAATACGGAACGAAGCCATAAACGCGTTCTTCACATTGCTAAACCTGGAAGGGAACATTTCTAACATCGTTGATTACATATTTGCTTCTCTCCCGGTTGCCAACAGCATCACTTACAAAAACATATTGATACTTCTTGAAAACCTTGTCGCTGCAGGATATGAAGGGAACGGCTTTGTTGAAAAAACTGAATCGTTCTTGAACGAGCTGCATCAAGATTATCGTAGCTACGGCCTTGATGTCGTTGCTTTGGCCGATTTACAATATTACGCGAATTATCTTGCCGGAACTATGGCAGCTAAATATTGTAAATTTACAAAGCCGATTTTTGATTATGAAGATACAGGATTCAATGATGTAGTTGTCGGATTTGACAAAGGCGTAGAATCGATATACACCAGCATCCGTTATAAAGAATTACACCGCCTTAATTGTGACACTGCATCATAACCTCAACTTAAAATAAAGGCTCGCACAAACATTATGTTGCGCGAGCCTTAGCTATTTCAAATTTATATTGGAATCTCTTTACTTCGTGAATCGCAATCCACCATAGATTCCTTCGTAATTTTCAAGCAAACTTGTTACTGTTGAAAGCGAACTGATATTTACTTTCTGAGCCACTTCACTCAACAGCGGTTGCAATTTGGAAATATCAAGCATCACCGACATTGTCGTTGTTTTAGTGACATAAGTGGTAATTTTCCCAAATTTGCTGTCCTTTGCCAATTTGCTAAAGCTGAATATCATTTCACCTTCAGTCTCTCCTTTAGTGACAGTTCCTTCAAATGATTTGTCATTCTTCAGTTTAACGGTCACTTTACCGTCTTCGGTGATAATCAATTTCAAGCCATCAATGCCGATTTTTTCATAATACGGGTACAACTTCTCCTCAACGGCAGTAGCTGCTGCGGCACCGCCTGCACGTTCCAGCAAATTGTCACTCTTGAACATGATAGCCGGACCGCTCACAGTCCAAGTCCCTGCAATATCCTTAACTTCAATATTCTCGTTTTGGAGCACGCCGTCAAGGAAACTGCTACCGTTCCCTTCGCCACTATTGTTCAATATGCCTCCAAGCAAACTGCCCAAATCAAATGATTGGGCTGAAGCTCCTGCCACGCATGACATGACAATTGCAATAAACAAAATTCTAATCTTTGCCATAACACAAAATGTTTATTCCTTTATCTCTTTCAAGGACAGAAAGGTGAAAGCAAAGGCAAACAAAAGCAACGGTTCTAATGTTTGACTATGCCGAACCAAGTTCTATCTCATGCAAAGGTAATGCTTTTTAAAAAGACATATCCACAAAATAGCATATTTTAAGCCACTTTATATGACATTATTTATTACCAAGAGCCACCGACTCGGGCAATAATGTGAATTTATACCCTTTGTCGAGCAGAGCTTCTATCATTTCTCCAAGGTAATTATCATAAAACTTGTCGGTGCGAGCAGCATCAGTACCCAAATGAATTAACAGAATATGCCCGTTCAATCCTTTCTTATGCTCTTCTTCCATTATTCTATCGTAAATCGTGCGGCTGCTTCGATAATTAGGCATCTCGGGAGTCGTGTAGTCGGCATTGCTACCTGTTCCGGGAGTGAAATTTACAACTTGCAACCCCATCTCCTTTGCCCAAGATGCTACTGTAGCATTATACTCCTCAAAAGGAGGCATGAAATATCTCGCCGATTTATAAGTGATACCGTATTTGCCCATGACATCATAACCATGCCTGATATCCTCGACAAATTCATTTTTTGATATAAGGACTGTATCAAGATTGGTATAATCCACATAATGCAAATGGCCATAGCTATGGCTGCTTATGTAGTCCCCCCTTTCCAGCAGTTGTTTTACCAAGTCTCCGTTGTGTTCAAACACCTCGCCGGTAAAAAAGAAATTGGCGTTTATTCCATGCTCATCAAGAGTTTTAACTACAGCATCAGCACCATCAAGCCTGTCGTGAGCTGTAAACACCAATGATATGTTCTTTTTTAAAGTATCTGTTCGAATGATCCCACCCGATGAATACACATTCCTGTCGGCAACGATTCCGGCTTGAACCATTCCTTCAGCTTGCAACGCCGACAAGAAATAAGTCATGCTTGCCGTACCATCCATAGTAGGTTCGTTGGTAGAATAGTCCCCTATCGCATCATGATATACCATGTCGCCGGGTTGGAAACCGGCATAATCTTCGGCCTCCGACCAAGGGAGCCCGTCAAGTTGGACACCTCGCAAGCTGTTGAATATGCTTGAATATACAGGACCGTCGACAAGTCCGCCAGTGGCATTTCCCATGCGAGCTGCCACATAAGCCGAGTGAGGCTGGGCAGGATAATCGCCCCCATAAGGTAATTCCACGACCATGCTCGTCCCCCACGGATTGCATCCGAAAAGCCAGTCGCGTAATGCCGCTTCCATCTCGACATAAGTCGAATCACCCGTCAATTCCCGATAAAGCATGCACTGGGTTACCATTGCTACCGTCAGATTGTTTGAACACCATATCGTCGGTATGCCGAACATATATGGATTCTTCACAGCCTTGTCGTAAGTGCGACGAATGCCACTAAGCATATTTCGTGAAAATTCAGCCTTCACTTTAGCATTTCCTGAAGTTGCTACTTGATAATGACCAACATTGATAAAAGGATACCATTGATAATGACGGGCACTGTCAGCTCCCATCCACGGAGTGACAGGTTCTTGGCGGCCATACTCGACAGCCTCATTTAGATAACGTCCTTCACCGGTCAATTTATACATTTCCACGGCGCCAAGTTCCATGTCGTCAACCCAATTGCATTCTTCATAAATATATGGCGACACGACCGATGCCGTTTGGCAAACTCCGGGTTGCCTTACCCCTGCTTCATAGGCAGAAGCAGCCTTTGAAGCCAATTTGTCGGCAAATTCAGGATAAAACGGCTTCAATACCTTTGAACCCACTGCAAAGCAGGATGCAAACTTTCCTGCCGTGCTTGCCACACCGGTAGTAGCATTCTTGAACTTTCCACGTTGCTGCGGCTCTCCGCTACAGAAATAAACAGGACGCCCTGTCCCGGGGCCATATCCGTAATCTACTTTATCCTCGACAGGCGAGCGGAATGAAGCATGATCCCTGTCGTCGGCAATTTGGTTATACAACTCTCCGGGAGCCGGATTCATTCGGTCGAGCCAGTCAAGCCCCCATTTTATCTCATCAACTATATCTGGTATCCCATTAGCCACTTTATTCCCCATAGCATCATAGTAATCGCCAAACGATTCGGGATGCGCTTGATAGGAAAGCATCATTTGATACATGGCATTTGCCGATGTCGTGACATATTGCAAATAATCTCCGGCATCATGCCATCCGCCTCTCACATCAATATGCTGGCCGTTTTTAGTAGGATGATACTCTATATAAGCGTCATACTTATGGCACGAATCACCAAGAAACGGGTTGTAGCCGCACCGTTGCTGGCGCATGTAATTCAACACAAAATCAGCCGTGCCATTATAAACGTCGGTATTTATCGGAAATATCGGCGACGCAGCATCGCCGGCTTTTATATAATAACTTCCGCATGTGTCAAACGATGAGAAATCAAGCCTGTATGTAGACTTCATTGTACCATATGCCCCTGTGCTGCGTACGGCCTCTATTAGGGCGACAGGCTTATCGGTCATCGCGTCAATAAGTTCAAAACTTTCAATATTTACGGGTTCTTCACTTATCATTACGGCAACCTTGACCGATTGTGGGAGATATCCTAACTGATTGATTCTAATCCAACTGTCGGCAGTAACCAAAAATGACATGCCTGCTGCCATGACAAGGCTCGCAAAAAAAGCTCCTGCCTTCCTATATTTAAAATTCATAAGATTATGGTTTTTTCATGTTTAAATACATATGTCATTATTTCACCAGATACGCAACCTCCTTGAATGCATATTCATGTATTGCGCCTCCTTCATGCCTCAACCGCAACATTCCGCTCTCTCCCACACCTGCAATCACCGCACGGAAACGTTCTCCCGAGGGCAATTCAAATCCATGCAGATGGCCGTCATTGCGGTACAACGACTTGACATATCGATCGTGCAACGCTGCAAAAGCTGCGTCATCGGCCTTTGAAAAATCCAAGGCGGCTTCTATCCGTTCACACACGTCATGCAATGCCTGCTCAAGCGGTATTTCATGGCCTATGACATGAATGAGCGACACCGGATTGGGCGCATCGCTCAAGAAATGCTCCTGATTGACATTGATTCCAACGCCGACTATCGTATGCACGATGGCATTGCCGCACAACACATGTTCTATCAAGATGCCGCATATCTTCTTGTCATGATAATATATATCGTTAGGCCATTTTACTGAAAATCCGTCGGAATATTGCGACAACCATCCAACAACTGCCAACGACACAGCTTCCGATATGCAGAACTGCTTGGAAGGAACCACGGCAGGATGCTTTACAAGCATCGAAAATGTGAGATTCTTTCCCGGCTCGGCTTCCCACGAGTTTCCACGCTGCCCGCGCCCTGATGTTTGAGAATTAGTGTAAATTACCGTACCCGACGGCAGCATCGATGCTATCCGCGACAAATAGGAATTGGTTGAAGCTGTTTCGTGCAATAATATGTATCGAGGCATAGTTCGCGTTTAATCTTCCTTAGGGAATTCCAAAGTCATTGTTCTTGCATCGGTGGCAGCATCAACCATGATTTTTACGGTCACTGTATCATCGGGCAGCAAATTTTCTATACGTTCGGGCCACTCTATAAGGCACAATGCACCCGAGTCGAAATAATCCTCCACACCTATGTCCTCAGCCTCACGTTCATCCTGCAACCTATAACAATCGAAATGATATATCAATTCGGCCGTAGTGTCGCTACGATACTCGTTGATGATTGAGAAAGACGGCGAATTGGTCACATCGTCCTCCACTCCGAGAACCTTGCACAAAGCATTGATAAAAGTAGTCTTCCCGGCTCCCATCTCGCCGTAAAATGCAAATACGGTATAATCACCCATTAATCTTGCAAAACTGCGAGCCGCTTCCTCTATATTATCGAGAGTTGCTATGTTTATGACTTCTGTTTTCATAATAATTTATATTTAATTTAATTTTTTGTCGACATTGTTACTATTGGCACCACCATCTCTTCCAACGAAATTCCGCCATGCTGGAATGTATCGTTATAGTACTGCACATAGTAGTTATAATTATTGGGATAAGCAAAGAAATCCCGGTTCATTGCAAATATGTAAGCCGATGAAACATTAGGCGACGGCAAGCCATATTCCAACGGTCGTTTTATCTCATACACCTGCTTTGAATTGTAACTCAAATTTTTGCCTACCTTATAACGCAAATTTGTATTGGTAGCCCTGTCGCCTATGACCTTGATAGGATTGTTCACTCTCACCGTCCCGTGATCGGTCGTAAGCACAACCTTGAACCCTTTGTTCGCAATCTGCTTGAACAAATCAACAATTGTGGAATGCTTGAACCATGATTCGGTTAACGACCTGTAAGCGGCATCCGAATAAGCCAATTCCCTTATCATTTTCGACTCGGTACGCGCATGTGAAAGCATATCGACAAAATTGACGACAACTACATTGAGGTCATAATTGCTGAAATTGTGAAAATTTTGAAGCAGCTTCTCTCCGGCAGCCGAATCATTTATCTTGTTATACGAAAATTTGTAACGCTTGCGATAACGATCCAATATAGTTTGTATCAATGGAGCCTCATTCAAGTTCTTGCCCTCTTCTTCATCCTCATCGACCCACAAGTCGGGAAACATTTTGGCTATATGCACTGGCATCAATCCCGAGAAAATGGCGTTACGGGAATATTGAGTCGCCGTCGGCAATATACTGCAATACAACTCGTCCTCGTCGACAGTAAAATATTCGCTCATGATGGGTTTTACCATGCGCCATTGGTCAAGCCTGAAGTTATCAATGACTACAAAAAAGACCTTTTCACCTTTGTCAAGCAATGGGAACACCTTTGTCTTCATTATTTCATGGCTCATTAGGGGATGGTCGTCGGTAGATATCCACCGGCCATAGTTTTTCTTCACAAACTTGCAAAAAGCCGAGTTTGCCTCCACCTTCTGCATCAGCAACAACTCATCCATGTCGGTTTCGGCACTTGCCAATGTCAACTCCCAATGCACCATCAATTTATATACCTCGCACCAGTCATTAAAAGTGGCTGCATTGTTAATCATCATGCTTATGTTCCTGAATTCCTGCTGATAATCAAACGAAGCCTTTTTGGAAACAAGTTCCTCGGAATGCAGATTTTTCTTTATTGAAAGTAATATCTGATTGGGATTCACAGGTTTAATCAAGTAATCGGCAATTTTGTTGCCTATGGCTTGATTCATTATGTTCTCCTCCTCGCTTTTAGTTATCATTACCACAGGCACTTCGGGATGCGTAAGTTTTATCTGCGACAATGTTTCAAGCCCGCTTATGCCAGGCATGTTTTCATCAAGAATCACGAGGTCAAAATTCTGAGTGGCCACGGCATCAAGAGCATCACGCCCGTTCGACACCGTAGTCACGTCATATCCCTTTTGTTTCAAAAACATTATGTGGGGCTTCAAAAGATCTATTTCGTCATCAGCCCACAATATAAGTCCGTTTGCCATTATTATTCCTCCTGATTGTCTCCGGTAACCCCTTCCGCGCCATCGTCCATACTGCTTGGATTATCACCGGATGTAGTTTCATTGTCGAGCTGTCCAATTTCGACCGATTCTGCTTCACCGTCTGCAACTTGGACTTCCTCTTCGACGTTCCCGGCCAGTTCATCTTTTCCCTTGTTATTCTCCTGCTCGAGGAACAGGAAATATTCTTCCCATGAACGGCCTTCGTTTATAAGCAAATCAAAATTCTCTACACTTATCATGATTTGCCTTACGCTTGAAGGAATCGACAACTGCTGGTCGGCCTCAAGCACAGTCTTGTACTGGGTCACCTCATCAAAGTTACTAAATCCTTTTATCACCAGCAAACCCATGCGTCCGAAAGAAAGTTGTTCCAAATCGAAATCCTTAATCTCAAACGAAGAGAAATTATGCTTGGCTATATCGAAAAGCAACTGATTCTCCGATACAGAATCTCGGGGGAAAGCAAGCACATAATATTGAGGAGCATCGAAATTGAGCTTGAAAGGCGTCACTCGACGTGTCGTGTCCATATAGTCGATCGAATCGTTCGACAGTCGCATCGACCAGAACATGCCTCTCACATTGGTACTTCCGCCTTCCAATTTGCGACCTTGCGCTATTTGGCGCATAATTGACGATGCCGTAGGCGTTATATCGGTTTCCGGATAACGTTCAAGCAATTCCCTCAACGTCGACTTGAACTTGTCATAATTCTTGTCTGTCAAGTAGGAAAGTGCATCAATGAACATGAATTTAGGCATAATCTTAGACAACGGATAGCGACGCATCATTTCGGCATAAGCCTCATGCACCTCCTCATTCCTATTGTTCAAATATGCCTCGTAAGCATCGGCATACATCTTTTCCTGGTCACGCTCCATGTTTCGAAGGTTATCCAAATATTTTGGGTCTTTCATCGCCTGCCCATATCCCGACTCAGGGAACTGGCCAATTATAAGCGACCTGTAATTCTCGGCCATTGTCATATTTCCCATGCGCACATATATGAGATACAAGTTATAATAGGCATCAAGACGATAGATATTGTCGGGATAACGAGACAGCAATGTGTTGAATTCCGTTATCGAAGCTCCAAAATCCTCGAGCTTGTCTTTCAGTATGACACCCATGTTGTACAAACCATCCTGAATTATATCATGGCACGTCTGTATCTCTTCGGGCGTTTTAGGTATCTGCTTCAAATAATATTCCACAAAATGTGGGTCCTCGGCACGCTTTTGTGCTTCAAGATCCATGCGGGCCGAGTCGCTGAGTACCGAATCACCTTGAGCGAATTCCTCATCAAGCGCATCATAGTCCACCTCTTCAAATTCATCCATCGAGAAAGTTGCCTTATTGCGACGACGCCAGTCATCTTCAAGCTTACGGCTGCCCCATGCCTTTTGGAACGCTGTCTTCCCGGCATTCTTGGTGGCTGTATTATAAAAATACCATGAATCGTCATTATTCATCATGAAGTTGGAAGGGGCATTGTCCTGATTGCCAAGCTGGCTGCCCATCGCCGCTTGTTGCGCAAGATATTCTTCCCTGCGCGCAGCCTCGGCCGCCTCTTCTTCCTGTTTCTTCAATTCGGCAATTATTTTTTCGGCTACGGCTTTTTGTTCTTCAGGAGTCATGGCCGACAATTTCAGCAACGAGTCTTGTAATTCCACGTTCTGCGAATACACCGCAAGTTCATCAAGCACGTCCGAACGCAATTTCAACGAATCATATCCCGGATAAGTTTCACCTATGAGTGGCACAGCCTCGGCATAGCATGGTTGTGCGTCCGAATACTTGCCTTGCTCAAAATATATGCGTCCGAGCGTGAGCTGGCTTATGGCTTTTTCTATGCCGCCTCGAGTACTTTTTTCGGCAGCAAGTATGTAATTTTCGACTGCATTGACAGTGTCATTTCGCGACAAGTAAAGATTACCTATGGCATAATATATCTGGTCGAGGTAATCTTTATTTCTATCATATTTGACCATGGAACGAAGTGAATTCACTTCATCCTCGATATCTCGACCAATGAAAACCTCACTTTGCTTTATCCTCGCATTAAACTTAGTCCTATAAGTAGCGTTATTCGCTCCACTCACCGAACCAAACGCTTTATACGCATCGGCACGATAACCGACGTCGGCACACAATTGCCCTAACAAGAAACGCAACCTCACCTTTTGCCCTCCGCCATAATGGTCAACGGCTTTCGCAAGATAAGGAATTGCTACACTGTCGTGGTTGCTTTTGATTTGGAAATTGGCCATGGCGAGATTATAAAGTCCTCGCAACTCATTGTTGGTAAGCTCTTTTTCCTTTATGCGAGATATTATATTTTCGGCCTCGGTAGTCCAGCCAAGCGCGCTGTAACATTGCGTTTCCCACAATTTAGCTTCAGTCACCACCTCAGGCAGCCATCTGAAGTGCATTGTTATGTAATGGAACGTGGATGCCGAGCCAAGGAAATCGCCATTCATGTATTGCGCTTGTCCCATCATGAGCCAAGCATTGTGAAGGAATGGATTATATTCTTCACGTTTCATCCATTCTTTATATTTCTTATCACGCGACTTGCCACGTTTCTTTTTAGGTTTCTTCTTTATCGAATGCAACTGAATGGCTTTCTGCATTTTCTCGATTGTCCGGTCGAAGTTTGTGGAAGGCTGTGGACTGCTCGGGTCGTTATATGCTTCAGCCGGATGGATAAACAACCTCTTGGTGTAATCATCCTCATAGTTTGTCTCCATCTCATGCAATTGCTCCTTGTAATGCTCCGAACCGTTGAAATACACGTTGTATCGTGTGGTAAACGACTGCCAGAAACGCGACATGGCAGTATTCTTCTTCGTGCTACACGCTGTCCCAAAGAACAGCACCAGAAGAAACAACGACAAGGGTATGTAAAAACTTTTCAGCTTCAAAGTCAAGAAAATATGTATTTCAACAATTTATTAACGGTTCTTGTCATGTTTTATTGCAATCCTGCCATTTGCCGAAAATGAAACGACGAACCGCGAAATGGCATATACCAATATCAATGAAATAACTATGGTAGCCGATGCTGGAACACTCATCGCGTAAACTCCGAGCACATAGCTTCCAAACAAGCCTGCAAACGAACCCACAAGACTTGCCACGACCGACAATATCATCATCGGCTTCAGCCTATGTGCATATAACTCGGCAATCATTTGTGGCATTGTCAACAAAGACATCAACAACATTATGCCTATAAGCCTTATCGTCAACACGACACATATAGCCACAAATACCGACATCACGCAATTGACAGCCGTCACCGGCAGCTGCATGGTCCGTGCAAAATCCTGATCGAACGCACATGCCACTATCTGCCGATAGAATATGACAAAAAATACCAGCAGCACAACCACAAAAATTGCAAATGCTGCTATGTCTTCTCGTGATATGTTCAATATATTGCCAAACAAGAACGAGTTTAAATCGGGAACATAGCCCGGCGTGAGGAATATGAACAACGTGCCTATTGCCATGCCGAATGCCCAAATGACGGCTATCGCCGAGTCTTCTCGGATATTCTGCCGAGAAGCCATCCAATCGACCCCCAACGATGACGCTACGGCAAACACTCCTGCCGACAATATGGGATTAATGCCGAGAAAATAGCCGAGCCCCAATCCGCCGAAGCACGCATGAGTAATGCCACCGGTTATGAAAACGAGCCTGCGTGTGACAATATATGTGCCGATAAGAGCCGACGCTATGCTCACGAAAAAAACGCCCAGCAAAGCGTTTTGAAAAAATGTATAATTAAATATCTCAAGCATTTTGCGATTCTTGACTATGAATGTTATCTATGCCTTCCCGTTTAAAATATCCCTGGCTTCGGCTGCAAGCATTATCAATTCATCTTTCACAGGAGCCGGCAACTCGATGCCTCGTAATTTTATCGATCTCGCCCAGCCGGCTATTTCTTCCGGCCTCAACGTATAAAGCACGTCGCGAAATTGCTCTGCCTGTTCTTCGGTATAATCATCGGCACCTATGCCTTTATACTCGTCAAGCTCCTCATCTTCATAATATATTATTTTGCTGTCGATGCCGTCAAGCAATGACTCCTTCTCGCACACGGCATGTTGGCCGCAACACCCTTCTAGTCGGTCGGCTACTGGTTCTTGCGATATGGGTTCTTCTTCAACATCCTTGTCGGTCAACCGATGATGTATGTATAATATCACCCCGGTTATGACAGTTACAAGCAAAATCCAGAATGCACCCATCATAATGCTGCCTCCTTAATCATAAATCCGCATTGGACGAGATGCTTCCAATAGTCGGGATATGACTTACCGACAACTCCGGCATCGGCTATTACCAACCCCGGGAACTTCACTGCAGCCGGAGCAAAAGCCATTGCCATGCGATGATCGTCAAATGTGTCGATTACCGGTCTTGATTCGGGCTTTGTCGTTTCACCATCCCAAATCATCGCAACGTCATTCTCAACTTTGACTACATAGCCCAACTTAAAAAGCTGTGTCCGCAATGCTTCGAGCCTGTCAGTCTCTTTTATTTTCAAAGTCTGCAATCCTGTGATGTGGAATTTCCTGTCGAGCAGACATGCTGCCACTATTATCGTTTGAGCCAAATCAGGATTTCCCGACAAGTCCAACTCAAGCTCTCCATCAGTGCTTTTTATATTGCGCAAATCAACATAATTGCCACGACTCAATGAATCAACGCCAAGCTCGCGAAAAAATTCTGCCACTCGGCAATCTCCTTGAATACTATCGCGAAACAATCCGCGCAACGAAATTCTCGATTTTGGCAACAACGATTGAATGGCATACCAATAACTTGCGGCCGACCAGTCATTTTCCACATTGTATACCGAAGGAGACACATACTGCACCCCGGGCTCCAATATTATGTCATTGCCCACAAACGATGCTTTTACACCAAAACTGAGCATGACATCCAACGTCATTTCAATATAGGGCCGTGAGATAATTTTGCCCTCTAAGTGCAATCTGCTGCAACCTATGACCGGCATTATCATCAAAATTGCCGAAATAAATTGCGAACTTACCCCCGAAGCCATGCTTATGCTATCGCATCCATATCGACGACCATGTATTTCCAGTGGAGGAAAACCTGTTTCGTTTTTGTAAGCAATATTGGCTCCGCAGGCATTCAACGTGTCAACAAGCGTCTTTATGGGACGATGCCGCATCCGTTCGGTGCCGTCGAGCACTACGTTTCGACCGCCGCAAAGTGAAAAATATGCCGTCAAGAAACGCATTGCCGTACCGGCAGCCCCTATATTGATGTCACTCGATTCCGACACGAGGGCCGACATCATCGCTGCCGTATCGTCGCACTCCGCTATGTTGTTTATATGACATTTACCCCCGTTCAAGGCATTTATTATCAATACCCTGTTGCTTATGCTCTTCGAAGCCGGAAGATTTATTTCGGCTTCGATGCGTGAAGGTGCTGTGATAGAATAATTCATTACAGCGACAAAATTAGCATCTTTGCGCAACTATTACAAATACTATAAACACGTTTTTTGACACTATTTCTGCAATTTTTATTTTGATATGTAATATTTAATCTATACCTTTGTGCCGCTTAAAATGGCAAACAGCCCGGGTGGCGAAATGGCAGACGCGCTGGTTTCAGGTACCAGTGGAGTAACATCCGTATCGGTTCGACTCCGATCTCGGGCACATAATTGTTAGTAACATCATATTTTCGCCGTGATGGCGATGGCAAGGCATTGAATATGAAAATATTCAATGCCTTTGTTACATTATATCCACTCCCTAACTCACCCCCAACAAGCCAATATCGCACAATGCAAACCATCAAAAAGCATCGACCCCCTATTCAAATTTCATTCAAAAATAGTTACCTTTGCATAGTGCCATATCCAATTCAGTTCCATCAAATGTTTTCTATTAATGAAAATTACATGACAACTTTGGGCACAACTATACTTTACTAACACTACATAAATAAAAACTACTTTCTATGAACAAATATTCATTGACATTCATCTTGTCTCTATTGCTTTCCACATTTACCCTACAGTCGGCATCGCAACAATGGATGCGCTTCCATTGCCAAGAGGACACTATGAAAATTAATAATCTGCTCAAAAAAGGGTTTGACAGCAATATCGAAGATGCCAATGAATTAATCACATTCTATGCCAATGAACTCCTCGGAACTCCTTATGTAGCCCACACGCTCGAAGGGGATGAAGAATTGCTCACAATCAACATTGACGAAACCGATTGCACCGTATTCATCGAGACATTGTATGCATTGGCTCGCACAACGTTGAACGACAGGTATTCATGGCGTGATTTTGCCAACAACCTCGAATCAATAAGATATCGAAACGGCCACATGGACGGATATGCAAGCCGCCTGCATTACATAAGCGACTGGATTGTCGACAACACACATCGCGGAAACATCAAAGAAATCACATCCGAACTACCGGATGCAAGATATGAAATAAAAACACTCGACTACATGACCTCCCACCGCGACAGTTATCCCGCCCTGAGTGACAGCGCAACTTATGCCGAGCTCAAAAGCTTTGAAATCGGATACCGATTGCACCGATTCCCATATATCAAGAAAGAAAGTGTCGATTCCAAGAAGATAAAAGAAAAGCTGAAAACGGGCGACATCATTGCTCTCGTCTCAAAAACCGAAGGTCTCGACGTCACCCACATGGCCATAATCGTTCAAGACGAGAAAGGAAAATTCCACATGCTGCATGCTTCGTCTACCGAAAAGAAGGTAGTGATCGAAAAAGACGACCTGAAAGAAACACTGCGACGCAATCGCAATTGGACAGGAATCAGAATCATCCGTCTCAAAACCGGTTACTAATACATCGCCCACGAATCAATATACCGACCGCGCAACTAAAATGGAGTCGCTTCACATAATGTCACGGCCCTATTTTAGTACCCTCACACCCACAGAAAAGATATATCTCATATAACTCAACTCTCCACAAAACCTCCATTACATAGCCATATCTCAATAATTATAACAACAAAAACTAAAGAGAATGGCATCAGTAAAAATAAAATTTCATCCTTCCTCCATTGCTGGCAAGAAAGGTCGCATCTACTACCAAATAATCCACAACCGCACAATTAGACAAATCGAAACAGGTTATAAGGTGTTTGAATGTGAATGGAATGGCAAGGCTTCAGCAATCAAAGTACCAGCTTGGATAAGCGATGAACGAAAAAACAGCTACAGACGATCGTAAATTATATCGAGTGGGATGTCAAGCGGCTAAAAGCCATTATCAACTTGTTTGGCAAAAAGAACAGACGCTATACAGTTGATGATATTATTGCAAAATTCAATAAACAGCCTGATGACTTATCCTTATTTCATTTCATGCAAAGCATCATAATTCTGTTAAGAAAATTAAACAAAATCCGTACATCCGAAACTTACTCCGCCGCATTAAGCAGTTTTATGAAATTCCGTAATGGACAGGACATTATGCTTAGTGAAATTGACTGCAATACTGTAGAGTCCAACAGCAAGTGCAACATTACGAAAAATTCTTGAAGAAGCAATGCAAAGGTGTATCAAAGTTAATTTTTTCTCTGGGCCTTCGATTTAGTTTGTGCTGCACTCTCTTTATGAATGCATCCGTAATGTCATTGAAATCTGTCTTTTTAGGGATGTATTTCCGGATAAGTTTGTTGGCGTTTTCGATGGCTCCTTTCTGCCAGGCGGAGTATGAATCCGCAAAATAGACGATGACTTTGTTTCCCCCTTTGGGCGTCAATCCTTTCGTGATGTCTTGATGGGCGGCGAACTCGCACCCGTTGTCGGTAGTGTTGGTCTTGACTTGTTTGCGGTAAGGGAAAAGCAGGCGGACAACCTCCCCGGCCGTCGGAACCGCTTTGCGCCCCTGATTGAGCCTTTCCATTAGGATGAAGTTCGTGGAGCGCTCCGTGAGCGTGAGATAACGAAAATCTCGGCAATATAAAAATTGCTTGTACAAGCTTTATACAAGTAACCTGTAAAACATATATTTTATATCATGAAATGCACTCATGACAAGCACCCGCCCTTAAACAAGGGTCTCAAATCATCTTAAATTGGCCAATTAACACACATTTCCCGTGCCTTGATTAGCTTCTACTCATACTATTATTCAATTTCCTAAGGCAGCACAACTAATTTATTTTTCAAAGATTGCAAATTGCTGCACACAGATAAACACAGCATTTACAATTGAAAAACATATCACGTTATGTACATGACTTAACATTTACAAATGTACACTTAAAATCCATACGGCAATAACTATTTTTACTCTATTAAGCATTTACCCCCCCCCCGTATTAAATTTTATTAACAATTTACATCTGTAATCTTGCCATTCATGACTTCATTTTCAATCATTCAAGAATTTCAATCCATATCTGTTGAGCAATCGCAACGTTCCTGCGACTTATTATAATTTAACAAAAGTTCACCTCGGCAAGTAGAATATTTTTTTAATTTTGCAGTAGCAAATACGGTACAAAAACGTTGTATTTCACAACAATCTTTAACCTGATTGAATTTATTTTTAACAAATAATTATTTTTGTTGTATTTATATGTCATCTAAAGTAACTAAAGAAATGGCGCTGGATTACCACAAAAACGGGAAACCGGGAAAAATTGAGGTTGTCCCCACGGTGCCATACTCATCACAATCTGATTTATCATTGGCCTATTCGCCCGGCGTTGCTTATCCGTGTTTGGAAATCAAAGAACGCCCTCAAGACGCCTATGAATACACGAGCAAGGGAAATCTCGTGGCTGTAATTTCAAACGGTACAGCGGTACTTGGATTAGGTGATATAGGTGCTCTCGCCGGAAAGCCCGTAATGGAAGGTAAAGCACTGCTATTTAAAATTTTCGGAGGCCTCGACTGCTTCGACATCGAAGTAAACGAGAAAGACCCCGAGAAATTCATTGAAGTAGTAAAAGCAATAGCCCCCACATTTGGCGGTATTAATCTGGAAGACATCAAGGCTCCCGAATGCTTTGAAATTGAAAGAAGGCTGAAAGAAGAATGCAACATTCCGGTAATGCATGACGACCAGCATGGAACAGCAATAATCTCGGCCGCCGGATTGCTTAACGCGCTCGAAATTCAAGGGAAAAAAATCGACGAAATAAAGCTTGTGGTCAACGGAGCAGGCGCCGCTGCCGTGTCTTGCACTCGCCTTTACATCGCACTCGGAGTAAAGAAAGAGAATGTGGTAATGTGCGACAGCAAAGGCGTGCTTAACAAAAAGCGCACTAACCTCAACCCTCAAAAACAAGAATTTGTAACCGACCGCGACATCGACACTCTTGCCGACGCAATGAAAGGTGCCGACGTATTCTTAGGGTTGTCAGTAAAAGATGTTGTAACCACCGAAATGGTACAATCAATGGCTCCCAATCCGATAGTATTCGCGCTTGCCAACCCCGACCCTGAAATATCTTATGAAAAGGCCATTTCAGCACGCGAAGACATTATTTTTGCAACAGGACGCTCGGATTATCCCAACCAGATAAACAACGTGCTCGGATTCCCTTACATATTCCGTGGAGCACTCGACTGTGGCGCAACCTCCATAAACGAGGCTATGAAACATGCCGCAGCCAAGGCCATAGCCGACCTTGCAAAACTGCCTGTGCCATCGGTAGTGAATGCTGCCTATAACATGACAGGGCTCAAATTTGGCAAAGAATACATCCTGCCAAAGGCTCTCGACCCTCGCCTCATCACGACTGTTTCTCCAGCAGTCGCTCGTGCAGCAATGGAATCGGGCGTAGCTACAAGGCCAATCACCGACTGGGACGCATACAACAGCAAGCTGAAGAGTCTCATGGGATTTGACAACAAACTCATGAAACGCCTCACCGAACAGGCAAAGACTATGCCTAAACGCGTGGTATTTGCCGAAGCCAACACCGACAACATGTTGCAAGCAGCAGTTACCGCCCGTAACGAAGGCATTTGCATTCCTATTCTGCTCGGAAATGAAGAAATGATAGCCAAACGTGCCAACAAGCTCGGAATCAACATCGACGGCATTGAAATCGTCAACCTGCGTCATGACCGTGAAGCTGAAAGGAGGAAACGATTTGCATACATCCTCACAGAAAAAAGGCAAAGAGAGGGCTTAACCCTGCCCGAAGCTCTTGAAAACATGTTCGACAGGAACTACTTCGGCATGATGATGGTTGAAACAGGTGAAGCCGACGCATTAATAACAGGCTCATACCCCGGAAACCGTCGCAAGATAGCCGAGATAGCAAAAGATGTCATAGGCATACGTCCAAGCTACAAGCACTTTGCGTCAATGCACATCATGAATACCAAACGTGGCACATACTTCATTGCCGACACATCAATAA
Source organism: uncultured Prevotellaceae bacterium (assembly GCA_905207705.1). Lineage (GTDB taxonomy): Bacteria > Bacteroidota > Bacteroidia > Bacteroidales > Muribaculaceae > Avimuribaculum. Next base: position 385,706 of record CAJLMA010000001.1, read on the forward strand.
ATCACGACAACGATACCGACACACTCGTAGACATAGCACGCCTTGCTCGTTCGGCAGTGGAATACTTTGCTTATGAGCCTGTAATGGCCATGCTGTCCTACAGCAACTTCGGTGCATGCAAAGAACATGGTCCGAGCGAAGTTCATGAAGCAATTGAAATATTACATGAAAAATATCCCGACTTGCTGATTGATGGTGAAATGCAAGTCCACTTTGCATTGAACAAGGAATTGCGCGACAAGCACTTCCCATTCAACCGCTTACGCGGAAAAGACGTAAACACGCTTGTATTCCCCAATTTGAGCGCAGCCAACACCGTGTACAGAACTTTGCTCGAAATGGGCGTAGCCGAAGTTATAGGCCCTATTCAAATAGGATTGAACAAACCTATACACATGACTACAATTGATGCTTCAGTAAGGGACATTGTCAATCTGACTACAATTGCCGTCATCGATGCTGCCACTTACGAAAAAATGGGTTCAAGCGCGTCAAACGACAAATAACATTGACATCTAAGGCATAATAGTCGCCTTGACATAAAAAGCAAGACATGCGAAATCATAAACGATTTTCGCATGTCTTTATTTATTCAGCAAAGGACAAGACATCTAAATGAAATATATTTCCAAGAGTTTGATTATCAATATTTTAAAATTATACCAAAATATTTTACATTCATAGCGTCATTATAACACTATAATACTTGCAAATTATAAAAACTTATTATATATTTGCGATGAGTTAGTGTCATAGCGACACTAAGGCGGCATGAGGGTCTCATTATAGTGCTAACTCTGTGCATACCAACTGGACATTAATTTCCACATGACCCGTTCAAGTATTGCATGCGGCATGTATGCCACAATTATACGCAACAAAGAAAAATCTACGATTTAAAGTTTCATTTATTAACCATTTTACACAAGACTCACAACATTGTCCTTTTACTGTACATGAAAAGCAAATGTCCTGCTACGCGATTGCAGCAGGACATTATTTTTATGTACTTCTTTATAAAGTAGCTACTAATTCAACTATCACAAATGCTATTACCAACGACAATCCTACAAGCACTTGGCCGGCTTTGAAATGATTGTCCATCAAGTACAACGCCAATTCATGACGCGGCAACTTTTCTGGTTTCTTGGTAGCGCACTTGTTCTCAAGCTCTACTGCTTCTTTCTTCATGCTTTCAATCAAAGCATCTTCTTCTTCAGTAATCATATATATGCAGATTTTTAATTCTTTCTATGACAAAAATAATCAATTAGCATCAAAACTCAAACGATGCCCGACAAAAACTCACTGTTTTACATTCAACAATTCAAGCATCTTGTCGAGTGCAGCCGACAAGCCGTCAACATTCTTTCCACCTGCTTGCGCAAAGTGTGGTTGACCGCCACCACCGCCCTTTATCAACTTGGCAGCTTCGCGCACAACGGTAGAAGCATTAAGGCCATCTTTCACGAGGTTGTCGCTCAACATTACAGTAAGCATTGGTTTTCCGACTTCGTGAGTAGCCGCAACAAACATCAAGTCGTTCGGATATTCGGCCTTTAAAGCAAAAGCAACACCCTTCACCACTTCGGCAATCCTTGGACCGTAACAAGTCACAACGGTTACTCCGTGCACCACTGTTGCCGACTCAAGCAAGGATTTCTTAAGATTGGATATACGCTCATGCAAGAACTCGTCGGCCTGCTTACGCAATCCTGCATTCTCGGCCAATGACTTTTGCAAAGCCGACACCACGTTAGGAGCATTGTTCAACAACACACTGATCTGCTTCATCGTATCAGCAGCTTCATATATGGCCTTTTCAACACTTGCCCCGGTTATAGCCTCGATGCGACGAACTCCGGCAGCAATACTGCTTTCCGAAACAATCTTTATCATTCCTATGTTACCGGTATTCTTGACATGAGTACCACCGCACAATTCTACAGAGTCGCCATACTTGATAACACGCACCGAATCGCCATACTTCTCACCAAACAATGCCATGGCTCCCATCGACTTTGCTTCATTGATAGGAATATTGCGGAATTCACAACGTTCTGTTGCAGACCTTACCATCTTGTTGGCAAGCGATTCTACTTTGCGTATTTCTTCTTCGGTCATTTTTTGGAAATGAGAGAAATCAAAACGCAAGATGTCGGCACTCACATAAGAACCTTTTTGCTCCACATGGGTTCCGAGCACTGTGCGCAATGCCTGATGCAATAAGTGAGTTGCCGTGTGATTGCAACTTACTGCCATTCGATTCTCCTTGTCTATGCGAGCCAAGAATGTTGCAGTCACGTCGACAGGCAATTTCTTTGTTATATGTATAGGCAAGTTGTTTTCGCGCTTTGTATCGACTACTTCAACAATATCGTCACCGGCGACAAGCTGTCCGATATCACCTACCTGACCGCCCATCTCGGCGTAGAACGGTGTGCGTGCGAGAACTATCTGATAAAATTCATAATTTTTCTGTTTTACCTTACGGTAGCGCAATATCTCGGTTTCAATTTCATCGACATCATATCCCACAAATTCAGTTTCTCCTTCGCGTAGAACGACCCAGTCAGTCGTTTCCACTGCAGCTGCGTTGCGTGCACGCTGTTTCTGCTTTTCCATCTCGACATTGAATTCATCGATGTCAACAGTCAACCCGTTCTCTTTTAAGATAAGTTCGGTAAGGTCGAGAGGGAAACCATAAGTGTCATACATCACAAACGCATCCTTGCCACTTATTTCTGTATTGCCGCTGTTTTTCGCATCTGCAATTACTTTCTCAATCAATTTCATGCCAGTTTCAAGAGTGCGCAAGAATGCTTCTTCTTCTTCCTTGATCACACGCTTTATCAACTCACTTTGTGATACAAGCTCGGGATAGGCATCGCCCATTGATTCTATCAATGTATCGACAAGCTGATACATGAACGCATGTTTCAAGTTAAGGAACGTGTAACCATATCGCACGGCACGGCGCAAGATGCGGCGTATGACATATCCGGCCTTGGCATTTGAAGGAAGCTGGGAATCGGCAATGGAGAACGCGATGGTTCTTATGTGGTCGGCAATTACTCGCATTGCCACATCCACTTTTGCATCCTTTCCATACTCGACCCCGGCAATCTCCCCTACTTTCTTTATCAGAGGCTGAAACACGTCGGTATCATAATTCGAGTGTTTGCCTTGAAGAGCCATGCAAAGTCGCTCAAATCCCATTCCCGTGTCGATGACTTTTGCCGGGAGCGGTTCAAGAGAACCATCGGCTTTGCGGTTATACTGCATGAACACGAGATTCCATATTTCGATTACTTGCGGATTGCTCTTATTGACGAGTTCCACACCGGGAACAGCCTTACGCTCTTCATCATCTCGCAAGTCCATATGTATTTCGGAGCATGGACCGCATGGACCGGTATCGCCCATCTCCCAGAAATTATCATGACGGTTTCCGTTGATTATATGGTCTTCAGGCAGATGTTGCGCCCAGTAAGACGCAGCTTCGTTGTCCCTTTCAAGCCCTTCGGGCTCATAGCCTTCAAACACCGTGGCATACAATCTTGACGGATCGAGTTTTAACACATCTACAAGATATTCCCATGCCCAGTCAATAGCTTCTTTCTTGAAATAATCGCCGAACGACCAATTGCCAAGCATCTCAAACATTGTGTGGTGATAAGTGTCAAGACCCACTTCTTCAAGGTCGTTGTGCTTTCCGCTCACGCGCAGGCACTTTTGCGAATCGGCCGCCCTCTTGAACTTTGGAGTAACATTTCCCAATATTATATCTTTAAACTGGTTCATACCGGCATTGGTAAACATCAATGTCGGATCATCCTTTATAACCATTGGAGCCGACGGCACTATGGTATGACCTTTGCTACGGAAAAAATCTTTGAAAGATTCTCTCACTTCTCTTGCTGTAAGCATAATCTCTTGTATATATATGTTTGTTACTTATCTATTGTATATCAAAAACAACTCGCAAAATTAGCAAAAATCCATATAAAATAAAACGACAAGCTGCCAAAGAGCCTAAACCGTCAAAATTTCGTACATTTGCATTTGAATATTTCACTGCATTCACCCAACCTGTGTAGCACAAACCGTATCCATGCGTCATGAACAACAATCTGGATAAAAAATATTATAAAATAGGCGAAGTATCCGAGTTATTGAAGATACCATTGTCCACTCTGCGCTTTTGGGAATCGGAATTCAGCATCATTAAGCCCAAGCGCAATGACAAAAACACTCGATTCTACACCCCGGCCGACATTGAGACAATAAGGCTCGTTTATTATCTCGTAAAAGAAAAGGGCATGAAACTCGATGCAGCACAGGCAGAATTAAAGCGCAATCGCGAGAATGTGTCAAAACGCGTGGAAGTAATCGACCGTTTAAAGTGCATCAGGGAGGAAATACTAAAAATGAAAAATGCCATAGACTCAATAAAGTTATAACGGCACACACCAAAACCATTCTTCAATTATTGACAAAACATATAAATCTTGGCGCGGGGAAATGACAAAAGGCAAAGACATATACATATTTAACCCGGAAAACGACCTTGCCCTGGCCTACGGGCAGGAAGGTTACACGGCTCCTCCAAGAGCTCGAATGTTGCGCCGTGACTTGCAATTGCTACCAATTTGGTACTGTAATGACAATGCAGCGATACTTGTCGACAACAATGTTAACACTCAATGGCTCGAACGAATAAACGACACATTCGGCACTTCGGCTTCAACAATACTTTCAAATAAGCTGCAATGCGCAAGTCACAAATACTATCCTTGGGGATGGAACCTCGATTTGCGACACAGGCTGATTAACGAATGTGTACCCGAAACCGACCTCCCTTGCGTTTCATTCATCCAAAAATTAAGAGAACTGTCTCATCGTCGCATTACCATTGCCATCCACAACTCGATAGCAATGAAAACAGGTCTTGCACTAAGTCCCATGCCTATCGAAGTGGACAGCGTAGAAGAAATAAAGATTTTTGAACGCACACACTCTAAATGTTTCATCAAAGCCCCTTGGTCGGGAAGCGGTCGTGGAATATATCGTGTCCTCGATGCCGATGCGCGATGCTTTGAAACATGGGCACAAGGCATAATAAACCACCAAGGTTCAATAATGTGCGAACAAGCCTTGGACAAAGTTCTCGATTTTGCTATGGAATTTGAATGCACCAATAAAAAAGCCTCGTTCAAAGGATATTCAGTATTCTTCAACGACAGCCATTGCTCTTTTGACCGATGCTTGACAGCATCCGATGAATATTTGCATAATTACATCAACAAATATCTCAAGAATCCGAACCTAATCGACATCGTAAAACAAGCATTAACCGAAACATTGATCGAATTGGTTGCCCCTCACTATGAAGGAATGCTCGGAGTTGACATGATGCTATACAAAGATACCGATGGAAGTATAAAATTAAATCCATGCGTGGAATTGAACTTGCGCATGACAATGGGAATCGTGGCATCGGCCATTGGCAACAGGATTCTTGCCAAAGAAAGCATCGGCACATTCCGAATCGCTTATCTAAAATCAACTTACGACTGCCACAAAATGGCGACGGAACTCTTGACTGCTTACCCGACCCTTATTGAGAACGGCAAACTTGTATCAGGCTTCTTGGCGATTGTCCCGGTAGGCAACAACTCAAACTATTGCGCATACATATTAGCGCAACGACAAAGCTGAAGTAGCTTAAAACTTCTTCAACTCGGTATACAAACGCTGCAACGGCAATCCCATCACATTATAAAAGCTTCCGCTTATCCGTTTTACGCCCATGCAGCCAATCCACTCCTGTATTCCATAAGCGCCGGCTTTGTCAAGCGGTGAATAATTTTCCACATAATAATCGATTTCGCCATCCTCCAATTCGGCAAACTCCACCTCACTCACCACACTGAATGTTTCCTTGCGAGTCGCAGTAGTTATCGTTACACCTGTTACCACATAATGCACCTTTCCTGAAAGCCGCTTTAACATCGATACCGCATCGGCCTTGTCCGAAGGTTTGCCAAGAACCTCACCATCGCAAATGACAACTGTGTCGGCCGTTATTATCAATTGAGACGCAGTAATCAATTTCTCATACGCGTCGGCTTTTACCTTCGATATATATGCGGCCACATCCATTGCCGGCAATTCTTCGGGATAAGACTCATCTATGTCCGGGATGACACAAACAGAAAATTTCACACCGAGATCGCCAAGCAATTCACGGCGTCGGGGAGAATTGGATGCAAGCAGCACCTCGTACTTCAAAAGATTTTCAAGCGGTTTCATTTTCATTCCGACATTTTCATATTTACATTACCAACCGAAAGCTTTTTTATCCGACATCCACCGGCCTTGAACTTTTAAAACTTGTTCCACTACATCGCGTCCGCATCCATATCCTCCCGCACAAGGTGATATGTAACATGCCACTTCTTTGACTTCGGGCGCAGCATCGGCAGGTGCCACAGCAAGTCCCACACGACGCATGGCCTCAATGTCGGGAATATCGTCGCCGAGATATGCCACCTCCTCGGGAGCAAGTCCATGCCTGCCCATCCATTCTTCCAATATAGGCAACTTCACAGAAGCTCCAAGATATATGTCCTCCACTCCAAGCCCGGCAAAACGTGTCCTTACGCCTTCAGAACGTCCTCCGGAAATAATGGCAAACTTATATCCCATTTTCACGGCCAGCTGTATGGCATATCCATCCTTTATGTTAACCATGCGCAACGGTTCTCCTGAAATGTGCATCGGAATGACCGATGGGGATAGCACCCCGTCTACGTCACAAGCGAATCCCCGTATTTTTTTCAAATCATAATTTATCGAACTCATGGCGTTTCATGCTCATTTATTGTTTTTTTCACTATGTCTCATTATGCTTTCGGATATAAGCGAATACAATTGCCGTGCATTCTCGTCGTGCAGCATTTTCATGTGCGCTTCCATTACATTACGGTCGCCTCTGATTGCCGGACCCGTCTGCGACTCAGCAGGAGACAATTGCGTCAACTTATCTACGGTTGTCTTGATCAACGGCAACATTACATCAAACGGCAATCCGTTCTCTTGCAATATGTCATTTGCCAGCACCCACATGTGGTTGGCAAAATTACACGAGAATACAGCCGCGATATGCAATCGTCGGCGCAATTCGCTATCGGCACGGAAAACCTTAGTTGACAATTGACAGGCCAAAGATTCTATCATGATTGCATCAGCCTCATTATCCGCCTCTATGAAAAACGGGACTTCATGAAAATCAACAGCTACCTGTTTGGAAAAAGATTGCATGGGATAAAACACCCCGTATCTCGACCTTTTCCCTGCAAACAGTTCAAGAGGTTTGCTTCCCGACGTATGCACCCACAATGCCCCATTGTCGGGCACAGCATCAATAACACTGCTTATGGCATCATCTTTTACCGAAATTATGTACATGTCGGCATCAGGCACTATGCAAGAAAGGTCGTCTGTGGCATCAGCTCCAACTTTATCGGCAAGGAAACAGGCATTGCACAACTGCCTGCTGTAAACTTGCGACACTTCCACACATCCTGCGAGAGCTTGAGCAAGATTCACGGCAACATTGCCGGCTCCTATCATTACAACGTTTTTAATCATTCCTGTGGTATCCATTTACCTATGTGAACACGCTCCCACAGCAATTTCTCGGGATTGAACGGCTTACGTTCTTCATTCTTATGCCCAAGCGTGATTATGCACAACACAGGCAAGGAAAAAGGGATGTCGAGCAAAGCCCTTACATAATCTTCGGCAGGTTCTCCATCGCCCGAAAAACGTCCGCGTATCTGTATCCAGCAACTGCCAAGACCCAATGCCTCAGCTTGCAGCTGCATATAAGTAGCGGCAATAGTGGCATCTTCTATCCATGCCTCGCTTTGAGCCGGGTCGGCACAAACCACAATGGCAAGGCTGCATTTGCCTATCGGCGCAGCTCCGTGATCTTTACAATAGCTCAACAATTCAAGTTTCTTCTTGTCCTCGACGGTAATAAATTCCCATGGACGGGAACTTTTGGACGACGGTGCCATAAGCGCGGCTTCGAGTATGAGTTGTACATCTTCGGGCGATATCGCCTCATCGGTATATTTTCTTATGCTGCGCCTGCTGACCAGCAATTCATGGAAATTCTTCATAGATAATCATTTTATCGTTCCACAAAGTTAGCATAATTCATGTGTAATCGCAAAATCGTTAACTTCGATAAATATTTACCTCGCATTTATACTGAAATCAGTAAACGACCGTTAATAATAACAGTAGTCGTCGCCGGAAGGCGATTTCGACAAAACACCACAACATTACAAGATGAATTCATTCCTAAACACTCTAAAAATAATAATCATAGCCGCAATATCCCTGTCGACATTGGCCGCCACTGCAGCCAATGTTAAAATAACTGGCAAGGTGACCGACGGTGACAATGCTCCCATTGAATTTGCCACCGTGCGCATAGGTGGTACAGCAATGGGGACAACTACCGACTTGAAAGGACAATACTCACTATCGGTTCCTGCGACCGATACTATTACAGTCATTTTCAGCTGTATGGGATATACCGAAGTGACACGAAAATTATCGGATGCCGAAGGCGAAGTGAACCTGAACGTTAAGCTGTTGAAGAAAACCCTTCAACTTGAAGGCCTTGAAATAACCGAATACAAACGTCAAACCGGGCAAATGCAGACAATCGACATTGATGCAGCCAAGCTGATGCCCGATGCGAGCGGAGGAGGCATAGAATCGATATTGTCGACAATGGCAGGAGTAAGCTCCAAAAACGAGATGAGTTCGCAATACATGGTGAGAGGTGGTTCATATGATGAAAATAGCGTCTATATCAACGGCATAGAAGTATATCGTCCGCAACTCGTCAGCTCAGGACAGCAAGAAGGTCTCAGCATAATAAATCCAAACCTTGTAGGGTCGGTAGAATTCTCCACCGGCGGATTCAGTGCCGAATATGGCGACAAAATGTCATCGGTGCTCGATATAACATACCGTGCACCCGAAGCCCTCGAAGGCTCACTGTCGATGAGCTTGCAAGGCGGTAGCGTCTCGTTTGGCCAAAGTAGCGGCCGATTCTCGCAAATCCACGGATTCCGCTACAAGCGCAACTCGTCTCTCCTTGGTTCACTTGAGACAAAAGGTGAATATGACCCTCAATATTTCGACTATCAAACCAATCTTAATTTCAGAATAAACGACAAACTGAAGCTGTCTTTCCTCGGCAATATCGCAATAAACGATTACCGCTTCACACCCGAGACACGCGAAACGAGCTTCGGTACATCGACTTCGGCCAAGTCATTCGTAGTGTATTTCGACGGGCATGAAAAAGATAGATTTGAAACCTACTTCGGTGCTTTATCTCTCAATTACAAACATTCCAAAAGCACAGACTTCACACTGCTTGCCTCTGGTTACCTTACAAACGAACTTGTAGCCTACGACATTCACGGCGAATACTGGCTCGATGAAGCAGGTACCAACGAATCGGATGATGGAGGTGCAGCCATCGGCGGAGAACTTGGCGTGGGCAAATATCATGAACACGCCCGCAACCGACTCAAAGCAAGCGTTTTCGCACTTACACTCAAAGGCAATACCTCGATAAGCAACAATAACATAAGCTATGGCTTGACCTACCAACATGAAGACATATACGACCGTACTCGCGAATGGGAACAACGTGACTCGGCAGGCTATACACTGCCTCACACCGGAAACGGAGTGAACATGATATACAATCTCACGTCAAGGCACGACCTTGCCTCAAACCGTATATCTTTTTATGCTCAAGATGCTTTCAGGCTTAATACCGAAGCTGGTTATCTTACAATAAACGGAGGACTGAGGCTCTCTTATTGGGACTTCAATAAGGAATTCCTTATTAGCCCGAGAGCAAGCGTGGGATTCGTACCTGCACGCAACGAGCGATTTTCATTCAGATTTGCCACCGGGCTATATTATCAAGCGCCATTTTATAAAGAATACCGAATGGAGCAAACCGACGAATATGGCAACACCAACATAGTGCTTAACCGCGACATAAAGTCGCAGCGCAGTTTCCAGCTCATTCTTGGTGGAGACTATACGTTCAGGGCCTTAAACAGGCCGTTCAGAATATCGGCCGAATTATATTATAAAAATCTGTCTAATATCATACCCTATGAAATCGACAACCTGAAAGTGGTGTATTCGGGCATGAACAGTTCAAAAGGATATGCGGCCGGAATAGATTTTAAATTGTTCGGACAATTTGTGGAAGGAACTGACTCGTGGATAAGTTTTTCATTGATGAAAACCCAGGAAGACCTAAACGGAGTGAAAGTACCACGGCCAACCGACCAACGATATAGCATCGCTATGTACTTTACCGATTATTTCCCTAAATTCCCTAAAATCAAATTCAGCCTGAAGGCCATCTTCTCCGATGGCCTGCCAATGACCGCACCAAGAACTACTCGCGACATGGCCTACTTCAGGGCTCCGGCATACAAACGCGTAGACGTGGGTCTCTCCTACCAGTTGCTCGGCAATGAAACGGCCAAACCCGACAACTTCCTTCGCTACTTGAAAGATGTGTGGGTCGGGCTTGACGTGTTCAATTTGTTTGGAATCTCAAATGTCAGCAGCTATTATTGGGTGACTGATGTGAACAACATGCAATATGCAGTGCCAAATTACCTCACAGGCCGCCAGCTCAACGTCCGCCTCTCAGTGAACTTCTAACACAATTGGTTTCTATATTTTCATCTCCAATATAGGAAACGGATTGCCCTCGCTGTCGTATTCGTTACGCTTGAAGGCCTTAAACCCCATCCGCTCGTAAAACTTAGCAGCCTCTGGATTCTGTTCATTGACATCCACATATTCCACGTTCAATTCGCTGAATGCACGCTCCACAAGCATCTTGCCCAATCCTTTGCGGAAATAGTCGGGATGAAGGAAAAGCATCTCAATCTTACGTTCCTGTACACCCATAAAACCGATAGGATTCTGGTCGTCGTTCAACACCCATAAGGTTTCTATATATCGCAACGCGCCCTCGGCTTGTGGAGTCAATCTTATGATGTCTGCTTCAGACAGGAAATGATGGCTGGCACGAACCGATGCTTCCCATATTCCAAGTAAATTCTCTATGAGCATCGTGGTTCGTTGCTCTTTTTCAATCGCTGTAATGTCTATCATCATTTTTATTTTAAGTTTCTGCGAAGATAAGACAATTCGCGAAACACGACAAAGAATCTACAATCCAACCATTGTCACCAGCACAATGTCGTCTACGACAAATTCATATTGGCAGAGTTTTAACAGTTCACTGTTAATTTACCATTCATTTGATTAGGAAATGAATAGCAAAATAAAATGCGATTCGCTTTACCGATCTCTGTCAAGTTAAACTTTATCGCTTGATAAATCTCGACACATTTTCTCCTGCCTTGAACAGATAAATCCCTGCCGGGAGTTTGGATACGTCGATTTGCCCGTCAGTGCCATCGGTCCTCAGCACTTCATTTCCCGAAATCGAATATACCGATACAGTGCCGTCAAAATTGAATTTATCGAAATATAGTACATCAACGACAGGATTGGGATAAACAACAGGATAGGAAGTCATTGCGACCTCTTCAACCCCATCCCCCTCTTCAGGCTCATAGTTTGCATCCCAAAATTTATAAACTGCAATCCCGTTTGCCGGACAATATTGATACAAATAGTAGCTGCTGGCATCTATCTTCTCGGCAAATATCCAATTGGACACCGAATAGTTCCCACCTTCTTCATAGCCTTTCGACCCTATCGGACTTATAGTTTCTACATATTCGTTAGCAGTCAAATCCTTTATAGTAAAACCGCCCTTATAGTTTGCGCCCGAATTATACACGATTATCTTATGACTGCTAAGCATGAAATACTCGGCTCCGCATGTGCTGTTGCGCAAAGGCGGACGGATGGAAGAACCACCCACAAGCAGGCCGGCATCGGTGCCGTTGTACTCGTATATGCCATCGTTACGCACCATGTACAGCCAGTTTTTAGGATTATCCTTGTAAGGTATCACATAACCTGCCGTCGTTGAAACGACCGACAATTCCCCACTTCGTTCTACCCCGGCCACATTACCGTTTTCCATATTAATGATATTCACGACAGTCTGCCCGTTTGGGAAAAAATATACATGACCACCCTCGCCCAGCACGTCTCCGCTGGCCGATATAAAATTGGTCTGTCCTTCATCCAAAAGTTCAAAATCTATGCGCGTGGCCTCAACGCCACTGTTCGGCTGAGTTCCCGAAGGATATACCAGCAATGAGTGAGACTTTCCTGTCTCCTTGTCGTCGCGCACTATTATGTTTCCGGCATCATCGCAGGTCGCGCTCCAACCTCCACCACCGGGAAGTGTGCCGGCAAATCCTGACTCACCATATACATATATCAACCTGTCGCTGCAATCATTTATGTAGAAAAAACCGTTATAAGCACCACCTTGCTGGGCATTAGTACCGTCGATATGCTCAGGTGCGTTGCCTTCATTGTCGGTATAGCTCCACAGCTTCTCGATGCGGAAGTCAACCTCACCGATGTTTCCTTCAGGCTCCTCTCCTTCAATCATGTAGGTTGCCACTCCTGCCGAGCCGTCAAAAAATGTCAAATAAATGCATCCGCTCTCGACACGCCCGTATCCTGCCAGATACCCGTTGCCTCCTGTCTCGAATGGCACAATATCGCTACTGGCAGCATAGGCCGACTGAAGGCCTCCCGTAATGTCGATAAGGGCATATACAGCCTTTCCGCCATCATCGCGCCTTGCCGATATGGCATACAACGAAGCTCCATACCTAAACGGCAATATTAAATCTTGAACACTCGGGAATGCAGCCATAGGTGCGGCAGCAAATCGCATAAGCTCCACACCATTCTCTTCATCATTAAACGAATAATCGCCAAAACTACCATCCCCGGCATCCTTTATCAAAATATTGTCACGGCTGAACGGAGAGACAATCATGCTTTCCACATCAAGCCCCGAAATTTTATTGAATGAACTATTCACATCATCTCTTGATATTTCCAAACGATATATCACTTCGTTCCCATCGGCCAGCCCTTCATAATACACATACATGTCATCGCCCGACCTGCCGCTTATTGCGATTGCAGCATCAGGCAAAGCATTTTCCAAAGTTGCCTTCTCGATTAAATCGCCATCGCTCAAAGCCATCAACTTTACCGACCCTGCACCGTCCTGTACCGAAAGATGCAACATCCCGTCGGCCGACAAGGCAATATCCGAGATATTCTGTTGTCCCGGCAAAACTGCCTTACACTTATTTGTTTTATCAATCATTAATAATGAACCGTTTTCTTCCAACATATAGCATGTATCCTCATGAAACATTGCTTTCTTCACATCGACATTCTTCAAAGCCACTGCTTGCGTGAAGACCGGTTCATACTCATCCTGCACAATGCCACGGTTGTCGGGATAATCCACCTTGTTAGGCACAAGCGGAGCATACGGGTCAAGTTCAGGCAGATTTTCGGTGCTTAAATAATCTACCGCGATAAAATCGCAACCATAATTGCCATAGATTTTATAATTTTCAGCAGTATTTACAGTCCACACGCCCACAGGCAATCCTTGTTCGTGAAACTTGATAACAGTTTCCTTGTCAAAACATCCTGTCTGTATATAAGCACCCATGCCATTCTCCACGCACCAGTCAAAATAGGTTTCCCAATTGGTGTTGCACAAGAACATAAGCTTGAAATCGGGGAAATTGTCCCTTATGTATTTCAAGCAATCGCGCATCGACGTGTTGATAATGGCCTCATCGCCAAAACCATATTCTATCACAGTTTCCACCATTCGTCCAAGGTTGCTGCAATCGTTGTTGTTGATTCCGTCGGCCCATTTAAGTTCTATGAACGGTATGCAGTCATAATCCTTGCAAATCTGCAAATATTCCTCCAATGTGCATATTTTCCCTGTGTACTCTACTCCACCGCGTGTCTGCGTGTAAGTTTCGGCCTTCAACTCTTCGATTGTAGCCTCGGTTATGTTCAGATTCCCTCCGAGACGCTTGGTGTCATCGTCATGAATAAGGATAAACGTGCCGTCGCCGGCAACTTTCACATCTGTCTCAAGATACTTATATCCGGCTTCAGCCCCGGCAATGAATGCTTCGGCCGAATTTTCCACTCCCCAATAACTTCCTCTGTGTCCTATAAACTCAGGACGGGCAAACGCCGTGACAACAACCGTCAACGACACCAACACTGCAATAATCTCTTGTCTCATAGCATAGTTTTTAAGTTGCATTATATATTTTTCACAATATACTAAATTCCGGGCTATTTAACAAATTGTGCCTTGCACGCATCATGTACAGGCGCAAAAAACGGCAACCGCCTTGCAGCAGATTGCCGTTATACCATTATTTTCAAATAGAACCGCCGTGGACAGGAAAATTATCCTTCCATCACAGCCTTGACATCATCTATCGTGCCGTCAAACGGGCCTGTCTTTTCTAACTTCAGCGTAGACATGGCAGCAGCAAAACGACCGGCTTCTTCACATCCCGCTCCGAGACTGCGCATGTAAAGATACCCAGCTGCATAGGTGTCGCCGCAACCGGTGGCATCCACAAGAGCCTTAGGCTTATAGGCAGGTATCTCATAAAACTTATTTTCGGCATAAATCACCGAACCGTAGTCGCCAAATGTCATCATTACCTCCTTCACGCCCCACTCGGCGAGCTGCAATGCGGCTCGGCGTGGCTCGGAATACCCGGTAAGCGATTCTATCTCAAATTCGTTAACTTTCAATATATCCACATAGCGCAATGCTTCCAACTTTCCTTCCCAGTCGCAAGGGAACACATTCACGCCATCGACATAACGCAAGAATCCTTGGGCATCGACCGACAACATCCCTTTCCCATGCAAAAACTTTATGACATCGATTGAAAAATCATCGGCAAGCAGACTGCCAAGGTGAATAAACCGCGCCTCCACATCCTTCAATTTATCGACGGTAAACGGGTCGGCTTTCGCAAGAACTCGTTGCTTGCGGTTGTTCATGTTCTCGCCATATTTGTTTTCAAAATAAACCGTCTTGCGGCTTGGCAGCACCTCTACATCTATCCCTTTTGCCCTCAGCTCTTCAACGGCGTTCATCTCGCTCTCGGCCAGCGAAGTTATGAGCTTATAGCCCACCGGCGGCAACTTGGCAAGCGCGTGGGAAATATAATAGGATGTTCCACCATTCAAGTAGGCAATGTGAGATGGAGTAATAATCTTGTCAAGAGTTATATGGCCTATGCAACAAATGTCAATCATTATGGGTAACAGGTTGTTTAATACAGAATACTGCAAAGTTGTCGGTTAATAACATCAAAAAAAGCAGCAACACTCGAAGAGCATATCTCTCTTCAGCTCATGTTACTGCTTTTTGAGTGACCCATACAGGATTCAAACCTGTAACCTTCTGATCCGTAGTCAGATACTCTATTCAGTTGAGCTAATGGGCCATTTCCGGGTGCAAAGATAAGAATATTTTTTCAAATACAAGTCTTGATTCAATTTTTTTTGAAAAAAAATATTTCTCAAAGGTGCCTAATAATTGGAATATGCCTACAATTGATTCCATAGTAGACCGATATTACACACCAAAATTACTAATCCATAACCACAGGACTGCAATACGTTATGCTTGTTTCAACGACTTGTTTATCTGGTCGATATAATCGAGCAACTCATCGCATCCCCGTTTGTCGACCGACGAAGTTGCAAATATCGGCGGCAATTCCTCCCAAAATTCCGTCAAAGCCTCCTTGTAATTATCCAAATTCTGCTTGGCGGCATTTGGCCCCATTTTGTCAAGCTTTGTAAACACTATGCTGAATGGCACCTCGTTCTCGGCAAGCCACGTCATGAACTCAATATCTATCTTTTGGGGCTTGTGCCGCGAATCTACAAGCAAGAACAGATTTACCATTTGCCTGCGCTGCAATATATAGCTCTTTATGATACGAGCCAACTCCTCGCGCTGTTCCTTGCCCCTGCTTGCATATCCATAACCGGGCAAATCCACCAGATACCAGTCATTATTAATCAAGAAATGGTTAATAAGCAATGTTTTTCCGGGCGTGGCCGATGTCTTGGCCAGACCTTTGCGTCCTGTCAACGAATTGATGAGCGACGATTTGCCCACATTTGAACGGCCTATGAAGGCGTATTCCGGCTTATTACCTTCAGGGCATTTCGCCACGTCGGTATTGCTTATAACAAATTCTGCTGTCTTTATAATCATAACAAATCAATTTTTTCTTGTTTTAGCCATCCCACTAATGCTATTTGCCCAAGATTTGGAAATGTCTCCGCGCACATACATTCTATGTCTGACACCCAAAGAGGCCCCTAACCATGTGTATAGTGTGCATCAAAATTGCAACTATTATAGTTGCCAAGACGCATCCTGTATCATACAAATATAGTTATTCTTCCCCACAACGACAAATCAACACACATCGAAACATAAATATTAGAGCTTCAAATATGTATCGACAAAAAACGATGCCCTGCCAGTGAAGGCAAGGCACCGCAGTATTTTTTCCCATCCATATTTCATGCGCCATTCAAGCTGCATGAAAGGAAGGTGGTGTGTTAACGCAAGTTAGGATTGATCTTAGACCATTCTTCAACAGGAGGAAGAACGCCCATGCCGATAACTTGGTCGCGAAGCGCGCAAAGGTGTGCGTAGCTTGCTTCAAGAGCGGCAAACTCTTCTTCAGTTCCTGTGATAGCCTTGCAATAAGTACCATCGGCAGTGATGCGAGACGGCATTGCCATCATGATGTGGTGATACTTTTCGGTGTTAACATAAGTACCGGCAGGCCAGTAGAATTCAGGACCACCCATTGCGGCAGCAATCATTTCGATTGCCACATAAGCCGGGCTTTGGAATGAAGAACGTCCGCGCAACTTGATGATTGCCGATCCGCCTTGTGTTACAGCCTTTTGCATGTCAGCCCATTGTTCCTTTGACAAGGTAACGCCGTTGATTTCCTTACCTGTTCCGATGATGTCGAGCAGTGGAGTTCCGTCAACAGTTACAGGAGATGCAAATACTGCCATTTGCTCGCCGTGACCACCGAAAGTGCAGCAATTCTTAACTTCGCATTGCTTGATGCCGAAGTGTTTTGCAAGCGCGCTTTGAAGGCGTGTGCTGTCAAGAGCGGCAAGAGTGCTTACTTGATTTGGCTTCAAACCTGAATAAAGCAATGTAACCAAACCTGTGATGTCGGCCGGATTGAAGATTACAACAACATGCTTTGCATCCGGGCAATATGTCTTGATGTTGGTACCAAGTTCCTTTGCAATATTGGCATTTCCAGCAAGGAGGTCTTCACGAGTCATGCCTTCCTTACGCGGTGCGCCACCAGATGATACGATGTATTTTGCACCGGTGAATGCTTCCTTAGGATCGGTTGTTGCTGTGATTGTAGCTTCACCAAATCCGCAGTGGCGCATTTCCTCTGCAACACCTTCCGGTGAGAATACGTCATAAAGGCAAATGTTTGATGACAATTTCATCATCAACGCTGTTTGTGCCATGTTTGAGCCGATCATGCCGGCAGCACCAACGATAGTCAGTTTTTCGTCTGTTAAGAATGCCATAATGATTTAATTAAGTTAATTCGTTAATTATTTTTGTAGCACAAATGTAAAACAAAAATATCCAACGTGCAACTATTTTTTGAATGATTAAGAAACTGTTTTAATTTTTTCATTTGCAACGCGCCAAGGCATTTTATCCTTGCATCATTGCTTGCCGAAAGTGTCGGCAAACGGGGTGCGATTCATTATCGACCGCCCGAGTGTAAGCTCGTCGGTATATTCAAGCTCATTGCCCACCTGAACGCCGCGTGCTATCACGGTCACTTTCACGTCGAGCCCGGACAGACGCCTGAATATGTAAAAAGCTGTCGTGTCGCCCTCCATTGTCGCACTGAGCGCAAGGATCACCTCTTTCACGTCTCCTTGCTCCACACGCCGCACGAGGCTGTCTATCTCAACATCCTGCGGCCCGACACCGTCCATCGGTGAAATAAGGCCGCCCAGCACATGGTACACCCCTGTGTGCCTGCCTGTGTTTTCTATGTTCATCACGTCTTTCACATTCTCGACGACGCAAATCACCGAGTGGTCGCGCGACACATTGCTACACACCGGACACACTTCAGCCTCCGAGATATTATGGCACACGCTGCAATAGCGCACTTCGCGCCGCAATTTTATCAAAGCCTCGCCAAGCGACACGGCAAAACCCTCATCCTGCCGCAACATGTACAACACCAACCGTAATGCCGTCTTGCGCCCTATGCCGGGCAACTTGGCAAACTCCCCGACTGCGTTCTCAAGCAATGAAGATGCAAATTCCTGTTCCATACCGACGACAAAATTAATCCAATTATCCCACATAAACAACCGGCCAAAACATCGCCGACATATAAAAAAACGGGGTGGCTCGCCATCTCAGCGACCCGCCCCGCACCATCACAAATTAATGTTAAGATACTATTTCTACGAAAGTAACCTTAACAGTGTACTTTATTTTATTCTTACTTTACAACCTTTACCGAGCTGCCATCGTTGAACTTGAGGATGTAAACACCCTGTGCAAGCGATGCACCGTCAACAGTGGTAGTTCCGTCTACAGCAGCTGTGTTGACCAATTGGCCTGCGATGTTGTAAACCGATACTGCGTTGATGCTTTCAGGAGCAGCAATCACAAAGTCGCCATTTACTACATTTACCTTTGCAGCCGAAGATACTACTGTGCTTTCTACACCACCACCTTCGCCTTGAGAAACGTGAAGGATAAGAGATTCTGCACCCACTGTTGTAACTTCAACATCTACCGAACGTCCGGTAGTTCCTTCAGGAAGTGCTTCAGCCGAGAATGTGATTGCAGGTTGAACTTCAGGATCATCAGCACTGAATTCATAGCTCAACCAGTCGGCACCGTCAACAACGCCGTCGAAATCAGCATCATTGCCTACACCAAGAGAACCGGTTGTCCACAAGCTGTTCAAATCTACGGTTGAAGTTCCACCATTAGTCGGAAGTGCAACATTATTGTTATCCAATCCTTCTGCAAACAACCATGCGAATGTTGCATCAGTCATGATATCAAACGAAGTCATCGGGTAAAAATGCTCACTGTCAGTTCCTACACTATATGTAGGATTCAACCATAATTCCTCTCTTTCACCTTCAGTACCTGCATAAGAAACATGAACAGTTGTATAGAATTTACCTTCAGCCTCTTTATATTCCTCAGGAGTTACATTCAATGAATGGAAAACAGGCTGGAACATAGTTATGTCTTGATCAGCGTAATCGCATATTTCAACAATAACGGCAGTACTTACATTTACAGCACCGGCAACTTCCCAACCATCTTCGTATTGAACAACATCAAATGCAATCATAGGATCGTAACCGTCACCTTTATAATCTTGTTCAGCAACAAATGTACCGCTACCTATTTCATCCAAGATGCTACCATCATCACTGACCGAGAAAATCTTCATGCCAATTTGAGTTCCAGCCGGGAATATTCCAACGGCATTGATCCAAACACGAGAAATTGAATATGTTGCAGCAGGTTTCGGGAAAAGTACTCCAAAACCTTCCAATTGAACATCTTCATACGGAAGTTCCTCTTGCCAATAAGCATTGTTATACTCGCCTTCGTCATAACCAAAATATGGCAGATACCCGGCAGCAGCATAATTGCCCAAGTCAAACATGGAAGCTCCAAGACATGTAACAAAATCCGCTGATGCGAACAAACCAGTCTGGAAAATATCGCCATTTGAATATGTAGCTTGCTGTGAACCGTCACTGACTGTCAATTCTGGACACAAAGCCTGTCCATACATAGCATAATTAAGAGTCAAGTCAGTAGAAAAAGCTTGCAGAGGATCTTCCGACATCCAAGTTGGGTCGGTATAGCTCCAAACAGAAGATTGAGCACCAGTCGAAGTGTTCTTCCAAGTCAAATCGGTATAAGATGCCGAAATATAGTTGGTCATAGAGTAACCACTACCCGACTCGTCAAATCCCCAATAAAATGCAGCCGGACCCTGATAAGAAGCAACCAAATCAGCCATCGGCTTGATAGTGGAAGTTTTTGATTTGTCAGCCTTAACAGCAGCCATTCTAACAGGAGCCACACTACGGAATGAAACTGCTTGTTGCGACGACAATACCGGAGTCTTCACAAAGCTTTGTTTCGCAGCTTCGGTAAACTGCCCTGCTCCATTGGCGCTTGCTGCCAACGAAACCGAAACAGCCATCAATAGAGATAAAGAATTCTTCATAAAACTAAAATTAAAAGTTAGACTTAAAATATCGATATTTCATGTTGAACTCCTTATTACAAGAGTTCAACATAGAAATATTCATTTTCGTTATTTTGACTCGTAAATTTAATACGAGAAGGATTAATCTCGCTGTCGGAAGTCAATGTGAACTTCTGAGAAGATAGCAACTGCATGAACGCGGACATCGCAGGAATATTGTCATAAAGTCTCATGCCGTTAGTATCACCCTTTCCCGAGAAAGTAAAACTAATGCCCGTCTCACCGTCAACAATTTCTTCGCTGTACATTATACCGGTCATTTTTGAGCTATATAGCGCGAATGTATGCGACTGAGTTTTAGTATCGTACCCGAAACGCACTCCTTGCAATGTGTACGGAGTATATGAATTATATCCTTCGACAATAGCCTCATAAGCTTCTACAAATCGGCCACCCAAGTCATCAGCATCAATGCTCCATGTCACACCTTGCTCAGAAAACAATTCCGCAAAAGGCGCACTCTTGATAGATGCAACGCTGCCATCGGCTGCTGCATCGTCACCGACGAGGTAACGTCCGCTTTCATCAAAATTGAACACTTGTACATGGTCGACATCGGCACTGTCGTTAGGGAACGCCGACATCAGTCGAATACCCGTTTCTGTCATTACATATGGCACTGTGACAGTCTGAGTAATGGCATCACCGCCTTCAGGTACGAAATTCATCACCTGAGTCGAAGCATCTGTTATGCTGTAACGGCTTCCATCGGCAAGGGTCAACCACAATGTCGGGATAGATGAATGGAACATGCTGTCGCGCAGTGCGTACAAGTCATTGAAATATTCTTGCCAATCCTTGCCTTCTTCAAGAGGATACATATAAATGTCCAATTTGCCCTTCTTGCCATGGAGGTAAATCATGGTATCGGCAATTGTCATGATGTTGAATTCGTAATCGCCTCCGCTACCTATACCGTCAGAACCTTGAGTGTGTTCAGGATCGGGATCGGCGTAACGGTGGAATAATGAATTGTAGGTGCTGAATGACAATACAGGACCGTCATCGACAAGCACGTCATACATGCTTGCTTCCTCGGCATAAGCATTGCCTGTATTGGGATTGCGTGTTGCAATAGTCACACCTCCGTGCTCGTCAAATTTCATCAAGAAGTTGTAACCTTGCTCCTGACCATTGCAGAAGTAAAGCATCTGCCAGCCATTGGGCGCGCTACACAAGATTTCACGATCCTCTATTTGAGCCTGTTCGAGACGTTCGGCCGAACTCTGATCCCAAATGTCGTCCTCCCACCTATTGCACGATACGCTTGCCAAAGAGGCTGCAGCCAGCGCCAAGGCCATGGGATAATATTTTATATCTGTTTTTTTCATAATTGTCATGCAAATATAAGTATTTTTCATTGAATTGTATCAACTTGTAAGCGCAATGCCTCTATGTCGATATTGTTTTGGCGACGTTGAACTTCGGCGCGGAGCGAGTCGAGGTCAAGATTCCAAGCATCGCGAAGCCATGTGCGTGCAATCTGCACTTTCTGGTTGATTATAGCCACACCGTCAACGCCGTCGGCCAATCCGCCTTGACCATCATCTGTACCTTCTCCGATAACCTGGCCTTCACCGTTGGTTTCCCAGTTAAGTGCGGCATTTTTCATGATTTCATCCCATTGGGCATCGGTCTTGGTGATATAGTTGGCGATAGTTTCGGCAAAGTCCTCACGGTCTTCCGAGCTTGCATAGTTTGTAATACATCCGAAAGAGTTACAAACGCGGTCGTCACGTTCTTGCCAAGTGAAAGGACTGTACCATGTTGACGAAATCAAGTCAAACTCAGGTGGATAAGTCTTTGTCTGGTGCAAGATGTGGGCAAACTCGTGGTGCATCGTCTTCAAATAATACTCATTGAGCTGCAACGCATCTTCCGGGTCGATGTAGTTCACACGGAACAACGACACCTTCAAGCCACCTTCGGCCAAACCGAGGATCATCGTACCGTTTACCGGATTGAATGCCGGAGAACCTATAAGGTGGATAATGCGAGGACCATAGGTGCGCAAGAAATCTTCTCCTGCAAGATCATCGTATATGTCAAACCACAAATACTTGGTCAAAACAGCCAAATCGATGGAAGCTTGATAAGTAGCCGGAACAAGGTTGTAGTTCATGTCGGCTCCAACGTCTTGCATCTTATAGCGGAAGTCCAAGTTGTAAGCATCCAGATAGTTTTGCTGCAAATACTTGTCAAGCTTATAAGATGGAGATTCAGGATCAAGCTCCTCGCTTACTTCCGGGAAGATTGTTTCGCCGAGCTCATCTTCACTGCACGATACCGCACCAACGGCAAGCGCGCAAAACAATGCTGAATATATATATTTCTTTATCTTCATGACTTATTTATTTAATTTTTACGCAACTAACTGCTGATTTCACATATTCCTGATTGGAAGGAGTGCTTACATAATCACGGATAGTCGGTTCCATGCCCGAAGTCAATACGTCGGCAGGCAACTGGTAAGCACGACGTGGGTCATCCCATTTCAAAATGTCATGTCCATTAGCTCCTATGTAATGCTCGATTTCTATGCCAAACCGGCGAATGTCAAACCAACGCATACCAGTGTGGAATGTTTCGATGCGGCGATAGTGCAAAACGCATTGCAAATATAGCTCGTTGGCAGGAGTGACCGAATACTTGTCGGAAGGACAAACCTCGTCGATGTGCAACGGTTTAACCATTCCTTCGGCAGGAGGATTGCTATAGAATGACTCGATAAGTTCACGGGTCAAGTCGGGCATGTCATATTCGGGGTGGGTATTGTTCTGGCGGTTTTCATCCCAAATGCGAAGGTCGGCCACGCCACCGTCGATGTCGCCAAGGAATATCTTGGCTTCGGCACGGCAAAGCAAAGTTTCTTCGGCAGTAAATTCAGGACGCACAATGTGGGTGTACCCGATTCCTGCAATCTTGTCGGTGTATTCAAACAACTCTCCACAAGTTCCCGGGAAGAACAAACCATATTGCTCTCCGCCCACGATGTAAATCTTACCGTCATAACATGGGTGGAAATTGAAATCTTGCCATGTCGGGCCTTGACCGTTGATAGTTGCATTTACGCCTTCACGGTTCCACGCATAACGAGTACCCACGAGACGTGCGGCAGTCGAAACTGTAGGCAACAGCAAGAAGTTGCTTTGACGCTCCACGCTGATGTAGTATTGGGTTATCTGGTCGGGGTCGGCAAATGAATGTTGCCAAACGTCGTTCAATGCAGATTGAGCCGGACCAGCTTCACCGCCAAATGCAAGATTGGCATACTTCACAACATTTTCATAATCACGCTTGAACAGATAGAAACGTGCTGCAAACGCATTGGCTGCCGCAGTGTTGAAGTGATACTTGGGCTGCTCGTAGATAGCATCGTCAATCAAAGGAAGACCTTCGAGTAAGTCCTTCTCTATATTGTCGTAAACGTCGGCAAGGTTGCCACGGTCGTAAACAGTAGTAAGAGTAGTTTCAGGCTCGGTCATGTAAGGGATACCTTGCAATTGCTTGCTCAATTCTGGGCCACGGTAAGGCTGACAGAACAGGTTGGCAAGCAAGAAGTGGTGATATGCACGGATGAGCAATGCTTCCCCCTTGTAAGGAGCAACTTCCTCACCTTGGCCGATACTTTCAAAATAAGGTATGCGGTCGAGTACGGCGTTAGCAACAGCAATGGCATGATAGCATCCTTGCCACAAAGATGATGGAGAATCTTGTTGCAACGAACTCTCTGCAGGTTCCCATGCAAAAATCTCATTGTCCATACGCTCGAACGGGGCAAGATTGTAACGCATTCCCGATGCAGGGTCGGGTGAATTGTTGTCGATGATGTTATCGCTCGAAATCTCATTCATTACGCCCACATTGTATTGCATGTACCCGTTGACAAGAAGCATCTGCAACTGGTCGGGCGTGTTCAGCTCCACACGGTTATCTGGAAGCTTGCTCAAGAAGTCGTCGCAAGAACTGGCAACCGGAGCCAAAGCCAAGAGTGCCGAATATGCTATATATTTTAATTTCATAATCTTAATCCTATTTTTTAACAAAGAAATCTAAACATTACAAACCAAAACGCAATGTGAACGTAAACTGCTTAGGTGACGGGATTGCGACACCACCGGCATTCATGAACTCAGGATCTTGACCATTCAACTTCTTGTCGGCATAGATGAGCCACAAGTTAGTAGCCTGCAACTTGATAGAAGCTGAATTCAAATGCAACTTGCTAAGGATAAGTTCCGGGATATTATAAGTTAACGAAACTTCCTTCAAACGGATGAAATCGCCTTTGGCAACACGCTCGGTAGAATAGTTGTAAGCGTTGTAGGCTGTTTCAAGTTCGGGGTCGGCATAATCCTGACGCTTACTTGCGATTACAGGAATATTGGTAAACGCTTCATCACCCGGCTTGGTCCAACGGTTCTTGAATTCCTTCGGCATTGCAACGTCATCAGAATATTGATTTGAGAATACCGGGTCAAGACGCACCTTGTTTCCAAACGCATATGTCAAGAACACATTCAATGTGAAATCTTTGTACTTGAACAAGTTTCCGAAACCTCCGGTGATTGTCGGATCGATAGGACCTTCATATTTCAAGTAACCTGTATTCTTGAATTCCTGCAAGTTGATATCGGAAGTTACGACTTCATTGTTTTCATTAATGAACTGAGGAAGACCTTCTTCATTAAGACCTACGAACGGAATCGAGAACAAAGCTCGTTGCGGATAACCTTCAAGGGCGAAACCCGTAGAAGCTACAAGGTCAATTACGGCCGAACTTGTTTCAAGGTCGGTAATCTCGGTTGTCGCATAAGAGAATGTCCAGTCTGTTGTCCAAGAGAAGTCTTTCGTTTGGATGTTTTCGGTCGACAATGTGAATTCGACACCGTGAGATGCCATCGAAGCAACGTTACCATACTTAGAGTTCATACCACCTACACCCGAAGTGTAAATCATACCGATAAGGTCGTAGTTGTTACGAGTGTACCAGTCGGCAGTCAAGTTGATGCGATTGTTGATGAAACC
The DNA here is from genome assembly GCA_905207705.1 of uncultured Prevotellaceae bacterium. Lineage (GTDB taxonomy): Bacteria > Bacteroidota > Bacteroidia > Bacteroidales > Muribaculaceae > Avimuribaculum. The sequence continues at coordinate 411,232 of CAJLMA010000001.1, forward strand.
GAGGTCGACACCGATGTTCAACTCATGCTTCTTTTCATAAGTCAACTCGCTGTTGGCAAGCTGGGTAAGGTCGATACCCATTTCCATTGCGTTTGACAACGGACGCCATGGACGATACGGGTCGTAAATAGGTTGCGCACTTGCATAGTCGATAGGACCAGCATCGGCAGTCAACGAATACGAAGCCTTCAGCGTAGCGTGCGAAAGTACAGGATTTTCAAACCATGATTCCTCATGTATGTTCCATGCTCCCGACACGTTCCATGTCGGCAACCAGCGTGCTTGACGTGTGTTACCCAAGCGGTTGGAACCTTCGTAACGGATAGTACCGTTGGCCGTGTACTTTCCTTCGTATGAATAAGTACCCATTGCAAAGAATGCCGCATCGCGGTCGTAAGTATATGTATCGTGGTAGTATTCACCGTTTTCTTCGTTCAATTGCTTGAACAAGTTAGGATCGATGAACGGAATGCGACCGTTTTCATAAACAACGCCCCATCCTTGGAAATATTCTTCGTGACGAGTAACCGAGCTGATTTCGGTACCTGCAAACAAGTTCATGATGTGAGTGTTGTTGAACGTCTTATTATATTGTGCCGTTGCACGGAAGTTATATTGCGACAAACTATTGAGAGTGTGGAACCAGATACCACCCTTTGGAAGCACTGTCTGTGGCAAGGCAGTCTCATCATCAGGGTCGGTGTACAAATACGGGTTCAAGTCGCGGATTGTAGCATCTTCCGGATCAACACCTGCACGATAAGCGTTTGCTTGGTTTGAAGAATCCATTACATAATGGTTCTGCTCGGCTTGTTGGAAACGATATGCACCGAGTACGTTGATGTCAAGACCTTGTATCGGAGTCCACATCAATTCTCCTTGGAACTTCACATCGGCAATCGCAATGTCTATATAGTTGTTTTCAAGTTCGTGGAAGATGTTGAAATCGGTATAGTTACGAGTATAGAACGCATTCGGGTCAAGCGTACGAGACGTATTCATTGCGTAACTGAACGGGTTGATGTCGAAGCTGCGGTTGATAGAACCCGAAACGACATCCACTTCCTGGCTCAAAGTACCGGGAGCGCGCTGGCTGCGATAAGAGTCGGATGTCAAGAACTTGACGCGCAAGTTGTCCGACAAACGATAAGTTGCATTTGCATTGAAAGTGTAACGTTGAACGTCGCTCGAAATGCTCCACCCCGGATCGTTCATGAAAGAGAACGAAGTATAGAATGTACCTTTCTCGGTACCGCCCGAGATACTAACCGCATGGTTTTGAGTCACATTGTTGTTGAACAACAAGTCAAACCAGTCGGTATTGCGGAATTCAGCATCGCGCAAGAACGCATTCTTTGCAGCTTGAGTGTTTTCAAGACCGAATTTACCGTTGGCGTATGCGTCGATAAGATCATACATCTGGCCGTAAACACCTGATTCAGAAGCCTGTGCAAGAGATGCAAATTCAAGCCATCCTTTAGACTCCATTTCCTTGTAAACACCCATCTGCTCTTGCGAGTTCATGATGTTGTAGTCGTTATAGCTTGGCTTGAGGCGCCATGTGAATTCACCTGTATAATTGATGCTTGTGTGTCCTGCCCTACCTTGCTTGGTGGTAACAACGATCACACCGGCCATTGCCTTTGCACCATATATTGAAGTTGCCGAACCATCTTTCAAGATTTGGAAACTTTCAATATCGTCGGCGTTAAGACCTGCGATAGCCGAAGAAATAAGCGTAACGGCATCGCCCGAAGACAATTCATCAGCCGAAATTTCAACAGCGTCTTCAAGAATTACACCATCTACCACCCACAGAGGCTTTGAGTTACCATAAATTGATGTCGCACCACGCACGCGGATTTTCGGTGCAGTACCAAAAGTACCTGATACGTTTTGAACCGACACACCGGCTGCCTTTCCTTCAAGGGCACGGCTTATATCGGCGACACCGTCAAGTTTTGCCTTACTACCATCAATACGTGTAGTGGCACCGGTAAACAATCGTTTGTCCATCTTGGACATACCGGTTACGACTACTTCATCGAGCGTCTGCGCATTTTGTTCCAAGGTGATCGTCACATCTTCCGACGTAGCCTTGAACTCCTGGCTATCGTATCCGATATAATTCACAATAATTTTTGAATCGTTTGATGGAGCTTTAATTGAGAATCTACCATCGAGATCGGTCGCCGTAGCTGTATTAGTACCTTTGACCGTGACAGTTGCACCGATAGCCGGCTCGCCGTCATCGCCCTGTATCACAACACCTGTCACAGTAATTTGACTGAATGCCGTAAAAGATACGAGGGTTAAAGCAAATAAGACAATTAACTTTCTAAGACCCATAAGTACTTTTAAATTAATAAGAATAAATTCACTAAAAAACAGAAAAATGCGTACAAATTCACGCTTCTACACAAATCATCATCCCTAAAACTATTAAGTGTGATGGCGACAGTTTGTTTGTAATTTGTGATGTTATGCTATACATTTGCTTTTGCCATGAATGAATAGCTATCTTTTCGCATTTTTATTGTGCGCAAAGTAAACACATTTTACCGAAAATACCCAACTTTTTTCTAAAAAAATTATGAGTATAAAACACTTCGAAACAACATTTCGCTAAAAAATAAAGAAAAAAAGCTAATCAATTACAATCTGTAAGCAAAATATCACTTTGACATCGACACAAATGCCATTATTAATGTGAAAAAAGATTCCATTTTGTTACATAAATGAGATATTATTAACACGCATGAGTTAAATTTCTTAATTACAAGAGAATTGTTTAATAAAAAATGAGAAAATCCGTAACTTTTCGGACATCCGCAAGAGATAAAGTGAATAATCTTGACAGGAAACGTCTTGGCAATGTATAAAATGAATTGATTCATTTTTTACATATTGCTCTCAACTTTCTTTATATTTGTATAATATAGGATGCGGTTCAGCATAGCCAAACATAAAAACGTTGTTTTTTTGTTTGGCTCTACATTCACCTTTCCCTATATTTGCAGAATCATATATAATAAGGTATAATGGAAGTTATTTACGAAGACAACCATATAATAGTGGTAAACAAGGCTCCGGGAGAAATTGTCCAAGGTGATAAAACCGGCGACAAGCCTCTCAGCGAGCGAATTAAGGAATGGTTAAAAGAAAAATATGCCAAGCCGGGAAATGTATTCTGCGGAGTTGTTCACAGGCTCGACCGCCCCGTTGGAGGCCTTGTTGTATTTGCAAAGACGAGCAAGGCGCTTTCGAGAATGAACGAAATGTTTCGTAATGGCGATGTCCACAAAACTTATTGGGCAATTACCAAGAATATTCCTTCCGAACAGGAAGCCACTCTTACCCACTATATTACTACTCGTGAGAAAATAAACAAATCGTATGCCTCCACTACTCCTAAAGAGGGCGCACTAAAGGCGCAGTTGAAGTACAAAGTCATAGCAAGAAGTGACCGATACACTTTGCTTGAAATAAATTTGCTCACCGGGCGCAAGCATCAGATACGCGTCCAGCTGTCGGCAATAGGATGTCCGGTGAAAGGCGACTTGAAATATGGTGCCGAGCGCAGCAACCCTGACGGAAGCATAAGTCTGCTGGCTCGGAAAATCCAATTTGTACACCCGATATCAAAAAAAGAAATAAACTTGACAGCTCCACTGCCCGACGACAAGCTCTGGCAGGTACTTGGACAAATTGCTGAGCAAAATTCAGATGAAAACAAGCACTAATTTTTTCTGCAACTAAACCTCGCAAGAATCGAATATTTGCTCACCGCCCCGACAATCGTCAAGAATAATACAACAACACACAGGCAAAACAAGGCAAAATAGCACTGATTATCCTGTTGTTCAAAACAATATACAACAATTTCACACCACACACATTCAACTCAGAAAAATCGGAATTGTTATAATTATTTAAAAAATGCATGTCTCGATAATAATAGTAAACTATCGCGTCAAATTTTTTTTAGAGCAGACTATCGCCTCCGCACTTGAAGCTTTAAATGGAATCGACGGTGAAATAATAGTTATCGACAATAATTCTGGTGATGGATCGATGGAATTTATCCGCCACCGATTCGGAGATTTGATAACCATAATCGAGAACAAGGAAAATGTGGGATTTGCTCGAGCCAACAACCAAGGGATAAAAATTGCCCAAGGCGAGTATATCCTTATTCTAAATCCCGATACAATAATTTGCCACAAGAACATTGCTGATTGTCTTGAATGGATGCGTACCCATGCCGACTGCGGCGGCATAGGCGTAAGAATGATTGACGGCAACGGGAAATTTCTTCCCGAGTCAAAGCGCTCGTTCACAACCCCCTGGGTGTCGTTCTGTAAGATTTTCGGGCTGTCGTCGTTATTCCCTATGTCGCCACGCTTTGCTCGCTACCATCTGCGATACCTCCCTGAAAGGGAAGCACATGCCATAGACATACTGGCCGGTGCGTTCATGTTCATAAAAGGCGATTTGCTAAAAAAAGTAGGAGGTTTTGATGAAACATTCTTCATGTATGGCGAAGACATTGACCTCTCCTACCGTCTCACCATTGAAGGATATAAAAATTATTACTTGCCGACGACAATAATCCACTACAAAGGCGAAAGCACAAAAAAAGATTCAATCAGGTATGTCAAGGTTTTTTATGAAGCCATGCTGATATTTTTCAAGAAGCATTTCCCCAACTACAGCATTCCATTCGCCATACTGATAAAAATAGCAATATATGTCCGAGCCTCGGCAGCTGTCGCTCGTCGCATCGCAACACGCCCATTCTCCAAGAAGAAAAACGGCAACCGCGATTGTCGATGGTGGATAATCAGTTCACAGCCGGAGAAAATAAGGCAATTGCTTCCTACACAGGCAACAGTTGTCAATGACGAGAGTGCAACCGACATAGTCATTGACAACCGCAACCATGACTATGCCTCGATAATCGACATTATCGACAAAAAGGCCGACGACCGTTTGCACTTTCACATATACTCCAATGAAAACAATATGATAATATCACCTAAAATGGCTCTGTAATGACTCAGAAAGAAATACTTAGTGATGGAATCGTAACTCTTCGCGCTGTGGAATTGAGCGATGTTGACACTTTGTACCGATGGGAAAATGACACCACGCAATGGGTCACCAACAACGCATTTGCCCCATACAGCCGAAAACAACTTTGGGACTATGCCAACAACTATGACGGAGACATTTTCAAATCGCGAAACATACGGTTCATGATAGCGACCGACGACAATGAAAGTGCAGGCACAGTAGATCTTTATGATTTCGACCCGGTCAACAACAGGGCTTTTGCCGGCATATATATCAGCAAAAACGAACGCGGACACGGCTACGCCACCCGCGCCATGAACATACTGCTCGACTATGCCAAAACATGCATCGGGATGAAACAAATAGCAGCAATCACCGATGCAGCAAACAACGAAAGCATCAACATGCTCGAAAAATGCGGATTCTCATGCTGCGGCTCATTAAAATCTTGGTTCAGGCAAGGCAGCCAATATCGCGACGCCTTGCTATTTCAGCACATCACAAGCCATGCAAACCATTAATGCACAGGCATATAAAAACATCAATTCAATGACGCATTAGGCGGGCAATTAAGCCAAATGCGATATTTCTCCCCCAAATTTGCAACCTGCAAACGCCATGCGGCATTCTCGACTCCCGTCATAACATCGTCGACCGAATAAATCTTTGTCACGGCCCAATCATAGTTATTTAATTCTCTCTGCAACTGTCCGCGAATCCATCCGCTATACCCGATAAAAAATCTAATCGTCCCTTCTAACGGTCCTCCCTCCGAAATATAACGCTTTACTTCATCAAAATCCCCACCGACATACAATCCGGGAACGACCTCTACCGAATCAGGAATCAAATTACCCAGCGTGTGAAGATAATACAACCGGTCGTTATGCACAGGTCCGCCTACGAAAACCGGAATATCCTCCGAATCGGGTATGTCCTCAACCAGCTCGTTAAGCGTGTATCCCGATAGCCTGTTTGTCACAAGTCCCATTGTACCCGATTCCCGAGAATGCTCGATGAGGCACACCACGGCATGGCTGAAACACCCGTCATTCATAAAAGGCACAGCCAGCAACAAATCTCCCGAACGAGGTTCTGGTTGTGGCAGTTTCACGTTAAATATGTCAGTATTAATTATTTTCATAAGGCACAATAACATTAAAAAGTCTACTTAGGCTCTGCTATACCCCTATTACCGAGACGCATCATATATTATGTAAATATAGCAAATAAATCGATATTTGCTATATTTTCTTCACAATATACTAAAAATTGTCATTTTTTCTTGTATAAATCTGCTTAATATCTACTTTTATTCGAAATTTTTACATAATCATTAGTTATTTAAAACACACGCTCCATCTTGTATGACCAAAAAGTATTATCTTTGAATATTGAAAGTCATTGTCGAGGTTAAACATACATTAATATATGCACCACGGCTTTGCAATGGAACAGGATTGATAAAAATAACATTTTTACAAGAAAAATGAAAGTACTGAAATTCGGTGGGACATCGGTAGGCACAGTGGAAAGTCTGCGCAACGTAAAGCAGATAGTCGAAGAATGCGACGAGCAGGTAATAGTCGTCGTATCGGCCCTCGGCGGAATAACCGACCAATTAATCAACACTGCCAAACAAGCAGCAAAGGGTGACATGGGATACCTGCAAAACTATGCTGCAATCGTGGAACGCCACAACAAAATAATTGACGGTATTGTTCCCGACAAGCGCAAACTTGACGTGCATTCCATAATAAGCCCTCTGCTTGAAGAACTCGGCAACATATATCGCGGCATAGCCCTCATCAAGGATCTGTCGGCAAGAACTCTCGACATCGTCGTCAGCTACGGGGAAAGGCTATCCTCGGTGATAATAAGCCGCATCATCAACAACGCTCGCCACTTCGACTCCAGAAACTTCATAAAGACTGAAACACAATTCAACAAGCATATTGCCGACTTGAAATTGACCGAAACGCTCATCCATGAGACGTTCAACAATTTCAAAGGCAAAGTAGCCGTCGTGCCTGGATTTATCTCTACCGACCGCGAAACCGGTGACATAACAAACCTTGGTCGCGGAGGCAGCGACTACACCGCAGCAATAATCGCAGCAGCACTCGATGCCGAACAGCTTGAAATATGGACCGATGTGGATGGATTCATGACTGCCGACCCGCGTGTCATATCCTCGGCTTATGTAATAAGCCACCTCACATTCATCGAGGCGATGGAACTTTGCAATTTCGGTGCAAAAGTAGTGTATCCGCCTACTATTTACCCGGTATATCACAAGAACATCCCTATCAAGATAAAAAACACATTCAATCCTTCAGCTCCCGGCACTCTCATTTCGGGTAACGCCTCAAGCCATGAAGGCAAAGCCATAAAAGGCATCTCGTCAATAAACGACACCTGCCTCATCACGCTGACCGGATTTGGAATGGTAGGTGTAATCGGCATTAATTCGCGCATATTCAACGCGTTGGCACGAAACGGAATCAGTGTGTTCCTTGTTTCTCAAGCCTCATCCGAACACAACACGTCATTTGCAGTCAAGAATTGCGATGCCGACATTGCTGTTGCAGTATTGAAAGAAGAATTCAAAGCCGAGCTCACCACCGGTGAAATAAGCGACATCACACCCGAGCGCGACCTTGCAACAGTGGCCATTGTTGGCGAAAACATGAAACACACGCCCGGAATAGCCGGAAGGCTGTTCAATACGCTCGGACGTAATGGCATTAACGTAATTGCTTGTGCCCAAGGTGCATCCGAGACCAACATCTCGTTTGTAATAAAACTTGGAAGCCTGCGAAAAGCCCTCAATGTGATTCATGACTCTTTTTTCTTATCAGACACACAAGTCCTGAACTTATTTGTCACAGGAATCGGTAATGTTGGTCGAAACCTGCTGGAACAAATAAACAAACAAAAATCAAATTTGCTCAAGGACAAAGCTCTCGAACTTCGTGTGGTAGGAATCGCTAATTCAAAGAAATGTATATTCACTCGCAAAGGAATCGATACGGCAAATTATGCAGAAGAAATTGAAAAAACAGGCGAACCCGTGTCGCCACAGAAGATAGCCGACGAGATAGTCAAAATGAACATCTTCAACTCGGTATTTGTCGATTGTACTGCAAGCAAGGAGATTGCAAGCCTGTACAAGACATTGCTGAGCCACAATGTCAATGTCGTTGCGGCAAACAAAATCGCTGCATCATCAGAGTATTCTGTTTATGAAGAGTTAAAGCAAATTGCACGAAAGCGCGATGTGAAATTCCTGTTTGAGACAAACGTAGGAGCAGGACTCCCCATCATAAACACCATAAACAACTTGATAAACTCGGGCGACAAGATTCTGAAAATAGAAGCAGTACTCTCAGGTACGCTCAACTACATCTTCAATACCGTAAGCAAAGATATTCCTCTTAGCAAAGCCATTGAAATGGCAAAGCAAACAGGATATGCCGAACCCGATCCTCGAACCGACCTCAGTGGCAAGGATGTCATAAGAAAAATCGTCATTCTTGCTCGTGAATCGGGATACAAGGTGGAACAAGAAAATGTAATTGTGGGCGAATTTATTCCTGCCGAGTGCTTTGAAGGCGACAGCTCAAGTTTCATCGACAAGGTAAAAGCCTACGATGCCACGTTTGAGAAAAAACGCGCCGAAGCCGAGCTCAACAATAAACACATGCGTTACATTGCCCGACTTGAAAACGGAGTCGTATCGACAGGCATCGAAGAAGTGTCTGTAGGGCATCCGTTCTATGCTCTCGAGGGCAGCAACAACGTGATTCTCATCACTACCGAAAGGTACAAGGAGTATCCTATGGAAATAAAAGGATACGGGGCCGGTGCCGAAGTGACCGCTGCCGGGGCGTTTGCCGACATCATAAGCATCGCCAATATTAGATAACAGTAGTCATTAACTCATAGTTCAATTTATGAAGCACATTATAATATTGGGCGACGGAATGGCTGATGAACCGATTCCCGAACTTGGAGACAAGACTCCGCTGCAAGCTGCCGACACCCCTGCCATAGACTGGATAGGAGGTGCCGGAAGGACAGGCATGCTGTACACTATCCCACAAGGATATACGCCTGGCAGCGAAGTTGCTCACTTGTCCCTGCTCGGGTACAATCTTCCCGACGTTTTTGAAGGCCGGGGCGTTCTCGAAGCAGCAAGCATGGGCGTCGCTCTTGAAGACGGGGACATGGCCATGAGATGCAACCTCATCTGCATCCAAGACGGAATCATAAAGAATCACTCGGCAGGACACATCAGCGACGGTGAAGCTTTTGAAATAATAAGATTCCTGAACGACAAATTAGGAACAGATAGGATACACTTCTACCACGGCGTATCCTATAGGCACCTGCTCGTCATAAAAGGGGGCAACAAGCACTTGCGCTGCACACCGCCGCACGACGTGCCGGGAACGCCTTTTAAAAATGTACTCATAAAAGCGACTGATCCGGCTGCCGAAGATACTGCAGCCCTGCTAAACAGGTTAATACTTGAATCACAAGAATTGCTCAAAGAGCATCCCGTGAACATCAAGCGCATGAATGAGGGGAAAGATCCGGCAAACAGCATTTGGCCTTGGTCGGCAGGATACCGCCCGGCAATGGAGCATCTATCTAAAAAATACGGCATCAAAAAAGGTGCCGTAATATCGGCCGTAGACCTTATAAGGGGTATCGGCGTTTATGCCGGCCTCGAACCCATAAACGTGGAAGGTGCAACAGGATTGTACGACACCAATTATGAAGGGAAAGCACAAGCGGCAATCGATGCATTACGAGGCGATTACGACTTTGTTTTCCTGCATGTCGAGGCATCCGACGAGGCCGGGCATGAAGGTGATTACAATTTGAAGGTAAAAACCATCGAAAACCTTGACCACCGCATCTGCAAGCCGATAATCGATGCTACACTTAAAATGAAAGAGCCTGTGACAATAGCGTTGCTCCCCGACCACCCTACCCCATGCCGTCTACGCACTCATACGGCAGCTGCGGTGCCTTTTGCAATATTCCGCCCGGGAGAGCGTCCCGACCGTGTGCCTCGATTTGACGAAGAAGTGGCGCAATTCGGCATGTACGGAACATTGACAAAAGACCAGTTCATGCGAGCTCTTTTTCAGATATAACACTAAAACTCACTACCACATTATGTATTATTATAGCACCAATCGCAAAGTATTTGACGAGTCGTTTCAAGAAGCTGTCCTAAAAGGACTTGCGCCCGACAAAGGACTCTTCATGCCTGAAAAAATAGCAAAGCTGCCCAAAGCATTCATCAACAACATGTCGCAAATGTCCCTGCAAGAGATTTCCTATGCAGTGGCAAATGCTCTTTTTGGTAACGACATATACTGCGACACGCTGAAAGAAATAGTGTATGATGCCATAAATTTTGACATCCCGTTAAAGCACATCACAGGAGACCAGTATGTCCTTGAGCTCTTTCATGGCCCTACATTGGCATTCAAAGACGTAGGAGCCCGCTTCATGGCAAGAGTGCTCGGATACATTAACTCTCAATCATCCAACGGGAACAAGTGTATCAATGTCCTCGTTGCCACCTCGGGCGATACTGGCAGCGCCGTTGCCAACGGATTCCTCGGAGTAAAAGGTGTCAGGGTATTCGTGCTTTACCCTCAAGACAAGGTGAGCAAGATACAAGAAGCCCAATTCACGACACTTGGGCAAAACATAACTGCGCTTGAAATTAACGGGACATTCGACGATTGCCAGGCTCTCGTGAAGAACGCGTTCATGGATAAGGAATTAAACGAAAAATTGATACTGACAAGTGCCAATTCAATCAACATTGCCCGATTCCTGCCTCAAACGTTCTATTACTTTTATGCATTTGCCCAACTTGCAAAACGCGAACAGCCAATCGACAATGTGGTAATTTCTGTCCCAAGCGGAAATTTCGGAAATCTTGCCGCCGGGCTCATCGCCAAGCGCATGGGGCTTCCTGTGAAACGTTTCATTGCGGCCAACAACAGCAACGGCGTGTTCTACGACTTCTTGCGTACAGGACAATTCGACCCTCGCCCGTCAATCCCAACGATAGCCAATGCAATGGATGTCGGGAATCCAAGCAATTTTGCCCGTATACTCGACCTTTACGGAAATTCTCATGAGGAAATATGCAAAGACATCAGCGGATGCACATATACTGATGAGCAAATAAGCGAAACTATTGCAAATACCTATGTCAACGATGATTATTTGCTCGACCCTCACGGCGCGGTCGCTTATCGTGCCTTATGCGAATACCTGCAACCCGGAGAAGTGGGCATAAGCCTTGAAACTGCTCATCCTGCAAAATTCAAAGACACCGTTGAACAAATAATAGGCAAGGATATAGAGATCCCTGAAAAACTGAGAGCGTTCATGAACGGTGAGAAACAAACCATAAAACTGAATTCAGGCTTCCACGCTTTCAAAAGCTTCTTGAAAGAAATCTAAGAAACAACATAACAGTTAGTGCCAAAGTCCTGAAGTTTGGCCTAACAGTTTTTAATTCTGATATATGTTAATAATTTACAATAACATATATCAGAATTTTAATAATTCTTTGTTTTGAATTAATACCCTCATTAGAACCCTAAATAGACTAAAGCTATGATAATCAATAAGTCTAATGAAGAAATTATTGAGGAAATCATCTCAAATACATTTAGAATCGTGCAGAATGTATTTGATTTTCAAAGGGAATCAGAACCGAAAAGCTTTATATCATCATCTCGTGAGTCTTCTATCATATTCCCTAAAAAGACTGACAACAAAGATAGAATTAGCGAACAGGAATTGAGATTTATTTTTGTCGAACAATTCAATAAATCAATTGATGTAGAAAAAAACAAACTTTTCTATTCTATTGAAACTCCTACAGAAAATTTATATGATTTCTCGGGAAATGAACCACGAGTTATAGGACAAACAGAACACAAAAATACAGGAGCAGGAAGATCTGCAAATATCGATTTAGTAATTTTTCAGAAAGACGGCAAGCATATTAACAGGATTGCCATAATAGAATTTAAAGCACTGAACCCCTCCAAGAAAAACTATAAAAAGGACATTTTAAAACTCCAAACCGAACCTGGAAAATTGAAATATTTTATCCATATAATAAAAAATTGTGACGACGATACGATTAAAAACATAAAAGGGAAAATAGGAATCGACAAGATAAAATTTGCTAATATTAAATACAAATGTTGGTGCCTTGACAAGAAAGGACCTATTGACTTCTTTATTAATCCTTGCGACACAATCCACACTGATTAAATGTGCCACTAAGGATTTCAGAGAATTATGCAGAATGAAAAATCACTATTCTTCAATGCTACATTTTATAGCGTTCATAGCATTTTGATAACTATTTCACCAACTTTCAAGATTCCCTTATTGAAAATCTTTATCTGATTCATGCCATTTCCTGTCGGCCAAATTTACATATATAAATCGGAACAAGGAGGAGACTGCCATCGAGATGGAGGAATTTCATCAAATAGAGCAAATACAAAAATTACTCTGCAAATTTTATTATGACGCAACACATTTATGATACCATGAAAAATATTCCCTTCAAGTTGTAATTATCATCTCCGTTGTCTATCTTTGTGAGTAAGGTTATGATCAAGCGCATTATAGCAATATTGGTTATATTGACAGGAAGTTTTGGCATCCACGATACGACATTTTCCATGTATGCAAAGCAACAGGAATTGGCCGAAAGCCCTGTAAACGTTGTCGGTAGTAATGGCTGCATGACGATTGAGAACTATGGCGATAGCCGAGAACTTACATTTACGGTATATTCAATAACCGGTCAAATCGTAAAATCTGTATCCGTTGCCGGTGGCTCATCAACGACCATCAATCTACCAAAAGGATTCTATATTGTTAAATGCGATTACTGGTCAAGAAAAGTTGTCGTGAAATGACACAAACCCGTCAAACATGAATAATATATCAATTTACAGTATTGAAAAGCCTAAAATAGCCTTTGACAGGAAGACGCAAGTAGCGAAGCTTCCATAGAATATATGATAATATCAAACATGTTTCACTTATTTTTTGAAAAAATTTATACTACATGAAAAAAATTGCATTAAAAGTTTGTGCCTCTACGATGGCCGTGCTGCCTATTTCGGCAGCCATCCCAATGGCAGCCAATGCACAACAAGCATCTATTACTCAAGCTCAAATGAAAGATTTTGCCAATTATCCGGCCTACGATGGAGAAGACCTTGAATTGACCATTAACGGCAATAATTACAACTTCCGCTTATGGTCACCTATGGCCGAAGCCGTCAAAGTACATATTTACAACAATGGTCAAGGAGGTATTGCAATAAAAAGTTACGACCTTACAGGCAATAAGAGTAACGGTACTTGGAGCACAACAGTTGCCGATGCCGACTTGATGAACAAATTCTATACATTCCAAATAAAAGTAAATGGCAAATGGCTCGACGAGACTCCCGGTGTCTGGGCAAAGGCTGTCGGCGTTAATGGCAGAAGAGCCGCCATCATCGATTTCGCCAAAACCAATCCAGAAGGCTGGGAAACCGACAAAGGCCCCGTCGTAAACAATCCTACCGACATCATAATCTATGAAATGCACCATCGCGACTTCTCGATGCACCGCAATTCGGGAATAGTCAACAAAGGAAAGTTCATTGCCATGCTCGAAGAAGGCACATTATCGTTAAACGGAGAGCCCACCGGCATCGACCATTTGAAAGAATTAGGCATCACTCATGTACACATTCTTCCTTCATTTGATTACAACAGCGTCGATGAAACCCAATTGCCTTCAAATGTTTACAACTGGGGATATGATCCCATCAATTACAATGTCCCCGATGGCTCATATTCCACCAATCCGGCCGACCCGTATTGCCGTATATATGAAATGAAGAAAATGATACAAGCCTTGCACAAAGCCGGCATAGGCGTAATTATGGATGTCGTTTACAACCACACCGGCATAACACAAGGGTCAAATTTTGAGCTCACTGCTCCTGGTTATTATTACCGTCAACGCGAAGACGGCACATACTCCGATGCTTCGGGATGCGGAAATGAAACAGCCAGCGACCGCCAACAAATGCGTAATTTCATAGTCAACTCAGTGAAATATTGGATTGAAGAATACCACATTGACGGCTTCAGGTTTGACTTGATGGCCATTCACGACATCGAAACCATGAATCAAGTGGCAGCAACAGCCAAGTCTATTAATCCTTCAATTTTCATTTATGGGGAAGGATGGACAGCCGGGAGCTCGCCTCTGCCCGCCGACCAGCAAGCCTTGAAGGTAAATGTAGCTAAAATGACAAATATCGCAGTGTTCAGCGATGACATTCGCGATGCCGTAAAAGGCCATTATTCCGATGAGAAAGACCGTGGCTTTGCTTCGGGCAAACCGGGCAACGAAGAAACTGTGAAAATAGGCATTGTGGCATCTACGGCTCATCCTCAAGTCAATTATGATGAAGGGAACAACGCAAAAGCTCCTTACGCCACATCTCCATGCCAAATCATAAACTACGTTTCTTGCCATGATGATTTGTGCCTGACCGACAAACTTGCAATCTCAATGGAAGGTACAGACGAGGCCGAACGCATCAACACTGCCAAACTCGCACAGACCATCGTCTTTACCTCTCAAGGAGTTCCATTCATGTTTGCCGGTGAAGAGGTATTCCGCGATAAAAAGCGCGTCCACAACAGTTACAATTCTCCCGACAGCATAAATGCCATAAACTGGAATCAGAAAAAAGAATATCGCAACCTGTTTGACTACTACCGCAACCTTATCGCCATGCGCAAGGCGCATCCCGCATTCCGCATGACATCGGCCGAAGATATTGCCAATCACATTAAATTTGACAAGGTAGATGTTCCAAATCTCATATCCTACTCCATCAAAGACAATGCTAACGGCGACTCATGGAAAGAAATCAAGCTCGTGTTCAATGGTTCTAACGAAGCTCAAACCGTGAAAATAAAGAAAGGTAATTGGAAAATCATTGCTCAAGATGGCTTGATAGACAAAAACGGCATAGGACAAACCGAAGGCGGCAATATGACACTTAGACCTCACACCGCCATCATCCTTGCAATTGAATAATGACCCATTTTCTTTTCACATAAAAACCTCCTGCCAATCCTCAATCAGGCAGGAGGTTTTATTATACCTTTACAAAGACAAGCTACATGTTATTCATCCAAATCCAACTCTCCGTCAGCTATTTGCTCCATGAAATTTGTAAGTCTCTTAATCTCCATACTTTCAGGATCGTATGCAGCAACAACGCGAGTCATTTCCTTGTCAATAAAGCAGACAACACTACCCATTAGCACATTTCCCATATTGTTTTTTGCCCGGTAACTATGAATTGCGATATAACCTGTGAATTCGGGATCTACATTCATCCAATCCTTAATCTCAGACTTTATGTTCTTTATTTTTTCTTCAATTTCTGCTTTTTCCGCCTTATATTCGGCCAATTCCTCTTTTGCCTTATTATAATTCCTTGTTTCATAACTAGTCCAACGGTCTTCATATATATCCATACACCTTTCTGCTGATTCAATATCATATTCACAGCTTATTAAATCATTTTGAGCAGATTGCAAATCCCCACTTGCGTCAATCATAAAATCCCAAAATTCAGGATCAGTTCACGGAGTAAAAGCACTATCCACCATAAATTCCACAGGATCATAACTATCCGGTATAAGTAAATGATTCTGCACATATTCTCCCACCAAAGTTTTGATTTTTGCTTCTTTCGACACGTCACAAGATATCGCAGCAACAGCCAATCCAGCTACAATAACGGCTAAAAACAGTTTTTTCATCGTCCTCAATGTTTATGTTAATAATAGAAGTCCTTTAATTTCAAATCAACATGTTGATACATGGCATTCTCCTACAAATATCGGAAATACATCGTTAAATAACAAAAAGCAGACACACATTTATCGTCCTCCCTTTGACAACATTTCGCGCTACTATAAAAACTCATGCTTGCCGAGCAGAATGTTCCACAAGGCAAGCATGTACTTTTTAAATATCTATGTTATATAAGATTAACCGCCGAAATTGTCGAAATGGATGCTTTCGGGATCAACACCGAGGTCAAACAGCATATTCTCGACGGCCTTGCTCATCGGGCCGGGACCGCACATATAGTATTCCACATCTTCGGGAGCATCATGATCCTTTAAATATGTGTTGTACATTACTTGGTGCACAAATCCCGGCGTATATTTAACTCCGGCAGCATCGGCAGCTGGATCAGGACGGTCAAGAGCCAAATGGAACGAGAAATTCGGAAATTCCTTTTCAAGCTGCAAGAAGTCTTGCAAATAGAACACCTCGTTCAAGGCACGAGCACCATAGAAATAAGACATCTTCCTGTCTCTTGTGTTCAATGTCTTGGTCATGTGCATTATCTGCGCACGCAATGGAGCCATTCCGGCACCACCGCCAACCCATATCATTTCCTTCTTTGAGTCGAAAATAGGATGGAAATCTCCGTAAGGGCCGCTCATTATTACCTTGTCGCCGGGTTTAAGCGTGAAAATGTAAGATGAAGCAATGCCCGGCATCACATCCTGGAATCCCACTTGAGGTTTCGGCTTGAACGGAGGAGTCGCGATGCGCACTGTAAGCATTATGCGGTCGCCCTCGGCAGGATAATTTGCCATTGAATATGCCCTTATGGTGGGTTCGGTATTCTTGCACTTCAAGCCGAACAACCCAAACTTCTCCCAAGCCGGAAGATATTCCTTACCAATAGAATCCTTGTCTATATCCTTGTCATAGTCCATTTCATATTCAGGTATGCGTATTTGCGCATACGAACCCGGAATGAAATTCATGTGTTCTCCCGGAGGCAAAGCCACAATAAATTCCTTGATGAACGTAGCCACATTCTTATTAGATATTACCTCGCATTCCCATTCCTTTATTTCAAGGACAGAATCGGGAACCATGATTTTCATATTGTCCTTAACCTTCACTTGGCATCCCAGACGCCAATGAGCCTGCTGCTCCTTGCGAGAAAAATGCACGGTCTCGGTAGGAAGTATGTTGCCACCGCCTTCGGTCACTTGCAACTTGCATTGACCACAACTACCTTTACCGCCACAAGCCGAAGCGAGATGTATTTGTTGTGAAGCGAGTGTCGACAGCAATGAGCTTCCTTGAGGAACTTCAAGGGTCTTCTTGCCATCGTTAATATTTATAGTGACATTGCCCGACGGAACAAGATACTTCTTGGCCACAAGCAATATTATCACCAACAACAATGTCACGATAAGAAAAAGTATCGCACTTGAAAAAATCGTCAATCCCATATTGCCATCAAAGTTTTATGCCGAGGAAGCTCATAAAAGCTATGCCCATCAAGCCGGTTAATATAAATGTTATGCCAATGCCGCGCAAGGGCTTAGGAATATTGCTGTAAGCAAGTTTCTCACGGATAGCGGCAAGTCCGACAATGGCAAGAGTCCAGCCTATGCCTGAACCTGCGCCATACACTGTTGCCGTCCAGGCCGAACCGAAATCGCGTTGTTGCATAAACAATGCGCATCCCAGGATAGCACAGTTAACGGCAATCAATGGCAAGAAAATTCCCAACGACGCATAGAGCGACGGCGAAAATTTTTCAACTGCCATCTCCACAAGCTGAGTAATTGATGCAATTACGGCAATAAACATGATGAGGGCAAGGAAACTGAGGTCGACCGTCGCAAACTCTTCTCCGAGCCATTTCATTGCTCCCGGTTGCAACAGATAATTGTCAAGCAAATAATTGACAGGCAATGTCACGACAAGCATGAACGTCACGGCGATGCCAAGCCCGAAAGCCGTTTTTACATTCTTGGATACAGCAAGGAATGAACACATACCCAAGAAATAGGCAAATATCATATTGTCAATAAAAATCGACTTTATAAAAAGATTAAGCTCTTCCATAATTTACTGATTTCTTTAGGTGAATCATTATTGTTCTTGCAAATCCTTGTTCCTTGAGCGGTGCCACCATATAATACAGCCCACTGTGACAAGAGCCATAGGAGGCAATATCATCAATCCGTTATTGGAATATCCCATTTCGTAGAAATCCTGTGGAATGACCTGTATTCCGAAAAGAGTCCCCGAGCCAAGCAACTCGCGGAAGAATGCAACTACTATGAGAATGATTGCATAACCGATACCATTACCTATTCCATCAAGGAATGACGGCCAAGGCTTGTTTGACAAAGCAAAAGCCTCAAGGCGTCCCATCAAGATACAGTTGGTAATGATTAGCCCTATGAAAACCGACAATGCCTTGCTCATCTCATAATTGTAAGCCTTGAGCACTTGGTCCACGATGATGACAAGCGCGGCAACGACTACAAGCTGCACGATTATGCGTATGTTGTTCGGAATGGTATTGCGAATGAGCGAAATTATAAGATTGGAAAATGCCGTGATGGCCGTAACCGAGATTCCCATCACTATGGCCGGCTCCAATTTGGCTGTTACGGCAAGACATGAACAAATGCCCAACACCTGCACAATGACAGGGTTGTTGCGCGACAGCGGACCGAGTAATGCTTCTTTTGATATTTTAGACATCATAATATTAATGCTTATTTTTCAGATTGTGCAGTTTGTAACTTGCTCAAAAATGCGTCATAGTAGCGCAGGCAGTCACCGAGCATCGACTCAACGCCCTTGCTGGTGATTGTACCGCCCGAGATGGCATCGACATAGTCAGAACCGTCAATCGGTTTCTGCCCGGCTTTCATGACATCGACCGAGAGGAACTTGCCATCCTTGTAAAGTTCCTTGCCGACAAATTGCTTTTGAAAATTCTCGGTCGAGATTTCTGCGCCAAGGCCCGGAGTTTCACCCGAGTGTGAGAAATATGCACCGTATATGGAATCTCCGTCATCTTTCACGGCCACATACCCCCAGATAGGTCCCCACAAGCCGGCGCCATAAACAGGCAACACATAAACAGTTTCACCTTCATCGGTCGTAGCTTCAAATACCGGCAACATGCGTTCGGTACCATCTTTTTTGACCTCTCCTGCCATGTTGACGGCAAAAGCGTCCCCTTCGTTACGATTTCCCTCAGCATCGGTAAGGAAAGCATCTGTAATATATTTCTCGTATGTCTCTCCTACCGACCCTTCCGGGGCTGTGACATGTATCGCGCTCAATATTTGCTGGCGCTTGTCATTGGCGATGTTCTCGTCTTGCGCAGGTTTCAATGCTTGATAAACGAAAGCAAGTGCCGCACCGACAATAATCACCATTATCGAAGAATATATTATAGTATAAGTGTTACTTTGAGTATTCATTTTATTCCTCCCTTGTGTTTAGTCATTCATTTTTGCTCGTTTCAAGCGACGACGTATGTTTGCTTGCACCACGAAGTAGTCTATGAGCGGAGCAAATGCGTTCATGAACAGCACGGCAAGCATCGCGCCCTCGGGATAACCGCTGTTATATACCCTTATCAATATAGCCAGAACGCCTATCAAGAAACCGTAAATATACTTGCCTAATTCAGTACGCGCGCCGGTAACAGGGTCGGTAGCCATGAACACGGCCGCAAACGCAAAACCTCCGTAGCATATATGCTCAATCGGGGTCAGAGACGATGCCGGATAAGTAGCCGATGGGAACAAATGGGCGATGAAACCCATAAACAAGCCGCCCACGAATACCGAAAGCATTATCTTCCATGATGCCGTCCCAGTGAAAAGCAGGATTGCAGCACCAATCAATATACATAATGTAGACGTTTCACCAACCGAACCCGGAATCAGCCCCAAGAACGCATCAAGCGTGCTTATAGGCTCTCCTATTATATTTGTCAGCACGGGATTCTCAGATGTTGACGTCGCTATCTGCCCCAATGGTGTTGCACCCGAAAATGCGTCTACCACCGAGCCTCCGCCTACTCCGAATACCGGTTCGGTAGCTACAAATGCCGCATCGCCCGACATCTTGGCAGGATATGCAAAAAAGAGGAACGCCCGAGTTATTAAGGCAACATTGAATATATTCATACCGGTTCCGCCGAATATCTCCTTGGCAAAAATCACAGAGAAAGCAGTTGCCACGGCAATCATCCATACAGGAGTGTTGATGGGGCAAATCAACGGAATCAGTATGCCGGTAACCAAGAAGCCCTCTTGAATCTCATGATGGCGTATCTGCGCTCCGATGAATTCAATTCCAAGTCCTACGACATAAGAAACAACTATTGATGGCAACAATGCCAAAAAGCCATACAAAAACAGGTTCCAGAATCCGGCATCGGGATTCCCTATAGCCAAGTAGTGCTGGTAACCTATATTGTATATTCCAAAAAGCAGACACGGCACCAGCGACATTATCACCACGGTCATCGTGCGCTTGGTGTCGTTGCTGTCATGAATGCTGACACCTGTCGAAGATGTAGTGTTCGGCGAAAACAAAAAAGACTCGAAGCCCTCAAACACCGACTGGAACTTGCTGTATTTCCCCCCCGGCATGAAATTGGGCTTGACCTTATCTAAATAATTTCTTAAACCTTTCACGTCTGTTTTCTTTATTTTATTATATCTGTCTTTCCTAACAGGTTAATTCATCTCCTTGTAAAGTTTGTCAAGGCCTTCGCGCACTATCTTTTGCAAAGGCAGTTTCGAGGTATCGGCAAATTCACATAACGCAAAATCCTCAGGAGCTACTTCATATATGCCCAACTGCTCCATTTTCTCGATGTCGAATGCTATAATAGCCTTAATCAAGAATTCGGCAAGGATATCCATAGGCAACATGCGGTCGTACTCTCCCGACATTATTATGGCACGCACTCCACCGTTCAATTTTGCATCAAATTCGGCAGGTTTACCTCGGCGCAACAACCAGTTGGTAAATGAATGGTAGATACTGAACCGCTTAGGACTCAATGATGCCCATCCAAGAAAATCCGCATCATTCTTCACTTCAGGAATCACCGAAACATGCCTGTAAGGGAAACGTAAATATCCGCCGATTCCAACTTTTGCACCTGTCAACAAGTTCCCCGACACAATGTGGCACTTGTCGGCATCGGCCACGCATCCGGCCAATAGCGACGACATGTCACAACCCATCACACACTTGGCATAATGCGGCTTGTCCACCGATTCGCCCGTGATGGCAACTACTGTATCAAACGGCACTATGCCTGTCGTCAAGAACTCCCCTATTCGAGCCGCCGACACGGCATCGAGCGTCCACACTGTTTCCGATTTATTTACCGGCTTGACATTGGCAATTTGCACTCCGGCATTACCTGACGGATGTGGGCCTTCGAAAGTATTTACTATGCAGCCCTTCACATCGGGGACATAATCCGGACAGCATCCGAGATATACATTGCCGTCGGTCAAAGAAGCAAGCGCATCCAAGCCTTTTTGCAAATACGCCTCTTTCCCTTTTAACAACAAGGCAAAATCTGGTGCAAGAGGTGCCGAATCAAAACATGTAATGAAAATGTCGCGAGGTTTCACGTTGGGGTTAGGTACATAATCATACGGACGTTGACGCATCACGCACCATAATCCCGACTCAAGCAACAATTGCTTAACATCTCCGCCAAGACTGAATTTCTTTACGGCATTTCCTTGCGCCTCGATTTTTACCGCTTCGATCTTGCGGCGAGCTCCGCGGCATATTTCGACGACCTTGCCCGCGACAGGCGATGTCACCACGATTTCAGGAACATTCTTGTCGTGGAACAAAGCACCACCAGCATCCACCACATCTCCTTCCTTTACATCAAGACGCGGAGTAATCCCGGTAAAATCATCCGGAACCACGGCAAAAATCTTGCTGTATGTTTCTGCAATCGACTGATCGGAAATAGCCCCTTCAATATTCAGGTTTAGACCTTTTTTAATTCTGATATTAGCCATTTTAAAGTCGCATTATATACTTTGGCGCAAAGATAATTAAAAATAATTAACTAAAAACAAAATCCACTACAATAAATTGACACGATTGAATAATGGCATGACAAATGAACGACATCTCCACTCCATGCTCCTGCAATGATATGCAAAAGGCGGTGCAACCCACACTCCGCAACTCCTGAAAATAGGCATGTTGACATTGTGAAAAAAAACAGAAAAAAGAGTTGGACACATTGTCAAATTGAAATATTTATAATACATTTGCCTAAGATTTTTGTGACAAATTTGGCATTATTATTGGATACAAAGCCTCAGATTCATGAAAACAACTGTGAGTCAATATGATAATAAACAAAACAATCATCGGCTGCAATATGTATTTCCTTTTAGTTTTTAATTACACCACGCACAAATTTGTCACACTGAAAACGAAAAAACTGTATTACTAATAACATTAACAACTAACAATTTAATTTTTAACAATTTTATTCAATTAAATTATGGAAACAAAAAAGCCTAACGAAACTCCGAAAAAATCTGGAGCAGTAGTGAGCAAAGTTCGTGGAATCAAGAACGCATTTTTGGTTATTGTAGCTTGTTTCATAGTTGCACTTTGCATTTTCTTGTTCGTGCTTGGCAATCCTGCCAACTTCAACGAAAGCGGACACCCAATCAACCTTCTTGGTACAGTTTACATGGGTGGATTCGTGGTACCTATCCTCCAATGCTGCTTCTTGACAGTTATCGTATTGTCAGTTGAACGTTGGATCGCTCTTTCTTCTGCAAAAGGTAAAGGTAGCATTCCTAAGTTCGTTGCAAATGTAAAGAAAGCTTTGGCTGCTAACGATATCGCAAAGGCTCAAGACCTCTGCCGCAAGCAACAAGGTTCTGTTGGTGCAATCGTTTACGCCGTTCTTCTTAAATACGACGAAATGGACAAGAACACCATTCTTCAAAAAGAACAAAAACTTACTACAATCCAAAAGGAAATCGAAGAAGCTACCGCTCTCGAAATGCCTTCTTTGCAACAAAACTTGCCTATCGTTGCTACATTGACAACCCTTGGTACTCTTCTCGGTCTTCTCGGAACTGTGTTGGGTATGATCAAGTCATTCCAAGCTTTGTCTGCTTCTGGTGCTCCTGACTCTACCGAATTGTCTACCGGTATTTCTGAGGCACTTGTAAACACTGCATTCGGTATCGCAACAGGTGCTTGCGCTGTTATTTCTTATAACTTCTTCACAAACAAGATTGATAACCTTACTTACGCTATCGACGAAGTAGGATTCTCTATCGTTCAAACATTTGCTGCTACTCACTAATATTTAGTTAGAGAGTCAAGTTGCAATCAAACAAATAATAAATTATAAGAAAATAACAGTAGATTAATATGGGAAAAGTTAAAATCAAAAGGAAGAGTACACTCATCGACATGACCGCGATGAGTGACGTTACTGTACTTTTGCTTACTTTCTTCATGTTGACATCTACATTCCTTCAAAAAGAACCTGTCACTGTGCTGACACCGTCTTCTGTTTCGGAAATCAAAGTACCCACAGCCAACCTTATAACGGTTCTCGTGGCTCCCGAAGGAAACGTGTTCATCTCGCTGGCCGGTGACAAGGACTCTACCTACTCTAGCGAAAACATGAGGGCCGAGCTCTTGAAGAATGTAGTCGCAGAATATAACAGGCTTCATCCCAACAATACAATCTCCCTTACAGCCGACGAAGTTTCGACTTTCTCTAAGACCAACATGTTTGGCGTAAAAATGAGCGAGCTGAAAGGATGGTTGGATCTTCCGCAGGAAAAAAGGGATGAATACCTTGATCCATCTAAGAATCCAAACGCCGGTATTCCTATCGACATGAATCAGGATTTGTCAAAGCCTAATGAATTCCAACTCTGGATGAGGGCCATCTACAATTCTAACAATAGCAGTATCATATCTACAATCAAGAAAGGTAATGGTATTGCCATCAAAGCCGACAAGAGTACCACTTATTCAAAGATTCAAGTTGTGATGGATAATCTGCAAACAATGAAGATGAATAAGTTTAGTTTAATGACCGCTTTAAAAAGTGAGGACGAATAACATATGGCACAAATAGATACTGGTGGTGGCGACAGCGGAAAAGGCAAGTCACACCAAAAAAAGATGTCAATTCATGTCGATTTCACCCCGATGGTGGACATGAACATGCTTTTGATTACCTTCTTTATGCTTTGTACCACTATGATTAAGTCCCAGACTTTGCAAATTAGTCTTCCGACTAATGAAAAAGTGGAAAAACAAGAACAGAACAAGGTAAAGCAATCAGAAGCTATTACTGTGATACTTGACAGCGAGCTCGATGACAACGGAATCCCTGTTAAAAGCTTTGTTTACTACTATGAAGGCATGCCCAACATGGCAGTTGAAAACGGCAAGCTCGCTGAGAATAAGATGCAAGAAATCCAATTCATGCCAAATGACGTTAACGGAGCTCCGCAAGGAATCCGCAAGATATTCCAAGAACGCAATGAACAAGTTGTTAAGAAAATCAACGAGTTAAAAGCTAAATGGAAAAACAACGAATTTGACAAGAATGACGAGAGAAACGATAGCATCTACCAAAAACTTGCAAAGGACGTCCGCAACGACTCTACTTTGAAACGTCCGGTAGTTATTATCAAAGCAACTCCTAACGCATCTTACGAAAGTTTGGTTACCGCTCTTGACGAAATGCAAATCAACAGCATCAGCCGTTACCAGATTGACCGTATCTCGCATACCGATTCAATCATGATGATGGAGCTCAAGGGCATCTCTTATGGTCTTGATGATCTGACTGCCAAGAAGTGATGATAGATTATATTAACGGTTAAATTAGATTTAATTATGGCAAAAGACGTAGATCTCTCATCAAAAGAATGGTGTGACATTATATTTGATCACAAGAATAAAGACTTTGGCGCATATGTGTTGCGTAAGAACTCAATAAAGCGACACAACAAGGCAATGCTCGTAGTGGTGGTATTCATTGTCATTGTCTTTGTATTGTCGCTCCTTGTTACTGAGATTCAGCAACAAATAGCCGAATCAAGGCCTAAAGATGAAATTGAACAAGTAATGGTCGATATCGAGACTGCTCCTGAAGAGGAAGAAGAGGAAGAAGTTCAAGAACGCATTGAACAACCTGAACCCGAAGCCCTTCCGGAAGAAATCTTGAATACCGTAAAGGTTACCGAGCTTCTTATCGCTGAAGATGAAGAAGTGACCGAAGAAGACGAAATCAAGAGTGCCGATGAACTTCAAGAAACTGAAACGGCATTCGGACAGACCGACTTCGACCAAGGTACCGATGACCGTAACGTTGTTCGTGAGCACAAGGACGAAGTTATCGTCGAAGAAAAGAAACCTGTAGTAGAAGAAGTATTCCGTGCCGTAGAACAGATGCCTATGTTCCCTGGTGGCGATGCAGCCCTCATGAAATACCTTTCTTCTCATATCCAATATCCTACCATGGCTATGGAAAACAACATACAAGGACGTGTTATCGTTCAATTCGTTGTTACCAAGACCGGTAAGATTGGTGAAGTAAAAGTAGTTCGTAGTGTTGACCGCGATCTCGACGCCGAAGCAGTAAGAGTATGTAAATCTCTTCCTGACTTCATCCCGGGTAAGATGAACGGACAAGCCGTTAACGTATGGTACACGCTGCCTGTTACATTCAAGCTTCAAGGTGTAAACTGACGTAAACTGCTCCATATAGTATGTAAAAAACACAGTTCTCAAAATGCGGGAACTGTGTTTTTTTTACCAAACAAACACGCTAGGACTAAAACCGATACAAGCAAAAAGAAACGTTTACACACAACTTATGCTCGCAAATTTCTATTTTTTTGTTATACACAGTGCATCCTAAGTTAAGAAACTATAATACACTATATCGAAAGATATAGATATTTCAATTTTATATGTAACTTTACACTGCTACGAATATTGCAAAGGCAATACTCACATTAAAACTACTATTTTCTATATGAACGATATCGAAAAAAGCGATATAAAAAAAACAACAGAGAGTGACAAAAGCCAAAGCTACAACCAAGGAACGCCTAAAACCATGAAATATGTATTTGGAGTGTTCATGGTCTGCATCTATTTAGGGATGGGATACCTAATGATGGTAAACTTCTTCCAGTGGAATGAAAACTATACATGGGCAAGATATAGTTTAGGCGCGCTCTTCATCCTATACGGATTTTGGCGCGGTTACCGCCAATTCAAAGGAAAATATTGAAAACAGTCAAAGAATTTTATCTTATGAAAAAGAAAACTTCTCAATTAATACTTGCACTCATAGCAGTAACCTTGCTGTCGATTGCCTGTGTCCGCCAGCCCAGCGACTCAAGCACATCAGGGCTTGTCACATTAATGTGTGACCATTCTTTTGAAAACATCATACAACAAGAAATTGATGTTTTCGAATTCACCTACCCCAACGCAAGCATAATCCCATATTACATAGACGCACATGCGGCAATCGACTCGCTGCTCGACCAGAAGACAACTCTCATCGTAACAGCACAAGAATTAACCAAAGAGCAACGCGACTACATCGAAAGCGTAAACAATTTCCCTCCACGCACCCAGCGCATTGCCGTAGATGCAATTGCTGTAATAGTAAACCCTGAAAACGACATTGACGAGCTGTCTATTTCAGAGTTGAGAGACATACTTTCGGGGAAGACTCCTCGATGGGGTGATGTATTCCCGTCAAAACTCGGCAAGATTCAAGTGATTTTCGACCATCAAGGCTCAAGTGTAGTAAAATACATTACCGACTCAATCATGAAAGGCGAAAAATTCACCACCGAAGTATATGCCGCCGACAGCGTCCAACAAGTATTCACCGAAGTACAGAAACGCAAGAATGCAATAGGACTTATAGGGGTAAGCTGGATTACAGCCGACATGCAAGCTCCCACCACCACAATGGCCGAACGCATGGCCGAGCTTGAGAAAAACGACACAGCCATGATTGACTTTACCGACAAGATAAAAGTAATGAAAATACGTCGCGACAATCAAATAGAAGCGTTCAAACCATACCAAGCATACATCTACGACGGAAGCTATCCGCTTTACCGCAGCATATATGTCACCACTACCGAGCCAAACGGATCCTTATCGCACGGATTCTACTCATTCCTGACAGGATTCATCGGTCAAAAAATCATTCTAAACACAGGAGTAATGCCGGCTTCGGTACACCCAAGGCTCGTAACTCTGAACTGACGAAAACATAATCATTACAAAAACATATAAAACAATGAAAATCAACTTTATTCTATCACTAATTTTATGTACGTCCCTTGCATGCTTTGCGCAAGGATATAAAGATGGCATCGAATATTACAAAGTAAACCAATACGACAATGCCAAAGAATTGTTGCTACGCAACATTGACGATCCAAGTACTGACAAATCTGAAGCTTATTACTATCTTGGATGTATAGAACTTGTTGCAGGAAATGATGCCGAAGCTATAAAATACTTCGACCAAGGTGTTGCTGCAAACCCTGAGTATGCTTACAACTATGTAGGACTTGGACAACTTGAGTTGAAGAAAGGAAACAAAAAGGAAGCCGAAAAACTTTTTGATGACGCAAAAGACCTTTGCAACAAGAAAGACCCGAAAATCATTGTAGCAATAGGCCGCGCATACTATGCCGTTGACGAAGTAAAATACAAGAAAGAAATTGAAAAAAGCATCAAAGACGCTACAAAACGCGACAAAGAAGGTGCTGACGTATGCGTATTCCAAGGCGACATGCTTGCCAACAAGAAAAGTTGGGGCGACGCTGCAGGATGGTATGACCTCGCAATGCGCTATAATCCGGACATGGTTGAAGCTTATGTAAAATATGCCAACACATATTTCTATGTAAGCCCTCAAGTAGCTATCCAAACTCTTGAAAAACTCTCTGCTACCCATCCAAACTCAGCCCTCGTTCAACGTGAACTTGCTGAAAAATACTACGAAGACGACCAATGGACAAAAGCTGCCGAACAATACGGTATCTACATGCAGAATCCTAACCACTTCAAGCAAGACGAAAACCGCTATGCAGGTCTTTTGTTCTACGGCAAGAAATATCAGGAATCTTTTGACCTTGCCGAAAAAATCATCGGCGAACTTCCTGCAGGAGACAAGAACATCTTCTACATGAAACGTCTTGAACTTTACAACATGGTTGCTATGGAACGCTGGAACGAAGCCGACTCTATTGCTCGCGAATTCTTCGCAATGCCGCTTCCCGAGGGAACTAAGTATGAAGCAAAGGACTACACCGACTATGCTACTGCATTGAAAGAACTTGGCAAGGCAACCGAAGCAATAGACCTTTATGTAAAGGCCTATGAATTGAATACAAGCAAATATGAATTGTTGAAGGACATTAGCTCGGCTTGCACCGATGCCGAAGACTATGTTGGCGCTGCAAAGTATTACCAAATGTATGTTGACTCTGCCGACTATTCTACAAACGACTTGTTCGTTCTTTCAAGAAGATATTCAAATGTCGCTGCAACAACTCCCGACACCACTGCACAAGACTCCATTGCAAAGATGGAAGCTGTAAACAAGGCTCTTGAATATGCAAAAATCGTTGACGAAAAAGTTCCAAACGACACTCGAATCCTTTCCCAAATTGCTCGCATTTATGTAATCTCCGAAAAAGATCCTCGCACTGGCAAGGCTCTTGAGACATACAACCAAATCCAAGCAATCCTCGACCAAGATCCTAACAACAAGGTTGAAGAAAAAGACCTCTACATTGAAATCTTCCGTTACAAGGCTATCTATTACTACCTCAACAAGGACGACGTCAACATGAAGCAAGCTTATCTCAACTGGCTTGAAGTTGACCCGACAAACGAAGGATTGCGCAAATACATTGAATCTTTGGACAAGAAAAAATAATCACTTTCTACTAAAGCTCAATAAAAAGAAGAGAAAGCTCCGGTATTTTCGGAGCTTTCTCTTCTTTTTATTGGCGCACATCGTCCTTTCCTACTGTCAATTCAAATCAATAGGCGAGCAAATATGCAACTTGCGGAACATTAAAATTTTAGAAACGAAAAAATTCCAATTATGGCAAAAGTTGAGTAATTTTGCAACAAAGCACAAAAACATTCCATATAACAAATAATAAAAAAATTACTATGGCAAATCCTGAATTTAAGTATCAGCCGCCGTTCCCATTGGGTCCGGACGATACCGAATATTATCTGCTCACCAAAGACTATGTTTCGGTTGGAGACTTTGAAGGCACGCCCGTACTCAAAGTAGCCAAAGAAGGTCTCACAATGATGGCCAACCAGGCTTTCCGTGATGTTTCGTTCCTGTTGCGCCGCAGTCATAACTTGCAAGTGGCAAAGATATTGAACGATCCCGAAGCAAGTGAAAACGACAAGTATGTAGCATTGACATTCTTGCGCAACGCCGAAGTATCGGCCAAAGGAAAACTTCCATTGTGCCAAGATACGGGAACTGCCATAATACATGGAGAAAAAGGCCAGCAAGTGTGGACAGGATATTGCGACGAAGAAGCTCTTTCGCTCGGCGTTTACAAGACCTATACCGAAGAGAACTTGCGCTATTCACAAAACGCTCCTCTCACAATGTATGAAGAGGTTAATACCAAATGCAACCTGCCTGCACAAATCGATATCGAAGCAACCGAAGGAATGGAATACAAGTTCCTTTGCGTGACAAAAGGCGGAGGCTCGGCCAACAAAACTTATTTGTTCCAAGAAACAAAAGCATTGCTTAACCCTGCCACATTGGTACCGTTCCTCGTAGAGAAAATGAAGACTCTCGGCACGGCAGCATGCCCTCCTTATCACATTGCATTCGTTATCGGCGGAACTTCGGCCGAAAAGAATCTTCTCACCGTAAAATTGGCTTCTACCCACTATTATGACTCATTGCCTACTACAGGCAATGAAGGCGGACGAGCTTTCCGCGACATCGAACTTGAAAAGACACTTCTCGAAGAAGCCCACAAGATAGGCCTTGGAGCACAATTCGGCGGAAAATACTTCGCTCACGACATCCGTGTTGTACGCTTGCCTCGCCATGGAGCATCTTGCCCTGTAGGTATGGGCGTAAGCTGCTCGGCCGACCGCAACATAAAATGCAAAATCAACAAAGACGGTATTTGGATTGAAAAGCTCGATGACAACCCGACCGAACTCATTCCCGAAGAATTACGTCAAGCCGGTGAAGGCAATGCTGTCAAAATCAACTTGAACCAGCCAATGAGCGAAATATTGAAAGAACTCGATAAATATCCTGTATCGACACGTCTTTCATTGAACGGCACAATCATAGTTGGCCGTGACATCGCCCACGCTCGTCTCAAGGAACGTCTTGACCGAGGAGAAGACCTCCCTCAATACATAAAAGACCATCCTATCTATTATGCCGGACCGGCAAAAACTCCGGCCGGAATGGCTTGCGGCTCAATGGGACCGACAACTGCCGGCCGCATGGATCCGTATGTAGACTTGTTCCAAAGCCACGGCGGCAGTATGATAATGCTTGCCAAAGGCAACCGTAGCCAAGCCGTTACCGACGCATGCAAGAAGCATGGCGGATTCTATCTTGGCAGCATCGGCGGTCCTGCTGCAATTTTGGCTCAAAACAATATCAAGAGCATTGAATGCGTAGAGTACCCCGAACTTGGAATGGAGGCAATATGGAAAATCGAAGTAGTCGACTTCCCTGCATTCATCCTTGTAGACAATAAGGGTAACGACTTCTTCAAGCAAATAAACACAAAGCCTTGCTGCTCTAAATAATCGGCAGAGACCGAAGTAGTCATAAAATCCTTGCATGAAAGTCCTTAACACAGTGGCTACATGCAAGGATTTTTTATATCCCTACACAGCCTCATAAGCCACCTACCCGGTCAACCATCTTTACCACGGCCTATAATACCGCACATGCAAATTATTATTCTCCGAAATATTGCAATTGTACATTAAATTTGCTACATTTGGATAAGATAGGAAGTGTCTTAGCAATAAGACAAATAGTTGAGCAATCATATTATACTCGGCTTTTACTTACACTTGAATGGCACAGAAGAAATTTATGCAAGAATAAACACACATTATTTGCATAGGGTTCTGCCTTGTAAAATAAATGCGCTCCCAACAAGATTGTCAAACCTTCAAAAAACATTGAAAATCATGAAAAAGCTACTGTTTTCAATCATCGCAATGTTGGGCATAAGCATAAATTGCAACTCCCAACTCCTATATTACAGCGATAACGCGCCAAATGCCAATGTCACTGTCGCTTCGGGGTGTATTGTGGTCAGCATCGACGGTGTTTCATCCATGGTATTGTTTCCCCAAGGATTCAGCGGAAACTACATGCACTACTCCGAAGCCGGAATAGACGTCCTGTTCTCCCCCGACTTGACAACCATGCTTTTAAACATAGGAGGCCAAGCCTACCAATACACGCTATCGGCTCCACTTGTCACTACACCGGCCGCACCACCTGCATATCCCGTTTCGCCGGTGTACCCTGTCACACCTTATTACAACTATTACCCTCAGTACAACAACTACTCAGACATAAATGATGCCGACCGTGCTTACTACGAAGCAGAAATAAGGCAGTTGAAACGCCGAATCCGTGATGCCGAACGAAGTTTGCGTCGCTATGAACGCGCCAACAGACGAGATCCATCAATCAGTTCTTCGCAACTCGTTCAATCTCAACGCAGGCTCATACACACATACTATGAACGATTGCGCTGGCTTGAGTCACAATTGTACTAAATTGCTACGCCGCGTAAAAAAAGCTATAAATCAGCCTATTAATACATGTTTAACTTTTTTTATAACATTTTTATCTCACAAACACTTGACAAGTCAATCAAAACGCACTACCTTTGCAGTCGAAATACCGCGGGATGGAGCAGTGGTAGCTCGTTGGGCTCATAACCCAAAGGTCGTCAGTTCGAGTCTGGCTCCCGCCACAAAAGCAAAAGGATGCGTCTCGCATCCTTTTTTCTTATATCCCCTTTATCCACAAAGGACAAAATGAAATTGACACGCGCAGGCCATCGTATAGATGCACAACTCCATCACATATAAAATAAAGGAGTCATTCACACCACCAGATACAGATAACATACGGCACACCGAAGAGAATATACAAATAACCCGTTTCTCCCTATTTTTCAAGCCGATTTCTTATATTGCACACAATAATTTGTATTGTTAAAGATTAATGGCTACTTTTGCACGGTTGATTAGAGATTGTGCAACATATAACTGCAATGGTTTTGAAAACAAGAGACAAACTCATAGAAATCGCACGGCAACTGTTTGCCAAGCAAGGAATCGAAAACACAACCATGAACGATATTGCTTCGGCATCAGAAAAAGGCAGACGCACAATCTACACCTATTTCCGCAACAAACGCGCTATCTATAATGCCGTAGTAAAAACCGAAAGCGACAAAATTGTGGAAAAACTGGCCGACATCGTCGACAAGCCTGAACCGGTGGAGCAAAAATTGATGGATTTCATCTTCATGAGATTTGAAGCCATAAAAGAATCGGTGACCCGCAACGGAACTTTAAAAGCCGGTTTTTTCATGGATCTCCGCAAAGTGGAACGTGCTCGCCGCAACACCACGTCGCAAGAAGCCAACATACTGAAACAGATTCTCACCGAAGGAGTCATGCAAGGAATTTTCCACATAAAGCATGTCGAGCAGACTGCAATGGTGATGATTCTGTCTTTGCAAGGTCTTGATGTTCCGTACATCAGAGACAGTTTTTCCGACCTTGGAATAGAGAAATTAAAATTGAGAGAATACATCAAAGATTTCATCTTGTATGGAATCAAGACTAACAATAATAAGTAAACCATTTTATGTATATTAACGCAACAGGATTCTACATCCCGGCTGGCAGAGTGGACAACGACCACTTCCTGCATGTAAACGGTTTGACAAACGATTGGATCGTGCAACGAACCGGCATAGTAACTCGCTCGATAGTCGGAGAAGGCGAAGGGTCTGACTCAATGGGTCTGGCCGCAATAGAAAACGCATTGCCATCCCTGCCTTACGACATTACAGACGTAGATTTGATTATCTCAGCCTGCTATTCTCCATACGACACAGTAGCCACACTTGCCCATGTGGCTCAACAAAAATACAACATCGACGGAGCAAAAGCCGTCTATATATCAGCTGCTTGCTCTTCATTTGTCAACGGACTTGAAATAATTGAAGGTTACTTCGCTATGGACAAAGCGACAAAGGCTCTGCTCATCTGCTCGGAATTCAACACATACTATCGCAATGAATCCGACCCGAAATGTGGACACTTGTGGGGTGATGCAGCCGTTGCCTATTTTATTTCAAAAGACAGAGTGTCGGAAAACGACATGACGATAAAAGGCGTATACACATGCGGATTGGGCAATATCGGCAAAGGTCCGGACGGAGTAAGATTGCGTCCGCACGAAGATGGCATAACAATGCCATTCGGCAAAGATGTGTTCGTCAGAGCTTGTCACCACATGATAATCGCTCTCGAAAATGTTGTCAAGCCCAACGGCATGGAAATAGCCGATGTCGACTACATAATCTGCCACCAAGCCAACAAGCGCATAGTAAACAATGACGCACACCAGCTTGAGCTGCCCGACGACAAGTTCCTTAACAACATAGAGGAACTCGGCAACACGGGGTCGGCCAGCGCAGCATTAGTTCTTGCACAAAACATCGACAAGTACCCCAAAGGCACCACATTCGGGCTCACCGTATTCGGCGGAGGATATTCATGCGGTGCATTCCTTGTAGAAAAATAACGATAAAAATCTTAACTAAACATTCACAATAATATGAAATTACTTGAAGGTAAAGTAGCACTTATCACAGGTGCTGCTCGCGGTATAGGCAAAGCCATCGCGATAAAATTCGCCCAAGAAGGCGCAGACATTGCATTCACCGACCTCGTTATTGACGAAAATGGCAAAAAAACTGAGGAAGAAATCGCTGCTTACGGAGTAAAAGTAAAAGGATATGCGTCAAACGCTGCAAACTTTGAAGACACTCACAAAGTAGTCGAACAAATACACGCCGACTTTGGCCATATCGACATCCTCGTAAACAACGCCGGCATAACCAAAGACGGCTTAATGATGAGAATGACCGAAGCTCAATGGGATGCCGTTATTAACGTGAACCTCAAGTCGGCTTTCAACTTCATACATGCCCTCACCCCTATCATGATGCGTCAACGTGGCGGAAGCATCATTAACATGGCTTCGGTCGTAGGCGTTTCGGGTAATGCAGGACAATGCAACTACTCTGCATCAAAGGCCGGCATGATTGGCCTTGCCAAGAGCATCGCAAAAGAACTTGGCTCACGCGGAGTTCGTGCCAACTGTATCGCTCCGGGATTCATCATCACCGACATGACTGCCGTTCTTTCGGAAGACGTTCGCAAGCAATGGGAAGCTCAGATTCCTTTGCGTCGTGGCGGCACACCCGAAGATGTTGCAAATGTCGCAACATTCCTTGCCAGCGACTTGTCTTCTTATGTTACAGGGCAAGTTATCCACTGCTGCGGTGGAATGAACATGTAATTCATAAAGGAAATACATATAACGAAAACAGATTCCGGGCAATCCGGAATCTGTTTTCTTGTTTAATAGCAGGCCACGCACCTTGGCATCTGCCCACAAAGCTCTTTTTCAACAGGTACACACTTCTACGGCAATAAAGCAGCTTCAGTCCGCATAAATGCCCCGTTGCAACATGGCCATTACAAGCCACATGACTAAAAATGACAAAATGCTGAATACTACTACGTTAAGTGCCACATTGCTCACAGTGCTCATGGGCTCATCCGTAGCTTCAGCCGTCTTGTCAACGGCACTTGTGAAAACGAATGCCGATATTATCCCCATTACCAAGGAGATAACAACCCAAAGCCAAAAATTGTCCATGATACAAAAACAACTTAAAAATTAAACATCAGCATTTCCTATTTAGATTCCCGTCACACTGTACATTACATTTTGCATGCACACATGTCCGTGGACTCGATCATTCTCCATCCATTATTTCGGTCTGGCTTTTCATTTCACCATACTCGTTCCATTCCGGATCTTTCTCCACATAAAGCGACAATGGCAACAATTCAAAAGAGGACAGGGCCCTGTTGAATATTTTTTCAAATATCGGCAAGCTGCTTGAATAGAACACCCAATTACGTTCCCCATTGCCGGTATATATGCCCGTAATGATGGCAATAGTCCTATCGCCCGAGAAAGCATCCTTCAATGCCGAGTCTACTTGCTCCATGAGTTTTGCCGTTGCATCGTCGGGCAATCCGTTAGGCATGGCATCATACTTCCATGTAACCTCCACCCTGTCGTTATACTTGCCCGAAGCAATGACGTCTTCACCGAGCCGGCGTCCTGTCACCATTATGACTTTCCCGTTTTCGCCTTCGGCCGGAGTCGTCCACCATTCATCACCTATCTTGAATTTAGCCATTTTCTCTACATTTTTATATGTATAAAGATAGCAAAAGTTACTGCATCCTATATTATCCAAAGATAAGAATTTTTTCAATATTTCACATATAGATAGCCGGTTATTATCATAAAATTATTTTATTTTGCAGCTCTTTAATTAAATCCCATTTTTGACATGTCAACAATCGCAACCACCCTTCTCATCATAATTGTCATCTTACTTGCCATAATGGCATGGACGCTTGCTTCATTACATGCAAACAAGCGACGTATGCTGTCGCTCCAAGCCGATGCCGAGCAAAATAACGCACGCATCGTGCAACTGACAGCCGAAATAGCGCAACGCGACGCTTCGACTGCCATGCTGGAAAAGCAGTTGCGCGAAACGTCGGAACGCGAAGAAAAACATGCCGCCGAATGCAAGCAATTGACCGAAAAGATAATATCCATCACATCGGAGAAATCAAAAGTCGAGGAACGGCTGCAAGTACTGACCGACGAAAAACAAAAATTGCAGGACGAAGCAAGGCTGCAATTCAACGAACTCGCATCCAAGATTCTTGACGACAAGACTCGCAAAAGCGACTTGCGACTCAACGAAATATTGTCGCCACTGAAAGAAAATATCGACAACCTGAAAAAAGAAATAAACGACCGCGCCATAAAAGATGCCGAAAACCACACGTCGCTAATGATGCAAATAAACAACCTGCGCGAATTGAACTCGCAAATAGGCAAAGAAGCCGGTAATCTTGCAAAGGCACTCAAAGGGAACAGCAAAGTTCAAGGCGACTGGGGCGAAATGATTCTCGAACAGATCCTATCATCATCAGGTCTCATCAAAGGTGAACAATTTGAGATACAGGCAACACGCGATGAAAACGGCAACACGCTGACCGACGAAAACGGCAACAGGCTGCGTCCCGACGTAATTGTGCACTTGCCCGACTCGAAGAATATCGTCATCGACTCCAAGACATCCTTGACTGCATACACCGACTATGTGAACGCCGAGGACGACAAAACACTATCCACCAAACTGGCAGAACACCTCTCATCAGTAAAAAAGCATATTGACGAACTTGCTTCAAAAAGCTATCAAGAATATGTCAAGGACAGTGGAGACTTCGTAATGATGTTCATCCCCAATGAGGGCGCTTACCTTGCTGCCATGCAGGAAAATCCGCAGCTATGGGAGTACGCCTACAACAAGCATGTAGTATTGATAAGCCCCACACACCTCATCTCGGTCTTGAAGCTCGTCTCACAATTATGGAGTCACGACAAGCAGACTCGCAATGCCATAAAGATTGCCGAAGAGGCAGGAAAACTGTATGACAGGTTTGTCGACTTCACCGAATACATGGCCGGCATCGAAAAAGGATTGAACATTGCGCGACAAGCCTACGACAAGGCTGCCGCAAAACTGAGCGACGGGCGTGCCAACGTCTTGTCACAAGTAGAAAAATTAAAAGACCTCGGAGCCAAAGCCAAAAAGAAACTCAACTTGCCGGAATAAGGATTCCTCCGACGAAATGCCCTTACGTCCTTCCTTCACAACAATGCAAGAACCTCATCGAGCGAACACACTACGGCATCGGCCGATCCAAATGTGCCAGAATCTCCATTTTTATTGAAAAATATCGTTCTCCATCCGACATTTTTTGCGCCGCAAATGTCGGCATCATAGTTGTCGCCAATCATGACGCTCGACTCGACAGTTGCACCGCAAATTTCAAGCGCATAAGCAAATATACCCGGCAATGGCTTTGTGATTCCACAATCATCCGAAAGAACGAGTTTCCTTATAAACTTGCTCAACCCCGACGACGCAAGTTTGCGCTGCTGCACACCGTTAAAGCCATTACTAAGCACATTGACATCATATTTTCCACTCAAATATGAAAGCATTTCCCTTGCACCGGGAACGGCTACCGGTTGAGTCGACAAATAATACAGATACTCGGCATTTATTTCACTGGCAGCCTCCTCAAGCATGTCGGCAGGGTAGCCAACCCTTTCAAACACATATCGGAATCGCTCGGTAACAAGATAATCCTTGCTTATTTTCCCATAATGGTACAATTGCCACAATTCTTTGTTTTTCTCGTGGTAAATGCAATCAAACGTGCCATAGTCGCAGTAATCGTTTATTCCGAACATTTCAAACACATGCCTCAATGACAGTTTTGAATTCTCGGTAAACCACCATATTGTATCATCAAGATCGACAAATACGGTTTTTATGCCGGCAAACATGCTATTGATACTCATATTTTATCTATCCTCCACCACCTGTAATCCACGTCGCCCGAGTCAAACGTGTCGAGTTGCTCCTTGCGCTTGATAAAATCAACCACTCTTATCGTCACAGGAAGTATTATTATTTCATATACTGTCTTTAGCACAGCCTGAGTCCACATCATTGTCAATATGGTAGACCAAGGCAGCAATCCGCCGAACGCTATGGGAAAAAATATAGCCGAATCGACCGACTCTCCAAAAAGTGTCGACAATATGGCACGCAAAGAAAAATTACGTCCTTTGCTTGCCACTTTCATCTTGCTCATCACATAAGCATTGACCATCGAGCCACAAACGAATGCAACAAAACTGCCAAGCAATATGCGCGGTGTGTTGCCAAAAATCACATGCATGGCCTCTTGACCGGTCCACACAGGGTCGGGAGGCAGGACAACCGCCAATTGCAAGAACAACACCACTATGAGGTTCATCAAGAAGCCGAGCCATATCACAAACCTCGCACGCTGAAACCCGTACACTTCCACGATGCAGTCGTTAATGATATAAGACACCGGGAACACAATTAGCCCCGCAGTCGCAGTGAAAAAATAAAACTTCACCACCTTTGCCTCAAGGATATTGGCAAGAACAATAAAAATGCAAAAGCACACCGTCAAAAGCAAGAACGGCACCGAGAACTTTTTATTCATCAATTATGATATATAAATGATTTTTCATGCAAAAGTAAAAAATAAGCCGCACACCGCCATGCAATGACCACAAGCAAATTCACAAGAGCTTGCCGGCACTCGCATCGTGCTGCCTGACAACGACAAGCGACACCGCCGACAAAAGAAAAAACATCTTGCCATTTTTTTAAATATTTGAGCAAAATTTCAGAGTGAGTGATATTTATTTCAAAAAAAAGTGCGATATTTGCACCTACAAATCCGTAAAATAGATTTGACCATCTAAAAAACGTTGCAAAATAGGTTGTGTTTCAGCAGTTAAAATACCATCTATTTTCCAATTTTTTTGCGAATACGGGAAATTTCATATAAAAATAAAAAAAAATCACAATGACTAAAGCAGACATCGTAAACGAGATTGCAAAATCTACAGGTATCGATAAAGCATCGGTACTTGAAACTGTAGAGAAATTTATGGAAACTGTTAAGGACTCTCTTGCTAACAACGAGAATGTTTATCTAAGAGGCTTTGGTAGCTTCATCGTGAAAACTCGTTCACAAAAGACAGCTCGCAACATATCTAAGGGTACCACCCTCATCATTCCGGAGCACAAAATCCCTGCTTTCAAGCCGGCAAAAGTGTTCATGGATCAAGTAAAATAAAAAATAGCATTACAAAACATATTCTCTAACAATTAAACACTAAGCAACTATGCCAAGCGGAAAGAAAAGGAAAGGCCACAAGATGGCTACCCACAAGCGCAAAAAGAGACTTAGAAAGAACAGACATAAAAAGAAATAAAAAATGATTCTGGCTTTCTTGACCAAGTCACATACACAAGAACAAACAAAATGATTGCGCTATTGATAAAATAACTTACTCATTGTGTTTGTTCTTTGTAATAGAAATAAACAGCTACGATTCTCCCTTCCGACTTTTTGCCACGGTTTAATTTTCTATAAAAATTAAGGAGGCAAAGCCAAGGGAAAAAGTATCAATTTCATAACACAAGTTCATTGACCGATCGCTGCATTCCCTCATAATGCCTGTAATCTAATATACAGAGAAACCCGAAAAAGGTTAGTTAGGGGAAGGATTAATTCCAATTGTTATGGAAACTGTCGCAGCTATACAAAAGATCAATGGCAATAATAGGCTTCAAAAGCAACTATTAAAAAGTCTTGCAATCAAGTCGTGTCTATTTGTTGCAAGTCATAAAAACAAGATAGCAAATTCCCCCTTTATGGGGGATTTAGTTATCTTTACATCATTTAATTTTAAACCGCATTGCTGGTAATGAGAAGCGAACTCATTGTTGACGTAAAACCTAATGACATCTCGACTGCTTTACTGGAAGACGGCAGGCTGGTATCCTTGCAAAAAGAATCAAGGGATGCTTCCTATGCTGTCGGCAACTTATATATTGCCAAAGTAAAAAAGCTCATGCCGGGATTGAACGCGGCTTTCGTTAATGTGGGATATGAAAAAGACGCTTTTCTGCATTACCTTGATTTGGGTTCGCAATTCGATACCTACAGACAATTCCTCAAAGAGGCTTTCAACGATAAAAAAAACATTCCTAACATATCGAAAATAAAGCCTCTGCCCGATATCGACAAGCATGGCACGATAACCGATGTCCTTGAAATAGGCAAAGAACTTATCGTTCAAATTGCAAAGGAACCAATATCTTCAAAAGGCCCAAGATTGACGACCGAAATTTCTTTTACCGGGCGTTTCCTTGTCTTGATTCCTTTCAGCGACAAAATATCGGTATCGCAAAAAATCAAATCAACCGAAGAGAAATTCAGGCTTAGGCAACTCATCGAAAGCATTAAGCCCAAAAACTTCGGGATAATCATTCGCACTTCGGCCGAAGGCAAGCGTGTGGCCGAGCTAAACAATGAGCTGAAAGCCTTGCTGAAATGCTGGGAAGACAGCATAGCAAAAGCTCAACGCCTCGATGCTCCTTCGCTAATCTACGAGGAAGAGAGCAGGGCCGTGAGCGTGATAAGAGACATTTTCAGCCCTTCGTTTGAAAACATATATGTCAATGATGCCGATATTTTTGACCAAATATCGCATTACGTTACCCTTATAGCTCCCGAAAAAAAGGATATCGTTAAATTGTATGCCGAAGATATTCCAATCTTCGACCATTTCAATATAACAAAGCAAATAAAGACTTCTTTCGGGAAAACAGTTTCTTTCAAGTCGGGTGCTTACATTATAATCGAAAGCACCGAAGCTCTTCATGTGATAGACGTCAACTCGGGCAACCGCTCTAAAAATTCCACCAATCAA
Organism: uncultured Prevotellaceae bacterium; assembly: GCA_905207705.1. Classification (GTDB taxonomy): domain Bacteria; phylum Bacteroidota; class Bacteroidia; order Bacteroidales; family Muribaculaceae; genus Avimuribaculum. Next base: position 452,124 of record CAJLMA010000001.1, read on the forward strand.
GAGAGCAATGCACTTGACGTCAATCTTCGTGCCGCCGACGAGATAGCCCGCCAGCTTAGACTGCGTGACATGGGAGGCATCATCGTAATCGACTTCATCGACATGTCGCAAGCCGACCACAGGCAAACACTCTATGAACACATGAAGGAAGTGATGGCCAACGACCGCGCACGACACAATATTTTGCCACTGAGCAAGTTCGGGCTTATGCAAATAACTCGTCAACGCGTAAGGCCGGCACTTGACATAACCACCGCCGAGGCTTGTCCCTCTTGTGGAGGCAAAGGCGAGGTGATGCCATCACTGCTGTTTACCGACTTGTTGAAGGACAAAATTGATTATCTCATAAACTCGTTGAAGGTATCAAATTTCACAATGTACATCCATCCATTTGTTGATGCTTATCTGAAGAAAGGCATATTCTCGGAGTATCGCAAATGGCGCATCGAATACGGCCTTAAATTCAAAATATTGCCCGACCAATCGCTGGCATATCTGCAATATAAGGTATTCGACCAAAATAAAAATGAAATAGACCTCAAGGAGGACAAGGATACAAGCACATCTACCAAGAAAGAGTCTCGCTCAAAGAACATGAAAGATGATTAATTTCATCTTTCCAATCTTTTCAACGGGTCAAACACAACATCGCATTCAACACGATAGAAGCGCACCGATAGGAGATGCAAGCCTATAATTCAATCACTGTCCATCGTCCGACAGTCCATAATTGGGACTTTTCCACAATTGCATCTTTCCATCACCATCAACATATATAAGCAATACGTCAATGTTCCCATGAGAAAGTACAAATTGCTTCGTTTTTTCCAATCCCATGACCATGAATGCCGTCGCGTAAGCATCAGCATCCATGCAACAGTCAGCAATGACAGTGGCACTCAATAAATTGGAAAACTCTGAATACCCGGTAACCGGATTAATTATATGGGCAACTTTGACTCCGTCAACAACTTTGAAATTACGATAATTTCCCGATGTTGCAACTCCACCATGCGTAAGCGACAGCACGTCGGCCGAGGAATGAATCACAGTGTCATTTGACACCACAGGCATGTCAATCGACACTTTCCATGGCTTCCCGGCATCGTTCACTCCTTTAACTGCCACTTCTCCCCCTATTTCCACAATATAATTGCTTACGCCGTTTCTATCAAACATGCGCCCAATCTCGTCACACCCGAAACCCTTGGCTATTGCACTAAAATCAAGTTGCACCCGTGAATCGGACTTTATTACCTTGTCTCCATCAAATGCAATCTTGTCCATGCCAATAAAACTCATAACGCTATCGACTGTTTCCTCACTTGGCAAACTCCCGTCGTCGTCACTCACACGCCACAATTTCATCAATGGGGCTACAGTGGGATCAAAAACACCGCCAGTCTCCTTGTTTATGTCAATCGACCTGCCAAACAATATTTTGAAATAGTCATCAAGCATGACATTCTTGTCATTGGCGTTCACCGCGCTGACAACCGACTTTTTATTGAACATCGACGCACTGTTGTCGACCTTGTTCAAAATAGCAATTATCGAATCGGCATAATTGACATTGCTGCAATAAGTGATGTTATATACAGTGTTCCACACTACCCCCGAAACCCTCTTATATGTCTTCCTTTCAGGAAGAAAGAAAAGGCTCGCGCCCATTACGACAGCCAGTGTCGCCACAAAAAACCATCTCAAGCTATTTTTTGAATTTTGCCGCATATCATGATAAATATGACGCAAATTTAACAAAATAACAAACAAGAAACTTGGTAATCAAAAATAATTCTTTAAATTTGTAATGGTATATATTTTATTAATTATAATTCTTCTCCATTATGAACACATCTTATTTATTTTTAGCAGAAGGTTTTGAAGAAGTAGAAGCGATTGCTCCAATCGACATTATGCGACGAGCCGGACTAAAATTAAACACTGTTTCAATCTCATCTAATCTTGACGTGACAGGCGCTCATGGAATCACTATTAAAGCCGACAACTTGTTTAATGAAACAAATTTTGCTGACGCCGAATGGCTGATTCTGCCGGGAGGACTTCCCGGAGCCAACAATTTAGCAGAATTCAAACCTCTTAACGATTTACTTGTTTCTCACCACAGCCATGGTGGCAATATTGCAGCCATCTGCGCTTCACCAGCAGTTGTACTTGCACCACTCGGCATTCTCGACGGACGTGAAGCAACATGCTACCCGGGATTTGAAGAGACAATGAAGTCGGCAAAGAAAGGTTACATGCCGGTTTGCCAAGACGGAAACATCATAACTGCAAACGGGCCCGCTACTGCAACGGCATTTGCTCTTGCCATCGTGGCAAAAGCAGCCGGAGAAGAATGTGCTCGCGAAGTTGCCGAAGGGATGTTGCTATACAACCGCAAGCACCAGAATTTCTACTTCTGACGCATTGGCGAAAAGCTCAAATAGAGCAATTACGATTTGATTCATAATTCAAATTACATCCAATAAAAATGGAGAGAGCCTTTTTTGAGGCTCTCTCCATTTTCATATTGACGACTGACATCAATTATTTTCAGGACGCAACTTGCGCACTGTCTCACCGGTGCGCCACATTTCGCTTTCGCGCAAAGCTTTAAGTTCCGCGTTCAATTTCTCACGATAATCAGGCTGGCTGTTGGTATCGATTGATATTTGAGCTTCATTACCCGATTTCACACTTTCATAAAGTTTTTGCATAACAGGCTTTATCGCGTCGTGGAACGGACCCATCCAGTCGAGTGCGCCACGTTGAGCAGTAGTCGAGCAATTAGCATACATCCAGTCCATACCCTTGGCTGCAAACAATGGCATAAGCGATTGAGTAAGTTCTTCCACTGTCTCATTGAAAGCTTCCGATGGAGTATGACCATTTTCACGCAACACTTCATATTGAGCCAATAGCAAGCCTTGGATTGCTCCCATCAAAGAGCCCCTCTCACCCGTAAGGTCGCTATACACTTCACGTTTGAACGTAGTCTCGAACAAATAACCCGAACCTACGCCTATGCCAAGAGCAAGGCAGCGATCCAAAGCACGGCCGGTAGCATCTTGATACACGGCATAACTTGAATTGATGCCGCGGCCTTGCAAGAACATAGTGCGCAACGAAGTACCTGATCCTTTAGGAGCCACCATTATCACATCAATGTCGCTTGGAGGTACGATTCCGGTCCTTTCGCTATATGTTATGCCGAAACCATGAGAGAAATACAAAGCCTTGCCGGCAGTAAGATGCTTCTTAACTGTCGGCCACAAGGCAATCTGTGCCGCATCCGACAGCAAATATTCGATTATCGTTGCACGCTTTGCTGCTTCTTCTATCTCAAACAAAGTCTCTCCCGGAACCCAGCCGTCGGCAACAGCCTTGTCCCAAGTCTTGCTATCTTTGCGCTGACCTACAATGACATTGAAACCATTGTCACGCAAATTAAGGCTTTGACCGGGTCCTTGCACGCCATAACCGATTACGGCTATCGTTTCGTCTTTCAAAACTTCCCTTGCTTTTTCCAGTGTAAATTCATCGCGGGTTACGACCTTTTCGTCAACCCCGCCAAAATTCAATATTGCCATAATTTTAAATTTTGTATTGATATGTTATAAATGACATTAATAATCTTCATTATGAAACTTTAATTCCTTGAACAAAAATCTTGCCTTGCAATATGTCACGCCTCTGCTTTCAATCTCAGCATTGCAATCCAGCTTGTCGGTATCGTCGATTCTCACATTGACTTCCATTCCATACAGGCATTCTTTCACAAATGAAATTTCAAACCGGCTCACCATATAATTGTCATAATGCTCAAGCGGCCAGCAATTCATGAAAGCCTCTATGTATCTTACTGTATTGACATGGCGGTTAAAATCCACGTCGCAATACTTGAAAACATAGGTCGACATGTGATTTGTCGTAGCCAGCCTTATGCGCGTAGGCTTCATGATGGGGCATTGAGGCACATCGCCGGCCGATGGTACCAACATGCGGTCGCCAAGCGATGTTATGTCGCACATCATGCGTGTGCCGAAATCTATCACTACCCACAACGAGCGCACATGTCCGAGTTCGCATCCCGCTCCGTCGTAAATGACAAAATTGCGTGAGCACAAGAATCTATCGATACCTTCTATCCATGTAACAATTCGATACTGTTCATTCACATGCGGATAACGCTTCATCTCCAACGCCAGCTTTGACAAGACCCACCCTTTGCCCATTGGCGTGAGATTGGCATATCCCACATCGAGCATGTTGGCATGTTCGGTAGCTACGCGTATTATGCGATTCACCAGCATGGTCAACGACATCGCTTTCTCGGCATTGCATTCCCCGGCAGCAAGAAAAAACTCACGCGTATATATTGCTGTCACATGTTGCCGGCACTTTGATTCGTCCATTGTCTATCGGTCTCCTCTTTTTGCTTTGCACGTTCCTCGATATACATCGTCACATATTCTTCGGGCGATTTTGTGACAGCGACACGCCCGCTGCGCACAAATTGCCTTATGTCATACTGCTTCAGTTCCTCAAACAGGGCTTCAGTTTCATCGTCATGCCCGGTTTTTTCTATCACAGTGTATTCGCGCGTGACTTCCAGAATCCTTGCATTATGCTTTCTTATTATGGCTTCCACATTCCTTTCATCAAGCAACTGGATGGTAGGCACTTTATACAAAGCCACTTCTTGATAAACAATCTCATCATCGGTATAGTAAAACGATTTCAACACGTCGATGCGCTTTTCAATCTGTTTTACGAGCTTGTCGATTGTATCACGGTCGGAATATGTGGTTATGGTAAACTTATGCACACCCTTTATGGACGAAGGTGAAACAGAGAGCGACTCAATGTTCAACTTGCGCCTGGTGAAAATAATTGATATCTGGTTTAACAAACCAACCCTGTTTTCTGAAAACACGGTTACAGTATATAACATTCCTTTATTCTCCATAACTCATTCAATTTTGGTATCTTTCACCCTTGTTCAATATTATGTTGTCCAAAGGGGCTCCCACAGGAATCATAGGATAAACCAGTTCTTCGGGATTGATATTTATATTCAACACATAAGCTCCATCATGCGCAAGCATTCGGGCAATGGCTCCGTCAAGCTCGTCCTTGGTCTCTACATCTTCGGCCGGAATGCCATACGCATTGGCAAGCATGACAAAATTAGGATTTACAAGTGCCGTCGATGAGAAGCGTTTGTTATAGAACAAGTCTTGCCATTGCCTTACCATGCCAAGGAAGTTATTGTTAAGAATGACAATCTTGACATTGACGTTGTATTCCAATATTACGCCAAGCTCTTCCACGGTCATCTGGATGCCGCCGTCTCCTGTAAAGAAACAAATGGTACGCTCGGGAGCGCCAAACTTCGCTCCGATTGCCGCAGGAAGCCCGAATCCCATTGTGCCAAGTCCTCCCGACGTGATGATGCTGCGTGGATGTGAATAAAGGAAATATCGTGCCGACTGCATCTGATTCTGTCCTACATCGGTAACAAGCACAGCACCTTCACCGGCAGCTTCGGCCACTTTCCTTGCAACAATACCCATCGTCAACCCATCAGCCGGTTCCAATTCTTGCTTGAATACCTTTTCTACCTCCAATTTTTCATCGGCTTCGAAACTTTTCACCCAATCTTCATGAACAACTTGCCCGACTTTTGACAAAAGTTGCTCCAATACAGGTTTTGCATCGCCATGAATTGTACAATCGGGCTTTATTATTTTCCCGAATTCGGAAGAATCTACATCGACATGTATAATCTTTGCATTCTTGGCAAAACAAGAGACATCGCCTGTGACCCTATTGTCAAATCTCATTCCCACGGCCAACAACAAGTCACACTTGCCCACGGCAATATTGGCAGCCACATTTCCATGCATCCCTATCATGCCCTTGAAAAGAGGATGCGCCGACGCAATTGTAGACAATCCGAGAAGGGTCGTTATTACAGGTATGCCTGCTTTCTCGGCAAGCGCCACAAGTTCTTTCTCAGCATTGGAAATCTCCACACCATGCCCTGCAACTATCAACGGACGCTCCGCCTTGTCAATCATATCTGCAGCCATGGCAATTTTAGTTTCATCTACTTTCGGATACGGATCATATGACCTTACAAAGTGGCATTTCCGATATCCTGTCCATTCGATTTTCTCAACTTGCGCATTTTGGGCAAAATCAAGCACAACAGGTCCCGGTCGGCCGGTCGAGGCTATATAGAATGCACGAGGCACAGCCCATTTCAAATCTTCGGCACTGCGTATTTGGTAACTCCATTTCGTGATAGGCTGAGTTATGCCTATCACATCTATTTCTTGAAATGCGTCCGAGCCAAGCAAGCTACTTCCCACTTGACCGGTAATGACAACAAGTGGCGTACTGTCCATCATGGCATCACCAAGCCCCGTAATCACATTGGTCGCAGCAGGCCCGGATGTAACCACAACTACACCCGTACGCCCTGATATGCGGGCATAACCTTGAGCGGCATGGATGGCACCTTGCTCATGTCTGACAAGGATGTTACGCAATTGGGTTTTGTAGTCATATAAACAGTCAAATACCGGGATAATTGCTCCACCCGGATAACCGAATATGGTGTCCACACCCTCTCCTATCAACGACCTTATCAATGCCTCCGACCCTGATATATAATTATCCATCTTTATTATTATTTTTCTTTATTATTTCACACTGCACAGTCATTATGTATCCCGACTGCTTATTCTCTTACGCCTCCACGATCGGCCGACATGACCATCGATGCGTATGCCTGCAACGCCTTTGATACGATCCTGTTGCGACCGAGAGGCTTGAAAGCATCCTTGCCCTTCGCTTCTTCTGCACTGCGGCGCGACATGAGTTCTTCATCGCTCAACAGGACATTTATGCTTCGTTCCGGTATGTTTATGTCGATAATGTCTCCATCCTTCAGCAGCCCTACATTGCCACCCCGTGCAGCTTCGGGTGATATATGTCCTATCGACAGCCCCGATGTGCCGCCCGAGAACCTTCCGTCGGTAATCAAGGCGCACGACTTGCCAAGGTGACGTGATTTTATATAGGATGTCGGATATAACATTTCTTGCATTCCCGGCCCACCTTTAGGACCTTCGTAAATTATCACTACCACATCACCGGCATTGACCTTGCCGCCTAGAATTCCTTCAACGGCATCTTCTTGGGAAATAAACACCTTAGCAGTTCCCCTAAAATGAAAAATACTTTCGTCTACTCCGGCAGTCTTAACCACGCATCCGTCCTGGGCAATGTTGCCATATAAAACCGACAATCCGCCATCCATGACATAGGCATGTTCAAAATCCCTTATGCAACCGTTTGAACGATCAGTATCAAGTTCGTTATAACAAGAACTTTGTCCGCCGAGTGTAATCGAACGTACCCCTGCCGGGGCGCTCTTCCATAATGATTCGGCCTCGGCACCGAACGACTTTCCTTCTATTGCATAACGGTCAATAGCTTCGCCAAGTGTTAACCCGTCGACGCGTTTCAATCCAGTTTCAACAAGGCCTCGTCCGGCAAGAATTCCCATAATCGACATTATGCCACCAGCTCGGTTTACATCTTCGATGTGATATTTAGAATTAGGAGCGACTTTACAAAGCACCGGTGTTTTTCTCGACAATACATCTATGTCTTTCATTGAGAAATCGGCACCGGCTTCATTAGCCACAGCCAGCAAGTGCAATACTGTATTGGTGCTTCCCCCCATTGCAATATCAAGTGTCATCGCATTTAATATGGATTGACGGCTTGCTATGCTTCGAGGCAACACGCTCGCATCTTCTTTATCATAATATGCGTGGCAATTTTCCACTATTTGCTTGGCTGCACGCTTAAACAAGCCTATACGATTGGAATGCGTGGCAACAATAGTGCCATTGCCGGGAAGAGCAAGGCCTATCGCTTCCACAAGGCAATTCATCGAATTGGCCGTAAACATTCCCGAGCAAGAACCACATGTAGGGCAAGCGTTGTCTTCAACTTGCTTCACGGCAGCATCGTCTATGCTGTCATCGGCAGCGTCAACCATGACATCAATCAAGTCAAGCGAGCGCGAGCCAAGATGTCCGGCTTCCATCGGGCCGCCCGACACGAATATAGTCGGAATATTTAGCCGCATGGCAGCCATGAGCATACCCGGCGTAACTTTGTCGCAGTTACTTATGCACACCATCGCGTCAGCACAATGTGCATTTACCATGTATTCGACACTGTCGGCAATCAAGTCTCTTGATGGAAGCGAATAAAGCATTCCCGAATGCCCCATCGCAATGCCGTCGTCTATCGCAATCGTGTTGAACTCGGCTGCGAAACATCCTAAACTTTCGATTTCGGATTTCACTATCTGCCCGATTTCATGCAAATGCGTATGTCCGGGTACAAATTGCGTGAACGAATTGACGATGGCTATGATTGGCCTCCCCATTTGTTCATTCTTCATGCCATTGGCTCGCCACAGGGCTCTCGCCCCTGCCATTCGGCGACCTTGCGTCGATATGGTACTTCTTAACGGAATGCTCATACTCTTCCTAAACTATATGCTTTTAATTTTCCTTTGTTTCAACACGGCCACTGAAATATTTGTCACAATAGCCCAATCAAAAAGACCTTTCCGCCATTAAATACCTTGAATGGAGGAAAGGTCTTAATCAATATTTTATAAACAATTATTTTTTACCACTTCAGGCAAGTAGAATCCTCCATCATATCACACCAAAATTTCCACGACGCTGACGACCAGAATCAAGGACAAAATCGGAATGATATTAATAATAGAAGATTGCATATACTTAACTCTTGCTATAAGTTATCGACGCAAAGGTATGCAGGAATATTTTAAGATGCAAATTTTTTATATCAAAATTCAATTTTATGCTATACTTTTCAAGCAAATCAGAGAAAATTTGATATTTTTTTCACATATTTGCCCATGCACAAAGAAATATGCCATTTATGTCCTTTAATCTATACCGCAATATTTCTTCAATTCCTTTGTGGTTCCGTGGTGCTTGCCTGCGAGGCTGTTGAGCCACTCGTGCTTTTTATTTGCCTTAGATTTTTTTATGTTGGTAAACTTTTCAGGTTTGGTTATGCGAGTAAACACAACACGCTGTATCCTCAATTTATCACATGTCGCCACACCATAGCCCATTTCCTTGGGATTCTCTCCGGGGCCGTTTGAGCTCCAATATATCACATTTCCCAAATCATCATATCCCAAGAAAATAACACTGTGCCCATGCTCCTGTTCGTCCGATGGATTGCTGTTGACTCCTATTATCGCGCCACTGTCGCTATTGTCGGTTTCATTCCTGTTCCAAAAAATCTTCATGAAATCGCCTTTTCGGGCATATCTCCACACAGGGTCATTTCTCCATTGCTCATCGGTCATATACACCTCATCATCGTTTTCACGGTATTTCTCGGTCTTTGCTCCTCGATACCCCATAAAACTAAATCCGGCATCACTCTCCTTTACAAGCACGGCCATGCCGGGACCGTTAGCATTGGCCATGCCCCAAAAGCCTTCCCCGTCATCCTGATTATAGCCTTGGCTGTTTACAAGATCTGTGACTCCGCAATAAGGCTTCAAGTAAAACCACGAAAGGTTGGATATAGTTTCCTCGTCATTTCCTTCATCCCATATCTTCAATCCTTTCAAAAATGCCATGTAAGTCGCCGACGAGCAAAACGACGGCTGCGCTTTTTTCATGTCAAGAACAGGCACCATGTCGCTTGGACGCATTCCGAAAGCTTCGTTCATGGCTCTCCATGCCGTGCGCGGAAAATCTTTTGTCGAGTTTCGTCCTGTATAATATCCTCCGTTTTCAGGAAATGAATCTACGGCCGCCAATATGGCATGTTGCCACTCTTCGTTGACCTCTTCATATTTTTCACCCCCGCTCACAGTAAACATGCCCGATATGGCAACTACCAGTGCCATGAATACGGCTTGAAAATTCTTTTTCATATTGTATTGCATATCTTTTTAACATTTTAACCCGACAGAAACAAACAGACTGTCTACATACTTGCAAAGATAAACTTTTATTTAATTACGACAAATGAGAATTACACGCTTGCAAAATATCACGCTTGCAACTGCCGAAAAGGATAAAGATTGTAAATACAACATGAAAAACAATATCACACCACACTTTTTTATTAATTTTGCCAAGATATTTACAATCTTGACCAGATGTTTCACATCCATACAAGACGCCGACTCCAAAAACTGGCCATTGCGACATGTACCGTCGTCGCAATGACATTCATGGTTGCCTGCAACTTGACCAAGCATGTGCCTCAAGGCAAATACCTGCTTGACAATGTGAACATAAATATTAGCGACAAAAACGACAAAATAAGCAAAAACGACCTTTCAAGCTATCTGCGCCAGACTCCCAACCACAGCGTGCTCGGTGGATTGAAGTTGCAATTGTGGTTTTACAACCTGTCGGGCCATGACAGTACCAAATGGGCAAACAAGTGGATACAACGGGTAGGCACTCCCCCGGTAATCTACAACCAGGACCTTACCGATGCTTCTGTACACCAACTCCAAACTGCCCTCGTGAACAGGGGATTCATGAACTCGACAGTTAGTTTCGACACTGTCGTAAACAAAAAAAAGCGCAAAATAGATGTTACATACAATATCACCCTTAATGAGCCTCATTACATAGGGTCGATTACCTACAACATACCTAACGACACGCTGCGAACGCTGATACTTGCCGATTCTTCTAATTTCGCGATAAAACCCGGCGCACTGTTCGACCGGAACAATCTCGACCTTGAAAGGCAACGTATCACCGAGCTGTTGCGACAAAACGGATATTATGCCTTCAACAAGGAATACATCACTTTCACGGCCGACACCGCTGCCGGGGAAAAGGATGTAAACCTCACACTCAACACCATGCCCCCATATAAAAACGAGAAACTTCCATATTACACAAAGCATGAGCCGTTCTTCGTGAGAAATGTAACTTTTGTAACAAATTACGACCCTCTCGTAATGCACGAAACTGGGCAATATGAAGCCCGAGACACTATAGAATTTCACAATCTGTCGATTCTCTACGATGAACATTACATCAGGCCATCAGTCATCGAAGAATGCAATTTCGTGACTCCCGGTGAAATGTACAACTCATCTGAAATCGACAAGACTTATCAAGCTCTCGGGCGGCTTGGCATATTGAAATTCATAAATGCCGAAGTCGTGCCGATAGGACGCATTGACGGCAAAATCTGGGTAGACGCATTCTTCCTTCTCACAAAAGGCAAATCACAGACAGTATCATTGTCACTTGAAGGCACAAACTCGGAAGGAGACCTCGGATTCGGCATAGGAGCGTCTTACGACCACCGCAACATCGCAAAAGGCTCGGAAGAACTCAGCGTAAAGTTCCGTGCCTCTTACGAAAGTCTTTCAGGCGACTTGTCGGGACTCATCAACGACAACTACTCGGAATATGCAGGCGACATCGGAATAACATTCCCTAAATTCCAATTCCCGTTCCTTAAAAAGAGTTTCAAGCAAAAAATCCTGGCATCGACCGAATTCTTGACATCGTTCAACTATCAAGAACGACCCGAATACACTCGTGTCATTGCCGGCATAGGTTGGAAATACCATTGGGCCGAAAAGAAAAATTCGGTGAGGACTCGACACACCTTCAACCTGTTGGACATAAGCTATGTGTACTTGCCCGACAGTCGTTCCGACTTCCTCGAAGACATAACCAATCCATTGTTACGGTATTCTTATGAAGACCACTTCATTATGAGAATGGGATATTCCTACTACCACTCCAACAAGCAGCAAGCATCGCCACTTGCCTCAAGTTTCCAAAGGAATGTGTACACGATAAGAGCAGCCGCCGAAACTGCCGGCAACCTGCTCTACGGCATATCTAATGTGATTAATCAAGCAAAAGAAAACGATACTTACAAAGTATTCGGCATCAGTTATTCGCAATATGTAAAATTTGATGCCGATTATTCACTAACCCATTCTTTCAACCCTCGCAACTCAATAGCATTCCATGTCGGTGCCGGGGTCGCGATCCCATATGGCAATTCCACAATGCTGCCTTTTGAAAAAAGGTTCTACTCGGGAGGAGCAAACAGCGTAAGAGGCTGGGGTGTGAGGACACTTGGCCCCGGAAGTTTCGATGGCTCCAATTCGGTAAACAATTTCATTTACCAATGTGGCGACATAAGGCTTGACATCAACCTTGAATACCGGGCAAAGCTGTTCTGGGTACTTGAACTCGGAGTTTTCTTGGATGCCGGCAACATCTGGACAATACGAGACTATGAAAACCAACCCGGCGGCGTATTCAAGCTTAATGAATTTTACAAACAGATTGCCTTGGCCTACGGATTGGGACTGAGGCTCGACTTCACATATTTCCTGCTGCGTTTCGACCTCGGAATGAAAGCGCACAACCCGGCCATGAACCAAGAACCCTGGCCGTTGCTGCATCCCAACTGGTCGCGCGACGCAACATTTCATTTTTCAGTAGGTTATCCATTCTAAATATTAGATTTCATAATCATAAAAAGTTTCATTATGAAAAAATTAGTCATATTCGACTTGGACGGTACGCTGCTCAACACTATTGAAGACCTCGGACGAGCGGCCAACCATGCCCTTTCGGTAAACGGATTTGCAACACACAGCATCGCTTCATATCCTTTTTTCGTTGGAAATGGCGTGCGCAAGCTGCTTGAACGTGTATTACCCGAAGACATACAGAAAGACACCGTCATAGACAAGATGCTTGCCGACTTCAAACAATACTATAACGAACACAACACCGACTACACGACTCCTTATGCAGGAATACCCGAACTACTTGTCGACTTGCAAGAGGAGGGCGTAAAACTCGCAGTAGCATCAAACAAATATGACCTCGCGACACAAAAACTCGTGACACACTACTTCCCGAACATAAAATTTGCAGCCATCGAAGGCCAGAAAGAAGGAATACCCGTGAAACCCGACCCATCGATAGTATTCTCAATATTGGCACAAGCCAAAGAACGCAAAGCCGACACGCTGTATGTCGGTGACTCCGGCGTTGACATGGAAACGGCTCGCCGGGCATGTATCGACTCGGTGGGCGTGACATGGGGATTCCGCCCTGAAAAAGAACTTATCGAGTATCACGCCGGCTATATAATAAACAAGCCGTCCGAAATTGAAACAATTGTGGAACAATACAATGGATGAAGAAAATTTTATATTGTTTTATACAAAAGAAAACATTAATTTTGCACATTCATTTTTTAATCATAGCAGTCGTGTATGAGTTGGTTAACAGAACTAATTACTGATAATGGGTCGATTGCGCATGCCATTTTCCTGTACTCTTTGGTAATAGCATTCGGCGTCATTTTAGGAAAAATTAAGATTTTTGGGGTGTCGCTGGGTGTCACATTCGTGCTATTCGTCGGCATCTTGATGGGACATTTTCAATTGAGCGTGGATCCGCAGATACTGCAATTCGTGAGAGAATTTGGATTGATTCTGTTCATTTTTTCCATCGGTTTGCAAGTAGGTCCCGGATTCTTTTCTTCGTTCAAACGAGGAGGATTGGTACTTAACGGATTGGCAATGCTAATCATAGCCCTCAACATTGTCGTCGCAATAGCCATTTACTTCGGTTTCGGCAATATCGACATCACATCGCTCGTCGGAGTATTATCGGGTGCCGTTACAAACACACCCGGACTTGGTGCAGCACAACAAACTCTCACCGAGATACATGGAGCCACACCTGCCACTGCCGATGCCATCAAAGGCATGGCAATGGGATATGCAGCAGCTTATCCACTTGGAGTTGTCGGCATCATCTTGTCAATGATTCTCGTAAAAGTAATGTTCCGCATCAACCTCGATAAAGAGCAACAAAGACTGAGCGAAGAAAACGAACAAAGCCAATTGAAGCCGCACGTCATAACTCTAAAGGTAACCAACAACTTGATAAACAACATGACAGTCGACCGATTGCATGTGATTATCGACCGAAACTTTGTCGTTTCCCGCATCAAGAAGGCAAATAGCGGAGAAGTCATCATTCCTAAACTTGAATCAATAATAGAAAAAGACGACTTGCTACTGCTCGTGATTTCTTCACAAGAAGAGGAAATTTACGAATCTATCATAGGCCCGAAGATTGAAATGGAGTGGGAAACCACTTCGGGGCCTGTCGTTTCTCGCCGCATCCTTGTCACCAAGAGCGAATATTCAGGCCGCAAAATCGGTTCACTGCGATTGCGCATGGGTTACAAGCTGAATGCCACTCGCGTAAACCGTGCCGGTGTCGACCTGCTTGCAAATCCGAACCTTGAATTACAAATAGGTGACCGCATAACAGTAGTAGGAAACCTTGACGACATAAACCGACTTGCCGAGAAAATGGGTAACTCGGTAAAACGTCTTAACCAACCAAACATGTTCACAATGTTCATTGGCATCCTTATAGGTGTGATTGTTGGTTCAATTCCAATCGCATTCCCCGGCATGAGCGTGCCAATGAAATTAGGATTGGCCGGAGGTCCGCTTGTTGTGGCAATCTTGATAAGCTGTTTCGGATACAAGATAAAACTCGTCACTTATACATCTTCGGCTGCAAGTCTCATGTTGCGTGAAATTGGTATATGCCTGTTCCTTGCCTCGGTGGGAATAGCTGCCGGAGCCGACTTTGCCGAAACAGTATTCAACAGCACCGGTCTCCAATGGGTTCTATACGGTTTCATAATAACGTTCTTCCCTCTGTTGATAGTCGGAATCATCGCACGAGGTAAATACAAGCTCAATTACTTCTCCATTCTTGGTTTGCTTTCAGGCAGCTACACCGATCCACCGGCACTTGCCTACAGCAACAAAACATCAAATAACGATGCACCTGCAGTAGCCTATTCTACCGTGTATCCGTTGACGATGTTCCTTCGAGTAATTACGGCACAAATATTGATATTAGCTCTTGCCTAATCACAAT
Source organism: uncultured Prevotellaceae bacterium (assembly GCA_905207705.1). Taxonomy (GTDB): domain Bacteria; phylum Bacteroidota; class Bacteroidia; order Bacteroidales; family Muribaculaceae; genus Avimuribaculum. The sequence goes on from CAJLMA010000001.1 coordinate 467,195, forward strand.
AATTAATGCATGAAACAAGCAACATGGCAGCAAACTCAACATTGCTGCCATGTTGTTTTCATACGCACTCTTTTTCACCCTGTCCAAAGCTTGACATAAAATTTGCCGGAATGTGTCTCACGACAAATCCCGGCACAGAATCAACTTCAGTTAGAGTGTGCTATCCAGATTTTTTTATTTTGTTTGAAATGCAATTATATTTCCTTGAAACACCCTTATGTAATTCCATCAGTCATCTTTAAGCGGTGTCAGTATATGCTTGTTAACATATTCATTAAAAGCATTCTTATATGTGTCAGAAACAGGTATGTACTGCTTCCCAAACACAATGCGGTTACGCTCGATGAGTCTAATCTTTGACATCTGCACGATAAATGACCTATGTACCCTTATAAAGCGATTGGCTGGCAATCCGGCCTCAAATGTCTTTAAGCTCATTAACGACATCACATAACCGCCTGTATCTTCAAGATAAATCTTTACATAATCCTTGAGTCCTTCGATATACAGAATATTAGACACCGGAATTTGCACCAATTTATACTCGCTCTTCACCATTATGAATTCCTGCTCTCCACTGCGCAACTCGGCGCGCTCGGCAAGAATGAACCATTTCAAAGCCCTATTGGCCGCTTCCATGAACTCTGGATAGCTTACAGGTTTGAGCAGATAGGCCAAAGCATTAGCCTTGAACGCATCGATTGCATACTTATCAAATGCCGTGACAAATACAATTCTACACTTGGATGGAACCACACGGGCAAATTCGATGCCACTCAATTCCGACATCTGTATATCAAGAAAAACAAGATCGATGTCATCTTCTATTATCGTCTTGATAGCCATTGAAGCCGACTGGAAAGCATCCACAAGCTCCAGAAATGGAGTTCGCTCCACATAGCTCTTTATCAACTCAAGAGCCAATGGTTCATCATCTATTATACAACACCTTATCCTTCTCATATTTTCACAATTTTATATTTTTCCGTTATTCAAGTCTCACAAGTGATTTCAAGACGAGCCTTGTACATGCCATCTTCCACTACAGTCGACAATGAATGCCGGCCATTATAAAGTATCGACAATTGCCGCCGCAGGTTTGCAATACCAATGCCGCTCTTGTCCTTCTCATCCTTCGGGAAATAACTGTTTTCCACACGACACTCAACCTTCATTCCTTCAACCTTTATACTTATGTTGATGGTAGACTCAGCACTGGCACTCGTGCCATGCTTGAACGCATTTTCCACAAGCGATATAAACATGAGAGGAGCAATCTGCAACCCTGACCCTTGACGTTCGTCGATGTCGACATTCAACTTGACTTTGCTACTCAACCGCAATCTCATCAACCCTATATAGTTCTTAACAAAAAGCATGTCCTTCTCAAGAGCAACAGTCTTCATCTTGTTGTCATATAACACATAACGCAACAATTGGCTCAACTCGTGTACGGCCAATTGAGCCTTTTCGGGGCTGAATCCAATCAAGGCATATATATTATTCAATGTATTGAACAAAAAATGAGGATTCAACTGATTTTTCAAGTTATTAAGCTCATATTCTTTGCGCTCAGCTTCGATTTGCTGTTCAAGCCGTTCCCATTTAACCCATTTCTCGCTGAACTTAAGAGCTATGCCCATGCACACCGACAAAAACATCATCAAGAAATCCCGTGACAGGAAATGGAATAATCGCAAAATCTTGTCTCCCGAAAAATTATCCAGATGCACGGCCCCGGTCGCTTCTCGCGGCCCAAATCCCGGAATATCATCAAAATGCGAATGAAGCCAGGCCAATAACATAAGATACAATAATATGTAAATCAAATTGACCATAAAAAACAGCCAAACCTTCTTGCGATTAAACAAAAACTTGTCTATGAACAAATAATAGTTTACATAAAAAACAAGTATGTAACCGATAGCATGCAAATATACAAACCGCGGAATGGGATGAGTTCCGAATGACAGCAACACGTCGGGCAATAAAAATATCGTAAGCAACACGATGAGGTGCGTTATAAAACGTACCACCACGACTTTGTTCCAATATACCCCTGGCTTGTTACTCATATCGCAATGCTTCTATAGGGTCGAGGTTGGAGGCTTTCTTAGCCGGATACCAGCCGAAAAACACGCCTGTAAACGTACAAACCACAAATGACAAAATAACTGAATACATCTGTATTGATATAGGCCAGTGCAATATGCCTTTGACCACCAAAGCTGCCGTACACCCGCATATTACACCTATCAATCCTCCTGTTATGCTTATGATAACCGACTCGATGAGAAATTGAGCCAATATGTCGCGTCCTCGCGCTCCAATACTCATGCGCAACCCTATTTCCCGTGTACGCTCAGTTACCGACACATACATAATATTCATGATGCCGATGCCACCGACAAGCAATGAAATTCCTGCGATACAAGCGAGCAACGTCGTCATCATGTCGCTTGTGGAACTCAACATTGAACTAAGTTCCTGCTGCGAATGTATGGTGAAATCATCGTCATCCGAGTCCTTCAACTTGTGATTTGTCCTCAAAACCTCGGTAATCTCTTCTATTGCCTGTGGCGTATGCTCTTCGGTCGTAGCCGAAGCAAGGATGCCTTGAATGTAATCGATGGCAAGAACTCTCTTCATTACTGTAGTGTAAGGAGCAAGAACAATGTCGTCCTGATCTTGCCCCATGCTGTTGTACCCTTTTGACTTCAACACGCCGACTACAGTGAGAGGTATTTTGTTAAATCTTATTACTTTTCCGACAGGACTTTCCCCATTCGGGAAAAGTTCCTCCACTATCGTAGTGCCTATGACGCACACTTTTGCAGCCGACTTGATGTCACGCTCGGTAAATATAGAGCCATCCTCGACAGTCAATTTCCTTATGTCGAGATAATCGGGCGACACGCCGTTTATCTGCGACGGATAGTTGTTGTTGCCATTGACATACTGGCCAGTGCTGCTCACATTTGGAGAAACTCCCACCACATGCTGGGCCTTTTCGCGTATCGCCTCATAATCGACAGGCTTCAACGTCTGCATGTCCTCGGCACTTTGCCTCACTCCGCCTCTCACGTCGGTACCGGGCATTATCATTATCATGTTAGACCCCATCTCCGATATCTGTTCCCTGATACTCTGTTTAGAACCTTGGCCTATGGCAAGCATAGTTATGACCGACGCCACGCCTATTATAATGCCAAGCATCGTCAAGAAACACCGCATCTTGTTGTTGGCAAGTGCTTTTAACGCTATTTTGAATAAATTGGCTAAATTCATTTCTGTTGCTGTTTAATCATTCTCAACCGGTAGCGAGTCATACACCTCTTGCGCCGACTTGATGTCATGATTCAAAGTGTCGCTCACTATCTTACCATCGCGTAGAACTATGTTGCGGCTGCTGAATTGCGACAATTCGGGATTATGCGTCACAAATATTATGGTACGCCCTTTCTTATACAATTCTTGGAACAATATCAAGATGCTATAAGACGTGCGCGTATCAAGATTGCCGGTAGCTTCATCGGCAAGTATCAATACCGGGTCATTCACAAGGGCACGGGCTATGGCCACGCGTTGCTGCTGTCCTCCCGACATCTGATTGGACTTGTGCATCATCCTGTCATGCAATCCCACTTGCTCAAGAGCCTCGATTGCTCGTTCCACTCGCTCACGAGCCGATACTTTGCTATTGTACAGAAGCGGCAACTCCACATTTTCAAGTGCGGTAGTCTTGGGCAGCAAATTATAATTTTGGAAAACGAAGCCTATTTTTCTATTCCGCAAAGCTGCCCGGTCATTCTTGCCCATCGTGCGCACAGGTATTCCATCAAGGTAATATTCGCCCGATGTGGGAGTGTCAAGGCATCCCAATATGTTAAGCAATGTCGATTTACCCGATCCCGAAGTTCCCATTATCGTCACAAAATCGCCCTCGTATATGGTAAACGACACGCCGCGCAAGGCATGCACTTCCTCATTGCCCACTTTGAAATAACGGCGCAAGTTGTCAAGTTTTATAATTTCCTTAGCCATTGCAATTCAATGTAAAGGGGGTATTTCGCAATTACTTTATTCCTTTTTGTTCTTCTTGTTATCTCGTTGCGGAGGTTTAGGCATGAACGGATTGCTGTCACCTTCAGGCTGGTCACTTTCAAGTTCTTCGCTCACGGTGCCATATTGCAACGCTACTTGCACACCCTCAGCAACTCCGTTCTTCACCTCGATATTCACACCGTTGTCAACGCCGATTTCGATTTCAGTCGGCACAAGCCGTCCATCTTTCAATACCCATATCAAGCGATGCATGTCATCGGTAGGTATAACAGGATCTTTCGGTACTCCGGCAGTGCTGTCGCTCGACACAGGCGGTGCAGGCATCGGGTCGGCTTCGGGCAAGCCCTCATTATTTTCAAATTGCATTGGATTGAAACGCAACACCTTGATTGGCAATGTCATCACATCCAATGCCTCTTTCACCTTCACGGTTACGTTAGCAGTAAGGCCGGGAATAAGTTTATGCTCGGGATTGGGTGCACTTATCAAGACTTCATATGTCGTGACATTCGACTCTGTGGTCGGACTTATGCGCACTTGCGTCACCTTTCCGTTAAACACATCATTGGGATATGCGTCTACTGTGAATGAAGCATTCTGCCCCACTGCCACCGAACCGATGTCGGCCTCATCGACATCGGCGACGACCTGCATGTTGTCAAGGTCGCCAATGGTGAAGATATTGGCAACTTCCATGTTAGACACGACAGTCTGCCCTACTTCCACCTCGCGTGATATCACGATTCCGTCAATAGGAGAAACAATCTCGGCATAACTTAAATTTCGGGCGGCCTTCACCCTTTCGGCCTGGCATCTTTCATAAGAAGCCTTCGCTACAAGATAATCACGCCTGCTCGTGTCAAAATCGTAATCGCTTATCAACAGCTTCTCGTGCAAAGCCTTGTCACGTTCATAATTCTTTTTTGTGTATTCATAGTCAAGACGGGCACTCTCAAGATTGGAATCGGCCGACTTCAATTCACTTTCAAGTGTCGTTTTATCAATCTCGGCAATCAGCTGTCCGGCCTTAACCTTCGAATTGAAATCGGCATACAAACTTGCTATTATGCCTGTCACCTGAGTACCCACATCCACTTGTGTCACGCTTTCGAGCGTGCCCGTAGCCGTGACGGTCTGAGTTATCTCTCCCCTTGTCACGGTAGCAGTCTCAAGAGTCATTTTTTCTTTTTTTGAGCATGAGGCTGCAAGCATCAGCACCAATAGGCTCGTTGCAGCATTAATGCAAAATAAATTAACCTGTCGTCTCATAACATCGATTATTCTTATTGTTACGGCAATGAAATTCCTTTATGTTGATAAAATTCAAGCATCTTTATGTTCATCAGAGCCATGTACTTGGCTTGTAGCAATTGCTGACGTGCTGTCAACAGCGCATTATGCGATGAAAGCAGGTCGAGCGTGTTCACCAGCCCCAGTTTGAACTGTTCGTTTGTCAATTCATCGGTCAGTTCGGCGCTCTTCAATTGCTCTTTGCCCGATATATATTGGGCTTGCGAACTTCGTGCATCGAGGTAAGCGTTCTCTATGCTCTGCGCTATGTCGTTCTGCAAGCTACGATACTCCAATATAGAATTCAGCTTGTCAATACGAGCCTTGGCAACATTTGTCTTTGTCTTTTTCCCGTCAAAGATAGGAATGCTCAACGTTATGCCTATTTGCTCGTTAAAATTGTCGAGCAATTGCGAGCCGAATGAATAACCTGTACCCGACAAGTTCATAGTACCAATCGACCCGTTCAAACTTATAGACGGCAAATAACCGGCACGGGCAATTTTTATGTCAAGGTCGCTCATTTGCTGTTCTACCACCTTGCCTCGCAATTCAGGCAACCAAGTAACAGCCATCGCATATACCGACTCCTTATCGGGCAAAGGCTGCATTATCAGTTCCTCGCCAAATTCAAGGCTGTCGAGCACCATGTCATAACCTATGCCAAGTTCAAGCAACTGCTTCAGCTCTGTCTTCTGCGATTCATAGTTATTCTCGGCCGTCACCACATTATACCTGTCGGTGTGATACTGCGACTCAAGCTGCACATAGTCGACTTTCGACATCCTGCCCGACAACATCAGCTGCTCGGCACGCTTCATTTGAGCCTCGCTCACTTCGAGCGTCTGCCTTGCTATGTCAATTGCTTCTCGTGCATACAATATCTGCAAATAATATCCCAGGATTTGCGTTTCGAGATTGTTGTAAATCTCTTCAATCGACATGTCGTTCACCTCATTCTGCAACTCGCCGCGCTTTATGTTGTTGCCTCGTGTGTTGCCGTCATACACAGTCCACCCTGCATTGATGCCGTAAGTGCCGCTGTATGTGTTATGTCGCACCCCGTCGGCAGGAGACGGATAATTCGTTACCGATTGCGTCGTAGCGAAATCAAATGTAGGCAACCACTCCCCTTTTGCAGCCTCAAGGTCGGCATCGCCCGACTCTCTTGTGAGATAAGATTGCTGCAACTGTATGTTGTTTGCCTTGGCATATTCCACACAATCGGCATATGACCATGACTCAGGTAGCCCGATGCTGTCTTGTTGCGCAGACGCCACAGCCGCGGCACAACATAGCAACAGGACCGTCACGCCTCGCACATGCTGCAATTTAAATCTTCGTTCCATAACTGGTAGTCACAATTTATCTTTTCGTCTGTATTTTTGTTGCAAATGTATATACAACCGCAAGTTTCACAAAATTCAATAGATTAATCACTCTGTTTTATTCCACGCAATATGAATTTAACACGCAAAAAGAGTTACAAAACAATCTAATAAGTTCAAGTTGTTAATTATGGATATGTATATTTTCCCATTTCGGCCTACACGGTCGTTTCCCATGTTAAAAATCCTTTTTCGTCAATAAATTCAACCTTGTCACCCATGCAATAGCAATACAACCCATTTTTCAAAAAGAATTGATTTGCTTGTTAATGACGCTGTCTTGCAGTATCTTTGCAACATGGGACGAATTTTAGCAATAGACTTCGGTAAAAAGCGATCAGGGGTGGCTGTCACCGACTCATTGAAAATCGTAGCCAACGGGCTGACAACGGTTATGACCACCGAACTCATAAGTTTTATAAAAAAATACATATCCACCGAAAACGTGGAACTGATTGTCGTGGGATTGCCAAAAAAATTGGACAACACCCCGTCCGAAAGCATGAAATACCTGAAACCGTTTCTTGCAAAACTGAAAAAAGAATTGCCCGACATGCCCATCGACATGTATGACGAGAGGTTCTCGTCGACATTGGCACATCATGCGATGATCGAAGGTGGCATGAAGAAAAACGACCGCCGTAACAAGGCCATCGTCGACACCATAGCGGCTACAATCATATTAAACGATTACTTACAAAGTTTACAATATAAAAAATGATACTTCCTATCTATCTTTACGGGCATCCTGTCCTTCGAAAGATTTCACCCGACATCACGCCCGATTTTCCACAACTGCACGAACTTATTGAAAACATGAAAGCCACGATGTATGCTTCTGACGGCATTGGCATCGCGGCACCCCAAGTGGGAGTAAATGCCCGCATCGTTTATATCGACGCGTCGGTGCTGTCTGATACTTTCCCCGAGCTCGCCGACAAAAAATACGTTCTCATCAATCCACATATCGAAGTGATTGATGACGGTGAGAAATTATCACGCGAAGAAGGTTGCTTGAGTGTTCCGGGCATACATGAACCGGTGACCCGAATCGAGAAAATAAAAATCAATTGGGTGGATGAAAATTTCACTCCGCACGAAGAAATCGTATCCGGATACTTGGCAAGAGTCATGCAACATGAGTGCGACCACCTTGATGGCATACTATACATCGACCATCTGTCGCCTATACGCAAACAGCTCATTCGTGGAAAGCTGAACAACATCATACGAGGCAAAATCAATTGCGACTACAAGACCAAAGGTTATAAAAACAATTCCAGGACTCACATATAAAAAACAGTTATCGACTTATGGCCGACGACAAAAAAGTAATATTCTCGATGGTGGGGATAAATAAAATATACCCACCGCAAAAGCAAGTTCTGAAAAACATATACTTGTCGTTCTTCTATGGTGCCAAGATTGGCATAATAGGTCTCAACGGAGCAGGAAAATCAACCCTACTGAAGATTATCGCCGGCATCGACAAGCAATATCAGGGCGAAGTCGTATTCGCCCCAGGATATTCAGTGGGATACCTCGAACAAGACCCCAAGCTCGACCCCGACAAGACTGTGAAAGAAGTGGTTCAAGAGGGTATGAGCCACATCACAGAACTGCTTGCCGAATTTGAAAAGGTAAACGAAAGTTTCGCCGACCCCGACGTTCTTGAAGACCCCGACAAGCTAAACGCCCTCATTGCAAAACAAGCCGAGTTGCAAGACAAGCTCGACGCCGTGGATGCGTGGAACCTCGACAACAAGCTCGACAGGGCGATGGACGCTCTACGATGCCCTCCCGAAGAACAAGTGATAAAAACACTGTCGGGAGGTGAACGCCGTCGTGTAGCACTGTGCAGGCTCCTGTTGCAACAGCCCGACATCTTGCTGCTCGATGAACCTACCAACCACCTCGACGCCGAATCAATCGACTGGCTCGAACAGCATTTACAACAATATCCGGGTACGGTAATCGCCATCACCCACGACCGTTATTTCCTCGACCATGTGGCAGGATGGATTCTCGAACTCGACCGTGGGGAAGGAATTCCTTGGAAAGGCAATTACTCCTCTTGGCTTGAGCAGAAAACCAAACGAATGGCCCAAGAAGAAAAGCAAGCCAGCAAGCGGCGCAAGACTCTTGAACGAGAGCTTGAATGGATTCACATGGCCCCTAAAGCCCGACAAGCAAAAGGTAAAGCAAGGTTGTCGAGCTATAATAAATTGTTGAATGAAGACCAAAAGGAACGTGAGGAAAAACTCGAAATTTTCATCCCCAACGGTCCTCGACTCGGCAATAAAGTAATTGAAGCCATCGGTGTAGAAAAAGCTTTCGGCGACAAGTTGTTGTTTACCGACCTCAACTTCATGCTTCCGCCAAACGGAATCGTCGGAGTCATCGGCCCGAACGGTGCAGGGAAATCGACATTGTTCAAGTTGATAATGGGTATTGAAAAGCCCGACAAAGGCACGTTTGACATCGGCGAGACTGTAAAAATAGCATATGTTGACCAGAACCATAAGGACCTACATCCCGACAGCACTGTATACCAAGTAATATCACAGGGCAACGAAACATTCAGGATGGGTGGCCGTGAGGTCAACGCTCGCGCATATCTGTCAAAATTCAACTTTACCGGAGTAGATCAAGAAAAGAAAATCGCAATGCTTTCGGGTGGAGAACGAAATCGCCTGCACCTTGCGATGGCTCTGAAGGAAGAAGGAAACGTGTTGCTGCTCGATGAGCCAACCAACGACATCGATGTGAACACATTGCGAGCCCTTGAAGAAGGTCTTGAGAACTTTGCCGGATGCGCTGTGGTGATTTCTCACGACCGCTGGTTTCTCGACCGCATTTGCACGCACATCCTTGCATTCGAAGGCGACAGCAAAGTATTCTATTTCCAAGGTTCTTACTCCGAATACGAAGAGAATAAAAAAGCCCGTACAGGCGACACCGAGCCTCATCGCATAAGGTACAAGAAAATCATCGTATAAAAGTACCTACATACAATCATAACTGCAAGGACGAGCCTACCACTCAGGAAATGGCTTGTCCTTGTCGTTTCATAATGTTTCGACCGAATCTGCTTGATTTTTTGCCGATTTTTGTTTAACTTTATAAAACAAAACAGCTTGGATATGGATACAACAAATTACGACACAATCACGCAAGAAGACAAGAAGTTCATGCAACTTGCATGCGACTTGGCTTATGAAAACATCGACAATGGTGGAGGCCCGTTCGGAGCAGTAATTGTCAGAGACGGTAAAGTCTTATCGACAGGAACCAACACAGTCACAATCGACAACGACCCAACTGCTCATGCCGAAGTCAACGCCATACGCAACGCTTGCCGGCAAACCAGCAACTTCAAGCTCGAAGACTGCATCGTCTACACCTCATGTGAACCTTGTCCCATGTGCCTCAGTGCATTATACTGGGCCGGAGTGAAGAAAATATATTATGGCAACACCCAGCTTGATGCAAAAAAAATAAACTTTGACGACAATTTCATCTATCAAGAGATTGCCAAACCGCAGATAGCACGCAGCATACCATGCATACACATGGCCGACACCGATGCCATAAGGGCATTTGAAAAATGGGAAACAAAAACCGACAAGACGGAATATTGATGACAACGTTAAACCAATGCACTGCCTTGAACGACCTTATCGCGTCGGATGGCATTATTTAGCAAATTGGTGAATTCATAATTTTTCAATCCCCACCGAGGCGACAATAGCAACTCGTCGGGCGATTGAGATGTGAACCGTTCTATAGCAATGGATGGAGTTACATGTTTTATAAAATCCAAGCACAAGCCTATATATTCTTCTACCGACCATTGCTTCACGCTTAATTCGCCGGCACTCACTTGACGGGCAAGCCGTGTTCCCTTAATGAGCTGCAACTGGTGCAATTTAATCGTTGACAAAGGCAGTCGAGATAATCTCTCGGCCGTTGAGAGCAGCATCCGTTCATCCTCACCGGGCAACCCTGCAATTATATGCACTCCGCACAATATGCCGGCATCGGCAGTACGATTTATGGCATCAACGCTGTCTTGCCATGAATGCCCACGGTTAATCGCTTCCAAAGTGGTGTCGAACGAAGATTCCACTCCATACTCGACAAGCACAAACACTCTCTTGGACATGTCAGAAAGATAATCCAGCAAATCGTCGGGCATGCAATCGGGACGAGTACCTATAATCACTCCTTTTACTCCATCCACCGACAATGCCTCCTCATACAAATCCTTTATGCGCCCTATTTCGCCATAAGTATTAGTATATGCTTGAAAATACGCCAAATAACGCATGTCGGGATATTTATTTGCGAAAAAACGTTTTCCTTCCGCTATTTGCAGCGTGACACTCTTCTCGCTTTTGCAATATGCCGGATTAAAAGTTTGATTATTGCAATAAGTACACCCGCCGACTCCCTTGGCACCATCACGATTGGGACAAGTAAAACCGGCATTTATAGAAATCTTCTGCACTTTGCAATCGAAATGCTCACGCAAAAATTCGCCAAAATCGCGATAACCTATACTGACATCATCTACAATCTCGCGCATCGGCCTTGAAGATAAAAATCCAACATTACCATTGCCGCCATAGCCTCAACGATAGGGACTGCACGAGGCAACACACATGGATCATGGCGTCCTTTGGCTTTCAATACAGCAGCATTACCATTTCGATCCACAGTATCAACATCCTTCAACAAAGTAGCCACCGGCTTAAATGCCACTCTGAAATATATGTCCTGCCCGTTTGAAATGCCACCTTGGATTCCGCCCGAATTATTTGATGTTGTGGAGATGCGCCCATCATTACCGGCAATGAAATTATCTATCACTTCACTTCCACGACATTTGGCAAAATCAAATCCGAGTCCATACTCAAATCCTTTTGCAGCATTTATTCCTAACATTGCCGCGCCAAGTGCTGCATGTAGTTTGTCAAAGACCGGCTCCCCAAGTCCGGCAGGGACACCGGTGACAACACCTGTAATCACTCCGCCTATCGTGTCGCCATCGGCTTTTACTTGCGCTATCAATTCATGCATTTCCTCGGCCTTGACCTTGTCGGGACAACGCACGTCATTCTTCTCTATCTCAGCCCTATCATAAATACGGTAATCACGTTCAAGCTCAATATTCCCTACTTGCGAAGTATAGGCATACACATCAATGCCCAGATGCGCAAGTATCTGCTTGGCAAAAGCTCCGCCCACGACACGCGCAGCGGTTTCCCTTGCCGATGAGCGGCCTCCGCCCCTGTAATCCCGTAAGCCATATTTTTTGTCATAGGTAAAATCGGCATGAGAGGGTCTGTATGTATCCTTTATGTTAGAATAATCGGCAGAGTGATGATTTTCATTGTATATTACAAATCCTAACGGTGTTCCGGTCGTTTTCCCTTCAAACAGCCCCGAGAGCACATGTACACTGTCCGATTCTTTACGAGCCGTGACGATAGCCGATTGCCCAGGACGCCGGCGGTCAAGTTCATTTTGGACCATTTCCAGATTTATTGGCACTCCTGCCGGCATCCCGTCAATGATTCCTCCTATGGCGTCGCCGTGCGACTCACCGAACGTAGTCAGCTTGAATATTTTACCTATTGTGTTACTCATAACCTGCATAATTTTATTGGGAAATCACTCCTCGGCCTTGGATTCGTATGCCGTCAAAGCAGCAAGCGTGCCGCGAACATATTTCACGAGTTCGCTCGGATTAATTTTCAATTGCAAACCTCTTACTCCTGCGCTTACATAAATATAATCAAACTGTACGCACGACTCGTCAAAATAAGTCGGGAACGCCTTTTTCATCCCTATCGGCGAACATCCTCCACGAATGTAACCCGTAGTGGGCAACAAATCCTTCATTGGAATCAAGTCCACTTTTTTGTTTCCCGACACTTTTGCCGCCTTTTTTAAGTCTACCTCCTCGTCTCCGGGTATCACACACACGAAGTATCCACTTTTTTCTCCATGCAACACAAGGGTCTTGAACACTTGCTTGATATTTTCTCCAAGCTGGTCGGCTATGTGAGTGGCCGCAAGATCATTCTCGTCAACCACATAAGGGACAAGCTCATACGTTATCTTAGCACGGTCGAGCAATCTTGCCGCATTTGTTTTATTAATTCCAGACATGATAAAATCTCCCTTTATGTCGCAAAAATACTATTTTCCATGTTTATCGCAAAACCGCTGGCGACCTTTCGCGCATGAAACAAAAAGAGAGATGACATTGAAGCCACCTCTCATATATACAATTAAAGCTATGATAAATATCAATCATTCATCGTCAAAAGCAATTCTTCATTTGATCGGGTGCGTTCCATACGATCTTTAATGAATTCCATCGCTTCTATCGAATTGCGGTCGCTCAAGAATCGGCGCAATATCCACATCCTGTTCAATGTTTCACGCGACAATAACAAGTCATCGCGACGAGTGCTTGAAGCCATGATGTCAACCGACGGGAATATGCGTTTGTTAGACAACTTACGGTCAAGCTGCAACTCCATATTACCCGTACCCTTGAACTCCTCAAAGATTACTTCATCCATCTTCGAGCCAGTTTCAATCAATGCCGTGGCTATGATTGTCAAGCTACCGCCGTTCTCTATGTTTCGCGCAGCACCAAAGAACCGCTTCGGCTTCTGCAACGCATTGGCATCCACACCACCCGACAAGATTTTACCTGATGCCGGAGACACTGTGTTATAAGCTCGTGCAAGACGGGTAATGGAATCGAGCAAAATCACTACATCATGGCCGCATTCAACCATGCGTTTGGCCTTCTCAAGCACAAGGCCGGCAATCTTGACATGACGTTCTGCCGGCTCGTCAAAAGTTGATGCTATTACTTCGGCATTTACGCTGCGAGCCATGTCGGTCACTTCTTCAGGACGCTCGTCTATGAGAAGGATTATCATGTAAGTCTCAGGGTGGTTCTCCGATATGGCATTTGCTATATCCTTCAACAACACTGTCTTACCGGTTTTAGGAGGAGCAACTATAAGTCCACGCTGGCCTTTTCCTATCGGAGCAAACATATCAACAATACGAGTCGATATGTTACAAGTTGTGCCACTCGTCAAGTCAAACTTTTCATTCGGGAAAAGCGGCACAAGATGTTCAAAAGGAATGCGGTCGCGCACATATTCCGGAGTACGTCCGTTAATTAAATCGACACTACACAATGGAAAATATTTTTCACCCTCTTTAGGCGGACGGATAGGGCCTTCTACCACATCGCCGGTTTTCAACCCGTTTAATTTTATTTGGCTTTGCGACACATATATATCATCGGGAGAAGTCAAGTAATTATAATCCGACGATCTCAAGAAACCATATCCGTCGGGCATGACTTCCAGCACGCCGGTACCGTGCAAAATACCCTCAAAATTAAATGGCTCTTCTATGGCTTTGGCCTCGGCCGGCAACATTGCAGCCTGCTTGGCTGTATTTTTTGAGTATCGACCTTTCTTTGTTTGTTCATTTTTAGGCTGCGGCTCTGCTTTGGGTTCTTGAATTATTATCGGAGCCTTTGCAGCCTCTTCGGCAGCCCTTTGAGCTTCCTCGGCAGCCTTGCGTGCTGCTTCTTCCCGCTCTTGCTGGCTTCGTGGCTTAAAAGTCTTTCTCGCGCCGGTGTTGAAGAAAGAATCAAGTGAGAACGAAGGTTTCTTCACCTCTGCCGTCTGTTGCGATTGCCCATCTTCGGGAGTCTTTGCAGTCTTATCCTCTGGGGCTTGACCATCACCGGCATTTTGCGACATTGCGGCAATTTGCGTCTTGTTATCTTCATCCTGCTGCAAAGCAATTGTCACTTCCTTTATGATAGTGTCATTACGCTTTGCCGAATCTATCGCTGTTGCAGCCTCATTTATTTGAAGCTGATTTTCATTTTCTTCCATTGTTTTGCTCTTGCGTGATTTTTTTTGTTTTGGCTGTTTAGCAGGCTTGTCGTTTTCAGATGCCGTCTTTTCGTCCAATGCCACTTTATCGTTGCTCACCTTCGACTTCTTGTTTTTCTTGACAGCCGCGTCCTTCTTAACGGCTGCATCCTTTTCTACTACAGCCACGCCGTCGTTCTTGTCTTTGTCGCTATTATTTTCGGTCGATGATGTATTGGAATCTTTTTTTGCCTTGGCCTTTGACTTCGCCGAGCGTTTTTTGCGTTCCGGCATATTGGCAGCCGAAGCCTTCGAGCTATCTATCGCTTGCTGGTCTAATATGGTATATATCAAGTCATCTTGGCTTAAATCGTCAATCTTACTTATGCCCATAGACTCGGCAATAGCTTTCAACTCCGATTGATTCATCGAATTTAATTCTGAAATAGTGTACATATATTATGAAATACAGTATTACAACAGGCATGATTAATCTCATCATGCCACTGCACGCACGACGGCATGCGTAACTTTTGACAAAATAATTTGTGTTTAGAAAAATTTAATTCCGATTGGAAAAGCCGTCACCGCATTTTTTGGCGTAGGATTGCAACGGAAACAGCCTTATTTTGAATTGCTGTGCAAATATAGTAATTTTTATTTATCCTAAAAACTCTTTAATACTTTTGAATAAAACTTTTCTTCCAAAGTTGCCGCTTTCAGCTCACGACAGCTCCATGCAATACACATACTCGTCATCGTCGCCTACACGGTACAATTCTCCGGCCCGGCATCCGAGTACCCATATTATATCACCATCGGCTTCAAGCATCAAGCAACTATGCTTTCGCGACTCATCAAACTTCAAATCACTGAACAAGTCACTTATGAGACGACTGCGCCCTTTCATTCCAAACGGCTTAAAACGGTCTCCTTGTCTCCAATGGCGCAACACGACATTTTTGCATTCACCCAATTTTGCACTGAAACACACTCGATTACGGCCGTCACAAGACTTTAGGTCAAATTCCGACTTCCGCAATAATGAGATTTTCAGATTCACAGGTTCTTGAATTTCCGACATCGACAAGTCCACTGCATAATCACGCTCGTCGTTAAAATTTTCATTCGCTTCTAGTATCTCGAGCTTACCACGGTCAATGTATGCCACATACCTGCCTGCATAGAAACGCTTGCCTGTGACATTATCCCGACAACTGTAAGTTTCAAGAATCAAGTTACTCTGTGTTGAATTAAAACCATAATCTTTCAAGATATAATAAAGCAATGCACCCGCGCCTCTGACACCCAACAAACGCTCCATGTCTATTTTCAACAAAATGCCACGCTCTCCTTTACTTACAAGCGTATCAAGCTTCTCACCTACAAGTCCTTCATACAATTCATTGCATGAATACAAATTACTAATCGACTTCACAAGCGTCGTCATTGCCCCGGGGAAACATTTTTCAATGACAGGCAATACAATGTTTCGCAGCTTGTTTCGCTTTACATCACTCTCGGCATTCGTGCTGTCAACCACATAGTCTTGACCCGATTGACGCAAATAATCTTCAATATCGGCTCTCGATACACATAACAAGGGGCGTACCACATTCCCATTTATAGGCTTGATTCCTGCCACTCCGGTTATTCCTGTGCCACGCAACAGATTCAAGAAAAGGGTCTCCACATTGTCATTACTGTGATGAGCCACAGCTATACACTTGCAACATTTGGCAACCCGTTCCTGCTCAAACCACTCATACCGCAATTCCCTACAAGCCATTTCAACCGACACTCCTTTTTCCTTGACATAGGCAGCAACATCAAAATCCCTCACAAGTAACTTAATGTCAAGTCGTTGGCAAAATTCTCGCACAAACCGTTCGTCGCGCATAGATTCCTCTCCGCGCAAATGAAAATTGCAATGCACGGCAACACATTCACATCCGATTTCATGCAATACCATCAAAAGGGCCACCGAATCGGCACCGCCACTCAAGGCAACCAGTACCTTATCACCTTCTTTTAACAACGACTCCCGATTTATGAAACTTTTTATCTTGCTGACAAATTCACACCTTTCCATGTTGCAAAAATAGTGAAAGTCGAGTGCAATGGAAAAATAAGCCTGCTTATTTTTAACACTGCCGAGACGCATCCTATTTTATCCAAAAATAGCGAAAGGCGAGCGCAATCATAAAATAAGCTTGCTTATTTTTCACCCTGTCTGTTCAAAAACATACGATGATTATTGTAACATCCATTTTAATTTTATAATTTAGCATCGTGCACTTTTTTGTTTGCAAACCTTTACTAAAACCTCACAAAATATGAAAAACATTTACTTTACCATATTTTTGAGCTGCATCTTTCTCACGCTAAAGAGTGAAAACGTTTCCGGTCTGCTAAAGAGCCGGCTTGATGACCAACGCTATGAGTTCCCACAAGAAAAAATACACTTAACGACTGACCGCGACAATTACATGGGCGGTGACACGATTTGGTTCAGGGCATTTGTAGTCGATGCCGCAACACATCAGCAAGTATCGGCAAGCAAATACATTTATGTCGAGCTGCGCAACCCTTTCAACCAAGTGGAAACACGAGTCAAGATTATGGAACGTGACAGCATCTATGAGGGGTACATGCCGCTGTCGCTAAATATTGCCGAAGGTCCTTACATGCTGACATCCTACACCGTGTTTATGCAAAACAAAGGCGAGGCCTATTTTTTTAAGAAAACAATACCAGTGACAAGCCCTTTTTCGACCCAAGTAAGAATCGACACCCGTTTCTCAATCGACAAAAAAGAAAATACCATCGAGGCCACATTGTCTTATAACAATATCCAAAATGAAAAACATCAAAATTACGACTCGGCATGTTTTTCATTCTATAATGGCGACCAAAAACAAGACAATCGCTCGCAAGACAAAGATATCACACTGACAATAACATCCGAACAGGCCAAATCGGGATATTTTTTAGCCGAATACGACAATTATGCCAAATACATTAAGTTGCCGGACATGTCATGCCAGTTTGATGTAAGTTTCCATCCCGAAGGTGGGTACTTGATTCCCGGGGAACCGTGCAATGTGGCTTTCAAGGGAATAGATTCGTCGGGCAACGGTGTCGACCTGACAGGACGAATATTTGACAGCAAAAATACTGAAATAGTAAATTTCAAAAGCATTCACGCAGGCATGGGCATAGCAAGTTTCATCCCGAAGCATGGGGAAACTTATTACGCCGAATGCCGCACAGATTCGTTAGGCACAAAAATTTTCAATTTGCCGGCTGTCGAACCTGCTGCAGCCGTT
Organism: uncultured Prevotellaceae bacterium; assembly: GCA_905207705.1. Classification (GTDB taxonomy): domain Bacteria; phylum Bacteroidota; class Bacteroidia; order Bacteroidales; family Muribaculaceae; genus Avimuribaculum. The sequence continues at coordinate 485,192 of CAJLMA010000001.1, forward strand.
ATTTCGGCAACAAACCACAATGACAGCATCATAACGTTGCATGTAAAAGGCAACCTGCCCGACAGTGCGTTTATTTTCATACAAGAACGTGGCCAATATATTTATTCCCACCTATTGCACAAGTCCGACAAAGTGTCATTAGATTGCTCAAACACTCCTGCCGGCATAATACAGGTATTGCTGCTCGACAAAGACATGAACACCTTGAGCGAACGCCTGCTATTTCTCAAGCAATCTGACGTTTACGACAATCTTGACATTCACATGTCAAAACCAATATATGAAAACCGCGACAAAATCAGATTGCAACTCGACTTCGACAAATCAAATTCGACAAGCGTAGGCTCCGTTGCAGTATCGGTAACAGATAATTTCTTCCATAACAAGACCTCGAGCAACGATATCGCAGCGACATTGATGCTGCAATCAGAACTTGCCGGACACATAGAAAACGCCGGATACTATTTTCAGCATGTCGACAGCACTCGACGCATGGCACTCGACGCGTTGATGATGACACAAGGCTGGAGACGATATGACATACCTTCAACATTACGAGGAGAATACACATATCCGACTTATCCTATTGAAAAAGGGCAGGTCATAAGTGGCTCGGTGAAAAGCTTATGGAGAAAAAAGCCACTTGCCGGGGCAAATGTGAAAGTCCTATCTGAAAATGCAGGCTTTGCAAGAGTGATAAAAACCGACAGTCTTGGGAATTTCACTTTATCGGGATTCAACCATGCCGACGGCACAAGGTACAGCCTTGAAGCCGTGAATAAAAAGGGGAAAACCGAGTTTAACTTGACAATAAACAATGATTCTTTCCCATGTATTTCTCTTATTCCGATTCACAAAACGCCAATACATGACAATGGGGATGAAACCGAATTGAATGCAGAATTGGCGAGGTTGAAAGCATCAGGAAACGTATTTAACATTATTCTTGACGAACTTGTAGTAACCAAAGTTGTCAATGATTTTGAAAACAAGGAGATTTCCGAAATTTTAGCCCAACGATCATTCGACAGCCGTGAAATGGAGAGCAAAGGATATACATCGATAGAAGAAGTCTTGCTGCGAATAGCCGGAATTAGAATTACATCTGACGGGAACGTGACATATCGCAACGCCCCTGTCATATTCATTGCCGATGGGTTAAGCCTTATAGCTCCGACCGACGACAATGCGCTCATAGGCATTCAAGGCCCGGCAAGTGCAACCAAGGGTAGAGGATTGACTGGATTGGCCAAGGCCTCAGCAATGGCACTTGAACGTGTCAAGTCATACCCTGTTCCAAACAGTGGCATACTGGATGAAGTAGAAGCACAATATCCATTCGACATGATAGAACGAATCGACTTTTTAACTCAAAGTGAAGCATTGATATATGGAGCCGACGCTTCAATAGGCGGAGTCGTTGTCATTACGGCCAAAGATGCAAGCCAGATAAAAGAACGACCATACGGATTAAAGACTTACAGGCCTTTGGGCTACCAAGAACCTGCCGAATTTTATTCGCCCAAATACCCAAAAGAATTTAACAACACATCCGATGGAAGCGATTACAGAAATACGGTTTACTGGAATCCGTCAGTGGAATTTGATTCTGAAGGAAAAGCATCCGTTGAATTTTTTGCCAATGACATAAAAAATACCATCTATACTGTCAGGATTGAAGGCATTGCCGACAATGGCGAGTTAATTCAAGCCACAGGCTCCATTCGCAAGCATTAACAATGAAAGCAACTAAAAAATATTACATTTTTGCGATTTTAAAATTAATTTATAATTTTACAGCGGTTATAAATGTAATCTGCTAATTTATACGCCGTTTTATGAAACTGTTAACCTTACTTATTTCGGCCATATTGTTTGGGGCTACTTGCTCCCAAGCATACGCTTTGGATATTCAAAAGAGGAGCATCCGATACATTGAAAGAACCAGAGACTACGCTTCATCTTTCAACAATCAAGGAATTTCACTTAAAGCAGATCGATTGTCAAATAACGAAGGGAACATTGTCCTGACTTACGATGAATCTTTACCCGATTCCATCCAAACAGCCTTTTTAGTGGCAAAGGAATTGTGGGAATCAAAGCTTCCCATGACTCAACCCATATTCATATCTGTTTCATTTGAACCTCTTGGAGACGACATCTCGATGATATGTGATGTGATATACAGTGAAACTCCCGATTTAATGGGTTGCCCTTGTGCGCTCGCCTCACAAATATCAAATTCCCCTTGGGGTACGATCGACAGTCCCGACGGATATATTATTTTAAATTCCGACATCGATTGGAACTGTAAGTTTTCAGCGGATGCCACATCCGAATATAACGTGCCTACCATGGTGTTGAGGGGAATTGCAAGATGCCTTGGCTTCGGATCCAGCATAGTTGAAAGAAGTAAAGATAAGTTTTATTACTTCTTGGAGCATCCGACATACTTTGACAAGTTGTTGTATTGTGAGGGCAATGCTTTGTCCGAGCTTTCAGAGGGGAGTTCTGCTATGGCCGATTTTGTGAAATCAAATAAAGTCTATGCACGCACTGAATCTCGGGATTACAAAATATATGCCCCCGATGAATTCGTCCAAGATGTGTCATTATGCTACTTTGATGGCGAAAACTCCATTATGTCCCATTCGCTGGGGCAGGGCAACATAGATTTGTCGATCGATGATGAAACCTGCGACATCCTAAGGGCAATCGGATGGGACC
>CAJLMA010000002.1 GCA_905207705.1 uncultured Prevotellaceae bacterium
AAATGGTAACGGCAAGTGGTTCGGGTTTGGACCCCAACATTACTCCGGCTTGTGCTTATGTACAAGTGAAACGTGTGGCTGAAGCACGCGGAATGAGTGAAGAGGCCGTAAAAGCCATTGTAGATAAAATGATAGAAAAACCTTTCTTGGGTATTTTCGGCACAGAGAAAGTAAATGTATTGAAACTGAATGTAGCTTTAGAAGAAACAAACCCTACACAAAAACTCTCACAAGATAAATAAACTATGAAAAGAAAAATGAATCAGGTCGGGATGTTACTGATAGGTATTCTCCTGGCAATGTGTCCATCACAAGTAAAAGGGCAAGAGAAATTGGAAGTACATGGTAAAGCCGACTTCGTATCTGATTACATCTGGCGTGGAGCTGACCAAAATTCCGGTTTCAGCATCCAACCCTCACTGACCTTAGGTTATAAGGGCTTTTCGCTGAATGCATGGGGAAGTCAGTCATTAACCAAATGGGAAGACGGAGGAGCGAAGGAGTTCGACATCAACTTGTCGTACACTTTCCGAAACTTCACCGTTACGGTTTCCGATTATTGGTGGAGCGGTGTGAACCGCCCTTACGGCGACTACAAGAACGACCACTATTTCGAAGGTACGTTGGCTTATAACTTTGGCGAATCTTTCCCTCTGACTTTGTCGTGGAGCACGATGTTTGCCGGTGCGGATAAGGATGAGAACGGCGATTTACAGGCATCTACCTATATCAATGCCTCTTATCCCATTTCCTTGCCTGCCGATATTACCTTGACTCCAGCCATCGGTTTCACTCCCTGGAAGGGAATCTATCACGACAAGGCAGCTTTTACGGATATCAGCTTAAAGGCGAGCAAAGATATTCATGTTACTGACAAGTTTGCCATTCCTTTGTTCGTGCAGGCTATCGTAGCTCCGGTGTACGACCGTACTTATCTTGTTGCTGGTTTCAGTCTGGGATTTTAACGGATTAACCTTCTGAATGCATGGAAGAGACATTGGGCTATACAGAATTTTATGCAGAAAGACCAAAGAGCAACCGCTTTAATGTAAGGCAGGTTGCCTTTGTCTTAGGAGTATTGATACTGGTAGAGGCAGGACTGTTTGCCCTGTGTGCCAGTATTTCTCTGCTTTATCGTGAAAGCGAATATATTTGCTTCCTCCAAGCCATAGCTGTCAATGCTGTAATAGGTGGAGGACTGATGTTGGCGGGAAAAAGACAGAAAACATCAATGAATCGGAGGGACGGTTATACGCTGGTGGCTTTGGCATGGGTGTGTTTCACGATATTGGGTATGCTCCCGTTCTGTTTCAGCGGACAGATTGCTTCTGTAACCGATGCTTTCTTCGAAACCATGTCGGGTTTTACCACGACAGGTGCCACTGTTTTCGACAATGTAGAGACTTTGCCTCATGGTTTGTTGTTCTGGCGCAGTCTGACACAATGGATTGGTGGATTGGGTATTGTTCTCTTTACGGTTACGGTGTTACCCTGGTTGGGAAACAATAACCGGCAGCTTTTTTTGGCAGAACCGACCGGAGTGGCACAAGGAAAAACACATATCCAACCTGCTACCATGGCGAAATATTTGTGGATTGTCTATATCGGATTAACCGTAGCAGAAACCCTCTTGTTGGCATTAGGTGGAATGAATTTCTTCGATTCTGTATGCCATTCACTCACCACCACTTCCACCGGTGGCTTTTCTACCAAGCAAGAGAGTATCGCCTATTGGAACTCTCCTTATATCGAGTATGTCATCTCCGGTTTTATGATTTTGTCCGGTATCAACTTTTCTCTTTATTTCATCGCAGTAAAAGGACATTTGCGCAATGTGCTGAAAGACGAAGAGTTGCGTTGGTTTCTTATTTCCATCGGCATCTTGACAATAATCATCACAGCCGCTTTGTTCATTACCCGTTATGAAAATTTGGAAGTGGCTTTCCGTAAAGCTCTGTTCCAAGTAGCCACTTCACACACCACTTGCGGTTTTGCAACTGACGATTATAACCTTTGGCCACCCTTCACATGGATGTTGCTCATTTTCGCCATGATATGCGGTGGTTGCACTGGTTCTTCCGGAGGCGGTATCAAGAGTCTTCGCTTGCTTGTCATTGCCAAGAGTATTCGTAACCAGTTCAAACAGATGCTTCATCCAAGGGCAGTTCTTCCGGTACGTATCAATGGCGAAACCATCTCCGCACAGACTACAGTGCAAGTCTACACGTTTTTTGTCAGCTACTTGCTCTGCATCTTCATCGGATGGGCACTGCTGATGTGTTTCGGTGTAGGAATGACCGAAGCTATGAGTACCGTCGTGTCGGCAATCGGCAATGTCGGTCCCGGTTTGGGTACATATGGTCCGTCTTATTCATGGGGAGCCCTGCCCGATGGGGCCAAATGGGTGCTTTCTATTCTAATGTTTATCGGAAGGTTGGAGATTTTCGGCATATTGCTTTTGTTCTATCGCCGGTTTTGGAAGGAAGACTGATAAAGATGATAAAAACAAACGATTATGAAACTATATATTGTATCTAACCGATTACCGGTCAAAGTATCGTGGGGACCCGAAAAAGAAATCCTCTTTTCCCGTAGTGAAGGAGGATTGGCTACTGGCCTGAATTCATTGAAGCTGTCCGAAGAAAAACACTGGATTGGCTGGCCTGGCGTATGCACAGAGCGCAAAGAAGAAAAAGATGAAATCCGCAGACAACTGAAAGTGATGAATTTTCATCCGGTCTTTTTGTCTGATGCACAGTACGAATATTATTACGAAGGATACAGCAACAGTACGATATGGCCTTTATGTCATTATTTCTACGCTTATACGCAATACGAGCAAAACTTCTGGAGCTATTACAAAGAAGTCAATGTCCTGTTTTGTGAAGAAGTATGTAAGATTGTGCAGCCTGATGATTGGGTCTGGATACAAGACTATCATCTGATGCTGTTGCCGGAATTGTTGCGCAAAAAATATCCTTCCCTTCACATCGGATATTTTCACCATATACCTTTTCCTTCTTATGAACTGTTCCGCATTCTTCCGGAGCGGAACGAGATTCTGCAGGGATTGTTGGGTGCTGATTTCATCGCGTTCCACACACACGACTATGTACGTCATTTCATCAGCGCAGCAGAAAGGGTACTGAATATTGAGTTCAAGCTGGAAGAAGCACGCATAGACAATCGGACAGTGAGAGTAGATGCCCTGCCAATGGGTATTAATTATGATTTGTACCATGATTCGTCCAATAATCCGCAAGTACAGAAAGCCATCGCTCACCTAAAAGAAAAGTATGGCGAAAATCATTTTATCCTTTCAGTAGACCGTCTTGATTACAGTAAAGGCATTCTGCACCGGCTGAAGGGCTTTTCGCAGTTCTTGGCCAATCATCCCGAATTTCGGGGAAAAGTCACGTTGGTGATGGTACTTGTCCCTTCACGTGATAAAGTAGACCGTTATGCCGAACTCAAAACAAGCATCGACAAAGAAATCGGTTCTATCAACGGGAGCTATTCCACTATTGATTGGACTCCGGTACATTATTTCTATCATGGGTATCCGTTCGAGGAACTGGCTGCCATGTATCATGTAGCAGATATAGCGCTGGTCACTCCTTTGCGTGATGGTATGAATCTTGTGGCTAAAGAATATGTAGCTACCAAACATGGTGCTCCCGGTGTATTGATATTAAGTGAAATGGCTGGCGCTGCCGTAGAGTTGCCGGATGCCTTGATTATCAACCCGAACGATATCAACCAAATAGAAAACGCCATTTGCCAAGCGTTGGAGATGCCCCAAGAGGAACAAGAGAAACGCCTGGCCAAGATGCTGGCGGTTATTTCCCGACAGACTGTCAACAAATGGGCAGGCGATTTTATGAGCGAATGGCATCAGACGGTGTACAAAAATCAAGAATTACAAAACAAGAAACTAACTCCGAAGACACACGATTATATTAAGGAAGCCTACGCCACTTCCCGAAAACGTCTGATTCTGCTGGATTATGATGGCACGCTGGTAGGTTTTAAGGACAAGCCTGAAGATGCTTGTCCCACTCCCGAACTGATAGAGGTATTGGAACGTCTGGCGAACGACCCGTGCAATTATGTAGTCATTAATAGCGGACGCGATCACTTTACGCTGGAGAAATGGTTGGGAAAACTCCCAGTATCTTTTGCTGCAGAGCATGGCGCCTTTTATAAGGAAAATGGAGCATGGCACAAAAACATCAGCGGTGAATGTACATGGAGCGAAGGTTTGTTGTCCATACTGACCTTGTTTGTCAATAAAACACCTCACTCAAGATTGGAACGGAAAGAGACTTCGCTGGCATGGCATTATCGGGAAGCAGACTCTTGGCTGGGCGAACTACGTGCTAAGCAACTGGTAAATGCATTGGTTGATATCTGTCTTAAGCAACGCTTGCAAATTATGCAAGGGAATAAAGTAGTTGAGATTAAACGGATGGATTGTACCAAAGGCACAGAGACCTGCCGTATTCTGCAAAATGCCCGTTATGATTTTATATTGGCTATAGGAGACGATGTGACGGACGAGGATATGTTCCGTGCGCTCCCATACAATGCATATACTGTAAAAGTAGGCCCGGTATCCGATACGGCAAGGTTCAATATTCCTGCTCAGACGGAAGTTCTTCCTTTCCTGTATGAGTTGACAAACAAGTCAATAGAAGAAATACATTCCCCAAAATGGAAAGACACAATACTTTCTGTTTGGAAAAAAATCACCAATAAATAAGAGACAGCATGTGTAGCAATTTGAATTATGGATTGATAGGCAACTGCACGACAGGTGCATTAGTGTCAGAAAAAGGAAACATTGAATGGCTTTGCTTTCCTTACTTCGATTCTCCTTCTGTCTTTGCAGCTTTGCTGGACAAAGAGAAAGGAGGATGTTTTAGTTTTGAAGTGGACAGCCATTATGAAATAAAACAGTCTTATGTTCCGCAGACTAACATACTCTCTACCGAGTTCAACGATGGAGACAATGCTTTTGCTGTGGTAGACTTTATGCCTTGTTATCACCTGAATGAGTACAACGAGTGTTACCGTCCGGCAGAGATATACCGCTATATACGTTGGATAAAAGGTACACCGCATGTGAAGGTAGTTTATCGTCCGGCTCCCGATTATGCCCGTGGTAATGTCATCATCAACCAGACATCTTCGTTTATCGAGTCTTATTCATCGTCGGCTGACAACTACCGGCAATACCTGTATTCTTCACTTCCTTTGTCGGATGTGCTTGCAGGCAAAACCTTTACATTGACAAAAGACGAGTTCTTCCTGCTTTCAAGCAACGAGAAGGTGATACCGATAGACATTGAGCGCGAAAAACTGGAATATTGTCGCACATTGGTATATTGGTTGGACTGGAGCAACCAAACTCACAAATATACTTTATATAATGAGGTAATCGAAAGAAGTCTGCTGGCTCTGAAACTGATGACCTACAATAACGGAGCCGTGCTGGCAGCCCTTACTACCAGTCTGCCAGAAGAAGTGGGTGGAGTACGTAATTGGGACTACCGCTTCTGTTGGCTTCGGGATGCTTCCATGTCTATCGAAACGCTTTTCAAAACCGGACATGCCAATGCCGCGCGGAAATTCATGCGCTTCATCCAGCGTTGTTTTGTGGCGGAACACAACAATTTCCAGATTATGTACGGCATTCATGGTGAGCGTAAACTGACGGAAGTGATTTTGGAACATCTCTCCGGTTACAAAGGCTCCAAACCGGTTCGGATTGGCAACGATGCGTATCACCAACGGCAAAACGATTCTTTCGGCTATCTGATGGATTTGATTTATCAGTATTACAAACTGATGGCTGGTCCTCTGGATGAAATAGAGGACATGTGGGAAATGGTGCGCAGCATCATGGTTACTGTTACGGAAAACTGGCACAAACCCGATAAAGGCATTTGGGAAATCCGGGGAGAAGGGAAACATTTTGTTTCCTCCAAGGTCATGTGCTGGGTGGCAATGGACCGGGGAGAAAAAATTGCAGAATTGCTGGGCAAGTATGAATATGCGCAAAAATGGAAAGAAGAAGCTGATAAGATTAAGGACGATGTGATGCGAAATGGCTGGAAAGAGGAGATACAGAGTTTCTCGCAGGCGTACGACAATCTGGACTTGGATTCTTCGCTCTTGCTTATGGAGATGTATGGATTCATTCAGGCTGATGACATCCGCTATCACAAAACGGTGAAAGCCATTCAAAAGACATTGCTTCACAACGGATTGATGTACAGATATAATACGCATGACGATTTCGGACTTCCTTCATCCGCATTTACCATTTGTACGTTCTGGCTTGTGCGGGCCTTGTTTGTTATCGGGAAGAAAGACGAAGCCCGAACACTCTTTGAGGGGATATTGAAATGTACAAATCATGTGGGGCTGTTGAGTGAGGACATTGATTTTGAAACGAAAGAGCTTTTAGGAAACTTTCCGCAAGCATATTCACACCTGGCCATTATCAATGCGGCCATGCTTTTTTCAGAAGAATGCAAAACATTGCCCGTTTAATAGTAAATCTCTATTTTTGCAAGGTTAATGAATCATGGATAACAGAGAAGCGAACGTAAAACATTTTCTGAACCTCTTGAGGCGTTCGCAGCGCGGAGTGTTCAAGATCTATATCGGAATGATAGCCGGTGTTGGAAAAACCTATCGAATGCTTCAAGAGGCACACGAACTGCTGGACAATGGCATCGATGTAAAAATCGGCTATGTCGAAACGCATGGGCGTGCCGGAACAGAATATATGCTGAAGGGACTGCCTGTCATTCCGCGTAAAAAGATATTCTATAAAGGTAAAGAACTGGAAGAGATGGATGTGGATGCCATTTTGCGCCTGCATCCTGAATTGGTCATTGTGGACGAATTGGCACATACTAATGTAGAGGGAAGCCGTAACGAAAAACGTTGGCAAGATGTGATGGAACTGCTCGAGGCAGGTATCAACGTGATTTCTGCCGTCAATATCCAACATCTTGAAGGGCTGAATGAAGAAATCAAAGGTATATCTGGCATTGAAGTGAAGGAGCGCATTCCCGACAAGGTGTTGGAAGAGGCTGACGAAGTGGTAAATATCGACCTGACTGCCGAAGAACTTATCAACCGTTTGAAAGCAGGAAAAATCTATCGCCCGGAAAAAATCCAGACAGCGCTGAACAACTTCTTTAAACAGGAGAACATACTCCAGCTCCGCGAACTGGCTCTGAAAGAAGTAGCCTTTCGGGTAGAAAAAAAAGTAGAAACAGAGATAGTACCCGGTGAGAAAGCAGTTCACAACGAACGTTTTCTAGCCTGTATCAGCAGCAATGAGAAAACACCGCGTTACATTCTGCGCCGCACGGCTCGCCTAGCTTCGCGCTATGATACCGACTTCCTTGTACTCTATGTACAGAAACCGGAAGAAAGCCCCGACCGCATCAGCCTCGCCACCCAACGCCATCTGCTCAATCACTTTAAACTGGCCACTGAACTAGGCGCCGAAGTTATACAGATAGCTTCGCCAAATGTGGTTCAGTCTATCGTAAACGTCTGTCGGGAAAGGCAGATAACTACTGTTTGCATCGGTCAACCCTCGCTGAGCTACTTCCGCATTTTTGCACAACTGAAACGCTATCGCAATTTTTTTCGAAATCTTTCGGAAATGAATATCAGATTGATTATCTTTCCAGCCTAAATAAACATTAGAACTATGAATATCAAAACAAAATTAACATTAGGAATAGGCTTACTGGTGGCTATGATTGTGCTGCTGGTATCATTATCCATTATGAATCTGCAAATCCTTACCGCCACAGACCCTTCTAGCCCAGCTGCCGGACCTGGCTTGCAGCGTGCCTTGCTTTGGGTTTCCGTTGTGGGTGGAATATGTATTATCATAGGCATCTTTATGATGACTCTACTTCCTTCTTATATCAACAAGCCCGTCAAGGAACTTATTAATGCTATCAAGGACATTGCTAATCACAACTATGATCGCCGATTGAGTTTGGAGAGCCACGAATTTGCCGAAGTTTCCGAGAACTTCAACCGAATGGCTAAGCGCCTTGCTGATTATCACAACAGCGCTCTTTCTCAGCTGAAATCAGCAAAAAGCTACATGGAAACTATCATCAACAGCGTGAAGGAACCCATCATCGGCCTGGATAATGAACTAACCGTTCTCTTCATCAACGATGAAGCCTTGAACATTCTCAACCTGAAGCGGGAAGAAGTATTGCAAAAACCTGCACGAGATGTCGCCATGCGAAACGACCTGCTCCGCAGGCTGGTACGTGAACTAATGGAATCGCGCGAAGATACCAAGAAAAGCAAGAACGAACCCTTGAAGATATATGCCGACAACAAGGAAAGCTATTTCCAAATGAAATCCATGCGCATCAACATGCCGGGCAGGGACAGTACCGGAGCGTTCAAGCAAGGCTATGTCATCATGCTGAAAAACATCACCGAGTTCAAAGAACTGGATTCAGCAAAAACCACTTTCATCTCCACCATCTCCCATGAGTTGAAAACACCCATCTCCGCCATACTGATGAGCCTCCAACTCCTTGAAGACACCCGTATAGGTAGTCTGAATGATGAGCAGAAGGAACTGGCACAAGGTATCCAGGAAAATAGCGAACGGCTGTTGGGCATCATCGGCGAACTACTCAATATAACACAGGTAGAGAGCGGACACCTCCAGCTCAAACCCCGCATCACCAAACCGATAGAACTTATCGACTATGCCATCAAAGCCAACCGCATTCAGGCCGAGAAGTTCAATATACAGATTGAGGTGCAATATCCTGAAGAGAAGATAGGCAAGCTGTTCGTAGATAGCGAAAAGATAGCTTGGGTACTGACTAATCTCCTATCCAACGCCATCCGCTATTCGCCCGAAAACGGTCGCATCATCATCGGAGCCAACCAAACGGACGATGATTACATCGAACTTTTCGTGCGCGATTTCGGCAAAGGCATCGACCCGCGCTACCATCAGAGTATCTTCGACCATTATTTCCGCGTTCCCGGAACCAAGGTGCAGGGAAGTGGTCTTGGACTAGCCATTTCGAAGGATTTCGTGGAAGCGCACGGCGGTACACTGACCGTGAAAAGCGAGCTGGGTAAAGGAAGTTGCTTCAAACTGAGGTTGAAGAAATAGCGGAAAGAATAGTGCATAAATAATAAATACAATAAAAAGGATGTGGCAATTGCTATACCCGTGGAGAGTTGTTTATACCGGCTGTTCAGATGTCATACCAGTTTGCCTCTTTCACACCGATTCCACCTCTTACAGACCGCATTTTCGCATAAATGTCGGACGCTCGTACTTGTTTTATCTGGGCAGTTGTTGATTTCATTGCACTTTTTTCCCGATACTCTAGTCTGCCGACTATATATTCTGCAATACCCTCTGTCTCATACTGAAAGTCGACTCCATGTATTTCCCGATGTTCGGCCTTGCCAACATGGGATAGCAATCTCCAGCATATTGACATCACTTTTCTTAAAACAGAACGGCACCTTCATATTTGCCTGATTCGTAATCTTTTCTTCTCTTTGCAACTATTGGATAAAGGTCAAGTGAAAGTTATGATAAATATGTATGAACAGTATTTTTATGCTGATATGTCAGAAAAATAATCGGAAACTTTTTCCGTGTGGTTTTCCTGTTTCGGGGAAGGCAACGGATAAACAGTAATTTATTTTCCTAGAGCCCATTAAAAAAGGCTAATATACCTTAATGACGGATTATAAAATACAACTCTTATGACCTTTCTTTTCCAATAACTTGCATTATTCCTCCGATTTATATCTGTATTTGGGCGAGTTTGCGTGTCTTTGGATAAGATGGGACGCGTCTCGGCAGTGTCAAAAATCTTGAACAAGTTCAATTTTTTGTCATTGCGCTCGACTTTTCGTATCTTTGACGATAAAACTAACTGAGTTTAGATTTATGGAGTCAATCCTATATACGATATTACGAGGTTTTACAATAGGAATATTAGTGTCTGCGCCTATGGGCCCGGTAGGGGTTTTATGTATACAACGAACTCTGAACAAGGGCAGATGGGCTGGTTTTTACACCGGGATAGGGGCGGCTGTGTCAGACTTGACCTATTCGTTGCTTGCCGGGCTCGGATTGTCGTTTGTCATAGATTTTATAGAAACCAACCAAAATTTATTGCAGATAATAGGTAGCATAGTTCTTTTGATATTTGCTGCCTACTTGTTGAGGAAAAATCCCGTAAGGTCTTTGAAAACATTGAAGGACAAGAAAAACAATTATGTGCAAGATATGGTTACCGGATTCTTGTTTACGGTTTCCAATCCATTGATTCTGTTCTTGATAATAGGTTTGTTTGCACGGTTCAATTTCATGCTGCCCGAGTATGAGTATTATCATTATCTCATAGGATATGCGTTTATTTTAATAGGTGCATTGTCATGGTGGTTTGTAGTGACATTTTTTGTCAATGCCGTAAGAGCACACTTCAACCTGCGTAGCATGTGGCTCATTAACAGGGTGATAGGTTTTATAATATTAATCATGTCGTTGGTCGGGCTTGTAATGGGCATACACAATTATCTGATATTTGGCAATTAAATAAGAATATTGTACTATGAAAAAGAATAACAATCCGTTTGAGTTGACTGTCAATTATTATCCACAATTGGATGATATGATTCTTGAAAATGTCGGAGATTTTCTTGAACAAGAGGCAGAGAAGCATTCCATAGCATGTCGCAATTGGATTGCCGATTTTCCATATCATCCTGTTACTATTTTTACGATAGGACGGTCTGTGGATGCATTATTCATAGATTTTTTCGTGCGTGGCAATTATTTACGAGCTGTGAATTATAAAAACAATAATCCTGTATCGGAAGACAGTTGTGTGGAATTTTTCATGCAGATACCTAATTCGAAAGAATATTGGAATTTTGAATTTAATTGCATTGGAACTGTGAACGCTTCTCATAGGGAAACTCGTGAGAACCCCATAAGGCTTACAGACGAGCAAATAAACACGATTGAGAGATACGCATCATGTGGCAATCGTCCTTTTGAAGAGATGGAAGGAATGTTCACATGGAATCTCACGGTAAAGATACCTTTCAATTTGATAGGTTTGAACAAGGATAACCTCCCTGAATATTTGCTGGCAAACTTCTACAAGTGTGGTTCAAGGACAGGATTGCCACACTATCTTAGCTGGTCGCCCATTGATACTCCAAAACCTGATTTTCATCGTCCTGAATTCTTCGGAAAAATGTATATCAAGTGAAAATAACATATTTCTCGCTGAAATAAAAATTCCGCTAATATCTTTTGTTAAAGATGATAGCGGAATTTTATTTGTTATTGTTTCATTAGAGCGTCGTATATGATTTTTGCCAGTAGTGCAGCACCTTCTTCGTCTGGATGGATATTGTCGGGAAATAAATAAGGCATCTTGTCTGTAGCCGAATGAATGTCGATTGTCGGTAAGTTGTTTAGACGAGCAGCATCTTCAATTTTGGGTATTATTTCATTAGAAATAATGCTGTCATTAATACGATCTCCTGTTTGGTAAACCTTGGCAGGGTAACATAGAAATATTTTTGGCCGGGCAGGCAATGTGTTGAGAGTGTCAATCAAGGATTGCAAGTCTTTTTTGAAATCTGATTTATGTTTCCAATTAAATGATTTACTGTCGTTTGTTCCAAGTTTGATGATGACAATTTGCGGATTGAAAGCCAATGCGTCTTTGAAGACCTGTTGTTCACAGTAAGGCAAATCGCCCTTATGTAACAGTGTGGCGCTGCACATGCCGAAATTCTTTACATTATAGCTTTTGCCTAACAAGCGGCCCAATACGGCCGGATAGCTGTCGCGAGTTCGTTCTTTTATGCCGTGTCCGTAGGTGATGCTGTTGCCTATGCATGCAACTCGCACTGCATCTTTGGACGGGACTTCGAAACTGTTCAACCACGCTGTCAATTCATCCAGCATGTTACTTTTGTATGAGAAGCTGTCTTTAAATCCCCATCCATGTCCCCCCGACGGATATACATGAAGTGCAACCGGGACATGATGCTTGTTCAAGGCAATGTAGTAATTGATGCTGTTGATAGCGGATACAATTGTATCGTCATTGCTAAGTGCGATGAACGCTCGTGGAGTCTCATCGGTCACTTGCTTCTCACTTGAATACATTGTTTCGAGTTCTGTTGGTGCTTCCTGTCCAAGGAAATTGTTGTGGGAGCCGATATGAGTATAGGACTTATCCATTGTGATCACAGGATAAAAAAGAATCTGGAATGCCGGACGGATTTCAAACTCGGCTTGTGTTGCAATGACCGATGCCAAATGACCTCCTGCCGAAAATCCCATTATGCCTATGTCGTTCGGATTCAGATTCCATACGCCGGCACTGTCATGAGTCAATTTCAAGGCAGATTTTGCATCGGCGACAGGTATGTTATAGTCTCCTGCCGGCATACGGTATTTTAATACAATTACGGCTATGCCTTGTCTGTTGAAGTAGGATGCCCAATCATAGCCTTCATGCGAAATAGCTAAATGCTGATACCCACCACCCGGGCATATTATTACGGCACGTCCTGTTGCAACTTCGGGTTCAGGCAAAAACACGCGTAGTGAAGGCTTGGCTATGTCAAAAGTTCTAAAGTTATTTTTGGCCATAGCCGATATGTTGCCTGTTGCCAACAATAGCAAAAAACATAACAAAATGTAAATGTTACTTTTTTGTTTCATAATTTATGTATTGCTAATGATTTTTGTAAGAGAATTAAAGTCCCAATTGTATTTCTTTAAATTTACATGACCGTTTCTTTGAAGTACAACCCCTTCAGCTTTGAGCAGATTGGCCTGTTCGGGCCAATGAGGAGCGATTCTTCCTTGACAATTTACTACTCGATGACAAGGTAGTCCCGGAAAATCATTTGCTTCATGTAGCATGCGTCCAACCAAACGGGCGTGGTTCGGCTTGCCGATAAGCCATGATATTTGTCCATAGGTTATTACTTTCCCATAAGGGACAGAAGCTACTATGGCATACACTTCTTGTCTGAACTGGTCAAGATTAGTCATTGTTTTAGAAAATATCGGTTGTAATTGTAAATATAAGTCAAAATAGATGTATTAGCAAATGCATGTATCAGTCTCGTGCGAATTTAGTATTATGCAAACTGTGTTTTTAATGAGTTTTTTCATGGAATTTATTTAAATTTGTAGATGAAATCACAAAGAAATTGGCTGTGTCCATTTAATGAGATAAGGTTTGTGCAATGAAGAATTGAACAGATTCAATTTAGTCGTTGTTTTCAACTGTCTCGGTATAAACAAAAAATCGGTTTTATAATAATATGAAAGAATTTGAACTAATTACACGTCTATATCTAAATAAGGATAAAAGTAATTGGTTCGCGTACTTAAAATTCAACACAAGTGGCAAAAAAAATTTATAATCCGGATATAATAGATGAACAGCCGGATATAGAAAAAAATACGGTAAAGATTCAGGACGAGCAAAAGAAAAAAAAGCAACCTGTTGCTGAGAATAAAGCAGAATCTCCCAGTTTTTTCCAAAAAGTAAGGGATTTTTTCTCCAATCGTAGGACTTTGATATTCATAGGGGCTCTTATAGGGCTGTTCGGCGTTTATTTGCTAATAATATTTTTATCGTACTTTAGAAACGGTGCGGCCGATCAGAGCATGATAACGGCTCATACAGTTGCCGAAATGGCAGGTGACGCTGAAAAGGTAGGGAATATCGGTGCATCTTTGGGGGCAAATCTGGCTGACATATTTATGGCTCGTAGCATAGGTGTAGCGTCATTTATAGTCGTGATATGGTGCATCGTGTTTGGAATAAGAATGCTGTCCGGCTCAAAGAATGTGCATTTTTTCAAATTCACATTTATGACGATTGTCAATATCGTAGCATGCGTGACAGTAACAGGAGCTGTGTCATTATATTATAATCCATTGTTTTTTCCGATAGGAGGGAATCTCGGAAGATATTGCAATGAGATGTTGGTGAATTATACCGGTGTCCCCGGAATGCTTATAATAAACATACTGGTTGTCATATTATGGGCTCTTGTATGTATTAAAACTTTGAAATCAATTTACTCGCAGGTTAACAAGGTTATTCCAAAGCGTACATCTTTTGAAGATGATGACAGCGAAAATGAGGATATAGAGCAGCATAAAGTGAAAGTCACCAAGCAACAGGAATATCCCAAAGATGAAAAAAACGAAGAAAATTCAAATTCTTTTGAGAAGATTGGTGGCGATATTACGGATATCGATGATGTACCCGGAGAGAAGGAAATTGCCATTGCTGACAAGGATATGGAAGATTATGATGGACAAGATGTATATGTCCCATTTGTAAAGGATGGCAAGAGTGATACAATAGAAGGTTCGATTATCGTGCCTAAACCAATAGAGCAAGGAAACGATTCTCGTTTTGAAGCGTATGATCCGACTAAAGAATTATCTAAGTATAAAATGCCTCCACTCGACTTGCTGCGTGAAGGGGATGTGAAGCAGCGTACAGCCGACTTGGATGAACAAGAAGCAAATAAAAAGCGAATTACGGAGACTCTTGCCAATTATGATATTCCCATAAAAAAGATTGACGTTTGTGTCGGTCCAACCATTTCATTATTTGAGATTGTCCCGGGTGATGGCGTGAGAATTTCCAAGATAAAAGGCCTGGAGAATGACATACAGATGAGTTTGTCGGCATTGGGAATACGTATAATAGCTCCTATTCCGGGCAAGTGCACCATAGGTATAGAGGTACCCAATAAAGATCCCCAGACGGTGTACATGCGTTCGATAATAGGGTCGGTTAAATTCCAAAATTGTAAAATGGATTTGCCGATGGCTCTTGGTTGCACGATAAGCAACGATGTTTTTGTTGCAGATCTCGCGAAAATGCCACATTTGCTCGTTGCAGGAGCTACAGGACAGGGTAAATCGGTGGGACTGAATGCGATTATAACATCTTTGTTGTATAAGAAGCATCCGTCTGAATTGAAGCTTGTGCTGATTGACCCTAAAATGGTTGAATTCAGTCTGTATTCAAAATTGGAGTACCATTATCTTGCCAAGTTGACAGGAGAGCATGAGTGCATTGTCACCGATCCCAAAAAGGCAATTGTTACATTAAATTCGTTGGTTCAAGAGATGGAGAACAGGAATTTGCTTCTTAGGGATGCCGGAGAACGAAACATAAAAGATTACAATGCCAAATTTATAGCACGCCGGTTGAATCCTGAAAAAGGACATCGCTACATGCCATACATAGTTCTTGTAGTAGATGAGTATGCCGATTTGGTCATGACAGGTGGCAAGGATGTTGAGCGACCGATTGCAAGGATTGCACAAAAGGCTCGTGCAGTCGGCATCCACATGATAATAGCCACTCAACGACCATCGACCGATGTCATCACCGGTATGATTAAAGCGAATTTCCCCGGACGAATAGCATTTAAAGTAATACAAATGGTCGACAGCCGTACCATTCTTGACTGTTCGGGAGCTCAGCAGCTTGTGGGAAGGGGAGACATGTTGTTCTTGTCGGCAGGTGGAGTAATAGAACGTGTGCAGTGTGCATTTGTGGATACTCCTGAAGTTGAAAAAATATGTGACTATATAAGTGAACAAGTGGGATATGAGTCGGCTTACGAATTGCCTGAATATATACCCGAGCCGGAAGATTCGGGCAATGAAGGCTCTTCATCATCAATGATAAGCGAACGCGACCCGTTGTTTGATGAAATAGCTGCATTTATAGTTACGAGCAGCACGGCTTCCACTTCGTCGTTGCAACGTCATTATGGCATAGGCTATAACAGGGCAGGCAGGATAATGGATCAAATGGAAGCTGCAGGGATTGTCGGCCCTTCGCAAGGTGGAAAACCGAGAAAAGTATTGATTGATTCATCGCAATTGCAAGGAATACTTTCAAAATAAATATACAGATTAAAACAGACAATTTTATGATGAAACGCTTTTGGAGCATATTGGCATCTGTGGCTTTGGCTTGCGGAGTAATGAATGCACAAGATGCAAATGATATACTTAATCGTGTAATTAAGGCTTACGATGATAGTAAAGGCATTGAAGCAAGCTATTCGATGGCATATGATAAAACGACCGACTATGGTTCTATTGCCATGGAAGGGGAAAAATTCAGGATTTTATCAGATGACCTAAAATGTTGGTTTGACGGCAAGACTCAGTGGGCTTATTCTACAATGACAGACGAAGTTAACATCACCGAGCCGACATTGGAAGAACTTCAAATGTCTAATCCATATATAGCATTGAAAGCATTTAAAGATAACTCGCAAAATTCGGTGGTGGTTACTCAAAATGGTAATTATATGTTGTCGTTGATTCCTGAAGAAGAGGGTGACATAAAGTTAATACAACTCTTTGTGGATAAGAACAAGTTTCAAATAATGAGGGCTGTTTTTTCGATGGCTGATAATTCGTCATATACTGTTACAGTCAATAACTATGTGACGGGTAAAAAATTCTCGTCAAAGATATTCAAATATGATTCTAAGTATGTGCCGGAAGGTACGCAGATAGTAGATTTAAGATAGAAAAATATTGGATTATGAATACAGAAAAAACAAAGTGTTTAATAATTGGTTCCGGCCCTGCAGGTTTTACAGCTGCCATATATGCCGGAAGGGCGAATATATCTCCTATTCTTTATGAAGGCAACCAGCCCGGAGGTCAGTTGACAATAACTACCGACATTGAAAATTTTCCCGGATATCCTGAAGGGGTTGATGGAAATGAAATGATGGAGCAGCTTCGCACCCAAGCTAAACGATTTGGTGCTGATGTCAGGACCGGCATAATTACATCGATAGATATGTCGAAGCGGCCGTTCACAGCCGTAGTCGATGCCGGAGATACTCAAATAATTGCCGATACGGTTATAATAGCAACAGGTGCATCGGCTAAATATTTAGGCCTTGATGATGAGAAGAAATATGCCGGAATGGGGGTTTCGGCATGTGCTACATGCGATGGCTTTTTTTATAGGGAAAGGACTGTGGCAGTTGTGGGCGGAGGGGATACCGCCTGTGAAGAGGCACTATATCTAAGCAACATAGCCAAGAAAGTGTATATGATAGTGCGCAAAGACTATCTAAGGGCATCCAAAGTAATGCAGAAGCGTGTATTTGATGCAGAAAACATAGATATCCTGTTTAATACGAATGCCGTTGGCCTATTTGGAGAAAACGGCGTTGAAGGCGTACATCTTGTGAAGCATAAAGGAACGCCACAAGAAGAATTTTATGATTTAGCCATAGATGGATTTTTCCTTGCAATAGGACATCAACCTAATACTGCATTTTTGAACGGACAAGTAGAACTTGATGATGCAGGATATATCAAAACAAAAGGCACTACATCCGAAACAAATGTTCCGGGAGTATTTGCCGCCGGTGATGTTGCCGACCCAAGGTATCGTCAGGCTATAACAGCAGCAGGCATGGGTTGCAAAGCTGCACTTGATGTTGAAAAATTCTTAATGGCTCATGGGGATTAGTTATACGGGGCGTTCCTGTGATACGGAATTTCGTAATGATTGTGGCGAATTTTTCACAATGAGCGGGTTGACTGATGCCGGTCCGATTGGCGTATTTGACTCCGGATATGGCGGATTGACTATATTAAGGCAAATAAAGAGCTTGCTTCCACAATACGATTATCTGTATTTAGGTGACAATGCTCGTGCCCCTTATGGAACCCGGTCGTTTGACATTGTGTATAAGTTTACATTGCAGGCTGTCAAATATCTGTTTTCTCGAGGGTGTAAACTTGTGATATTGGCATGTAATACAGCATCGGCAAAAGCGTTACGAACCATACAGCAACAGGACTTGCCACAAATTGATCCGACTCGTCGGGTACTCGGCGTGATACGTCCTACTGTTGAGAAAATAGGCGATGTGACTCATACATGCAATATAGGTATTCTTGGAACTCCCGGAACCATACAAAGTAAATCGTATGATATGGAAATTGACAAGATGTATGGTGGAAAAATAAAGACTTTTGGCCAGGAATGTCCTATGTGGGTACCTCTTGTCGAGTGTATGGAATCGAATGGCAACGGTGCCGATTATTTTGTACAGAAGTATATAAACGGGCTCATGAACCAATGTGGTGAAATTGACAGCGTAATTCTTGGATGTACGCATTACCCGTTGTTACTTAATAAGATAGAAAAATATATCCCTGACAATGTCTCAATCATTGAGCAAGGAGCGATTGTGGCGGAAAGCCTTGCCGGCTATTTGACACGACATCCCGAAATGGATATAAGATGCAGCAAAGGTGGTTCTGTTTCATATCTAACGACCGAGAATGCCGAAAAATTCAAAGGAATGGCAACAATGTTCATGGGAGAAGATATAGAAGTTTCACATGTCGATTTGTAATAATAGATTTTTTTGAAATACAAACGGGGAAGCATGATAAAAACATGACTCCCCGTTTTATTAACACCTAATAGGAATTATATTCAATCAAATATTTTATCCCAATCTTTCCATACGACTTCATATCCAAGACGGTGAATGTCGTCGGATACATCTTTAGGCGAACGGTCGTCACTTACGGCAAATTGTTCCAATGCTTGATGAGCCTTTACATATCCGCCCGGTTCCGTTTTACTACCTGCACTCATCGATGTGACGCCAAGTTTCATCATATTCTCACGGAATATAGGACTTTCACGAGTGGAATAGGATATATCAACGTCATGATCGAAAATTCGGAAAGCAAATGTTACTTGAGCAAGTTCCTTGTCGGTCATTATTACATTTGGAGAAAAATGGCCCTCGGCCGGTCGCATCCTCGGGAAGTTGACCGAATAACGAGTTTCCCAATACTTCTTTTGCAAGTAGCGCAAATGGTAAGCCATCATCGTGATATCGGTTCTCCAATCCTCAAGTCCTATGAGAACGCCCATACCTATTTTATGTAGTTTTGCAGCTCCCATACGGTCGTATCCATTAAGCCTCCATTCAAAGTTTGATTTCATCCCATGGGGATGATATACATTGTATCTATCCCTGTTATATGTTTCTTGGAAGCATACGACACCATTAAGTCCGGAATTTGTCAATCGTTTGTATTCTTCTTGCTTAAGTGGCATGACTTCGATTGTGAGGTTGTTGAAATACGGTCTTGCAATCTGTAATGCTTTTTCGATGTAATCAACGCCGGCAACCGAAGGGTATTCTCCTGTAACAATAAGCAGATTTTCAAACGGGCCTAATTTTTTGATAGCTTCACATTCTGCTTTTATTTGCTCCTCGGTGAGTGTAGTGCGTTTAAATTTGTTGTTAAATTGGAAGCCGCAATAAACGCAAAAGTTTGTACACGCATTGCTAAGATACAAAGGGATGTACATGCTAATCGTCTTGCCAAATCTCTCCTGCGTATAAAATTGGGATTTACGAGCCATCGGTTCAAGATAGGGGATTGCGGCAGGTGAAACCAATGCCATGAAATCATCCACATTAAGCATCTCCTTGTTGAGAGCTTCCTCCACATCGACATGATTTTTGCTTAAAATCTTGTCGGTAGTTTCTTTCCAGTTTATTTTTTTTAGTTCGTCAGAAAACATTTATTTATTCTCCTTGCAAATTTCATTAGAAACAGATTGGGATATACGCATTGCACAGAAATTGGGTCCGCACATGGTACAGAACTTATCATTGTCGTTATGAGTTTCGACATAATATTGACGGGCCCTTGCGGGGTCAAGCGACAAGTTGAACTGGTCTTTCCACCTGAACTCATAACGAGCCTTGCTCATTGCATTATCTCGAATTTCAGCTCCTGGAAATCCCTTTGCGAGATCGGCGGCATGTGCAGCAATTTTATAAGCGATTACACCATTCCTCACATCTTCAAGATTTGGCAATCCAAGGTGCTCTTTTGGTGTCACATAACATATCATGGCAGTTCCATACCATCCTATTTGGGCAGCACCGATAGCCGAAGTAATGTGGTCATATCCAGGTGCAATATCTGTTGTCAATGGGCCAAGCGTATAGAATGGAGCTCCATGGCAAGCTGCGAGCTGCTTGTCCATGTTTTCCTTTATTTTTTGCATTGGTATATGTCCGGGCCCTTCAATGATTACTTGCACATCCTTTTCCCATGCAATTTTTGTAAGTTCGCCAAGCACGTCAAGTTCCATAAATTGAGCTTTGTCGTTGGCGTCATGTATGGAACCTGGACGCATACCATCGCCAAGAGATATTGCCACGTCATATTGATTTAAGATATCGCAGATGTCGGCAAAATGTTTATATAAGAAGCTTTCTTGATTATGCAAAACACACCATTGAGACATTATGCTTCCGCCACGCGAAACGACACCTGTAAGCCTTGACGATATCAAGTCTGCATGGGCCTTAAGGACACCGGCATGAATAGTAAAATAGTCAACGCCTTGTTCACATTGCTCTATAAGAGTATCCCTATATATTTCCCATGTTAAATCCTTGACTTTGCCATTAACCTTTTCAAGAGCTTGATATATGGGAACAGTTCCCATAGGTACAGGGCAATTGCGAATAATCCATTCCCGAGTCTCGTGGATGTTGTCTCCTGTGGAAAGATCCATCAAAGTATCGCCTCCCCAATAGCAGCTCCACACAGCCTTGTTGACTTCTTCTTCAATAGAGGATGAGAGAGCCGAATTGCCAATATTGGTGTTAAGTTTTACAAGGAATTTACTTCCTATAATCATAGGTTCGGCTTCCGGATGGTTTATATTGGCTGGGATTATGGCACGTCCAGCAGCAATTTCCTGTCTTACAAATTCAGGCGTGATGTAAGTGTCAATTCCAAGAGCTTTATTATTCATATTTTCCCGTATTGCCACATACTCCATTTCGGCAGTGATAATCCCAGCCTTTGCATAAGCCATTTGTGTGACATGTTTCCCGTCTTTTGCTTTTAACGGATTATGTCTCACCTGGAACCTTATTGAATCAAGTGAACTGTCATTGAGACGCAATTTCCCGTATTGGGATGTTATGCCATCAAGCTGTTCCACATCACCGCGATTTGCGATCCATTTTTCTCTTATTCTATGGATGCCTTTATTTATGTCAATCTTAACTTCAGGGTCGGTATATACGCCACTTGTGTCATATATATATACCGGATCGTTGGCTTTGACTTCCTTTTCACCATTTTCTTTGACCGATACTGTAGGTGTGAGGTTTACTTTTCTCATTCCTACTTTTATGTCGGGGAACAGTTGGCCGTTGATATATGTCTTTTCTGATCCCGGATAAGAGTCTACTTTCATGAAATTTATTTCCATAAATCCTATGATTTTAATTGGTGTGGATAAAAATTTAGTCTAAGAAAGATGTGAGAGGGCTGCTTGCGTTTGCGAAATCAGATTTTACACCCAATCCGGCAAGATATGCCTGGCGTCCGGCCTGAACTGCAAGCTTGAAAGCGCAAGCCATTTCAACAGGATTCTTTGACATTGCTATAGCGGTATTTACAAGTACGGCATCGGCACCCATTTCCATGGCTTCGGCGGCATGAGAAGGAGCACCCAGGCCGGCATCAACTATGACAGGTACTTGACTTTCGGCTATTATGATTTCTATCAAGTCTCTTGTTTTTAATCCTTTGTTTGTACCGATTGGAGCTCCCAGAGGCATTACAGCGGCTGTTCCGACATCCTCAAGGCGTTTGCACAATACGGGATCGGCTTGTATGTATGGAAGAACCACAAATCCGAGTTTAGCGAGTTCTTCGGTCGCTTTAAGCGTTTCTACCGGGTCGGGTAAAAGATACTTCGGATTGGGGTGAATTTCCAATTTGATGAAATTAGTACCGAAGCATTCTCTTGACAACTTGGCTGCAAACACGGCTTCTTCAGCATTCCTTACACCAGAAGTGTTAGGTAAGAATTGAACAGCTTCTCGATTTATGTGTTTCAGCATCTCATCGTCGGCTTCATCGCTCATGTTGATTCTTTTCATTGCAACAGTAATCATCTGGGATTCGGATGCAACGATTGCCTGTTCCATTATTTCATTTGAAGAAAATTTTCCTGTACCGACAAATAATCGGGATGAAAATTCCCTACCTCCTATTATTAAATTGTCCATGCTAATAAAGTGAATTCTTATTTTGAATATAATTTATTGATTCTCTCATTTATAATATCCTGTAACAGGGTAATGATCTTTGTCGTTTCTTCTGTCGGATTTTGTGCCGAGATTATAGAACCTGATAAAGCAATTCCGCTGATTCCTGTATTCATAATGTTTGCAATATCGTCATATACAATACCGCCGATTGCGACAATCGGAATTTTGTAGCCGGCATCACGACATTTCTTCAATATTGAATCATATCCTTTAAGTCCGATTACGGGGCTGAGGTTTTTCTTGGTTGATGTAAATCGGAATGGTCCCAGTCCAATATAGTCGATATCCATCAATACAAGTTTGCAAATATCTTCGAATGTATTGGCTGTCGCGCCTATTATGGCTTGCATCCCAAGCTCGCGTCTTGCATCGACAGGGTTCATGTCGTATTTCCCAAGATGAACTCCGTCGAGTTGCAATTCTTTTGCTATGTCTACATGATCATCAATTATAAAAATACATTCTTTTTCGGCGCATAAATGTTTTAACTTTTGAGCTGTAGAAACAATAGTGTCGCGAGTGGAATTTTTCATGCGTAGTTGTATCCATTTGCATCCTCCATCAAGTACAGCCTTGGATTGAGACAATACAACTTCAGGGTCATCCGAATTAGTAATGAATTGCAGCATGATAAGTTTTTATTATTTCTAATTTTTTATTTAAAGATTCTATTGTATTACTATTAAACAAATATCCCAAGAATGCGGCTCCTGCAAATCCTAATTGGTGCAATTGCTTGAGATGTAATGGCATGATACCTCCTAAAGCTATTATTTTGTCTTGCATGCTGTCATTCTTGAAAATTTCAAGCAGGTTGCCATATGAAAATCGGCTTTTATAGCCATTTTTTGATATACTGTCAAAAATGGGGCTTAGAAATACATATTCATATTGAGACAAGTCGGTCAATTCATCTTTTGAATGGCATGAACGACTTTTCATCATATTCTTACAACTGGCCGGAATGATGTTGCAATGCATGTTTAAGTGTATTCCGGCCAAATTAAATTCATGAGCTAATTCAAAATGATTATGAATTTTAAGCCTGTTGTGATATTGTGATGGTATTGACATTATATATTCCCTCATCTGTTGACTGGAGAAACCAGGTTTGCGTATGTGGACATAATCAAATTCGGCATCAAGTATGCTCGTGATGAACAAAATTTCATCGGGATGCTCAAGTTCCGGTGTCAGTGCAATAAGTTTCATTTCTTAACCGCCATAAAATGCTTTAATGACTGTTATTTTATCTCCGTTGCTTATCTTAAATGAATTCCATTCTGAATTTGGGATTACATCGTTATTTACGGCTATGGCAATCCCTTTGTCTGGGATGTTGCCTGCGGTCGAGATAACTTGTTGAAGTGTCGCATTGTCAACGCAGTCATATTCGGTATTATTAATGTATATTTTCATAATTTATGCTTTAAGAGTTTGACGGGATTGAATGAATGATTGACTGACCCATGTCCATGCCCTATTATTACACCGGCACCTTCGGCTATGGCATTTGTTATGTATGCTTTTGCTTTACTTATGGACGTGTGCAAATTGTATCCAATGGCAAGATAGGATGCAATTGCCGATGAATATGAACAACCTGTACCATGAGTATTCATAGAGTCTATTTTTCTTGAACGGCACATTGTTGGTTCATTTGACTTGTCGACAAACAAGTAGTCGGTCATGGATTCATCGTCAAAGTGGCCACCTTTGATTAATACGGCTTTTGCTCCAAGGTCAATTATCGCATGTCCGGCGTGTATAATGTCATCATATTTGTTTATCGCATGACCTGCAAGAAATTCTGCTTCATGCCTATTGGGTGTTATAAGGTCGACAATCGGAATTAGTTTTGTTACGAGAGCATCTATTGCAGTATCCGAAATCAATTTATATCTTGATGTTGAAATCATCACCGGATCAAGCACGACTTTACGGGCTTTGTGCGCAATCAGTTTATTTGCAACTGTTTCTATGATGCTTTTATCGGGCAGCATTCCTAATTTAATGGAATCGGGGATTATATCGGCATATATGGCATCAATTTGTTTGCCGACCATTTCGGGAGAAATATTTTCTATCCCGTTTATTTGCTGTGTATTTTGTGCGGTGATTGCGGTGATTGCGGCCATGCAATATACCCCAAGGGCCGAGCATGTTTTCAAGTCGGCTTGTATGCCTGCACCTCCGCTGCAATCAGATCCTGCAATAGACAAAACTTTATAATAGGTCTCCATGAGTTAAAACAATCTGTCATGTTGAAATTATCAAATTAAGAGTGTAATGGGAGAAATTATAATAGGATACCTATAAAAAGATTGCATGTGTTTAACAATCCCTCCGCCGGAATTACCCGGTTCAGGTTCATAGGGTATAATCTCAGCCGCATGGCACCCCTTTGTCGCATGCAAAAATAGCTAAAGAATCGAAATAAACCAACAAAAGCGCAAGAATGTTATAAGTTCTATTGGTTGCATGTATAAATGTTTTGATTTATTTTTGTGTAGGTAACAAATCGACCATTCTGAACTATGAATAAAAACGACAATACTTTTAACGAAATCAATGAAAGTTTCTCAATAAAAGAAGCTATTGATGAAGCCAAGAGATGCTTGAATTGCAAGAATCCTTTGTGTAAAACCGGATGTCCCATAGAAAACGACATTCCGGGATTCATACATCAATTGTCAATGGGTAACATGGGTGATGCCATGCGAATAATCAATGAGAAAAGTAATCTGCCTGCTATTTGTGGCAGGGTGTGTCCTCATGAGAAACAGTGCCAAGGTCATTGCATATTATATGCTAAAGGGAAAGGCATCCAAATAGGAAAATTGGAACGATTTGTGGCCGATTTTGATATTCAAATGAACCTAATTAGGGATAGGTTGCCTCAAAAGACGCGTGGCAAGGTGGCTGTCATAGGTTCGGGGCCGGCTGGTTTGACAGTGGCTGGCGATTTAGCTCGTCAAGGATTCAGGGTTACAATATTCGAGAGTCAAGAAGAGGCCGGGGGAGTACTCATGTATGGAATCCCTGAATATAGGCTGCCTAAAGCGGTGGTAAGGAAAGAAATTGAAAAAATAGAGGCTTTGGGTGTCAATTTTATACTAAATTGCATAGTAGGTTATCAAATAACGGTTGATCAGATATTTGAAAGAGGATATGATGCTATTTTTATAGGTACTGGTACTGCATTGCCTAAAGACCTTAATGTTCCTGGTGCTAAATTGAGGGGAGTCATACAATCGTCATATTTGCTACACATGGCCAATATTTTTAATGAAGGGGCAATAGGGCGTGATGCTGTGCCATTGAAAGAAGGTGAAAAGGTGGGTGTGATAGGTTGTGGTAATGTTGCAATGGATGCTGCGCGTACTGCGATACGCATGGGAGCATCGAGTGTGACCATAATTTATCATAGAACCGAAGCTGATATGCCTGCAATAAAAAGTGAATATCAAGAAGCCATCAGCGAAGGTGTCAAGTTCATGTGGAATACTTCCACGCAGGAGTTCCTTGGTGACGAAAATGGGAACTTGAAAGCAATAAAAGCAACAACTCCGGAAGGGGAGAAGACATTTGAATTTGATCGGATATGTTTAGCCATCGGCTCTCGGCCGGCCAATCGTATAGTTTCAACTACTACAGGAATAGATGTTGATGAAGCTGGCTATGTGAAGACTCGCGATTTTCCTTATGGCATGACAACACGAAGAGGTGTCTTTGCAGGAGGCGACGTGGTACACCATCCGGCAACAGTCGTATTGGCAATGAAAGCAGCCAAACAGGTGGCTGTGGGCATAGCTCAATATGTTGATGCCATAAAACTTATAGAAGCAACCGAAAGCTAATATGGAGACTATATTTTTATTCAATTGAAATGACTCTTGGATATAGTTGGATATATGTATTAAAATTATTAACTTTGTACGGTTTTTAGGTATGAAAAAACCAACGAATATCACAAATACACATCTATCGTATATGCAAGAAACAAAGAGAGCCGTTCTTACGCTTGAAGACGGTACGACTTTCGAAGGAAAGTCTTTCGGATATGATAAGCCGTGTGCAGGTGAGGTCGTGTTTAGTACGGCCATGACTGGTTATCCAGAAAGTTTGACCGACCCATCTTATAGCGGTCAGATATTGGTGACCACTTATCCGATGTTGGGCAATTATGGCGTTCCGCCCAAGAGCGAAGACAATATAACTGATCCATATTTTGAGAGTGATAAAATCCATTGTGAGGCGATATTGTGTCAAGATTATTCTTGGGACTATAGTCATTGGCAAGCAAAACGCAGCTTGAGTGAATGGCTTAAAGATGAAAAGATCGTCGGTGTTTATGGAATAGATACTCGTGCATTGACCAAGATATTGAGAGAAAAGGGCTCTATGCTTGGCAAGATTGTGGTGGATGGTTGTGGTGATATCTGTTTTCATGATCCAAATAAAGAGAATTTGGTGGCGAAAACCAGTTGTAAAGAAATTATTGAATATGGCAAAGGTGATAAAACCGTGGTACTTGTAGATTGCGGTGTTAAATATAACATCATTCGCTGTCTCTTGAATCGTGGTGTTAAAGTCGTAAGGGTTCCATGGAATTATGATTTTACCCAATTGGTGTATGACGGATTGTTCATATCAAATGGTCCCGGAAACCCGGATTTTGCAGAAGAAACGGTTGCCAATTTACGCAAAGCCATAATGCAAGACAAGCCGATTTGCGGTATTTGCATGGGCAATCAACTGTTGTCTAAGGCGGCCGGGGCGAAAATATACAAATTGAAATATGGGCATAGAAGCCAGAATCAACCTGTTATGAAGATTGGTACAACCAATTGCTACATAACATCGCAAAATCACGGCTTTGCAGTAGATACTGAAACATTAGGTGAAGATTGGGAGCCATTGTTCATAAACATGAATGATAATACTAATGAAGGAATAAAGCATAAGAGTAAGCCATTCTTCTCGGCGCAATTCCATCCTGAAGCTTGTGGCGGACCAACTGATACGGAATTTATCTTTGATGATTTTATAAAACTACTCTAATTTTAGTGCACAAGTAACGATTATGAACAGAGAAAAAATAAAAAAAGTATTGCTTCTTGGTTCCGGAGCTTTGAAAATAGGCGAGGCCGGTGAATTTGATTATTCAGGATCTCAAGCCTTGAAAGCACTAAAAGAGGAATCTATAGAGACTATATTGATAAATCCCAATATAGCAACAGTTCAAACATCGGATGATTTTGCCGACAAGATTTACTTCTTGCCGGTAACTCCATATTTCGTGGAAAAAGTCATAGCCAAGGAGAGACCTCAAGGAATATTATTATCGTTTGGTGGACAAACCGCGTTAAATTGCGGTGTCGAACTGTATAAGAGCGGCGTCCTTGAAAAATATGACGTGCAGGTTCTTGGAACCCCAGTCCAAGCCATTATGGACACGGAAGACAGGGAGTTGTTTGTCAAGAAACTTGATGAAATAAATGTAAAAACCATAAAGAGTGAAGCTGTCGAGAGTGTTAACGATGCCATAAAAGCGGCTAATGATCTTGGGTATCCTGTGATTGTGAGGGCGGCTTATGCACTTGGAGGCCTTGGCAGCGGTTTCTGCGACAATGAAGAGGAATTGAAAGCTCTTGTGGAAAAGGCTTTGTCTTTCTCTCCCCAAGTATTGATAGAGAAATCACTGAAAGGCTGGAAAGAAATAGAATATGAGGTGGTGCGAGACAGATATGACAATTGTATAACTGTATGCAACATGGAGAATTTCGATCCGCTGGGAATACATACAGGTGAAAGTATAGTTGTCGCTCCATCCCAAACGTTGTCAAATGCTGATTACCATTTATTGCGAGAACTTGCAATTAAGATAATACGACATGTCGGTATAGTTGGCGAGTGTAATGTTCAATATGCATACGATCCCAAATCGATGGATTATCGTGTGATTGAAGTGAACGCACGTTTGAGCCGCAGTTCAGCTTTGGCTTCAAAGGCAACGGGTTATCCGTTAGCTTTCGTTGCTGCCAAACTGGGACTTGGATATGGATTGTTTGAATTGAAAAATTCCGTAACAAAAGTTACATCGGCATTCTTTGAACCGGCTTTGGATTACATAGTATGTAAAATCCCACGTTGGGACTTAGGTAAATTCCATGGCGTCAATCGGGAGATTGGTTCTTCAATGAAATCTGTTGGAGAGGTTATGGCCATAGGACGCACTTTTGAGGAGGTAATCCAAAAGGGGCTGCGCATGATAGGCCAGGGGATGCACGGATTTATTGAAAACAAGCCATTGAAAGTATCTGATATTGAAAAAGCATTGAAAGAACCTACCGACAAACGTATATTTGTAATAGAAAATGCAATAAGAGGTGGGTATACAGTCGACCAGATACATAACTTGACAAAGATAGACAAATGGTTTTTGTATAAATTACAGAATATTGTAAACACTGCCATTGAACTTGAAAAATATAATGACTTGCAAGATTTGCCTGTAGACCTGCTCAAACGAGCCAAATCGGAGGGATTCTCCGATTTCCAAATCGCGAGAGCTGTCTTGAAATCCAATATGGGCAATGCCGAGGAGGCTAATCTTACAGTACGCCATTTGAGGAAAGGATACGGAATAATACCTTGCGTGAAGCAAATCGATACACTTGCAGCGGAGTATCCTGCACAAACAAATTATCTGTATCTGACGTATAACGGAAATGACAATGATGTTACTTACCTTCACGATCATCGTTCTATCATTGTACTTGGTTCTGGAGCCTATCGCATAGGTAGCTCGGTTGAATTTGACTGGTGCAGCGTAAACGCGCTTATGACAGTCAAGAAAGAAGGATGGCGCTCTGTGATGATTAACTATAATCCTGAAACAGTGTCAACCGACTATGACATGTGCGACAGGTTGTATTTTGATGAATTGACATTTGAACGTGTCATGGATATCATTGAGCTTGAACAGCCTCATGGCGTAATATTGTCAACTGGAGGTCAGATTCCTAATAATCTTGCAACGCGTCTTGATGCCGAAAAAGTCAATATTCTTGGAACAAGTGCAACAAGCATTGACAATGCCGAAGACCGACATAAGTTTTCTTCAATGCTTGACTCTCTTGGAATAGACCAGCCAAGGTGGAGAGAATTGACCTCGCTTGAAGATATATACGAGTTCGTGCAAGAAGTTGGATATCCTGTTTTGGTGCGTCCGTCTTATGTGTTGTCGGGCGCGGCCATGAATGTATGTTCAAATGATGAAGATTTAGAAAAATTCCTCAAACTTGCCGCAAATGTGTCGAAGCAACATCCAGTTGTGGTCAGCTCATTCATTCAAAACGCTAAAGAGATAGAATGGGATGCAGTGGCACAGAACGGAGAAATAAAGCTTTATGCCATTTCAGAACATATAGAGTTTGCCGGGGTGCATTCAGGTGATGCCACGATACAATTCCCTCCGCAAAAATTGTATGTTGAAACGATAAGAAGGATAAAGAAGATAAGTGGACAAATTGCGAAAGCGTTAAACATTTCAGGGCCGTTCAATATCCAATATCTTGCTAAGAACAATGATATAAAGGTCATTGAATGTAATCTACGAGCTTCACGTAGTTTCCCGTTCGTTTCCAAAGTGTTGAAATTGAATTTTATAGATTTGGCAACTAAAGTAATGCTTGGCATACCTGTCGAAAAGCCTAATAAGAATGCTTTTGACCTTGATTATGTAGGAATTAAAGCTTCACAATTCTCATTCTCAAGATTACAAGGTGCCGATCCTGTACTTGGAGTTGACATGTCTTCAACCGGGGAAGTCGGATGTTTGGGTGAGAATACTTCGGAGGCTCTGCTCAAGGCAATGCTATCGGTAGGACAGAAGATTCCACAAAAAAGCGTCCTGTTAAGTACTGGAGGAGCAAAGCAGAAAGCCGATATGCTTGATGCTGCACATAAGTTGTACGAAAAGGGTTATACTTTATATGCTACAGGAGGTACACATAAATTCTTGAATGAGAATGGCATTCCGGCGATACATGTGTATTGGCCAAGTGAAAGCGACATGCAACCACAAGCTCTTGACCTACTGCATAAGAAGCAAATAGACATGGTTGTGAATATTCCGAAAAATCTATCTTCCACGGAATTGTCTAACGGCTATAAAATCAGACGCGCAGCTGTCGATTTAAACATTCCTTTGTTGACAAACGCTCGTTTGGCTTCGGCATTTATAGATGCATTCTGTGATTTGAATTCGGATGACATTGAAATAAAATCATGGGGAGAATATTGCTAATAAAATCGGAGTTGTAATAAAGTTAAGACATGCAGTGGGTTTACAAGACCGATTGCATGTCTTGTTTTATTAAAGACGTTATGAGGGAAAATATATTCAGATTCAAACAGTTTAGCGTAAAAAATGAAATTTCTGCCATGAAAGTAGGCACCGACGGTGTGTTGGTGGGTGCATGGTGCGATGTGTCTGATGTTCATACCGTTCTTGACGTAGGTACTGGAACAGGCTTAATTGCTTTGATGGTAGCCCAAAGGAACGAAAAGGCTGAGATAGACGCATTGGACATAGATGCTAAAGCATGTATTGAAGCTGAGTATAACGTAAGTAACTCTCGGTGGAAAAATCGCATAAATGTAGTACATGACAATTATGTCAACCATGCGGCAATATGTGGTAAAAGATACGATTTGATAGTATCTAATCCACCTTTTTTTAACAATGGCGTTTTACCGCCAAACCAAGAAAGGTCATTGGCTCGACATTGTGTCAGCTTGTCTTTTGAGGATTTGATAATAAATGCCCGGCAAATTATGACGAAGAAGGGCAGATTATGTTTTATATCTTCATTTGATGCAGAATCAACAATAACAGGCATTATCAATAATGCAGGATTATACTTGATAAGGAAAACTTTAGTTTTTCCTAAGCCTGGAAGTGTTGCAAAACGCATATTGTGGGAAATTGGCATACAACCACATTATGAGTTTACTGAAAACTCCATAACAATAGAAAAAGATGCTCATCATGAGTATAGTATTGACTATGTGAACCTGACTAAAGATTTTTATCTTAAGATGTAGAGCGCAAAAAAACAGGGGTATAAAGCATTTTTAATACATGTGATACTTTATACCCCTGTTTGCTGTTCGACTATTGTCATTTGATGTTTTGTCTCACTTCGTCAAGAAATTTTTTCATAGCTTCACAATCTTTTGTTTCAATTATTTGCTGCAACTGAGATAATTTAGCTTGAATGTTTTTTAATTGTCCTGAAGTATGAGGATTGAACAATATTTCTTGCAATAGGTAATCGTCTTCCGACATTAGTCCTTGTGCGATTGCCATGTGACGCTTAAATGTAGTGCCCGGAGCATCTTGATGTTTCATGACGCCAGCAAAAGCCAATGTACTGGCAAAAGGTATTGACAATGAGAATGCAATCGTTTCATCATGTTGCTTGAACGTATATTCAAATATGTTCAAATGCAAGTCATTGTACAAATCTTTGAAAAATACTTTTCCCAAATGTGCACTTTCCGATATTATAATCGCGTTTTCATTTGACAAGTTGCTTAACGATGCAAATGTAGGCCCAAACATCGGATGAGTGCTGACAAATTGATGATTGCATGACTCATAAAATTCAGGCAGTCCGTTTTTTACAGATGCTATATCCGACAGTATGCAATTGTCGGGTAAGAATGGAAGGACCTCATTAAATGCACTTATTGTGTATTTTACAGTTACGGCATTGATAAGAAGTTCAGGTTTGAACTCTTTTATTTCGTCAAGTGTCGTAAACCGCTGTGCATTAAAAGTGAATCTCAAGCGTTTGATATCTTTGTCATATACAGCCACGTCATGCTTGAAACTGAGCACATCGCAAAAGAATGTACCCATTTTGCCTGCACCTAATATCAGAATCTTCATTTTACTCTATTGTTTAATACTTCTATTTGTTGGCGCACAGATTCTTCATGTATGGCCTCAATGACGGTTTTCATGAAATTCTTGCTCATGCCAAGTTCTTCGGCAAGTTTTATGCGAGTAGTTAATATGTCGTCATATCTGTTTGTATGGACGATTTGCATACTGTGTTCTTTCTTGTATTGACCTATCTCACGAGAGATTCTCATGCGCTTTGCAAGTATTTCAATAAGTTCATTGTCAATTTGATCTATCTGTTGCCTTAGCATTGTCAGGCTCTCGGTCGTATGGGTAGTTTCCCTTATCACGAGGGTATTTAGTATAAAATTGAGAACTTCAGGCGTTATTTGTTGGCCTTTGTCGCTCCATGCGTTGTCAGGGTCGCAATGAGATTCAATCATCAATCCGTCAAAGCCCATGTCAAGTGCTTGTTGTGACAATGGTGCTATAAGTTCTCTTTTACCTCCCATATGGGACGGGTCGCAAATTATTTGCAAATTGGGTATGCGACGACGGAGCTCGATCGGAATGTGCCATTGTGGCATATTCCTGTATAAATGTTTTCCGTACACAGTAAATCCACGATGAATTGCAGCAATCTTTCTTATACCGGCATTATATATTCTTTGAATCGCGCCTATCCACAGTTCGAGATCCGGATTGACAGGATTTTTTATCATTACAGAAATGTCCACACCCGAAAGGCAGTCGGCAATCTCTTGCATGGCAAAAGGGTTGGCTGAAGTCCTTGCACCTATCCAAAGAATGTCGATTCCGGCTTTTAATGCAGCTTCAACATGGGCTTTGTTAGCAACTTCAGTACTAACAAGCATTCCGGATTCTTGCTTTATTTGCTTTAGCCATTCGAGACCAGCTTCACCTACACCTTCAAATCCGCCCGGTTTTGTGCGAGGTTTCCATATACCGGCTCTGAATATCTTTATGCCATATTCGGCAAGTGCACGAGCAGTAGTCATTACTTGGTTCTCACTTTCGGCACTACATGGGCCGGCTATTACGATTGGTTTGTTTTTCTCAACTTGCGTGATTGGTTGTAAATCTAACATAATGTGTATTTTTTATTTATTTGACATTTCTTTTATACGATTTAGCGCTTCTTGCATTTTCTTTTCGGGAGCGCATAATGAAATTCTTATATATCTGTTACCATTATTGCCGAATATAAATCCGGGAGTAACGAATACTCGAGCCTTGTCCAAAATAATGTCGGCCAATGTTTCTGAATCTTTTATTTCATCGGGAATTCGACCCCATAGGAACAAGCCTGCTTGTTGTGTATCGAAGTGGCAGCCCAAAACTGTCATGATTTGTTCGGCAATAATCCTTCTCTTGCGATATGTTTCATTAATATTGTCATACCAAGACTTGTCGCATTTCAGCGCTTCGGCTGCCGCAAGCATCATTGGCTTGAATTGGCCAGAATCGATATTGGATTTTACTTTTAATATCCATTGAATGAATTTTGGATTAGATGCAATCATGGCTATTCGCCACCCTGCCATATTGTGCGATTTACTGAGCGAATTCATTTCAATGGCAATATCTTTAGCTCCGTCAATGCTGAGGATGCTAAGCGGATTGTCATTCAGAATAAAGCTATATGGGTTGTCATTTACAATTATTATGTTATGCTTCATTCCGAAATCAATCAGCTTTTTAAACAAATTGGTTGATGCGCGTTTGCCTGTTGGCATGTGAGGATAATTGACCCACATCAATTTCACCTCATTCAGCGGCAATTGTTCAAGAGCTGCAAAATCTGGTTCCCAACCTGAATCTTCGGTTAAATCATATTTATAGATTTTTGCACCAGCAAGTTTGCTGACTGAAGTGTAGGTGGGGTAGCCAGGGTCGGGAATGAGTACGGCGTCGCCCGGATTGACAAATGCCAATGTAGTGTGAAGTATGCCTTCTTTTGAACCTATCAAGGGTTGAATCTCGGTAGTCGGGTCAAGAATAACATTGTAATATTTTTCATACCACATGGCAAAGGCTTCTCTTAATTGAGTCAATCCCACATATGGCTGGTACCCATGCGCATCGGCCTTCTGGGCTTCGTTGCATAAAGTTGATATGACATCGGGATGTGGTGGACGGTCAGGCCCTCCGATACCTAATGATATTATATCAGCGCCATTGGCGTTTAATGCAGCGATTTCTCTTAACTTCTTTGAGAAATAGTATTCTTTTATTTGCGTTACGCGTTGTGCAGGTTGTATGTCATTGTTCATATGCAGCATATTCTCCTAAAATTTTGAATTCATTTATTAATGGGCGTACAGCATCAATTGATTGCCTGTATCTTACATAATCAGAAAATGTCAAGTTTATATAAAACCTGTATTCCCATTCTCTTCCGATAATAGGGAGAGATTGTATTTTAGATAGATTGATGTCGTAAAACGAAAATATTGTCAATATCTTAGATAAGCTGCCTTGAGTGTGCGGCAATGTGAACACAATCGAGGACTTGTTTATTTTCTTATTCTGTATTAAGTACGGAGCTTCTATCGGATCGGCTAAAATAAGGAAACGAGTAGAATTTCGCTTGTTGGTCTGAATGTCTTCGGCTAAGATGTTAAGGCCATAGAGTTGTGCAGCAAATTTCCCGCAAACGGCTGCATGTCCCATAAGCTTCTTTTTTGAAATTTCAAGTGCGCTTCCTGCCGTGTCGTTTTTCTCAACTACTTTCAGATTTGGAAAGCGTTGAAGGAATTGTGCACATTGCATTAATGCCATCGGGTGTGAGTTTACCTCTTTCAAGTCTTCGATAGATTGCCCCGGAAGGGCAGCCAACACATGAGATATGTGCATTTTGTATTCTCCTACTATTATCATGTTGCTTTTTCGCAATAATTCATGATTTTGCAACAGGCTACCGGCAATCGTATTTTCAATGGCCAATACGCCAACTAAAGAAGCATCGGAGTTCAATGTGTCGAACATGCTTGAGAATGTTTCACAAGGAATTGTTTCAATTTCTTCGCCTTTGAAATATTCCCTTGCGGCAGCCTCATGGAAGCATCCCGGTTCACCTTGTATCGTAACTCTTTTCATTTGTTTTGTTATATTATGTAATAAAAAAATCCCGCCATTTATAAATGGCGGGATTTCATTTATATATCATTAATCTGAACAATCCTATATGCATAAAATCTCGCCTTTATTTTTATTAAAATAAAAGTAAAAGAAAAAATAATATGCAAAAAATCGGCTCATAAATGTCATTGTGGTGCAAAGATAACTATAAGTTTTAAAAAACAAATATCTTCTTACATTTTTTATTAAAAGAAGTTTCAGCGGTTGTGTTTTTTTTAATATGTGTATGTAATTTACATGTATAATGTGTCAACCGTGGTTGAATCCTGTCCTTCAATTACGGTAACTTGGCATGAAGAGTTTACATTCCCACAGCTGACAGTGATATTTGCCGATCCGGGGACTTTTGATACTACGACGCCCGAATCGCTAACAGATGCTATTTCTTCGTTGGAAGAAGACCATTTGACTTTAATTAGATTTGGGTCTTCAAAATCTCCTCCTTCATAAACAAGAGAAAACGACATTTGCAAAGTGTCATTTACAGGTATTGACGCTTCTGACGGGTATATTTCAATATAAGTTGCTTCAAAAGCTTTGTTGCAACATGTAGTAGTTGCTAAAACCATAGCTATTATGATATATATGAAATTTTTCATTAATTATGAGATTCTTTTTTTGCAAAAATACAAAATTTGGTCAACAAGACAGATGAAAAATACAATTTTACATAATATTAGTTTTAGGTTTCGGTAATCAATAGATATTTATATTGATAAATAATTTAAAAATGCAAGACATATTATGATTTTCTGTTTTGGAAAATAATTTTTAAACATATTTTTGTTATTATATTGATAATCAATAATTTAATTTTTGAAATAGAAAACTTTGAAAAAAATACGATGTATGATTGTGATTAAAAATATTATTGTGTTATCTTTGTGCAGTAATTCAAAATCCCCAAAACTACTTATTATCTATGGATAGAAAAACATTCAGTTACGAAGAAGCTTTTAATGCCACAAAAGAATATTTCAATGGCGATGAATTGGCTGCCAGGGTATGGGCAAGCAAGTATGCTTTGAAGGATTCTTATGGAAACCTTTATGAATTAACACCTGATGACATGCATCATAGGTTGGCTTCGGAGTTGAGCCGCATTGAAAAGAAATATCCAAATCCAATGTCGGAAGATGAAATTTTCAACTTGTTGAAAAATTTCAGATATATAGTTCCTCAAGGCAGTCCAATGGCAGGCATAGGTAATAATTTTCAAATAGGTTCTTTGTCCAACTGTTTTGTAATTGGTCTTGATGGTAACCCTGATTCTTATGGTGGAATCATAAAAATTGACGAGGAGCAAGTCCAACTTATGAAGCGTAGAGGCGGAGTCGGGCATGATTTGTCTCATATACGACCCAAAGGGTCTCCTGTAAAGAATTCTGCACTCACGTCAACTGGACTCGTGCCTTTTATGGAGCGATATTCAAATTCGACTCGAGAAGTGGCTCAAGATGGCCGCCGTGGAGCGTTGATGTTGTCGGTCAGCATAAAGCATCCTGATGCTGAGGCATTCATTGATGCCAAAATGGTTGAAGGGAAAGTGACAGGAGCCAATGTGTCGGTAAGAATTGATGATGAGTTCATGAATGCTGCCGTTAATGGGGATAAATACACGCAAAAATATCCGATAGATTCTGATGCGCCTAAATATACAAAAGAGGTAGATGCTTCACAATTGTGGAAGAAAATAGTTCACAATGCATGGAAAAGTGCAGAGCCAGGAGTGCTTTTTTGGGATACAATCATAAAAGAATCAGTGCCAGATTGTTATGCAGACCTTGGCTTTAAGACAATTTCCACAAATCCATGTGGAGAAATTCCGTTGTGTCCATACGATAGCTGCCGATTGCTCGCAATAAACTTGTATTCCTATGTAAAGCATCCGTTTACAAACAAGGCCAGTTTTGATTATGAATTGTTCAAAACTCATGTTGGCAAAGCTCAAAGGTTGATGGATGACATTATCGACCTTGAAATGGAAAAAATCGACAAGATTATCGATAAGATAAATAACGACCCTGAAACTCTTGAAGTCAAAGCCACTGAGTTGCATCTGTGGGAAAAAATAAAGTCCAAGACATTGAAAGGCCGTCGTACAGGAGTTGGAACTACTGCCGAAGGCGACATGTTGGCTGCCATGGGGTATGCTTATGGCACAGACGAAGCAACTGACTTCTCGGAAAATGTTCATAAGACCTTGGCCATAGCAGCTTATGGTTCGTCAGTTATTTTGGCAAAGGAACGTGGAGCGTTTGAGATATATGATGCAAAGAAAGAGGAGAACAATCCTTTCATCCAACGATTGAAGTCGGTAGACGCCGGATTGTATGACAATATGGTGAAATATGGAAGACGTAATATTGCCTGCCTTACGATAGCACCAACCGGAACGACAAGTTTGATGACCCAAACGACTTCCGGCATAGAACCTGTGTTCCTGCCAGTGTATAAGCGACGCAGAAAAGTAAATCCAAATGATCCTGACAGTCATATAGATTACGTTGACGAAACAGGAGACTGCTTTGAAGAATATATCGTTTATCATCATAAGTTTATAGAGTGGATGAATACCAACGGGATAGAGGTAAATCCAAATTACTCGCAAGCAGAACTCGATGAGATAGTCAAAATATCTCCTTATTATAAAGCCACATCAAATGACATAGACTGGTTGGCCAAAGTGAGGATGCAAGGGCGCATTCAAAAATGGGTAGACCATTCGATTAGCGTTACAATCAATCTTCCTAATGATGTAACAGAGGAGCTTGTGAATGACCTTTACATTGAAGCATGGCGTTCGGGCTGCAAGGGTTGTACGGTCTACAGAGACGGCTCGCGCTCAGGTGTACTGATATCGACAAAAAGCAAGGAAGCCAAAGTAGGCCATTACATGGCAGACGAAGAATATATATTGAAGCGTCCTGTTGAGCTTGAAGCCGATGTCGTGAGATTCCAAAACAACAAAGAGAAGTGGATTGCATTCATAGGATTGATCAATGAACGTCCGTATGAAATTTTCACAGGACTTGCCGATGATGATGAAGGTATATTCTGTCCGAAATCGGTTAACCGTGGGAAAATCATTAAGGCGGTGGATGAACATGGAAACAAGAGGTATGACTTCCAGTTCATAAACAAACGAGGCTATAAGACAACAATAGAAGGATTGTCGGAGAAATTTAATCCTGAGTTTTGGAATTACGCCAAGCTCATTTCGGGAGTATTGCGTTATGGCATGCCTATAGATCAAGTCTTGAAGTTGATAGGCAGTTTGGAACTTGACAATAAATCAATAAACACATGGAAGATGGGTGTAGAACGTGCGCTGAAGAAGTATCTTCCTAATGGAGCAAAGGCCAGCGGACAAAAATGCCCTAAGTGTGGACAAGAAACGTTGATATACCAGGAAGGCTGTTTGATATGTACTTCTTGCGGAACATCCAAGTGTGGTTGACGTTATACGCTCCATGAAACAAAAAAATAATTTGGGTCCGGCATATTTTATGTCCGGGCCTTAATTATTAAAAATAAAATGTGTATATTTATCAAAAATTTTTAACCACGCTCATATTAACTAATATCAAGATAAAATAAGCCAATCTATGAAGTTGACGTTATACATCGATTATCGAACTAATTGGGGAGAGTCGGTTTATTTAGTAAACTGTAATTCAGCGGATAAAGATGGTTCGCATGCTATAAAGATGGACTTTGATGGCATGAGTACTTGGTTTTATACGCTGACATTGCCCGATTCGGTAAAAGAGTTCACTTATTGTTATGTTGTAAAGTCGGACATCGGACAACAGTATTGCCGACAAGAATGGGGAAAGCCGCATCGTGTATTATTAAACACTGGGGTAGACTGTGATGTGTTTGACAAATGGCACGATGAACCATTTGACAGCTCTTTCTATTCATCGGCTTTCACCGAAAGCATATTTGCCGGAGCGAGGTCGCAAGCACCAATTATCGGGGAAGCCGGTAGCGTGTTGTTTAAAATAAAAGCTCCTGTTATTGGTGCAAATGAGGTTTTGGCTGTAGTAGGAAGCAATGAAATGCTTGGCAACTGGAATCCGGAACAGGCAATTGTGCTAAACAATTATAATTTCCCAGAATGGAGTTTTTGCTTAGACTTGTCGAAAGTGAAATATCCATTTGAATACAAATTTCTGATCTTGAAGAAAGATACTCATGAAGTTGTGGCATGGGAAAACAGGGATAATAGAATCTTTGATAAACTTTCACATAAAACAGGTTCGGGATTGACCGTAATCAGCTTGCCGGATTTTGTGAATCCACGTCCAAATTGGAGAGGTGCAGGAACAGCCATTCCTGTATTTTCATTGAGGTCGGAAGATGATTTCGGCGTTGGTGATTTCTATGACCTGTTTAAGATGGTGGATTGGGCTGAAATTACAGGGCAGAAATTCATTCAAGTCCTACCGATTAACGACACGACAATGACGCATACATGGACCGATTCCTATCCATATAGTGCAAATTCCATATTTGCGTTGCACCCTATGTATTTGCGCCCTTCGGCTATTGGCACTTTGAATGACAAAGAAAAACTTGCCAAATACAACGAATTAGCTTCTGAGTTGAACAGTCTGCCTCAAGTTGACTATGAAAGAGCTAATGATATCAAACTTGCTTATGTAAAAGATTTATATGAACAATTAGGTGAAGAAACTTTCTCTTCGGAAAGTTATTTGGCATTTTTTGAAGCAAATAAATACTGGTTGAAGCCTTACGCTGCATTTTGTGTGTTGCGAGACCAAAAAGGAACTGCCGATTTCTCAAAATGGGGATTATATTCATCCTATGACGAGAAAATGGTTGATAAATTTTGTATTGACAATGAATATGAAATAAAATTATGTTATTTCATCCAATATC
The DNA here is from genome assembly GCA_905207705.1 of uncultured Prevotellaceae bacterium. GTDB lineage: Bacteria > Bacteroidota > Bacteroidia > Bacteroidales > Muribaculaceae > Avimuribaculum. Next base: position 40,268 of record CAJLMA010000002.1, read on the forward strand.
ATCTTGACAAGCAATTAAAGGAAGTTAGGAATTATGCACATTCCAAAGGTATTGTCTTGAAAGGTGACATACCAATCGGAATAAGCAGAAACAGTGCGGACGCATGGGTTGAACCACGCTTGTTCAACTTAGGATGCCAGGCAGGAGCTCCACCTGATGATTTCTCTGTTCTCGGCCAAAATTGGGGGCTTCCAACCTACAATTGGGAAGAAATGAACAAAGACGGTTTCAAGTGGTGGAAAAACCGTTTCAGGAAAATGTCGGAATATTTTGACGCATATAGAATAGACCACATATTAGGATTTTTCAGAATTTGGCAGATACCTATGGATGCAGTGCATGGATTGCTTGGCACATTTAATCCGGCATTGCCATTCAGCGAAGAAGAGCTTCGTTGCCAATACGACTTCTGGCTCGATAAGGATTTGCAGACGACACCTTATATAATGGATTATTTCTTAAATGACTTCTTTGGCGAGTATACCGAAGAGGCTAAGAACAGGTTCTTGTATGACAAAGGGTTCGGACGATACGGATTGACTGAAAATTTCAATACCCAAGCGAAAGTCGTAGAATACTTCAGTAGTCAAGAAGATAATGAGAAGAACAACAAATTAAAAAATGCTCTTCTTGGATTGATTGATGAAGTGCTATTTATAGAAGATTCTGAGGAAAAAGGAAAATATCATCCTCGCATTTCAGCCCAATATACCTATATATACAGGTCATTAAACGATTATGAACGCTGGTGTTTCAACAGGTTGTATAATGACTTTTTCTATCATAGGCATAATGATTTCTGGTATGGCAAGGCAATGTGGAAATTACCGCCATTAATACATGCTACCAGCATGCTTGTTTGTGGAGAAGACCTCGGTATGATTCCTGATTGCGTACCTTCGGTAATGAAAGAGCTTAAAATATTATCGCTCGAAATACAAAGAATGTCGAAAGACCCGTCTCAGGAATTTGGCAATCCTTATTTTTATCCATACTTGTCGGTATGTACGACATCTACGCACGACATGCCTGGAATAAGGGCTTGGTGGGAAGAAGACAGAGGAAGGACCCAGCGATTCTATAACAATATGTTGCATGAAGCCGGACAAGCTCCTTATTATGCCGAACCTTGGATATGTGACCGCATCGTATCAATGCATCTTGAATCTCCAGCAATGTTGACTATTTTACCATTGCAAGATTGGTTGTCGATTGATGGAAAATTGCGCAGAAAGAATCCACAAGAGGAGCAAATAAATGTCCCTGCAATCTCTAAATATTATTGGAGGTACAGAATGCATTTGACATTGGAGGAACTTATTGCAGATAAAGATTTCAATGCTATACTGAAGAATAAGATAACATATAGCGGACGTTAAAATCGACATAATCATTCCAGCAAGCAACAAATAAAAGCTTGCTGGAATGATTTATATAACGGATAAATGAGCAGTATATGAATAAAAAACACTAACTTTGTTAGTGATAGTCACATCGACCATGAATTGTGATATAAGAAAAATGTTATTTGTAGATCATATATTGATATAGACTTTAATTTCAAGTAATGAAACCGACATTATTAGTTTTGGCTGCCGGCATGGGTAGCCGGTACGGAGGACTTAAACAACTTGACGGCATAGGTCCTAATGGTGAAACCATCATGGATTATTCAATTTATGATGCTATTCGCAGTGGTTTTGGTAAAGTTGTTTTTGTAATTCGTCATGATTTTGAAAAAGATTTCAGGGACAAAGTATTGAGTAAATATGAAAATCACATTTCTACTGAAGTAGTTTTCCAGTCCATAGACAATTTACCTGACGGGTATGTTCCAAATCCTGAGCGAATAAAGCCGTGGGGGACAAATCATGCTGTGCTTATGGGAAAAAACGTTATAGATGAACCGTTTGCTGTCATAAATGCAGATGATTTCTATGGCTATGACAGTTTTAAGACATTGGCAGAAGCTCTTCAATCGATGTGCGGCAAAAAGAATGAATATTGCATGATTGGTTTTCATGTAGGCAACACATTGAGCGAAAGTGGGGAAGTGTCGCGTGGAATCTGCAATATTACAGAAGCCGGACTATTGTCCACAGTAACAGAGCGTCATCACATTAAGCGTAGAGAAGGGCAAGTATCCTATATTGACGACAATGATGGCAAGGAATACAAACTCGACGACAATGCCCTTGTGTCAATGAACATGTGGGGATTCACTCCCGATTATTTTGAATATTCCGAGAAAGCGTTTGTTGAATTTCTCGACAAGAATAAAAATGAATTAAAGGCTGAATTTTACATACCTTCGATGGTGAACGAACTCATCACAACCGGTATCGCATCAGTCAAAGTATATGGAACCAAATCATCATGGTTTGGTGTGACTTATGCAGCAGATAAGCCTGCTGTCATGGTAAATATTGCTAATCTTATTAAAGAAGGAGTATATCCAAACGAATTATTTAATTTTTAAATAACATAAACTATTATCATCATGAAAGGAAAAATTTTGGTTACCGGCGGAACCGGCTACATAGGTTCCCACACAGTTGTAGAGTTACAAACTGCAGGTTATGAAGTTGTTATTATAGACAATCTGTCTAACAGCAACATTGAAGTACTTGATGGAATAGAAAAGATTACAGGCGTACGCCCTGTATTTGTCAAGGCAGATTGCACTGATATCAACGCATTGACAAAATTATTTGATGAGAATCCCGGCATCAACGGTATTATCAACTTTGCAGCAAGCAAGGCTGTAGGAGAATCGGTTCAAAAACCGTTGTTGTATTATCGCAACAATCTTGTAACATTAATCAACTTGTTGGAATTAATGCCTAAATATGGAACAAAAGGCATTGTATTCTCTTCTTCCTGCACTGTATATGGAGAACCTGACAAGAATCCGGTAGATGAAAGTGCTCCTATAAAGAAAGCGACATCTCCTTATGGAAATACAAAACAAATCTCAGAAGAGATAATAACCGATTATATTCATTCAGGTGCTCCTATCAAGAGCGTTATATTAAGATATTTCAACCCAGTAGGAGCTCATCCAAGTGCAGAGATAGGCGAGTTGCCAAATGGCGTTCCTCAAAATCTTATACCTTATTTGACTCAAACAGCAATAGGCATAAGGAAAGAACTTAGTGTATTTGGCGATGACTATAACACATCTGATGGTTCGTGCATACGCGACTTCATCAATGTAGTAGATCTTGCAAAGGCTCATGTTACAGCCCTCGAAAGAATGCTTGAAGACAAGAGCGAGGAAACTCTTGAAATATTCAATCTTGGGACAGGCGTAGGCTTGTCGGTACTCGAACTGATCAGCTCATTTGAAAGAGCTACCGGCGTGAAGGTTCCACATAAGATCGTAGGCCGTCGTAGTGGCGATATTGAAAAAGTATGGGCAGATCCTGCAAAAGCAAACAACGTCCTTGGCTGGAAAGCCACGACATCGATTGATGATACCATGAGGTCGGCTTGGAACTGGCAGCTTAAATTGCGTGAAAGAGGCATCATGTAATAACAAATTATATACTTAGGTAAAAAGCATGTGAGGAGAATTATCTCACATGCTTTTTTGTCATTATTGTAATGATGCACGAAGTTATTCAAATTTAATGGATTCGGATGGCTTTATGGATGATACAACCATCGAGGGAATTATAAGAGTAAGATATGATAAAACAATTATGCCAAGATTTAATAAGATGATGAAACCCCAGTTTATTTCTATGGGTATATATGGCATATAATAGGATTCTGCATTTAGTTTTATCAAGTGAAATTCTTTTTGCAAAAAAGCAATGGACAAACCAATGATATTGCCTATTAGAATTGACTTGAATATTAATTTTTGAGTCAGGCATATGAAAATGTTTCTTATCGAAGCAGAACTTGCGCCTAAAGACTTAAGAGTTCCAATCAAATTTATACGTTCAAGGACAATCATGAGTAGCGCAGAAATAAGAGTGAATGCAGATACGACCGACATGAGAATTATTATTATTACAACGTTCATGTCAAGTAATCCTAACCATGAAAAATAGGCCACATTATTTGTATTTGTCTCAGATACATTGTACAACAACCTTCCATTTAAATCGGTTGCATTGCCGGCAAGAGTAATAAAAATGGAGTAGGCTTGTTCTTCAATATCATCAATGTACTTTGAATCGATTCCGACATATGTCCCTGTATCTTCGTCCCATTGGTTTATATTTTGCACAGCTTTTATGTTTCCAATAATGTATGCCTGATCATATTCCTCAAAATCTGAGGAATATATTCCAACTATTGACATACGTCTCACTTTAACCTTATCATCTATAAAATATGCGTATATCCTATCGCCTGTATCTAAATTTAATTGAGATGCAGTTGACCTGGACACAATTATTTCATAGATATTCGCGTCATCGCTCATATCTGGAATGCGGCCTTTGACAAGGCAAGTTTCCATATAACTCCAATTATAATTCGCATCTACACCCTTGTATACTATTCCTTTAAAATCGTTACCTGTTTTTAAAATAGCCGGTTGTTCAGCAATGAGGCTCATTGAGGCAATTGAGTCGTGGAACGAGCAATTTTGCAACAATGGAATTATATCTTTGGCGTTTATTGTGTTCAAGTTATTGGATGCGTTTGTGTTCGCATTCACATTGAACACTTTAATGTGGGAATCAAGATTATAAATTTTGCTTGAAATTTCATTTTTAAAACCTAAAACTATCGTTATGGATAGAATCATTATGATTATAGCAAGTACTATGCCGATGACAGCAATATTTAGACTCGGAGATGCAGCCCTGCGAGATCCGTCTTCAAATTTCAAGCGCTTTGATATGAATAATTCAAATTTCATGTGCTGGTAAAATAAATATCACGACATATTGTCACTGTCATGAAAATTATTACAAATTTAGCATAAATCTATTATAATAATCGGATGCTGAATTATAAAAGACAATGTATTTTATTTGTCACATTAAGGATTCTGCGTTTGGATGTTTTTGCATCTTCATATTTAAATTGTGCTGCATTATTAGTATTTTTGCATGTTAAACATGTTTGAGAAATGAGTTTCACTAAAAATATAGTATTATTGCTATTGTCGCCTAAAAACGGCTGGAAAGAAATAAAACGTTACAACACGCCGGCAAAGTTGATGTTGTCTAAAGTTGTATATCCGTTGATTGCATTGCTGTCGTTATCGGCATTTGCCCAAATGCTTTATAACTCAGAATTAACTATAAGTGTCGGAATCCAGCAAGCGATAATAGAATTTTCGAAATATTTTTTTGCATACTTGCTGGTTAATTATCTGATGACAGGTTTTTTCCCGAAAGTAGTCAACAACAAATCGACAGCAAACAAGGTAAGTGTTTTTCTACAATATAATATGTCCGTATTGATTATAATAAACATTATAAATAATTTACTGCCAATACCGTTTACATATCTGAACATATTGTATTTATATATATTCTTTGTGGCATGGAAAGCCGATGAATTCCTTGGGATAGTTGAAAATGGCGATAAGAAGTTCCTCGTTATTTCAGCGGCGTTGTTATTATTAATACCTGTGTCAATCAAATTTGTGCTGGAACTGTTTTTAGTCTGAAAATTTTAAAGTATGAAATCATCCAATATCAATATAAAAAATAAACGAGCAACATTTGACTATGAAATCATAGAAACATTTGTTGCAGGAATAGTTCTCTCGGGAACAGAAATAAAATCTATAAGGCTTGGCAAGGCTGGATTGAGCGATACATTCTGCTATATAAACAATGGCGAGGTGTGGATAAAAAACATGTATGTGGCAGAATATGCTTTTGGCTCGTATAATAATCATCAGATAAGACGAGACCGAAAGTTGCTCTTGACCAAGAAAGAAATTGCAAAAATGCAGAAATACAATCAATTGAGTGGATTTACTATCGTGCCTTTAAAATTGTTTATAAATGACAAAGGTCTTGCAAAATTATCGGTAGCAATAGCTCGCGGTAAAAAAGAATATGACAAACGTCAATCAATAAAAGAACGAGAAGACAAGCGGATGATGGATAGGGCTATGAAAAAATAGTCTTCATATTTAATATCTTTTAAAAAGTCCTTATAATGAAGACAAATTTGCTTTTATTGATTTGTATCGGCATTTCTGCCAATACATATATTGCAGCACAGCAAATATACTTTGAAGGCAACAATCTGCCTGTATATATAGAAAAGCCGAGTTCATCTACAGGATTGAATAATATTTATGTATTATATTCATCCGACGGAGTTTCCATGAATTATTCACAGCAAAATGTCGGCACGAATGTAACATGGTATTCCTATGATGAAAGAGGGGGTGGATATGCAGAACCTATAACCGGGATAGAGCGAGTCGATTCAAGAGTGACCGCGATGCCACAAGTTATGCCCAATAGAGGCTATATTATCGAGGAAGGTACAGACAGGACGTATGTGTGGGTGACGGATTACTCTGATTATGAATTGGACTTGCAAAATATACAAGTTGACACACAAAGAGATTGTGGTACAGCTCGTTTGAATATTACAGGGTCGGGTGATGATATTATCTATTATACTATAAATGGAGTTCCGGAACGTCTTGATCGAGCGTTGACAATTGCATACAGGACATTGGAATGGAGTGATGAAAATTTGATGTGGGAAGAAGTGGTCGTTGAAGAAAATGAAGAAAGTTTCAGAAACTCCATAGCAGTTCCTGCGCCATATTGTGACACAGAATTCACATTAAGTGGGGACAAATTCCTGCGATTTTGGGATATGGGAATGGAGGTGACAAGTGACACTTATGTGACAAGTGCCGTGGCAGTAGAGACTACAACCGTACAGGAGCAACGTGACGCAACAAATGAAATAGGAGAGAACGAGGATTCTGGCTCTACATTAGGCGGCTCGGCTCCGGTTTCAATAACATTTAGCGCATTCTGTACTGATGCAATGGTACATAAAGAGTGGCAAATGTCGACCGACGCCAATTTCAACGACATACAATTAAGATTTACCGAAGAAGAATTAGTGCAAAACCTTACGGAGGCCGGAACATTCTATTACAGGTTTTATGGAACCGACAACTCCGGAGAATGCGAAGCTTTCGGAGAAGTTTACACTGTTTCAATTGGAGAATCGAGCCTTGAATGTCCAAATGTATTTTCACCTCAATCAAGTGAAGGTGTAAATGATGAATGGAAGGTTTCATACAAATCGATCATTCAATTCCAGTGTTGGATATTCAATCGGTGGGGCATACAGATATGCAAGTTGGACGACCCATCACAAGGATGGGATGGGAAATATAAAGGGAAATATGTAAAATCAGGAACATACTATTATGTAATAGAAGCAGTGGGTTCAGATGGTGTGGAGTATAATTTAAAGGGTGACATAAATATAATAAACTACGACCAAAGTGAGAACCCAACTGTAAATTGAAAGGTAAGAACAAATTAATAAATATCATGAATTTATGAACTTGAAAATAAAATCGAAAATTGTTGTATTGCTGTCGTTGATTGTAATGTCAAGCAACATTATCCTTGTAAGAGCCGAAGGTCCATTCTTGACAATAGATCAGTCGGCCGTGTATCCTAATCCGGAAGTGCCAATGGCCGTAGTAATAGCAGGAGAACAAGTGCTATTTGACAGGATAGACATGTATGAACGTCTTGACAGAGAAATGACCCAAATAATTTACGGACATAGCAATCTGCTATTGACCATAAAACGAGCAAATAGATATTTTCCATTAATCATACCTATTTTGAAGAAAAACGGCATTCCTGAAGATTTTGCTTATCTTGCCGCAGTTGAAAGCTATCTTAATGTCAATGCTCGTTCTCCAGCCGGAGCTGCAGGAATGTGGCAGTTGATGAAAGGGACAGCTCGTGACTATGGTCTCGAAGTGAATGATGAAGTTGACGAGCGATATGATCCGGTAAAATCCACCGAGGCTGCTTGCAAATATCTTAAAGCTGCCTATAAGAAATATAAACACTGGCCTACTGTCGCCGCATCTTATAACGCAGGCATGGGACGTATTTCGAAAGAACTTGATAGTCAATTTGCCGAAGATTCTTTTGATTTGTTCCTGAATGAAGAAACATCGAGATATGTATTCAGGTTCATAGCAATGAAGCTTATAATAGAACAGCCTCAGAAGTACGGATTCCAAATATCAAAGCAACAGTTGTATCAACCGGTTAAATATAAAGAAAAAGTTGTCAATGGCATAGTTGGAGATTGGAGAGAATGGGCAAAAAAACAAGGAATTACTTATGCACAATTGCGAAGTATGAATCCTTGGATAAGGTCATCAAGCATGAAGAAAAGTAAACGTAAACACATTGTATTTATACCTTTTGAAGAAAGTCTATACAGAAGTAAAATGACATCAATCAGTGTGTATAATAAAAATTGGGTAGTGGATTAAGCAATGCAACTTAACGGAAAAGATATAGAAGGCATATCGGTATATGGGGCGAGAGTTCATAATCTTAAAAATATAGATGTTGAAATACCTCACAACAAGTTGACTGTAATAACCGGATTGAGTGGAAGCGGAAAGTCTTCATTGGCATTTGATACTATATTTGCAGAAGGCCAACGCAGATATATAGAGACATTCTCGGCTTATGCGAGAAATCTCCTTGGTGTGCTTGAGCGTCCGGATGTAGACAAAATAACCGGTTTGAGCCCTGTTATATCCATTGAACAAAAAACCGTAAATAAAAATCCAAGAAGCACAATTGGGACTACAACCGAAATTTATGACTTCTTGAGGTTGTTGTACGCTCGTGCCGCCGACGCATATTCTTATGTTTCGGGAGAGAAGATGGTTAAATTCACTGTCGACAAAATCATAAACATGATTTTGAGAAAATATATTGGGCATAGAATTTTCATCTTGGCTCCGCTTGTAAATAATCGAAAAGGCCATTATAAGGAGTTGTTTGAACAATTGAGGAAGAAAGGATATTTGTCGGTTCGTGTTGATGGTTCTCTCAACGAAATAAAATACGGCATGAAAGTAGACCGATACAAGAATCATAGCATCGAACTTGTCGTTGATAAGCTGAAGGTGGATGACAAGTATCGTGAGCGTCTAAAAGATTCGGTTGAAACAGCGTTCAAGCATGGTGATGGCCAGTTAATGGTTTTTGATGCCGATGATAACGGGAGAATCGGTTATTATAGCCGGAATCTTATGGATCCAGCCACCGGACTGTCTTATGCTGAACCTGCTCCGCACAATTTCTCATTTAATTCGCCCCAAGGCGCATGCAAGCGTTGTAAAGGATTGGGGTATATCAATATCATTGACAAAGAAAAAATAATGCCGAATACCACCATTTCGATATATGACGGTGGTATAATTCCTTTGGGCAAGTATAAGAATTCATTGATTTTTTGGCAAATATCTGCAATATGCCAAAAATATGGGGTGACAATTAAAACTCCAATTAAAGAGTTGCCCGAAGAAGCCATCGACGACATCATGAATGGAACCGATGAGCATCTTGATATTAAGAACGACACTTTGAGCATGTCTAATTATTTTATGAGATACGATGGTCTTGTAAAATATATTGAAATGCAACAGACAGAAGATGCCTCAGTACAGGCTCAGAAGTGGGCTGGTCAATTCTTTTCTCGTGTTGTGTGTCCAGAATGCAATGGAGCGAGGTTGAAAAAAGAAGCATTGCATTATTACATCGGAGGGAAAAACATTGCAGACTTGTCGGCAATGGATATATCTGAATTGCAACAGTGGATGAAGAATATTCAAAATGTTATGACCGAACAGCAATGGAGTATCGCCAAGGAGATTGTAAAGGAAATAAATGGCAGATTGGATTTCCTTGTCAATGTCGGACTAGATTATTTGTCGTTAAATAGAAATTCGGCTTCGTTGTCGGGAGGAGAAAGCCAACGTATCAGGCTTGCAACGCAAATAGGTTCACAGCTTGTAAATGTTCTTTATATTTTGGATGAGCCGAGCATCGGTCTGCATCAGCGAGATAATATACGTCTTATAGAATCGTTAAAAAAACTGAGAGATTCTGACAATTCTGTCATAGTTGTTGAGCATGACAAAGACATGATGCTGCAAGCTGATTATATTGTGGACATAGGTCCTAAAGCTGGCAGGAAAGGTGGTGAAGTGGTTTTTGCGGGAACTCCACAAGAAATGCTTAAAAGCGGAACAATAACCGCTGAATATCTTAGTGGGAAACGAAAGATCGAAGTCCCGGCTTTTCGTCGCAAGGGAAATGGCAAAGCTATTGAGCTAAAAGGATGCAAAGGCAATAATTTGAAAAATATAGATGTCAGAATTCCTTTAGGAATGTTCGTTTGCATTACCGGAGTATCTGGCAGCGGAAAATCTTCATTGGTGAATGGAACATTGCAACCTATATTAAGCAAAAAATTTTATAAATCCAATCAGCAGCCATTGCCTTTTGACGAAATTACGGGCATTGAAAACATAGACAAAGTTGTTACAGTCGATCAATCACCATTAGGACGCTCTCCGCGGTCGAATCCTGCAACATATACAGGTGTGTTTTCCGACATAAGGAACGTATTTGTTGATTTACCTGAAGCAAAAATCAGAGGATATAAACCCGGACGTTTTTCGTTTAATGTAAATGGTGGACGTTGCGAGGAGTGCAAAGGCAATGGATATAAAACCATTGAAATGAGTTTCCTCCCGGATGTATTAGTGCCATGTGAAGCTTGTGGCGGAAAACGATACAACAGGGAGACGCTTGAAGTTCGTTTTAAAGGAAAATCTATTGCTGATGTCCTCGACATGACGATAAATCAAGCCGTTGAATTTTTTGATTCGATTCCTGCTATTCTCAACAAGATAAAAGTGTTGCAAGATGTCGGAATGGGATATATAAAACTTGGCCAACCATCAAGTACTTTATCGGGAGGAGAGAGCCAAAGAGTGAAACTTGCAACTGAATTGGCAAAAAAAGATACTGGCAAAACGTTATATATACTCGATGAACCAACTACTGGTTTGCATTTTGAAGATATAAAAGTATTGCTGAGCGTATTGAATAAATTGGTTGACAAAGGCAACACGGTCATTGTAATAGAGCATAACATGGATGTGATAAAGAGTGCCGATTATATTATTGATTTAGGTCCGGAGGGCGGTTGCAACGGAGGCAAAATCATTGCTACAGGAACACCTGAAAATATAATTAAAAACAAAGATTCGTTGACAGCACAGTTTTTAAAATTAGAATTATAATCATATTCATAAAAAACAATTATTGTGAGGAAAGGTGACTAAAAATTTTTTAGTTGCCTTTTTTATTAACCGTTATTGCTATGATAAACACGGAAAATTTAAAACAGTCTAAAACAGTCATAACTCCAATAACCATATTTATATAATGTGGTATTATTACCACATTATGACACCCGGATAAAATTCACGTTAGTAAACAAGGGTATCGTTGTAAAAATGAATTAACAATAATAAATTAAATACGTCCTGTAAAAAACTTATCGCTGTCTGGATGTTGCAGAAAAACACATAAATAGGGGAGTTGTGTGCTAAGAGGCAATTAACATATATTATACTGATAGTTAAATATCGATATGTTAGTGTATTACATATAAAATCTAAAGTAATAATATATATTTCATTGAACATTGAACAATATTTAAATAAAAGCTTTAAATATTTGATGTATATCATTTTAGTTTAAGAAGTTAAGTATTATATTAATTATTCTTTATAACAAACAAGCCAATTTTTCATCTATAGTGCGAGTATTTTCTATTTACAGTATTAAATTACGATTTGTGTATGTTAATTTGCATATTTCAATCCTCTTGTGTACATTTGTATATCGTAAATTGCAAATGTAAATAGATATGGACATAGCTACACGAATAAAAATATTCTTAAATGATCAAGGCATAACATATTCTCAATTTGCAGATGCGTGTAATATATCTCGCCCAACCTTGTCCCAGCTGCTTACAGGGAGAAACAAGAAGGTGAATAATGAGATTATCTCCAAAATTCATTGTGCTTATCCGTCATTATCAATAATGTGGTTAATGTTTGGAGAGCCTCCTATGATTTTAAACGATAATGATACCGGTACTTCTTTTACACATTTTGTACGGGATATGTCCACTGCTCATAAAGAAGAGGCTGATAATTATGTTCAGGAACAAGACATGCCAATTAAAAATGATAAAATAGTTTTTGATTCAGACGTCATATCAAATAGCGACGATAAGGCGGATGAAGATTTGGAATATGCTCTTAAGAATATCATGCGAAATAACTATGAAGCCATGTCTGTTCGGCAAGAAGAAACAGAGCCTAAGAAAGGGAAACGCATCGTAAGTGTCATGGTGCTGTACTCCGACAACAGTTTTGAGTCTTTTGTCCCTGATAAATAAATTATGGTCATGCAATGTTAACACTCATCAAGATTTATTGTATTAGTAATATAAATTGGTTAGCTTTGCAAAGTGCAATCGCTTATTATAATTTAGACCAATGAATAAAAAATTTGTCAAAGATTTCATTGTAGTTGAAAACAAAAAATTGAATTCTTTCAATAGTTTGTTAAAACTAAAGCCCTTGGATGGAATTATGCCTGAGGTGGAGCCCGGGCAATTTGTTCAAATCTATATTGAAGGAAGCAAAAATACATTTTTGCGTCGGCCAATCTCTATAAACAATGTTGAAAATGGACAATTATGGCTGCTCGTAAAGGAAGTTGGAGATGGAACACATGCCTTAGTTTCTACTCCCGTTAACGGCATAATAAATATGGTTCTGCCGTTGGGTAAAGGATTTAGCTTAAGTTCAAGCAAAACATTATTAATAGGTGGAGGTGTTGGAATCGCTCCACTTCTATTGCTTGGAAAATGCTTAAAGGAACGTAATGCTGACGTTACATTCTTACTTGGTGCTAAAACAAAAGATGAACTTATAGAACTTGAAGAATTTGCACAATACGGACAAGTTTGTTTGTCAACTGAAGATGGTACTTCTGGTGAAAAAGGGTTTGTGACTCAACATAGCATATTAAACTGTGATTTTGATAAAATACAATGTTGTGGACCGTTACCTATGATGAAGGCTGTAGCAAAAATTGCGATGGCACGAGGTATCAATTGTGAAGTGTCTCTTGAAAACATGATGGCATGTGGACTTGGAGCTTGTTTATGTTGCGTAGAAGATACGAAGTCTGGTAATGTATGTGTGTGCCAAGATGGCCCGGTATTTAATATAAATGATTTGAAATGGCAAATTTAAGTGTAAAAATAGGCAATTTAGAATTGAAAAACCCGGTAATGACAGCATCCGGGACATTCGGATATGGTGAGGAATTTGCCGATTTTATAGATTTGGCAAGGATAGGAGGCATAATTGTAAAAGGAACTACATTGCATCATCGGGAAGGCAATCCTTATCCTCGCATGGTCGAAACCCCTTCTGGCATGTTGAACGCTGTAGGCCTTCAGAACAAGGGCGTGGATTATTTTATCGAGAAGATATACCCACGCATAAAAGACATCGATACTCAAATCATAGTGAATGTCTCGGGCAGTACTGAAATGGATTATGTGAAAGTTTGCGAAAAATTGCAACCTCTTGAAAAAATAAATGCTGTCGAAATAAACATTTCATGTCCTAATGTAAAACAAGGCGGAATGGCATTTGGTACAACATGCACAGGAGCGCATAACGTAGTTAGTACAGTGAGGAAAGCGTTTGGCAAAACAATGATTGTTAAGTTGTCTCCTAATGTAACCGACATAACTGAAATTGCAAAAGCGGTTGAAGATGCCGGAGCTGATGCTGTTTCTTTGACAAATACTTTTCTTGGCATGGCTATAAATGTTGATACTCGCCGACCTTATCTTTCTACAATAACAGGAGGCTTGTCGGGGGCTTGTATAAGGCCAATTGCTGTGAGAATGGTGTGGCAAGTGGCAAATGCCGTTAAAATTCCAATTGTTGGATTGGGAGGTATAATGAATGGACGTGACGCTATTGAATTTATTTTGGCTGGTGCTACTGCAATACAAGTTGGAACTGCAAATTTCATTGATCCAACCGTCACAGTCAAAATTGTTGATTATATAAATTCTTATTTGGACAAAAACAATATCAAAGATGTGAATGATATTATTGGCGGTATGATTGTGTGAGTGGGGATTTTATCCTCGATATAAATATTCAAAGACGCTACAATCTAATTTGAACTTTGTGGCGTCTTTTTAGCTTTCTAAATTTATGTAATATGAGTAATAAAATTTTGCTTATGTTTGCTATTTTGGTACTGTTGCTCATGATTCCGTTCAAGGCGATTGCTAATGGGAACAGGAGCGATATTATGGTATATGAGCAAATATCAACCGATGATATACTCTTGAAAAAAGGGTTGCAACTTACTCGATATATGTACCGACTTGCTGAAACTTCAACCTATGTAGAAGCAATAACGAGTTCTGAGCACGTTAATGAGATTATAAACGGCATTAAAGGCCAGAATATTAATATTCCATGCAAAGTGTTTTCCATTTCGAATATCGATAGCGCATTTTATGCCTCATCATATTTCTCAAGATTGCTTACATCTATTCCGAGTGATATAAGAAAATATGTGGAGAATAAGGTGTTAGCAAGTATTCCTTCGCTATTAAACGGAAAATCTGCACATAACATTGCAGCGACGTCAATGTTGATCGCAGACGATGTTTTTATATGTGATAGAGTAGACCGGCCTATTTTATACTTATATATTTATAATGGTAATTGTCATAGCATAGTAACTTTTATTCCAAATGAAAGCCATATTGTAAAAGCCAGTGCTTGTTTTATAATAGATTCCGACATGAACCAATTAAAGTCAATTGATAATGTTAAAGCCTATTTGGAAGAAAAATTAGTTGTTAACGGAATAAAAGTTGAGCAAGAGCAATTGCATAATGACTAATATAAATATTTAGAATTATTAGTGACTTTTGTGAACACAATACGTTGGGTAAATCATACAAATTTTGAAAAAGTATTTATTTTCGCAAGCACTTTATTTAACCATAATTCATATTATGTTAAATTAAATATGCTAATAAATTAATTTTCAGATATTTATAAATATTAAAAATCTTTTTAATGTAGTTCCCTACTCTCCACTTAAATTACCACACTGCAATTATTTAAATTTAATTATTATGAATAAGAGTATTTTTGTATTTCTTTTGATAGCTTTTATTTTTTAAGTTGTTTGTTCTTTTATTGTTGTTATATCTTGGTTATAAATATTTGCCTAAGATAATACGCTGGTTAAGACAAAAGTTAAATTTTGAACAAATAATAGGCATTTTTCGTTATGACAAGGATGGTTCATCCTTATCGAATTTAAAAATTTATTTATGTTTTTAAACATGTCCATTTTCAGTGGACAGTAGTGAACTGGCATTTTACCTCTTTTGGGGATATTTTATTTTACGACTATCTATTGTTTTGTGTCCTAATTGGCTTGATTCAAATTAAACTCATAACACATAAAAACATAGAGATAAGACTCAGCTATATAAATGCTGAGTCTTATCTCTATTGTGTTAATTATCAATAAATTAATCTAATTTGAGAACTGCGAGGAATGCTTTTTGTGGGACTTCCACTGAACCAATTTGTTTCATTCTCTTTTTACCAGCTTTCTGTTTTTCAAGCAATTTACGTTTTCGGCTCACATCACCTCCGTAACATTTTGCTGTCACATCTTTTCTAACAGCTTTAATGGTTTCTCGAGCTATAATTTTAGCACCTATCGCAGCTTGTATTGCGATTTCAAACTGTTGACGAGGAATCAATTCTTTCAATTTTTCGCACATACGTCGGCCAAAGGTCGCAGCATTATCAAAATGCGTCAATGTACTTAAAGCATCAACAGGTTCACCATTTAATAAAATATCTAATTTTACAAGTTTAGAATTTCTAAAATCATGGATATGATAATCAAATGATGCATAACCTTTAGAAATACTCTTTAATTTGTCGTAGAAATCAATGACAATTTCGCCCAAAGGCAAATCAAATGTTAGTTCTATTCTATTACCTGATATATACTCCTGCTTAACAAGTTCGCCTCGTTTCCCTAAACATAGAGTCATAATCGAACCTATATAGTCAGTAACGGTTATAATAGATGCCCTTATGTAAGGTTCTTCAATGTGATCGATTACTGTTGGATCTGGCATTCCGGCAGGATTATGAACTTCGGTCATACCTCCTTTTTTATCATAAACCTTATAAGACACATTTGGAACTGTAGTAATAACTTCCATGTTATACTCTCGGCTTAAACGTTCCTGAACAATCTCCATGTGCAGTAATCCTAAAAAACCGCAACGGAATCCAAAACCCAATGCGATGGAAGATTCGGGCTGGAATGTCAATGAAGCGTCATTTAGCTGAAGTTTCTCTAAAGATGCCCTCAAATTCTCAAAATCTTCATTTACAATTGGGTAAACTCCGGCAAATACCATTGGCTTCACTTCTTGGAATCCTTCTATTGCTTTCAAGCATGGGTTGTCTACATGTGTAATAGTATCCCCTACTCTAACTTCTTTTGATGTCTTGATTCCTGATATTATATACCCAACATTTCCAGCCGAAAGTTGTTCTCTTGGAGACATTGTCAATTTGAGAACACCTATTTCATCAGCATGATATTCTTTGTCGGTACTCACAAATTTCACGAAATCATCCTTTTTTAAAGTACCGTTTATAATCTTAAAATATGCTATAATACCACGAAATGGATTAAATACAGAGTCGAAAATCAACGCTTGCAAAGGAGCATTAGGATCCCCTTTAGGTGCAGGAACTCTGTTTACTATTGCTTCGAGTATCTCATCCACACCAATGCCTGTTTTTCCACTTGCCCTGATTATCTCCTCGCGCTTGCATCCCAACAAGTCCACGATCTGATCTTCTACTTCTTCAGGCTTTGCGCTATCGAGGTCGACTTTGTTTATTACAGGAATAATTTCGAGATTATTGTCGATGGCCATGTACAGGTTGGATATTGTTTGTGCCTGAATACCTTGTGAAGCATCCACAATCAACAACGCGCCTTCACATGCAGCTATCGAACGAGAAACTTCATAAGAAAAATCGACATGTCCCGGGGTGTCAATCAAATTTAATATATACTCTTCACCCTCATGGAAATATTGCATTTGAATTGCGTGACTTTTAATAGTAATTCCTCTTTCACGCTCTAAATCCATGTCATCTAATACTTGGTCTTGAAGATCTTTTCCACAAACAGTTTTTGTTCGTTCGAGCAGTCTGTCAGCCAATGTGCTTTTACCGTGGTCGATATGTGCAATAATACAGAAATTCCTAATATTGTTCATGTGTCTATAATGCCAATTCTTTATACAAAGATAATGAGAAAAAGTGAAATAGGCACAACTTGTAACATTGATGCCATGAAATGTGATGTAAAGTTTATATTTTAAGTATCAATCCATCATAAGCAAATCGGACATTCGACGGTAACATTTTAGAAGCCTCTTCGTGTAAACCCATGTCATGGCTCATATGAATAAGATAAGCTTTTTCCGGTTGTATTTTTGAAATAACACTCAATGTTTCAGCCAATGACATGTGGGACATGTGCTCGCTTATTCGCAATGAATTTATAACAAGTAAGGGAATCCCTTTTAGTCGAGCAATTACATTGTCATCTATATATTTAGCATCAGTGATATATGCTATTTTACCTATTAAAAAACCGGAAATCAAAAGTTTGTAATGCCATATCGGCAACGGAGTGATTTTAATATCGTCTACATAAAAATCGGATTCGCATATTTCCTTCATTTCAAATGTTGGTACACCGGGATAAGTATGTTCCAAGAAGCAATAAGGCAATCGCGTGCGAATGTCATTCAATACATCTTTTCTCGCATATACTGGAAATGGCTTACATGCGCAAAAGGGTCTTAAATCATCAATTCCTCCAACATGGTCATAATGGCTATGAGTCACAAGCAGTGCATCAGGTGTATTATAACGTGCTCGCAAAATTTGAGTTCTGAAATCAGGTCCACAATCAATCAATATATTATGATTGTTATCAAAATGGATTATTGCCGATGTTCTTAAACGTTTATTTCTTAAATCATTTGATTTGCATACCTTGCAATTGCATCCGATTTGAGGTACCCCTGTAGAAGTCCCTGTTCCCAAAAATTCTATTTCCATTATTTAAACTGTTTCAGCTAACTAAAAATACCTTCTAATATTTGAAAATAAAATCTTGACTGCCCATACAACTTTTATGGTTAAAAAATTATATTAGCTTCAGGCGACAACAATATTCCGTATTTTTTATAAACAGTGTCGATGATGTATTTACACAATTCCATAACATCTCCAGAACTTGCCTTGCCATCGTTTGCTATGACTAAACATTGCTTCTCATATACATAGGCTCCTCCAATCTTAAATCCTTTAAGCCCGGCATTCTCAATAAGCCAACCAGCAGGAATCTTCACCATGTTATCTGCAACTTGATAAAACGGCATTGACGGATACTGTTGGTATAGCATGTTGAACAACTCTTGTTCTACTATAGGATTTTTAAAGAAGCTTCCGACACTACCAATCTCCAATGGATTAGGAAGCTTCGAATTTCGCGTCTGTATTATTATGTTTCTTATAGCCGTCATTGATATTTCACTGTCGTCGGACATCGACTCTTTGTATTTCTTCAACGGTCCATATGTGAGCGTATATTGAGGCTTCTTGGATAATTTATATACAACCGACGTTACGATATATCTGTCTTTATATTCATTTTTAAATATACTGTCCCTATATCCGTATTTACATTGGTCATTAGTGAAAGTTTTTTCTTCTCCAGTTTTCTTGTCTATGCAATTTACCGTCGTTAATATTTCACATACTTCTACTCCATAGCTTCCTATGTTCTGTACAGCACTGGCTCCAACTTCTCCCGGAATTGATGATAGGTTTTCTGCACCATAAAAGCCGTGACTTATGCAGAATTGCACAAAATCATCCCACACGATACCAGCCCCGGCCTCAATAATTACATAATCTTCAGTTTCTTTCAGAATATTGAGAAACTTGATTTTTGAATGCAGTATTATACCGTCAAAATCATCTGCAAACACTAAATTGCTACCACCTCCTATCTGTAACGATTTATTTTGGGCATACAAATTTGAATTGAGTATGTCTTTTAATTCAAGAACAGATTCATATTCAATAAAATATTTGCATTTTATGGGCAGATGCATTGTCGTTATATCTGCCAAGGAATAGTTTTCTATGCAGTTCATTGCTGTTTACTTTCTAAAGTTGCTAAGTAATCCTTCTTCATCAAAAATCAAGTAGGTACCGGTAGTATAATACCAATATTCGCGTATCCCCGAATATGTCGGTATTCGCTCTATATGATCGGGCGCACCTATTGAAAGGCGACATTCCTCTTTTGTCATATTTAACGCAATTTGGCCATTAATTATCAATTGCCAATTTTCATCAGAAATTAGTGGATATCGGTCTTTGGGATTTGTATAGGAGAACAAATCATTGAACCCTCGATGCAAATAATTATCGCGATACGACATAAACAGATAAGCTGTTTTATTGCCATCGTTAAATTCTACCAAGTAAGGATATACTTTATTTCCGGGATACACATTTGTAATTTCAACTTTTACATATTTTCGGCCATTGGTCATCTCTCCGTTACGGTTGTACCATATTGGAGTCTTTACATACAACTCCATTCCGTATAATTTTTCTTTTAACCGTTCCACTTCATCCATATCAACAAGAAATGGCACTTCCAATCTGTAATCTTTGGAAGCCCTCAAATCATCCATAGTCTTGTTTGTAGGATAAGTGAACGTCTTTCCTCCATATAGGAAATTTATGTTTACAACGGCCCTATTATCGACAGCTATACTAATATAATAACCGTCAAATGTCAATATTTTCCCTGCTAATTGAAGAGTGTCTGTCAAATATTGGGATGATGGCGAGAATATATATTTTATATTGTTATCGGTAGCGTAAAAAGATTTCCCTTTTTCCCACTTGGGAAAAGTATCTATTCTAATTTCAATTGCAAGATTTTCATCTTCGCCTCCATTAGAAACAACTCGGTTCACATCATCTTGAGTTATTTTCTTTGTACTTTCCACTCCTGTGAAACAGCTTGTCAGAGCAGTCAATAAAATTATTATGTATAATGATTTTCTCCCCATCATTTTCATTTCAATAACACAAAGATATGAAAATAGAGTGCAAAGTGAAAAAATGGGCCTGCTTATTTCGCGCATTCTAAAAGTTTTTTATTAAAATCAAATGAAAATTAATGATATAAAAATGGAGAGAACTAAATAAATTCTCCCCATTCGAAAAAATATTTTACAAATTACCTCAATCGCGTAATTTATGTATAACCAATCCTGACCGTAACTTTGGTTCAAACCAAGTTGTCTTTGGCGGCAAGATATTCCCGGTATCAGCAATTTTAATTAACTGCTGCATAGTCACGGGATACAACGCAATGGCTATCTTCATTTCACCACTGTCGACCCTTTTCTCCAGTTCGGACAATCCTCTTATGCCACCAACGAAATCTATGCGCTTGTCACTGCGCAAATCGCCAATGCCCAAAATTTCCTTTAATATATATTTGGATGATATTGTGACATCAAGGCCTTCGATAGGATCATCATCGTCATAAGTTCCCTTTTTAGCCGTTATGGAATACCAATTGTTATCCAAGTATATAGAAAAATTATGTATTCTTTGTGGTTTATATGGCTCTTGCCCTTTAGCTTCTATAACGAAATGTTCTGACAATCGTGCCAAGAATTCATCCTGGGTCAACCCATTTAAATCTTTTACAACGCGGTTGTAGTCTATGATTTTGAGATGCGATTCCGGAAAACATACGGCAAGAAAATAATTATATTCCTCTGTTCCGGTATGTTTGGGATTCTTCTGCGCCATTTCATGTCCTACAAGGGCTGCCGCAGCAGTCCTGTGATGTCCGTCGGCTATATATAGATTAGGAATCGTTTCAAATGTTTTAGTTATCAAATCGATAGTTTGGGCATTGTTGATTACCCAAAATGTGTGACCAAAACCATCACTTGAAACGAAATCATATTCCGGCGTTTTGGCAGTTTCTTCCGCGACAATGTTATCCAGAATGTTATTGTCGGGGTATGCAAGAAAAACAGGTTCAATATTGGCATTCGTCACGCGAACATGTTTCATCCTGTCTTCTTCTTTGTCTCGTCGTGTCAATTCATGCTTTTTAATATGCCCTTGCATGTAATCGTCAACACTTGTGGCAACGACAAGGCCGTATTGCTTGTGGTCGCCCATAGTTTGAGCATAGATATAATATCTATCTTCTTTGTCTTGCAAGAGCCAGCCTTTATCTTGGAATAATTTGAAATTGCTGGCAGCACGTTCATACACACGCTCGTCATGTTCATCGACATCTGGAGAAAAGTCTATCTCGGGGCGAGTTATGTGATATAACGACATTTCGTTACCTGCGGCTTCAGCTCTGGCTTCGGCAGAATTAAGCACGTCATAAGGCCTTGCCACAACTTTTGTGACAAGCTTTTGGGGAGGACGTAATCCTTTGAACGGTTTTATCTTAGCCATAGCTATAAAGATATTATCTATTTTCTCTCAAATCTATTGTTTGAGTTCTGTCCGGACCCAGTGAGATTATTGTAATAGGAACATTAAGTTCTGTTTCAAGGAATTTAATGTAATCCTTAAATTCTTCAGGGAATTCTTCGGCATTTTTGATATTAGCCATATTAGTTTTCCACCCTGCGAATTCTTTGTAGACAGGTTCTATTCCACTTTCGATGTCGTAAGGGAAGTCGGTTGTTTCTTGTCCGTTCACCCTATAAGCAGTGCATGCTTTTATTGTATCAAAATCATCAAGTACATCGCTCTTCATCATGATGAGTTGTGTTACGCCGTTCAACATGATGGTATAACGCAAAGCGACAAGGTCAATCCATCCACATCGACGTTCACGACCGGTTACTGCTCCATATTCATGGCCAATTTCACGAATTTTTGCTCCTGTCTCGTCGTTCAATTCAGTTGGGAATGGACCGCTGCCTACACGAGTACAGTAAGCTTTAAATATTCCATACACTTCACCTATTTTGCTCGGAGCAATTCCAAGACCTGAACATGCTCCAGCACAAACTGTATTGGATGATGTTACAAACGGATACGTCCCGAAGTCTACATCCAACATGCTTCCTTGGGCTCCTTCACATAAGATTCGTTTATTCTCTGAAAGTAATTTATTGACATATACTTCACTGTCGATAAGGTCGTATTGTTTCAAATATTCAATAGCGTCCAACCATTTTGCTTCTGCATCGGCAATGTCAACATCTTCTTCCAACAATGCTTTTAATAAATTCAGATGTCTCTTCTTTGCAACATTGTATCTTGATGAAAAATCATGGAAAATATCGCCAATCCTTAATCCGTTACGTCCCACCTTGTCGGTATAAGTAGGACCTATGCCTTTGCCTGTTGTGCCGATTTTGGAATCACCTTTCAATTTTTCATAGGCTGCATCCAACAATCTGTGAGTTGGCATTATCATGTGCGCCTTTTTAGAAATTTTAAGCACATGCTTTATGTCCACACCGCTTTTTTCAAGCGATTGAGCTTCGTCCATGAAGAGTACAGGATCAAGGACTACCCCATTGCCTATTATATTGATTTGTCCATGTTGGAATATTCCTGATGGAATCGATCTCAACACATATTTTTTACCTTCAAATTCAAGTGTATGACCGGCATTCGGGCCACCTTGGAATCTTGCCACAACATCATAATGAGGGGTCAAGACATCTACCACTTTACCCTTGCCTTCATCACCCCATTGTAGACCTAATAAAACGTCGACTTTCATATCAGTTTGGTTTATCGTTATTTTTTTGCAGCTTCTTTCGCGCTGCGTTTTATTTTTCTTGCGCAGGAATTACATATCCCGTATATGTATAACATGTAATAGGATGTGGTAAAAGACGGATATTTTCTCGTATTAAGATATTTAAGCAATTCGGCATCTTTTATTTCTTTTATCTTGCCGCATTCTGTGCATATCAAGTGATGGTGATTGAACGGGTCGGTAACTTTTTCATATTGAGACTCGTTGCTACCAAATTGATGCCTTCTGATTATACCGCAATCGGTCAACAATTCCAGTGTATTGTATATCGTTGCCTTGCTCACATGATATGCATCCTTTTCCATACTCTGATACAGTATCTCCACGTTGAAATGACTGTTAAAAGACATCACCTTGTCGAATATGGCATATCTTTCGGGCGTCTTGCGAAGCTTCCTGTTCTCCATGTAAATGGTGAACTTATTTCTTGCATTCAATTTCAACTTGTCTTCTACCATGACATCGCTTGACTACTACGCAAAGATACGAAAAGTTGTGCGCAATGTGAAAAATGGACTTGCTTATTTTTTAACGTTGCCATGATTGCTGATATATACATAATCATTTTGGACAATAGCACAAAAAAGGATGTGCCAACGACACATCCTTTTTTAATTCTTGTCAGAACACAATTGTTGTTAGAACATTTTTTCGGGATATTCTCCATTAGCATGCAACTCGGCAAATTTTGCTACAACTTCAGGACGGTCGGCTGCATAAGTGACACCAAACCACTTAGAAGTAGTATCAAGAACTTTTACTGTTGCCTTCTTGGAAGTAACCAATTCGTTGATAAGCAAAGGAACATAGAATTCGGCTTTCAAGTTATCCTTGTTTGCATCCAAGAAGCGTTTAAAATAGTCCTCAGAATATTTGAAGTAATCGGGAGTGAATCCCCACATGTTCATTGATACCGGAGTTTCTGGAGTCAACGTTTGTTCTACACCATTTTCATCGGTAAAACATATTTTATCATCCTTGTATCCTATTGCGGTTCTTTCTACAACAGAAGTCAAGAAACCATTTTCCATTTCACATATTCCGCGAGCAACTGTACCACTCTTAGACATTGTATTACCGATGCGGAATCCTACCATGCAGTAGTTATTTTCACCAGTGGCATTCGACAAGAAATCAGCCAAAACTTTAAAACTGTCCCTGCCATAGAAATCGTCTGCATTGATGATGGCAAATGGCTCGTTGATTACATTCTTACCCATTAAAAGGGCATGATTTGTTCCCCATGGTTTTGTACGTCCTTCAGGGCATGTGTATCCTTCGGGAAGATCATTTAAAGATTGGAATACCACTTCAACCGGAATATGGTTTTCATATTTCGAAAGAATTTTGGTTCTGAAGTCTTCTTCAAAATCGTGTCTAATAACAAAAACGACTTTTCCAAATCCGCTTCTGATAGCATCATAAATAGAATAGTCCATTATTGTTTCTCCATGAGGTCCAAGACCGTCAAGTTGTTTAAGACCGCCATATCTGCTACCCATACCGGCAGCCAATACAAATAATGTAGGTTTCATTTGATTAATGGTTTGAAAATTTAAATATAATGGTTCTTTTGTAAATATCTCCAGCTTTTAACAATTGTGACGGGAATTGAGGCTTGTTTGGAGCATCCGGCATTCCTTGACATTCCAATGCCACGCCGTCATAATCGTGGTATTGGAGGCCACTTTTGCTTTCAGGACAACCTTCAAGCCAATTGCCTGTATAAACTTGTATTGCAGGCTGGTCTGTGGCTACAGTCAGCATTCGCCCCGACTTTTCATCGCACAAAACGGCCACATCTTTAATTATTCCATTCCAATTGTCAATTACCCAGCAATTGTCATATCCTTTGCCATACTTCAAAGCAGGGAAATCTTCGTTTATTTCTTTCCCAAGACTTTTTCCTGAAGTAAAATCCATAGGAGTCCCTTCTACCTTGTCAAATGCTCCTGTTGGAATCAATGTTTCATCGGTAGGCAAATAATTATGAGCATCAAGCCATAATGTGTGCTCCAACACATTACCGCTGCTTTCCCTGTTCAAATTGAAGTATACATGGTTTGTAAGGTTAATAACAGTGTCGGCATCACTCGTAGCTTGTAATTCGAGAGACAACTCATTTGTATCGGTCCAAGTGTATTTTGCCAATACTATAAGATTTCCCGGATAACCTTCATCTCCGTCAGGGCTAAAATGGGTCAAAATTACGGAATCACCATCTACTCTGCTATTCCAAATTTGGTTTTGATACCCTTCAGGTCCTCCGTGAAGCGCATTGGGACCATTGTTAATTGCAAGATTGTAAGTTTTACCGTTGACTGTAAACAGACCTTTGGCTATGCGATTGGCATACCTTCCGGGAACTTTCCCTGCGCAAGGCCCATCGTATATATAATCGGCAGGATTTGCATAACCCAGCACGACATCAGCCAATTCTCCGTTTTTATCAGGAACACAAATCGAAACAATACCTGCGCCGAGAGTTGAAATCTCGACGCTGGCACCGTTTCCGTTTATTAACTTATAAATTGATATTTCACCTTTCGGTGAATTGGCTACACGTTTTTCAATTTTCATGACCGACTTGTTTATTCAACTCGATGAGCTCCTTCTGAGATTACGACATCATAAACTTTCGGTTCGTGTCCATACTTTTCAGCGAATTTTCTCTTTGCTGTTGCAATAAATGTATCATGTATCTCATCCTTTACAAGATTTATGGTACATCCGCCAAAACCGCCACCCATTATACGAGAACCGGTGACACCACATTCTTTAGCTATGTCATTCAAATAGTCAAGTTCTTCGCAGCTAACCTCGTAAAGCTTTGAAAGACCTTCATGGGTTTCATACATTTTCTTGCCAACAGTTTCATAATCGCCATTCTTCAACGCTTCACAAACGTCCAATACGCGTTGTTTTTCTTCGATTACATATTCTGCGCGTTTATAGTCCTCCTCGATGATTTCGCTCTTGTGTGCGGCCAAGTCTGTCATTTCAGCATCACGCAAAGTTGCAACGCCTAATGTTTTTGCCACTCTTTCGCATGATTGACGACGTTTGTTATATGGAGAATCTACCAACTCATGTTTTACGGCAGAGTCAAGTAACACAAGTTTGTAACCTTTAGGTTCAAACGGGAAATATTCATATTCCAACGAACGGCAATCAAGGCGAATTAAGCAATTTTCTTTACCAAAAACAGATGCAAATTGATCCATGATACCGCAATTTACCCCACAATAATTATGTTCGGTAGATTGTCCTATGCGTGCCAATTCAAATTTATCAATCGAATTGCCATTGAACATATCGTTTACAGCATAAGCGAAACATGATTCCAATGCAGCCGATGAAGACAATCCTGCGCCCAACGGGATGTTGCCCGAGAATACGGCATCAAATCCTTTTACGATACCGCCTCTTTTTATCACTTCCCTGCAAACGCCAAATATGTAGCGAGCCCATTGTTGCTTTGGAGCATCCTCTTCATTAAGGCCAAATTCGGTATATTCGTCAATATCCATTGAATATACTCTCACTTTGTCCAAATCATTTACTCGAACTTCTGCCATGATACACTTGTCGATAGCACCTGGCATAACAAAACCGCCATTATAATCTGTATGCTCACCGATTAAATTTATTCTTCCTGCAGATGCATAAATTGCTTCTTTCTTACCAAAACGTTCAAGGAACTGTTTCTGAATTTCTTCTTTCATTACAATAGTATTTTATAAGATTTATGTTAATAATTTTTGTACGAATATACTAATAAAAACTTAAAGCAACGCGTTTTTATAATTATTTTACCAATATTTCCATTTTATCGCTTTTAAGCCCATTGGCAGTGGCTTCAACTTCCAATATACCGGGATTTTCGGAAGATTGGACTATCAATGTCAATGCTCCACTGAAAAGTGGCATTTCTGGATTCTGGAAAGGATATAGGCATGTCGGATCGCCATTGGCTGTCGCTCTGAATTTACCTGCACCTTTAACTTTAAACTTGACAAGGCGATTGTCGGTCGGAACAAAATTACCGTCCTTATCGGCTACTCTAACAGTTATATAAACCAAATCTTCGCCATCGGCTGTCATTGCACTTCTGTCGGCAGTCATCACAAGGTGGTGAGGCTTGCCGGCCGTAACCATTTTTTTAGTTGCGGCAATATTGCCATATTCATCGTAAGCTACAACTTTAACCTCACCCGGTTCATATTTTGTTTCATTCCACATTAAGCGATAGCGGTGCATATTTGTCGAGTCATTTTTCTCCCTCATCCCACAACTCTTGCCGTTGATAAACAATTCTGCTTTCGGATAAGATGTGTATACAAATATAGGTGTGATTTCGCCTTCTCTTCCTTCCCAGTTCCAATGCGGCAGAATGTACAATGTCGCATCACTCTCATTCCAAATGCTTCGATATAAATAATAACGATCCTTTGGAATTGATGCCAAGTCAATGATTCCAAACATACTACTGTGATTTGGCCATGCGTCTGTATCATAAGGAGACGGTTCTCCAAGATAATCAAAACCAGTCCAGACAAATTGACCGATACAATATTCCAAGTCTTCATCAGCTGCGAAGTCATCATCGGGGATGTTTGACCATGCGCAATATTCTACATCGTAAGATGATGACTGATGGTCATCATAAATCATAGTGTGGCCTTTCTTTACTGGAAATTTGTAAACTCCACGCGAAGAAACGGTTGAACTTGTCTCACTTCCAAGAATGATATGTTGCGGCAATTTCTCATATGCTTCACGATATCGTGATGGTTTGTAATTAAATCCAGGGACATCAAGCGAAGCTGCAAACTCATTATTTACAACAGTGTCAAACTGATCCATTCCGCATGTTACAGGACGGGTAGGATCTTCTCTGTGGCAAATATCTTGCAAGAATTCCAATACATTAACACCGTCGGGTGCATATTGGCTCGGAACCTCATTGCCTATGCTCCACATCACAACCGAAGCATTGTTCCTGTAATGATGGATCATATTTATCATATCTTTTTCGGCCCATTCGTCAAACATTGTTCCATAACCGTTTTTACACTTTGGATTGAAATTCCAATCGTCAAATGGTTCTACCATTACCATGAATCCCATTTCATCACAAAGTTCAATCAATTCGGGAGCAGGCATATTGTGCGATGTCCTGATAGCGTCACAACCCATGTCTTTCAACATTGTCAATTGATGCCTTATGGCAGCCTTGTTCACTGCAGCGCCAAGAGGGCCTAAGTCATGATGGTTGCACACTCCTTGGAATTTACGCAATTTCCCATTTAAGAAAAATCCTTTGTCTGCCCTTATTTCGATACTTCTTATTCCGAAACGAGTGTTATAAGTATCAACTTCTTTACCATTATATATGACAGTTGTTTCAGCTGTGTACAAATATGGAGACTCAGGCGACCATAAATTTGGATTGTCGACTAATAAATTCTGATTGAAAGCAACACCTTCGATTACCTTATGTGCTTGTTCTGAAGATGCTACTATTGAATCGTTCTTATCTTTGATAAGAGTTCGCAATGTCACAAATTCTCCGGCTTTGCATCCCGAAACCTTGGTTTCAAGTGCAACAGTAGCATAGTCTTCGCCGACATATGGAGTCCTTATGTATGTGCCCCAAACAGGTATGTGAACTTTATCAGTTACAATAAGATGCACATTCCTGTACAATCCGGCGCCCGGATACCATCTTGAAGATTCGGCTTTATTCTCAAGACTCACTTCAAGTTCGTTGGTTCCGACTTTGGCAACACCATCTATGTTGCAATAAAAAGAATTATATCCATAAGCCCAAAAACCGACTTCATTCCCATTTACTTTCACATGCGCATGGCTCATTGCTCCGTCAAAAAGCAATGTTATGCTCTTTCCTTCAATTGCATCTATATTGAATGTCGTGCGATAGGTGCCTTTCCCGATATAAGGCAGACCACCAGTCCTACCAGTTTTTAACGACTCGGTTTTCTCCAAATTTTGTTCAATGGCAACAACTTGAAGGTCTATGTTTTTATCAAAAGGACCATATATTGCCCAGTCATGTGGTATGGTCACATTCTCCCATTGAGAATTGTCTGTCACTTCCCCACGGCAGAACTCCCATGAATCTTTCAGTAAAAGTTCTTGTCGCGAGGCATAAGCCCCTATTGAACACATTAACAGCAATCCTAAGAAGATTTTTTTGTTCATAATGTTTTGTTTAAGTTTATGTACTAAGTTATTAGGTTATTCAAGCCATATGCCAATGATGCCTATTCTTGCTATTGAGTTTTGTGGCATCTTGCAAGTTGATATTTCGATATTTTCAATGTCGTTTAAATTAAAATCTAAATTAACATCGGGTTTGAACTTTCTTTTAAGAAATACAGGGAATGGTGCCGGAACCAAAACAGTCTCATCTTGTGTCAATTCTTCCAATGGAATTTGATAAATACCTTTCCCTCGGGTACAAATAGTTTTACTATATGTAAAACCATTCCTGTCCAATAAAGACACCGTTAGACTATCGACTCCTGTTACATTGGATATCGAGACGCATAATGTATGTTTATCATTCAAGCTGTGCCTGTTGCTTACCAAATCTCTGATATATTTGCGCAAATATAATGCACAAGAATCTTCTTTTGGCTGATATTCAAGTTCTATTACGTTTAAATCCAATGGCTCATTTTCAATATAATTGCAACGAGTCATTGCGTTATCAGGTATAGAATAATATTCTATCGATGACAATTGCGAATCGGCTTTAACTAAAATCACAGGCGAATCCTTTTCTACTATTTGTGTAGAATAATATTTATAATCTATGAAGTCCCAATCTAACGAAGAACCGACTATACCTTGTGGAAATGTTTTCGCTTCCCCATTAATGAATGTTAAAATATTGTACTCAAATTTATTTTCATACTTTTGTAATTCATCTTTTGGGATAGTCGCTTGATATATATTGTCTCCTATTCGTTGCATTTTATATGTCTTATTGTCTTTAATCCAAAAAGACACAGTGCTTGGATAAATCAATACCGAATCTGGATCTATATTTGAGAAAATTCTTGATGCTATCACCAAAGAATCCCCGTTTTCTATGATTTTTGTTGGATAGTGCTCAATTGCTGTATCTACAGACGAATACTTCTCCACATCGGGCAATGCGTATTCATTTAGCTTCAGATTGCCAAATGTCATATTTTTGTCCCATTGGTCAAAATCTCTATTATTGCTAATCAAATATGTTCCAGGATATATGGACAGTTCATTATTTGAGGCAATCCCGTTGCGATTATTTCCTTCATTAATTCCGACATAATAAAACTCTTCCTTTAAGCCGGGCAAGTGCAATGTCATGATACGCTCTTTTGCCAATATCTCACATGCATGCTTCTTTAAAGACGGTTTCTGGAACGGGTCACTTAAAACAATTACATCGGGCATCACCTCAAGTCTCCATGTGTTGTCATCAAGCTTATCTATGAAATAAGCTCCTGTCCCACTATATTTGACAACCGAAGAACTTCCACACCCTGCGATTGAACTTAATTGATCAAATGCTTTTGGATTGGAATTTGTATTGTTGCTGTAATAAAATTTTTTATCATCATTCAGTTCACTCAAATCGCATCGATAGCTGCATCTGACATCATGGAATAAAGTGTCGGCAGGATACTTTGGAAATTTTTCACCTGCTTTTATTCTTTTTGCTGCTTCACCTGCAATCATCATGCTTATTGCTTTTTGGGGCGTGTATATCAAATTCATGTAGTGAGTTTGATATTCAGTATTTGAACCGGCAAGGATTGTAGGGTCATAAGTAAACTGCGTCATCCATTGAAAGCCTGCCGACTTGAACGAACGTACCATTGCAGGATACATATAAGAATACAATATGTCGGCAGGGTCAAATTCATATACAAATTTTGCCTTGTCCTTAAAACCTTTTATTTGACTGAACGGTATGTTGTACTCATCAACATTTGGCAGGAAATTCCCTTTCCTTTCATGACCTGCAACAAGGCCTATTGGATACCATTGGTATGTGGTACCTTGCACATCAGCGGCAAAAAAAGTTTCGCTACAATACATATTATGACTCACATTATACAATAGCATTTTGTTAAAACCTCCTTTTCTAAAGGCTTTGACCATTCGTTTTATATAATCAGCCACTTGCTTTTCTTCGCCACTATGACAAGGTTCATTATTAATTTCTATCGCAATTATGTTTTCATCCTCGCTGTATGTTTTTCCAGTATATTTATTTTTATGAGACACAAGAGATTCTGCATATCGTTCTTGAGCCTTAATACTTTTTTCTGTGTCATGCATCTTGCATTTCTCGTAAAAATAAGAGTAACCGCCTGTATTAAAGTCCCTTTCTGGATAACCGTTACCAAAGTTTGTTTGTGCTGTCAGCACTATAGCGATACCACGTTCTTCAAGTTTATAAATCAAGTAGTCAAGTAAGTCGAGATGCTCATTTTCTATCAAATTCCCAATAGAGTCGGAAATTTCAACATCCCATATATGGATGCGGAATGCATTGAATCCCAATCTCGACATGTGATATACATCGGTGTCGATTGAACGTTTGTGGTCATACTCGGGATAATCATTAAGCATTCTGTAAGCATGTGCAAATGGGACAGTATAGTTCGTTCCGAAAAAAGATAATTCTTTCCCACTATCCTTATCTCTCATTATGCCTGAATTGTCGACTTTAATGTTATAACAATAAGCCGGGATAACACATATCGCAGCAATAAAGCAGGTTAAAATCTTAGTAATCATTGGTAATAATTTTATGGCATACAAAAATAACTCTAATTCCATTTATTACCAAATACTATCATATAATATTGGCAGCTAATATCATGACTCTATACCTGTTTATTATATTTCTTACTTTTATTAAATTTGCATCTATTAGTTCAAATTTATACGATGGAATACAACTCTGGAGCAATTGATACAAGCAATCCTGATTTTGCATGTGTTATTGATTTGGTTAACAATACTAATAGTTCGATTTTTCTTACAGGTAAAGCCGGAACCGGGAAAAGTACATTGTTGAAATATATATGTCAGACAACGCACAAAAAATATATCGTATTAGCTCCGACAGGTATTGCTGCCGTGAATGTAGGAGGCATGACAATGCATTCTTTTTTCAAAATGCCATTAAAACCTTTGTTGCCTGACGATGTTGATTTTTCTCTTTCAAAAATCAATAAGACATTAAAATATTCAAAAGAAAAAATAAAAATAATCAAAGAACTGGATTTGATTATCATTGATGAAATATCAATGGTGAGAGCCGACATGATTGATTTCATGGACAAAGTCCTAAAACATTATTCTGGCAACAACCGAGAACCTTTCGGCGGAAAGCAATTGTTGTTTGTCGGGGACATATTCCAGTTGGAACCCGTTATCACATCCGATTTCAGAGATATACTAAAACTTTATTATGACAATTTCTTCTTTTTCAATGCCAATGTTTTTTCAAAAACTCATTTGGTGCCAATTGAGCTACGAAAAACTTATCGGCAAAAAGATACCTATTTCGTGAATTTACTTGATCGTGTGAGGACTAACAGTGTATCAACTCAAGACATACAAATAATAAATAGCAGAGTATCTTCGTCAGAGCTTTCAAACGATGATTTTGTAATGACTTTAGCCTCGCGAAAAGATACGGTTGATTATATAAATGAGCAACGACTCCGTGAACTTGTATCTGATGAATATACATATACCGGTATTATCGATGGAACATTCCCTGTTTCCAACTTGCCAACATCACTTGAACTTACTTTGAAAAAAGGAGCACAGGTCGTATTCATACGGAACGACAAAGAAAATCGTTGGTACAATGGCTCACTTGCCAAAATTTCAGATATTAAAGAAAACATGATTACTGTCGAACTTGAAAACGGAGACAAGCATGTAATAGAACGTGAACAGTGGGAAAACATACAGTATGAATTTGACAATAAAGAAAAACGTATCAAAGAAACTATATTGGGAACTTTCATGCAATATCCCATAAGGCTGGCTTGGGCTATGACCATACATAAAAGCCAAGGATTGACGTTCAGCAAGGTTATAATAGATATGGAAAAGGGCGCCTTTTCTTGTGGGCAGACTTATGTCGCATTATCCCGATGCACCACGTTGCAAGGCATTACATTGCGCCACCCAATACGCAATCGCGATATAATAGTAAATCAAGCAGTAAAAGATTTCAGTCGCAAATTTAATGACGACTTGTTAATATCAGAAGCTAAAAGGGATTTTCAACTAAAAGCTTTGCTTACAACAGCAAATAAAAATTTTGATACTCTCAACTTTAAAGATAGCATAAATGATTTTGCCAAAGCCGTAACATTAATGCAAGGGCTTACCGATCCTACGCTGATAAGATTTATCCGATATAAATTCAAGATATTTCATGAATTAAATGATGAAATAGAAAAATGTAAGAATACGATAAAAAAGCAGAGTGAGGTTTTGCATTCTCTCGCCCTTGAATATGTGATGCTTGGCAACGAATCTTTGTCACTGGCCGATGATGATGGAAATGAAGATACTATTGCCATAAACTCGGCTTTAGCCAATTTTGACAAGGCTTTATCAATATGGCCGGAGTGTGTCGACGCAATGATAGAAAAAGCTAAATTGCTGTTAAGAAACTCATCGGCTGATGCAGAACAACTTTTGTCGGATGCTCTTAAAATTGATAAAAACAATGTAAAAGCCAATTATGAATTGGGACGCATTTGTTTTGCCTCCAATAGGCTTGCACAGGCATTAAAGTATATGAATGTTGTGTTGAAACATGATGCGTCCAATTGTAATGCACATAAAATTTTAGCTTTAATATATGAAAAAATCGGCTTGCAGGAACAAGCCGACTCTCATTATAAACTTGCAAAAAAATATGCATCAAGAAAACACAGGCGAAATAAATCTTAAAGAGTTATCATATTCTTTCAAGGACAGTCTCTATGAGATTTTTCATGGCAGTCTTATAATTGGATGTGGAATTGCCTGCCATTCGATTTGCTATTATCATACACACTGTCATAGCTCTATGTCCCAGCAACTTGCACAATCCTTGTAAAGCTGCGCTTTCCATCTCATAATTGGTTATTTTAAAATCTCTATACCTGAACTGTTCTATTTTTTTATTCAACATCGGGTCAGCCAATTCAAGTCTCAATTTTCGTCCTTGAGGCCCATAAAATCCGTTAGCCGATATTGTACAGCCTAAAATCATATCGTTGCCACCGATTTTTGACACAAGCGACTGGTCGGCATCTACGATATACGGTTTTGCCCACAATTCATTCCACCCTACTTCTTTGCAGAAATTAGTCTCAAAATCAAGGTCACAGACTTCATTCCTTCCGGCATAAAAGTTGAGTACTCCATCAAATCCGATGCCTTTGTTTGCTATGACATAACTCCCTATTGGAATATCTGGTTGCAGTCCGCCTGACGTACCTATACGAACAATGTTTAATTGTCTGAAACAGTCTTTTACCGTACGCGTAGAGAAATCTATATTTGCAAGAGCATCGAGTTCGTTTACTACAATATCAATGTTGTCGCCTCCAATTCCATGTGACAGACATAGTATCTGTTTACCTTTATAAGCCCCTCCTATGGAATGGAATTCCCTGTTAGAAACCTCAAATTCTATCTTATCAAAAAATGAAGATATGATATTTACCCGACCGGGATCACCTACAACTATTATATTGTCTTTCAGTTGCTCGGGGCGTAAATGAAGATGAAATATGCTACCATCATCATTTATAATCATTTCCGATTCTTCGATTGTCGTCTTTTCCATTTTTCTTATGTATTGGGTTACTAAAAGTATCAAGCCTCCTACAAATATAGTTTCTTTTGTCAAAATATTCTACTTTGACAGACCCAAACTTCATTCAGAAAGGTACAATAATGTTAAAAAATTCATTTTAACGGTTATTTCATAACTTTTACACGCCACACGCTACCCTCAATAAGCGATGTGTACACGTCTCCGTTACAATCTACTTCCCAGCCGTTAAATTCCGAGTTACCCAACCTATAAGAGAAAAGGACTTTATGAGTTTTAGCATCTATTGCCACCATTATACCTCTGCGAGAACCCACATATATAATTCCATCATTTTCTAATATAATACATGGAGCATGTTCATATCCTAATCCCGTATCTACTTTCCACAAGAGAGAAAAATCGGCACTTTCGGCACTTACAGCCACTATTTCACCGTCCATAGTCTTGGCATATACTGTTTTGCCGTCTTCTGAGACTCCTAAACTCTCTCTGTATTTAAAGTCATTGTTCCTCCATAATTGGTTGCCGGTCGCTATATCAATTGCTGTCATGTATCGATCTGGGGCAACTATTATCACTTTTCCACAAGTCATTACAGGGACACAATTTCCCGGTCCCAACATATTGGCATTTTTCCCATTATTCCATTTCCATTTCAATTTGCCGGAATTGACATTGAGAAGTCGTAGATAAGTATCCCATGCTCCGAAAGCTATTAAGCCATCTTTTATTGTTGGAGCCGCTTGGCAATAATTGAATATGCTATCATTGCTCCAAAGCAATTTCGCATTTGCAATATCCCAGGCTTGAAACGTCTTATAACCCCCTTGGTATAAAACATTGCCTGAAATTATCCCATCGGCGACGTATGGGCCTGCTGCTTCATATTGGAACAGCAATCGGCCTGAATTCTTATCAAGCCACAACAAGCGTTTGTCGGCTGTCGGTACAATAACCATATCAGAAGATACTGCCGGACGTGAAAATAGAGACGCCTCCGTGTGATACTGCCATTTAACTTTGTTAGTCGATTTATTTACTGCCTTGACATCCCCAAGAGAATTGCCGATATATATGTTTTCTTCATCGATGCCAATTCTTGTGAATATGGAAGCTGAATCTCTGTGTACCAATTCTATTTTAAAATTATCCGGCAACTGATTTTGAAACGTGTCAATTGCATGATATGGTTTTATATCATGATTAATCGGGAATGAGAATTTCAATATCGGTTCAATTCCAAGCTGCTTATCATACAATTTGACCGAATCATTTCCAATATCAAGAATCGAATATCCATAATTCCCTTCTTTCATGTCAAGAGCCCTGCATACCAGGCCGTCTATATCTCCACCTTTATAATGCATGAATGCATGAAAATGTCCGCATACATGGCTCACGACAGGATATTTTTCCAATATCTTGATATAGTCTGCATAATTATCAAGATCTGCCATTAAAGGATAATGACAGACACTTAACACTTTTTTCCCAGTAGCAGCATAGGACGAAAGTGTGCTGTCGAGCCAAAACAAATCTTCTTGTTTTATGTGTCCGTCACCCATTTTCATATATGGGCCACAATTTATGCCGACAATTACAAGACTGTCGGTTTCTGTTACAAACCTGTCGCTGCCCCATAAATCAACAAATGTCTTGCATGCACTTTGGCTCCAATTGTTTTCATGATTACCAGGAATGACAAAAGTTGGCTTTTTTATCTCGTCAAGAAGACTTTTCACGTTTGTAAGTTGCTCATCACTACCTTCATTTGTCAAATCGCCTGACACGATTACAAGATTTTCTTGCCCGGAATTTACTTCAGCTATGACTTCTTGTAATTTAGCTTCATTTGTATTCCCCGGGACGACATGCAAATCGGATAATATTACTAACCTTTCTGCATTAACCTGCATAATCGCTAAAAGCAAAAACACAGGAAGTAAAAATGATTTTATAGACATAATAATTGTGTATTAAGGTTATATATGTGCCCGGAGCAAAGAATACATGCTCCGGGCTTGATTTTATTTAGCTTCTCAAATCAGGATTACCTTCACAGTAATTGATGAATGCGAGATTCACCATGCGATTGCCTCCCGGAGTAGGGTAATTTCCTGAAAAATACCAGTCGCCAGGATGATTAGGTATAGATTTATGAAGGCCTTCGATAGTTTGATATATGATTTTAACTTCTGCGTTTGTATCATTAGGAGTCAGCATAGAGGCTATTTCATTTGAAATATCTTCATCGGTAAATGGCGCATATATCTCTCTTACATAATTTACAACTTGCTCCTTTGGCAAGTTCTGTTGTGCCTTGCATTTTTTATATATGTCATCAATTATATTTTCCATTCCTCTTTTCTTCAACAATCTTATTGCAGCTCTGAATGCCGCAAACTCGCTCATTCTCGACATATCGATACCATAATAATCAGGATATCTCACTTGAGGAGAGGATGATACAATTATAATCTTACGGGGATGCAAGCGGTCGAGAATGCTTATGATAGACTGTTTTAAGGTCGTTCCTCTCACAATACTGTCGTCAATGACCACCAGGTTGTCAACATCTCTTTTTACTTTACCATAAGTTACGTCATATACATGCGCAGCAAGGTCGTTGCGTGATGCATCTTCAGTGATGAATGTACGCAATTTTATGTCTTTAATGGCTATTTTTTCACATCTTAGACGCTTGCTAAACATGATTTTTTGTAAAGAAGATTCAAAATCGGAAGATTCCCTGTCAAGCTTCATTATCTCTTGAATCAATTGCTCTTTCAAGTACCTTTCCATCCCTTCCATCAATCCTATATAAGCTACTTCTGCCGTATTAGGTATGAATGAAAATATGGTATTTTCAATATCATTGTCAATAGCTTTAAGTATATATGGAGCAATTTCTCGACCGAGGGCTTTACGTTCATCATAGATGTCGGCATCACTTCCTCGAGAGAAATATATTCTTTCAAAAGAGCATCGTTCGTTTTCATTCTCTCCGAGTATGTCTGTTATATTCACATCTCCATCTTGGTTTACTATTATTGCATGACCGGGTTGCAATTCTTGCACTTGACTCATGTCAAGATGCATTGTTGTCTGTATCACTGGTCTCTCTGAGGCTATGACCACAATTTCATCATCATAATAATAAAAAGCCGGACGAATGCCATGTGAATCGCGCAACACAAATATGTCTCCACTGCCGACGGCTCCACAAATAACAAAACCTCCATCCCATAATTTTGATGGTTCTGTTATGAAGTTGGGGATATTAAGATTCTTTTCTATAATCTTGGTTAGTTCCCTTCCCTTGTACCCTTTATCTCGGAAGATTCGATAAAGTCTCTGCTGTTCGTTGTCGAGAGAGCTTCCGAGTTGCTCAAGAATCAACACTGTATCAGAATAAATCTTTGGATGTTGCCCTTCTTCAACTATCGCATTAAATATTTCATCAACGTTGGTCATGTTGAAGTTTCCACAAAGCATTAAGTTTCGCGCCCTCCAGTTGTTTCGCCGCAAGAATGGGTGTACATACGAAATGCCAGAACGACCTGTAGTGCTATAACGCAAGTGCCCCATATATACCTCGCCTACAAACGGCAACTCCTCACCTTCTTCATGTTTCGATGCCGAAAGTACGGCATCATTCACATTTGCAAAAATTTCTTGTATTGCAGATGTCCCAAGTGCGCGTTCCCTGAATATATATTCATTACCCGGTTTGGCATTGAGTTTTATACAACCCAATCCGGCACCTTCCTGACCCCTGTTGTGTTGTTTCTCCATTAACAAGTACAGCTTGTTGAGACCATAGAACCATGTCCCGTATTTCTCTTTGTAATATTGCAATGGCTTGCGAAGCCTTATCATTGCAATGCCACATTCATGCTTTAACGCTTCCATAATGTTTATTTACATTTAATCTATTTGAGATTGAAGATTGCCGAATCCACTTCATTCCCAAATTGAGCCACAAAAATATCTTTTATTAGAATATTGTCATTTAAGACTTCGGAATACAGAATTTGCAGGGAATCATTCCAATATTTATAATCATTTACTGCATTTTTTTCATCAAGGAGTGTCAGAGAAGAATCAGCCGCAGCTTTAAGATAACTCAAGAATATGCCCTGCATCTTACGTTTTATATCTTGTCGTTTTTTTAAATATTCTGAATACTTGTCATTAGATTCTCCACCTTTTAAAACTGGAATGCTATGCCTTAAATCGACGCATATGCAGTCATTTGTCAAGACAAAATATGTGATCTTGCCATTGGTACTGTCAGGTTTTATATATGCAATTCGATCCCTGTCGATTATACCGGTAAAAATGGCATGATTCCCTTCTATCTTGGCATTATGCAGCAATCTGTTTTTCCCATATACATCATCCCAAACATACAGTCCTACAGAATTCATGTCAACGGTGTCATTTGTGAAAAAGTCCACACGATACCCATCATTTGAACTTTTATCATATTCACATCCGATTAAAAATATTGATGCAAATATAGCAACCAATGCCTTGACAAATGTTTTCGTTCCTTGTGTCATTACATAATGTCATATTTCGATACAAAATTAATAAAATATGTCACTAAAGCAGAAAAACAGGACATATCATTTACATAAACTGCCGACAAAATCTTGATAAATGAAATCGTTTCTCGGCAATTATGTCATGTTTGCCAAAATTTCTGTCAAAACCTAATATCCTATTTATGTGAATATTACATATTATGGCACAGGTATTGCATATTATTATGACGATTTGGGATTTATAATCCAAGATTATGAAACATAAAAAATAAAAAAATATAAATTATGAATTTCAACAACTTCACTATCAAATCACAAGAAGCCATTCAAAAAGCAGTGAACGAAGCGCGGCGCAGTGGTAATCAAGCCATTGAACCGGCCCACTTGATGAAAGGCATTTTGGGCGAAGGTGGATCTGTCATTAAATTTATCTTTCAAAAATTGTCGGTTAATGAAAGTTTCATAGACCAGCAATTGAACAAAGAAATCGCGACATTTCCTAAAGTTTCAAATGCTGAACCATACTTGAGCGGTGCTTCTAACGAAGCTTTGGATAAAGCAATCGATTATGCTCAAAAAAATGGAGACGAATATGTTACCCTTGAGGTAATGCTAATGGGGCTTTTCAAAAGCAATAATGCGGTATCGACCATATTGAAAGATGCCGGCGTTAATGAAAAAGATCTTTCTTTGGCCATACAAGAATTACGAAAGGGTAAAAAAGCTACCGAGCAAGGAGCTGAAGAGCAATATAACGCTCTTAGCAAATACGCAATAAACTTGAATGAAAAAGCTCGACAAGGCAAACTCGACCCTGTAATAGGACGTGATGATGAAATAAGACGTGTCTTGCAGATATTGAGCCGAAGGACAAAAAACAACCCTATGCTTATTGGTGAACCGGGTGTTGGTAAAACGGCCATTGCTGAAGGCCTTGCACAACGTATTGTGCGTGGTGACGTGCCCGAAAACCTAAAAAGCAAGCAAGTATATTCGCTTGACATGGGTGCGTTGGTGGCCGGGGCAAAATATAAGGGAGAATTTGAAGAACGTCTTAAGGCAATTGTAAATGAAGTCATACAATCGGACGGTGATATCATCTTGTTTATTGATGAAATCCATACCCTTGTTGGTGCCGGCAAGGGTGAAGGCGCAATGGATGCAGCCAATATCTTAAAACCGGCATTGGCTCGCGGTGAATTAAGAAGTATTGGTGCCACTACGCTTGACGAGTATCAAAAATACTTTGAAAAGGACAAAGCTCTTGAACGTCGTTTCCAAAAAGTAATGATTGATGAACCCGATGAAGAAAGCGCCATTGCCATATTGCGTGGATTAAAAGAGCGATATGAAAACCACCACAAGGTGAGGGTGCGTGATGAAGCGATTGTTGCAGCTGTACAATTGTCAGAGCGATACATCACCGACAGATTCTTGCCCGACAAAGCTATCGACCTTATTGATGAAGCTGCCGCAAAGTTGAGGCTTGAAATTGACTCCGTACCGCAAGTAATCGATGAAATAACACGAAAAATCTCTCAATTGGAAATCGAGCGTGAGGCAATCAAGCGCGAAGGAGACAATGAGCAGATAAAGCATATCGAAAAGGAACTCGCAGAATTGCGTGAACAAGAACGTAATTATACTGCAAAATGGAAATCAGAAAAAGAGTTGATCAATAAGATTCAACAAAATAAGATTGACATTGAACAGCTTAATTTTGAAGCACAGAAAGCTGAACGTGACGGAGATTATGCTAAAGTTGCCGAAATACGATATTCTAAAATTAAAGAGAAAGAGGATGAAAACAAAGATATTCAACTTCGTTTGAAAGATATGCAAGGCGACAAAGCTCTCATAAAAGAAGAGGTCGACGCAGAGGATATTGCAGGAGTCGTATCGCGGTGGACAGGCATACCAGTCATGAAAATGGTGCAAAGCGAGAAAGACAAACTACTACATTTGGAAGACGAGTTGCATAAAAGAGTTGTCGGACAAGAGGATGCAATTACGGCAATAGCTGATGCCGTGCGACGTAGTCGTGCTGGACTTAATGACCCTCGAAGACCTATCGGCTCATTCATATTCCTTGGCACTACCGGCGTAGGTAAAACAGAATTGGCAAAAGCATTGGCAGAATATCTATTCGACAACGAGAACATGATGACGCGTATCGATATGAGTGAGTATCAAGAGAAATATTCTGTTTCTCGTCTTGTCGGAGCTCCTCCGGGATATGTCGGTTATGAAGAAGGTGGGCAACTTACCGAGGCTGTCAGACGTAAACCCTATTCAGTTGTACTGTTTGATGAAATAGAAAAAGCTCATCCCGACGTATTCAACATACTGTTGCAAGTGCTCGATGATGGACGTTTGACCGATAACAAAGGCCGTCTTGTCAATTTCAAGAACACAATTATTATCATGACTTCCAACATCGGGTCTTCTTTGATTCGTGAACGAATGGAGAAAATGACGCCTGAGAATAAAAATCAAGTAGTTGAATCTACAAAGGCAGAAGTTCTTGAATTGCTCAAGAAAAACGTTCGTCCAGAGTTTCTTAACCGTATCGACGAAATCATAATGTTCACACCCCTCAATGAAAGTGAAATAAAACAAATTGTGAAATTGCAAATTGACAGTGTAAGGAAAATGCTTGCCGGTAATGGCGTCAAATTGGATGTAACTGACAAGGCTCTCTCCTACCTGGCTGCCGAAGGCTATGACCCTGAATTCGGTGCCCGACCTGTCAAACGTGTTATACATCGGTTGATATTGAATCAATTGTCTAAAGACATTTTGGCACAAAAAATAAACAGGGACGTACCTATCACAATCGATTATGATGGCAACGAGCTTATTTTCAAAAATTAACAATTTTAGGCAACTTAAATTAATCTATTGATGAACAAAGGCGTGCATTAAATGATGCACGCCTTTAATTTTATTTAATACATTATTGAGCTCGAAAATTGTACCAAAATGTAATAAATATGTACTTTTGGCACTCTATTTGCACAGCATAA
Source organism: uncultured Prevotellaceae bacterium (assembly GCA_905207705.1). Classification (GTDB taxonomy): domain Bacteria; phylum Bacteroidota; class Bacteroidia; order Bacteroidales; family Muribaculaceae; genus Avimuribaculum. The sequence goes on from CAJLMA010000002.1 coordinate 82,836, forward strand.
ACAAATAATAACTTGCAGAATTAAATATGATTAACTTTTTTAGTGATTTTGATACCGACCCGACTGACGAGGCTCCACATATAATGCCTATTTTTGCGGAAATAAAAAGCGATGATACTGATGGACAAGAAGGGAAAGTCAATAGCGATGACATCCCAATTCTTGCGTTGCGTAACATGGTTTTATTCCCGGGCATCACTTTGCCTGTTGCTGTAGGTAGAACTAAATCCTTGAATTTGGTAATCGAGGCTCAAAATAAAAAACTACCCATAGGTGTCGTATGTCAACGTAATGGAAAAACGGAAGATCCTGATTTCAATGGACTTTATCACACAGGAGTAATAGCAGATATTATCAAAGTACTTGAATTGCCCGACAACACGACAAACGTGATATTACAAGGACGGTCTTGTTTTCAATTGAAGGAAATAACGGCCCAAGAACCTTTCATGAGAGGAAAAATCGAGTTGACTGATGACATCTTTCCCGATGAAAACGACAAGGAATTTGATGCTCTTATCTTATCAATAAAGGAGTTGACTTTTGATATATTGAAAAATCTTGGTGACAATGGCAAAGAATTGTCATTTGCTATCAAAAATATCGACAGCCCTATATATTTAGTTAATTTCTTGGCAGTAAACTCCCCTATTGACCCATCTGTAAAACAAGAATTGCTGGAAGAACGTCAACTTAAGCAACGCGCCTACAAATTGTATTCGATATTGTCAAAGCAAGCCCAGCTGTTGGCAATAAAAGCCGACATACAATCTAAGACTCGTGAGGACTTGTCGCAACAACAACGAGAGCATTTCTTACAACAGCAAATCAGAACGATTCAAGACGAACTGGGGAATTCGAGTGATGATGATTTTGAAGAATTGCAGAAAAGAGCTGATTTAAAGAAATGGGACGAAGATACCGAAAAGGCATTTGACAAGGAACTTAAAAAGTTGGAACGCATCAATCCTCAATCGCCTGATTATGCAGTTCAATATTCCTATCTGGATACACTGTTGAACCTTCCATGGAATGAATATACAACCGATAATTTCAATTTAAAGAAGGTTGAAGCCAAATTAAATAAAGACCATTACGGCCTTGAGAAAGTCAAAGATCGTATTTTGGAGCATTTGGCAGTATTGAAATTACGTGGAGACATGAAAGCTCCAATAATATGCTTATATGGCCCTCCGGGTGTTGGAAAAACATCATTGGGGAAATCAATAGCTGATGCGCTTAACAGAAAATATGTAAGAATATCGTTGGGCGGATTGCATGATGAAGCTGAAATTCGCGGACATAGGCGTACTTATATAGGAGCAATGCCGGGACGCATAATACAAGGCTTGATAAAAAGTGAAAGTGCCAATCCGGTATTCGTGCTTGACGAAATAGACAAAATCGGTCAAGATTTCAAAGGTGATCCATCATCTGCTCTGCTTGAAGTACTCGATCCTGAACAAAACAATCATTTTCATGATAATTATGTGGATCTTGATTTCGATTTGTCAAAGATATTGTTCATTGCTACAGCCAATTCTCTCTCTGAATTGGCACAACCGCTTCTTGACCGAATGGAAATAATCGAAATTAGCGGTTATATCCAAGAAGAAAAAATCGAGATTGCAAGAAAGCACCTTATTCCGAAACAACTTGTCGAACATGGATTTGAACCTAAAGAAATAGACTTCCCTAAAACAACAATTGCTAAAATTATTGAGTCATATACTCGAGAATCGGGGGTTAGACAGCTCGATAAGACAATTGCCAAAGTCTTAAGAAGAATTGCCAGATTGAAAGCATCCAATGAAGAATATCCGCAAACCATAACCTTGGACAATCTAAAAGAATACTTAGGTGCAGAAGAATATTTCCGCGATAAGTATGAAGGTAACGAATTTGCCGGCGTAGTCACAGGGTTGGCATGGACCGCTGTCGGAGGTGAAATTTTGTTTGTCGAATCATCGTTATCCAAAGGCAAGGGTGAAAAACTTACGCTTACTGGTAATTTGGGAGACGTGATGAAAGAATCTGCAATAATAGCATTGCAATATCTCAAAGCTCACAGCGAGCAATTTGGAATCGATTATGAGCTGTTTGACAAGTACAACGTACATATACATGTCCCGGAAGGAGCCATTCCTAAAGACGGGCCGTCGGCCGGAGTAACAATGGTCACCTCTCTTGTCTCATCCTTCACTCAAAGGAAAGTACGTCCAAATTTAGCCATGACTGGAGAAATCACGTTGCGAGGCAAAGTGTTGCCGGTAGGTGGTATAAAAGAAAAAATATTAGCCGCAAAACGAGCTGGAATCGTAGATATAATCTTGTGCAAAGAAAATAAAAAAGATATTGACGAGATTAAGAGCACATATTTGAAAGGATTGAAATTTCATTATGTGAACACAATAAAAGAGGTTATAGATATTGCATTGCTACCTGAAAAGATAGATAATGCCATCGACTTGTAGTTGGCATGATATTTATGATATGACACATTAGAAGCAAGAAAGGCCTGTACGGTTTTTCTTGCTTTTATATTAATAAGATTTTTTTTAATTTTGTGTCATATATGGATGGCAGTTTGATCAATTAAGGGAATTAGTCACACACATTTATACTTGCTATGAAAGGGAATCTTAACATAATAAGTTTGTTACTCGCAATTTTATTACAATCACACGCTCTTTTTGCTCAAAAAAGAGTTGTTGACCAAGTCAAACAAGACTTGAACAACATGTCCCTTAGCATCGATAATTATAAAAACGCTATTTCCAATATAGCTCCGGCACTTCAAGATGAAGAGACAAAAAATGACGCAGAAGCATGGTACATTGCAGGAATTGCAAATTTCAGGCTTTATGACAAATGCATGCAACTGAAATCAATTGGGCAAAGCGATATTGATGAAAACTTGATGTATTCGTCACTGTTAATTGGATATGATAACATGCAACAAGCACTAAAACTTGATTCGGTAATTATCAAAGATAAAAAAGGCAATATTAAATATGACAAAAATAATAAGCCAAAGGTAAAAACAAAATTCTCAAAAAAAATTGTCAAAATTCTGTTTGAGCATTTTAATGATTTTAGACTTGCAGGTGGAGTGTTTTATGTAAAGCAGAAAAATTATGCCAGTGCATATAAAGCATGGGACATATACACCACAATGCCCTATTTTAACTATTATAAGCGGAGTAAATTCCCAATAAACGACTCTATTATAGGTAAATACTCTTATATGAAAGGCGTTGCAGCTAAAATGAACGAAAATAATGCTCAGGCATTGGATTCTTTTCTTGATGCCATTGAAATTGGATACAATAAAAAGGACGTATTTGATTTTGCCATAAATTGTGCTGAAACCGACAATAACGAGGAATTGCTTGTCTCTCTTGTAAAACAGGCTTATGCCGTATATGGCAAAGATGATTCTCGCTATATAACATTCATGCTTAATTATGCCATCACCAACAAGCATTATGATGATGCCACTAAGATAATCGACATGGCGATAGCTGAATATCCAAATAATGCCGAATATTATGACTTAAAAGGAGTACTCATTGAGAATCAAACAGGAGATATAAGCAATTCCTATACATATTTCAAGAAATGTCTTGAAATAGATCCTAATCACATACGAGGTAATTTTGACATGGGAAGATACTATTATAATAAAGCCCTAAAAGCAGAAGAAGCAGGATTGCTGGATGATGAAGAAATCAAAAACCTTTTTAAGGAAGCTTTGCCTTATCTTGAAAAATCATATAAGTATAATCCTCAAAATATTGCAATAACAGATGCCCTCAAAAGCATATACTATCATTTAAATGATGCCGAAAAATTAGATGCCCTTGAAAAGGATAGCCAAACAAAATAACGTGGCAAACAATAACATATTACATGCGGTTTGTCCTAATAAAGGATTCAATGCGGCTCCTTCCTTTTTTATCAATTTGCACCATATCATTATGTGCAAAACCAAGTAAAGAATCGGAATTGCAAGTCCCCATAATGGCATTTCTTTCCAAATAGGAAACATTACCGCAATTGCAATACAACCATTAAGAAAATATGCCAAAGAGGCAATTCTCCTGCCAAAAATTACAACAGTCGTTTTCTTGCCGGCATCCATATCATCATATACATCCCTATAATTGTTAACCAGCAAGACATTGACACCCATCAAACCTATTGATATTGATGCAACAATCGAATGACATTCAAATATGCCCGATTGCAAATAATAAGTCATGTTCACCGGTATTATTCCAAAGAATATAAAGACCGCAATGTCTCCAAGACCATGATAAGACAATGGATATGGACCTGTGCTGTATGCAAGCGCAAATACGGCAATGAATATGCCTACTATTATCAGCCATAAGCCTCCAAAAGGGATAAGTCCACAGCCTATGACGCATGTAAGGAAAAGAGTTGCGAATGTGACATTCCTCAATGTTTTTGGCGATAAGTCCCCTTCAGTTACTCCTCGACGAGGCCCAACACGACCTTTTTTGTCAGAGCCTCGCTTATAATCATAATACTCATTCGCAAAATTAGACACAATCTGCGCAAGGACTGCAAATATAAAGCATAGCAATGCCGGAATCCAATAAAAGCAATCTTTTAATATGGCAAGACCTATTGCCATAACAACACCGGCTATGGATACCGGTAATGTGCGCAATCTTGCACATTCAATCCATATCTTGATTCTTTTCATCTTTCATTTAAAATGAATTCTTGCAAAGTTAGGAACAGTTTTGTTAACTGCAATAATTTTTATTATGTTATTATAAAGCATTATATTTGCCGTATGGAACCAAATGAAACAATAAAGCATATAAAACAACAATTTTTCGTTTACCGAAACGGAATAGTTGCCGACAATCTGAGACGTGCCGGAGATGCTCATCCGGTAATATTCGGGCTGAACATACCTCAATTGCAAATCATAGCAAAGGAAGTTGGAACTAATAAAGAAGTTGCCATTGATTTATGGACAAATTCTTCGTCTCGGGAAAGCAGGATGATAGCTCCCATGGTATATCCTCCAGAAGAGATGCAATTTGAAGACGCATGCAATTGGATAAACTCAATCGAAAATACAGAAATTGCCGATAATTTGTGCCACAAATTATTACGCAGGCTTCCATTTGCCGAATCACTTGTAATGGAATATTATGACAAGACACAAGATATACTTCGCTATACATCGTTGCGTCTCGCCATGAATCTGTTGATTATAGGACGACTTTCAAATACCAAAGCCATAAATAACTTGGCTCAGAAAGAAATTGGGCGCAATGTCAAAATGACATATCTACTGGCAAAAGATTTATTAGAAGAAACGAGCCAAGAATGAATTTGTAATACCGCATTTTTCCATTGAAATGTTTTTTATTTAATAACAAATAATTAATTTAGCAGTAACGAAATTAATTATTAATAAAATAGATTCAATATGGCAAGTAAAAGAGGTCTGAAGAAAGCAATTATGCGCGTATGTGGAGATGTAGCTGGTGAATGTTTTTTTGCTAAAACAGATTATGCAGGCATAGATTGTGACAAATTGGACGAAATAATTTGCAATGTGGCTTTATTGCAAGTAAGTACAATCGATAAAGTCACAGTAAAATACGAAAACGATCAAAAAGCTACCGACAAAAAGGCTGCAAGAAAGGCTCGTAATCAATATTTAAAATCTTACTATAAGACTTTAAATAAGAATTTCATGGATACAGTCGAGAAATTCGTTGTTGAGATGAATGCATTGCTTACTCCTGAACAAAAAGAAGCCAATAAGCAATAATGGGAACAAACGTTCATTCCATTTAAAAAGACAAACAAGAGAGGGAGGACCGACAACATAAAATTGCGGACCTCCCTTGCTCTTATATACTAATAACCTTTAATAAATTGAGAATATGCTCGACAAGAATTTAAATATATCTTTGTTTGAATATGATATTGCGTGGTGCAACAAGCAACAAAACCTCAATTACGTTCAAAAGGCATTTAATGCAATGCCTTATGGAATCGACTTGTTGGTATTGCCCGAAATGTTTACTACAGGTTTTATTGTCGACAAAGAAGTTGCTGTCGAGCTTGCCGAACGAAATACACAAGAAACAATCAGTGCCATCCAACAATTTGCTGACAAATACAATGTAGCCATTTGTGGTAGTTTTCTTGCAAAAACAGCAAGCCAGTTATATAATCGAGCATTTTTTATTGAGCCAAACGGAGATGAGACATTCTATGACAAAAGGCACTTATTCAGAATGGGCGGAGAAAAAGAAACATTCAATCAAGGCGTAACATTCTCTCCAATTATTCGATTCAGGGGATGGAACATTAAAATAATAATATGCTATGATTTACGATTCCCCGTATGGTGTCGGAACGATTTTAGCAAAAACAATTATGATGTCATGCTTGTAATATCAAATTGGCCTAAAGTGAGACTTCTGCCTTGGAACACATTGCTTACCGCTCGAGCAATAGAAAATGAGTGCTATACTTGTGGAATCAATCGCAGGGGTGTGGATCCTAATGGCGTGGATTACTCTGAGAACACATCAACCATAATTGATTATAAAGGACTTGCATGTGATGCTTCTACTATAAACATTGCTGATATGAATGGCACACTCTTAAACTATTCACTGAGCAAGACCAATCTTGACAGGTTCAAGGAAAAATTCCCGGCATGGAAAGATACTGACAAATTTTCCATTGAATTGTGAGACACTTCAATCATTTGATTGTTAACGCTTTACAACATTTATATGCATTTCGCACTCTTTGCAATCGAATATGAGAGCCAGCAATATATTACCGCTTCGTAAGTACAACTTGTCGGAGAATTGTTGCTTCTGAGAATATTTCTTACACACTCCCAACTCTCGTCTCAAACAATAACGAGTGTGCATGACAATCTTATTATCGACATTTCCTTTATTAACCTCCAATGCCGGTTCGATTTCAGCCACATGATGTTCCTTATAAAATTGCTCGGCAAGATGATTAGAAACATTATCAGCATATTTCAGCGTTTGGCAAGTATATGAAATTTTTTTATCTTCCGGCTTCCGATAATTAAATTTGTAAGTAGCATTTTGCGAAACATCAAGCATATCTATCACTTGGCGACGAAGATCGGCCAATACAGATTGTGGGATAAAAAACTCGCCAGCAGTGGATACATTCTTGATAATATAAATAGTATTTCCTGTTTTTGATAAAGTTTCCCGTTGCTTCTCATCTTGAGGCGTTTTAGCTTTATCCACAGCATGCTCGGTCGTAATGCTGCATGTCACATCGTTTCCTCTTTCGTCTATTGCTTCGAGTGAAACTATGTTTTTATTTACCGATAATAAGAATTCTACCCTGATTTTACGCAAAGAATTTGACTTGTTCAATTCATCTTCAAATTGTTTGTCAAAGGTTCTATACAGTATTGTATTTCGTGCTATGCTGACATCTTTTGACAACGAGAGAATTTTACCATCAGCACGATTTATTCTAAAGCCTGTATAATTACCATCTTTATCAAAGAAACTTAAGCCATCGCCATTATTGAGTGCATAATTGGATGAAATTTTCAATGTTCTATGCCTGCAATTATCCACGCGGCCAATTTCTTCCCCCAATGACTTTGGAGTATTTATTGAAGCTATACTACTGCCATTGCCCAGATTTTTTTTATCAAAGAAATATTGGGTAAATCCCCGATTGAAACTTTTATGTAAATCAGGAATAAAGTTTATATTGACTGTGCCACGAGATGAAGCCTTGAACCTATCAGGTTGGTTCAAAATAATTTTATCGATTTTTTGCCGATAAAACGCAACGACATTCCTTACATAGTTTATGTCCTTCAGCCTACCTTCTATCTTGAACGAATCTACCCCGGCATTTAACAGTCGCAATATGTTCTCGCTTTGATTAAAATCTTTAAGTGACAGCAGGTGCTTGTTCTCAATTAATACATTTCCTTGAGAGTCAATCAAATCAAAAGGCAATCGGCATATTTGGGCACATTCTCCCCTATTTGCGCTTCTATTTTTCAGAACTTCACTTATTTGGCAACGACCGCTATAACTTACGCACAGGGCTCCATGAATAAAAGATTCCAATTTAGCACTTGTTGCCTGTCTTATTGCATTTATTTCGTCATGACACAATTCCCTCGCCAACACAAGTTGCGAGAAACCCACGGCTTCTAAAAACGCTGCTTTTTCAGGAGTCCTTATATCGCATTGTGTGCTCGCATGTAATTCAATGGGAGGAATATCCATTCTCAATATTCCCATGTCTTGGACAATTAGGGCATCAACTCCTATCCTGTACAGTTTCTTTATAAGTTTTTCTACTAAGCTTAATTCATTGTTATAAATTAACGTGTTTACTGTAACATATACTTTCACGTTAAACTTGTGGGCATAATCCACAACTTTGGCTATATCTTCGATAGAATTACCTGCCGCACTCCTCGCGCCAAAATTCTCAGCTCCGATATATACGGCATCTGCTCCATAATTAATGGCTTCTATTGCCGTAAGGCAATCTCTTGCCGGAGCAAGCAATTCTATTTCTCGCAATTTTATCTCAGAAGACATGAACAAATATATTGCTGTATTATTTGATTGTATTTATATCGTAAGGAGTTTCTTGATATACAAAATAATTTAGCCAATTTGTAAACAACAGATTGGCATGGGAACGCCATCTCACTATCGGTTTCTTTGACGGATTATTATCGGGATAATAATTATCTGGTATATGAGGATTCAACCCCTTTTCCAAATCCCGTCTGTACTCAAAATCAAGTGTCATGGGTGAATATTCCGAATGCCCTGTTATATAAAACTCACGGCCATTGCGTCCCATTATCATGTACAAGCCGCTTTCGTCACTCTCAGATATTATTTTTAATTCTGGAATCTTTGAAACGTCCTCTTTCAAAACCTCTCCATATCTACTGTGTGGCACAAAAAATTCATCATCAAATCCTCTGAATATAGGATTCTTTGGATCGTTTATTTTATGCTTGAACACTCCCGATATTTTATTCTGCAACACATGTTTCTGTACTCCATAACGGTAATACAATCCTGCAAGAGCAGCCCAACATATATAAAGAGTAGACGTGACATGCGTCTTTGCCCACGAGAAAATCTCAGTCAACTGTGGCCAATAATCCACATCCTCAAAGTCGACTTTCTCCACAGGTGCTCCTGTAATTATGAATCCATCATAATTCCCATGCTTGATGTCGTCAAATTTTTTATAAAACGTTTCAATATGCTCCCTTGGAGTATTCTTGCTTACATGACCGTCAACTTCTATTAAATCTATCTCGATTTGAAGTGGAGTATTGGACAAAAGTCTCAGTAGATCGGTTTCGGTCATTATTTTTAACGGCATAAGGTTAAGTATTGCAATCTTCAACGGCCTTATGTCCTGTGTAGATGCCCTTTGCTCATCTATCACAAATATATTTTCATTTTTTAATGTCTCTACTGCAGGCAAAGAGACAGGAACTCTTACTGGCATACTTATTAAAATCTTTGTACAAAATTAAAAAATATCTATGTCATAAAAAAACCTGCCAGGGTTGCTCCTTGGCAGGTCTTTTATAAATAACTTTACTAATCAAAATTTTTATGTACGTCTGTACTTCACAGTGGATAACGTAAATAGATTAAACCTTAGAAAAAGTTAGTGTTGTTTGAAGCTTATTTGTTTCTGTTTTGTCTTTATGACTAAAAAAAGCCCTTATGGTTTAACCCACGATATCGTTTTAACACAAATTTAACAACTCACATAGGTTCAACCAAACAAATATCTGAACGCTTCATCCACCTTTCCAACTTGTACAACTTTGATATTGAATTTATCAAGATTTATTCCTTTGTCGTTATATTTTGGGATCAATATGTTTTTGAACCCAAGCTTTTCTGCTTCCGATATTCGTTGTTCCACTCTTGTAATCTGTCTTATCTCTCCCGACAGGCCTACTTCTCCCGACATACAAGTCTCTCGCAAAACGGGAGAGTCAATATTTGACGACAATATCGCACTAATCACTGCAAGGTCAAGAGCCGGATCGCTGACTCTTATTCCGCCTGCAATATTTAAAAAAACATCCTTTTGTGCCAACTTAAAACCAACACGTTTCTCAAGGACGGCAAGAAGCATATTCATGCGTTTGGAATCAAATCCGGTCACAGAACGTTGTGCAGTTCCATAAGCTGCCGTACTCACAAGAGCCTGCACTTCTATCAAGAATGGCCTTATGCCTTCCAATGCTACACCAATCGACACGCCGGCCATATTCTCCAGATTTTGAGACATGAGCATCTCAGATGGATTTTTAACCTCTCGCAGACCACTCTGTTTCATCTCATAGATTCCTATCTCAGATGTACTTCCAAATCTGTTTTTTATTGCTCTTAAGATTCTATATAAATAATGCCTGTCTCCTTCAAATTGTAAAACTGCATCGACTATATGCTCAAGGACTTTGGGGCCTGCAAGACTCCCTTCTTTATTTATATGGCCTATTAATATTACAGGAGTATTGGTTGTTTTGGCAAATTTTAATAACGCCGATGCACATTCTCTTACCTGAGCAATGCTCCCGGCAGCCGATTCAAGATTTTCTGTCGCAATCGTTTGAATTGAATCGATAATCACCAAGTCGGGACGGCAATTGTTGATGCTTTCAAAAATGGATTCAAGAGAAGTCTCACAGACTATATAACATTCGCATCCATTACCATAGCCACCTATCCTGTCGGCTCTCATCTTTAATTGCTGAACGCTTTCCTCTCCTGAAACATACAGCACTTTCCGACTCCGTATCCTTAACACATTTTGTAAAACTAATGTTGACTTGCCGATTCCGGGTTCTCCTCCTATCAAGACAATAGAACCTGGGACAAGCCCCCCACCAAGCACCCTGTTCAATTCTCCGCTTGGCAGAGAAATGCGAACTTCATCAATCGACTTTATTTCAGATATCTTTACGGGTGCAACTTGAGAACCGTCGCCTTTATTCCCAATATGTGAAATGGCTTTGTTTGATTTTACTGCAATCTTTTCTTCAACATATGTATTCCATTCACCACAATTAGGACATTTGCCAATCCATTTAGGAGAATCTGCTCCACAATTGGAACATACATATACAGTTTTTGACTTCATCTACGACTTATTTCTTGATCAACAGCTGCCTTCTAAATTCACTTATAGTTATTGCCGCAGCCATGCCGACATTCAAAGATTCGGATGTTGCTTCTCCTGTGGGAAAAGATGGAATCAGCAAACGACTGTCAACAACCTTGGACAATTGAGGAGAAATTCCCCGACCTTCATTGCCAAAAATTACAAAACCGATACTGTCCAAATCGGTTTTATATATGTTTTTACCATCAAGAAAAGTTCCATATACAGGCATGTCAGGATATTCGACAAACAACTGTTCAAGGTCGCAGTATATCACATTTACTCTCGATATTGCGCCCATAGTAGCTTGTATAACTTTATGATTATACACATCTACAGTATTTTTACTACAAAAAACATAATGAATGCCAAACCAATCACAAATTCTCAGTATAGTGCCAAGATTCCCTGGATCCTGAACATTGTCAAGCACAACATTAAGATTTGTTTTTACTGCATTTGCGTCAATTTCACGCTCGGGCATATTATAAACAGCTATCACGTCCGAAGCAGTACTCAACTGGGACATGCGCTGCATTTGCTGATTATTGGCAAACATTATCTTATTGAGATGGCCACTATGGCCATTTTGTTCATACCAAGTGCGAGTCGCAATAATCATTCTGCAACTAAAATAATCCCATGTATCTCTTACACATTTAGTGCCTTCAACAACAAAACATTTTTCCTCCTCACGTTGTTTTTTTCGAGACAAGGATATTATATACTTGATTACGTTGTTTGTAACACTTTTTATTTCCATATGCGCTTATTAAGTTTTTTTGAATGTAAAGATACAGAAAATCACCAGGACAATCCAACTTATTTGAAATTGTCATGCTAAGACATATCCTATCTGCGGACAAAATAAATATATCATACAGGTACGACAAGCATAGCCGTGTCGGAATGAAACAGCATCTTGTGTGCCACACTTGGCTTGAACAGCCTGGAAAATATATTCTTTTTCTTATTTGGAATCACTATCATGTCTATATTTTCCTTTTTTACAAACATATCAAAATCATCCATGAAATTAGGATCAGTCATATATTTCGATTTGAATTTATATATTGGATAATGTTTCTTGCAGTAATTCAGCAATACTTCGAGACTTTCGGCAACCGTTCGTCCTTTACCTTCAACCACAGGTATTATCGTCACATCAAGTCCTTCATAATTAAAGATGTTGGAAAATATGTCGAATGACAATAGGTCTTGTTGATTCAAATTACTGAAAAACACGACATTCTTTACCTCTTTTATATTGTTAATTGACAGATTCTCAGGAACTGTGAAAACCGGAAATTTGCCAGCATCGAGAACTTCGGCAGTCACGCTGCCCAATAAGTCTGTTTCCTTTTTGTTTTTCCCTCTGGTTCCCATGACTATCACAGATGGGTTCAATTCCTTTGAATAATTTATTATTTCACTTTCCGGGATACCTTCGGTAACAATGCAAGTAAAATCAGCTTGTGGAAATTTTTCTTCTGCGATATTTTTTAACACGACCTCTTTAAAATCATTCATTTTATTCTTGGCAATACGTTCAAGTTCTGCCCTGCTCTTGACAGTTTCAGGTTCTTCTTCATATTCATCGCTTTCAAAAGGCAAAATACTTGAATACTGGGAATCCAAATAAGTGTGAAATAAAATTACATCGCTTTTATTGGAACTTGCAAATTCAAACCCGACTTTGCATGCCTTAAGTGAATATTCAGAGAAATCGACGGGCACCATGACACTATGCCCTATCATATTCCCTCCTTGATTTGGTGACATGATAGATGAAGACTCAATAATCTTCAAAGCTAATGGTAGATCTTCTTCATGTATCCTTATCCTTACTCCTGAAGAAATGACAGGCTGGATAAGATTAACATTATGCAAAACTGTTTCAATGCCTTCTTTTTCCAACAATGTTTTTAAAATCACGGCCTTCTCATAAGAATGAATGGCCACAGTGATTAATTTGCCTTGTTTTGCCATATATGAGGTGATTAATGTGATTTGTAGATCCCTATACAACAAAGGCGGAAATTATATATACTCATAATCCCGCCTTAATTTCTTATATAAAAAACACGCAAAATTTATGATTCTTTATTCTGTTTCTTTTCAAGAATATCGATTGCCATATCATAAATTTGCGTATCGTCAAGAATTACTATACCTCCATCAGGTCCTGGTTCTATGTGTAGTCCACAATTCTTTCCATACTCATAATTAGTACCTCCAAAATAGTTGCGCACAGTTTGAACTGTTACATTCAACTTGTCTGCAATTTCACGCATGGAACCATCGGGAAGACTGTCTTTGATGCGACGGAGTTCATTAAAAGAAATTGTTTTTGTCATGATACTTTCTATTTTAGTTGTTAATACTATAAAATATTCGATGTTTTTATTATGGTATAAATATAGAGTTTTTGTTTGTATCTGCCAAACAAAAACAAATCTTTTTTACTTAATTATGTAAATTATAATTGAAATAATAAGTAGCAGTAAAAAATTAAATAATGTAGAATATGATAATATTTGAGCATCTGCATCTGTAAACTGCTTGTTTGGAACGTTATCCATAGTTTTTATTTGTAGTAACTTCAGATATAGCAATGAAACAAGCCATCCCAGGACAATTCCCAATAAACCGCCACATATTATATCCCCCGGGAAATGCACGCCAAGATATATACGGCTGTAAGACACAAAAAAAGCCCAGAACAATATACTCCACGAAAAAAATTTATTCCTGAATATCATTAATAACAACATTGCCACGCCAAAAGAATTGGCTGCATGACTGCTGACAAATCCATACATTCCGCCCCTGTAATCATTTACTATATGTACAGTATCGGCAAGCAATGCGTTGCGTGTCGGCCTTAACCGGCATACGGCATCTTTTATCAACCCTGATGAAATTTGGTCGCACAATGTTATTGCTACGGCTATGCAAATAATTAGCAGGACACCTATTTTCCAATGCTTCTTAAAACTGACATACAACAATGCAAGAATCATTGGTATCCATGCAAATTTTCCTGATACAAGCCAAAAAAATTCGTCAAAAAAATTATTGTGACATCCGTTCAGAAGTCTGAAAAATTCGATGTCCAACCCCTCTAAATATTGAATCATCTGCTATTTACAATGTAAGGATTATAACTTTTCTCGTCGCCTATCGTAGTTCCTCCGCCATGTCCGCATAATACTAACGTTTCATCGGGCAAAGAAAACAACTTATTTTTTATGCTATCCATTAACTGCATGTGATCTCCTCCAGGCAAGTCTGTTCTTCCGATACTTTGCATGAACAAAGTATCTCCAACAAAAACAATACTCGACTCTTTCACATAAAATGACAGTCCTCCTTGTGTATGACCTGGAGTCTCGATTACACTGATATGTTCATTTTCCACTTCTATCATATCGCCATCCGACAGATATGTATCTATAACTACGGAAGGTAATGATAATTCAAACCCGAACATTTTAGCTTGTTGCGATAACAATAGCCCTAATTGGGCGTCCTTAGCGTTTGCACATATTTTAGCCCCATACCTTTCTGAAACGTACTTTGCAGAAGCAGCATGATCAAGATGCAAATGGGTTAACAATATTTGATTCACATTAAGTTGCAACGACTCCATATATTCGTCAAATTGACGGCGCTCGTTATCATCAAACATGCCTGGATCTATGACTATGGAATCTTTACTGCCTTCATCCCACAAAATATATGTATTTTCTTCAAAAGGATTAAATACCAACTTGGAAACTTTCATTGGAATTTCTTATATCTGAACGTAAAGAACTTTTTTTGTCTCAAAATATGGCTCATCAAAATATTCTTTCAAATCATTGATAAGCGACACTTTTTTTACTTTCTTAATTTCGTCCTGTAAATCACCACCTTTTAGGCAAATCAATCCGTTAGGCAATGAATTTATGCAATCATGCGAAATCAATTTCCTGACCAATGGAATCATGTCATTCAAATTCATTACTGCACGGCTAACCACAAAATCAAAAACACCTTTTACCTCAGACACGTCCCCGTGCTGAAATGAAATATTCTCAAGTTGAATCTTATCGGCAATATCTTGTGCAACTTTAATCTTCTTGCCAATTCTGTCTACTAAATGAAATCTTACATTTGGGAACATTATTGCAAGAGGAATTCCGGGAAATCCGCCTCCTGTGCCCAAATCAAGTATCGAACTTCCATTCTTGAAATCAATAAATTTTGCAATTCCTAATGAGTGCAGTATATGATTTACATATAAGTTATCAATGTCCTTTCGTGATATGACATTGATTTTTGCATTCCATTCAGGATATAACCTTCCTAATGCTTCGAATTGTCCTATTTGATTAGGGGTTAAATGCTTGAAATATTTTGTTATTATTTCTATCATTTTAATCGATTTAAATATTTATACAAGTAGGACTTGTCATTTATATATGGTGCAAGTTTCTCGTAAGAAAGAGTTATATTTGTTTCGCCAACACTGTAACAAGCTATCTCATATATTGCATAATTCCATGTGACACCATTTTCATCAAAATAAAAATTGTCTGTAACGGTTATATTATCGAGATTGAAATAACCAAGATTTACCAGTGAATCTTCATCATTTACATTAAGCGTGACAAGTAATTCCCTTTTTAACAACTCTGAGATGTCTTGCAGGTCATCTTCCTTAAACAAATCAAATATTTCAATCTTTTTCAAACTGTCCAAATCAAAATTACAATAATTATGAGCGCTCATGGTCTCCATTCCATCCCTTAGCGTGACTTCATGCCGACAAAAGGAGGCGAGACCATTCTTATTGTATATAGATTTAATGTCTACATTTGTCTGATAATTCATTATGCTTTTATCAGCCGATTTGTCATATTTTATTTCGTCAATAGATTCACCATAACGCAAAATTATCATTTCTGATAATTCTTTGATTGCATCATTGATTTTACCAGACTTCCCATTCTCCACATTTAGTACATTATTAATATACAAGTTCTGAATGGCAACTGCTGTCGAATCCGTATCTCTAATTTCGGGATATTCGCAAGTTACATGCACTTTTACATTACATTGGCCATTATCGCTATGTTTAAAACCTACAGAATCATCATGAGACGTACTGACAATAAGCAAACTATCCACAGCATCAACATTAGTATATGAATTATGATGATGACAGCAGGTTATAATGCTTGCAAAAAACATCAAGCCGACAATAATGTATGCATGTTTGACAATCATATCATTTTGCAATCTTCTATTGAGATAAAGGTAATATAAAATTATTGAATTGAAAAATTTAGCGTAATTAAATTTTTATTCCGAAATTAGCACAATAATTAATGGCATTATGGCTTTATTAGGAAAACCAAACGAATTGCGAATAGGCCGGAAAACAGATTTCGGGCTATATCTTTCTGACGATAAAGGAGAAGAGATATTATTGCCAAATAAATATGTGACTTCTGACATGCATATAGGCGATAACATCAATGTTTTTGTATATAAAGATTCCGAAGACCGTATAGTTGCCACCACTCAAACACCAGTTGTGCAAGTTGGAGAATTTGCTTTACTTAGGGTAAATGCAGTGAATGAGGTTGGTGCATTCTTGGATTGGGGTCTGCCAAAAGATTTACTTGTACCATTCAGAGAACAGAAAGTAAGAATGGAAACCGGACGTTCATATATAGTATATGTGTATGTGGATATTGCATCCGACCGCATTGTTGCTTCATCCAGAATAAACAAGTTCTTAAACAATCTCCCTATAAAGTACAACATAGGAGACCCAGTGGACATTCTTGTAGCGCAAAAAGTCGATATAGGATATAAAGTCATTATTGACAACTCATATTGGGGTGTAATTTATTCCAACGAGATATTCAAGGAAATAAATATAGGCGACCGTATGCAGGCATTTATTAAAAACATACGTGAAGATGAAAAAATAGATGTCACACTCAGCGACAGGATTGATCGCCGAATCATGGAACTTGCCGATAAGATTCTACTGCACTTAATGAACAATAACAAGACCATGAATTTGACCGACAAGTCTGATCCCGAAGAAATAAAAAACATTTTCGAATGCAGCAAGAAGGATTTCAAAAAGGCTTTAGGCCATTTATATAAGAAAAAACTGGTATTGCTATTCCCCGATCATGTAAAAATGGCGTAATTGCAGTAAAATAAAGAAAAATGACGGTTTTATCATATTTTGTGATATACCGTCATTTTTTATTTATTAAAAGTGACTTATCTAATCAAGCCGGATAAATCATACTGTTATCTGAGATGTGCTCCAAAACCTCTACAAGATATTTTCGAGCCTCCCAATTAGCCATAGGCAAATTGTTCAACATATAATTGCCGCAATCATGGGCCGATGCCCCTGGTATTTCACCATCATAAGCAGCAATAAATGCGAACATTTCTTTCATCAAGGCTATTATGTCCCGTGGAGCCAAGTCACCTTCGAGCAACAAATAAAATCCCGTACAGCACCCCATAGGGCCAAAATATATGATGCGGTTACCCCACTCCTTGTGATTCCTTAAAAATGTAGCTCCAAGATGTTCTATCGTGTGCAATGCAGCCTGACCTATGGCTGGCTCACGATTAGGTTCTTTCATTCTTATGTCAAACGTGGTAACGACATCACCATTTTTTAAATAATCTTTTCTTGATGTATAGATCCCCCTTAGTAACCGTGTATGATCAACTTTAAAACTATCAATTTTTTCCATATTCTGCTTTTCCTCAATTTTCAATATGGTTCAACAATTTTTTAATTATTTCAAACGTATGTTCCGGAGCTTCACTCCAGAAGTCATCATATTGTTTTGCATTATTATGACCGGCCCCGGGAGAATCACTTATTACACGCATGCAAAACATTGGCACGTTTTTCTTTGCACATACATGAGCTATTGCAGCCGATTCCATATCAACGGCCAAAACATCAGGAAAATGAACTTTAATGTCTTGCACTTTTTTTATGCTGTCAATAAATGTGTCACCCGAACACAACAGGCCATGTCGAATATTGCCTTCATCGGGCAACAGTGCCGATATCCCGGCATCTGATGTAAAATATATCGGCATCCCTGCTGCTTGTCCATATTCTGTTCCGGGTCCGCACCACACGTCGTGATACGCGATTTTATCTGCAACCACTATATCCATAACATTTATGCTTGAATCGGCTGCTCCGGCGACTCCGGTACTAATCACAACATCCGGCTTATATTCCTCAAGCATCAACAATGTTGATATGGCCGCATTTACTTTCCCTATTCCACATTCCATTGCAACTATATCATGAGAACATATGTTTCCGGTATGGAAATGGCATCCCATTTTATTCTCTACTTCATGACAATCCATCAGCGGCAACAACAATGCCAGCTCTTTATCCATCGCTACAATTATTCCTATACGCATATCTTTATATTTGTCTTGCTTATCAATGGTAAAATTAATAAAATTGTTACATTTGTAATAATCAAATGGACTAAAATAAAATGTTACCTAATATAGAAGTAGACAATAATATATTGTGTATCTGTCCCAAAATGCAGATAGGATTGATAAGGGCAAATGTTATCAACTGTCCAACCTCAGATGACTTATGGAGTATCATCACTCATACAGAGCAAGAAATATTAAACACATATTTATTACCCGACATTAATAAACGCCCGGCAATAGCCGGAACTCGTGTTTTGTACAAGCAACTCGGGAAAGATCCAAACAGATATAGAGTAGCAAGTGAGGCTTTATGCCGACGGGTTGTACGTAAACTCGGCCTATACCGCATAAACACTCTTGTCGACTTAATTAACCTTATATCAATGAAAAGCGGCTATCCAATAAGTGGATTGGATGCTGATAAAATCATCGGTGATACATTAATTTTAGGTATAGGACGGCATGAAGAAGATTTTCATGGCATCGGACGTGGGCTGCTCAACATTGAAGGCCTGCCTATTTACAGGGATGAAATGGGAGGAATTGCTACCCCTACAAGTGATGAAGAACGCACCAAAATAACATGCGATACAACAACTGTACAAATTAACATCAATGCATTTGCTCCAGAAATGCCATTAACTCAAACCATGGAATGGTGCATCGATTTAATGAAACGTTTCGCAAAAGCATCAGATATTGAACAATATATTTTTACCCCGGATAATTTTGATAACAAATGAAACTTCTTAGAGTCATTCCTGACAATCCAAATGAACGTTTCATCGACATGGCTGTCGATGCTTTAAACAACGGAAGGCTTATAATATACCCTACCGACACATTATATGCTCTTGGATGTGATGCTTTAAACAACAATGCTGTTGAAGAAATATGCAAAATAAAAGGCATTAAATCAGAGAAAACAAATCTTTCGATAATATGCGAAAGCATAAGTCAAGCTGCCGAATATTCTCGCATAAACAATGCTGTATTTTCTTTAATGAAGAACAATCTGCCAGGCCCGTTTACATTCATTCTGCCTGCATTGTCACAGCTCCCTAAAGCATTCAAGAAGCGTAAAACAGTGGGCATTCGCATCCCGGATAACAATATAGCCATTGAGCTTGTCAAAAAGTTGGGGCATCCCATAATGACTACTTCAATAAAATATGATGATGGAGATTATGGCTGCGAACCGGAGCTGATAGCAGAAAATTATACAAACGCGGTAGATGTAATAATCGATGCCGGAAGAGGAGACTTAACGCCTTCAACAATCGTCGACTGCACTACCGATGAATACGAAATAACACGAGAGGGCAAGGGTATCTTGCAATAGGGATTCCTGACAAACGTTGCCATATATTATGGCTTCGTAACATATAACATTCAAACTGAATCGGTTCGCTAACTCCTACAGTGGTGCGATAGTGTCTTCAATATCTCCATTCAAGTCATCTTCTTTCTTGGCACAATCACTGAAATAAATGGCTTCTGATGTTGTTTATAAAGCGCATCTTCAAAACAAATCAAAGCAACACGACTTTGATAACAATATTGCACTTTTTTATCTTACCCACCCCTAATTTCCACGCATATACAGAATTCAATTATATTCTGTTAAAAGTATGAATTTTAAAAATACAACCTCTATGAATTTGCTGTTACTTCAAGACCTCCATAATGACACTTTCATCCACACCATATTGCTTTGCAAGATTTATGTCCCTTTGGACAGCATCACTTTCGAACCTTAATTTATTCAATTTTGCACGCAATAAATAAAGGAATCCATTTGTAGGTTCCATTGTCAATGCATTTTTTATATCGGCATCGGCATTGTTTAATTGCTTCAATTCCAGCAGACATTTTGCCCTATTGGCAAGCGCGTTGACCGATGGTCGCTCTTTGATAATCGTTCCATACAAACTGATTGCAGTGGGATAATTGCCATTAGCTTTATTCCACATGGCCAAACCATTATAGGCAAAATATGAATTCGGGCTAATCCTCTTTATCTTATCAAAATCCTCTTTACTTGCTTCCATCTCTTTTTTTTCAAGTGCAAGAACCCCATGATTATATAAGGCTTCTATGTCCATCTCATCTAATTCGAGGACTCTGCCATAATCCATATAAGCCTTATCAATACTGTCCATGTCAAGATAAAGCGAAGCCCTGTTTTTCAGCAAAGTCACAGCATTTGGAGTCATAAACAAGGCAATGGAATAATTTTTCAAAGCTTCTTCATTCCGCCCTTGATATCGCTGCACAGTAGCAAGATTGGATAGCAGCAACGAATTATTAAAATTATCAGGCTGAACCCTTAATGCCTCTTTTATAAAGATTTCGGCTTTTTCCCATTCCTTTTCTTGAATGCACACTTCGGCAGAGTCAACGAGTTCGTAATAATTTCTTGCATGCACGCACAAACTCGCCATCAATAAAAAAGTTAATGCTGCGATATATTTTACCATTGTTTGAACCATAAATGAATACGAATACAAAATTACATCTAATTAAAATTTAAATATAATGCCATTGTTGATATTTTATTAAATTTGTAATTATTTTAATCAAACATGGATACTTTTAAATACATATTAGTTTTTATTACCATAGCCATGTCAATTTCCCTCTCATCTTGCTTTGGCAATGATGAACCAGAAATCAATGACTCGACACACCGCACCGTGTTGGTTTATATGGTTGCAACAAACGATCTTGGCACTCTCGGATTCGACACAAGTGACATAAATGAAATGGAATCAGCAATCGAATCAATAGGAAACACCAATTGTCGGCTACTTATATACCACACCGCTTACAATTCTGAACCAGCACTCATTGAAATTAAAAACATTAATGGCAAAGCGGTAACAGAAACTTTGAAAACATACACATCCAGTATATATTCTACATCTATAGAGCGAATGAGTGAGGTGTTTTCTGACACAAGGTCCTTAGCTCCTGCCGACGACTACGGGCTGGTACTATGGTCGCATGCCACAGGATGGGTAAGAGAGCTTTCCACCAAATCCACAACTGCAAATTTTGGTATCGATGTCATGGACTTTGGAGAAGACCGTAAACACCAAATGTCTATTACAGAATTATCTGAAGCCATTCCATCCGGAATGTTTAGCTTCATTTATGCCGATGCCTGCTATATGGGCTCAATAGAAATTGCATACCAATTACGAAACAAAACGTCATATTATATAGCAAGTCCTACCGAAACATTGGGAACAGGAATGCCATATGACCAAAATATACCATGCTTTTTTGAAAAAACGCCTAATCTCATCCAAGCATGTAAAAACACATTCAATGAATATGACACCCAAATCGGTGATTACCGCTCTGTTACAATCGCTTTAACCGATTGTTCTAAACTGCACGGCATGGCTGAATTATGCCACAACATACATTCCACGCCTGCAAGCATCGAAATAAATCCTTACGAATTACAAAAATACAATGACGGTGACCCTATATATGTAGACTTCTTGCAATACACATCATTGCTGGCAACAGAATCTCAATCTGCAACATTAAAGAACTTGCTTAACGATGCCGTTTTATACAAAGCATGCACACCCACATTTGTAGATGTTGAAATCAATAAAGAGCATTTTTCAGGATTGTCAACATATATATTAGGCACATCTACATCAGAAAACGAAACATACTATTCAACACTTGATTGGTATAAAGACGTATACAATCATTAAAATACTTGACTTATGAGCTTAAATAGCATTATGGCAAACATTACAACAGCTGTTGAAGGAGGGAAAGAATATGCCGACTCTATTTCAACAGTCCTAAAAGCAAAAGAATCTGCACTGTCCTCGATGACATTCGACGAAATAATTGAAAAAATTGTAAGTGGAGCTATAGACTTAGGCATCCGCATCCTTATTGCAGTAATAGTTTTTTACATAGGCAAACTTATAATTAATAAAATATACTCCATTGTAAAATCTATAATGCTGAAGCACAAGCTCGACAAGTCGTTGTCAACATTTGTGCTAAGCCTTGTGAAGATAACATTGTTGTTTATTCTCATAGTGTCAGTTATAGGTATTCTTGGAATTGAAACCAGCTCGTTCATAGCCATTTTTGCTTCGGCTGGCGTTGCCATTGGTATGGCTTTAAGCGGCACTTTGCAAAACTTTGCCGGAGGGGTGCTGATTTTATTCATAAAGCCATATAAAATAGGAGATTTTATTGAATTTGGCGGATACCAAGGCACTGTCAAAGAAATACAGATTTTCAACACAGTCCTAAATACAATAGACAATAAATCAATCATAATACCCAATGGAGGCTTGTCTACCGGCACAATCAACAATTATTCAAAAGAAGAATATCGCCGGCTTGAATGGAACATTTCCATTTCTTATGGCGACGACATGGATGTTGCTCGGAAAACAGCATTGGACATAATAAAATCAGAGCCTCGGATTGTCGAAAAATATCGAGAAGACGACAAATTAAAATGGACATCCACCGACAATGAAAAGAACGACAACAATACCGACAGCAATAGCGAGGATGAGAATATGGATGACAGTTCAAAGGCACATAAATCATTTTTCAAAAGGATGACAAAAAGCAAGTACAAATTGAAAAAAGAAATTGAAGAAAAGAAAAAGCTTAATCAAAGGAATGAAATCGAATATTTACGACCTAAGATAGACTGTTCGCCAACGGTTGCACTAAGTTCTCTTGCCGACAGCAGCATAATAATCACAATAAGGGCATGGACTCGTTCTGAATTCTATTGGCCAGTATTTTACTCTGTAAATGAGAAGATTTATAAAGAATTCCCCAAGAATGGCCTTAATTTCCCATTCCCTCAAATGGACATACATGTGACGCACAACTAAAGAACGCAGCATATAGCCTCTTCATTCCAACTCGATTGAAGGGGCTTTTTTCTGTAACATTGCAAACATATAGACAAATCACACCACCATGTTCCATTATAAAAAATATTCACGACAAAAGTAGCATTTTAGTGAAACAATCCGTATATTTGCGTAAGAATACGCGAATAACAGCTCCCTATTTTTTACTATCTTACTTTTAGGATAATAAAAAACGACACACCTGCACATTTCCGCTATTTGCATAATAGTATCATTGCATATACACAAAAGTGGCCATTATGCATGACAAGGCGGTTTATTATTTAAATGTGAATGACTCTCATTTAGAGAAAAAGACGTATTCGCAGGTACAGAATTGCCGACAATGTTCCTATTCATCAAGAACAAATTCTTTTATTGTATCTGCCATTGAGCAAAAAAACGGCAGACAATTATTAAGGTACGGGGACAATGGCAATTCTAATATTTGAAAAATAAATGACAACATAAATGATAAGTAAATGGAATTACTTACCCTTTACATCCGAACAATCATCCATAGCAGCCGACTTGGCAAAGCACTTGAAAAACTGCCAAGCAATAAGTCGGTTACTCGTACTGCGAGGGATCAAATCGACAGAAGAAGCTGACAAGTTTCTTAATCCCTCAATGTCCGACTTGCACGACCCGTTCCTCATGCAAGACATGGACAAGGCTGTAGACAGGCTTAATAAAGCCATAGGGGCAAAAGAAAAAATCATGATTTATGGAGACTATGACGTTGACGGAACGACATCGGTCGCATTGGTTTACAGGTACCTGCAAAATTATTATTCTAACATTGAGTACTATATTCCAACTCGTTATGAAGAAGGATATGGTATTTCTAAAAAAAGTATCGATTATGCTCAAAGCATAGGTGTATCTCTTGTAATAGTCCTCGACTGTGGAATAAAGGCTGTGGAAGAGATTGCTTATGCCAAATCTCTCGGAATAGATTTTATCATCTGTGACCACCATGTACCTGATGATGTCTTGCCCGAAGCCGTGGCCATACTCAATCCGAAGCTTGAAAATAACCCATACCCTTTCAAGCATTTATCGGGATGCGGCGTTGGCTATAAATTCATGCATGCATTTGCCATAAGCAATGAATTGTCAAACATGTTTGAACTTGACAGTCTCCTTGACCTTGTAGCCATAAGCATAGCTGCTGATATAGTTCCACTGATTGGGGAAAATAGGATATTGACACATTTCGGATTGAAACGGTTGAATTCAAATCCCAATACCGGACTTCGCAGCATTATAAAAATATGCGGATTGTCGAACAGGGAGATTACAATAAGCGATGTCATTTTCAAAATCGGTCCCCGAATCAATGCTTCTGGACGAATGCAATCCGGAATCGAGGCTGTCGAATTATTAGTATCAAAAGATGCAGCCGACGCCTATCGCAAAGCAAAGAACATCGACCAGTACAACAAAGACCGCAAAGAACTCGACAAGCGCATTACAGAAGAGGCCAATGCAATCCTTGCAAACGACAAAGACATTGCAACAAGCAAGAAGCCTATCGTAATTTACAATAAAGATTGGCATAAAGGTATAATTGGCATTGTCGCATCACGATTGACAGAGCTTTACTACAAACCTGCCATCGTGCTCACATTGTCCAATGGGTTGGCAACAGGTTCGTCGCGTTCGGTAAGAGGATTCGACATCTACAAAGCAATTGAATCTACTCGAGATCTTCTAGAAAATTTCGGAGGGCACACCTATGCCGTAGGTTTATCATTAAAAGAAGAAAACATTCCCGAATTTACACGAAGATTTGAACAGTATGTTATAGACAACATCACTCCCGAACAATTGACGCAAATGATATCGGTAGATTGCGAAATAAGTTTCGACAAAATAAATGCCGACTTGCTATATTATCTGCGCTTGCTTAATCCATTCGGTCCTGGCAACCAAAAACCGATATTTGTCACAAAAAATGTATTTGACTACGGAACGAGCAAATTGGTTGGGAAAAATTTGGAACACATCAAACTTGAATTGATCGACAGCTCATCCAATAGAGTATTCAATGGTATAGCATTTAATCAAGCAAGCCACTTTGAATACATAAAATCTAACAAGCCATTTGAAATATGCTATACAATTGAAGAAAACAGGCATAAAGGAAATACTTCTGTTCAATTATTTGTTAAAGACATAAGGACAAGTCTATCAGAAACATGACAAATTCGTCGATTCTTAATATCTTAAATAAATATTGGGGATACAAGTCATTTCGTGACCTTCAAGCCGAAATAATCAATTCAGTGCTTGAAGGTCATGACACATTGGGACTGATGCCTACCGGAGGAGGCAAATCAATAACATTTCAAATTCCTACCATGTTACACGATGGAATATCCATTGTAGTGACGCCCCTTATTTCTTTAATGAAAGATCAAGTCGACAATCTTATTCAGAAAGGCATAAAAGCTACATATATCCACTCTGGCTTAACACAAATCGAAATAAAAAAATCTCTTGATAAATGTATTTATGGTAAATGCAAATTTCTGTATATTTCTCCAGAACGACTTTCATCTCCCCTATTTTTAGATAAATTACGCTTCATGCCATTATCGCTGCTCGTTGTCGACGAAGCTCACTGCATATCACAATGGGGGTATGATTTTAGGCCATCATTCTTGAATATCGTATCAATACGAAAAATATTCCCTGATGTCCCGATTCTGGCTCTGACAGCAACAGCTACACCTGATGTCGTAAAAGACATCATGGAAAAATTGTCATTCAAAAATGGGCAATTGTTTGCAAAGAGCTTTGCTCGCGAAAACTTAGTTTATGTGGTTCGCCATACAGAAGACAAAATGTCCCAAATGGTGCAAATACTGCAAAAGGTTCCCGGGTCAGGCATTGTTTACGTCAGAAGCCGAGTTAAAACAAAGCAAATAGCCGAAGAATTAATGTATCGTGGAATTTCGGCCGACTATTATCATGCAGGCCTTGACAACGAGGATAAATCAGACAAGCAAAACAAGTGGAAATCAGGTGAAACTCGCATAATAGTTGCAACTAATGCTTTTGGCATGGGCATTGACAAGCCCGATGTCAGAATCGTCATCCACAGCGACATTCCAAACTCCATAGAGGAATATTATCAAGAAGCAGGAAGAGCCGGAAGGGATGGTAAAAAATCTTATGTCGTGCTTTTGGTTTCTTCAAAAGATAAATCTACATTAAAAAAACGCATAAGCGACTCTTTCCCCGACAAAAATTTCATAAAGACAGTGTATGAGCGAGTTGGAAATTTTCTCGACATTCCATTAGGTGGTGGATACAACAACGTTTACGATTTCAATTTCAATCTTTTCTGCAAGACATTCAAATATCCTATTATCCCGACTCACAATGCACTTAGAATTCTCACTCAAGCCGGATATATCGAATTTATGGAAGAAATTGAAACTCAATCAAGAGTGACAATCCTTGCCCGAAAAGAAGAATTATACAATCTGCCTTCCGATAATCCCAATCTTGACAAAGTATTACAAGCTTTGCTGCGTTCCTACACCGGTTTGTTTTCTGATTATATATTCATCAATGAAGCATTAATTGCAAAAAGATTCAACTTGCCACAAGACGTAATATATGAATCTTTATTGCAACTCACTAAATTGCATATCCTACATTATATTCCACGCAAACGCACTCCATATATTGTTTACACGACATCGCGAGAAGAACCTAAATACTTGGAGATTCCAAAAAGTGTTTATGAAACACGAAAAGAAAAAATGGAAACAAGAATAATGGCAATTATACGATATGCATATTCAGAAGATGAATGCCGAGAAGCAATGCTACGCTCCTATTTCGGAGAAAAAGTAAAAACAGAATGCGGGCACTGTGATTATTGCTTAAAACGCAAAAACTCAACCAACCATTCTCAAGAAGATGTCATAAAAGGAATAATATACATGCTTTCATTAAAACCTTGCAGGCTGAATGAAATCATAGACACTCTATCCTTTCCAAAGCAAGAAATAGCCGATGTAATATCACTACTCGCCGATGAAGGATTTGTTTCATTCTCTCAAGAAAACAGATTATACAGCTTGACAAATAAAAAATGAATGGTTTTAAGAATTATGAAAAGACCTTTTTCCATATCAGATGCTTTCTTCTCTTTTATTAGAGAAAATATTAACGCTGATCCGACAAAATTGTTGCTGAAAAAACATCCAGAACTGGATTTTGACCTTAAATTAGCAGTATTGCAAATTGAGTGCAGGAAAAAAATATATAAGAAACTTCCTGACATTTTCAATCTCGAACATTTCTTATTCCCATCATCGCTATCGGCCGAGCAATGTACCTGCCAGGCAGTAGCCCAATTTCATTCAACACTGTTCAAAGGAATGAACAGCGTATTGGATCTTACGTCCGGTGTCGGTATAGATGATTTCTACATTGCAGAAAATGTGAAGGAACTTATTGCTGTAGAGAAAAATCAAGATACAGCATCGGCGCACAAATATAACATGTCCGTAAACAACAAAAATAATGTCACTACTATAAATGACGATTGTTATAACTACATTGATACGGTCATTAATGCCGACCTTAAATTTGACGCAATTTACATAGATCCTGCTCGTCGTGACAAACTCGACAAACGTGTATTCGGGTTTGAAAGTTGCGAGCCAAACGTATTGTCCATGCTCGATAAGATATCTGCCGTAACCGAATGCCTATACATAAAAGCATCTCCAATGATTGACATTACTCAAGCAGTGAAAGATATTGATAATATATCCGATATATGGATAATTGGCGTAAAAAACGAATGCAAGGAACTTCTATTCAAGGTAAATTTTTCGCAAAAGTGCAACAACAAGAAAATTCATACAATCAATTTTGAAAATGACTCGTGCACTCAATCCCTCTCTTTCAATTGGCCCGTTACAGAACACCACATCACATACGCAGATTCAATCACAGACTATATATATGAACCAAACTGTTGCATTATGAAAGCAGGTGCTTTCAACGAGTTGCAACAGGAATACCGAGTTTTGCTTAAATTGGGCCGAAACACCCATTTATTCACCTGCAACGAGCCAATAAAGGACTTTCCGGGGCGTCGATTTAAAGTCATTGAAGTCATTCCATTTTGTAACAAGAACATTAAATCCATTCATGCCAAATACCCGAAAATAAACGTAGGCGTAAGAAACTTCAAATTAGAAGCTCAAGAATTAAAAAAACGTCTCAAAGTTAACGATGGTGGAAATTTGTTCCTATTTGGCGTTACATTAGGAGATAAAGAGATGATAATGGTCATCGCCGAAAAATTGTAATTATACAACCTCAACCACTACATGCCTTCTTATTCACATATACCTATCTTTTTGGAATCCCGCAATATTAGATCCTTAATAACACAATACAACAACTCCTGAACAGGCGATAATTTGTAATTGCGGTTTATTTTGAAAATTTCATCACAAGCAAAAGTATCAAAAATTATTCGACGTTCATCATCACTCATATTTTTCATTCGCGATATGACTTTTCTTGATATTACAATTGCATTTTCCATAATTATTAAATTTAAATTTAGTACAAAAGTAACCGCTGATTGTGCAAAATATAGGCACATAAGACACAACTATTGTTAACTAATGCATCCAAATATAACATAAAGGTTACATTTTTAATTCAATTCAAAAATAATACTTCAACTATACATTATTTTTCTTAAAAAAATTGTAACTTCATTCAAGAAATATATCTTATTTCCGTAATTTTGACAAATAAAAGTTTAAAATTGAATCTCACTATGACCGATATAGCCAAACTACTACAATCGCTTATAGAACAGCACAGGAGTAGCGATATTGCCGAAAGTGAATTTAAACGTATGCTTAATGAAGAACCAGCATTAAAAGAAATTTATAACAATTGGTGCGAAGAAAATGGATATTCACCCCGAAGCGGTTATAAAGAATACATTCAAGAGATTTTCGACTCTCAAGAATCTATCTGGGATTCTTTCATTTCATTTGAAGATGAAAATTAAATAAAGACACTAATGATGGAACAGACTTTTAGGCTTCCTGCTGAATGGGAGGAACAGTCGGCCGTATTGATTGCTTGGCCACACAAAGCAACCGATTGGAATTATATGCTTGATGAAGTAGAAACTTGTTATAAGGAAGTTGCTAAAGCAATCGTAGAAGATGAGACGTTAATAATAGTTTCTCCTGAACCTGAAGTTGTAGAGAAGCTATTATCCGACCTGCCTCAGTCAAAACTGCGAATATACCCCATTCCGACAAATGACACATGGGCTCGTGATTTCGGTCCAATCTCTGTGTTGTGCAATGATCTTCCTGTTCTATATGATTTCAAATTCAATGCATGGGGATTGAAATTTGCTGCCGATTTAGACAATTTAATAAATATAAATCTCAGCAAATTAGGAGCATTTGGTGAGACGAAATTAATGAATCATCTTAATTTCGTTTTGGAAGGCGGTTCAATTGAAAGTGATGGCAACGGATGCATCCTAACAACTTCATCATGCCTATTGTCCAAAAACAGAAACGGTGAATTTGACAAAAAAGACATTGAAAAATATTTCTCCACACACTTCGGCACTAGAAAAATATTATGGCTGAATCATGGTTTTCTCAAAGGTGACGACACCGACAGCCACATTGACACTTTAGCACGGCTATGTCCCAACAACACTATATTATATGTAGGATGTAATGACCACGATGACTGTCATTATGAGGAGTTGCGTGCAATGGAAAAAGAGCTTGAACAATTCACAAATGCTGACGGGGAAAAATTTAAATTGGCAAAATTACCTTTTCCTCGACCAATATACGATGAAGATAATTATCGGTTGCCAGCAACCTACGCAAATTTTTTAATCACCAATAAATCAGTTCTTGTCCCTATATACGGACAAGACGACAATGATGCTCTTGCTCTTGAAACAATCAAGACTGTATTCCCAGATAAAAATATCAAAGGAATCGATTGCAATGCACTCATAAAACAACACGGCTCTTTACATTGTATCACTATGCAATTAATCAAAGGAATAATTTAAACGATATAACAGCATGAATTTATTATCCGTAGGACTCATTCAACAAAATAATGAAAGAAATATTGCCCACAATCGTAAGCGACTGATACAAAAGATAGAGAAACTTGCATCACAAGGTGCAAAACTCATCGTATTGCAAGAATTGCACGACTCCTTATATTTTTGCCAGCATGAATCAGTGTCATGCTTCGACCTTGCCATATCAATACCGGGACCTGAGACGGAAGAATATGCCGACGTTGCTCGTCAAAACAATATTGTCTTGGTATCCTCTTTATTCGAAAAACGTGCGGCAGGTCTTTATCATAACACTGCAGTTGTATTTGACACCGATGGTAGTATTGCCGGTAAATACAGGAAAATGCACATTCCTGATGATCCTGCCTATTATGAGAAATTCTATTTCACCCCTGGTGACTTAGGGTTTGAACCTATCCAAACATCAGTCGGCCGTTTAGGAGTTCTCGTATGTTGGGACCAATGGTATCCTGAGGCAGCACGGTTGATGGCGCTGAAAGGTGCCGAATTACTTATATACCCAACAGCCATAGGATGGGAAAGTTCTGACACTGATGATGAGAAGCTACGTCAACGCTCAGCTTGGATGATTGCCCAACGGGCACACGCTGTTGCAAACGGCATCCCCGTAATCACGGTCAACCGAGTCGGATACGAAGCAGACCCTTCAGGACAAACAGCAGGAATACAATTTTGGGGCACAAGCTTTATTGCAGGACCACAAGGTGAATTGCTTTTCGAAGCTCCTACCGATTCTGAAGTCGAACAAGTTATCAACATTGACATTAAGCGCTCTGAGAATGTACGCAGGTGGTGGCCTTTCTTACGCGACCGTCGCATCGATTTCTATTCAGAATTGACAAAACGTTATATCGACTGAACCTTTTCTTTAGAAAAAAATATATGCGGAGATGTATTTCATTTAATGCGCCTTCCGCATGTTTTTAACATGCAAGTTTATGGGAAAAGAAATAGAACACAAATATATCGTCAACGATAAAAGTTTTAAAGATTTGGCTTCAGAAAGTCATAATATTAAGCAAGGCTATCTGTGCAAAGACAAAGAGCGAACAGTCAGGATTAGAATTATAGATACAAAGGCTTTTATTACCATCAAAGGGGAAACTCACGGAGATACTCGTGTAGAATATGAATACCCTATCCCACTTGATGATGCAAAATCAATGTTGGACTCTCTTTGTATCGGCCCGGTGATAGAGAAAACACGATATATCGTTACATATAAAGGTAACAATTGGGAAATAGACATGTTCGAAGGATTTCTTGAAGGATTAATACTTGCTGAGATTGAGATTCCTTCAAGTGATTACAAATATGACATTCCTCCTTTTGTAGGGAAGAATGTCACAAATGATCCAAGATATTATAATTCAAATCTGTCTAATATTCCAGATATATACAAGTAATTACTCTGTACGTCTTATAAGACACGTTACATTCTCAACATGTTGAGTGTGTGGGAACATGTCCACCGGTTGAACCTCTATTACTTCATATTTGCAATCAAGCAAAGCCAAATCCCGGGCTTGGGTTGCTGGATTGCAACTGACGTATACTATTCGAGTTGGCTCTGCTTTAAGAATCACGTTTACTACATCTTGATGCATGCCGGCACGAGGAGGGTCGATTATCATGACATCAGGCCGTCCATGCTCTGCAACAAATTCCGAGGTCAATACATCCTTCATGTCTCCTGCATAAAACAACGTGTTTTCTATCCCGTTTGCTGCCGAATTCAATTTCGCATCTTCAATTGCTTCTGGAACATATTCTATACCTATTACCTTCGCAGCATTTCCAGCCACAAAATTTGCTATTGTCCCTGTACCGGTATATAAGTCATATACGAGTTCATTGCCCGTTAAGGCAGCCATGCGTCGTGTCACCTTGTACAATTCGTATGCTTGATGTGAATTGGTTTGATAAAATGATTTCGGACCTATACGAAATTGCAGATTTTCCATCTGTTCGATTATATAATCACGGCCATGATATAGAATCACATTTTGATCAGCTATAGTATCATTTACCTTCTCGTTCACCACATACATAAGGGATGTTATCTGTTCAAACTCATTTTTAATTGCGTCAAGCAATGAAAATATTTTGTCGTTCTCAGGCTGTCCAAATACGATAATCAACATTATTTCCCCAGTTGAAGCAACTCTTATGATTATATTGCGCATCAATCCTTCCTGCTGTCTTATGTTATAGAAAGGATAGCCATTTTCAATGGCATAACGACGTATGAACAATCTTATCTTATTGGATATATCATCTTGCAGATAACACTTTTCAATATCAAGAACTTTGTCAAATGCTCCGGGAATATGAAAACCTAATGCATTCATGTCGTCAAAAGTCTCCCCGCTATTTATCTGCTCAAATGTAAGCCATCTCTTATTGGAAAATGTAAATTCCAACTTATTCCTGTAACCGACAATCTCTTTGGAACCTAAAATTTCATTCACCTCAGGAATTTTCACCTTGGCTATGCGTTGCAAAGCGTCTACAACCTGTTGACGTTTACATTGCAGCTGGCATTCGTATGGCAACTGTTGCCACTTGCACCCACCGCACACGCCAAAATGGCTGCAAAATGGTTCGACTCTTATCTCAGACGGCGTTATAATTTGTGTTATATGCCCTTCAGCGAAACTTTTCTTTTTTTTGTCCAATTTCACATTGACTATGTCTCCCGGGACGCCGAAAGGTATGAACACAACCATTTCGTCAACTTTAGCAATGCTTTTACCTTCAGCGGCAACTGCTGTTATCGTTACGTTCTCAAGCACCGGTAATGTCTTTTTCTTTTTAGCCAAAACAATCGTTATTTTAATTATACGGTTGCAAAGATACTGCATGTTAAGCTCAATAAGAAAAAATGAACCGGCTTATTTTTTAGCACCGTCTATATTCATTCTGCAATTTTAATAAATTCCAGTCCTATTAGCAGAGAGACAAAACCTGAGAGAAATAATATGTACAGGTAACTATCACACAAAAATTGTTATAAAACATGTTTCACGGTTTTGCCTTGGAATATTTTTTAATTTATAATCTTTTGATATATATTTGCAAGTAACAAAATAATAATCGAGACCTAAACACCAAGCGTGAGTAATATACTTAAAAAATTATATATACATTAACTAAATTTCAATTTTATTCCTGATGAAAAGAATTTATACATTCGGAAACGGCAAAGCTGAAGGCCGTGCCGACATGAAGAATCTTCTCGGAGGTAAGGGAGCAAATTTGGCAGAAATGAACCTCATCGGGGTTCCTGTCCCTCCGGGTTTTACCATTACAACAGAAGTCTGCACTGAATATAATGAAAAAGGCAAGGACACAATAGTTGCTACTATCAAAAATGACGTTGAAAAAGCCATTAACCATATTGAAGAACTCACTGGCAACAAATTCAACGATGCTGAAAATCCACTCTTGGTATCAGTTCGTTCAGGAGCCAGAGTTTCAATGCCTGGTATGATGGACACAGTACTCAACCTTGGCATGAACGACCATGTAGTAGAAGCATTGTCCAAGAAGTCAGGCAATCCTCGTTTCGCTTGGGATAGCTACCGTCGATTTGTCCAAATGTATGGAGATGTCGTATTAGGTATGAAACCTAAGAATAAGACCGACATTGACCCGTTTGAGGAAGTAATGGATAAAGTCAAAGAAGAAAAAGGGGTCAAACTTGACACTGAACTCGATGTTGACGATTTAAAGAAACTTGTCAAGCTGTTTAAGGAAGCTGTACTTGCATCTACAGGACACAATTTCCCTGAAAGTGCTTGGGATCAGCTTTGGGGAGCCATTTGTGCCGTATTCGACAGCTGGATGAATGAACGTGCCATATTGTATCGCCGAATGAACCAGATACCTGAGGAATGGGGAACGGCCGTAAATGTTCAAGCAATGGTTTATGGCAATATGGGTGAGACATCAGCAACCGGTGTAGCTTTCACCCGTGACGCAGCAACCGGTGAGGACATATTCAATGGTGAATACCTAATCAATGCTCAAGGTGAAGATGTTGTTGCAGGTGTCAGGACTCCGCAACAAATCACGCTTGAAGGTTCTCGCCGATGGGCAAAATTGCAAGGCATCTCAGAAGATGTCCGTGCTTCAAAATATCCTTCTTTGGAAGAATCAATGCCCGAATGCGCCAAGGAACTTATCGCAATCCAACAAAAGCTTGAAGACCACTATAAAGATATGCAAGACCTTGAATTTACCATCCAAAACGGTAAATTGTGGTTGTTGCAGACTCGTAACGGCAAACGCACAGGTGCTGCAATGGTTAAAATTGCCATGGACTTGTTGCGTGCCGGCATAATTGACGAAAAGACTGTTTTGAAACGCATGGAGCCTCAAAAACTGGACGAACTCCTTCACCCTGTATTTGACAAAGCAGCCTTGAATGCTGCCAAAGTAGTTGCCAAGGGGCTTCCTGCTTCTCCGGGTGCCGCTACAGGACAAATCGTATTCTTCGCCGATGATGCCGAAGCTTGGGCTGAAAGAAAGAAGAAAGTCATCATGGTTCGTTTGGAAACTTCTCCCGAAGACCTTCGAGGCATGAACAAGGCTCAAG
Source organism: uncultured Prevotellaceae bacterium (assembly GCA_905207705.1). Lineage (GTDB taxonomy): Bacteria > Bacteroidota > Bacteroidia > Bacteroidales > Muribaculaceae > Avimuribaculum. The sequence continues at coordinate 118,258 of CAJLMA010000002.1, forward strand.
GCATCTTGACAGCTCGCGGTGGAATGACATCTCATGCTGCGGTAGTTGCTCGCGGTATTGGCAAGTGCTGTGTATCTGGTGCAGGAGAAATAATTGTCGACTATAAGAACCGCACTGTCACAATGGGTGACAAAGTATTCAAAGAAGGAGACTGGATTTCTATCAATGGTAGCACTGGTGATGTTTATGACGGTCTGGTTTCTACCGTAGATGCCGAACTATCGGGCGACTTCGCTGCAATAATGAACCTTGCTGAAAAATATACCAAGATGGATGTCCGCACAAATGCCGACTCTCCTCGTGATGCAGCAGTTGCAAGAAAATTTGGAGCAAAAGGTATCGGTCTTTGCCGCACCGAACACATGTTCTTTGAAGGCGACCGCATAAAATCAATGCGTGAAATGATCATAGCTAAAGATGAAGCCGGACGCCGTGCCGCTTTGGCTAAATTGTTACCTATGCAACGTAGCGACTTTGAAGGTATCTTTGAAGCTATGGACGGCTTTGGCGTTACAATCCGCCTCTTGGATCCACCTTTGCATGAATTCGTTCCTCATCAATTAGCCACTCAAAAAGAATTGGCCAATGAAATGGGTCTTACAATTGAAGAGGTAAAGAGCAAATGCGACAGCCTCGAAGAATTCAACCCGATGTTGGGACACCGTGGATGCCGTTTGGGCAACACATATCCTGAAATTACCGAGATGCAAGCTCGTGCAATTATCGAAGCCGCACTTAACGTAAAGGCAAAAGGTATCGACGTACATCCCGAAATAATGATACCTCTTGTCGGAGTTCTCAAAGAATTGCAGATGCAAGCCGATATCATTAACCGCACAGCTCAGAAAGTATTTGCAGAAAGAGGAGACACTGTTCCTTACAAGATTGGAACAATGATTGAAGTTCCTCGTGCAGCTCTCGTTGCCGACCAAATAGCAACAGTTGCCGACTTCTTCTCGTTCGGAACAAACGACTTGACTCAAATGACATTCGGATACTCTCGTGACGATGCTCCTAAGTTCTTGAAATACTACAAAGAATTAGGAATCATAAAGACCGACCCATTTGAAGTCCTCGACCAAGAAGGTGTTGGACAATTAGTTGAAATGGGTACTAAGAAAGGCCGCTCCACAAAACCAGAATTAAAGGTTGGTATCTGCGGTGAACACGGAGGCGAACCCTCTTCAGTTAAGTTCTGTGCACACCTCGGAATGAATTATGTATCTTGCAGTCCGTTCCGTGTACCTATTGCACGCGTAGCAGCGGCGCAGGCAGCAGTGGAATAAATGACGATATGTTATAAATTATAACGAAAGCAGGCGGCAGGCAGTTGAAAACACAGCTTGCCGCCTATTTTATATTATATGCTTAGAGTGATTTAAACGCTCTTTTGTGCAAAATGAACACAAATGTTGTACAATCGTTGAACAGTTATGTGAATTGTGTTGTACATATGTTGTACAACGGCAGCCAATGACCTACAACAACTTAGATAATTCTACGAGCAAACAATCGGGACACAGATTATTATAGCCATCTCATCTTTTGGAAATCTGCATACCTAGTTTTATATTTCAATCAAATTCGGAAGATTGAAGTTAGTGTAATCTCCGTTCATGATTGCGCCATTTGAGAAAATGGTTGAGCCGTCATTCCTTACTCCATGCTGTTTATGAATATGTCCAAACAGATGTAGTTTGAGCTTTATTTCTTTTACCTTCGTTAAAAGCTCAGTCGAACCATAGTTTATCCCATCGTCAAAATCAAGGATACCATAGGGCGGACAATGCGTGATTAATACATCTATGTCGGCAGGTATGGCTGCATAGTTGCGAGTCTGACGGTCAGAAATGCAATCTTCCATGAACATGGGAACACCATAGAATTTAACTCCCTCAATTACCACGCCTGAATTACATATATAATGCACATTCTCATCCAACCCGTCTATCTTGGCTCCGTATAGACAGGCATCGTGATTGCCACAAATAAAAATCTTGTGGAGGTAAGGAAGGTCGCAAAACCAATTCATAAAATCAATGGCTTCTCGCTCGCTTCCATTCATGGTGAAATCTCCCGAATGCACAAGGATGTCAGCATCGGGCAGGTTCTGCAAACGACGGTGACAACTATGCGTATCAGAAATATGAACTATTTTCATGCTATGATATATCGTCTGTAAAGGTAATTTACCCATTCTGTGAGATTAGATATTTTTGATTCGTCCATGCATTCTTTTATCATAGGGAATAATTCTTCGTATGTGATATGTTTGAACGTTGCTTTTCCGGAAGAAGTCAACATCGATTCATATCCAACAAAAGCATCTGTAAAATGCCAGTTACCTTGTGGATATACAGTCAGACAGGTAAACTCCGATAACTCGTCTTTCTCGTCTGGGCATAATCCGAGTATCATAGACGCACCAAGAATATGATTGCGCCATATCTGGCGGTAAGGGTTGGCAACAACATGTGTCGTTAACCTCTTTTGATTGTCAAACGGCACATCTGCGATAAATTTTTCCTTAAACCAACCACAATGTTCACTTGGTAGTCGATAATTGTCAGCAAGATGAATGCCAATGGCATTATGCGTTTCTTGCCATTCTTTGGAGCCACGTTTAATGGGATATTCTTTATCGGTATATTTCACTTCAATGCCGATGCCGCCTTTTCCACCATGTTTTGCCGCTGTATATTCGATATAAACATCAAACGAGGTTCCGTCTTTCAGTCCTCCAAGGTTATACTCTATCACAATTTCATTGACTTCCGCAATCCTTCCATCTCCTGTAATTTTATTGAACAAACATGCTGCACCTTTTTTATCATATATCATAGGAAAGAACATATTATATGGGATATGTTCGCTTCTCAATAAATTCGTGACCATTTGCCCTTTCGTAGAGAATGTTTTCCTGTTTATCTCTTTTGTAATATCGTGTCGAAAACCACTAAAAAAGATACGATAGTCTTTATTTTAATCACGACAATCATTCTTGTCCAAGGTGCTTTCCTCGTTTATCGTATATTCTTTACCATTCCTGTTTAGTTTACGGACATAGAATTTGTCTGCAGGAACATTGATTTCCGGGTCATTGACCTTAAAATTTATTTGATGCCGACGGGCAGCTGACTTAAATTCTGAATGAGTCATAACATAATACTGTTTTTGAAAAGGCAATATACCATAAGCATACCTCTCTTGGTTGCTTTTGCTACAATTCCTGTCAATTAAAATTATTACAACATACCAAATCTTTCTTCAAAGCGATTCATCAATACCTTGAATTTTTTTGGTAGATAGGATAACGCTTGATTGCGTATAAGTTGTGGAACGCCAAACATTGCTTCGGCAATACTTCCGGCTATGCAGGAAATCGTGTCAGAATCGCCTCCGATAGATACGGCGTTACGGACAGCATCTTCCAAACTTTTCGCTTCAAGAGCGCACACGATAGCTTGCGGCACACTATCTTGGCAAGTGCCACCATCACCTGCCCCATCTAAGCCATTCCATGAGTAGCGGTTACGAATTTCGTCTACTGCCATGTTAAGGTTATAACCAAATTCGCGTGTGATGATATTACGAATTGCATCTTTATCATCGCCCATGCGTGCCATAAAGATACAAAGAGCCGTAGCTTGCGCACCTTTAATTCCTTCAGGGTGATTATGAGTACATTCTGCTGATTCTTTTGCTTTTTGTAATACTTCTTCTTTTGAAGAACATGCCCAACCAACAGGGCCAACACGCATGGCACTTCCGTTGCCACAACTATAATAAGGCTTCATAATACCTCGACTGGCAAGGTGAACCCATTGTATAAATCTGGTTCCATAACTTCCCATCGGATATGGATTCTCCAACGCATATTTCAGATAATAACTTCCACATTTTCCCCCATTCATCAACCAGTCGGCTGTAGCAAATGTCAATATGCTGTCATCAGTATATTCTTGTCGATTTTGAAATAAAGGGAACTCTTTTGTCTTGATATTGTCAAATTCATAAATACTACCTACAATATCTCCTATAATACTGCCTATCATAAATAAAAATCATATTTGTTATTACGACTATTTATAGTTTTCTGCTACAATACTCCATTTCCTCCAATATGCCACCTCCTGCATCCTGTATTTCCCTCAAAAACAGCCGTGCGCACATCTCCGCATCATCGCCTGCCCGGTGGTGCTGCCCGTAAGGTATCTTGACCTGGTCACAGAGATAGTCCAGACTGTTGCATCCGAAGTTATAGAGTTTATATTCCACACGGAGGGAAAAATAATACATGATGCACAGTATAGTTCCAACGAGTGTCGGATACAGCTGATGTCAAAGGTGGCATTGTGAGCTACAAGTACAGGGATGCCTTTAAGGTATTCGCAGATTTCTGTCCATACTTCCGAAAATTCCGGTGAATTGACGGTATCATTCGACCAAATGCCGTGTATTTGCATATTCCAATAGCTGTAACTATTTCCTTGCGGACGGACGAGCCTCGGACTGGTTTCTACAATCTCTCCGTCACGCACAACACAGATTCCAGCCTCACAGATTGAAGCTCGTTTGCCTGTGGCTGCCTCAAAATCAATGGCTATGAGATTTATCCCTTGCATGGTTTATCATCCTCTTTCCAAGTGTAATAGTCCAACATGTTTTTAGCAAAATTACATATTTCATTACGCACGGATTCCGGCTCTAATACTTCCACTTGGTCACCTTGGGCGAGAATCAACTGGTAGAAGTCGAATGTCGGCTTTAAGTGATATTCAAAGAGCGTGGACTCGTCATCCCCTTCTATCTCTCGTTGCGATTCGTGCAAAGGCAATGTACGCAGGTAGTCGGCAAAGCCACCGTATGCCAAAAGTACGATGCGCTGGATATGCTCATCCGACGTGATTACACCACAACAACCTTCAAAATATTTATTTACATCGAAGTTCTTCTTCATTTTGAATGTCTTGCCCGTGTCCTGAATATCTGAAATACGGTCGAGTGCATACACTCGGTAGACATCCGCTGGCTTGATGCCTCTTTCTTTATTTCGCTCTGAATAATACGAATTGCGTGCCACTACATACCAACGACGCTTCACGACTTTCAGGCAGTATGGCTCGATTTCAAATGTACTGGCTTCTTGTTTGCCGAACCCTTGATGCGTGATGCTCAACACATGGTTGCGCCGCATGGCCTCGGCTATGGGCATAAGCCAGGTCTGCCCCGAAGGAATCTCCTCGAAAATAATTCTTTCTTCAAGTTTGTTATCGGCTTGAATCTGATTCAACGTCGCATAGGAACTTACCAGCCAACTGCGCAAATTATTACCCTCCAACCGTTCTGGTTTATCAATATAATACCTATATCCGTCTTTCTTGTCACACTCTATATATACGTCAAAAATATCCTTAATGGCTTTCTGGTGATTGTGAAATGTACGCAAAGGCAACTTAATCCGCTTTCCTGCCAAAGCCTGCTAATTTCTTGAAATGTCAAACGTTTATATCTGTGTAACGTATCTATGAGCCATACATATCGCCCGAATAAATTTGCTGCCATACATCATCATTTTTATATTATACAACATAAGCAATACGCTCCAAACTGTAAATTGCCGAATATGACTTGCTTTATACAAAAATACACTCCAATATATGAAAAATAATGGCACAGCACAACTTTTTTTCTGCATATTTTTTCATGTTGCGCCTTAATTTGGCACCTCATGTATTTTACTTTGCATCAGAATTAATATTAAACGTTAAACAAAAAGTAATATGGCAACAAAAAATTGGAACAATGATTTTATGAATAAGGTATTGGAAGAAGCTGCATGGGAAGAACTTTCAAGAGAATTTGCATGGACTGAACAATTATTGGAAAAGTATAAGGACAAGGTGGTGTGGAAAGGAATCTCCAGCAACTAAAACATAATTTGGACCGTACCAATGATAGAAAAGTTCAAAAATAAAATCAATTGGGATGAACTTTCAAGTTCCTCCAACGATCACCTGTTCACAGTGGGGAATTTGGAGAAATACAAAGATTACTGGAACTGGCATGAATTATCAAGAAAATCCAGTATAGAGATGACCAATGCACTATTGGAGCAGTTTGCCGAACATTGGGATTGGAATGAAATCATCGATTCCTATAATCTGAATGAACTATACAGCATGGAATTCTTGGAAAGACACAAAGACTATATACCTGCATCCAACCTGCAACGCTCCCACTTATGGGACAAATTGGTTGAAGAAGAAAAGAAACAACTGAAAATACAAATATTATCATAAATCAGAAAATGAAAACCATAGAAGATTATAATGTAAAAATATACACCGACAATATCGAAGACAAAGCAAGCGAGCAAATCAAGGAATTGCTGTCGATCGATGTATTCAGCCAATGCAAAATTCGCATCATGCCCGACGTTCATGCCGGAGCAGGTTGCGTTATTGGCTTCACCGGGAATCTGGGCGACAAGGTGATTCCAAATATCGTAGGCGTGGACATAGGGTGTGGTATTCTTGTACAGCCATTCATTTGTACGAAAGGCATTGATTATCATGCTTTGCACGAATTCATTTTTCACAACATACCGTCCGGCCGTAATTGCAGAGACAATAAGTGTACACCTCTACCGCAAAAATACATGGATGTGTATCGCGAAGCAAAAGAGATTATCAAGCAACTGCGTTGTTATCGAGAATTAAAAGACTCAAAACGATTAAACCTTTCCATCGGATCATTGGGAGGAGGCAACCACTTCATCGAGCTTGATAGGAACGAAAGCAACATGACCTATCTCGTCATACACACAGGAAGCCGCAACTTGGGGAAGCAAGTGGCGCAGATTTATCAGAAGCTCGCTGTAAAGTGTCAGTCGGGATGGGCAGAACTGATGAAAAAGCAAGAACGAATGATAGCCGAATACAAAGAAACTGGAAGAAAAGCTGAATTGCAAGATGCCATTCGCCAACTGCACAACTCATTCAAGATACGCAAGCCAACCATACCACCCGATCTTTCCTATCTGGAAGGTGCATACCGTGAAGACTACCTACACGATATGCGACTTTGCCAACATTGGGCCAAGTTGAACCGCCACTTGATTGCCGACCTTATCATGGATTACTTCCTGCAGCAAGGCAACGCAGAAGTCCTACAAAGCGATTTGGCATTTGAAAGCGTCCACAACTATATCGGAGATGACAACATTATACGCAAAGGTGCCATTTCAGCTTATTCGGGACAAAAGTGCATCATCCCATTAAACATGCGCGATGGCTCACTAATTTGCATCGGCAAAGGCAATGAGGACTGGAACAACTCAGCCCCACACGGTGCCGGCCGCATCATGAGCCGAAGCCAAGCCTTCAAAAGCATCAACATGGAAGAATACCGGAAGTCCATGCAAGGTATCTATAGTGAATGCCTGACCGAAGACACCAAGGATGAATCGCCAATGGTGTACAAGCCGAAAGAGGAAATCATCAGTAACATTCAAGACACCGTAAGCATTGTAAATGTAATAAAACCAGTATATAATTTCAAAGCAGCAGAATAGTAATAAACAAAAATTATCATCTGCTTCAGTTTGGCACATCCTCTACATAACTTTGTGCTATCAAACGAAATAAAGGATTACAATGAAACTGGCAGAAGCGTTGAATATGCGCGCCGATTTGCAAAATAGAATCGGCGAACTGAAAAGCAGGTTAAAAGACAGTTCTAAAGTACAAGAAGGCGATGAACCCGCCGAAGACGTAAACGAGTTGTATAAAGAACTGGATGAATGCCTTTCGCAACTCGAAGAGATTGTGTATCGCATTAACCGCACCAACATGCAAACAATGCACGAAGGAGAAACACTCACTCAAATGATTGCACGCAAAGACACTCTGAAATTGCGTTTATCAGTCATGCGTGATGTCCTGAAACATGCGACAGAAACCAATCGTTACGGCAGGTTGGAAATAAAATATGTCCGCACAGTGGATGTGGGCAACCTTAGGAAAAAAATTGATAATTACTCAAAAAAACTCCGCGACCTTGACGTGAAACTTCAAAGTTTAAATTGGTCGGTAGATTTAACATAATCCTGCAAGGTGTAGTTCTTTACAACAAACAATAGCGACATATCATTGCCTTTGTGCAATACAACAAACCAATATGGCTGCCGGAGAAGCTGGTCATTATCGCGCACTCCATAATAGCGTATAAACGCATATTTTACACATCACGGGAGGGAAGATTATTTCGCATTACTTTGTGTCGATTGTTTGGGATAAAAGAACGAGGGAGGGTTGAGGGAAAATATTAAGAATAAATGTGCTACGTTAGAAGCTATGTACTTATAAGATTGTAACGTTAAAGATGTCGCAAGAATGATGCTGATTGCAACAGATAAAAAAATGGAATCCAATATTTCTTCGACGATTTAGCTGAAAAATATAGAGATAATATGGAGAAATAAAAGGAAACGATAATCATCCCACATGATTTTAGCCCTTGTTGATATTTATATGATGATAATGGAGTTCAAATCTATTACCGAATAAACCAAAAAGAGAGCGTTTGTCTATTTCGACAAACGCTCTCTTTCTATAGAATTAAATTTTTAGCTCTTATTTCATTTCATCAGGATTTTGACCCCATTGTTGACGAGCAAGACGTCGATAATTGTTATAACGCCATTGAGCATTCTTCTTAGCAGCAGCAAACAACTCTTCTGCTTCACTCGGATATTGTTTCATTACAGATGCGTAACGAACTTCTCCCTTCAAGAACGCTTCAAAGTTATCCCAATTTGGTTCTTTACTGTCCAAAGTGAATGGGTTCTTGTCCTCATTTTCAAGTTCAGGATTGTAACGCCACAAGTGCCAGTATCCGCATTCTACGGCCTTAGCCTCTTCAGCCTGAGCCTTGCCCATACCTGCCTTCAATCCATGGTTGATACATGGAGCATAAGCGATTATCACTGATGGTCCATCATAAGCTTCTGCTTCACGAATTGCCTTAAGAGCCTGAGCATTATCAGCACCCATTGCAATTTGTGCGCAATATACATATCCGTAGGTAGAAGCAATCAAACCAAGGTCTTTCTTACGAACACGTTTACCAGAAGCGGCAAACTTGGCAATTGCACCAAGCGGAGTAGCCTTCGAAGCCTGACCACCTGTATTAGAATAAACCTCTGTATCAAGAACAAGGATATTTACATTCTTGCCCGAAGCTATTACATGGTCAAGACCTCCGAAACCGATGTCATAGGAAGCTCCATCACCACCGATAATCCAGTGAGAACGTTTTGTCAAATAATGACCCAATTCCTTTATTTGCTTGCTTATGGCATTATCACATCCATCAATTGCAGCAAGAATCTTGTCGGCAAGTTCACGACTCTTGTCTCCATCTTCCTTGTTTTCGAGCCATTGAGTGTAAAGTTCCTTCAATTCTTCGGTAGTGCTGTCGCAGTTCAAAGCTTCTTTCACATTAGATTCAAGGCGTGCACGCATCTTTTCATATGCCAAGTACATACCCAAACCAAATTCACAGAAGTCTTCAAACAAAGAGTTAGCCCATGCAGGACCATGACCCTTTTCATTTGTAGTATAAGGAGTCGATGGCACTGAACCCGAATAAATCGAGCTACATCCCGTAGCATTTGAAACTATTTCACGATCACCAAACAATTGAGAAATCAATTTCACATAAGGAGTTTCACCGCAACCTGAGCATGCACCAGAGAATTCAAACAACGGAGTTGCAAATTGAGAATTCTTCACATTAGCCTTGACATCTACAAGATTTTGCTTGCTACTTACATTGTTCACGCAGTAATCCCACTTTTCTTGCATCTTGGCTTCTGTTTCAAGAGGCTTCATGACAAGAGCCTTGTTTCCCTTCTTGCCCGGACATACATCAACGCAGTTTCCGCAACCCAAGCAGTCAAGATCATCAACAACTTGAGCAAATTGCATGCCTGTGAATGTCTTTCCAATTGCAGGTATTGTTTCTCCTGCCTTGAACGGAGATTTTTCAAGTTCTTCAGCTGTAAATACAAATGGACGAATGGCTGCATGAGGACAAACATATGCACACTTGTTACATTGTATACAGTTCTCGGGATTCCATTCGGGAACAAATACAGACACGCCGCGCTTTTCATATTTTGCGCTACCCGGTTCCCAAGTACCATCAGGATTAGCTGTAAATGCCGATACAGGAAGCAAGTCACCGTCTTGTGCATTAATCGGTCTTACGACTTCGCTGATAACAGCTGGAACGTCATCAACTACAGGAGCAGCTGGTTCGAGATTAGACCATTCTGGATCTACGGTCAATTCCTTATATTCACCACCACGATCGACTGCGGCATAGTTCTTATTTACTACATCTTCACCCTTCTTGCCATAAGACTTGACGATGAATTTCTTCATTTGCTCAACAGCCAAGTCAACAGGAATTACACCTGTGATACGGAAGAATGCTGATTGAAGAATGGTATTGGTCCTGTTGCCAAGTCCTATTTCTTGTGCAATCTTAGTTGCATTGATGTAATAAACTTTTATGTTGTTGTCGGCAAAATATTTTTTCACCTTTACAGGAAGGTTCTTCACAAGTTCGTCACCCTCCCAAATAGTGTTCAACAAGAATGTTCCATTCTTTTGTAAACCTCTTGTCACATCATACATGTGCAAATAAGCCTGCACATGGCATGCAACGAAATTAGGAGTTGTAACAAGATATGTAGAGTGTATTGGTTCGTCACCAAATCTCAAGTGAGAGCATGTGAAACCACCCGATTTCTTGGAGTCATAAGAGAAATAAGCCTGGCAATATTTGTCAGTGTTTTCTCCAATAATCTTTACTGAGTTCTTGTTTGCACCTACAGTACCGTCAGCACCAAGACCATAGAATTTTGCTTGGAACATACCCTTTGATCCAAGGGCGATTTCTTCTTTCTGAGGCAGAGAAGTAAATGTTACGTCATCCACGATGCCAAGTGTGAAGTTATTCTTCGGTGTCGGCAATGCAAGATTTTCATATACTGCAAGAATTTGTGCAGGAGTAGTGTCCTTTGAACCAAGTCCGTAACGGCCACCTACGATCAACGGAGCATTTTCGCTACCATAGAAGCAATCTACGACATCAAGATACAAAGGTTCACCATTTGCACCCGGTTCTTTTGTACGATCGAGTACTGCTATGCGCTTTGCCGTAGCAGGAACTGCAGCAAGGAAATGCTTTGCGCTGAACGGACGATACAAGTGTACCGATATAAGTCCTACTTTTTCACCCTTGCTTGTCAAATAATCAATTGTTTCACGGATAGCTTCTGTAACAGAACCCATTGCAATGATTACACGGTCGGCATCTGGTGCTCCATAGTAGTCAAACAAACCATATTTGCGTCCTGTGATTTCAGCAATCTTGTTCATGTATTCCTCAACAATTGCAGGAACCGCATTGTAATACTCGTTGCTTGATTCGCGATGCTGGAAGAATACATCAGGGTTTTCGGCCGTACCACGAGTTACAGGCTTGTCAGGATTCATTGCACGACGACGGAATTCAGACAACGCTTCTTGGTCGATAAGCGGAGCAAGATCCTCATTGTCCAACGCTTCTATTTTTTGGATTTCATGAGATGTACGGAATCCATCAAAGAAATTGACAAACGGAACCCTTGACTTAATAGTAGCCAAGTGTGCAACACCGGCCAAATCCATTACTTCTTGAACAGAGCCTTCACACAACATGGCAAATCCTGTTTGCCTTGTTGACATTACATCTTGATGGTCGCCAAAGATACACAATGCATGAGAAGCAAGTGTACGAGCCGAAACATGGAACACGCATGGCAACAATTCACCTGCAATCTTGTACATATTAGGTATCATCAACAACAAGCCTTGAGATGCAGTGTAAGTCGTGGTCAACGCTCCTGCTTGCAATGAACCGTGAACTGCACCGGCTGCACCGGCTTCAGATTGCATCTCCTGCACGCACACCGTTTCACCAAAGATGTTCTTTCTTCCGGCAGCAGCCCATTCGTCAACATGTTCTGCCATGGTTGATGACGGCGTGATGGGATATATGGCAGCCACTTCAGTGAACATATAGCTCACATGTGCTGCGGCTTGATTACCATCGCACGTCAAGAATTTCTTTTCTTTACCCATAATAAAAGTGTTAAAAATATTCTTTTGCTTTATCTTCAAAATCACACCAAGATGACCCATGCCATGCGTCTATAACAGCCATGTGTCACCTCGTTCACTTTACCATATATATTTGTGTTTATGATTTTTACGTCCAAACGTTTTTTTACACAGCGAAGTTAAGCAATTTAATTTTATCCTCAAAAAATTCATTATAATTTTTCAACGACTTGGCTCTCCACACGCACCCATGTCCACTCCTACGATATTCCTACCATAATCGAGTGCCTACACCCCATGTACAGAAATAAATATGAAATAATAGGCCTTACTTTTTTCGCATTACCGACAACTTTCGCTATCTTTGTATAAAGACACTTAACACGTTAACCTAAAACCAACTATAATGAACCAACATCTCCACTTGCTTGCACTCGCAACCACCTTTGCCATCGTCCCCGTAATTTTAAATGCACAAATATCCCCTTTGACAATATCGGTAAACACTCTTTTCAGATATTCGCAAATAAACGGCAATCTGCCAGAAGACTTTCCATCGGCAGCAGGAAATTCCGAATATGAAACAGGTCATCAAGGAACTTGGTGCAATGGAATATTATATGTAAATGATTACGAAACGTCCACATTACTAACATTTGACGCCAAAGGCAATAAAATAAAGAACAATTACCAAGGAACACCATCACATGGAATTACAACCGACGATGCCGGCAACTTGATTTTAAGGAATGATGGAATAACAACAGAACCATACATGCTACGAGTCTACACTCGCGACTCAGATGAATGTATCGACATTCCGTTCTCTTTATTTGAATATGGGCAAACCAACTACATATCGGCATCTGGCGACATTATGTCAGAAAATGGCGGGTATGTATATTTTTTCCCGAATAAAACACAAACAGTGAACATTGTCAAGATTGTCAATGGCAAATATGTCAACACGATTCTATCTAAAGCTTTATCAACTCAAGCCAACACGACAGGATATGTAATTCCAATGCAACCGGGAGCCCCAGATTGCTTCATTTACCAAATGCGGCAACATGGATACTACAAATACAGTAATGGAAACGACATTGGAGATTATCTGAACGAAAACACGGAACTGCCTCCACCTGCATGCAATAATACTGTTGGCGGCGCATGTTTCATGCTTTCGGACCATGAAATATTCATCCACCCGTCAGGTAGCGATTACAATGGAGGTTTCACAATACGCGACATGACGGCAGGAGGAACGCCTATAGCTTCCATGGCTCCTTTAGGCTCTCTGGGACGGGAGGCGAACAATTCAAGTGCAATATTTTTCACCATAGAACGAATAAATGAACACAATGTAAACATTTATGAATATTGTATGGGAGCCGGATACGCAGCATATTCAATAACATCAGACAACGGCAGTGCATACTCTCCAACAAAAGAATACAAGATTACCATCTATCCGTCTCCAGCCTATAATAACATATCCATTGTCTCTTCAAGCAATACGATAGAGAATGTAAAAATCATAGATTTGACAGGCATTTGCGTAATTGAAACGACAAGTAGCGATCACAAAATTTCGATAGACATATCCAATCTTCCTCCGGGCATTTACATTGCATTCATAAATGGAGAAACAATCCAACGATTCATTAAAAAATAAAACAATTACCGCGCATGACATGAAGTGCTGCCATTGAATAATGGCAGCACCCATATATATTGTATTCTTAAATACAAAATTTATTTCTTATTCAACAACTTAAGAAGCAATTCCGACTTATTGCAAGTTTCATTCCACTCCTGTTCGGCAATCGAATGCTCGGTCAAACCTCCACCGACATACATGCAATACTTTTCACCGTCAAATTCAAGGGAACGTAAATTAACGAAGAAATCAAAATAGCCGCGAAAATCTATAGGCCCGATATATCCCCCATAATAAAGTCTGCTGTGTGATTCTATGGAGCATATATACTTGACTGCATCTTTGACTGGCATTCCGGCAAGTGCCGGAGTCGGATGCAACATGTTTCGCATGTTATCCACCTGCGACGGCCATGTAACATTACCTATAAAGTCATTACATAAATGCTCAACATTTCCTGCTTGCCGAGTATATAAGGGAGATTTTTCATACTCAATTTTAATTTCGGCAAATTTATTCTCTATATAATCCGCAACGATCTGCTGTTCTTCAATATCTTTCATACTCCAATCTCCAACAGTTCCTGCAAGTCTTGTCCCTGCAAGAGCCATTGTCGATATCACCTTTCCGTGATAACTTAAGTACCGCTCAGGAGTCGCACCCATCCATGCCCCGGTGGCCTCGCTGTTAAACACAAACACGAACGAATTTGGGCAACAATCCAACAAGCCTTTGAACATATCCACCCATCGCAAACTGTCGTCATACTCTGATACAATCACTCTCGACAACACTATTTTTTTCAACATTCCTGCTTGCATGTCGGCAATGCACTTATTTGCATTTGCCATGTACTCTTCTTTGCTCGTACTATGTTCTTTTATTTTATGCAAGGATGTCACAGGCAATGATGACACGGGAAGTTTCAAAAACTTACTTGCGTCAAACTGAGCCGAAATATAATAAGGCATGCAATCGAGCTTCTCCACAAACGGATATATGATAAATCCCATCGGAGTATGCTGGTCGATAATCTGTGCACCGAAATTCAATTGCGAATCGCCAGGCATACGATAAGCATAAAACCTTGCCTTGTGTTTTATTGCCTTCTCTATCGCTTCGAGAATAGTATTGTTATCACAATTATTCATAGCAAACCTCTCCTATCAATTCATACGGCATTGCCTCGGAAATCTTTACATTGACAAATGAGCCAACTGAAAGTTCCTTGTTTTTCTTCACAAGTACTTCAGGATCAACTTCAGGAGAATCGAATTCAGTACGACCTACATAATATTCTTCCTCTTCCCTGTCAATCATCACTTTGAAAATCTTTCCTATTTTCTCTTCATTCAATTCCAAAGATATTTCTTCCTGCATCTGCATTATTTCGTCGAGCCTTCGACCCTTCTCTTCAGCAGATACATTATCGGCATAATGCGTAGCAGCGTATGTGTCATCTTCTTCCGAATAAGCAAATGCACCCATTCGGTCAAATCTTGCCCACTTTACAAACTCCTTAAGTTCCTCAAACTCCTGCTCTCCTTCCCCAGGGAAACCAACCATCAACGTAGTGCGTATATGTATTCCCGGCACTTCACGTCTCAATCGTTCCACCAATTCTATGGTATCGGCTTTCGTGAAATGCCGCAACATGCGCGAAAGCACTTTGTCACTAATATGTTGCAAGGCAATGTCAAGATATTTGCACACGTTATTGTGACGAGCCATGACAGGCAAGACATCATATGGGAATTGTGCTGGATAAGCATAATGCAGCCTTATCCATTCCACACCGTTGATATTGGCGAGTCGTTCTACAAGTTCGGCAAGTCTTGGCTCGCCATATATATCCACACCGTAAGACGACAAATCCTGAGCTATAACATTAAACTCTTTAACACCCTTTGCCACAAGCGATTTAGTTTCTTCAACCAACTCCTCGATAGGTACCGACTTGAATCTTCCTGTTATTATTGGGATGGCACAGAACGCACAGAAACGATTACAGCCCTCGGCGATTTTCAAATAAGCATAATGTCCCGGAGTAGTCAATAGTCTGTCATACGGTTTGACTGATGACGGTACTTTCACATTGAGATCATTTAAAATCTTATCCCAGTCAAATTTACCGTAAAACCCGTCTACTTCCGGTATTTCAGTTTTTAAATCTTCAAAATACCGTTGCGATAAACAGCCCATCACATAAAGGTGCTTTATCTTTCCTTCTTGCTTAGCTGCTACATATTCAAGAATCGTATCAATCGACTCCTGCTTAGCATCGCCAATGAAACCGCATGTATTTATTATAACTATTTCCCCACAGACTTCCGATGAATCATTGTGTACTTCATAGCCGGCTTGTTTGAATCTGTATGACAACTTTTCCGAATCGACCAGATTCTTTGAACAGCCCAAAGTAATTACATCTATTCTATTCTTCTTCATTGGACAAAAAACACTCATATATTTCTTTGCAATTTTAGAAATATATCTTAGAACTGAATCATATTAAAAGAAGATTGCTTTATTTCCCGAAAAGAGATTTTACAAATTCTTCTTTCCTGAATATCTGCAAGTCTTCCATACCTTCTCCCAATCCTATATATTTAACCGGGATTTTGAATTGGTCGCTTATTCCTATTACGACTCCGCCTTTTGCCGTACCGTCAAGTTTGGTAATAGCTAACTCATTCACCTCGGTAGCCGCAACAAATTGTTTTGCTTGTTCAAAAGCATTCTGTCCCGTAGAACCGTCAAGCACAAGCAGAATTTCATGAGGAGCATCAGGCACTACACGTTTCATGACATTTTTTATTTTTGTCAACTCGTCCATCAAGCCCTTTTTATTATGCAAACGCCCGGCTGTGTCAATTATGACAACATCGGCATTTTTAGCCTTTGCCGACGCAAGGGTGTCATACGCTACCGAAGCTGGATCTGACCCCATTTTTTGTTTCACCACAGGAACACCTACTCGTTCGCCCCAAATGTCAAGCTGCTCCACAGCGGCAGCACGGAATGTATCGGCAGCACCGAGTACTACACTATTACCAGCTTTCTTGAACTGATATGCTAATTTACCTATTGTAGTGGTCTTTCCTACTCCATTAACGCCAACCACCATTATTACATAAGGCTTCTTGTCTTCGGGAACTACGAAATCCGTTGTAACGTCCGTATTATTCTCGGCAAGCATGTCAGTAATTTCCTCACATAGCAAACTATTTAATTCCGCAGTATTTATATACTTATCTTTGGCTACGCGTTTTTGGATGCGATCGAGAATTTTAAGTGTCGTGTCTACTCCCACATCCGATGTTACAAACACTTCCTCAAGATTGTCCAATACATCATCATCTATCTTCGATTTTCCTGCAATTGCCCTTGTCAATTTCGAAAATACTCCTTGTTTGGTTTTCGACAGTCCCTTGTCAAGCGTTTCTTTTTTTTCCTTTGAGAAAATACTGAATATGCCCATAACTCGTAACTAAATCTAACATGCAAATGTACAAAAAAACTTCCATGCGTTAAAACCAAGGCATAGTTTTTTGAGACAAACAAGCATTTTTAATGTAAAAAACTAAAAATCAACCCATTTGCCAATAAAGATGCAATTCATGAAAATTTCTGTCAAAAGTATTCACGCTTTAAGCTTGAACCCTCTCAAGAACGCATCGGCCGGCATTCTTTTTTTCCCAGCTAATTGCAAAGATTTAATCTCAACCGATTTGTCGCGGCACCTTACCCAAAGTCCATGTCCGTTGCTGTATATCTTTCCGGGATTACCGTCTATTTCAACATTGGATTCTGCTACCTCAAATATTTTTATCGTATGTATATTGCCCTGTGCATCCTCAATTTCAGTCCATGCTGCAGGATAAGGTGATAGTCCTCTCACGAAATTCCGCACATCGTGTGGCAACTTATTCCAATCTATCTTACACGTTTCTTTAAATATTTTAGGAGCAGGCGTTGCTTCAATGCCTGAGGCTACACACATATCGGTTTGCGATATGGTTTTTAGGCTTCCACCAATGATAGCATCAACAGTTTCTATTACTGTAGACGCTCCAAGCATCATCAATTTATCATGAACCGAACCAACATTATCATCTTCCTCTATCGCTATTTTATGTTGCATTATCACATCGCCGGTGTCTATTTCATGTTTTAAGAAGAAAGTAGTCACCCCTGTTTCTTTTTCACCGTTTATCACAGCCCAATTTATAGGAGCTGCGCCACGATACTTTGGCAATAACGAAGCATGCAGGTTGAACGTGCCAAGAGGAGGCATACTCCAAACAATCTCCGGCAGCATCCTAAAGGCTATGACAATTTGCAAGTCGGCGTGCAGCGACTTTAATTCGTCAACAAATTCAGGCGATTTTAATTTTTCAGGCTGCATTACTTTCAATCCTTGCTCGATGGCATACTGCTTAACTGGCGACTGAATCAATTTATGTCCCCTACCTGCTTCTTTGTCGGGCATAGTCACGACCCCAACTATATTATACCCTCCTTCTACAAGCCGTCGCAAACTTTCTACGGCAAAATCTGGGGTTCCGAAAAAAACTATCCTTAATGTTGTCTTATTTAATGCCATATTATTCAAAAAAATTATAATTCAACAATCATTACGTCCAAAAACAACTCACGCCAATTTTAATCATCGGTATAGTGTTTCAACACCCTGCGATAAGAATTGAAAATTTTAGATTTAGATACAAATCCTATGTATTTGCCATTTTCAACCACAGGTAGATTCCATGCATTTGTATCGTCAAATTTTTTCATTACAGCTTCCATAGGTTCATTCACTTCTATTTTAGCCGGAGCCGTAGTCATAAATTTACTCACCTTCAATTTCCTATACAAGTCCGGACGGAACATTATATTACGTATGTCATCGAGAAGAACTATGCCAAGCAGGTTGTTGTCATTATCAATAACCGGGAACAGATTCCTGTTGGAATGCGAAATGACATCAACCATTTCTTTTAAAGACATCTCGGGGCGCACAGGCAAAAAGTCTTTCTCTATCACATTGTCAACTTTCAACAAGGTGAGCACCGATTTATCTTTTTCATGAGTTAATAATTCGCCACGTTGCGCAAGACGCATTGAATATATACTCCACGGCAAAAACAAACGTATCGTACCGTATGAAATGGTTGATACTATCAGCAAAGGCAAGAACAATTGATATCCTCCCGTCATCTCAGCTGTTAGGAATATGGCCATCAATGGGGCGTGCATAACTGCCGACATCACCCCGGCCATACCCATTAAAGCAAAATTTTTCAACGACAGGCCGCCATCACATATTCCCAACGTATTCACAAGCATTGCAAATAAGAAACCGGTCATACATCCCACATACAAAGACGGAGCAAAAGTTCCACCAACACCTCCCCCGCCATTGGTGGCACTCGTGGCAAACACTTTGGTGAGAATAATCAACAATATGAATACAACGACCATCCACACGTTTTCACGGTATCCATAAAAAATACTACCGTCGAAAATTTGAGTGTATTGTCCATTAAGCAAAGAATTTATTGGTCCATACCCTTCTCCGTAAAGCGGTGGGAACAGAAATATCAGCAAGCTCAATATGGCTCCACCTACAAGAAACTTCAACCAAGGATTGCCTAACCGCCCAAACATCTGCTCCATCATGTTCATCGCTTTTGTAAAGTACAAAGAGACAAAGCCGCATAACAGACCGAGAACTATCGCATATGGTATGCGCATTGTGGTAAACGCCTCGCTTTGCGAGAAGAAAAATTCCGACTCATATCCTGTAAACGTATAAGCCACCGTAGCTGCCGCTATCGATGACAGCATCAATGGCATTATGGATACAGCCGTCAGGTCAAGCATCAACACTTCTATCGTGAAAAGCATTCCGGCTATAGGAGCCTTGAAGATACCTGCAATTCCGGCTGCGGCTCCGCAACCTACAAGTATCATTAAAACCCTCGGAGACATTCTGAATGCACTACCCAAATTAGAGCCTATGGCAGCTCCTGTATATACAATAGGTCCTTCGGCTCCTACCGAACCTCCAAATCCGATAGTAACAGAACTGCTGACGAGCGAAGCATACATATTATGGGGCTTTAAGCGGCTTTTCTTTTGTGAAATAGCATATAAGACACGGGTTACACCATGTGATATGTTGTCCCTTATAACATATCGCACAAAAACGCTCGTTATAAGTACACCGAGAACCGGCCACAACAAGTACATGTAGTTTCCTCCGGTTACGGCAAAATGCGACAATAATGCATCCGATATCGCATGTATCAAAAACTTTAACAATAATGCAGCAAATCCTGACGCGATGCCAACTATCAATGCCAAAACCAATACAAAATTCCTTTCCTTGATATGCTTCTCTCGCCAAATAAGCAATTTCAAGTATAAAGAACTCGCTTTTTCAAAAAAAACATTTACATGTACCATTTTTGAATATATGCTATTGTAAAATTTCAAACTAAATACCCTTTCCAGTAACTACGGTCTTTATTGTATAAATTATTATTTTTAAATCATTTAGCAATGACATGTTCTCAATGTACAACAAGTCAAATTTCAATCGTTCTATCATTTCATCCACATTCTTGGCATATCCGTACTTCACCATGCCAAGCGATGTTATACCGGGACGCACTTGATGCAACAAAGTATAATACGGAGCCTTGGAAACTATTTGATCAATAAAATATTTCCGTTCGGGACGAGGCCCGACTATTGACATATCTCCTTTTAATACGTTCCAAAATTGTGGCAACTCGTCAATGCGGTATTTACGCATGAATTTGCCCAATGGGTATATGCGCTCGTCATCATCTTTCGTAAGACGAGGCTTCCCGTCCCTTTCGGCATTCACACGCATCGTTCTGAATTTATATATGGTAAACGGACGACCATGCTTTCCTATCCGTTCCTGTTTATATATAACAGGACCCTTGCTCATGAATTTTATAAATATCGCCAAAACAGCAAAAAATGGCAATAGGACCAATAATACAAATGCCGACAATACACAATCGACAAAACGCTTGATATTTGTCTCACAACTCGACATGTTGCCACTCGAAACGTCAATTACGGGCTCATCATACATAGAAACCAACTTGACTCTCGACAACAACAAATTAGCTTCATCGGGTAGAACCTTTATCGGCTTGTTAAACGGGAATAACATGTTGAGCATCTTAAACAATCCGGCCGCGTCGGAACCTTGTGGCGGAACAACTATGAAATCGGTAATATCATGATGTTTGCAAGCATTTGAAAGTTCGTTCATTGAATAAACCGGCAATGTACCGTCATTTATTCTACTCACCATGTTTTCGCTATCCACATAACCGATTATCTTATATCCCAACAGATGCTTCAAGCCTTTTAACTTCTTAACAAGTTCAACTGCCCTGTCGCTACAACCTATCACAAGAGTCTCAAATTCAATCTCCGACCTTGCAATACGCCGTTTCACACCAACAGTTAAGGCAAGCCGGCAAGGATACACGAGAACAAACAATATTCCCCAAAGGATTAATATCAACTCGTAATTATGATAATGCTCTGTCACAGTGTCATTTATCAAGGCTACAAAAAATATAATGAGCATGTTGACAAACGTTGACAACAGTGTAATAACAAGTTCTTGTAATAACGAACGACGAAAAACTTCATTATAATACCCCGACAACCAATATACCGCCATCATGGCTACAGGAAATATAAATTGGCCGGCAACAACCATTGGGGCTCCAAGATACGATGACAACGAACTAAAGCCTTGTGCCATCACTGCATCTTGGTTCAAAAAGAATCTTACGACATTATATAAGAAAACCCCTGCGGACGAAGTTATGAAATCTCCAACCGCATATTTCAACTGTTGCCTGACAACACTATTAGTCATTTCTCAAGCCAATGACTGTTTTATACTTACTGACGCAATATTTTTATCGTACCGTCTACACCAAGCATTATCACGCTCGATGCTTTATGCCCGGCAGTGTCATCTTGCCTATACTTTACGATATAGTCAACCCCATCTTTTATTTCTTGGGATATCTCTGAAAAATTAGCCGCTGATGGCTTGCCGCTTATATTCGCCGAAGTAGAAACTATCGGTCTTCTGAACCGACGGCACAATTCTTTAGAAAATCTTTCTGTAGTCACCCTAATACCCACACTGTTGTTGTCACCAAGCAAATTAGTAGCAAGGTTCTTGGCATCGTCATAAACGATTGTCAATGGTTTGTCGGTCACCTCTATTAATTGATAAGCCATCTCGGGCACTTCGCGCATGTAGCGGTCAAGAAGCGACGCATCGTCAACAAGGACTATCATGGCCTTGTTGTCGGCTCTTTGCTTCAATTCATATACATGCTTCACTGCTTCGGCGTTCGTCGCATCACAACCTATGCCCCAAATGGTATCGGTAGGATATAATATTACGCCACCTTTCTTCAACACATCAAGACAATTTTTTATATCTTCTTCAAATACATTTTCCATTTGACAACCTTCCATTTTTTATATTTATTACCATTCAAAGGTAATCATTTTTTCAATATCACAAAAGACTAATCATGTATTAAGCCATCAAGACAATAGCACTATACAATATCATGCTCAATTCAAGCATTCTGAATTAAACCCGGCTTGAAACATTTCTCCATTGCCATTTTATTATACATTTTTTACAATTATACATTAATATTTGACAGCATCAATTTTCATCTATTCACATATTTTCCTTACTTTTGTAATCGTTGAAAACGGAACAAATCCATTTCAACTACAATCTACACCATTAATCATTCTTTTAGAATTAAAGCTCTAAACAATTTTGTCATGCTATGACAAGTACAGGTGAGAATAAACAAAAGAAGACAATAGGGCTTGCCCTTAGTGGAGGCGGAGCAAGAGGCCTCGCTCATATTGGTGTATTAAAAGCATTGGAAGCCCTCGGAATCAAACCCGACATAATCGCAGGTGTCAGTGCCGGAAGCATAATCGCCACATTATATTCCGGAGGACTTTCCCCAGATGAAATCATCAAAACCGTAAGCAACATATCCTTGGGAGAGCTCACTGAGCTCAGTGTCCCGAAAGACGGATTTTTCAAACTAAACAAGTTGAAGAATTTCTTAAAAAAAACAATCCTTTACAACAACTTAGAAGACCTGCCAATACCGACGATAGTCGAAGCTACCGACCTCGACAATTGCCGAACCACGTCTTTCGACCACGGTCCCATTCCCGATTGCGTAGCTGCTTCTTGCAGCATACCAATAATATTCAAGCCTGTAAAAATCAATGGAACGAACTATGTGGACGGGGGTGTACTGCGAAATCTACCCGCAGGTGCTATTAGGGACAAATGCGACTTTCTGATAGGTGTAAACGTAAGTCCTATCCCTCATGCAAAATACAAATCGACAATAATCGACATTGCAAGTCGCACCTACGATATGATGTCAAAGGGCAATGCAGCAAAAGACATAGGATTGTGCGACGTGGTTATCCAAACCGACGGCATAGCATCCTACAATATTTTCAACATAAAACCGATGAAAGAAATCATAAAGTCGGGTTACAGTGAAACATTAAAAGTTTTCAAAGAAAATAACATAATAAACAACCTTATTTAACAACGCATAAATTCAAAAGCATGATGAAACCGGTAATCTATCAACTTTTACCACGCTTGTTTACCAACCAGTGCTCTTCTTGCGTTCCTTTCGGCACGATAGAACAGAATGGATGCGGAAAAATGAATGACATAACCGAACGCGTACTGGCTTCAATTCACTCTCTGGGAGTTACCCATGTATGGTACACCGGAATCATAGAACACGCCACCACAACCGATTACTCTCGCTATGGCATAAAGCGGGATAATCCATACATCGTAAAAGGCAAAGCCGGATCACCTTATGCCATAAAGGACTACTACGATATCGATCCCGACATAGCTGTAGATGTTCCTCACCGGATGCAGGAATTCGAGGCACTCATAAAGCGCACTCACGCTGCCGGCATGAAAGTAATAATAGATTTCGTCCCGAATCATGTGGCTCGTCAATATTGTTCCGACGCCAAGCCGTCGGGCATTGAAGATCTCGGTGCAAACGACGACCGTACTAAACATTTTGATGCAAACAACAATTTCTATTATATTCCTCGCCAGCAATTTTCACCACGCGATGTTTTCTTGGGTGAAGGGAGTGATGAATATATAGAATTTCCGGCAAAAGCCACAGGCAACGATTGCTTCACTGCATTTCCGTCTAATTTCGACTGGTATGAAACCGTAAAACTCAACTACGGACGCGACTATGGTAATTGGTCGGAACATTTCGACCCGATTCCGGACACTTGGTTCAAGATGCTTCACATAATGCGGTTTTGGGCATCCACTGGAATCGACGCGTTTCGTTGTGACATGGTACACATGGTTCCTGTACAATTCTGGAAATGGGCCATCCCAATGGTAAAAGAAAAATATCCCAACATAACATTCATAGCCGAAATATATGACGTCAACTTATACCGCGACTATATATACAATGGCAAATTTGACTATCTGTATGACAAAGTGACCCTATACGATACTTTGCGCAACATACAATGCCACAACGCATCGGCCGCTACATTGACCAATTGCTGGCAAACCGTAGACGGAATAAGCAACCACATGCTCAATTTCCTTGAAAACCACGACGAGCAACGTTTTGCTTCTTGGGAATATGCCGGTAACGCAGAACTCGCCATTCCTTCGCTTGTGGTATGTGCCACAATAAATCAAGGAGCAATGATGATTTATGCAGGGCAAGAACTTGGCGAAAGAGCTATCGATGCCGAAGGCTACAGCGGACGTGACGGACGCACCACGATATTCGATTATTGGAGCATCCCAACTCTGCGCCGATGGTACAACAACGGGAAATGCAACGGAGAACATCTTTCTCAATTTGAAATATCACTACGCAACAAATACCGACAGATACTCTCTCTATGCAACAATGAAAAAGCAATATCCGATGGCGGATTCTTCGATTTGATGTATGTAAACTACAATAATTTGAATCCGCACAGACAATATGTATATTTACGCGCCTACGAAAAAGAAGTCTTGCTCATAGCCGTAAACTTCGACAACAACACTTGCAACATATCAATAGAAATCCCCTCGCTGGCATTCTCTTGCTTGAATATAATACAAGGGAACTATACTGCAATCGAATTGCTATCGGGCAACAAAAAAGATTTCATCTTCAACATCGGTAACAAATTCCAGACAAACATTGATGCCCATAATGCAGTGATATGGAAGTTGATACGTAAATCAACCGACGTGACTGTCATAAAAAATGATGTCAAAAGCGGCACAACACATTAAAATATATTAAATTTGCAGAAATTTTTATAAGCCTTTTACAATATGAATTCATTAGCTCCTTTTAAGATTTTCTCAGGCACAAAGTCAATGTACCTTGCCGAACAAATCTGCAAAAACCTCGGCGTGGAATTAGGTAAAATGAACATCCAGCATTTTGCCGATGGTGAATTTGAAGTATCGTTTGAAGAATCGATACGCGGCTGCGAAGTTTACCTCATCCAATCGACATTCCCAAACAGCGACAACCTGATGGAATTACTTCTCATGATTGATGCAGCCAAGCGTGCTTCGGCAAAATCAATCATTGCAGTTGTTCCCTACTTCGGGTGGGCACGTCAAGATCGCAAAGACAAGCCTCGTGTTTCAATAGCATCCAAACTTGTTGCCGATCTTCTCAGCACAGCAGGAATCGACCGCTTGATTACAATGGATTTGCATGCCGACCAGATACAAGGCTTCTTCAATGTTCCCGTTGACCACCTGTATGCTTCATCATGCTTCATTCCTTATATTCAGTCACTCAAGCTGAAAGACATGGTCATAGCTTCTCCCGACGTAGGAGGTGCAAAAAGAGCAAATTCTTATGCAAAATATTTGAACACACCTCTTGTATTGTGCCATAAGCAACGAGCCAAGGCAAACGTTGTAGAAAATATGACAATTATCGGAGACGTTAAAGATAAAGACGTGATTCTTGTGGACGACATGGTCGATACCGCAGGTACGATATGCCGAGCAGCCAACCTGATGATGGAAAATGGCGCAAGATCAGTCAGGGCTCTTGCATCGCATGCCATCATGAGCGATCCTGCTTCTCAAAGAATAATGGACAGCGCCTTGAGCGAAATGATTTTCTCTGATAGCATTCCATTTACCAAAGATTGTCCCAAAGCCACAATCCTAAGCATAGCAGGCTTATTTGCCGACACAATCAACCGAGTTCATGAAAACAAATCTATAAGTTCTCAATATCTGATTAAATAATTCGGTAGCTCTTAATCTATAAGATGTATT
Source organism: uncultured Prevotellaceae bacterium (assembly GCA_905207705.1). GTDB lineage: Bacteria > Bacteroidota > Bacteroidia > Bacteroidales > Muribaculaceae > Avimuribaculum. The sequence continues at coordinate 144,539 of CAJLMA010000002.1, forward strand.
ACAAGCAGAAGGCTGGCGCATGTTTAGCCTTCTGCTTGTTTTTATATGTTGCACCATTGACCTAAATACTAATTTTGGGAAAGCAACGAGACATTAAACATGTTTTTTACATTTTAAACATATTTTTAGGCTTAAAAATACTACCTTTACTTTTGCATAAATACCATAGATCTTGCAAGCATATCATAAATGCGCCTATACTGCACAGTTATCTAAAATATAAATGTAATACCACCCCTTTTATTTATATAAAAGGACTTTTAATACTAATTAATTAACCTAATAACTAAACAAACGTATGAAAAAAGTACTTCTTGCATTATCTATCTGCATGAGTTTAACGACGTTTGCACAAGTTCTCGATGTAAAATCGATTTCCAAAATCGACATCGCAGAATCTTCCGAAAACGTCATTGCAGGTATCAGTCCGACAGGAGAATACATTCTCTTGACAAGTGCTTCAAACAATGGGTTGGCAAAATATGACCTTGCCACCGGTAAAACAACAACTATAACCGATGCCCAAGGAGCAGGGTTCAATGCTCAAATATCCTCGGACGGCAACACGGTTATCTATCGTGAAACAAGCTTCACTTCAAAGAAGTTACGCCAAAACGCCTTGAAATGTACAAATCTATTGACAGGCGAAACTAATACGTTGATAGAACCGACTCGCAACTTGCAAACTTTCTATCTCGACAACAACTCTGTAGTTGCCATAAACAACAGCAAGTTGCAAGTAAAATCAATCGGGCCTAAACAAAGCTTGTCTTCAAAACCGACTTTGTTCATAAAGGACACTCAACTCATGATTTCCGACAGCAAGGGAGTTCGCAACCTTTCTCCAAATGGCACCCAATACAGCTATTTGTGGCCGTCAGTTTCTCCCGATGGTTCTAAGATATTGTATTATGTTGCAGGTGTAGGCGCATTCGTTTGCGACCTTGATGGCAATAACATCAAATCATTAGGAATAATCCGTGCCGCAAAATGGTATAACGACAATATCGTCATAGGAATGCGCGATGAAGACAATGGTGAAATAGTAACTTCATCGTCAATAATAGCTTCCAACTTAAACGGTATCCAACAGATTCTTACCGATAACTCTACTATTGCCATGTATCCATATACGGCCGGCAATGACAAGATAGTTTTTTCTACTCCACAGGGAGAAGCATATATTATTAACCTGAACATAAAATAAAATGCCATGAAGAAGATATTATTACTTGCTGCAACAGCTTTTCTTGCTTGCAGTGCAATAAATGCTCAAGATCTTGACGGCGTCCGCATATATTTGAATCCGGGACACGGTGGTTGGGGACCCGATGATCGTCCTATGGCTACTATTCCTTATCCTGCTCTTCAAGAAACCGGACGTCCTGACACCTGTGGCTTTTATGAATCGAACACCAACTTGTGGAAATGCTTGAAACTTGGGAACAAACTTGAATCATGGGGAGCCTATGTGCTTTACTCCCGTGTGAAAAATGGCCCATATCCATATGTCGCAGGAGCTCCAGATGAAGAAAAGTACAATCGCAGCCTGTCTGAAATATGCGAAGAGGTGGAAGCCAACAATATGGATATGTTCCTTTCGGTACACTCCAATGCAGCCACCGAAGGCACATCGACCAATTATCCTCTTTTCCTTTACCGAGGGAAAGACGGTGAAGGGAATGACTATGCCACCGGAAGTTGGGATATGGCATCTACTATGTGGCCGCTGTTCTATACAAACGAAATAGACCCTCATACATATTACAGCCCGACAAATCCAAACCTTCGCGGTGACGTGTCATTCTACGGAAGCGAATCAGGGAGAACTGACCCGACAACAGGAGCAACATATTATGGGTACCTCGGAGTATTAAAGCACGGAGCTCCGGGATTCTTAAGCGAAGGCTATTTCCACACATACCAACCCGCTCGCCATCGTGCACTTAATCCTGATTATTGCGGGCAAGAAGGTATCCGATATGCTCGAGGCATTGCCGCTTACTTTGGAGCCGGAGAAGAGAAAATCGGCTACATAATGGGTACCGTAAAAGATTTGCACGAAAAAATCGACAACCCATTGTTCACCTATGCTATGGGAACCAACGACCAGTGGTTGCCTATCAACGGCGCAGTCGTTACCCTTTACAAAGGTGGCGAACAAGTTGCAACATATACCGTAGACAACAATTACAATGGCGTCTTTGTATTTGAAAACCTCGAACCGGGCGACGACTATTCCCTCGACATCACAGCCGAAGGATACAAGCCTTTGTTTGATGAATACAAGCAACCCATCACGGTCACAGCCAATGCCACTACATATCCTATGGTATATATGGAAGCCGAAGGTTATGAGCCTCCTGCAGTAATCTATGAAAACTACCCCAACCCGTTGCAAGACAGTTATCTTGGAGTTGCAGGAACTTATAATATGAACAAAGTGTATGCCGATCAAGCTGTAAGCGAACTTGAAGGCAAAACTGTCCGTCGTTCAATTGTTCGTGGCGATACAGTCTACACTCTCGCCATCGATGCAGAGAACAATCCTTACATATACTTGTTCAAGGCAAGCGACCACTCTTTGATAAGCCAAGTAAGCACAAATGGAGTCCAAGGCCAAATGTTCCCGATATCCGATATTGCATTGACTGCCGACACCGTCTTGATTGCTTGCAACAAGGAAGAGACTCAATTTGACGACAGCTATGTTGCTGCAGGAATGCAACGTGGTACATTGCGCGTTTATAAGTGGGCTACGGATGAAAACAACACTCCTACAGGCGACCCTCAAGAATGGTTTACCTCTCAATTAAGTGCCAACTTCTACAATGCCAATACAGGCCAAACTCTTGCTGTTTCGGGAGCCAGCGACGAATGTACTATAGTGACGACATCCGAGACGACAGGTAGCTCTAAACAAGTGCGTTTGCTTATATTCTCTGTAAGCGGAGGTGAAATGCTTGCATCGATGAGGAACCAAGATGCCACCAACATTACTGCTCTGGTAATCGGTGACGACTACAGCCTCATGGTATCTCCTCGCAACGACGACAGCTTCATCATTGACGGTTCGCTCTCCAACCCGACCGAATATCAGTTGGTAAGCGACGGCCAAGCTCCGACAAACATGGGTACCCTAAGCACCGACATTGTAAACGTTGCTGCCAACGGAGCAAACTATTTCAAATATGCTCAACACAGCATGATGGCCATCCCGGTTGTCAATGACGGTAACAACACCGGAGTTGCCCTTTATGACATTACCGACGGCCTTGGAAACGCACGATTGGTAAAGACAACCAATACCGAACTTGATGCACAGGCTGCAACTTATGCAATGGCTGCCGGTACGGTGGACAATGCCGACATTACTTTGTTGCTCAACAAAGACAATACGCTCAGCATGTTTACTACCGAAGGCACAGAACAGCCAAAGATCAAAGCTATTATGGCTTATGACCTAAATGTCACCCAAATGGAAGACCAAGGCGGTTACACATTCTCGTTTGTTGCAAATCAAGATGCTACAAGTGGCGAAATCGTATTCTACGACCAGACTACAGGCGAAGAACTCGGAACATATCTATTAAGTGGTATCGTTGAAGGAGAAAACTCAGTTGAAGTCATAAATGATGAATTACCAGGCGAAGTAGGCCAAGTTTTGACTTGGGCTGTCGCTCTCGAAGGTGACGCAATCGGAACAATCACAAATTTGAACGAATATTCGGAATATGCTTACAGCGCAGCATACTTGGCAATCGACAAGTCGCCAGAATCTGAACATTTCGGCCAAGTTTACGTTGCCGACCGTGCCGGTTCTGCCAACACTCCTCAACATGGCGTTTATGTTTACACTCCGGAATGGGAACGTGTCAACGACACTCCATACCAAGGTGGTGCAGGATTCGTTTCTAATTACCGCATGGGCATAGACAGTAACGGTACATTGTACATCCCTGACTGGAATGATGGCAACGCAGGTGTTTATGTGGCCAATCCTGACGATCTTGAAGGGGAATTCCACCAATTCTTCCAAGGTGAAAAAGCTGCATCCGGATTGTTTACAAACAATGGCGTGGAAGTTGGCGGAAGCTCTACTTGCGCTACAGTATTCGGAACAGGAGAAAACACAAAATTGTATGTACACTCCGAAGACCAGACTTATAATGGTACTGGCAACAATATAGCCGTCTACAACATCGGTTCAAGCGATGGCATAGCTTCTACATGGGGCGAGGCTCCGTCGGCATTCATCGGTATTGGAGGATTGCTCATAAACGGTAATGTGAATGTTGTAGTAACCGACGAAAACGGCGTATGGGCATCGCAAGTACGTTCAAGCGGAAACAACACGGCAGCAGTTCCTTCATTGATATACGCAAAGAATGACGGAACAGTATTGTTCAACTCTGGTTCAAACGAATTTGCACCTTACCTCAATGGTTCGGGGGGAGGTGGCTTCGCAATATCGAATGATGGCAGCATGCTCGTAATAAATGACGCATCCGGCACATTCCAGTTCTACGACATCACATGGAATGGCGAAACTCCGACATTGACCCCTAAATACTCCTATAGCCACTCAATCAATAACAGCGGAGGCAACACATATCAACTTGCATTCGACTATGCAGGCAACTTGCTTGCCACCGGCGGTTACCTTGGAGTATTCTCAATACCTACCGACGACAATTCTACTGTCGTTCCGGCAAAGAAAGCCATGACAGTGATAAAGGGTGAATCAGGCGTTGCCACCAATGTAGCCGACATTGTAGAAGCCAAGGTTTATCCTAATCCGACAACGGGCATAATCAACATTGATACGACCGAAGAGATTGTTTCAATAAAAGTTTATAACACCACAGGCGCTCTTGTTCTCGAAACTGCCGAAACAACAATCGACTTGGGAGACTTTGCATCCGGACTTTACTTCGTGAAAGTAAACGACATGGAAAGCGTGAAGATTATCAAGAAATAAAATTCAAACGCCCGAAAATATTCATTTTTCAATGGGATGTGCCCAGATTGGCACATCCCATTTTTATTTACCAAAATCTCTTTATTCATACATTAAACAAGAGCAATTTTTTATACTAAAGTCTGCTATATTTATAATTAAAATAGTATTTTTGCATTAAGTATAATTGCGTATTTACATGAGGTTATACTGATATAGAACATTATTTACTTTTTTAATTACATACAGTTATGAAGATTTCTCATATCGAACATGTAGGTATAGCTGTCACAAGCCTTGAAGAAGCAATACCTTATTACGAAAATGTACTTGGCATCAAATGTTTTGCCATTGAAGAAGTCGCCGATCAGAAAGTCAAAACAGCTTTCTTCCAAGTAGGTCAAACAAAAATCGAGCTACTTGAAGCTACGAGCGAAGACAGTGCAATCGCTAAATACATTGCCGGCAATGGTGGCCGTGGCGGTATCCAACATATAGCTTTCGCAGTTGAAGACGGCGTTGCCAACGCATTGGCCGAGGCCGAATCAAAAGGCGTGCGCCTTATCGACAAAGCTCCTCGCAAAGGAGCCGAAGGATTGAACATTGCATTCCTTCACCCAAAATCGACCTGTGGAGCATTGACCGAACTATGCGAAAACCCTAACAAATAAAATCACAACATCAATTCTATTAATAAGAGAAATGAGCAGTCAACTTGAAAAAGTACAGGAGCTTATAAGACTTCGTGAAGAAGCTCGTTTGGGCGGTGGCGAAAAAGCCATTCAAAAGCAACACGACAAAGGTAAATACACAGCTCGCGAACGCATAGCCCAACTCGTAGATGAGGGCAGTTTTGAAGAATTAGACATGTTTGTACGCCATCGCTGCACAAACTTTGGTCAAGAAAAAAAATCATATCCCGGCGACGGTGTCGTAACAGGTTATGGAACAATTGAAGGACGCCTCGTTTATGTTTTTGCACAGGATTTTACTGTATTCGGCGGTTCTTTGTCCGAAGCGATGGCATTAAAAATATGCAAAATCATGGACATGGCCCTAAAAATGGGTGCCCCAATCATCGGTCTTAATGACTCGGGCGGCGCACGTATCCAAGAAGGCATAAATGCCCTTGCCGGTTACGCCGAAATTTTCCAACGCAATATATTGGCATCTGGCGTAGTACCACAAATTTCTGCAATTCTTGGTCCTTGTGCAGGCGGTGCCGTATATTCTCCGGCATTGACCGACTTCACAATAATGGCAAAAGGAATTTCTTACATGTTCCTTACCGGTCCTAAGGTTGTAAAAACGGTAACAGGTGAAGATGTGACACAAGAAGCCCTTGGCGGAGCTGAAGTTCATGCATCCAAGTCGGGAGTGGCTCATTTTGCCGCTGAAGATGGTGAAGAAGCAATCAAAATTATCCGCAAACTCATCAGCTTCATTCCTCAAAACAACCTTGAAGAGACTCCGCTTGTGACTTGCACCGACCCTATCGACCGTCTTGAAGATTCTCTTAATGAAATCATCCCGGAACACGCAAATCAAGCTTATGACATGTATGAAGTAATCGGTGCGATTATCGACAATGGAGAATTCCTTGAAATCTCGCGCGATTATGCAAAGAACATCATCATCGGCTTTGCTCGTTTCAACGGCCAATCTGTTGGTATCGTAGCCAACCAACCTAAATATCTTGCAGGCGTACTCGATTGCAATGCTTCACGTAAGGCTGCCCGCTTCGTAAGATTCTGCGACGCATTCAACATTCCTATCGTATCACTTGTTGATGTTCCTGGATTCCTTCCCGGTACAGGACAAGAATATAACGCTGTTATATTGCACGGAGCAAAATTGCTTTACGCTTATGGTGAAGCCACTGTTCCAAAGGTTACAATCACACTCCGCAAGAGCTACGGTGGTAGCCACATCGTGATGAGCTGTAAACAATTACGCGGCGACATGAACTATGCTTGGCCTACTGCCGAAATTGCTGTAATGGGTGCTGCAGGTGCTGCCGAGATTCTTTATGCAAAAGAAGCCAAGACCGCAAAAGATGCCGCAAAGGCAGCCAAGGAAGCAGGCAAAACAGAAGAAGTTGCAAAAATCACGGAAGACTACAAGAAATTCATCCAAGAGAAAGAAAAAGAATACAACGACTTGTTCTGCAATCCTTACAATGCAGCAAAATACGGTTATATCGATGATGTAATCGAGCCGAGAAATACTCGTTTCCGCATCATCAGGGCTCTACAACAGCTACAAACCAAGAAAGTTATCAACCCTGCCAAGAAGCATGGTAACATTCCTTTGTAATCTAATTTTTTATATTGCCAAAGAACAATGAATAATAAAGGAATCGTAATCTTATTGCTGTTGTGCCTGTGCATGTCCGCGACATCTTTTGCCCAAGGCCGAAAGGGTCTTCGCATAAACGAAGTCATGGTTAAAAACGACAGCAATTATATAGATGACTACGGCTTGAAACATGGATGGATCGAGCTTTACAACTCAACCTATAATTTCATGGAAATTTCAAGCGTGTTTATCACAAATGACAAAGCGAACCCAAAGAAATATCCTATTCCGCGCGGAGATGTGAAAACAAATATCCCGGCACGCCAACATGTGATATTCTTTGCCGACAATGAACCAAATAAAGGTACATTCCACATAAACTTCACATTGACCCCGGGACAAGAAAACTGGATAGGCATCTATGATGCCGACGGCATTACCCTGCTCGATGAAGTTTATATACCTGCCGACCTTGCTTCAAATCACACTTATGCATTGAAAGAAGATGGCGTATCTTCTCCCGATGGAAAGTTTGATCCTCAATACTGGGAAGTTCGTGACGGAAGTAACGAGAAATACATTACTCCCAGTAGCAACAACGTCATCATCGACACAAATAAGAACATAGAAAAATTCAAGACACACGACAAGAACGGGTTTGTAATGACTGTCATAGCCATGTTAATCGTGTTCTCGGCCTTGCTGCTCTTGAGCATATGTTTTTACATATTTGGCAAAGTCAATGAATTATCGGCCAAACGCAAGAAAGCCATTTCACACCATGGCGAAGATGCCACAACCGATGTGATTCGCAGCGTGAAAGGCGACTCAGGCGAAGAAATCGCAGCGATTACAATGGCATTGTATGAGCACATAAACACTCATGACAATGAAGATACAATACTCACAATCAACAAGGTTAAGCGTGCATACTCGCCGTGGAGCTCAAAGATTTACACTCTGAGGAATTTGCCTCGCCGATAAAATCTCACTTAAGAATTAATTTCAAAGCATTTATTTTCAATGAAAGTTTATAAGTATAAAATTAATGGAAACGACTACAAAGTTTCCATTGGCGACATAGAAAACAATATTGCACAAGTTGAAGTTAACGGCGTGCCATATAAAGTGGAACTTGAAGAAAAGAAAGCTCCGGTGGTCAAATCCGTAAAACCGATGGCAGCACCTCGCACCGAAACAGGAGCAAAAGTCATCAGCAAGCCAACAGTGAAATCCGGACAGTCAGCCATAAAATCACCGCTTCCCGGTGTAATTGTCGATGTGAAGGTCAAGGTTGGCGACACTCTCAAATCGGATGACGTAGTTGTTATTCTCGAAGCCATGAAAATGGAAAATGATATCCATGCAGGCAAGAGCGGCGTAGTAAAATCTATCAATGTTAACAAGGGTGATTCGGTTCTTGAAGGCACCGACCTCATTATAATTGAATAGGCAAATGGATTTAATGTCATTCTTAAGCGATAATTTCCAACAGTTTTGGGAATTTACCGGATTCCATAACGTTACCTACGAGCACATAATAATGTTATGCGTCGGTTTATTCTTCATTTATCTTGCGATAAAGAAAGATTTCGAACCGTTGTTGCTCGTACCTATAGGATTTGGCATCTTGGTAGGAAACATACCATTCCAAATGGGAAACGAAATTGGAATATATGAAGAAAATTCTGTATTGAACATCCTTTATAGCGGCGTTCGCTCAGGATGGTATCCTCCACTCATCTTTTTGGGCATTGGGGCGATGACCGACTTCTCTGCGTTGCTTGCCAACCCTAAATTGATGCTTGTCGGTGCTGCCGCACAATTCGGCATATTCGGTGCATACATGATTGCATTGCAATTGGGATTCCCGCCCGACCAAGCCGCAGGTATCGCCATCATCGGTGGTGCCGACGGTCCTACAGCCATATTCTTGTCGTCAAAGCTCGCACCCAACTTGATGGGCGCAATTGCAGTATCGGCTTATTCATATATGGCTCTTGTACCTGTCATACAACCGCCTATCATGCGATTGTTGACCACAAAGAAAGAGCGTCTCATCAGGATGAAACCGGCTCGTGCCGTATCTCAAAATGAGAAAATATTATTCCCTATCTTCGGTCTGATGCTCACCTGCTTCTTTGTACCGTCGGGTCTGCCTTTGCTCGGAATGTTGTTCTTTGGCAACTTGCTGCGTGAAAGTGGCGTAACAACACGTCTTGCCAAAACAGCAAGCAACGCCCTCACCGACATTGTAACAATGTTGTTGGGATTGACTGTCGGAGCTTCCACTCAAGCATCAGAATTCCTTACCAAGGACACAATCTTGATATTCGCCCTCGGATTCATGGCTTTCGTAATAGCTTCGGCTTCGGGTGTGATATTTGTAAAGATTTTCAACTTATTCTTGAGCAAAGAAAAGAAAATCAATCCGCTTATCGGAAACGCAGGTGTGTCGGCAGTACCTATGTCGGCTCGTATTTCAAACAATATGGGCTTAAAGTATGATCCTACCAACTACCTGCTCATGCATGCTATGGGTCCGAACGTGGCCGGCGTAATTGGCTCGGCCGTTGCTGCCGGTGTGCTATTGGGATTCTTAAGCTAAGATTTTACATTATTCTCCATACGAAAAAGACGTGCCTTGTGACACGTCTTTTTTATTTTATGCACATATGCAAATGTTAAAACCTTCTCACGTTCTCAAATGACACATTTCATATTTCCAAGTCCAAAATTTCAACGAAAAAGTTGCTTCGCATTTAATTAAATTCTGTATATTTGTATGTTTAATGCATCATTGCGACATGATGTAATTTAACAGAAAACAAACTAAACGTTAATATATAATTTTAACAAAGTTATGGCAGAAAATAAAGAAAAATTGTTCGACAAATTTCCTCCCACTCCGACTTCGGAATGGAGAGCAAAAGTAGAAGTCGACCTAAAAGGAGCCGACTTCCAAAAGAAATTAGTGTGGCGAACAAATGAAGGTTTCAACGTACAGCCAATGTACCGTTCGGAAGACATCAAGGATCTGAAAACAACCGATTCGCTTCCTGGCGAATATCCCTTCATTCGTGGCACAAGAACAGACAACAATTGGGCCATACGTCAGAACATTGACGTAAACGATGCCAAAGAAGCTAATGAAAAAGCTAAAGAAATCCTTACCAAGGGTGTAAACTCTATAGGATTCAACCTTAAAAAAGACGCTATCGATGCCGATTGCATAAAGACATTGCTTGATGGCATCGATTTGAATACCGTGGAAATAAACTTCAATTGCTGTCCATCCAAAGCTGTGGAGCTTGCAACCGAAGTAGTTTCATTCATAAAAGCATCCAATACGACCGAAACATTCCGTGGCTCCATCAGCTTTGATCCGTTCAAACGCCTGCTAAAACATGGCCTTGACTTTAAAAAGGACATCAAACAAGTAGCCATCGAACTGATCAACGCTGTAGCCGAAGTGAAAAATCTGAAAGTCCTTTCAGTTGATTCCATTATGCTGAACAATGCAGGTGCATACATATACCAAGAACTTGGTTATGCCCTCGCATGGGGAAATGAGTGGATGAGCATGCTTACCAATGCAGGAATTGCAGCCGAACAAGTTGCAAGCCGTATTAAATTCAACATGGGCATATCTTCCAACTATTTCATGGAGATAGCAAAATTCCGTGCTGCACGCATGCTTTGGGCACAAATCGTAAAGCAATACAATCCCGCTTGTGACTGTGCCTGCAAGATGCATGTTCACGCAATTACATCCGAATTCAACCAGACCATATATGATGCCTATGTAAACCTGCTAAGGTCGCAGACCGAGTCCATGTCGGCAGCAATTGCAGGAGTAGATTCAATTACTGTCACTCCGTTTGACAAACAATACAAGACTCCCGATGAATTCTCTGAAAGGCTCGCTCGCAATCAACAATTATTATTGAAAGAGGAAAGTCACCTCGATAAAATTGTAGATCCGGCCGGTGGTTCTTATTATATTGAAACATTAACCGTCTCCATAGCCAACGAGGCATGGAAACTATTCTTGGATGTAGAAGATAAAGGCGGTTTCTATAAGATGCTTCAAGCTGGTGAAATACAAAAAGCTGTAAACGAGTCTTGCGACAAACGTCACACCGATGTTGCCCGTCGCAAAGAATCTTTGCTTGGTACCAACCAATTCCCCAATTTCAACGAAACAGCTGCCGAAAAAATCGAAACAACATCTTCTTGTGGATGTGGATGCCACCACGAAAATGAAGGAGAAGCTGTAGAAGCCCTCAAGGGCACAAGAGCTGCAAGCGACTTTGAAGCATTGCGCTTGGAAACTGAACGCTCAGGCAAAAGACCTAAAGTATTCATGCTTACAATCGGCAACCTTGCAATGCGCCTCGCTCGCTCTCAATTCTCTTCCAATTTCTTTGCATGCGCAGGATATGAAATCATCGACAATCTTGGATTTGAAACTGTTGCACAAGGAATCGATGCGGCTATTGAAAAGAAAGCCGACATCGTTGTACTATGCTCAAGTGATGACGAATATGCTACATTCGCTCCCGAAGCATTCAACCTGCTAAACGGACGCGCCGAATTTGTTGTAGCTGGAGCTCCGGCTTGCAGTGAAGAACTGACCAAACAAGGTATAACACAATTTATCAGTGTTCGCAGCAACGTTCTTGAAACGTTGAAAGCTTTTAACGCTAAACTTCTAAAATAAAATTCTGACAATGAGACCTAATTTCAAAAATATAGATATAGCAACCGAAGCTTTTAATGTTAAGCACAATGAGTTGGCTGAAGGTGAAAAGTGGATTACCCCTGAATTAATCCCTGTTAAACCTATTTATACGAAAAAAGACCTTGAAGGCCTTGAACATCTTGAATATGTTGCCGGCATTCCTCCTTATTTGAGAGGCCCATACAGCTGTATGTACGCTCTTCGTCCTTGGACTATACGCCAATACGCAGGATTCTCGACAGCTGCCGAATCAAATGCATTCTACCGTCGAAACTTGGCTTCAGGCCAGAAAGGCTTGTCTGTTGCATTCGACTTGGCCACTCACCGTGGCTATGATGCCGACCATGTCCGTGTCGTAGGAGACGTAGGCAAGGCTGGAGTATCGATTTGCTCGCTCGATGACATGAAAGTTTTGTTTGACGGAATTCCTTTGAACAAGATGTCAGTGTCAATGACCATGAACGGTGCAGTATTGCCTGTTCTTGCATTTTACATCAATGCAGGTCTTGAGCAAGGAGCCAAACTCGAAGAAATGGCCGGAACAATCCAAAATGATATTTTGAAGGAATTCATGGTGCGAAACACCTACATTTATCCTCCAAAATTCTCAATGAGAATCATTGCCGACATCTTTGAATACACTTCAAAGAACATGCCTAAATTCAACTCAATCTCAATATCGGGTTACCACATGCAAGAAGCAGGAGCAACAGCCGATATAGAATTGGCTTACACTCTTGCCGACGGTCTTGAATACATTCGTGCCGGTGTAAACGCAGGCATGGCAATAGACACATTCGCTCCTCGCCTATCATTCTTCTGGGCAATAGGCATGAATTTCTTCATGGAAATAGCCAAGATGAGGGCTGCACGCATGTTGTGGGCTAAGATTGTCAACGAATTCGGCCCTACAAATCCAAAATCATTGGCTTTGCGTACACACTGCCAGACATCAGGATGGTCGCTCACAGAACAAGACCCGTACAACAACGTGGGACGTACCTGTATCGAAGCCATGGGCGCAGCATTGGGACACACTCAGTCATTGCACACAAACGCACTTGACGAAGCAATTGCATTGCCCACCGACTTCTCGGCTCGTATTGCTCGAAACACTCAAATTTACATTCAAGAAGAGACATACATCACAAAAGAAATCGACCCGTGGGCAGGTTCTTATTATGTAGAAGCTCTTACAAATGAAATAGCTCACAAAGCTTGGGAACATATTCAAGAAATTGAAAAACTTGGAGGCATGGCAAAAGCCATCGAAACAGGAATACCCAAAATGCGTATCGAGGAAGCTGCTGCCCGTACCCAAGCTCGCATCGACTCCGGTCGTCAAACCATCGTAGGCGTAAACAAATATCGTCTGGAGAAAGAGGCTCCAATCGACATATTGGAAATCGACAACACTGAGGTGCGCAAGGAACAAATCGAACGTCTAGAATACTTGAAGAGCCATCGTGACGAACAAGCCGTGCAAAAAGCTCTTGACGATATTACAAAATGTGTTGAGACCGGAGAAGGCAACTTGCTTGACCTTGCCGTAAAAGCTGCTGCCGTGCGTGCAACATTGGGCGAAATATCTTACGCATGCGAAAAAATTGTAGGACGATATAAAGCTGTAATTAAAACTATATCTGGCGTGTATTCTTCTGAGACTAAAAATGACCCTTACTTTGAACAGGCTAAACAGATGTGTGCCGACTTCGCAAAACGTGAAGGTCGTCAACCTCGCATCATGATTGCAAAGATGGGTCAAGATGGTCACGACCGTGGTGCAAAAGTCGTGGCTACAGGTTATGCCGATTGTGGATTTGACGTTGATATGGGACCTTTGTTCCAAACTCCTGCCGAAGCCGCAAGACAAGCTGTAGAAAATGACGTGCATGTACTTGGTGTATCTTCCCTCGCTGCCGGCCACAAGACATTAGTTCCTCAAGTTATTGAAGAATTAAAGAAACTCGGCCGTGAAGACATTATTGTCACTGCAGGAGGTGTAATTCCTGTACAAGATTATGATTTCTTGTATAAAGCAGGCGTCGCAGCAATATTTGGCCCTGGTACTTCTGTAACAAAGGCAGCTTGCGACATAATGGACATACTGAACAATACCGAAAATTGATTGTCAGAGATACATACATCTGAACTCTTGAAAGGAATGGGTCGAAAAGCCCATTCCTTTTTTCTTAAAAAACATAAAAACGCCCTATCGGCTGCACATGTTTATTGAATCTGCGTTTTTTGCGATATATCATGGTTTATGATAACAGTAATATTTTTTGTAATTTCGCGTACTTAAATTCCTTGCAAAATGATTGACAAAGCTACCGTAGCACAAATCTTGGATGCTGCCGACATCGTTGAAGTCGTTTCCGATTTTGTTAGTTTAAAACGCCGGGGAGCAAATTATGTGGGTCTATGTCCTTTCCATAATGAAAAAACCCCTTCATTCAGCGTTTCAAGGGCTAAAGGGATTTGCCATTGCTTCAGTTGCGGCAAAGGCGGCAGCCCTGTCAATTTCATCATGCAACATGAGCAGCTTTCCTACTATGAGGCTCTAAAATATCTTGCCAACAAATACCACATAGAAATACATGAACGTGAATTGACCGATGAGGAGAAAATCGAACAATCGGAACGCGAAAGCATGCTCATAATAAACGAAAAGGCCAATGAACACTTTGAGCATAATTTACATGACACTCAAGAAGGAATAAACATCGGCCTCTCCTACTTCAAGGAACGGGGATTTTCTGAAGCAATAATAAAACGATTCCACCTTGGATACTCACTCGACACTCGCAGTGAATTATATGATTACCTGTCAAAAAGCGGCTATAACCCTAAATTCATGTTTGACACCGGCCTGTGCATATCCGACAACAATGGTGGTGGATATGACCGATTCCGAGGACGTGTTATGTTTCCGGTTCTCAATCTTGCCGGCAAAATAATAGCATTCGGCGGCCGCACATTGAAACATGACAAAGCAAAATATGTAAATTCGCCTGAATCCCTCATTTACAAAAAAAGTAACGAACTATATGGATTGTTCCAAGCAAAACAATCCATTGTAAAACATGACAAATGCTTTCTTGTCGAAGGATACGCCGATGTAATTTCGATGCATCAGTCGGGATTCGATAATACAGTTGCATCATCGGGGACTTCACTCACCGAAGGTCAAATAAGATTAATCCATAGATTTACCGACAATGTAACCGTACTTTACGATGGAGACGCGGCGGGAATCAAAGCGTCTCTGCGCAGCATTGACCTGTTGCTTAACGAGGGACTGAACATAAAAGTGCTGCTACTTCCCGATGGCGATGATCCCGATAGTTTTTCACAAAAACACTCAACTTCCGAAATACAAGCCTTTATCGATGAACATGAAGAAGATTTCATAAGATTCAAGATTCGCATTCTTCTGCAAGGATGTGAGAACGACCCTATTAAACGTTCGGCTGTCATACAAGATGTTGTAAAATCAATTTCGGTTATACCATTCCCGATAACCCGCTCGGTTTATGCCAAAGAATGCAGCAGGTTGCTCGACATCGACGAACAAATTCTTTTGGCCGAAATTGAAAAACATATCATAAACAATCGCAAAAAAGCTTTTCAGCAAAATAGCGTTCCAAAATCTCAAGAACCTACTCAACAACAAGCTATTATAGAAGACAATTCAACAATTATTGCTTCGCAACAAACAAATACGACAAAACATCAGATTAAAAGTTCAAATGAACATGTCGCCCTGTTATACCCACACGAAGAAACCATGATAAGATACATATTGAAATATGGCATGGCTGATTTCTGTGGCTATATCGACGAGAACGGACAACCTGTTCATTCCACCTTGATTGAATATGTCAACAATGAACTAAATGTAGATAACATCAAATTTACAAATTCAATATTTGCTGAAATATTCACCCAATCACTAAACATGATTGATGAATTTCATGAATCGCTTAACCAATTTTCAAGCAGGCTTGACAACGCATACAAAGAAAAATATGAAAATGCAATAAATTCAATACGTCAAGAGAGTCTTGATGTTGAAGAAATCACAAAAAAAGAAAACTTTATCAATGCCGAAATTGACCAAAACAAACAACTTGAAATAAAAAATTTCAGAAATAACTTTCTCGAAAGGAAATTATGCTCCAGTCCTGAAGATACAATTCGCACCACCGCATTAACTCTTGTAAGCGAGAAACACCATTTGAGCAAAATACACACAAAGCACAATCAGCTTAAAACCGAGTTTGACAAGCTTACAACATTAGTACCCGAAGCAATATACAATTGGAAATCAGCCTTGATACTTTGTCAGATAAAAGATATCCAAAAGGAGCTGAATGACAATAAAGGGGACGCTGCGGCAACCGAAAATTTGCTCAAGCGTATGCAAGACCTTTTTTACTTAAGATCACAACTTGCAAAATACCTTGGTGACCGCGTGGTTAATCCTAAAATATAAGTCGAGGAGTGGACTCCGGCAATTGACAGCCATTTCTCCCACTCCTCAATTTTCATATGGATTACTCAAAAATTTTTTCCGGAACTTCTCCAGCCCATGCATCGGGTTGTTCCACCCCGAAGAGCCTAAGAATAATCGAAGCCGTATTCACCGTATTATTAGGTTCGGTCATGTTTACACCCTTGGCAATTCCATGACCTACAATTCCCCAAGGTACAATCATTTCTATTGGCAACACACCGCCATGCCCCATTTTATGCCACCATGATCAGTTAAGAATATGAAATGTGTATCGTCGAACAGTCCCTCCTGCTTCATCTTATCAAGCAGTTTGCCAATTTCCACATCTGCTTCTTCTATTGATTTTATATACTCCGGCGACATCCATTTATATTCATGGCCCGTATTATCGGTATGTACCGAATATAAGAACACCAATGTGGGATGTTCACGGTTATCAGACATGAACTTCAACGCTTTTTCATAATTGGGAACATACGCATCATCTTCCAAATAGTTTATTTCATCAAAATATTTTCTATTATAAGGATAAGCCAAATTTATCCAGTTATAATAAAATGCAGTACGCATATGTGGCATTTTCTCTTTCAATACGCAAAATACCGACGGATAGTATCCATCGGCATCGACATCTACCGGAGGAAGCTTGATATTACCTTTCTCCCACTTGTTATCGACCACACCATGCTGTTCCGGACCACTGCCCGATAGATGGCTCGTCCAGTTTGGCAATGCTATTGAAGGCATGACTACGCGAGTATGCATCGACAACACACTATCAGCCAGCAATCTATCCATATTTGGCGTGTTTGCTTTCATGAGACCGTCGGTGCTGATTCCATCAAGACTTATGCAGTATTCGCTTTGCTTTTACTGCCGGTTTTTCTTCCGGCATATCCAATATTTCCTTTGTCATTGCACTTATGGGCGCAGGCAGCGTTGCAGCTCCAGCGCACAAAGCTCCCGTCAATGTCTTCTTTAAAAAGTCTCTTCTTGATTTTGACATGTTTTTTAGTATTAGTTCATTAATTGACATAAATAAATTTAGCATGTCGCCATTACAAAAATAACATAAATCTAATTAATACATCTACACAGCCACAATCATTTATTTGAATTTAGCAGGAAATGGTTAATTTTGCATACAGGCGAAAATCAAAATAAAATGGTTGATTCAATACTAATTCGACAAGAAGCCACGCAAGACTACAACAAAATAAGTGAGTTGATAAAACGAGCACTTAATGATATAAAAGAAAGCGACCACACCGAACATCTATTGGTTAACCGGATACGAACATCCGACACATACATCCCCGAATTGTCTTTAGTTGCCGAAACGGATGATAAAAGAATTGTCGGACACATTATGCTATCAAAAATCAAAATCACGGACAAGGATATGTCCTATTCGGCTTTGACTGTCGCTCCATTATCGGGACTGCCCGAGTGCCAAAGAAACGGAATTGGAAAGATACTGCTCCAAGAAGCTCACAAGAGAGCAAGCATGTTGGGTTATGACATAGCCGTCCTTCTTGGACATAAGGAATACTATCCAAGATTTGGATACAAGAAAGCATCTGCATTTGGAATAAAATTTCCGTTTGATACTCCCGATGAATGTTGCATGGTCTTAGAATTAAGAGACAACGCCTTGTCAAAAATACACGGTATGGTACAATATCCTTACATATTTTTTATTAACTAATTACTCATACCAGCCACCATAAGACAGTTTTATAATTCCACATAAAATTCAATTTTCCAAAATAAATCTATACCCATAATATTCCTACATGCGATCTTGCCATTTTCTGCGGTTATTAAATCGATTTTCGCTAATTTTGTATAAAAGAAATCTTACACAATAACAACATGCTTAGCACATTTGATAAAGAACATTTGTGGCATCCTTACACTTCCACTATAAACCCTCTCCCAACATATAAAGTGTCATCGGCCAAAGGCGTTAGAATAAAACTTGAAGACGGAACAGAATTAATCGATGGAATGTCATCGTGGTGGGCAGTTGTACACGGATACAACAACCCCATACTAAACCGAGCGGCAAAAGAACAAATCGACAAAATGTCGCATGTAATGTTTGGAGGATTAACCCATGAGCCAGCAATAGAACTTGGGAAACTGTTGCTGGATATATTGCCCGACAACATGAACAATATCTTTTATGCCGACTCTGGCTCGGTTGCCGTAGAAGTTGCCATGAAAATGGCAATGCAAGCAAGCATAAGCAAATACCACAACACTAAAAAGACTAATTTCATAACAATTAAGTCGGGATATCATGGTGACACATGGAACGCAATGTCGGTATGCGACCCTGTGACAGGAATGCACAGCATGTTCGGACCAGCACTCAACATAAGATACTTCGCCCCATCGCCAAGTTGCAAATTCTCGGAAGAATGGGATGATTCATGTACCAATGAACTGGAGAAAATCATTGAAACCCATCATGACGAAATATCCGGATTCATTCTTGAACCTATTGTCCAAGGTGCCGGTGGCATGAAATTTTATCATCCAAATTATCTTGTCAAGGCTCGTGAACTATGCGACAAATATGACATATACTTAATTTTTGATGAGATAGCAACTGGGTTCGGACGGACTGGCAAACTGTTTGCATGGGAACACGCAAATGTTAAACCAGACATAATGTGCATAGGCAAAGCTTTAACAGGAGGCTATCTCACCATGAGTGCAGTAACAACCACAAAGGAAGTTGCCGACACAATATCGAGCGGAGAGGCAGGGGTACTCATGCACGGGCCGACATTCATGGGCAACCCGTTAGCTTGTGCAATTGCACTTGCTTCAGTAAACCTGCTTTTGAAAAACAATTGGCAGGCAAAAGTCAAGCACATTGAGTCAATCATGAATAAGCTTATGCCACAAGCGCAAGCATTCAATAACGTTGCTGAAGTCCGGGTTCTTGGCGCAATAGGTGTGATCGAGATGAAATCACCAGTTGATCTTGCCACATTCCAAGCCGAATGTATAAAAGAAGGCATATGGGTTAGACCATTCGGCAAACTTGTCTACATTATGCCTCCGTTCATAATCAATGATGAAGATCTTCAAACTTTAATAACCAAACTTTTAAAAATCATCAAGTCCCGTGTATGATAAATTTGTAAATCGCTTAAACCTGTTGAAAGAGACAGGCAACATTCGTCAAATCAGGGAAGATTTGACCAATGCCAATAAGCTTGACCTATCTTCCAACGACTATCTGGGAATAGCATCCGACACTTCACTAATGCAAGCATTCTTGTCACGCAATGAGTTGAACTCTTCCTGCATGACATCTTCTGCATCACGACTGCTGTCAATAAAGCAAAATTGCTATAATGAGCTGGAAAAATTCCTTGCAGGATTATACAAAAAAGAGGCTTTGTTATTCAACAGTGGCTACCACGTCAATACAGGCATAATTCCGGCCCTGTGCGATAAAAGCACTCTTATATTGTGTGACAAACTTGTCCATGCAAGTATTATCAACGGAATCATCCTATCCGGGTCTAAATTCATAAGGTTCAGACACAATGACACCGACCATCTGCAATCGCTCGTAGAAAAATATCATGACGACTATTCCACCATACTCGTCATAACCGAATCGGTATTCAGCATGGATGGAGACATAAGTGATTTGCAGCATCTGGTTTCCATCAAAAAAAAATATAAAAACATATTATTATACGTCGATGAAGCACACGGATTTGGCGTATTTGGCAATCAAGGGCTCGGAGTATGCGAACAAGAAAATCTGATAAATGACATTGATATAATCATAGCCACTCTTGGCAAAGCTGCCGCCTCAATGGGAGCATTTGCCATAACAAACGGCCTGCTTAAAGAATATCTTATCAATACTGCCCGCAGCTTTATTTTCTCGACAATGCTGCCGCCAATCAATTGTGAATGGTCTCTGACAACCATCAAGAAAATATTATCGATGGACGATGAACGAAAGCATCTCATCGACATGTCGGATACGATAAATGCAGCTATACGCTCAAAAGGATATGCTTCCAACAGCCATTCACAAATAATTCCCATCATAATCGGCGACAATCATAAGACAATCGACATATCCCGAAAATTATTAAAACTTGGATATATAGCATTACCTATTCGCACACCGACAGTACCGACCGGCACCGAACGGATAAGAATTAGCCTGAATGCCGGTATAAAGACTCACCAAATCGAACATTTGATTCAAGACTTAGATACGATTTTATGAACCAAGAATATATCGTCACGCAAAACAATGCAAGATCACTGATATTGTTTTTTGCCGGTTGGGGTATGGATTGCCGACCGTTTACAAACATAAAAACAAATTGCGATTTTATGATTGTCTACGATTATAGCAACTTTGATTTCAATGCCGATATAATAAAAAATTATGAAAACATATATGTGTTTGCTTGGTCATTTGGCGTATATGCAGCCTCAATCGCTTTGTCAATGAATCAGAACTTGCCCGTCATATTCAAAATGGCAATAAACGGCACGCAATTTCCAATAGATGACACCAAAGGCATACCTCATGATATCTTCAAAGCTACGGTAAATAATCTTTCTCGGCAATCTATATTGAAATTTTATCGGCGCATCTGTGCTGATAAGCAACAATATGAAACATTTTTGTCCTACATGCCGCAACGCTCATTGAATTCGCTGGCCGACGAATTGAGAAGTATAGAAACTTCATTCAATTCCATAAAACATAAGCCCATTGAATGGGACAAAGTACTTCTTTCTAAAAATGACCGCATTTTCCCATTTGAGAATCAATTGAATGGATGGAACGAGCTATGCCACGACTCGGAGATAGACGAAACAGAGGCGCACATGCCAACAGATTTTGAAAAAATAATAAATCAAAACATCATAAACAAAGACCTCATAAAACAACGTTTCTCCAAAAGTTTCGGGACAGGATACGACTTAAATGCCAAAGTACAGAAAGAGATAGCCGAAACTTTGCTTTGCAAATGGAAAAACTTGATCGGGCTTAAACAAGAGCCATCGATATTGGAATTCGGCTGCGGAACCGGATTTTTCACACGAATATATTTGTCACACATCTACCCTTCTCGGCTCATATTGAACGACATCTGCAACATGCCTACAATAACTTTGAACCTTAACACAACCGACTATGAATTTATTGAGGGGGATGCCGAACAACTCACTTTTCCACCTTGCTCATTCGATTATATAGTGTCATCGTCGGCTATTCAATGGTTTGAAAACATCCCGGCTTTTCTTGAAAAAGCAAGCCGCTGGATAAAACCCGGTGGTGCATTGGTCATATCGTCATTCGGGCCGCGCAACATGATTGAAATCAAGAATATTGTCAAAATATCGCTTAATTATAAAGACTCTGACTGGTTTAATAGAAAAATAAACCGTAACTTTGACAGAATTTTCATTGACGAGGAATCAAAGGTCCTTTTATTTGATTCACCCATTGACGCATTAAGGCACATTAAAGCCACAGGTGTAAACTCGGTAGGTTCAGAAAAATTGACTACAAAAGAGGTTCGGAACCTTCTTTACAATTACCCTAAAGATGCCAATGGCAAATACCCTTTGACCTACAATCCGATATATATAATAGCCAAGAAAAATGATTGAACATAAAAATAACAAAGTTTTATTCATATCTGGTATAGGCACCAACGTAGGGAAAAGTTATGCAACAGGATGGCTTGCCACAAAACTTGCCTCAAATGGATTAAATGTCATAACGCAAAAAATGATTCAAACGGGAAATAAAAATTTCTCGGAGGACATTGATGTGCACCGCAAAATAATGCAAATGCCATACACCGATGTTGACAACGACCATACAACTGCACCTGTAATCTTATCCTACCCTGCATCACCTCATCTCGCAGCAATAATCGACAAATGCGATATAGATTTAAATAAAATCACAGTCTCAACACGCAATCTGGAATCAAGATACGACATGATTCTACTTGAAGGAGCAGGGGGACTGATGGTGCCGATAAAAGACCAATATCTGACAATCGACTATATCAAAGAAAACAATTATCCTGTAGCTTTAGTGATAAATGGAATACTGGGTTCAATAAACCACGCAATTCTTTCTTTTGAAGCTCTAAAATCGCGCAACATTCCATTGAAATATGTCATTTACAACTCATATTTTGACGAAGATGCAATAATTGTCGAAGACACTAAAAAATACCTGAAAGAATACTTTTCGGTCAACTCTCCTGAAAGCGAATTTCTTATCATGCCCAAACTTGATATATAATTATTGAAAAATGAAGATTTCGATACCAAAAGAGCAACTCTCGACATTGGCCAGGGTTACTTTCCAAGGCAATATTCATGTGATTGACAATATTCAAGAAGTAGACAGGGCCATAAACAAATTGCAAAAATATAAAATATTGGGATTTGACACAGAAACACGCCCTTCCTTCAGAAAAGGCGTGATACACAGCATTGCGCTAATGCAAATATCCACCGAATCAGATTGCTACCTGTTCAGAATAAACAAAATAGGAATGCCTGATGCCTTGAAAGCTTTCCTTGAGGATTCCTCGGTAACTAAAGTCGGGCTGTCATTAAAAGATGATTTCGGAATGATTCACAAAGTCTCGGCTGCAAATATGTCGGGATTCGTGGATTTGCAGAAAGTTGTACCTGAATACGGTATTGCAGATGCCAGCTTGCAGAAAATATATGCCATTTTATTTGACGGAAGGATTTCCAAAGGCCAACGCTTAACAAATTGGGAAGCCGACAATCTAACAGAAGCTCAAAAAGAATATGCCGCAATAGATGCATGGGCATGCTTAAAAATTTATAATTACCTCACTGCACACATGTTTGACCCTAAAAAATCAAAATACATCATTCATGAAGAAAATTAAGAAATCCACGCTGCTCCCACTCTTATTGCTCATATATTTAGCCTTTATGGCATATCAAGGCCTCCCATATTTTTATGCAGGCCGATATGCCTATTACTTTGGAATAATTATTGCGACTTTGATAATAATCGTATTGCTTCATTTTACCCTAAAGCATTGGGAAAAACAGAAAGGCAATTCCAACGGCAATGATAAGACAAATTCAAACACAACCGAATGACAAAAATATACCATATCTTATACAGCATACCCTTCAAGAGCGTTTTTTAGCCAATTTCGTGCTGTAAAAATGCGGCTCTTTACCGTACCCAATGGCAATGCCAGTTTTTCAGAAATTTCTCTATATGAATAACCGATTATGTATAATTTAAATGATTCCTTACACTCCCCGGGAAATTTGTTTATCTTGTCCATTATCTCATTTTCAGAATAACATGTCTCGGGAGTTAACGTGGATGCTTTGTTGACAGCTGACACATCTGCCCCCACCTCTTCATTTGAGTCAATCTTAAGCTTGTTTATGCGACGACAATGATTTATGAAAATATTTCTCATTATAATCATTGACCATCCCTTAAAATTTGTACCCACAATAAATCGAGACTTATTATCAAGAATCCTCAACATGGTTTCCTGTAACAAATCTTTGGCATCTTCTTTATCAAGCGTAAGTTTATATGCAAACTTAAACAATAGCGATTGAGACGATAGCAACTGTGATACAACGAAATCACCCCCACCCATATTTTGACTTATTATTGTCAAATATAATAATTACGATTTAAAAATCAAAATAAATTTCAATTTTAAATTTAAGCAGGAAGAGGGATTTGGCGTAAACAAATGGCATATGTGTTTAAAGCTCGTATGATTCTTTATGCAGCTTACGGAACTCATCCATGAAGATGGAAGTATCAACAATCATCCGCATTGGTTTGAGTTGGCAAAAGAAAAATGGGCAAAGGTTTATCAAACCACAGGAACTCCGTGCAGCTACTGGATGTGTAGGGGCGAAAAGTATAATCGTAGGGAACATAAGAGGGAAACTTTGCGCATAATACGAGAGTTAATGGAGTAAATCGAGAAAGCTATTCTTTGCATATCTAAGCATGGAATGGCTTTCTTTAGTTTAGCCTTGCGATAGAGTATTGCCAATAAAAAAACCAAAAGACTCCAATTAAAATTATTAGAGTCCTTTGGTTTCATTTTATGACTTGACGGTCTTATCAGACCAACACCAACCAGTAGTCAGTTTTACTAACATCAATAGTTACGGGCAAATATAACTCTTTGGGCCGAAGGCTTTCCTGTAACCATACACTTGCCCGGAGTCTTGTCCCCTTCAAGAGGAATGCACCTGATGGTAGCTTTTGTTTCCTGCTTGACTTTCTCTTCGGTTTCAGGCGTTCCATCCCAATGAGCCAATATAAAACCACCTTCTTCTATTTTTTCTTTGAATTCATCATAAGTATCTACAATCGTCGTTTTAGATTCTCTCAATCGTAGAGCCTTTTGATAAATATTAGCCTGCATTTCTTCGAGCAGATTTGCAACACGCTCTTCTATATTGTCAAGAGATATTGTTTCTTTCTCTAAAGTGTCGCGACGCATTACTTCGATAGTATTGTTCTCCAAGTCGCGAGCACCCAAGGCAAGCCGAACAGGAACACCCTTAAGTTCATAATCAGCAAACTTGAATCCCGGACGTTTATTATCGGCATTGTCATATTTCACACTTATGCCCATGCTCTTAAACTTCTCAACTATCGGTGCAACCTTGTTGTTTATCACCTCAAGCTGATCCATGCTCTTATATATAGGAATTATGACAACTTGAATAGGAGCCAAATGAGGCGGCAACACAAGACCATTGTCATCGGAATGTGTCATTATCAAGGCACCCATCAAACGAGTTGAAACACCCCAAGACGTAGCCCACACATACTCAAGCTCATTATTCTTATTTATGAACTTAACATCAAATGCCTTAGCAAAATTCTGTCCAAGGAAGTGCGAAGTACCCGACTGCAAAGCCTTTCCATCTTGCATCATTGCTTCGATAGTATAGGTTTCGAGAGCTCCGGCAAAACGTTCATTGGCCGATTTTACCCCTTTTATCACAGGTACAGCCATGTATTTCTCGGCAAACTCTGCATACACGTTGAGCATGCGCACGGCTTCCTCCATAGCTTCCTCTTTTGTAGCATGAGCAGTATGACCTTCTTGCCAAAGGAATTCAGCTGTACGCAAGAACATACGTGTACGCATCTCCCATCTGAAAACATTTGCCCACTGATTGCATAGAATAGGAAGATCCCTATAAGATTTTATCCAATTCTTGTATGTATTCCAAATAATTGTTTCCGATGTCGGGCGGATTATCAATTCCTCTTCGAGTTTTGCATCCGGATCAACGACTACACCCCGGCCTTCAGGATCGTTTTTCAACCTATAGTGCGTGACAACCGCGCATTCCTTGGCAAAACCTTCCACATGATCGGCTTCTTTACTTAGAAAAGACTTTGGTATCAATAACGGAAAATATGCGTTCACATGACCAGTGTCCTTAAACATCTTGTCCAATTGACGTTGCATCTTTTCCCATATTGCATACCCATAAGGTTTAATCACCATACAGCCTCTCACGGCCGATTGCTCGGCAAGGTCAGCCTTAACAACCAACTCATTATACCATTGCGAATAATTTTCTGCTCGCTTGGTCAAATCTTTCAGTTCTTTTGCCATTATTTCAATTTTCTTGAATTTTTCACAAAGTTAAGAATAATTACCGAATTTATACGACATTCGATTTTTGCTCATCTCTTGACTTAGTGCACAATGCCATATTTTGCCACAATTTCACATTATTCGTTGGCTTGCGCTATCAGTCCATTGTTGGGTATCAACAAAATCTCAAGACGCCTGTTTTTCGCCCTGTTAACAATGGAATTGTTAGGATACAACGGATTCTCGCTGCCAAGCCCGTAAGCCACTATGTTATCATTTGGAGATTTGGAACAAAACCAATACAGCACCGACTCAGCCCTATCTTCACTCAACGACCGACGATAATATTCCGACCCGGTATCATCACTATACATTGCCAACACAACTTTATACATATCAGGGTTGGCAATATAATCAAGGACCGGGGTCAGCTTTTTCTTACCTGCGTCGGTCAATGTAACGCCATTTTGAGCAAACAACGATTCGGCACCGACTATGATTACAATTACTTCCCGGTTTCTCATCAATTCCACGTCAAATCCTTTTCTTACCAACGACTTGGCTTGCGATAACTGGTATTCTTGCAAATATTCCACGTTGTCGTCTTCTGTAACTTCGGGAAGCATTATATTTTCATCATAAGTCAATGAGCCAATGTTACTTGTTGCACCGGCTTGATTGCCGTTTGCAGCAACCGATTGGACGCTTGCCACCACTAAAAAAGCGACAAACGTCCAAAAGAGCATCAATATTTTTTTCTTTTTATAAATCGTCTCCGAGACTATTTTCATATTCTAATTCACCTTCCACCAAATATTTTACATCTTCAACATCAATTTGATTGTCAGGATCCTTACGTAAATTTTTCTTTACATAATTTACTATTTCATTAATGTTGTACTCATCACCATTATCTTCATCTTCATACATTACCTCATCTTCATCTCCTTTGTCGAAGAAGTCATACATGGTGTCAATAAGCAACAAGATGTCATCGTCGGTGTACTTGTCCCTTATTGATGCAGGTACATAATTTCTGATGAATGCCACTGCGTCATTTTCATCAAATTCTTTTGTTTCCATTTTTTCCTTTTTGGTAAAACACCTAATAATTAAAATTGTGATTTATTGCATGTCTATCAACCCTTCAGGTAATGACATGGTTATAGTCTTTTTTTCAATATTTATATCCTCTATAAAATCGTCAACAGCAGGCACATACACGCAATTGTCGCCATTCGACACTATAAACAGCACATTATCAGTAGAATCCTCAATCCCTGTCACATTTCCGATTATGTCTTCGCCATCTAAAATGGTGAATCCTATAAAGAAATCCACAGGATAATCATCATAGTCATCCTCGGTCGAAAAGTTTGAATACTCGCTCTTCAATACATATATCTTCTTATTCACAAGGATTCTCACATTTTCGGCACTATCAATCCCTTCAATCTTTATAATCATTGAAGCATGACCTTTTTCTCGTATTGACTCTGGGAAAAAGGGCACAAATATACCGTCAATGTCACAGATGAGACAGCGAAACATGTTTACCGCTTCAATGTCACAATCAAAAGTTGCCGAAATCTCTCCTTCAATGCCATGAGATTTATTGAAAGTTCCTATCTCGATTATTTCATCCCGTGTAATCATGCCAGGTAATTAAATTGCAGCTATGATATTCTTATAATATTTGCGCCAATGGCATTCAATCTCTTGTCTATATCTTGATATCCACGGTCTATCTGATTAATATTATGGATATAACTTGTTCCGCAAGCAGACATGGCTGCAATCAACAAAGCTATGCCAGCCCTGATATCCGGAGACACAAGATTAGCCGCACGAAGAGAATTAAGTTTGCCCGAACCTATAACGGCTGCCCTGTGTGGATCGCATAATATTATTTGTGCTCCCATGTCTATAAGTTTATCCACAAAGAATAAACGGCTTTCAAACATCTTTTGGTGTATTAGAACGCTGCCTTTAGCTTGTGTTGCGACTACAAGAAACACGCTCAACAAGTCGGGAGAAAGGCCTGGCCAAGGTGCATCGGCTATAGTCATTATCGATCCATCGATGAAAGTCTCTATTTCATATCCTTCCTGAGCCGGGATATGAATGTCATCATCAATGACTTCGAGTTTTATTCCCAAACGCTTATAGCTATCGGGGATAATTCCAAGATCCTTTATCGAAACATTTTTCAATGTTATGTCCGAACCCGTCATTGCTGCCATTCCAATAAAGCTGCCCACTTCAATCATGTCGGGCAAAATAGTATGCTCGCAACCATGCAAACTCGACACACCTTCAATGGACAACAAGTTTGAACCGACTCCGCTGATTTTAGCTCCCATGGAGTTCAGCATCTTCGACAATTGTTGAAGATAAGGCTCACATGCTGCATTATATATGGTAGTAGTACCTTCAGCAAGAACCGAAGCCATCAAGATATTTGCCGTACCTGTAACTGAAGCCTCGTCAAGCAACATATATTCGCCATGCAGCTTATCTGCTTTGATTTCATATAATTGCTTATCGGGCTTATATTCAAACGTAGCCCCAAGCTTCTGGATGCCTATAAAATGAGTATCCAAACGGCGACGCCCAATTTTGTCCCCTCCGGGTTTAGGCAATATGGCGAAACCAAAACGAGCCAATAAAGGACCTATAATCATGACCGATCCTCTCAACGAAGACATCTTCTTGCAAAATTCAGGAGTTTCCAGATAACTGAGATTAATATCCTTCGCTTGGAACGTATATGAACTTTCCCCAATGCGGTTGACAATAACACCCAGATCCTTTAACAATGCAATCAGATTATTTACATCAAGAATATCAGGTATATTATTAATCGTAACAACGTCTTGTGTCAACAAAGTGGCACACAATATTTCCAATGCTTCATTTTTAGCACCTTGAGGAATTATTTCCCCATGCAACCGATGCCCTCCTTCTACAACAAAAGTACTCATGGCTTTTTACATGAATATTAGTATTTAAAAATATCAAGTTTATTTTTTCTTCTTGGTTTTCTTGGCTGGAGCTTGAACAGGAGCTTCCTTAAATTCTCTCAATTTATAAGTCGACGCATCAAGATCAATTTTACCCTTGGAATAATGCTTCAAATCTTTCAATATTTTTTCATTTTCCACACCTTCCTTGTTTATGGAGAAAATCAACTTTTTCATGTGATTGGCGATTAACGAAACCAATACATCCTTTTCTTTGCCTTCCGGATATTTACAAGCTTCGTTTATCATCAATTCAATGATTTTCCCATAATGACGGTATTTTATGTGTTCCAATTTATATGGAATCTTTTGCGGCTTCGTCACAAGATTTTCCTTTTTCACTATTTCATATGGGAAATCTATATCGAGTTTGAAATCAGACATTATTGCAAGATGATCCCACAATTTATGCTTATAGTCCTCCGAATCCCTTATTTGAGGAAACAGATTCCCCATAATTTGAATTATAGTATAAGCACACCTCGTTCGCTCATCCCGGTCTTCAATGGTAACGCAATAATCAACCATTTGCTGAATATTGCGGCCATATTCAGGCAATATCAACTTCTCTTGTTGCGAGTTGTATTTCAAATCCATTTTCTGATAACAGTTCAATTTTGATGCAAAGATAATGAAAGTTGGGTGCAATATGGGAAAAATGAGCTTTCTTATTTTTCAATATTGCTGAAACGCATCCTATATTATACAAATATAATCTAAAAGATGAATACAAAGCCAAGCAAAAAACAAAGTTTTTATGATAGGCTAACCTAATATATTATTAGGCATTGCCACCTATAACGTTCTTTTTGGGAGTAGTAGCTTGGAAGTCCTTTAAATATAATGGAGTGGAATACGCTACATCCAGAAAATCATTTTCTCTGAAACTTTTTTCCGACAAAGCAATCATATCCAATGCAACAGGCTTCACTCCTCCTATAAATTGGACATTAGGGCGTTTTAATATGTCACGAGCTTTGTCCGAACCATTGCCAAATATCAACAAATTACCGTCGGAAGTTACATTCATGAAAGAGCCTTCGTCCAAAATCAACGGTTGCGGTTCAAGTACAGCATCCAATGCTGCATTGTAAACTGCGGTATACACCTCTTTGCGACGAGCATCTATCATAGGAACATACAGCAAATTATCCTCTTCAAAGAAATTATTGAACATCACCGACACGGTAAGCAATTTCAACGTGTTTACGCCTATTAATGGAACAGACAGGCCAAAACACAAGCCTTTGGCCTCTGACAACCCTATGCGCAAGCCTGTATAGGATCCAGGCCCTATGCTTACAGCAACGGCTTCGATTTTCAGTTCCCTGCTTTGCGCATATTTTATGCAACTTTGCACATAATTACTCAACAACACTGCATGATTATGCCCATCATAATTTTCATGATGCTCCAATACTTGTCCATTTTGGGACAATGCCACCGAACAAACGTCGGTAGATGTTTCTATATTTAGTATGACTGCCATCTATGTTCTAAAATATTATTTACAAAATTAGTTGTTTTTTCCCTATATTTATGCCCATCCAATCCGATTTTACATTAATTTTGCAATAAAAAGCATTACAATGATATTATCAATGACAGGATTTGGCAAGGCTGTCAAAATCTGTAACAACAAAAAAATCACAGCCGAAATCAAATCCCTTAACAGCAAGCAATTAGATTTGGCCATAAGGCTTCCGCAATCCTATCGTGAAATAGAATTGGAACTCCGCAACATGGTGTCAAAGTCATTGGAACGCGGGAAAGTGGATCTTTACATTTACACCGAGACCGTAGGCAACACCGCATCGGCCAATTTCAATATCCCGATGCTGAAGTCCTACAAAGAACAACTCGAAATAATCTCAGCATCATTAGGAATACCCGCACCTCAAGATTGGTATGCAACCCTACTGCGACTGCCCGACGCCATCATCTCGGCCGATGCCAACAACGCAGAAGTCAGTGAAGCAGAAATCGACGCTGCCAAAGGAACAGTCAACGAGGCTATCAATTCGCTAATAGAATTCCGCACACAAGAAGGCAACAGGTTATTTCTCTTTTTTAAAGAAAAAATAAATAATATAAGGCAACTTCTTTCCGAAGTCATACCTTATGAAAGCGACAGAATTGCCAAAATCAAAAAACGCATTCAAGATTCTCTGACAAAACTCGAAAGCATCGAATACGACCATAACCGATTCGAGCAAGAAATGATATTCTATATTGAGAAACTTGACATAACAGAAGAAAAGTTACGCTTGACAAATCATCTCGACTATTTTATCGACACGCTCGACAATGGACATGGACAAGGGAAGAAACTTGGCTTCATAAGTCAGGAAATGGGTCGTGAAATAAACACTCTCGGCTCCAAGTCCAATCATGCCGAAATGCAAAAAATAGTCGTGAAAATGAAAGATGAACTCGAACAAATCAAAGAACAAATCCTAAACGTGATGTAACTATTATGAAAAAGGGGAAACTCATCATAATTTCTGCTCCTTCAGGATGCGGCAAGTCAACCATAATCAATGAAATTATCAAAAATCGTGATTTAAGACTCGAATTCTCCATTTCTGCCACTACACGCGAGCCCCGCAAAGGTGAAAAAAACGGAGTAGACTATTACTTCATGACTCTTGACGAGTTCAACAAAGCTATAGAAAACGATGAGCTTATCGAATACGAAGAGGTATATCCTGGTCGCTTCTATGGCACACTGAACAGCGAGATAGACCGAATACGGGAAAAAGGGAAAAACGTCATACTTGATATCGACGTAATGGGTGGAATAAATGTAAAGAACAAATTTGGCAACGATGCATTGTCAATCTTCATCCAGCCACCAAGCATCGACACCCTGCGCCAACGGCTTGTTGCACGCGGAACAGATTCTCCCGAAGCAATCAAACAACGCATCGACAAAGCCAGTTTTGAATTATCTCAAGCCAACAAATATGATAAAATCGTTGTCAACGACATCCTTGATATTGCTGTAAAAAGCACCGAGAATATCATAAAAAATTTCATTAACGACTCTCATTGACCAAGCACAAGGAATAATGAAAATCGGAATATTCGGAGGCTCATTCAACCCTATCCACACAGGACATGCCATTTTAGTCAATTATTTGGCATGCAATACCGACCTTGATTCTGTTTGGCTGATGGTTACCCCTCAAAATCCGTTAAAGTCCGATTACGACCATAAATACGACTTGCATAGGATACGCATGACCGACATGGTTGCAAAACGATTTGAGAATGTGATAACATCGGGGTTTGAATTTTCATTGCCGCAACCTTCCTACACAATTGACACACTCACAGCCTTGTCAAATAAATTCCCAAATGATGAATTCATTTTAGTGATAGGTGCCGACAATTGGGCTTCTTTTGAAAGATGGAAAGATTCGGAAAAAATAATTTCCAATTACGGAATATACATATACCCGAGAAAAGGAGCCGAAATACACATTCCAGACAATCTCAAGCCAACCGTAAAAGCATTAAATTCCCCAATAATTGAAATATCATCTACCCTAATCCGCAATAAATTACAAAACGGGGAAAATGCAAGTTATTACTTGCCCGACGACGTATATGGCTACATACTAAAACACAATTTATATACACCAAATTATGGATGATAATAAGAATAATTTAAGCCCGAATAGTCTCGCATTCATCGCATTGGCCAATGAATATTGCCATGCGGTTGAAAACGTGTTTGAATACGAGCACGATGAATTTGTGGCTATGATGTTAAAATTATTGCCGCGTATATACATAGCCGCGTCCGACATAAAAGCGCAGCAAACCGACGATGATTTATACATCGACAGTGTTCTCGATGAAATATCCTACGATAATATCAGGAGCAACATAAGCCGCATCATGGGTGAAAATGACGTGTACCTTGAAGTATTCATCGAGGACATGAAATATTCCGACACACCCATAAGTTCTACAGTAAGCGAAAATCTCGCTGACATATACCAATCATTGTACAACTTTGTGGCATCGGTAAAAGACTCGGTCAATGAAACTGCAAATGGATATATATACTTGTGCAAGTCGGATTTTGACTCATACTGGGGGCAAACTCTATGTAACGTGCTTCGTGCCTTGCATTCAATCTACTACAATACACTACAAATCTAATAAATAAAAACACACAAATATGGAGATAATAACCGACCTGCTACATTTCTTGGACAATAGCCCTTGCAACTTTTTAGCCGTTAACACGGTAAGGCACATACTGCTCGACAACGGATTCACCGAATTGTATATGAAAGACAAATGGCAACTCAATTCCGGTGGCAAATATTTCACCACTAAGAACGATTCTGCCATATTTGCATTCACAATAGGCTCTCTCGCATTTTCCGATGCCGGGGCTAAAATAATAGCAGCACATTGCGACTCCCCATGTTTCCGCATAAAGCCTCATGCCGAAATAACCTCTGAAAACGGAATTATCAAACTAAATACCGAGGTTTATGGAGGACCTATACTCTACACATGGTTTGACCGCCCTTTATCGATAGCCGGAAGAGTAATTTTGCGTGGGAACGATGCTTTGCATCCTGTTACAAAACTCATAAAAATTAACAGGCCTATACTCACAATCCCACATCTTCCCATTCATTTCAACCGTGCAGTAAACGAGGGCAACCCATTGTCAAAACAAAAAGACATGCTCCCCGTGTTAGGGAAAATAACAGGCTTGTTAGAAAAAGATGGCATATTGCTGCATTTAATATCTACCGAATTAAATGTCGAAGCCAATGATATCCTTGATTTCGACCTCATGTTGTACGACACCCATAAGGCAATGCTGACAGGGCTGAACAATGAATTCCTATGCTCTGGCCGCATCGACGACTTAAGCATGGTACACGCCGCAATAATGGCTATCACCGCCGGCACTGACAGCAAACACACAAAAATAGCGGCAATCTTCGATAATGAGGAAACAGGTAGTGGGACTAAACAAGGAGCTGGGTCGCCGATACTTGCAAGCATCTTAGAACGTATAAATCTATGCCAAGGTGGCAATCAAGAAGATTTTTATCGTGGCGTAGCCCAATCATTCATGATCTCGGCCGACAATGCCCATGCATTCCATCCAAACTACCCGGAAAAATTTGATCCTACCAACCATCCGGCAATAGGCAACGGACCGGTTATAAAAATCAACGCCAATTGCAAATACATGACAGATGCCAATTCTGCAGCAATCTTCAGAGCTTTATGCGAAGAGGCTTCTGCTCCATACCAATATTTCGTCAATCATTCCGACATAGCAGGCGGTTCGACACTCGGAAACATCCTCACATCACAAATTGCCGTGGACGGTGTGGATGTTGGCAACCCTTTATGGGCAATGCACTCGGTGTGTGAAACTGGTTCGGTCGACGACCACATAAATATGGTGAAAGTATTCAAACATTTCTTCAATTGACAGCAAAACTGCACCAATACCGCATCGCGCTAATGAGATGAAATTTTGAACTTTCAGAAAACTTCACTAATTTTGTTAATTAAAAGATAAATCAACAACTATAAACAGACTTCAAAATGGAAGACGAAAAATTATTAAAGTCTGTAATCGACAAAGCCAATACATGGCTGGGGGACGGTTACGATAATGACACTAAAGCCGAAGTTCAAAAAATGCTCGACAATCCTGATAAGTCTGAACTCATAGAATGTTTCTACAAAGATCTTGAGTTCGGCACAGGTGGATTGCGTGGTATTATGGGTGTAGGTTCTAACAGGATGAACATCTATACTGTTGGAGCCGCCACACAAGGTCTGTCTAATTATCTGAAAGATGCTTTTGCGGAACTTGAACAAATAAAGGTTGTCGTAGGATACGATGTACGTAATAATAGTGCAAAATTCGCAAAGATAGTTGCTGACATTTTCTCGGCCAACGGAATTAAGGTTTACTTGTTCGAAGGCCCACGTCCTACTCCGGAAATGTCATTTGCCATTCGATTATTAGGATGCCAAAGTGGCGTAATAATCACAGCATCACACAATCCCAAAGAATACAATGGATATAAAGCATATTGGAACGACGGTGCTCAAATGGTATCGCCTCATGATGTAAAGACCATCGAATATGTCAATAAAATAAAGAATGCCACTCAAATCAATTTCAATGGGAACAATGAATTGATTGAAATAGTTGGCGAAAACATCGATGCTGAATTCATCAACCGAATCAAGACTTTGTCTCTAAGCCCCGATGTCATTGCAAAGCATCACGACTTAAAGATTGTTTATACTCCGATTCATGGAACAGGCAAATTCTTGATTCCAAGATCTCTCGCAAACTTCGGGTTTACAAACATAATCCATGTACCCGAACAAGATATTCAAAGTGGAGATTTCCCAACCGTTGACTCTCCCAACCCGGAAAATGCCTCGGCTATGGCAATGGCCATTGAAAAAGCAAAAGAAGTCGATGCTGATATCGTGATGGCTTCTGACCCTGATGCCGACCGCGTGGGTGTTGTAATAAAAAACACCAAGGGTGAATATGCATTGCTGAATGGTAACCAAATAGTAATGATTTTCCTTTATTATCTCATCGAGCGTAATAAAGAACTTGGCAAATTGACCGGCAATGAATATATTGTCAAGACCATCGTTACTACCGATACAATAAAGTCCATCGCTAAGAAGCAAAACATCAAGTTCTATGACTGTTATACCGGCTTCAAGTGGATTGCCGCTATAATGAAGGCTAATGAGGGCAAAGCTCGCTATCTTGGTGGCGGAGAAGAAAGTTACGGATTCCTTGCCGAAGACTTCGTAAGAGACAAGGATTCGGTGTCGGCAATTTCATTGATGGCCGAAATAGCTGCTTGGGCCAAGGATAAAGGTCTCGACATGAACAAGATGCTCATCGACATCTACATGACTTACGGATACTCTAAAGAAAAAGGCGTATCACTCGTAAGAATGGGTAAAAGCGGAGCCGAAGAAATTGTTGCAATTATGAAGAGCTTCCGTGAGAATCCTCCAAAGACTCTTGCAGGCTCTCCAATCGTCTTGATAAAAGACTTCAGCACTCTTGAAG
The DNA here is from genome assembly GCA_905207705.1 of uncultured Prevotellaceae bacterium. Lineage (GTDB taxonomy): Bacteria > Bacteroidota > Bacteroidia > Bacteroidales > Muribaculaceae > Avimuribaculum. The sequence continues at coordinate 180,868 of CAJLMA010000002.1, forward strand.
AAAAAGACTTGGTTGCTGGAACAACAAAGAAAATGGAAATGCCTGTAACCTCCAATGTTCTCCAATTCTACACCGAAGATGGCACAAAAGTATCAATACGTCCGTCAGGAACCGAACCTAAAATTAAATTCTACATGGAGGTTCATGGAACGCTTGATGCTCCAGAACACTATGACGCTGTAAACGAAGAAGCCGAAAAGAAACTTGATCTAATAGCAAAAGAACTCGGCATCTGATTTTACACCACATACACAAATAAAAATGGAGGAAGATTCTTGAGAATCTTCCTCCATTTTTATCCCCATATATACAAACGGATCATGAATGTATCTTCAAGATTTGCCCGACTGACGTTTATTTATCGTCAACCTTTTAAATTCTTCAAAAGAGCGTACATAATCATCCGCGTCATATTCCTCCGAAGCAATCACAAGGCACACTGAACCTGAGGAAAAGTTACTCAACCGACGCCATATTCCTTGACACACATGCAAGCCCTCATATGGCCTGTTGAGGGTGACCGTGCGCTCTTTCACCCCGTCACTCAAAGTCACGTCGAAACTTCCACTCACAGCGACAATCAAACTTTCGCACTCATAATGTGAGTGTCCTCCACGATCCTGCCCTCCTGGAATATCATAAAGATAATACACCCTCTTGATTTCAAACGGTAACTCATTAAAACTTTCAACCACACTCAAGTTCCCGTTTTCGTGATGGTGCCGCACAAGCGAAATAAGGCGGCAATCGTCCACACAAGACGTTTCATGTGAATTGATATGCTTCATTTCCGTTTTATATATTGTAAATATTCATTAAAGTCTTCAATGTAATCATTCGCATCATACGGTCCTGACGAAAGCACTAATGCCACCGAATTAGTCGAAAAATCATCTAATTCGCGCCATGTACCATGCGGAATGTATATGCCGTAATAAGACCTTGACATGTGGAACCTGTGCACCCTATCCTCTTTCATTACCACCACGTCAAAGCTACCTGAAAGAGCCACGATGAACTCATCTTGACTCTTGAACGCGTGCCCGTGCCTTACCTTGCCCCCAGGCACGTCATATATCCAATAGGCTCTCGACAATTTGAACGGAACATGATGCATTCCTTCTATAAAAGAAAGATTCCCTCTCGGATCGCTTATTTTTGGCAAATCTATTATCCTTGGTTCATCTAATCTCTCCATTGGCAAGTTTCATAAGATATTCACCATATGAATTTTTACGCATCGGTTCTGCTACAGCCTTCAATTGCGCCGAGTCAATCCATCCTTTCCTGAAAGCCACCTCTTCAAGCGATGCCACCATCAATCCCTGCTGGTTTTGTATAGTTTGAATGAAATTGGCCGCTTCAAGCATTGAATCGGCAGTGCCGGTGTCAAGCCATGCAAAGCCTCGACCCAATGTCTGAACTGATACACGTCCTTGACGCAAATATTCCTGATTGACCGAAGTTATCTCAAGCTCACCTCGTGCAGACGGCTTTACGTTCTTTGCAATGCCAACGACATCATTCGGATAAAAATAAAGGCCCGTCACGGCAAAATCCGACTCAGGGACTTCCGGTTTTTCTACTATTTTCAACGCATTTCCGTTTTCATCAAACGACACCACACCATAGCGATTAGGATCCTTCACAGCATATGCAAATATGGTAGCTCTGTCTTCATTTGTTGTCCTAACACAGGCATCCGTCAGCATCTTGGTAAAACTCTGTCCGTAAAATATATTGTCGCCTAAGACAAGACATACTGAATCATTTCCGATAAACTTTTCTCCAATTATAAATGCTTGTGCCAATCCGTCGGGTGATGGCTGCTCGGCATACTCAAACTTTACTCCTATCCTCTCCCCACTACCAAGCAATCTTTTAAACGATGGAAGATCTTCGGGAGTCGATATGACCAAAATTTCATTGATACCTGCAAGCATTAAAACTGATATTGGATAAAAAACCATCGGTTTGTCATATACGGGAATAAGTTGTTTTGACACCCCTTTTGTTGTGGGATACAATCTTGTACCCGAACCACCTGCCAATACAATACCTTTCATAATGCGATTCTATCGATTATTGTACATTTCATCGTAGTATTTCTGATATTCGCCTGTTGTGACGCTTTTCACCCATTCGTTATTGTCGAGATACCAGCGTATGGTTTTCTCTATACCGTCAGAAAAAGATGTTTCAGGAAACCAACCAAGCTCCACGGCAATCTTTGTCGGATTAATGGCATAGCGCATGTCATGACCCGGTCTGTCGGTAACAAATTCTATTAAACTATCATTGATAGAACCGGCATCATTCGTCAATAGCGTTCTATACTTAGGTTCATCTTTCATTATCCTGCCCAATATCCGAATAATCAACTTGACGATATTGATATTGGATTCCTCATTGAATCCTCCTATGTTATATACCTCGCCAATACGCCCTTTGTGCAAGACGGAGTCTATCCCTTTTGCATGGTCGTCTACATATAACCAATCACGCACATTCTCTCCATTGCCATACACAGGCACCTTCTTTCCTTCGAGAATGTTATTTATGACAAGAGGTATTAGTTTTTCGGGAAATTGATACGGTCCGTAATTATTGCTGCAACGTGTTATGTTCACTGGCAACCCGTAAGTCTCATGATAAGCCATGACAATTAAGTCGGCACCGGCTTTCGAAGAAGAATATGGAGAACGTGGTGACAGATTGGTTTTCTCGGTAAAAAACTCAGAACCAAATGCCTTAAGATGTTTTCGATCTCCTATGACCTGACGTAATTCGTTTTTCACATTCAAAGGTAAAGGGTTGTCACTATCCTTTGCAAGCGACCCATACACTTCATCCGTAGATATTTGCAAGAACTTTTTACCAGTCTTATAACCATGCCTATCACTTGACATCCAATATTTACGGGCAGCTTCAAGAAGGGTTTGAGTCCCTAAAATATTAGTCTCAAGAAATAATTTCGGATTTGATATGCTACGGTCTACATGGCTTTCGGCAGCGAAATTAACGATATAGTCTACATCATATTTTTCAAATATGCTCGACACAACTTCCGAGTCTCGTATGTCTCCCTTTATGAACACTACATTCTCGTGCGATAAATCATCGCTTATATTAAGAAGATTCCCGGCATAAGTAAGAGCATCAAGTACTACTATGAATGCGTCTTCATGCTTATTTCTAATATACTTTACAAAATTGGACCCAATAAAACCGGCTCCTCCTGTTACAAGATATGTTTCCATATAATTTCAAGCGATGAATTATAATTTTAGTGCAATTTACAAAAAAGTTCGCAGTCTATATTCCAAAAAAATAAAAAAGTGGGAATGCCAAAAAACATTCCCACTTCGCCATTATCTTTGAATCGAGATGTTGCTTTTGATTAGTCTTCGTTCAAGTTTACGCGACGGAAAGCAATAGCCTTAAGACCTGCGCTCTGCTTCTTCAAGTAAGTTGCAATGTCCATGCTATTATCTGAAACAAATTCTTGTTCCATCAATACATTTTCCTTATAGAACTTATTCAAACGACCTTGAGCAATACGGTCTACCATATTTTCAGGCTTGCCTTCTTCACGAGCCTTGTCGCGAGCGATTTCAAGCTCTTGTTCTACTACCTTTGCAGGAACTTCTTCTCTGCAAACTGCAATAGGATTCATTGCAGCGACTTGCATCGCAACCTCTTTTGCAACATGAGCATCCACTCCTTCTTCGTTGAAACCTACTATAGAAGCAAGCTTATTACCAAAGTGGTTGTAAGCAACAGTAGACGGCGCTTCGATGCACTCGTATGCTCCGAGTTCCATCTTTTCACCGGTCTTACCGATCTCTTCAACAATAAGGTCGGCAACAGTCTTGCCATCTATAGCCATAGCTTTTACTTCATCGAGTGATTTTGCTTGGTTGGCCATAGCTTCGGCAAGAATCTTCTTGGTCAAAGAAACAAAGCCTTCATTCTTGGCAACGAAGTCAGTTTCGCACTTCAAAGCCACGATTGCAGCGAATTTTCCATTCGACTCCGACAATACGCAACCTTCAGATGCTTCACGATCTTCACGTTTAGCTGCTACTGCTTGTCCTTTTTTACGGATGATTTCAATAGCGGCTTCCATATCGTTATTGGCTTCAGCCAATGCTTTCTTGCAATCCATCAAGCCGGCACCTGTCATGTGACGCAGCTTGCTGATTTCTGCCATTGTAACTGCCATATATTTTGAATCTCTTTTATTCGTTGTAACTAATTTAATTATTCAGCAACTTCAGCATCTGCTTCTGATGCAGTTTCTGCTGCATCTTCTGTAGCAACTTCTTCTGCCGAACCTTCAGCTGCTTTATTCTTACGAGCGATGCGAGTACGCTTTGGCTTAGCTTCTTCACCTTCACCAGCTTCTTTTGCATCGATCTTTTCAACTTTACGTTCCTCAAGGCCTTCAGCGATAGCCGAGCAAACTGTATCAAGAATTATCTCTATTGACTTTGATGCATCGTCATTTGCAGGGATTACAAAATCAACAGAAGAAGGATCCGAGTTAGTATCTACAATTCCGAAAACAGGTATGCCAAGACGATTAGCTTCAGCAACAGCGATGTGCTCTTTCATCACATCAACTACAAACAATGCTGACGGAAGACGGTTCAAATCGGCGATACTGCCAAGCGTCTTTTCAAGTTTTGCACGTTGACGTGTGATTTGCAATTTCTCACGCTTTGACAAATTATCGAAAGTTCCATCCTTAGACATCTTGTCAATAGCAGCCATCTTCTTAACAGCCTTGCGGATTGTCGGGAAGTTGGTGAGCATACCACCCGGCCAACGTTCTATTACATAAGGCATGTTAATTGCTGTTGCCTTGTCGGCAGTAACTTGCTTTGCTTGCTTCTTTGTAGCAACGAAAAGAATCTTCTTTCCAGACTTAGCTATATTTTTAAGAGCTGCAGAAGCTTCATCAAGCTTTGCGATTGTTTTATACAGATCAATAATGTGGATACCGTTGCGCTCCATGAAAATGTAAGGAGCCATTGCAGGATTCCATTTACGTTTAAGATGGCCGAAGTGGCATCCTGCTTCAAGTAATTGATCAAAATTTGGTGTTGCCATTTTTTTGTTATTGTTTACATTCGACTTTTATCAACCGCATGGTAGCCAATACTCATTTTCAACAACGAAATTGAAAGTCCATGCGATTTGGATACTAAACACTTATTTTTTAACAGAAAGCGTATGATAATACAAATAAAATATCAACGCTTGCTGAACTGGAATCTCTTGCGTGCTTTTGGACGACCCGGTTTCTTACGTTCAACAACACGAGAATCGCGAGTAACGAATCCTGCTGCGCGAAGAGCCGACTTGTCTTCGGGATTAATTTTTATCAACGCACGAGCTATCGCCAAGCGCAAAGCTTCAGCTTGACCCTTAAAGCCTCCACCACACAAGTTAACCTTGATGTTGTACTTACCTTCCGCTTCAAGAAGTTCAAGAGGTTGTTTTACTATGTATTGAAGTATTGAAGAAGGGAAATATACATTGAGCGCACGCTTGTTGATTACTATTTCGCCATTCCCTTCTGAGAAGAATACGCGTGCTATAGCGGCCTTACGACGACCTACTGCATTAACTTTTTCCATCCTTCAATTTATTTAAGAGTGTTAATATCAATAACTTTTGGAGTTTGTGCTTCATGCGGATGTTCTGGTCCGTTGTATACATAAACATTGTTAAGCAACTTAGCCCCAAGACGATTTTTAGGAAGCATGCCCTTAAGAACCTTGATGTATAACGGATTTTTCCCAGCTTTAAGATGTTGCTTTTCCGCCTTCATCTTCAAAATTGCCGGCGTTGCGACTCTTTGTCCGCCTGGATAACCCGTGTAAGACAAGTATTCCCTATCAGTCCACTTCTTTCCGGTAAGGATTGCCTTCTCCGCATTAATGATAATAACATTATCTCCACAATCAACATGAGGAGTATAGCATGGTTTATACTTACCACGCAAAATTTTTGCAACTTTTGCACACAAACGACCCAAAACTTGGTCGGTAGCATCTACTACCACCCATTGTTTTTGAGCATCTGTTGCCTTTACTGAAACGGTTTTGTAACTTAAAGTATCCACTTCTTAATTCCTGATTAATTGTTAATTAATAAACTCACATCACAAAAATAAACTCGGCCAAAAGTCCCCTTGTGTCCGTGAATTTTAAAAATTGGATATAATCGGACTGCAAAGATAGAAACTTTTCTCTAAGAATCAAATAGTTTGAAACAAATACTTTATTATAAAATTAAAAACTACAAAAAAACGGGTAACGCAAAACCGACACACAAGTCATACATTAACTATATACATAAAAAAAATAATCCCCGACATCACTGTCTGGGATCGCCAAATTAACCTTTAAATACCATTAACATAAACCTAAAAACATCGAAATGATTGTCATCACGACATTCATCTCAGTTTTGCCTTAAAACTAATACCATGAATAACTGATGCAAAGTTAGATATTATATGTTTTATAACATACTTTTAAGGCAGTTTTTTCTTTTAAATACACAATTATTAACACTAATCTCCCTTACATGCAACAATATTAACATCAATAAACACATAATATGCAATTTAACTCCGATATGAAGCAAGCATGACAAATTCGCTTTTTATCATTGCATGAAACCATTAGCATATTTTGGCAATATTATATATAATGCGCCAATTTTTCGTACATTTGTGAAAATACATTCAACCTTCTTCTAAATGGCACGAAATCTTGCACTTTCTTTCTTAATATTTATAATATCCAACACAATATCGGCAAAGAGCCTATATATGACTTACCTCAACCAATTCTTTCCGTTTTACACAGAGGAATCGACCGAGATGCACTTAAATGACAAAGCCCTTTGCATAGAGAACCAATATGCCGACAACTTGATTGTTGTGGATTCTTTATCAACAGGTCACAACAAATTCAGGTTCTATATAAGAATTGCTAACCTCAACAATGAAGAAACAAAAAGTTATGAATGCGTAGACCGCAACACAAACAAGAAAAAGAGCATTAAAAATCCGTCATGCGGAATCATTTGGAACTACAAGGATTCTGCAAACTATTATGCAGTGACAACGCATTGCTCCAATAGCGACCTGCACAGTTTCTACGATACTCGCAACATGACAATAGACATAACAAAAGTAGAAAACGGCAAAACATCATTACTAAAATCTGTCGTCCTACAAGAAAATGTCAATCTGCAGAATGGATACAACGTAATCGACATCGAATATGACGGCAATTCGACATACATTGCAATCGGAGACAAGGAACTGAGACAGATAGCCGAATTAAAAAATATCGACTACTACGCAACTGCACAAAAATATGGCGTAATAATTGGAGCAGCAGCCAAAATAGATATTGAGCGCATTGTATTGTTTACCGACCCGATAATGGAAGAAAAACTTGCCACCCGATGGACAAGGCAATCACTCGACACTTATTTGGCCTCTGCAACCAATGTATATGAAGGATATTGGAACTTCTTCGACAAAGAACTTGAAGAAGACAAATTGAAAATTGGCGGTAGATACACAATTGCGTTAATAAAAAACAACAATGGTTTTGACATCATATATATAAATGGAGCCAATGTAAATGGCGCAAACTGGAAATGCGGGATGCTGAAAGGGAAGTTAACAAAAACCATGTTTGTCGACAACTACGACCTTATATGGTATGATGCAATGATGAAGCCGTTCGAGTATGATGTTTATGCCACCTTTGAGAACCATTCGGTGCTCACGCTGTTTTTCCCGGCACAAGGCAGTTCTTTACGATTTGCAAAACAATTCTAACCAGCGAATAAAAAAACCTGCCTCTGTAATTTCATGAATTCCAAGAAGCAGGCTAAAACTAAAAAAAGATTAAAATATCGTTAATTAAACACGTTCATTACGGCAGTAGGTCTTCCACTATTATCGAATGCCCCTTTAGTATAATTTTCCCAACCGTTATAGCATTCAGGTTCCCAATAGAACATTCCCAAGCAACGCTCGGCAGACTTGCAACCATCCATCATCTTCTTTATTGCAGTAGCAGCATATGGCGAATCCCATGGCATACCAATTTCGCATAAAACCACATCTTTGTCATACATGTCGACAAGCGTCTTCATGTTACCGAGACATTGGTCGGTAAGCTCTCTCCAATTATCATCTTCCGGATAAAGAGACATGCCAATAGCATCCCATTTGGCACCATTGTCCCTTAATCCATTGAACATCCATGTAAACATCTGCAAATCTTGTCCATTGTTTAAATGTACAATTACCTTAGCTTCAGGATAAATTTTCTTTACGGCATCATATCCCGAATTAATGAGTTGCGTGAAATTTCCAAAATTGCTTCCTTCGGCACGACCTGTTTCCCACAACATGCCACCACTCGTTTCATTTCCAACTTGTACCCATTCTACATCGACATCATTATCTTTTAAAACAGACAAGACATCTATCGTATGTTCGGCTACAGCTTGTTTCAATTGTTCCAAATCATAATCGGCCCATGCCGTCGGCTTTGTCTGTTTGCTTGGGTCAGCCCATGAATCGCTATAATGAAAATCTATCATAACCCTCATTCCTAAAGAACTTGCACGCTTTGCCTTCACAAGCACGTCCTGCTCGCCGTTCCAACCATTATCGGGATTTACCCACACACGCAAACGTATAGAATTTACGCCAAGCTCTTTCAACAGCCCCATGCACTCTCTCTCGTCTCCATACTTGTCAAAAAATTTAATGCCACGACTTTCCATCTCAGTCAACCAACTGACATCTGCACCCTTTGCAAAACCATTTTCCACCTCAGGTTCTGGTTCAGGTTCCGGAGAATCGTTATTTTCTCCACAACTTGCAAAGACAAACATACATGAAAGCAAACATGCAAAAATTGATTTTTTCATTTTCATCATTATTGTATTTGTAGGTTAATATAATTCAAATAATCAGCTACTTCCCATAGCTAATCTTTTGTGTATAAAATTACAAAAAAATGACTAAAACAAACATTGTTTTTTTAAAAGTCCAACATTGCCAATGTTGCATGTGCCATGTTATGACAAAACTTTATTGCCGATGTGCAAAAAAATGAACAAGTCTATTTCTCCCATTACTAACAAATTTCTATATTTTTGGAGTAGATATGATGCGTCTCAGCATAACAATTTCAAACAAGATTGATTGTCCAGCGCCCGACTTTCACTATCTTTGCATCAAAATAAATAATAATATGGCACAGAAACCATCAATACCCAAAGGTACAAGGGATTTCTCTCCCGAAGAAATGGCAAAGCGAAATTACATCTTCGACACAATTAAAGATGTCTTTCGCCTATACGGATTCAAACAAATAGAAACACCGGCCATGGAAAACCTGTCAACTCTGATGGGAAAATATGGAGAAGAAGGCGACAAATTGCTTTTCAAGATATTAAACAGCGGCGACTACCTGAGGAATGCCCCCGACTCAGAGCTTGCTGAACGCGATTGCATACATCTCACCCATCACATTTGCGAAAAAGGGCTTCGCTATGACTTGACAGTGCCTTTCGCAAGATATGTAGTACAGCACCGCAACGAGATACAATTCCCGTTCAAGCGATATCAGATACAACCTGTGTGGCGTGCCGATCGTCCACAGAAAGGCAGGTATAGAGAATTTTACCAATGTGATGCTGATGTTGTGGGCAGCGACTCGCTGGTAAACGAAATAGAATTGTTGACCATGATCGATGAAGTGTTCAAGCGATTTGGAGTCAACGTGACCATAAAAATAAACAATAGAAAAATTTTGGCCGGAATAGCAGAGACAATAGGCGTTCCCGACAAAATTGTCGACATTACGGTAGCAATTGACAAAATCGACAAAATTGGTATTGACAATGTAAACGAGGAACTGCGAGAAAAAGGAATCTGCGACTCGGCAATTGCTACTTTGCAGCCATTACTGCAACTCTCGGGCGACAACAGCGAGAAAATAAATGCAATTTCAAATATGCTCACTCCTTCCGAGATAGGAATGAAAGGCATTGAAGAATTGAATTTTATTCTAAACAACATTGAAAATCTTGACCTTAAAGCAAAAGTGGAACTCGACATATCGCTTGCCCGTGGACTAAACTACTACACAGGAACGATTATCGAGGTAAAAGCCCAAGATGTTGAGATAGGAAGCATCACGGGTGGAGGCCGATACGACAATCTGACTGGCATCTTTGGCTTGCCGGGAGTGTCGGGTGTCGGTATCAGTTTCGGGGCCGACCGCATATATGATGTGCTCAACACACTAAACTTGTATCCCGACAGCACTCACTCCGGCTCAAAAATAATTTTCATAAATTTCGGACAAAACGAATGTCGTGAATGCATTAAGCACATTAATAAATTGCGCAAAGCAGGTATCGCTGCAGAAATATATCCGGAAATTGCTAAAATGAAAAAACAACTCGCTTATGCCGATACAGCCAAGATACCGTATGTTGCATTGGTTGGCGAAACTGAAATGGCAAACAACTGCATCACATTAAAGAATATGGTCGAAGGTTCCCAAGAATCACTTACAATAGACCAAATTATCGAGAAACTAAAGTCATAAGCAAACAATAGTTCAACTTTTCCATGACAGACGGAGTTGTTTCAGCAACTCCGTCTTTAATTTATACTTTAGACATGACTCTTTCAGACTTACACATTAAACAGATGCTCAAGTCATGGATTCTGCCTCTTTCCATGCTTGGAGGAATTATATTCCATGAGTATATCGACAAACTGTCTGTAATAACTCCCTACCTGATCTTCTTGATGCTTACTATCACTTACACCAAGCTTGAATTGCGCGACTTGAGAATCACTTCTTTCCAATGGCTGCTTCTCGCCATCCAATTAATCGGAGGATTTGCCGCGTATGGAGCAATCTATTATTTCAATCCTGAAGTGGCAGCAGGAGCATTCATTTGCTTTTTCATGCCTACGGCAACGGCAGCACCGGTAATAACAGGGATGCTCGGTGGCAGCATTACAAAAATAGCCACCTATTCGCTGTTGTGCAACATCACGGTGGCATTGGCAGCCCCATCATTGCTTTCGATGATAAGAGGCGGAGAAATAGACTTCATGAACTCATTCTCTCAAATATGCAAAGAAGTCATTCCATTGTTATTGCTCCCTCTGGTAACTGCAATTGCTTTAAAATATTTATTGCCCAAGGCCCACGGATTCATATCACGCCACCAGTCAAGTTCTTTCTGGATATGGGCTGTATCATTGTTCATAGTAATGGGACAAGCTGTCAGCTTCATGATAAAACAACCGGCCGACACATTACTACAAATGTCTTGGCTTGCATTAGCTGCGCTCATAGTGTGCTGCATACAATTCATCATAGGCAGGAAAATAGGATGGCATTTTGGCGACCCAATATCCGGAGCACAAGGTCTTGGACAAAAAAACACGATACTCGGCTTATGGATGAGCTTAACCTACCTCAACCCTATCATCTCAGTCGCCCCCGCTTCCTACATAGTATGGCAAAATGCCATCAATAGCTGGCAATTGTATCGTAGAAACAAACATAACGGTCTACATTAATTAAATGCCGACCAGCTTTTTCACAGTAGATATTTAAAAACATGATACAACTCGGATATGAAAAATAAGTCTATTTATTTTTCCTAATTGCTCTCAACTTTCACTATCTTTGTATAAGATAGTATGCGTCTCGGCATGACAATTTCAAACAAGTTTGATTGTCCTGCACTCGACTTTCTGTATCTTTGTATAGGTATAATATATTTCATTATGAATAGTATGTATGAAATTTTAATGGATCTTCCACTATTCCAAGGTGTCAGTCGCGATAAATTATCAGAACTGATTGAGAAGACTCCATTCCATTTCTTGAAATACAACGACGGACAAGAAATAATAGCAGCCAACAGCTACTGCACCCACATGAAATTTATCATATCGGGAAAAGTGACATTGGAAACACAATGCCGCAATCTGAAAATAAAATTGCACGAAACCTTGTCAAGCCCCAACGTACTCGGTCCAGACTACTTATTTGGACGCACTACGGCCTACCCATTTGCAGCTTACGCAAATGGAGACTGCGGAATACTTCAAATATCGAAATCCGATTACATTAACATCTTGCAAAGCGACAACGTCTTCCTGTTCAACATGCTTAACGTAATATCTCGCAATTCACAACGGCTTTCCGAAAAATTGCTGTCACTATCTACCGGTTCTGTAGCCGAAAGGCTTGCATTTTTCATCACTTCATTGACACAGCGCACAGGAAAAGACATTAAAATATCATTCAAGCAAAAAGACATATGCACATTGCTTGGTATACAACGTTCTTCTTTCATCAACACAATGAACAAGCTGCAAGAAAACGGGCTTATCACTTTTGGCATGTCAGAAATATCAATCCACAACAGGGAAGACTTTCTTAACATAATCCACTCAAATGAATGAATCCCGACTACCACCTTCCATTCTTCTAACATGAATAACGACGACAACCAGCATTCTTTGCATCTTTCAATAGTTATACCTTGCTTTAACGAAGAGGATACGCTAAATTACACGGTAGATGTGTTGACTTCCCATATGCAATCGCTCGTCGACACACAAAAGACCGCGATTAGCAGCTACTCTGTCTTATTTGTTGATGATGGAAGCAATGATGGCACTTGGGCGAAAATATGCTCTATCGCATCATCTTCTCAAATCAACATAAGCGGAATAAAATTATCACGCAACGTGGGGCATCAAAATGCCATAATCGCCGGTCTTGAACATGTAATGGAACATAGCGACGCAATAATAACCATGGACGCTGATTTACAAGATGACGTAAACGCCATAATGGAAATGGTGTCGAAATTTCAAAACGGCTGCGACATAGTTCTCGGGATAAGACGAAACCGCGATAGTGACTCTTTCATAAAGAAGCACACTGCAAAGTTATTTTATAACCTCATGAAAAACACACATACTCCTGTCATACCAAATCACGCCGAATTCCGCCTTTTAAGCAAACGCGCCGTCAGGCACTTGCTTGAATACCCCGAACGCAACGTATTCTTGCGTGGAATAATACCATCCATGGGATTCAAAACCGGCACCGTATATTACGACCGCAATCCGAGAAAATATGGAAAGTCAAAATATCCTATGGCTCAAATGCTCAATTTCGCGATAGAGGGAATAACTTCATTTTCTATCAGGCCAATACGATCGATTTTTCTTATAGGAATAATATCATTGTTTCTCACAATATCGATAGGCATTTATGTTTTAATAGCAATCTTGCTTGGCCGTTCATATCCTGGATGGGCATCCCTCATATTATCCCTTTGGTTTCTTGGTTCACTCATATTGGTCGCACTCGGCATAATAGGAGAATACATTGGCAAAATTTACATCGAAGTAAAATCTCGTCCAAGATATTTTATCGAATCTACCATAAGCTCCTCCGTCAAGAAATAACACACGCAAAACGCGCCACCCCTACATCCATAAAATCTTAACGCATCAATAATCCTTTTTTCTTCAATATTTTTCGTACCTTTGCACCCACATTTTACAAGTATGATAACAGTAAGTAATTTAGGGATTCAATTTGGCAAAAGGGTTTTATTTCAAGATGTAAACTTGAAATTCACACCAGGCAACTGTTATGGAATAATAGGTGCCAACGGAGCAGGGAAAAGTACATTGATGAGAATATTGAGCGGACAACTCGCGCCCACGCATGGAACAGTAGCGCAAGGGCCGGGAGAACGCATGTCGGTTTTAAGTCAGGATCACTTTGAATTTGACGAATGCACAGTGATAGAAACCGTTTTACGCGGACACAGCGTCTTGTGGGATGTAATGCAAGAGAAAGAGGCATTGTACGCCAAACCCGATTTTAATGATGAGGACGGAATCAGAGCCTCAGAACTGGAAGAAAAATTTGCTGAAATGGAAGGCTGGAATGCCGAAAGCGAAGCTGCCGCACTACTCAGCGGATTGGGCATAAAAGAAGAAAAGCACTACATGCTGATGCGTGACATAAGCGCAAAAGAGAAAGTGCGCGTGCTGCTTGCAAAAGCCCTTTTCGGAAATCCTGACAACCTGCTGCTCGACGAGCCCACCAACGACCTTGACCTCGACACGGTGTCTTGGCTCGAAGACTACTTGTCAAAATTTGAAAACACCGTGCTTGTGGTTTCCCACGACAGGCACTTCCTTGATGCAATATCAACACACACTCTTGATATAGATTACAACAAGGTCACGCTATTCTCTGGAAACTATAGCTTTTGGTACCAGTCGAGCCAGTTAGCATTGAAGCAACAACAGCAACAAAACAAAAAAGCCGAAGAGAAGAAAAAGGAATTGCTTGAATTCATTCGCCGATTCAGTGCAAACGTAGCCAAGTCGAAACAGACGACAAGCCGCAAGAAGATGCTTGAAAAACTCAATATCGAAGAGATTCAGCCATCGTCACGCCGATATCCGGGCATAATATTTACGCCAAACCGCGAACCGGGAAACAAGATACTTGAAGTGAAAGGATTGTCGGCATCAGTCGAAAACGATGTTCTTTTCAAGGATGTAAACTTCACAATCGAAAAGGGAGACAAAGTTGTATTCCTCAGCCATGATCCGCGTGCAATGACAGCATTGTTTGAAATCGTAACCGGCAATCGCAAACCAGATTCCGGAACCTACGATTGGGGACAAACAATTACTTCAGCATATTTGCCACTCGACAATTCAGCATTTTTCAATACCGACTTGAATCTTGTCGATTGGTTATCGCAATATAGCGAAGATACAAGCGAGATATACTTGAAAGGCTTCCTTGGTAAAATGCTGTTCTCGGGCGAAGAGGTCCTAAAAAAAGCGTCTGTCCTGTCGGGTGGAGAAAAAATGCGATGCATGATTGCAAAAATGATGATGACAAATGCAAACACGCTCATATTGGACACTCCAACCAACCATCTTGACTTGGAATCAATCCAAGCATTCAATAACTCGCTCCAGTCATTCAAAGGCAACATATTGATGTCGTCCCACGACCACGAATTCATCCAAACGATATGTAATCGTGTCATTGAATTAACACCTAATGGAATAATTGACAAAATCATGGATTATGATGACTACATAACCGATGAAAAAGTCGCTGCACTGAAAGAGAAACTTTATTCCAAATAATATACACTCAGATTTATGGTAAAACATATAGTAACTTTCAAATTATCGGGTACACCTGAAGAAAGACTTGACTTGTCAAACAAATTCAAAAACGCACTTCTCAAACTCCCCGATTCCATAGACGTGCTAAAAAGCATCGAGGTCGGCATCAATGAAAATCCCAATGAAAGCTGGGATATCGTACTGACTGCAACTGTTCCCACCATGCAAGACGTGGAAATATATGCAAAGCACCCCGACCATGTAGCGGCAGCAGGCATAATAGCCCAAAACAAAGAGTCTCGTGCCTGTGTGGATTATGAAATCTGAAAAATACTTGAATTCGATAGTCTGTAACACTGCAATAATAAAATCATGAACAGTAACAAAAAGGAAGTTTTTCTCATTGATGAAGAACTTCCTTTTTTTTATATTGCATTGCAAAGCAAATGTCTCGTAAAATAGTATTTTTAAGCTCATATCACACAAAATATCATGTTAATTTGAGATTTTTTCTACAAATATATTTGTTTTAATTGCATTTTGATTATCTTTGCAACAAGAAAAAAGGGAATTTCCTGACAAGAATGATAATAAACAATCAACAATCATAATAAAAAGTTTGATACGATTATAAATATATATTGTATCTTCGTAAACAAATTTATTATAGTATGTCACAATTAAGGTTTACAGTCGTAAAAGAAGCTTTCGACCATAAGGCAATCAAAGTTGACATGCCCAAGGAGAAACCTTCACAGTACTTCGGCAAGTATGTGTTCAACAGAAAAAAAATGCTTGAATACTTGCCAAAAAAGACTTTCGATGCGCTCGTTTATGCCATAGACAACAAAGAACCTTTAAACAGGGAAGTTGCCGACAGCGTTGCCGAAGGAATGAAACAATGGGCTCTTGATAATGGTGCAAAACATTATACCCACTGGTTTCATCCATTAACCGACGGAACCGCTGAGAAGCACGACTCATTCATCGAGCATGACGGCAAAGGAGGAGTAATGGAAGATTTCACAGGAAAATTACTTGTCCAGCAAGAGCCCGACGCATCAAGTTTCCCTAATGGAGGCATACGAAACACTTTTGAAGCTCGCGGATATTCGGCATGGGATATATCTTCTCCTGCATTCATACTCGGAAACACATTGTGCATACCCACAATATTCATTTCCTACACTGGCGAGTCGCTTGATTACAAAATGCCGTTGCTTCGTGCAATAAACAGCGTGGACAAGGCTGCCACGGCAGTAGCACAACTATTTGACCCGAAAGTAAAACATGTATTTTCCTACCTCGGATGGGAACAAGAATATTTCTTGGTTGATGAAGCTCTATACTCTGCAAGGCCGGATCTTGTAATGACCGGACGCACATTGATGGGTCACGAAAGTGCAAAGAACCAACAGCTCGAAGACCACTACTTTGGCTCAATTCCGTCTCGCGTGGAAGCATTCATGCTCGACCTCGAAATTGAATGCCACAAACTTGGGATACCAGCTAAGACAAGGCACAACGAAGTGGCCCCAAACCAATTTGAGCTCGCCCCTATTTATGAGGAACTAAACCTTGCAAACGACCATAATCTGCTGCTGATGCTGCTGATGGATGACGTTGCTCGCAGACATAATTTCCGCGTACTTCTACACGAAAAGCCTTTTAATGGCGTAAACGGTTCAGGCAAGCACAATAACTGGAGCCTCGGAACCGACACAGGCGTCCAATTATTCTCTCCCGGCAAAACTCCGGAAGCCAACTTACAATTTATCACATTTTTTGTAAATGTAATGGCCGCCGTATATAAGCATAACGGACTTTTAAAAGCATCCATTTCTTCGGCTACAAACGGTCATCGGCTTGGAGCAAATGAGGCTCCACCGGCAATCATTTCAATCTTTGTCGGGAACCAATTGAGCAAGATTCTTGACAAATTGGAAACAAGCGACAAGAATGAATTAATAAATCTCGCAAGTAAAGAAGATAAAAAATCTGGAGCTCCGCAAATCCCCGACCTCCTTATTGACAACACCGACCGTAACCGCACATCACCGTTTGCATTCACCGGCAACCGTTTTGAATTCAGAGCCGTAGGTTCTTCTGCCAACTGCGCGTCGGCCATGATTGCACTTAATGCTGCCGTTGCCGACCAATTGAATGAATTCAAAGCTGCCGTTGATGCACGCGTTGCTAACGGAGAAGCATTGGAACACGCAATATTGAGCGAAGTGAGAACTCTCATTACATTTGCCAAACCAATCCATTTCGATGGGAACGGATACAGCGACGAATGGAAAGAAGAAGCAAAACGACGCGGCCTCGACTGTGAGACTTCCGTGCCACTGATTTTTGATGCATATCTTAAGCCCGAAAGCATTGAAATGTTCAAACGCGCCAATGTGTTCTCAGAAGTTGAACTTCATGCGCGCAATGAAGTAAAATGGGAAATATATACCAAGAAAATACAGATTGAAGCTCGTGTTCTTGGCGACTTGGCAATAAACCACATCATCCCTGTTGCAACCAAATATCAATCGATATTGCTTGACAATGTATATAAAATAAAAACATTGTTCCCTCAAGAAAAATTTGAATCGATTGCAGCAAGCGAATTGAAGATGATTGAAAAAATCGCCGACCACATGATGATTATACGCGAGAAAGCACAACAAATGGTAAGTGCCCGCAAAGTCGCAAACAAGATTGAATGCATGAGAACAAAAGCCATCGCATATCATGACACCGTATTCCCGTTGCTCGATGAAATACGCTATCACATTGACAAACTTGAACTTATGATAGACGATGAAATGTGGCCTTTGCCTAAATATCGCGAACTGCTGTTTATACGTTAACAGATAGCAACCTGAATAAAATTTCACTGGGGAGAGAAACAAAACATACTTGTTTCTCTCCTCAGTCTTCTTAAATAGCAAAAGATTACCTAATTTTGTATATGAGAACTTTTTTAATCAGAACGATATAAATATGAAAAATCTTTTCGTCACATCATTATTCATTATAGCTTACTCTCTATTACCAAGTAATGACATCCATGCATTCACACTGCAAGATGCCGTACTTGCACAAAACTCGCCTAAAGGCATCAACATGATGGTTCCTGCTAAAGATGGCAAATCATATTATGAACTATCTGATGATGGAAGCCAGATACTAAAGAAAGATTATCGTTCGGGCGATGTCATAGAAACCGTTTTTGACGCAAAAACAGCCCGAGACTGCAATATTGAATATTGGGAAGGATTCCAATTTTCTGAAAATGAAGACAAAATCCTGCTATACACAAATAAAAAGCCCATATATCGATATTCATTCAAAGCCGATTATTATGTATATGGCATAAGGCATAACAAATTACAAAAGCTGACAGCTGATGGTGGTGAAGAAATTGCCACATTCTCGCCCAACGCACGAATGGTTGCTTATGTAAAAGACAATAACGTATATGTTGCAAAACTCGATTACGGGACAAATGTTGCAGTTACTAAAGACGGTGAAAAAAACAAAATCATCAATGGAGTACCCGACTGGGTATATCAAGAAGAATTTGGATTACTAAGTTCTCTTGCATGGTCGCCCGACAACCTGATGCTTGCATTCATACGCTGGGACGAAACCAATGTCCCTTTATACTCGATGCAATTATTTGAGAACGATGATGAAACATCCCAATTCTGCTACTATCCACAATCATTTGAATACAAATATCCTGTAGCCGGGAGACAAAATTCCATAGTTTCGGTCAAAAGCTACGATGTAGAAACTCGCGTACTGAAAACAATGGAACTGCCAATAACCGACGATAGCTACATTCCTCGCATCACATTCACCAACGATCCTACCCGATTGGTGGTAACAACCATGAACCGCACCCAAAATCGCATACAAATATATGCAGCCAATCCACGTTCGACGGTCACAAAACTATTGTATCAGGAAGAATCAAAAAGCTGGATAGATGAAACTCTTTTTGACAAAATAAAATTCTATGACGATGCTATAATAATATTAAGTGACAAAAGTGGATATGCTCATCTGTACAAATATTCGGTAAATGGCGCATTATCAAAGCAACTGACCGATGGAGACTGGAACGTAACCGACTATTATGGTTATGACCCGGTTCGCAAAGTGCACTACATACAAACGACTCAAGACGGACCACTTAACAGGGTCTTGGCCAAAGTGGATGACAAAACGGGAAAAATAACAAAATTGACCGACGGTAACGGAACATATTCAGCTGCATTCAATTCATCGTTCGACTATTTCGTCATGAGATTCAACAATGCAAACACTCCCGACCAATACGCCATTTATAATTACAAAGGTGAGAAGATACGGGAAATTGAAATGAACGAATCTTATGCGGCAAAATATACTGCAGCCGAAATCCCTCAAAAGGAATTTTTCACTATGGAAAATGACGGCGTCACTCTTAACGGATACATGATTAAACCCACCGACTTTGATCCAAACAAAAAATATCCGGTAATCATGTCGCAATACAGCGGCCCGGGTTCACAACAAGTATTGAACTCATGGAAAATAGACTGGGAAAACTATTTTGCCACACAAGGTTACATAATAGCCTGCGTCGATGGCCGTGGCACAGGTGGTCGTAGCAAGGAATTCAGCTCTGTCGTGTATATGAACCTTGGCAAATATGAATCAATCGACCAACTTGCAGCAGCCGAATATATGGCCAAGCTTCCATACGTCGATGCTGAAAAAATAGGCATATGGGGATGGAGCTACGGTGGATACGAGACATTGATGGCAATGTCACAACCCGGGAGCAAGTATGCTGCCGGTGTCGCCATTGCTCCGGTTACCGATTGGAGATTCTATGACACGATATACAGCGAGCGCTACATGCGCACTCCACAAGAAAACGAAAGTGGATATAAAGCAGCATCACCGATAGAACGCGCACAAATGTTAAACGGGAGGTTGCTTATAATGACAGGAACATCCGATGATAATGTTCATCAAACCAATACTTTGAACTACGTTTCAAAACTGTTTGAGAACAACAAACTCGTAAACATGGTTATCTTCCCAAACAAAAACCATTCCATTACCGGAGGAAACACACGATGCGTCGTTTACTCACATGTGCTTGACTTCTATAACACTCATCTAAAATAAAAATCCCGTTGACAGACGATGACAAACGACAACCTTCTCTATGTCATTACAGGACCGACGGCTTCAGGAAAAACGGCCAAGGCAGTTGCCTTGGCCGAAGCTATTGATGCTGAGATAATAAGCGCCGATTCTCGCCAGATTTATCGTGGCATGGATATTGGTACAGGCAAAGATTTAGATGAATACAAATCCGTACCTTACCATCTAATCGACATTTGCGAAGCAGGTTATCGATATAATCTGTTTGAATTCTTGCGCGACTATAAAACCGTACACGATGACATCCGTTCTCGCGGTAAAAATATCATATTATGCGGAGGCACCGGTTTATATGTTGAAAGCATATTGAAAGGCATAGAGCTACCTCCTGTCCCCGAGAATAAAGAATTGCGTGAAAAGCTGAAAAATAAAACGCTACCGGAATTGACCGAGATTCTAAAACAATATAAGACACTGCACAATGTCACAGATGTCGACAATTGCAAACGGGCAATCCGGGCCATAGAAATCCAGAAATACTATCACGACAACCCTGCCCTTCAAATAAAGACGACACCTCGACCAGTAAAAAACGCCTTGGTAATAGGACTCGACATAGACCGCGAGAATCGTAGAAGGAGAATATCAATGCGGCTAAAATCAAGGTTGAAAGAAGGCATGATAGAAGAAATTTCACATCTCATCGCCAACGGCACGCCCCCAGAGTCGTTAATATATTATGGACTGGAATATAAATTTGTGACGCAACATGTAATAGGAGAACTATCCTATGACGAAATGTACGAACGCCTCGAAATAGCCATACATCAGTTTGCTAAACGACAGATGACTTGGTTCAGAGGTATGGAACGCCGTGGACTTCATATAAACTGGATTCCATTTGATTTGCCCAACGATAAATTTGTTGCACAAGTCTTGTCTATAAAAGAAAAAATGTTTCAAGACCGACAATAGCCGCACTCTCAATATCCCCGGCCATGCCTTAATTCCCGAACTCTTTCCTTGCGCTGTCTATCTTCAACAAGATGAACAATTGTATTGAGAACGCCAATAATGCCGAGCCACCATAGCTAAAAAGCGGCAATGGGATTCCTATAACAGGACTTAACCCGACTACCATCCCTATATTTATGCCTATATGAAACATCAAGTATGATGCCACACAATAGGCATACACACGACCGAAAGCCGTACGCTGACGCTCAGCTATATGAATGATGCGCAATATTAGTGCAAGGAACATAATCAAGACAAAAGTCGTACCTACGAATCCCTGCTCCTCTCCTATCGTACAAAAAATAAAATCGGTGTGCTGTTCCGGCACATATTTGAGTTTTGTCTGCGTGCCATTAAGGAATCCTTTGCCGGTAACGCCACCCGAACCTATGGCTATTTTAGATTGGTTCACATTGTATCCTGCACCACGCAAATCTTCTTCAAGGCCGAGAGAAACTTTAATGCGCATCTGTTGGTATGGCTCAAGCACATCGTTAAACACATAATTGACCGAGAATACATAAGCGACCGACATAACGACAAAAGCCATTGTCATAAGTATCTTTTTCATCTTTTCGTGCAGCATGACTACAACCATGTAAATTACCGCTGCGCCTATTAATGACAAGAAGAAAATCATGCCATTGACATTGATTTCAAAAAGCGACAATACAAAAACGATAGCCCCACAAGATGCGAATCCTATAGCAATGTTCCGTCCGACCTTGTAAGATTTGCAGTAAAATATCAACATCCCCACCATCAATACCATAATGGCGATAAAGACAGCCATTTCTCCGACGGTAATTCCCATTACCACTTCTCCTGCATATTTTACCACAACGACAAAAAAAGCAATGGCGCACAATCCGGCAAACAAAACCATTCCGCTCATTCCTTCACGATACAACACAAAAACCAAAGAGGTATAAACTAGTGCCGAACCTGTTTCTTTTTGCAGCAAAATAAGAATTATTGGAATCACAATAATGGAAATTGCTTTTAAGTAATTCTTGTAGCTCTTATTAAGCACGAAATTATAGCCGCTGAACAACTTTGCCAAGGCAAGAGCAGTGGCAAATTTACCGAATTCGGCCGGCTGCAAACTCATTGGCCCCAACACTATCCAAGAGCGAGAACCTTTGATGTCGGGAGCGACAAAAATGGTCACAACCATCAATAATACCACTGCCGCATAAATGGGATAAGCATAAGTCTCAAAAAAACGACGGTCTATGATAAGGATGCTCATTCCGACAACAAGTGATATACCCATCCACAAGAATTGTTTCCCAGAAAATTCCGATAAGTCAAACATGCTTGCGTGGTCATAATCATAACTTGCCGCATATATGCTTATGGCTCCACACACCATAAGTATGGCATACAGCAAAACCATCACCCAATCGACCGACCTGAAAAGTGACGGCGACGAATATTTAGTGTTTCTTAACTCCACTTGACATTATAGTGTTTGATTCGAGCATTCTTTGCTCCAAATATTTTCGTTCAGGAGATATTTCCCCTGTAAGATACTTCTCCATCATCAAACCGCCGATAGGCACTCCGTATGTAGCACCAAATCCGGCATTCTCTACATATACGCAAATGGCAATCTTTGGGTTGTCCATTGGAGCAAATCCCATAAAAGCCGAATGGTCGCGTCCATGCGGATTCTGTGCGGTTCCCGTCTTTCCACAAACCTCTACATCCCCGAACCGGGCATTTCGACAAGTTCCGGCCATTACAGCCATACGCATACCTTCAACTATATTATTATAATAGCCCCTGTCTATCGTTGGATAACGCTTCTCCGTATAAATACTCGGCAACGTGTCGCCTTCTATTTTCTTCACAATATGAGGTGTGATAAAATACCCCCGGTTGGCTATTGTAGCACACAGATTAGCTATCTGCAACGGAGTTGCCAAGACCTCGCCCTGTCCTATTGCAACAGATATTATTGTATTTGCGCTCCATCTGCTCTCCCCGTATATTTTATCGTAAAAAGCACTGTTAGGGATAAATCCGCGACTTTCACCCGGCAAATCGACTCCAAGCTTATAACCATATCCCATCGACACCAAGTGCGTCTTCCACACTTCAAAAGCGGCCGATGATGATCCATATTTTGATCGACGGTCAATCATGTTCTTAAAGCCCCAACAGAAGAATGCGTTGCAAGACGTGCGCAAAGCCGCACGCAGGGCAATGGGCGACTCGTGTCCGTGACATCCCACACGAAGTCCGCCATTTATATATCCGTGGTAACATGGATACAATGTATTCACATCTATGATTCCCTCTTGCTCGAATATTAGTCCTTGTGTAGGTTTGAAAGTCGAACCCGGCGGATATGCAGCCATAATCGCACGGTCATATAATGGCTTGTATTTGTTTCTCACCAATTCCCGGTAATTTTTACCACGCTCACGCCCAACAAGCAATGTTGGGTCATAAGTCGGACTTGAAACCATGGCAAGAATTTCGCCGGTCGACGGCTCTATCGCTACTATAGCCCCAATTTTATTCTGCATCAGTTTTTCACCATACTCCTGCAATTCTATGTCTATCCCAAGCGTAAGGCTTTTACCCGATATGGCTTTAACATCCTGCCGTCCACCATCATAACGCCCCTGTATTTTACCATACGCGTCTCTTATTAGAATCTCCATGCCCTTCTCACCGCGCAATGCGTGTTCATAGCTTTTTTCTATACCAAGGTCTCCTGTATAGTCTCCGGGACGATAATAATTATCTTTTTCAATGTCCCGACTGTTTACTTCGCGTATGTTCCCCAAAAAATTTGCACCGGCCAAGTGATTATACTGTCTCAGAATTCTCTTTTGTATGAAAAAACCGGGGAACCGATACAATTTTTCTTGCAAACGGCCATAATCCTTTGCCGACAGATGTGTCATGAATGTCTGTTGGGAATAAGAAGAATAACTTGGATTGTCTCGCAAATCTCGCATCCGTTGGTCAAATTCCTCTCTTGAAATTTGCAACGTGTTGCAAAAGTCCAAAGTATCAAACGGCTGTACGTCCCGAGGAATCATCATTACGTCGTAGGCAGGCTGGTTATACACAATCAGCTCTCCATTCCGATCATAAATAAGCCCTCGCGACGGATACACAGTCTTGCGCAGAAAAGCATTTGAATCGGCATACTGCTTATACTTGCTATCGCACACCTGCAGCTCGAAAAGCCTTATGATGAAAATCAGGACGATGACAACAATAAAGCCTCCGATTACATATTTACGTTTTTCAAGTTTATAATCTTTTCTCACGACTGGTTGTTGCTATACTGTCAAAACCTAATAAAATCAATGAGGTCAAAATTGTACTCGAAACTATTCTGGCCAATGTTATCTCAAAGTGTCTCAAAGAAAAAGATTGGATTAAAAATACGGCTATGCAATAAAGCAACACTGCCGAAAAAAGATACTTGGCATAAACGCCAAGTCCCAATGTCTTTATTGACGGTATGGGATTTCCTAAATCATCTTCCCGTGGTACATACAACAAAAACACCCATTTTCGCGAAGCTGCCAGTATTGTACATGCAAGGGCATTCATCCCTTGCGTATTACTGAAAATATCAACACACAAGCCAAGGAAAAAAGCAAGTGTCATCACCCATCCTGATGACAAGTTGATTGGCAACCGCACTATAAAATATATGAATACGAGCGGCACGGCCACACCAAACAAGCATATTCTGTTGCAGACTATCTGCACAAGAATCATTACTATGAATAAAATAAAGTACTGGACAACTGTTTTGCTCATACCTTGTTCCTGCCTCCGTCAGTCGAAGTAAAATCCAATTTTTCAAGCAATTCAAGCTCCTCTTTCATGCTGTTTTTAAGTGCTCGCACTGTGCTCAGCCTTGAAAAGTCGGTCGACAATTTTATTTTCAATGAATAAAAATTATCATCACTGGCTTCAAGACGATTCTCTATGGTTCCCACCATTATGCCTTCGGGAAACACCGATGAGTACCCACTCGTCACAATCGTGTCGCCGTTGGCAAAAACCACATGCCGCGGCAATTCCTCAAGCACTGCATAAGAAGGACTTTCGCAATCCCAGACAAGGCTACCGAAGAAATCACTATTCTTGACCTTGCACGATAGTCGCAAGTTGGGATTGAGCAATGATATGATTCGCGCCGAATGCTTGCCTACCACATTGACAATGCCTACTACGCCATTTTGATCCACAACACCCATTTCTGGCTTGATTCCATCCTCCGAGCCCTTGTTGATTGTTATATAATTATATGGTTGCGAGATGCTGTTGTCTATGACATGAGCCATAATAAAATCGAAATTTGCCAATCCTGCATCCAAATGAGTTGTATCGGGCAACATCATTTTATAATTGTTTATCGCATTGCGAAGGTTCACAACCTCATTTTCAAGCAACGCATTTTGTTGTTGCAAGTCCTCGTTGATGCCCCTAAGATGGAAATAAGAAGTCACATTACTGAAAGCTTCATATATCGTCGAGCTGACACTGTTTGCCGACGTCAAATACACATGATGCTGATATGGATTAGACTGGAATAAGAGCATGCAACTGATAACAGCATATACCAGAAACACGAACCACGAACTATGTTTGACGAGAAAATCTAATAAATTTTTCACTTCTCAAGCATCCTTGATTTATCTAACTTGAAAAATCTTAATCACTAACCCATATATACCGAAGTGAAGGCTTGGAGGTAAACCTCCAGCCTTCAATATTCCGATATGACATGAAGCACATCCATTACCACATGTCAATATTATAGTGTGTACATTTCAATTGACACCACTATCTTATCAAGAAATTAAAGCGATTGATGTTCTTTAATGCCACGCCGGTACCTTTTGCAACTGCATGCAACGGGTCCTCGGCTATATGAAACGGTATGCCAATTTTGTCGGTCAAACGCTTGTCAAGGCCGCGCAACAATGCGCCACCGCCTGCAAGATAAATACCATTTGCAACAATATCAGCATACAACTCAGGAGGAGTTTGCTCAAGCGCGCTCAACACGGCAGCTTCAATTTTTGAAATGGACTTCTCTATGCAATGGCAAATTTCCTGATAAGAAACCGGAATTTCCATTGGCAACGCAGTCATTTGGTTCGGGCCATGCACGATATAATCCTCCGGTGGATTTTCAAGTTCAGTAAGAGCCGAACCGACATTTATCTTTATCAACTCGGCAGTACGTTCGCCCACTTTCACATTGTGTGCACGACGCATATGCTCCTGAATATCATCGGTGAGATCATCGCCGGCAATACGAATACTCTTGTTGCTCACGATTCCTCCAAGCGATATTACGGCAATTTCAGTGCTGCCTCCGCCTATGTCGACAATCATATGGCCTTCCGGAGCTTCCACGTCAAGGCCGATGCCAAGTGCAGCAGCCATAGGCTCGTAAATCATATAAACATCGCGCCCTCCTGCATGTTCCGACGAGTCACGTACCGCACGGATTTCAACTTCTGTACTTCCCGACGGGATGCACACCACCATTCTCAACGATGGAGGAGCAAACCAGTGACTCTTAGAACTAACCATCTTGACCATCCCCCTTATCATAAGCTCGGCTGCATTAAAATCTGCAATCACGCCGTCACTCAATGGACGTATGGTCTTTATTGATTCAGGAGTTTTTCCATGCATTTGTTGAGCCCTTTCACCAACGGCAATCAACTTGCCGGTACGAGTGTCAAGAGCGACAACCGATGGCTCATCCACAACGATTTTGTCGTTGTGGATGATTATCGTATTGGCCGTTCCGAGGTCAACAGCTATTTCTTGTGTTAACGAGAATAGTCCCATTTCTAATCTAAGCGACTCAAAATTAATGTTTAAAATGACGAATACCTGTCATAACCATTGCCACTCCGTTATTGTTGCAATATTCAACCGAATCATTGTCTCGGATTGATCCTCCAGGTTGAATAACGGCTGTAATTCCTGCTTTGTGAGCAATTTCAACGCAATCGGCAAACGGGAAGAATGCATCCGAAGCCATTACAGCTCCATTGAGGTCGAAATTAAAACTGTGAGCCTTTTCTATAGCTTGCTTCAATGCATCGACACGCGATGTTTGTCCGATACCGCTTGCGCACAATTGTTTACCCTTGGCAAGAACTATTGCATTGCTCTTGCTGTGTTTTACAATCTTATTGGCAAACAACAGATCTTCCACTTGTGATTGATCGACAGCCTTAGTCGTAACTTGCTTCAATTCTTCAGGAGTCTCAACATGCATGTCTCGTTCTTGACCGAGCGCACCGTTCAATATTGAACGATATTGCATGTTGCTGCGCGTAAACGGCTTTTGCAACAAGATTATGCGGTTTTTCTTTTGTTCCAATATCTTCAACGCGCCTTCAGTATAAGATGGTGCTATGCACACTTCAAAGAATATCTTGTGCATCTCTTCGGCAGTAGCCTCATCCACTTCAGCATTAGTAATCAATACTCCGCCGAAAGCCGAAACAGGGTCACCGGCCAATGCGTCTTTCCATGCCTCAAGCACAGTCGGACGTGAAGCAAAGCCACAAGCATTGTTATGCTTCAATATTCCAAATGAAGTTTCGGTAAAATCACCCATCAAATTGACAGCAGCATCAATGTCGAGCAAGTTGTTATAAGAAATCTCCTTACCATGCAACTGCGTGAACATTTCATCGAAGTTGCCAAAGAAATATCCTTTTTGATGAGGATTTTCTCCATACCTCATTACTTTTGCTCCATCCACGGCAAAACGCAATGCCGACGGTTGTTCTTGATCAAAATAATTGAATATGTGTGAATCATATGCACTCGATACCGCAAATGCTTCTTTTGCGAACCATCTGCGATCTTCCAATGTAGTAGAAGCCGAGCCGTTTTCAACTAATTTGTCATACAATGGGCCATACTGAGCTTTAGATGCAACAATCACGACATCATTGTAATTCTTAGCTGCTGCACGAATCAATGAAATACCGCCTATGTCTATTTTTTCTATGATTTCTTCTTGTGAAGCCCCTGATGCAACAGTCTCCTCAAATGGATAAAGGTCTACAATTACAAGATCTATCTCTGGTATTTCATATTTCGCAGTCTGTTCATTGTCCGACTCATTGTCACGACGTGCCAATATGCCGCCAAAAACCTTTGGATGCAAAGTTTTTACACGTCCGCCAAGTATAGACGGATAACCGGTCAAATCTTCCACTGCATCACATTCATATCCCTGTTCTTTGATAAATGTTTGCGTGCCACCAGTAGACAAGAAACGCACACCGTTATCATTCAATATTTTAAGAATTCTGTCAAGTCCATCTTTATGGTAGACAGATATCAAAGCTGTCTTGATTTGTTTGTTTTGAGCCATTGCAATTTATTTTGGAATTGTTTCATCTGCAAAATTAATAAAATAGTACCATTATCGAGTACAAATTCAACTTAAAAAAGAAATATAAATGGCAAAACATATAATTTATGAATGCCTTGACGTGAAACAATAACAAAAACGAGCCAACCAATTTTCCGGTTGCCTACGACTTGACACATCAATATCAAATATCATATACCGACTGCATAAAAAATAAACAAGTTCATTTTTCCCATTGCTCCCGACTTTCACTATCTTTGCTTTAGAATTTATTAATAGCAGATATACAGTGTACGAACCGTTGGCTGAAAGAATGCGACCAAAGTCGCTTGACGATTATATAGGACAAGCACATCTTGTGGGAGATGGTGCCGTTCTCAGGAGAATGATTGAATCGGGCAACATATCATCATTCATCCTTTGGGGGCCTCCAGGAGTAGGAAAAACGACTCTTGCCAAAATAATTGCCGAGCAAACAAAAGTTCCATTTTACACTTTATCGGCAGTGACCTCAGGCGTTAAAGACGTGCGAGACGTGCTTGAACGGTGCAAACAAGACTCTATAAGCGTTTTTTCAAAAGGACGACCTATTTTATTCATCGACGAAATACACCGATTCAACAAATCACAACAAGATTCGCTGCTCGGAGCTGTAGAAAACGGCACCGTCACCCTCATAGGCGCCACTACCGAAAATCCGTCATTTGAAGTAATACGGCCTCTATTGTCACGGGCACAAGTATATGTGCTCAAGCCTCTCGAAAAAGAAGACCTTCTCAAATTGCTCGACAGGACAATACGCACCGACAAGATGTTTTCGGGACATGAGGTTAAAATAGAAAGCACCGAAGCCCTGCTGCGATATTCCGGAGGAGATGCTCGCAAACTGCTTAACATTCTCGACTTGATAATGCAATCGGTGAAAGCAAACGAACCCTTCGTAATCAACGACAGCATAGTCACAGAGAAACTACAGCAGAACCCTATGGCTTTTGACAAAAACGGGGAAATGCATTACGACATAATCTCGGCGTTCATAAAATCGGTTCGTGGCAGTGACCCCGACGCCGCAGTTTATTGGCTTGCACGATTGATTGCCGGAGGTGAGGATCCAAAATTCATAGCACGGAGGCTTCTGATTCTCGCAAGCGAAGATATCGGGTTGGCCAACCCCAACGCCTTGCTTCTTGCAAATGCAACATTCGACGCGCTGACCAAAATCGGATGGCCGGAAGGGCGCATAATACTATCGGAATGTGCAATATACCTTGCCACTTCGCCCAAAAGCAACTCAGCCTATAAAGCCATCAATTCAGCACTGCAATATGTGGAACAAACTGGCAATTTGCCTGTACCGTTACATCTGAGAAACGCCCCTACCAAGCTGATGGAACAACTCGGTTATGGCAAAGACTACAAATACGCACACGACTATCCCGGAAATTTCATCAGGCAAGAATTCATGCCTGCCGGAAACGGGCACCCCACATTTTGGATACCGGGACAAAATCCGTCTGAAATCAAAGCAAAAGACCGAATGAATATGCTGTGGGGCAAAAAAACAAACAACACATAACACCTACAGCCATCCCGACAGGCATATTCCTTCAATCGGAATTATGCTAAAACAGGTTATTTTTGACAAAAACGACTTGAAATATAGCTGTTATTGTGTAACTTTGTAAAGTTGATACATACAATACCAACACTCTAATAAAATAAATCTGAATTATATTTATTCATCTAATATCTAACTTTTATGAGTTTAAATATTGTTGTTTTGGCAAAGCAAGTGCCAGACACTCGTAACGTAGGCAAAGATGCGATGAAGGAAGACGGTACCATCAATCGTAGCGCACTTCCAGCCATCTTCAACCCTGAAGATTTAAACGCATTGGAACAAGCCTTGCAACTAAAAGAAACCAATCCAGGGTCTAAAATCACAATTCTGACCATGGGACCTCCGAGAGCCGCAGAAATTATCCGTGAAGCCCTTTACAGAGGTGCAGACACAGGCATTGTCCTTACCGACCGCGCATTTGCCGGAGCCGACACATTGGCTACATCCTATGCCCTATCGGCTGCAATTCGCCATATCAAAGATTTTGACATCATCATTGGCGGCCGTCAAGCAATAGACGGTGACACGGCCCAAGTAGGTCCTCAAGTAGCCGAAAAACTTGGCCTTCCACAAGTGACCTACGCCGAAGAAGTAAAAATCGAAAACGGAATCGCTACAATAAAGCGTCGTCTCGAATCGGGAGTGGAAACTGTCGAAGCTCCTCTTCCTTTGGTTGTAACCGTAAACGGCAGCGCAACTCCATGTCGTCCACGCAATGCGCGTTTGCTGCAAAAATACAAATACGCAGTCACTCCGAGCGAAAAGGCAACCATTGCTCCGGAAAAAGCCAAACTCGTAGAAAATCGCGAATATCTTAATCTCTATGAATGGAGTGCTGCCGAAGTAAATGCCGATCCTCAGCAAATCGGATTGGCCGGTTCGCCAACAAAAGTAAAAGGCATCGTAAATGTCGTGTTCCAAGCCAAAGAGAGCAAACGAATTGACGGCAAAGACGACGCTGCAATTGAAGATTTGGTCAAAGACTTGATTGCAAACCATACTATAGGCTAACTTTTTATCACACGTTTGTTTAATCAATCAAAATTATGGCAGATATTAATAATTTGATAGTATATTGCGAGTATGAAGATGGTAAAGTAGCCGACATTAGTTTGGAACTTCTGACCAAAGGTCGTTCACTCGCTACCCAATTAGGTGTAAAACTTGAAGCCCTTGTATTGGGAGACAAATTGGAAGGCATAGAAAACCAACTTTTCCCATACGGAGCCGATGTCGTTTATAAAGTAGAGGATTCTCGCCTGTACCCATATACCTCACAACCACATGCTTCGGTTGTAATCAACCTGTTCAAGGAAATCAAGCCTCAAGTGTGTCTCATGGGGGCATCAAGCATAGGCCGCGACTTGGGTCCAAGAGTGTCTTCATCACTGCACAGCGGACTTACTGCCGATTGCACATCGTTGGAAATCGGAGACCATACCGATGCAAAGACAGGCAAAGAATATCATAATTTGCTCTATCAGATACGCCCTGCTTTCGGTGGAAATATCGTAGCTACGATTGTCAACCCCGACTGCCGACCTCAAATGGCAACCGTGCGCGAGGGTGTGATGAAAAAAGAAATATTCGATGCCAATTACAAGGGAGAAGTCATCAACCTCGAACCTGAAAAATATATCGACCCTGCATCGTTTGTTGTAAAAATAATAGACCGGCACATAGAAAAGTCGAAAATCAATATCAAGAACGCCTCTATAATAGTTGCCGGAGGTTATGGCGTCGGAAGCAAGGAGAATTTCGACCTCTTGTTCCAACTTGCCGATACTCTTGGTGCCGAAGTAGGAGCATCACGCGCCGCCGTAGATGCCGGATTTACCGAACATGAACGTCAGATAGGACAAACAGGCGTAACTGTACATCCTAAGCTATATATAGCATGCGGCATATCGGGACAAATCCAGCACATAGCAGGAATGCAAGACAGCTCGATTATTATTTCAATCAACAATGACCCCAACGCTCCAATAAACACTATCGCCGATTATGTCATCACAGGCGACATTGAGGACGTTCTTCCAAAACTTATAAAGTATTACAAAAAGAATTCAAAGTAAATCTTTTCCAAAATGGCTAATTTTTATTCCGACAATACAGATCTTAAGCATCACTTGCACCACCCGTTGATGCAAAAGATTGTCAAACTTAAAGAACGCAATTACACCGATTGCGAAAAATACGACTATGCTCCGGTCAACTTTGAGGACGCAATGGACTCTTACGAAAAAGTCCTTGAAATTGCAGGTGAAATTTCAGGAGAAATAGTTGCACCAAACGCCGAAAGCGTTGACCATGAAGGCCCTCATCTCGTAGACGGCCACGTTGTTTATGCCGAAGGTACAAAGCAAAATCTCGATGCGCTCGTAAAGGCCGGATTGATGGGCATCTCACTGCCGCGCCGTTACAATGGACTCAACTTCTCTCTCGTTCCATATATAATGGCAGCCGACATGGTCAGCCGCGCCGATGCCAGCTTTGTTAACATCTGGGGACTTCAAGACTGTGCCGAAACCATATATGAATTTGCAAACGATGACCAGCGCATGCGCTACTTGCCACGAGTTTGCGCCGGAGAAACAATGGCAATGGATCTTACCGAACCGGATGCAGGAAGTGACTTGCAAGCTGTGATGCTAAAGGCTACTTTCAACGAAGCCGACGGAACATGGAGATTGAACGGAGTAAAACGTTTCATCACTAATGGTGACGGCAACATTGCTCTCGTACTTGCACGTTCTGAAGAAGGCTCAACCGATGGCCGCGGATTGTCAATGTTCATATATGACAAAAATGACGGAGGTGTGACTGTACGCCGCATTGAAAACAAAATGGGGATAAAAGGCTCCCCTACTTGCGAACTTGTTTTCAAGAATGCTAAAGCTGAATTGTGCGGTTCAAGGCGCATGGGGCTCATTAAGTATGTAATGGCGTTGATGAACGGCGCACGTCTTGGCATTGCCGCCCAGTCGGTCGGCGTAAGTGAAGCCGCTTATCGCGAAGCCTACAATTACGCACTTGAACGTCGCCAATTTGGCAAAGCAATCATCGAATTCCCTGCTGTTGCCGAGATTCTGTCAACAATGAAAGCAAAACTCGATGCTTCTCGTTCTTTGCTCTATGAAACAACTCGTGCGGTAGACATGTACAAGACTTACGAAGACATCGCTCGCGAACGCACATTGACTCCTGAAGAACGCACCGAGATGAAATACTATTCAAAGATTGCAGATGCCTTCACTCCGTTGGCTAAAGGCATGGGCAGTGAATTCTGCAACCAGAATGCTTATGACTGCGTTCAAGTTCACGGCGGATCTGGATTTATGAAAGATTATGCCTGTGAACGCATTTATCGCGATGCACGTATCACTTCAATTTATGAAGGTACTACACAGCTTCAAGTTGTCGCCGCAATTCGCCACGTCACTACCGGAACTTATATCAACAAGATCAACGAATATGCTGCTGAAAGCTACGCTCCCGAATTGAAACCATTGCAAGACAAACTTGCTGCAATGACAGAGTTGTATGCCGATGCAGTACATAAAGTAACCGAGATAAAGAACTCAAGTTACACCGACTTCCATGCACGTCGCCTTGTAGAAATGGCTGGACACATCGTAATGGGATACTTGTTGCTCTCCGATGCCACTCGTTGCAGCGATTTCACCAAATCGGCAACAGTGTATGTACGTTACGGTGAAGCTGAGGTGAATCGTCACTACAAGTTTATAACTGAGTTCTCAGAATCCGACCAAGAAAATTACAAATACTAAAACAGAGCAATGTCGAAAATTTAATTTCGGAATTACCTGGTACACACTCTAAACAAATGCGACTTTGCAATCACAAGGTCGCATTTGTTTTTATTTCATTAATAATTCAATTTGAACTATTGCAACAAACGACATAAAATCAAATTACAAAAAATGGGGCACGTCTTGTCACGCGCCCCATTAACATTTTTATCTGCTTCGCTGTTTATCCGATTCCAATTATGGCATGTTCAAGCCATATCGTTGCGATACCGCCGAAATAACCAATCAAGGCCATAAATGAAATTCTCTTCAAATACCACCTGAACGAAATCTTTTCAAGTCCCATTGCCACAACGCCGGCAGCCGAACCGATAACCAATATACTGCCACCTACTCCGGCACAGAACGAAAGTAATTGCCAGAACAAACCATCCACAGTAAAATTCTGAGAATAAGCAGGATCAGCAAGTGACGACAACATTGAAGGATCCAATACAGGATACATGTCCATACAAGCAGCGACAAGCGGAACGTTATCAATTACCGATGACAACAGACCTATGATGGTATTTATAATGAACGGCTCATGTATAGTCCTGTCGAGGAAGTTGGCAATTTCTGTCAATATTCCAGCCGATTGCAATGCCCCAACAGCCAGCAAAATTCCGAGGAAGAACAATATGGTTGGCATATCGATGTTTTTCACCACTTGAGACACACGACCTTCTATCGAAGGATCAAGATTGCATTTCCTGACGATAATTTCGGTCATAAGCCACAGCACTCCAAGAGAAATCATCATGCCGACAAACGGCGGAAGGCCTGTCAACGTCTTGAATACAGGAACAAACAAAAGTCCGGCAACACCTGTAATAAGCACAAGACGGCTCAAGCGCGGATTAATAACAGCAAGTTGGGCTTCTACCACCGGCTTGACATGTTCCATATCATTATTTTTTATCATTGCACATGCCATACATGCCGGAATTACTGCCGACACGATACATGGCACGAACAAATTGGCAATCAACTTTGATGTTGTAACATTATCATTCATCCACAACATGATGGTAGTAACATCCCCTATAGGAGACCATGCTCCGCCGCTATTGGCCGCGATTACCACAACTCCTGCAAACAGCCACCTGTCGTTCTGTTCCGACAACAATCGACGCAACATCATTATCATTACTATCGTAGTTGTCATGTTGTCAAGCACGGCCGACATAAAGAATGTAATTATCGTAACCATAATCAACAACCTTTTCTTGCTATGGGAGTGGATATAGTTAGTTATGAAATTGAATCCTTTGTACTTGTCAATCAATTCAACTATAATCATCGCACCAATCAAGAATACTAAAGTCTCACATGTTTCCCCCAAGTGTTCCAGAAGATTCTGATCCAAGTCGGGAATCAAGCCCGAAACCGAAAGTATGGTCCACAACACACCTGCCATCAACAATGCAAATGTCGCCTTGTTGACCTCAAGCACATGCTCGATTGCAATCATAAGGTAGCCTATAACAAAGACTACTATCATAAACGTAATCATGCCTTAATGTTTTATTTATGTTAATGAATTAGAAAGTGTTTTCAGTCTTATCTTATGCGGTCGTAACTCCTCAGCACCTTTTGGTCCTTGGATATGCCATGCATGGCCATAGCATATAATATGACACACAGCAATGGCAAGCAATTGGCCATATAAAAACGCATTCCCGAGTAACCTTGAATCATCGTTATGTTATATGCCATTATCGCCAACGATACAATCAAGGCCAGTGCCATTATAATACAGATGGCACACAATGTCTTTTGCAACCGCAACTTTTTAAACTTGAATATGGTTATCAGTGAAATCGCAGCCACCAGCATCTCTACCACAAACAATGGCCAAGTGACAATTGCAATTTCATAACCCACCTCTTCGGGAGCATTAATACATTCAACACCTAAAGTTGTAAATTCATAAGACTCATTTCCGACAAAAAAAACGGCAATTGGCAAAAAAGCATAAACTGCCATCAATACAGTTGCAATAAACAAGTATACGCTTTGCCATCTCTGTATAACCATAAATGCAAAAATTAATTGTTTAATAATTTAATATTTCGAAAGTTAATGATAGCTAATTTAATTTCGGCTCCCCCTTTAAGGCTTATTGACACCCACGAAGTCGCGATTGCCTACGCGCTCAATTAACGCTACGGGTTACCCTTATGCAAATGTACACTTTAATATGAAATTTTCATAATTGAACAATAATCAATATTATATAATAAATCTTTTATACTGTTTAAAGATTTAACAATATGGCACGACTTTTGATTTTTTATTATATCTTCGCTAAGTAATATTTTAAGAAAAATTTTTATGACCGAATCGGAAATTATTACTGATAGGACCAAAATTATTTCCTTAATAAAAAGCATGCGCCTGCTTGAAGCGTTTTCTTCTCTAAAGAAAACACTTATTTCTCATCCCGACTGGGAAATAGAAATGGAAGCAGACAAGCTGCATACATCCTACAAGTACATGCTGCAATACATGGCCGGCGGAATCAACGATCCTCAAAAAGAATCCATCCTCAACGACATAATACTTTCATTGTACTCAATAACAGACCGATATGCTGCCAATGTCTTGGCTACATGCTCTCGGAAACAATACTTTGCAGTGAAAAATGATTTCAAAAATTCGGGCAAAAGCCTTTCTGCCCTTTTCAAGGCATACAACACCGAAGTGAACGACTTCAACCTGTATGAAGAAGTGCCGGCAGAAAACAGAGACCACTATAAAACAATAGATTTGCTCCGACACATTGAAATGGCTGAAAAAAACATATTTAATTATGTATGGACAGCATTCCCTATGGGAAATGATGATGTCGTGACGCTTAAAGAAATATTGTTTTCCGATGCGACTCAGTTGCAATTAAAAAAAATGTTGATTCCTGCAATTTACCTTAACATAAACACTTTCTATCAAGAACAACTGATGTCGCTATTGATAGAATTATACGACTACAATGCCAATAAGAATGCTGAGTTGTCAGTTCGCGCCATTTGTTGCATATTCTTGCTTTTGAATAAATATGACTACATTGCCATCCGCTCAAAACATGTGAGAAATTGGCTCGATACCTTAAAAGACAATGAAACACTTGCCGAGGACTTGAAAATCATGATATTCCAATTCGTAAGAAGCTGTGACACCGACAGGTTGACAAAACTTGTTCATGACGAACTCATGCCTAAAATAATGGAAATCAGTCCCGACATTATAAATAAATTCAAAAACAAAGGTTCAAATGTTATAGACATTTCCGATCTTGAAGCCAATCCCGAATGGGAAAATTTATTGAATAAAAGCGGATTCTCACAAAAAATCAAGGAACTTAATGAAATCCAAATGGAAGGCGGAGATGTGTTCATGGGAACTTTCTCGCATTTAAAATCTTTTCCGTTTTTTTACGACATTGCCAATTGGTTTATTCCTTTCAACGACAAACATTCGGTCGTGTTGGACGCATTCAACAATACCAATGCCCCAATTAAATCAATCATCACCAGTGCTCGCTTTTTATGCGATAGCGACAAATACTCATTTTGCCTTTCATTAAGCTCCATCCCGCAAATGCAACGTGATGCGATGCTTTCGCAATTCGACTCTCAAAACGAGGCAATCGAAGAACTCAGGAAAAGTGAACTTCCCGACTCTGGTGTCACAACGCATAAGCAAATAGCCAATAATTTTATGCAAGGCCTATATCGATTCTTCAAGCTATATAGCCGCCGATCGCAATTCGATGACCCGTTCGACGGTTCGATTGACATATTGCACACATCCGTGCTGGAAGATTACATCAACCGTCAAGAGACATTGTCGCTCATAGGTGAATACTATTTCAAAAGCAAGCATTACGAAATAGCTATAAAATACTTGAACCGGTTAGCCAAGATATCGGATGAATTTAAACCCGACATAGCGCAGAAGATAGGATTCTGCTACCAGAACATTGGCAAATTCCAATCGGCAATAGAATATTACCTCCGATATAACCTGTTTAAAAACAATGACCTATGGAATATCAAGCACATCGCTTCATGTTATAGGTCGTTGGGCGAAACAGGAAAAGCCCTCGAATATTACCAAAAGGCTGAAAGCATCAATCCCGACAACGTTACCACATGCCTGAACATAGGCCATTGCTTGCTCGAACAAGACAAAATTGAGGATGCCTTGAAATACTACTTCAAGGCCGACTACCTCGACAACAACAATGCAAAATCAATACGACCCATCGCATGGTGCCTGTTTATCCAGGGTAATTACAGGCAAAGCGAAGAATATTATGAAAAACTCGCTAAAGCGGCATCAAACAATGCCGAGGATTTCATGAATTACGGGCATCTGAAAATGGCATCACACGACATTAAAGGTGCCATCACATGCTATCGCAAAAGTTTGGATATGCTCAAAAACGACATGGAACGTTTCATCACAAGCTATGAGGCCGATAAAAAGTATTTGCAGGAGGCTGGAGTTTCCGAGCAAGACATAAGCCTTATACCCGATTTGATACAATCTAATTTATAACATCATACATATACTGCAATATGAAAAGAATTTTTATCGTATTATCCTTTTTGTTATTACAACTAACGTTTATGATTAAAGCCGATAACGTATTCCTTCAGGAATTCAAAACAACAAACGGATTAATACCGTTTGACTATTTCACGAATGCCGACTTTGAACCTGCCGTTGTCAAAGGTATCGAAGAGCAAAACCAAGAGATTGCCGCAATTGTCAATCAACGCTCCATGCCGACATTTGAAAACACAATCGTGGCTCTTGAACACAGTGGAGCGACTCTTAACCGTACTCTATATGTTTTTTACGCCCTGCTTTCTTCTAATGCCGATGCCGAATTGATGGACATTTCAACTCGTCTGTCTGCACTTATATCAGAACACAGCGCAAACATCACTTTGAACGAGAAACTGTGGGAACGCATAAAATATGTATATGACAACCGAGACAAGCTGAATCTTAACAACGAAGACAGCATGCTGCTCGAAAAGACATATGATAACTTCTTGAACAGCGGAGCAAATCTACAAGGTGCAGACCGTCAGAAATATCGCGAACTCACATCGGAACTGAGCAACTTGACCTTGGCTTTCGGACAGAATGCCCTTAAAGCCATGAACGAGAATGAATTGTGGCTGACAAAAGATGACTTGGCAGGACTGCCTGAGAGCTTAATCGAAGCCGCCAAGCTCGCCGCAAAAGAAAAAGGCAAGGAAGATGCTTATTTGTTCACCACCCATGCACCAAGCTACAGGCCATTCATGCAATACTCTTCACGTCGCGACTTGCGCGAAAAATTCTACCGCATATACAATTCTATGTGCACTACCGGCGAATTCAGCAACATAGAAAACATACAGAAAATAACGGCACTTCGCCTGCAACTCGCCAACCTTTTCGGTTATAAGACGTATGCCGAGTACACGCTAAAACACAAAATGGCCGAGAATCCCGAAAACGTATACAATCTGCTTGACCAATTGCGCGATGCCTACATGCCGGTAATGAAGAAAGAATTAAAGGTCTTGTCCGAATATGCTTCCAAGCTCGAAGGTAGCGACATCACCTTGCAGGCATGGGACTACAGCTACTACTCATCGAAGATGAAAGACAGCATCTACAATTTCAACGATGAAATGCTTCGTCCATACTTTGAGCTCAACAATGTAATAGATGGCGTGTTTGGCCTTGCCACCCGACTTTACGGTCTCAAATTCACTCAAAACTTCGATGCCCAGGTATTTGACCCTGAAGTCAAGGTATATAACGTAACCGACCAAAACAACAATTATGTTGGTGCAATATATGCCGACTTCTACCCAAGATCAACCAAACGAAGCGGTGCATGGATGACCAACTTGCGCGAACAGTCTATCGACGACAATGGCAACAACATAAGGCCGATTGTGTCGATAACCATGAATTTCACAAAACCCACCGAAAACAAGCCTTCGCTCCTGTCATTTGATGAAGTTGAAACATTCCTGCACGAGTTTGGACATGCTTTGCAAGGCCTGTTGGCCAACACTCGATATGCGTCACTGTCAGGAACAAACGTATATAGGGATTATGTCGAACTCCCGTCACAATTCAATGAAAATTTCTTGTTGCACAAGGAGTTCCTTGACACATTTGCCAAGCATTACGAAACAGGCGAAACCATTCCTCAAGAACTTATCGACAAGGTTATCGCATCTTCGCAATATGCTGCCGGATACCTCTGTATAAGACAGCTCAACTTCGGCTACCTCGACATGGCATATCACACTATCACCAAGCCTATTGAAAATGTCGCAGAATTTGAGGCCGATGCAATAAAGGAAGTGGCACAATTCCCCGCTGTCAACGGTTGCCTTATTTCACCGGCATTCTCCCACATCTTCTCGGGAGGTTATGCAGCCGGATACTACAGCTACAAATGGTCGGAAGTTCTTGAAGCCGATGCCTTTGCCAAATTCGAGCAAGACGGCATTTTCAACCCCGAAACTGCAAAATCATTCAAAGACAACATCCTCAGCACCGGTGGCACCGAGCATCCCAAAATCCTATACAAGCGATTCCGCGGCCGTGATGCCACAATAGACGCCTTGCTGCACAGAGACGGCATAAAATAACAAGTCGCTAATCAATAAAAACCAAATCGGATAAGCCATTGAAATTTTTGTCGGGCTTATCCGATTTTTTATACATGAAAATTCTTTTACCTACAATTTATGTTGATAAAATTTTGCCACGACGATAAAACGCCGTATATTTGTATCGCAAAAAGCACAGGCGGTAATAGCTCAGTTGGTAGAGTGGAAGCTTCCCAAGCTTCAGGTCGCGAGTTCGAGCCTCGTTTACCGCTCAAATACAAGGTTGGCACGCACAAGACGCGCCGACCTTTTTTATTGTCAACGAAGTATCTTTGGGAAACGGAATGCAAAAATGAGCGTGCAACAAATGGCAGCTGTGGCATCCGAGATGCATTCGGCTGCAAACACGCCATGTACCCCTAAGAAGTGAGGAAGCAATAATGCCAGCGGCACAAGTAATATAACCTTGCGCAACAATGCAATGAATATCGACACTTTTGCCTGCCCTAACGCAACAAACATATTTTGGCAAGTGCGTTGAAGCCCGAATATCGTCATCCCGGCCAAAAATATGGGCATCATTTTACACACTACAGCTATCAGCTCCTCATCGGTCGTAAACGCCGAGGCAATTACCGAAGGGCATAGAATCATGAACAGTATCAACAGGAAATTGAATGAGAACATTACCACCAATGCAATCTTGAAACAAGACTTCACCCGAGAATAATCCTGATGCCCATAGTTATAACTCACTATCGGGACAAATCCTTGTGCAAATCCAGTAAGAGGAACACTTACTACCATCATCGCGCTTTGCATAATTGCGAGCGCACTGACATATATGTCTCCAAAGCGTTCCAATGTGCCATTCAACACAAATCCCACAAGGCTTTCGGTGCTGGCCATTATAAATGGCGACATCCCAAGTGCCAAGATTGACAGAATAATGCCTTTGTGAAATTTCATATACTGACATTCCAGTCTAAGCGAAGCTTTCCTTGATGTCAAGAAATGCAAAGTCCACGCAGCACTGCACGCCTGCGACAAGATGGTGGCAAGCGCAGCCCCCTTAACTCCCATGCCAAAAACAAAGATAAACAATGGGTCAAGCACTATATTCAATATTGCCCCTATCAATACCGAATACATCGCAATCGCCGGACGACCTTGTATATTAATGAAAGTATTAAGCCCTACCGTCAATTCAACGAATAAAGTGCCAAGCAAGTAAATAGAAAGATAGTCTGTAGCATATCCGATAGTCCGTTCTGATGCTCCCGTAAACAGCAATATTGGCTCCATGAACACATAAGCAATGGAAGATGTTACTATTGTAAAAACAATCAGCAAGATAAATCCATTGCCAAGTATCATCCCGGCTCTTTCACGATTTCCTTGTCCTAACGCAATAGCTGCAAGAGGAGAGCCTCCTGCCCCGACAATTGACGAAAATGCCGAAATTAGAATGATTATCGCACTTGTCACACCTATGCCGGCAAGAGCATCCGTTCCTATTTCTGGGATATGGCCAATGTATATGCGATCTACTAAATTATACAACAAGTTTACAAACTGTGCAGCTATTGCAGGAAGAGCCATCTTAAATACCAGCGGCAACATTCGCTCTATGCCCAATCTTTCTTCGTATGCGTTGGCCATCATGATTATATTTTAAAATCATGCAAAGTTAATCAATTTTTTGCCCCGATACACACAACCAAGCCAATCCAGTTATTTTACATTAACTGTAATTGGTAGTGCAAGCCCATCATTGCCACTAAAAAGGGAACTGCCAAATTCACGCCATAAAAAGTGATGAAGCCGCCTTACACAATCCGCGCCCCATGGAATCTCAGCACTATAGCCGTGGAACTACAACCGTAATCACAAAAAGTACAAGGCCCGGGAATTAAAACCCCGAGCCTTGATTTTTATTATTTAGGAAAAATATATATTCTTACTTGCTAAGAACAGCTTGTACTTGTTCGTTAGGAACCATCTCTTCCTTGAAAATGTAAGCTCCTGTCTTCGGAGACCTTACCATCTTTATTACTTTGCTATAGGTACGGCCTTCACCTTTTTGGAGCGTTGCAACGGTTTTCTTTGCCATGATTCAAATTTATTTAATTTCTTTATGAACAGTTACTTTCTTTAGATATGGATTGTATTTCTTCAATTCCAACCTTCCGGTGGTATTTTTTCTATTTTTGGTGGTAATATATCTTGACATTCCAGGCACACCACTAGCCTTTTGTTCTGTACATTCAAGAATTACTTGTACCCTATTACCTTTAGCCTTCTTTGCCATATTTAATACTCTTTTTTACAGATTGTTTTTATAGAAGACCTTTTTTTGCAGCTTTCTTCAATGCAGCATCAAGGCCAACCTTGTTTATTAAACGGAGACCGGAAGCACTGAGCTTCAATTGAATCCATTGATCTTGTTCTGGCCAATAGAACTTCTTGCTGAACAAGTTAACGTTGAATTTACGCTTTGTCCTTCTCTTAGAGTGCGATACGTTATTTCCCGTCATCGCCTTTTTGCCTGTAATTTGACAAATCTTTGACATGGCTGTATTTCTATCTTTTTGTTTCTAATTATATTTTAAACTTGAATGGTCGAAAATATCCTGCGGCATATTAATGCTTTTACTTTTCAAAACACAAAACATGTTGACGACCACCCCTTGCCGACACATGTAAAAGGAGAAGTTATATGCCATCAAGCAAGTAGCCGCTAATATGCGTTTGGTCTGTTTCTCGGGAGTTTAGCATCATTTCCCGACTACGCAGCCAAAGGCTGTCAATATGTAAATCGGTCGCAAAAAGTTGCAAAATATCTTGTTGCATTCAAATTGCGTGCAAATTTAATCACTTTACGGCACATATACAAACATGTGCATCACTTTCTTCTAAAAAATTTCCAAGAACAAAGCAACGCACACTATTTCTTTAATGTTTTGAATCTCGCAACAATTTTACAAGCATTATCATCCCTGTCATCGTGGCACGGCCTATAACCCTGTCTCGAGAGCCGGGGAAGTGACATTTTTCCGAAACAATCACATCATTGCAGCCGACACAAATCCATACCGTTCCGACAGGCTTGTCGACAGACCCTCCGCCGGGGCCGGCTATGCCCGATGTGGCTATAGCGCATCGTGTGTTCAGCAATTTCGACACGCTGCTGCACATCTGCTCAACAACTTGGCGGCTCACAGCTCCATACTCTTCAATATTTTCCCGTGACACTCCTAATACCGATACTTTTACATCATTGGAATAGGAAACAACCGAACCTGTAAAATATTCAGAACTGCCAGGTATTTCTGTAATTTCATGTGCGATGTTCCCTCCTGTGCAACTCTCGGCAGTAGAAAGTGAATAATCGCGACTTCTGAGCATATCACCGAGAATGGCTGCGACAGGCTTATCTTCGTAAGAAATAATCGAATCACCCAACAAAGTCCTCAACTTATCAGATAACTTGTCCATATCGCTTTCAAGTTGCGATTTGTCCGGCAAGTGCCCTGTCAACCTAAGTCGGATAATTCCCGGACGTGGCAGATAAGCAAGATGGATATATGCAGGCAACCCTGCTTCAAACTGTTCAAGTTTAATCGCAAGCGCCGACTCGCAATAGTCAATAACTATGAACGTGCGATGTTCTATATGCACATTTGTACAAAAGTGCTTGACAAGTTGCGGAATTACCTCTCGCTCCATCATCTGTTCAGTCTCAAAAGGGACTCCCGGCATAGATACAAGCACTTTGCCATTCTTTTCAAACCACATTATAGGTGCAGTTCCCACACGATTTTGTATCACTTTGCAAGAAGATGGAACATAAGCTTGAGCTGCGG
Organism: uncultured Prevotellaceae bacterium; assembly: GCA_905207705.1. GTDB lineage: Bacteria > Bacteroidota > Bacteroidia > Bacteroidales > Muribaculaceae > Avimuribaculum. Next base: position 225,649 of record CAJLMA010000002.1, read on the forward strand.
TCAAAGGATTTATTTTCAAATGCCTTTTTTCCACAACTTCCAACACATTTTTCTCCACTTCCTTGTCATACACAAGTTCACCACCAAAATACCGGCATAATGCAACTTTGGTAATATCATCTTTTGTCGGACCAAGGCCGCCGGTAGTCAACACAAGGTCCACTTGCGACAATGCCTCATCTATGGCTTTTATTATTTCATCAGAATTATCGCTGACGACCTTGACATATTTCACATTCCATCCCAGAGGATTGACATGACGTGCAATCCATCCCGAGTTGGTATCGGTTACTTGTCCTATGAGCAACTCATCGCCGATTACAATGACCGAAATATCCATTATTCCATTAATTTACTCAATCTATAATCAAATGATTGCATCACATTGTCACTCTGGCAAACGGAGGCATATCCAACGGGCAAAATTCTTTCTTTAGATATTTGAAATGTCCTGCTACGGCTATCATGGCTGCATTGTCGGTAGTGAACGACCTCTTTGGAATAAATGCCTCCAATCCATGCTTGTCGGCAAATTCCTGCACACGTTGTCTTACACCTGAATTGGCCGACACTCCACCTCCTATGGCAATAGTTTTGATTCCAGTTTGCTTCACTGCAATAGCAAATTTGTCCATGAGGATGTCAATTATCGTCTTTTGCAGCGAGGCCGCAAGGTCAGCTTTATTCTCCTCGACAAAATTAGGATTTTTAGCCACTTCGTCACGCAATGTGTACAAGAACGATGTCTTTAACCCACTAAAGCTATAATCAAGCCCTTGAATGTGCGGCTTGCTGAATCTGAACCTTGAAGCGTCGCCTACGGCAGCCAGTCTATCTACATAAGGCCCGCCAGGATAAGGCAACCCCATCACTTTAGCACATTTGTCAAAAGCTTCACCGGCAGCATCATCGATAGTTTGCCCAAGCACTTCCATATCATAAGGAGAGGACACCTTAATAATTTGAGAGTTACCGCCCGAAACGAGCAGGCACAAAAATGGGAATGTCGGGACTTTTGTACCGGCATCCTCTTTTATGAAATGCGACAACACATGTCCGTGCAAATGATTCACATCTATAATTGGAATGCCAAGCGATACTGCCAAGCCTTTTGCAAAAGACGTGCCTACAAGAAGCGAGCCCAACAACCCCGGACCTCGAGTAAAAGCAATTGCATCTATATCTTTCTTTTCTATGCCAGCTTGACGTATCGCCTCCGACACTACAGGCACTATGTTTTGCTGATGGGCACGCGATGCAAGTTCCGGAACTACTCCTCCGTAAGCCTCGTGCACCTTTTGACTTGCTATGACATTGCTCGTCAGCACGCAATCTCGCACAACTGCAGCCGAAGTGTCATCGCATGATGACTCTATTCCTAATATTGTTATACTCATTTTATATCCGTAATTAAAACTCAAGAAAGTATTCGCAAAATTACAGTTTTTTCCAAATACATGAAAACTAAACAATCGATGTTCTCACTTAAAAACGCCACCCCATCGTGAGAAGGCAAGTCCCTATGGTGTTGACAAAATTATAATTGCGGCTTGAATACCAATGAGAATCAAATCGGCCATGAAGACCGGCAAACCAATCTTTATGCGTATATACCAAGGCAATCATGCCCTTCATGTTAACCGAAAACAAGTCATTTACACCTTCTTCCGATATGTCAAGGCAATGCTTGAACCCAACCGACGGCAATGCCGAAATATTAAACAGCCAGTGCTTTGACATCACCCAGTTATAACCATAACCGGCCAAGAGGCAGTAATCATAATACCTAAACCGATAATCGAGATTCTCCGAATCGGGCAAATAAGTCTTCATTTCATCAGGAAGGGTGCCGAAATCCATATCGACATCTTGCGACGAAATTGTCAGTCCGGCGATAAGAGAACCGGCACTGCGTTTCTGAATCTTTGAAAAACTATACGCTGCACCATGTGAATATTTCTTATTATTGAAAAAGTAATACACATCTATACCATACGACTCCAATTTCAATCCCGAGAAATCATAATTAATCGACTTGCCTCCATTATAGTTGCCAAAACGGATTATGTTTGTTCCTCCTGTATTCTTATTATAGTATATATTGGCCGAAAGCAATGCGCATGTAAACTGGAAATCCCATTTAGAACGAGTTATTGGCTCTCCGCTAATCAAATTACCGACATCAAAAGAATATCCGAGACTCACAGCCATGTAAGAAATATATCCGCCCAAGTTGTAGCACATGTCCGACACCATCCTTGTCTTCATGTCGTTTTGCAACCTTAATGAATAACTGTCAAACCAATTGTCGCTTTTAAGAAAAATTTTCCAGCGTTTACCGGTACCTACTACATAGTCCGGATCATACGAGTTGAATGTCTTGTCGGCCCAATTATAAGCATCCACGCAGAATTTAATGAAACGAGGATAGCGCACTTTCTCGTCCTTCAAGTCAAGTTTGCCTCCTAACATCGCCCGATACCAATAATTTTTATTTTGTTTAAACATGTCTCCAAGCAAATCGGGGTCGGTATTTGGCAATATAGTATCTGCAGCTATTTTTGACGGATCTATAAGCAATGTGCCAGAAGCATCGCGCACTAATTGACCATGAGCATCAAAGCAACCGATAAAGATAACAATGGAGATTGCATACATCAATCGCATGACAAGCCATCTACAGCCCACTGGCACTTTCCGCACTCCAAAGCCACCAATAGCCATCATGCTCGACATGTATTCAAGCTTTTTTATAAGCAAATCCATAATCATAATTATCTTATCGAATCAGTTGATACTTTATTTTCATTATCGGTTTCCGGCTGCTTCTTTTTTCTTCTCCACAACAAATCATGGATGTTGTCAAAATCTCGTTTGAACACAATTCCTACCCCTTGTGTGGTAAGAGCACTGCGCACATAATAATTTTGGTCATTATAGTGATTATATGCTTTAAGCCGTATGTTTCCGTTTTTAGTCAATAAATATTCTATATCAAAGTCACCAATGAAGTTTGAATTGCGTGTGTTAAGAGCATTATCTCGGTACCCGAAATTACCGTTGAACAGCAACCTGTTATTCAACAATTGGCTCGACAACGCAAGTTCTACCTCTATGTCAGAGAAATCTCCGTTTTCGCTTCTGAAATTAGGCGACACACTCCAATTTTCGCTCATTTGCCCAAGCAAATTGGTTAACTGAGAAGATATTGTCGAAGAAGCCACCGACACAAGTTCATTGCTTCGGCTGCTGTCAGCCATATAATCAGGCGTATAAAAACTATTAAGTGCCAGCAAATATATTATTTGCCTATTCATCATGTCCTCAGTGCTTATGATGCTCATGACCTTGCGATACACATCGGATGTCAACGTCGGGAACTCAAGGTCAAATGATATGTCTGGCTCACTTATGTCTCCCTGTAATCGCAGCAACGCATTCACCGGCACATTTGTACGGTTAAGGTCGCCATCGGTCGTAAAAGATTCATCAAGCTCGGCCAAATTGGCATAAAGCGAATAAATCGCCTCAATATCCAGCACAGCCGACAGTGGATCGCCATTGAAACTTATCCGACTCCCTTCCCTAATCGTAAAATCTTTTATTATTATATCCTGCAAAGTAAAATTATAGTCACCTTTCTCAAGGGTATAGGCACCAAACATGGTCATTTCTTCATCGGCACTGTTATACCCTATCCTCAAGTTTCCGCTTCCTGTAGCCCTTATCCTGTCTCCTCCGTCAGGATCCATTACAAGCATGATTTGAGCCTGTGGAGTTGCTTCAACAAGCAAATTTATGTCAAACAACGACGGGCTGCTTTCATCGGCATGATTTTGATTCTTTACAAAGTTCTTTACCTTTTCCGGCCTGTTGTCAAGACTGTCGCTCTCGGCGGCTGCATCCTTATTCCTGTCCACAAATGTTATGAAATCATACTCGGTTGCCACCTTTGAATCAGACAAAACAAATGTAAAGCGACTATTGGCTGCTGTTGCCATGTTTACTTCAACGTTCACAAAACCCGGTTCGCCATCTACAAATGCCGAACCGTTGCCAAAAATCGTACCGTACCAATCAGGACTCAACTCCTGCGGAACATCGTAACACAAAAAGTCATTTGCATCGGTAACCGAGAACTTGAACACGGCATTATGAAAATAATCATGTATAACCTCTCCCGACAACAATGCAGTCTTTCCGAACGGGTCGCGCATTACCACATTGTTCATCATTATGTGTCCTGGCCGCATTTTCACCGAATCGTCCACAACGGTGTAATATACATTTGTGTAATCAAGTTTCATTCTTAAAGAATCCACATGCACGTCTCCCATCAAATTTATATTCTTGAACGTGCCATACAACACGGCATGACCCGATGCTTCCCCTTGTATGTCGGAGGAAAACGCACTCATGAAAGGTTTCAAGAATGCCACATTAATACGTTCTGGCTTAAAATCAAAATACAATGAATCCTTAGCAATAAATATCCTGCCGTTTATATCCGACCGGCAACCATTCTTCTGAGCCACATCCGCCTCTATGGTTATGCATTTTTCTTCATTTAGCCATGCACTCTGTATCAAAGCGTCACCAAACGAAGCCCTGTTATAAGACAGACCCTTTACATTTAAACCGGGAGTGGCAAAGCGAGGCATCCCGGAGAATAAGTCTGAAGCCTGGAATTTTCCAGTAGCACGTCCCCCGAAAGTAACATTATTAATGGCAAGGGTCTCAAATACATAATCAAGATTTATATCATTCAATTCCACAATTATGTCATCTTCAGGATTATCTGTGGCATCACCGTTTATTTTTATGAACTGATCCTCGCATGTCACAAGGAAATCGCGTACTTCAACATTATGCTTGGCCACGTCAATCTTTGAAGGATGTACCTGCCATGCAGTATCGTTGAATATCAGTTTCGTCGGATTTATATTGATTGCCGCAAACAACTCGTTGGCAGAGTCGCGTCGGACAAGTGTAGACACATTGACGCTGCCGCTGAACGATTTCTTATTGTTTACAGTCCACGAAACATCCGTATCAAGTCGATCGCCTATGCCATTTGCAATTATGTTCAAATTCAATTTCCCGTTTTTCAACGGAATTATCGAACCGGCTTCAACCAATAAATTATGATCATCCTTGTCGAGCGACATTTGCACCCTCGAACCTTCTATAAGCTTATTCTTTTGTTTCAGATACGGTGCGTCAATCATTACATAAAAAGACTCGTTGCTCTCAGTTATAAAGCCTTCCAAAGTCATGGCACTAAGAGGTTCTACCGGGACTTTAAAAAATTCTGCGATTTCCTCTACATTGTCTATATTGAACCCGAAATACAGATTATTCGCATCCTCGACGTCAAGATAATCAACTTTACTTTTTTTCCGTATGGTCTTGGTTTCATTTGTATCCTGTTCGGCAAATAATGCAGGAAATGGCTTGGCAAGCATCTCCTTCACTGTTCTTGCCAACCCATAGATATCATATTGCCCTGAAATACCTCCATTAATTATATCCGATTTGACATGCACATTCTTAGGCGATGACATATTATCGGCCTCCACAATAAACTCTTTTAAATGTATGCCATTGTCCAAAGAATCGACATATTCAAAATCCTTGAATTGGATGTTACCTGTGATGTTGTTCAAATCATTCCCTGCAATAAACACATCCAAATCAAACGACATCTTATGTCCCGGAAACTTATCGGTCAAATTCAAAGCATTCAAATTCAATTCATCAACATCCACAATCAAGTCGGCTGCCGAATTGGCTCCGTCGGCCAATGCCATGCCATTTATTTTTACTGTACCATTTGCATCAGTTATTCCGACATAGCCTTCTATAGTCTTTTTATCTAATGAGACCATCGTTTCTATATTATTGTAACGATAACCTCTAACATCGGCGTATTTTATGAGTCCATCCACACGACCGGATATATTACCATATCGGTCATTGACCTTTAGCTTTATGTCACAAGCCATCGACCCAAGGATATTTTCCTTTGACAACAATCCGCCAACATTAAATTCTTCGGTCGAAACAGCACCCGAATAACTTCTCACTTTGCCATCGGCTGAAGACGAAAAAGTCCCGTCTAAAGCCAAATTGCCTTTATCGGTATACACCGAGCCGTCAAAATTAAATTTACGCCCAGACCCGGCAACATATCCGGCAATGCGCATGTCGCCACAATTTGAAATAATACGCTCGGCTTCGGACGACATGCCTGTCATGTTACTCGTTACTTTTGCTATCTCAGCAGCACTGGCATTTATGTCGAAATGCGGAATCAACATTTTCATGCTGTCAATGGCAAATACATTTTCTATGCCGCCGGAAAATTCCAAGTCAAACATGCCGTTTGACGCATCGGCCATGAACACAGGGACTTCAAGTTCTTTCGGAGTGCCATTGGCGACAAAAGTAAAATTAATGGGAACTTCGAATTTCCCCAAGACAGGAATAAACGCCGCAAAATCGGCAAGCGTGACATAATTATTCGCAAATGAAATCTTTATAGGGGAATCTTTCCAATTTTCACCTATCGAAGCCAACCCGTTAATCTCCATTTGTACTTCTTCTGGAGCAATCAACGAATTATTAAGTTCGATTTTCAATTTGTCAACTTTAAGGCATGTATCAGAAATAGATGCTTCAGCCGACATGTTCTTTAAATAAAAACCGCTTTTTTCCTCTAAAGACAATCGCTTCAACTCGATTATGAAATCATTGTTCTTTAACTGTGGCAAAGCAATATCGGAGCGGAAATTTTCAACTTTTACATGATTAATGTCAAATCGGTCTTGCGCTAAAATTTCAGTCCCCCAAACATCGTAACTAAAGCTGCTTTTCCTTATTACGATATTATGAATTTTCAGATCAAATTGCTTTGGAGGCTTTTTATTATCTTTATTAGAGAACGCATCTATTATAAACTGAATGTTCAGAGGCTGTCCGGGTGCGTCTCGCTTCAACCGTGCATCAAGTCCTATCAACTCTGCATAAGTAAAAACGATTCGTCTGTTGACAAGCAAATTATACATGCTTATACCTGCACCTATCTTGTCGGCAGCAAAAACTGTATCACCATTTGCATCAGGAACAAAGACATCATATAAGACTACCTGATTAAATGGAGTGAATTGAAGTTCGCCTATTGACAACTCAGTCCCGATTAATTTGCCCAATTCGGCTTCGCCGACTGACCTGACTTTGCCCTGTACGCCGGGAATCGACAAGACCAAATACAAAATAACGTATATTCCGGCCATTGTCAGCAAGACAGTGACAAGAACACTCCGCAACACACGGTATATTTTGTAACCTAGTTTCATTCCCTGTATTAAAACTTCATTGCTCCAAACAATAAATACCGTCTCTCATCACAGAGACTCGCATTCCCTCATCCAAGCAGAAGAAACAGCATCGCTCGGCATACGCCAATCCCCTCTTGGCGATAAACTTACGCTTCCGATTTTTGGCCCGTCAGGCAGGCAAGAACGCTTAAATTGCTGAGTAAAAAAGCGACGGACAAACACACCGAGCCATTTTTTTATGGTTGCCGTGTCATATTTTCCATGAAAAGTCTCACATGCAAGCATGTATATCTTTCGTGGAGAAAAACCATGCCTCAACATGTGATACAAGAAAAAATCGTGCAATTCATAAGGCCCGACAAGATCTTCTGTCTTTTGTTTTATCTCACCTGTTTCGGAAGCAGGCACCAATTCAGGACTGATTGGAGTATCTACAATATCAAGCAAGGCCGGAACAATCAAGTCATTCCCTGCGAAATATCTGTTTGCAAACCATTTGACAAGATATTGAACCAATGTTTTAGGCACACCGACATTTACTCCATACATGGACATGTGGTCCCCGTTATATGTAGCCCATCCCAATGCAAGTTCCGACAGATCGCCGGTACCGACCACAATTCCTCCTATCTCATTGGAATAATCCATGAGAATCTGAGTTCTTTCTCGGGCTTGAGAATTCTCGTAGGTCACATCTTGTATGCCGGCATCATGGCCAATATCCCCAAAATGGCCTGTTACGGCATTTTTTATCGAAATTTCCTTTATGGACACACCCAAAGCCTGCATCAAAATCAATGCATTGCTATAAGTACGTCCTGTCGTTCCAAAACCAGGCATTGTTATGCCTGTTATGCCTTTTCGCGACATGCCAAGACGATCAAACGCCTTGGCTGCAACAAGCAGCGCGAGAGTACTGTCAAGCCCGCCCGACACTCCTATAACTACATGCCTGCACCCGATTGCATCAAGACGGCGCATCAGCCCCCACGTCTGCATATCGATTATCTCTTCGCATCGGCTGTCAAGAGCTGCATCATCGGCCGGCACAAACGGGAATTGATTCAATCTTCGCAATAATGGCAGATGCATGTCTGCGTCGCTAAAACGGAAATCTATGGTGCGATACTTGAGATTTTCCCTGTTGTTCCTCATCGAATCGGTGAAACTCGTCGATACCCTGCGATCGTTATTTATGCACTCAATATCCACATCGGCCATGACTATTGAAGGCTCGATCGAGAACCTGCATCCATGTCCGAGCATGGTACCGTTCTCAACGATCATCGCATTGCCGGCAAACACCAAATCGGTAGAAGACTCTCCGTTGCCTGCTGAAGAATATATATACGCAGCCATGCATCGTGCCGACTGCTGTTTTATCAAGTTGCACAAATATGAATGTTTCCCGGTCACTTCATCCGATGCCGACAAATTGACAATTACATTGGCTCCGGCCAATGCTGCATTGCAACTTGGAGGCACAGGAGTCCACATGTCTTCGCACAATTCGGCGGCAAGTACCGCATCTCCGCACTTAAACAACAGATCTGTTCCAAAAGGCACATTCTCTCCACAGATAGTTGCATAATCTTCAACGGCATCTGACGAAGAAGCAAACCATCTCTTTTCATAGAATTCGTTGTAATTAGGCAAATACGTTTTTGGCACTACCCCAAGCACACTTCCTTGAAAAACGGCCACAGCGCAATTATAGCATCCGTTAATCCCTTTTACAGGCATTCCTACAAATAAAATGGCATCTATGCCTTTGGAAAATTCTTTTATGACGCACAATGCTTGTTCTGCGTCATTAAGCAATGTCGATTGTCTAAAAAGATCTCCACATGTATAGGCGGTAACCGACATCTCAGGAAAAACAATGATTTTTGCTCCTTTATCAGCTGCCGACTTGGCTAAAATACAAATCTGCTCGGCGTTAAACCGGCAATCAGCAACCTTTACACGCGGCACCACCGACGCAACTCTTAGAAACCCGTAATTCATATCTTCAAGCAACCACTATGTTATTCATGCAAATTTAGCCATTTTTCCCATATTATCGAAAGTCTTGATTGCAATATATTCCCTTTGGCATCAAAAGACAGATATTTTGACTAATACGTTTTTTTTCACATTAAAAAATTGCATCATTCGGAAATATTAAGTTAACTTTGATTCTAAATTTCACAAAAAAAGATTTTCACTTACACTACCGAATATGAAAAAAATCTTTGCAGCAATAATATTTACCCTCGTATTAGCTACCTTGCAATTCTCGGCAAATGCTCAACATGGAGAAAAAGCAGTCGGTGTCCTTGCCGGATACAACAGCCAAAATAATTCGGGAATTGCCGGTCTATACTTTCAATACAGATGTAATTCTTGGTTAAGATTATCGCCCGACTGCCAAATCTTAATTAAGAACAAAGACCGTAGCGCATTCCAGTTTGACGGAAACGTACATTTCTTGATTAACGTATTTCCTAAAGCAAATATCTATCCGCTTGTAGGTTTGACATACCAAAACTGGAAAGCATATAATTCCGGAAGTTCAAATAAAAACAGATTGGGCGGAAACATCGGAGCAGGTTTTGAAGTAATGGCCACATCAACACTGAAAGTTGCTGTTGAAGGAAGATATTCTGCTGTGAAAGACTTTTCGGCCGGCAATGTATTCGTCAGCATAGGATATGTTTTCTAAAACCTGAAAAGAAACGAGTATTTACCCTTGCACAAAATGACGGCAGAGCATCAAAAGCAGCACAAAGTGACAGTAATAATACCTGTTTATAATGCGGCAAGATTCATTACCGATACTGTACTATCTGCTTTTAATCAAACTTATTCCAACATAAACTACATATTCGTCGATGACTGTAGCACCGACAATTCCCTACGATTGCTTGAAAATCTCGTAAGTAAAAGCAATCGAGATGCGAAAATTATAAAAAATGATGTGAATCTCGGTTCGGCTTTGTCTCGAAACAAAGCAATTGAAATTGCCGATGGCGATTATCTTTGTTTTTGCGATAGCGATGACTTGATGCAACCACACATGGTAGAATCATTGTTAAATGCCGCCATTGACAATGATGCTGATATCGTGACTGCCCCATATCTGGAATTCAAAGGTACCGACCCAAACGACACAAAGCTAATCCCCATCTCCGATTACAATTCATTCTACGACCTTAATGCCGCACCCATCGACACTCCGCATTTTTCATTGTGCAACAAAATATTACGACGTGAATTGATTGTTTCTCTAATCAATGAAACTCCTCATGTCAATTGTTGGGACGACCTTGCAATCACGGCCCGTGCATTTGCCGTGGCCAAACGGAAATGCACAATCAATTCTCCTATATACTTATACCGCAAAGGCCATTCAAGAAAATCGCTGACATCTCAAAGCCATGACAAAAGGCTTCCCGACCAAATAACATGCGCTCGATTCATCAACCAATGGTTTATAGAACATCAATTGAATGAAAAATATGCTCCATTCATCAAGTTCTTAAAATTTACAGCCAAAATAAAATACCTGCGCGGTAAAAACCGAAATTTTGAGAAGTGGGCAACCACTTTCCCTGAAAGCAACTCAGGGATAATGAGATATCGCAACGTCCCCATCTATTATCGTCTCATGTTTTTCACAGTTGCTAAAATGCCGGCATTCATTCGCCAAAAGCTTACCAAGTTGTGCCAATCCGCATCAGATTCAAAAATCGAGCAACGGTAATTTCATACGAGCTTCCTTTATTGTGTAGCATTGAAAATGCCACCATTCACGTTTATAAGTTGTAAAACCGGCTTCGATCATCAAATTTCTTAGCAGGAGTCGATTCCAATAGGCATCTTCCGAAATTTTGCCCGAATCAACGAGACTCTTTTCATTGTCGATGTGTGAAACTGTGCTGAAACTGTCAAATGGCGTTCCCATGTCCAATGGAATCCCATCATACAAGATTGACACATCAACCGCTACCCCGAAATTATGATGGCCACCTCGCACCGGCCGTGCCACATAACGCTTGAACGGAGTATCTTTCACTTCATCATACATTACCTTTTGAACACTTAACGGACGAGCAGCATCATATATAACCAAGCTATACTTCGCATCAATCTTTTTCAACGCCCGCTGCACCATGACAAGTTTACACGCAATTTCCGGCCGAAAAAAGGCCTTGTCGAATGTCCCATACATGTCCATGCCGACAAAATTATCACAAGTCGAATATTTCAAATCCACGACAATTGAAGGCTCAAATGTTTTGATGTCAACCAATCCGGCCTTTAGCATACCATTTTCAATTGTCCCTATTGATTGAGGTCTCATGCTAAATGCAGCAAGGCTCAACAATATCACAGCAATCCACTTCATATTTAAAACAAATCTGCCGGCAATGAATATTTCATACCGGCAGAATATTGAAATATAAATCTTATGTCAGAAATTATTAATAAGCAAACATTGGATAGTCCGACATGATACTGTTTACTTTCTCTCTTACCGATTTTATAACAGACGCATTATCTACATTATGCAAAACTGTATCAATCATCTCTACAATTTCTCCCATCAACTCCTCTTTTGCACCACGAGTAGTGATTGCAGGAGTTCCGAGACGTATTCCAGATGTCAAGAAAGGAGAACGAGTATCAAACGGAACCATATTCTTGTTGGCTGTTATATCAGCTTCCACAAGGGCTTTCTCGGCAGCTTTCCCGGTTAATTCGGGGAACTTGCCACGCAAGTCAAGCAATATGCAGTGGTTGTCAGTTCCGCCCGAAGCAATTTTGTAACCTTTGTCAAGGAATGCTTGAGCCATTACAGCAGCATTTTTCTTAACTTGCATTTGATATTCCTTGAAAGATGGCTGCAATGCTTCGCCAAATGCTACTGCCTTTGCTGCTATTACATGTTCAAGTGGGCCGCCTTGCACTCCCGGGAACACGGCTGAATCAAGCAATGCCGACATCTTCCTGATTTCACCCTTGTTGTTTTTCTTCCCGAATGGGTTGTCAAAGTCTTTGCCCATCATTATCACACCTCCACGAGGTCCTCTCAATGTCTTGTGGGTTGTAGATGTAACTATATGAGCATACTTCACAGGATTATCAAGCAAACCAGCTGCTATCAATCCGGCCGGATGTGCCATGTCAAACATGAAAATGGCTCCTATCTCATCGGCAACCTTGCGGATGCGTGCATAATCCCATTCACGAGAATATGCGCTGGCTCCTCCGATTATCATCTTCGGACGCTCCTTGCGTGCCACCTCTTCGAGCATGTCGTAATCTATAAGGTTTGTATCACGTGTCACATTGTATTCAAGAGGCTTATAGACAAGTCCCGAGAAATTTACAAGGCTTCCATGTGTAAGGTGACCTCCGTGCGACAAGTTCAATCCCAAGAATTTATCTCCGGGATTCATCACTGCAAGGAATACCGCCATATTGGCTTGTGCCCCCGAATGTGGTTGTACGTTCGCCCATTCAGCACCGAAGAGTTGTTTAAGGCGTTCAATGGCTATTGTTTCCGATTCATCCACTACTTGACATCCACCATAGTAACGGTGACCGGGATAGCCTTCGGCATACTTATTGGTCAGGCATGAACCCATTGCTTGCATTACTTCATCGCTCACGAAGTTTTCACTTGCTATAAGTTCTATGCCTTTTTTTTGGCGTTGATGCTCACGTTCGATAATGTCGAAAATCACTTTATCTCTTTCCATCGTTAGTAATGTGTATATAATATATTATAAATTCTTTACTATTTAGCTGATTTGTTTTTCTTTACCGACCATCCGAAATGTCCTATGCAATCACCCAGTTTAAAATACTCGCCATGAGAATACGCAAGCAAATTGGCTTTCTTCATGTCAAAAGCACCTGTCTCAGGATTTATGTACTTATCATCGGCCACTACATTAAGCACATCGGCGATGAACATGTCATGCGACCCGAGCGACAAAATTTCTTTCACCCGGCACTCTATCGACAGTGGAGACTCTTCAATATATGGTGATGAAACTTTTACCCCTTTTACCGGAGTCAGTCCCATTTCTTCAAACTTGTTGTAATCCCGTCCCGACTTTACTCCACACCAATCAGTAGCCTTGGCCAACTCAACTGTTGTCAAGTTCAACGTAAACTCCAGGTTGCGTTTTATTATGTCGTGACTGTGGCGTTGCGGACGTATCGACACATAACACATCGCGGGATCTGTGCAAATAGTACCAACCCAACTTGCAGTAAAGACATTATATTCATCTTTGTCTCCACCACAACTGACCAGAATTGCCGGTAAAGGATAAATAAGAGTTCCCGGTTTCCAATTTTGCTTCATGAGAGGATGCTATTTCAGAATGATATTATCCTTTTCCACTGCACGTTCGCAATAGTGGCACTTCAATGCTATGTTTTCCTTATTTATGACATGGAAATGCGTCTTCATAGGCTCATTGTTGGTAATACACTTAGGATTACCGCACTTCACCATGTCATATACGTCATCGGGGAGAGTCACTGTATGCTTGTCCACGACTTCATAATCCCGTATTATGTTTATCTTGGCATTCGGAGCCACAAGCGCTATGCGATTGAGCGTGTCTTCATGAAAAAACACATCAGCTATTTTTATGATTCCTTTCTTGCCACACTTTTTGCTATCAAGGTTGAAGCCTATGGTAACACTATTTTTCAAGTTCTTGATTCCAAGCAAATCTACGACCTTAAACAATGATTCGGTAGGTATATGATCAATTACGGTACCGTTCTTCAGAGCAGCCACTGCCAACTCTTCTTTTTTTATCTTATTCATTGTAACGCCTCCTTTATTTTATTTAACCTTGATACCCAATACCTTGCAAATTATAGCCTGACGTGCATACAGTCCATTGCGGGCTTGTTGGAAATAATACGCTTTAGGATTCTTGTCGACATCATAAGCAATCTCATTTACGCGTGGAAGCGGATGCAATACGCGTAAATTCTCCTTGCTGCCACATAGCATGGAATTTTTGAGCGTATACAAATTCTTGACACGTTCATATTCCATTATGTCGGTAAAACGCTCCCTTTGCACACGAGTCATATACAGGATGTCGGTGCTATTGATTACATCTTCCGAAAATTCATGATACTCATGATACTCAATACCATGCTTGTCGCAGAATGCCTTATACTCATCGGGCATACGCAATTCATCGCAAGCGACAAAATTGAACTTCGGGTTGAAATAATACATTGCCATAAGCAATGAATGTACCGTGCGGCCATATTTCAAGTCTCCAACCATGGTAATGGTCAAGTCATCCAATTTTCCTTGTGTCTTGTAGATCGAATACAAGTCGAGCATTGTCTGCGATGGATGCTGGTTGGCTCCATCGCCTGCATTGATGATTGGCACAGGAGAAAACTCACTCGCATACCGCGCAGCTCCTTCAAGATAATGCCGCATGATTATCAAATCGGCATAATTGCTGACCATCATTATCGTGTCATGCAACGTTTCCCCCTTTGAAGAACTCGTCGTATTGGCATCTGAGAAACCGATAATACGCCCTCCGAGGCGATTCACTGCCGTTTCAAAGCTCAAACGAGTACGAGTTGATGGTTCAAAGAAAAGAGTGGCAACTACCTTACCTGCTAATAAATCTCGATTGGGATTCTCTTCAAAGCATCGGGCATCTTCAAGCAACGACAATATGTCATCCTTGGAGAAATCAGAGATTGAAACCAAACTTGCGTTATTCATAATTTATGTCTTACCGTTATTTTGTTCCTTTTGCGCCTATTGAATCAATATGTGAATGTAGAAGGCATACTCCCCTTGTATGTACAAAAAAAGCCAATCGCCGAAATTATCTCGACAGATTGACCCAACAAATTCATTTTCGACAAGTCCAACGCCTACACACCTCGTTTCGGTGTGAATGTTGCATGTCAAACCATATATGCAGGATGTCCTTCTTCATGTCTTTGCATAAATCAAACTTCACCTTGGCACCACGCACAAGCACGCTTGGCGAGTATGCGCTCGGCTTACGTTATCTCTCAACAAAGATACGGAAATTTTCCTTACAAACACATTACAATCCATGAAAAAAATCTTTATCCGCACACTCCAAAGCCACGATACAGGCGCAATCCTCCTTTTTTGTTTTTAAAGGTCGCTTAAGCGTATTATCACATGGCTTCAGTTATTAAAATTGAATCGCACTCCTAATTGGAAATCGAAAGCAAGTTTCTTTTCCTTATAAAGTGTCAATACGTCACTGCCATCATCAAAATAATACCCTACACCGGGTTCAACATATACGCCCACCACACTCGATATGTTATATTGAGCACCCACATCGGCACTAATCGACCATTGCAACCTTTTAGGATTCACGCTTTCACTATCATTCTCAACGACATGGCCATTATTTATATAATCGGTCTTTGATTGTCCGGCAACAGGTATTTCCATCATTCCACCGGCAGCCGCATACACCGAAAAATGCTCATTACCCCATATTTTGAAATTAACCTTCAAAGGTATGCCGAGATAATGCAGCTTCTGCTCGGTCTCATAATAATCATTCGCGCTACCCGAACGCAAATCAGAAGCCAATACCGTATATGCAAGTCCGCTCTCCAATCCCCACCTGTCGGTCAACGCATAATTCACTGACGCGCCGACACGCACAGGCAAATGATGCTTGATATCGGTCATTGTCGAAGTGTTTAGGTTGTTGAGCATAATATTTGCCATGGCATTATGTGTCCAATCCGTCTTTCCTGGTATGACAGCAAACGGATTTGCTCCAATCTTGAAATTGCGATAACCGTTTGACACTGTACTATTACCGTTTATTGAATTTGAAGCATATAAACCTACATTCCACTTACCATCATTTTTTTCATTACTGCCTATGTCATGGACATAATATGTATTGCCCTGCATCCTTTCATAATCGGACTCTCCGTTCCCGAATACGAAAGGCTTCTGATCTTCCTTTTCATTTGTCCTATTATCAACACGCTGCTTGACATCGACACTATCTTGACATACTGCACTTTTTTCACCGACCACTCGTGCCACCACTTCATCATCAATTTGATTGGTTACGACAGCTTTACTCTCTCGCTTGATAATAGACGCAGCCCCAACGCCGGAAATATTATTACTTTGCTCATTACCAACAAATTCATCTATATTTGCTTTTGCAACAATGCTCGCATCCGCACTGCCACCTTCTGGTTTTGTTTCAGACGTATAATTTTCAGGTACAACATCTTTAAGGTTGGTATCAAAGAATAAAATAGAACCGGTTATGATTACAAATATGGCAATAACGGCTGCGGCCACGATTCGCCATCGACGAGACATGACGACTATTCTACCTGTCAGCTTATCATTAACTGGTAACACCGTTTTATCCAACGAACGTTCAATTTCGTCCCACAAGCCTTCGGGAGCCTTCTGCTCATTATTTGCCAAACGTTCTTGTATTCTTTTTAACCATCGTTCATCCATGACTCAATCTTCTTGCTTTTTATTTAGATAATCTGCAATTTGCTCGGCGAGCATGGCTTTCGCCCTATGAAATTGAGATGCCGAAGAATTTTCCTTTATTCCTAACTTTGCTGAAATCTCTTTGTGACTCTTCCCTTCAAAGACATACAGATTGAATACCATCCTATAGCCATCGGGCAAATCCCTAATCATTTCCATCAATACGCCAATCGGAACCTTATCTACGTCATCCTCATCAATTTCCTCCAAGTCGCATTCACGGTTGTCTTCTATTGCTTCAGGTATTTCTATAGCTTGGCTCTTGCTGTTCTCGGCAATCTGCTTCAATGATTCATTTACGACGATTTTTGTCATCCACGCCTTCAACGACCCATCTCCTTTGTATTCAAATGTGCCGATTGAAGAAAATATCTTTATGAAGCTTTCTTGAAGCACATCTTTCAACAACTCGTCATCGGTCACATATCGAGCTACAACTCCCGTCAGATATCCCGAATAGGTATCATACAACTCCTTTGCAGCCACCTTGTCGCCATGTTTGACTGAATCGGAGATACGCCGTTCATTCCCAATATTTTTCCCCATTCAAACAATATATTGGTAAATGAACTTCATATATGGAATTGTTTCTCGCTTCATTATTACAAGTCGCCTGCGTCACAAGCAACATGGAACAAGTTGCACCATTCGGATAAGAAATCCGATTGGCACAACTTCTCCGCCTTTCAAATTATAACTAACATTACAATAATCGATACCGTTATTATGCTTTCTCCTGCTTAAAATTAATAGGAATCCAAGTTATTCCTTATCAGTTGAATTAAACTGATAGGTTATTGACTTGAAAGAAGTAACTGCATTCCCATTAACCGTTACGTTATTTGCAACTATCTCAAATGTCAAGCTGTTATCAGTCCCATTATAAATGCCATTCTCATCCCTTGTCGACAAGCCGACATTCACTTCCTTGCTGTCACCTCCGAGCGTCATGGTAAATTCCAAAGGAGCCGGATTCAACTCAAGGAACAAATTTAATGAAAACAGAGACGGTTCATATCCTATATTGCAATTGACTTCACCAACTGAAGCCATCGCATCCTGCAAATCTTCGGCCGGAACTATATATTTGACTATCGAATCCACAGGGAAGTCTTTAATTACAATATTGGCTTTGTCAACACTCACCTTGACAACTTCGCTATCGTCACCATTTGCAATCAAATTTCCCGTATAGTCCCCTATGGCACTATCCTTTGTTACCAGAGTAATCACCTGCTCGTCATCACATGAAAACAATGCAATTACCATGCAACTCATCAACAAAGCCATAAGGCTTAAACTTTTCAAGACTTTCATATATCCTTTTTTTAATTCTTTAAATAACTCTACTGTCATATGTGATCCCAATGCAGCAAAACTGCGTGCAAATCGCGTTGTTCTCTTTATTTCCCTGTAATTTTTATTTATCAATGTGTGCCTTGGTCTAACTAATCACATAAGTGAATCACAATGTTTATTCTATATTAATCACGCTGAGAGCCGTAACATCAACATTTTCCAAGTCACTGCCGCCTTCTTCCTCTTTATCGGACTCGGCCGACTTGCGAGTACAGTAATTAAATGTTGTGGATTTTTCGCTTCCAAAAGCCTTCCATTTCAATGTCAACTTAACAGTTTCCCCGTTAGTGTCGGGAAGCTGGTCAAGCCTGAATGCAACCAACCCGTCTGCATAAAAGCCCTGTACGTCGCCATTGGCATCGTGACGGAATTCTACTACATAAGGATCGTAGGGATCGACTTGAGTGAGCAAGTTCACATAATGCGCCTTCCCAGTTCCTGCCGTTATTGTGCGAAAACGCAATGTCAAGTACCCGTCTTCCGAAATTGTCATCCAGTCATCTACAATTTCCACAGGGTCGTTGCCATATTTCTCATCATTTTCCAATCCGAGAGAAGGAACTGTCGATTTCGTACGAATACTGTCAATCCAATTCACATATACATTCTTGGTATAATCTACATGTTGCGAACTTACCTCATGATAATTAATCAATGCTCTCACTTCCTTGTCTCCATAAGGGGAACCTTGCATGTTCACTGGGAACAAAGTCGTGTTTTCATCAAGCTGTAGATAACATTCATCTTCACTCACAGGCTTAACAGTAACAAGTGCGTTAGCATAACCACCAACATAGATGTATGAATCACCCTCGCTGCTGCATGAGCCGAAAATTAACGCGGACGACATTATAGCCGATATTGAAAGTAATTTCGCAATTTTTTTCATAATTCTCATTTATTTTTAGTTTACATCAATAAAATCACAAAATTGTAAAATCTTGCATGGGCCAATCAATATTTAACACATTTTAATATACCCAATTATCCCTTACCGCATTAAAAAATAGCTGCATGCCGGTTAAATCACAACCAACATGCAACCAATCTAAAAACTTAATGTATTTATTATTGAATAACCAATGTGTGTTCAAGTATTGATATTCAAAGAAATATTCGCTTAGCGGATATGTAAATCATCATCGGCGTCATACCCTTCAAGGTCGCCGAGCTCATCATCATTATAACCATCCGACCCATAAAAATCCTCATCAAGGTCTTCAATGCCCAAAACAGATGTTTTGGCGGCTACCTTGTCATTCATATCATCTATATCTATAAATTGCTCGGGAGCCTTGCCTTCCTTGCGTTGACACAAAGGATCTTTAAGATTTTTGCCGGTTATAATTTCTTTCATTTCCATGAAAAAAGCCCGATCGGTCATGTAGTCAAAAACAAACATCAGCTTTTGGCCCTCATCTTCGATAAGTTCATTCAAGTGAGTGTCCTCCATGAGCCACACATCTTGATCCGAATCTGTGTCCATATCGGTGAATGTTATCTCTTTTTCTTTAGACCAATCATCATCGCATATAAAAAACGAATCCATTTGATCCTTTGTATATCCCACCGAATCAAGAATTGCATTTCTTAAGCGCAAAAACGTATCGTCGGCATCTATTGCGATTTCTCGTTTGAAGTTATCAACCTCATCCGATACTATACGAAATTTATAAATCATCTTTTGTTACAATTAAAGAATTGCTTAATCTTTACGACCGCGAATATAGTAATAAAAATATATATTCTAATGCTTATACGAAGTGAAATTTTTATGTCACTCCTATCTTTTCCATATCACAGATGACATTCCAAAAAAATATCCCCTGCGTGATTGATCCTGCAGGGGATATTTTTATAAATTACATTTTATAATATTGCATGTTGCAATAATAATTATTTCACCAACCCGTAATTGCGGAACACTTTCTGTATCTTTTCAAGAGCCACGGTAACTTGCTCCTTGCTGTGGGTAGCCATGAGGCTGAAACGTATCAATGTGTCGTGAGACGCAACGGCGGGTGACACTACTGGATTTACGAATATGCCTTCTTCAAGCAAGTCGCGCGTGATAGCAAATGTCTTGTTGTTATCCCTGATAAACAATGGTATGATAGGTGTCGACGTGTTGCCTATTTCACATCCCATGTTACGGAATCCATCAAGCGCATAGTGAGTCAAGTCCCACAAATGTTGCTGGCGTTCGGGCTCGTTCAGCATAATGTCGAGAGCGGCACTCGCCGCAGCCGTAGACGCAGGAGTTATGCTCGCTGTAAAGATATATGAACGTGAATGGTGGCGCAAATAATTGGTTATCGACTTGTCGCAAGCAATAAATCCGCCCAACGAAGCGAACGACTTGCTGAAAGTTCCCATAATCAAGTCTACGTCATCCGAAACCCCAAAGTGATCGCAAGTTCCTCTACCTTGCTTTCCGAACACGCCTATTCCATGCGCCTCGTCTACCATTATTGTAGCATCATACTTCTTTGCCAATCTGACAATCTCAGGCAAATTTGCGACATCACCCTCCATAGAGAATACTCCGTCAGTAACTATCAATTTCACCTTGTCGGGGCTGCACTTTTGCAATTGAGCCTCCAACGATTCCATGTCATTATGCTTATACTTGAATGCTGTCGAGAACGACAGACGGCGTCCTTCGATAATAGAAGCATGATCTTGCTCATCAAGCAATATATAGTCTTCCCTGCCGGTAACGCAAGACACTACGCCAAGATTTACTTCAAAACCTGTCGAATAAATCATTGCGTCTTCTTTCCCGACAAAAGCAGCCAACTTGGCTTCAAGTTCCTTGTGAATATCCAATGTTCCATTCAAGAACGGAGAACCGGCACATCCGGTACCATATTTCTTAATGGCTTCAATTGCAGCTTCCTTTACTTTGGGATGATTAGTCAGCCCCATATAACTGTTAGAGCCAAACATTAACACCTTTTTCCCTCCTATATAAACTTCGGTATCCTGTTCACTTTCAATCTTGCGGAAATAAGGATATATGCCCAAAGCCTTGGCTTTTTGAGGCTCTACATACTGCGAGAGCTTAGCTTGTAATAGCTTCATAGTTTATCGATAATTGTCTTTTTAATGTTATAAACTATCTGCACTTATTCGTACTTTGTTAACTAACCTATCATAATTGCAGGCTGCAAAATTACAAAATTTTTCCAATTATATATCCAAATCTCTAAATTATTTAATTCACACCACTTTTCACCTAAAATACAAACAGATTTAGCAATATGATAAGTCTAATGCTAAATATAGTAAGCAGACAAGGATTTTTCTATAGATTTACAAGTTCCTCTTCCGTAATATGACGTTTTTAGCTAACTTTGTATCTTGAAAATTTTTCTCTATGGATTTCAAACTTCATTCCGATTATCAGCCAACAGGCGACCAGCCAAATGCAATAAGCGAATTGTCGGAAGGGGTCTTGAACGGGACACCCTACCAGACATTGCTCGGTGTCACCGGTTCAGGAAAGACTTTCACAATGGCCAACGTCATTGAACGGGTAAAACGCCCGACGCTTGTATTATCTCACAACAAAACACTTGCAGCACAATTATACTCGGAATTTAAATCTTTTTTCCCGGAAAATTCAGTGCATTACTTCGTGTCTTATTACGATTATTATCAACCCGAGGCATACATACCGGCAACCGATAAATACATCGAAAAAGACTTGATGATAAATGACGAAATCGACCGTTTGAGGCTCGCAACCACGACGGCACTGCTTTCCGGCCGTCGTGACATTATAGTGGTTTCATCGGTTTCATGCTTGTATGGCATGGGCAATCCCGATGATTTCGGAGAAAATATAATTCACATAGCATGTGGCATGAACATTGGCCGTGACCAGTTCCTGCGCACTCTTGTGTCGGCTTTATACTCCCGTAACGAAGTCAGCCTCGAACGCGGAACTTTTCGCGTAAAAGGCGACACAGTCGACATCTACCTCGCATACGAGGAAATTATGATAAGGGTCGTATTTTGGGGCAACGAAATAGAATCTATACAAATTCTTGATACCATATCCCAACTACCACAGGAATCGGTACAAGAATTCAAGATTTTCCCAGCAAACATATTCGTCACCTCCAAAACTCGAATGGCTCAGGCATTGGCGCAAATAGAACTTGACTTAGGCACTGAGGCGGAAATGTTCTTCAAAGAAGGCAAACTTGCAGAAGCCAAGCGCCTTAAAGAACGTGTAACTTACGATATTGAAATGATTAGGGAATTGGGGTATTGCAGTGGAATCGAGAATTATTCAAGGTACTTTGACGGACGTAATCCAGGCGCACGTCCATTCTGCCTTCTCGATTACTTTCCAAAGGATTTCCTGACAATAATTGATGAGAGCCATGTTACTATTGCCCAAATACGCGCCATGTATGGTGGCGACCAGTCGCGCAAAGCCAATTTGATAAATTATGGCTTCCGGTTGCAAGCCGCAGCCGACAACCGTCCTCTTCGTTTTGAAGAATTCGAGGCAATGACCCACCAGACAATATATGTCAGTGCGACACCTAACGATTATGAGCTCGAAAAATGTGAAGGAGTGGTTACCGAACAAATAATCAGACCGACTGGGCTGCTTGATCCGGTTATCTCTGTACGTCCATCGAAAGGCCAAATCGATGACTTGATTGAAGAAATACAATCGCGCATTGAAAATCACGAACGCGCTCTTGTCGCCACCCTTACTAAGCGCATGGCCGAAGAACTTGCCGCATATCTTGCAAAACTCGACATAAATTGTGCTTATATGCACTCTGATGTGGAAACAATGGATCGAATTCAGATACTCGACGACCTCCGGGCCGGAAACATAGATGTACTCATCGGTGTAAACCTGCTACGCGAAGGCCTCGATCTCCCCGAAGTCTCATTAATGGCTATAATAGATGCCGACAAAGAGGGATTCCTGCGTTCCCACCGCTCGCTAACACAAATGGCGGGACGCGCTGCCCGCAACCTTAACGGCCTTGTAATAATGTATGCCGACAAGATAACCGAATCAATGCAACGCACGATAGACGAAACCGAACGGCGACGCAGTGCTCAATTGAAATATAACGAAGAACACGGCATCACGCCAAAAGCCATCATCAAGGCCCGGAATCTGATAATAGGCAAAGAAGTGGACGAGTCCGACATCGACGCTGAGAACAGGTCGAAAAGCAACAAAAATAAAAAATATGAATACACGTCGGCAAAGCCTATTCCCGAGCAGATTAGAAAGCAATGCGAAGCCGAATTTTCTCCCGACACAAACATTGCAGCAGATCCGGTAGTTAAATATATGAGCAAAACCGACATGCAGAACGCCATAGAACGTCTGCGAGCCGACATGATAGAAGCAGCAAAAAGAATGGACTTCATAGAAGCTGCCCAATTAAGGGACCAATTGCTTGCTATGGAAGTAAAAATGAACGAAAATAAATAACTACAGCCATTTCAATGGCTATATAACAACTCGATTATACGATGGCTCATTCCAATGGCAATAACGTCATGCACTCGATACCAATGCAGTGGTTGCCCACTTCAAAAAAAGAAGTTGAACATCTCGGATGGGATTACATAGATGTAATTATCTTCTCGGGAGATGCTTATATCGACCACCCATCGATGGGTGCTGCCGTAATAGGGCGCGTACTCGAGGCAAATGGTTATCGCGTGGCCATTGTGCCGCAACCCAACTGGCAAGACGACTTACGCGACTTCAAGAAACTCGGAAAGCCGCGTCTATTCTTCGGCATATCGGCCGGAGCTATGGATTCAATGGTAAACCATTACACAGCTAATCGTCGTAAGCGGAGCGATGACGCATATTCCCCTAATGGCAAAGCCGGATTCAGGCCTGACTACCCGACAATAGTATATTCACGCATATTGCATGAATTATATCCCGATATTCCTATAGTGGCAGGAGGAATAGAAGCATCCTTGCGACGATTGGCTCATTACGATTACTGGCAAGACAAGCTGATGCCGTCAATCCTTGTAAACAGCAATGTCGACCTGCTCATATACGGCATGGGGGAAAAAGCAATTGTAGAGATTGCCAATGCTATAAATGCCGGCAATCATATAAAAGATCTCGATTCAATCAATCAAACGGCACTTCTCCTAACCAGAGAGTCAATGCCCGTGGATAAAGAAAGCGACAAACATATAATTTTGCATTCTTTTGAATCGGCTACCGCCGAAAAACGACTACACGCCGAAAATTTCAAACACATAGAAATAGAATCAAATCGTTACCAAGGACGGGACATTTGGCAACCAACGGGAAACTTAGTCGTAAAAGTCAACAAGATGAATCCGCCGATGACCGAAAGCGAAATTGACGCTTCTTTTGATTTGCCATATACCCGACTGCCCCATCCTCGATATAAAGGGAAACGAATTCCGGCCTATGAAATGATTAGGCACTCGGTGAACATGCATCGCGGCTGTTTCGGAGGGTGCGCATTCTGCACCATATCTGCCCATCAAGGTAAATTCATAGCCTCGCGAAGCAAAGAATCTATTTTAAAAGAGGTCGACGCCATAACAAAAATGGAAGATTTCAAAGGCTACATTTCCGACCTTGGAGGTCCTTCGGCCAACATGTATAAAATGTCGGGCAAAAATTCCGAGCTGTGTCATAAATGCACAAGGCCTTCTTGCTTGCATCCGGCGCCATGCCCAAATTTAAACAACGACCATGCACCGCTTCTTGACATATATCATGCCGTGGACGCGATTCCTGCTGTAAAAAAATCTTTTATAGGAAGCGGCGTAAGATATGACCTGTCAATGCATCAAAATCAAGAACAGGGAATAAACAAGACAAATAAAAAATATAATGAGGAACTTATAAGGCATCATGTTTCAGGAAGATTGAAAGTTGCGCCCGAACACACATCCGATTCGGTATTGAAGCTGATGCGAAAGCCTTCGTTCAGCTTATTTGAGAAATTCAAGCAACTGTTTGACGAACTAAATGAGCGAGAAAATCTCAATCAACAACTCATTCCCTATTTTATTTCATCCCATCCCGGATGTCATGAAACAGACATGGCCGAACTCGCCGTTAAAACAAAAAACTTGAATTTTCATCTTGAGCAAGTTCAGGATTTTACACCTACACCAATGACCGTAGCCACAGAAATGTATTATACAGGGCTTAATCCTTATACGCTTGAACCCGTGTACACTGCCACGACTTCCGAAGAGAAACTTGCGCAACGCAAATACTTTTTTTGGTATAAAGCTGAATATCGAGATGAAATATACCGCTCTCTCTCTCGTTTAGGTCGTAGGGACCTTATCCTGGCATTGTTCGGGCAACATAACAACTTTTTTAAACAAAAAAAGAAAAGCAGTAGAATTAAAAACAATAAATAACTAAATAATCAATCAAACTAATTTTATTTATGAACATCACAAAAATCATGGCATCACTACTTTTGCTTCCGGGCTTTGCAGCATGTACCTCGCAATCAAGCCAAGAGCAAGCAGGTATTATTGAACGCCCTGAAGTGACCGTAGAAAACGGCAAATTCACAGCCGAAGTCTTATCGTCATTGGGAAAAGTCTCTTCGCCGGTCGTATCGCCCGATGGTAAAACAGTACTTTACAGCGTGACATTTGAAAGCGTTAAACAAAACGCTTCAAATGCCGAATTATGGGTCATGGGCATTGATGGCTCCAACCCGACAAGAATCACAGTGTCTCCAAAATCCGAACTCAACGCAACTTGGATTGAAGGCGGCAAAAAAATCGCATTCCTTTATCCAGATAACGGGAAATTACAGATCTTCACAATGGATGCTGACGGAAAAAACAGGAAGTGCATTTCAAATGTCGAAAATGGAGTTGACGGCTTCGTGTTTGCCCCGGATGAATCTAAAATTCTATTCATATCGCAAGTAAAATGGGCTAAAAGCGTAACCGACCAATACCCCGACCTTGACAAAGCAAATTGTCACATCGTAGACGACCTCATGTACAAGCATTGGGATGAATGGGTCAAGACTATACCTCATCCATTCATCGCCGACTTCAATGGAGAAACTTTGACAAATGCCATAGACATTATGGAAAACGAACCTTATGAATCTCCAATGAAGCCTTTCGGCGGAATAGAATCATTTGCTTGGGCTCCCGACAGCAAAAGTGTGGTTTACGTCAGCCGCAAGAAAACCGGATTGGAATACTCTGTTTCAACCAATTCCGACTTATATTGTTATGATTTGAACACCAAAGAAACAAAGAACCTGACAGAAGGAATGATGGGATACGACACAAACCCAATATTCTCAAAATCGGGAAGCCACATTGCATGGCTGTCAATGGAACATGACGGTTATGAAAGCGACAAGAACCGCATTTTCATCATGGATTTGAACTCGGGAAAGAAAACCGACCTCACAGCCAATTGGGATTACACTGCAAGCACGATAGCTTGGTCGACCGACGAGAAATCCATACTCTTTACCGCTCCTTTCCAAGGAACTATACCAATGTTCCGACTTGACGTGGCAACTCAAAAGATTGATACCATAGCTTCGGGACAATATGATTATGACGCAATTGTTCCCGTTGACGGTAATACGATTCTCACTCTGCGTCATTCAATGAATGAGCCTAATGAGATTTACGCAGTGACGCAAAACGGCTCAATCAACCAGTTGACTAAAGTAAATGACGAAATCCTCGCACAACTCACTCCGATTAAAATCGAGAAAAGGCTCATCCCTACAACCGATGGCAAAGAAATGACAACATGGGTACTGTTCCCCCCGGAATTTGACCCGGCAAAAAAATATCCTGCAATACTTTATTGCCAAGGAGGTCCTCAAAGTCCTGTAAGCCAATTCTGGTCTTCTCGCTGGAACCTGCGGTTGATGGCTTCTATGGGATATATCGTAATTGCACCCAACCGCCGCGGATTACCCGGATTCGGAACCGAATGGAACGCACAAATATCAGGCGACTACGGTGGCCAAAACATGAAGGACTATTTAAGCGCAGTCGATTACATGAAAAAAGAACCGTATGTTGACGGCGAACATATCGGTGCCGTAGGCGCAAGCTATGGAGGCTTCTCCATTTATTGGCTCGCCGGACATCATGACCATCGTTTTGCTGCGCTGATTGCCCATGCAGGAATATTCAACATGGAAGCCCAATATCTTGAAACCGAAGAGATGTGGTTTGCAAATTGGGACATGGGCGGCGCTCCTTGGGATAAAGACAACAAAATAGCTCAAAAGACATTCGCAACATCTCCACACAAATACATCCAAAACTGGGACACGCCGATACTCGTCACCGTGGGTGAAAAAGATTACCGAATCCTTGCTTCTCAAGGCATGATGGCATTCAATGCTGCAAAATTGCGTGGTATTCCGGCTCGAATGCTTGTATTCCCCGATGAAAACCATTGGATTCTAAAGCCGCAAAACGCCATGTTGTGGCAACGGGAGTTCTTTAACTGGCTCGACCGCTGGTTAAAACCCGACAGTGAAGTGGCAAAAGCCAATGCACAAAATTAAATAACAATCAACACACTTGATACAGAACCCGATACATCTCATGGATGCTGTCGGGTTCTGCTATTTTTACTCCCTTGTACGCTACCATTGCTCCTTTATTGTTACTTTTGTATAAAAGTTACTATAAATGAAAACATCTCAATACAACTTTTCTGATTCTATCTCAACCTATAAACAATGTCAATACCTGACTGATATATTAATCGCCAACAACGTAAGATACGCAATATTATCCCCCGGCTCACGCAATGCTCCGTTGATAATAAACTTTGCCCGCGAGTCTCGCATCAAGTCTTGGGTAATAGTCGACGAACGAAGCGCGGCATTTGCAGCCATAGGCATAGCTCAGTTCACCGACAGCCCTGTAGCCATCGTATGCACGTCAGGTTCAGCCGTGCTTAATTATGCCCCGGCCATTTCTGAAGCATATTACCGCAATATTCCTCTAATTGTCATTTCGGCCGACCGCCCCGAAGAATGGATTGACCAAAATGACAGTCAGACAATCAGGCAATTCGGAGTGTTGGCAAATATCGTAAAACGAAGTTATAACCTGCCGGCTCGCTGCGACGATGCCACAAGCAGTTGGTATGCCGACCGTATAATAAACGATGCCGTAATCTCGGCCGTGACTGCACCACAAGGACCTGTGCACTTAAACATGCCTTTCCGCGACTCGCTGTGCGTCACTACCACAAAGAAAAATATCAATACGAGAATAATCGGGCACCCCGGCATAAAAAGGAATCTTGACAAGCAATTCATGGAATCGCTTGTGCATGAAATTGCCAATGCCGACAGTGTGTTAATCGCTGCAGGATTCAATTCTCACTCCAATGAGTTGAATGCGGCACTTGGCAATCTTGCTTGCCACAAAAACATAGTCGTATTGACCGAAACCATTTCCAACCTGCACGACAAACGTTTCATAAACACAATCGACCGCGTATTAAGCTGTATGCCGCGCGAAGACGCAAAAGAATACGCCCCACAGCTACTCATAACTTTTGGCGGCTCATTTGTATCAAAAGTACTGAAAAAATTCTTACGCAAATACCCTTCCTTGCAGGAATGGAGAATCGGCATAGAGCATGACACTGTCGACACCATGCAACACTTGACGACAAGAATAGACATAGAACCAACCCAATTCTTCAGCTCTTTGGATGCTTTGATGACGGATACATTCAATCCGAATGCAACCTATTCGGAGAAATGGCACGCGCTTGCCGGCCAAGCCATGTCATGGCACAATCAATTTACAAATTGCATACCTTGGTGTGACTTGAAAGCATTTTCCATATTCATGCCAATGATTCCGCAAAATTACATCTTGCATTTGTCAAACGGCACATGTATAAGATATGCGCAATTGTTCGGTATGCGCAGCGGCATGAAATGCTTTAGCAACCGAGGCGTTTCTGGAATCGACGGCTCAACGTCCACTGCACTCGGCACGTCTCTTGTTGCCACCGATTACACATCGCTTCTCATCACAGGCGACATGAGTTTCAGCTACGACATAAACGGATTGACCTCGCAATACAATTCTGCCCGATTCAAAATCATCGTCATGGATAATCAAGGAGGAAATATATTCCGATTCATAAACGGCCCATCCGACCTGCCCGAACTCGAAAAATATTTCGAGGTTCAAAGATCCATTCCTGTAAAAGATTATGCAAGAGCCTTCGGATTCGATTATTTTGAAGCTGACGATGAAACTTCTCTAAAATCAGTATTGCCCGTATTTTTTGCATCCCGGTCACAATCCATTTTGGCAATACACACCCCACCCGAAACCAATGCCAAGGTATTGCGAAGCTATTTCAGGATGCAATGAGCCGATTTTCATAATCCTTACACAATTAAGCAGGCTTGACACCGTTTATTCTTTAGAATAAAATAACATTTTTATAAACATTTCATGGTAAAAAGACTTTTTCTGTCAACAATATTAATGGTTGCAACCTTGACTTGCTTGGCTCAAGGAGCAATTGGCGGATGGAAGATACACCCCATTTTCGGCAGCAACCCTCAGAAGATTATCGACACAGGCAATATAGTGTACTACCTTGCCAATCGAAACCTTTTCAGCTACGACAAGGAGAATGAAGAAACCGAGAGCTACTCAAAAATCAACAAGCTGAATGACATATTCATAACCAACATTTTCTACAACACCGAAAAGAATTATCTTGTCATTGCCTACGAAAATTCAAATATCGACATAATTACAGCCGATGGCTCTACCATAAACATGCCCGACATATATAATGCTAATATTCAAGGCCATAAAACCATCAACGACATCACATTTGCCAACGACAGGATGTATGTGGCCACCGAATTCGGATATGTGGTAATAAATGACGACAAATTTGAAGTCTCTTTCTCGCGCATCTTCAATGTAAATGTCATGTCGGTGACTGCCACCGACAACTATCTGTGGCTTAACACAAATGACAATGCCACAGGTTCCCAATTATATTACTGCCAACTCGACAATCCGCCAATCTCGCTTGAAAACATGGAAAAAAGTACACTTCATGAACGGGCCTATCTCCTCCCTGCCGAGGGAAACAGCATTTACTTCACCGGCGGATGGCTTTACTATGTTAATGCAACCGACAACGGAACTTTAAGGGTTCGCAATATCATCAATTACAGCACGCGGGTAATGCAACGTTCTAATAACGGATACTTGCAAATTACAAACGACGGCTCGCTACTGCACTACTTCGACATGCAAGGGAATGTCACAAAGTCAATATCCATTCCTGCCGATATGCGTGACAACACTTATTTTGCATCATGGAGTGAAAACGACATTTGGGAACTTTCAATCAATGGCGTTCGCAACGTACAACTTGACGAGACTGGCAGCATGACAATACTTTCAGATTATTTCAAGCCAAATGCTTCCAGTGTCGATGAGCCGCAGAATATCCTCTACAACGACGGCAACGGACTCATATATGTCATGTCGAACGGACCCTCACAAACATTCAGCCAATATGGCGTAAATTCCAGCATAAACACATTATCCGACGGATGGTGGAACGATATTACGCCTGAAAGTGCTCCCACCAACAACCAAGCCATCAATGCTGGTGTCTTGCAAGACATTTCCAGCCCTGTGTTCCATCCCGATGATGCCGACACCTACTTTGTAGGCAGCTGGTATGAAGGAGCTTATCAAATTAAAGGTTCAGAAGTTTTTGCAAAATACGATTGGACAAACAGCCCTATTGTGATGAACACCGCTGATGATTACCGTAATGTTGCGGCAATTAATACACTGCAATTTGACGCAGCACACAACTTATGGATGATTGAAGGAACGGGGATTGTAAAAGCGATGGTCTTGCCATATTCCAAATTATCCAACCCCAATGTAACTATCAACGACTGGATAACTCCGCGCATATCACTGCCATCCAGTCTTGACTTTAGGACTGTATTCTTCATATCACCACGCAACGACATCAAAATCATTGGCGACGGTACATATAATGGAGGGCTGATATTCATAGATGACCATGGCAACCCGTCATCGGTATCTATTGATACAAGGTCATATTATCCAGGTGACTTATACGACCAGGACGGGCTTTCCTACAGCTGGAATTACATCTATTGTCTTACCGAAGATGTCAATGGCCGAATATGGATGGGTACAAACAATGGAGTAGTTGAATTCTCTCCGGGAAACGCATTCAATCAAAATTTTACAATAAATAGGATAAAAGTTCCACGAAACGATGGAACCAATTATGCCGATTATTTGCTCGATGGTATGGAAGTGACTGCAATCGCAGTAGATGGTGCCAACAGAAAATGGATCGGAACAATGAGCAACGGAATCTATCTTGTAAGCGATGACGGTACCGAGATTCTGCAACACTTCACCACCGACAACAGTTACTTGACAAGCAACCAGATATATAAAATATGCTGCAATCCAAATTCCAATTCAATATACATAGGCACACCGGCAGGAGTTGCGGAATATTATAGTGACGCATCTCCGGGACAAGCTGATTTCAGTGGAATATACGCCTATCCAAATCCTGTGAGGCCTGAATATACAGGCGATATTGCCATTACCGGACTCATGGACAACACCCTCGTGAAAATTGCCGACGTCAGGGGTAATGTAATCAAATCAATACAATCAACAGGTGGCACCGCAGTATGGGACGGATGCAATTCAAACGGGGAACGGGTTAAAACCGGCGTGTATTTCGTCCTGGCGTCACAAAGTAACGACAACTCAAAAAACGGAGTAGTAACCAAAATCTTATTTATCAATTGATAATAACCGACGGCATTGCGTGTTCTATTACATGCAATGCCGTCGTTCTTCATAATATCATCAACCACATGTCTCCATATTTTGGAAACAAGTGCATGTCACTTTTCATTTTCCGTTATAAGCAACAATTTGTCCCCTAAGCACATGGCCATCTGCCCATTGGGAATTAAGAATTCATCGCCACGTTTCACAAGTATTACAAGCGTACCTTTAGGTATATTCATGTCAGCCAGTCGATTCCCGTCAGCAATCATACTTTCCGACACGACTACATCTTTCAATTGAGAATCTATTTCTTCAGGCAATTCAACTCCAAAATTATCTTTCTCATCTTTTTCGGGCATATCGAGCTTCAACCATCGTGCCACCTTGGAAATAGTCATTCCTTGCAATAATAAGGACAGCAATGTTATGAAAAAGACAATATTGAACAACTGCTTAGATTCCGGGATTCCTGCAATAACAGGATAAGTTGCAAAAATTATAGGAACTGCCCCACGCAATCCGACCCATGAAACAAACACCCTTGCCCTATTGCTCATCTTCTTGAATGGCAATAAGCATGCAAACACACTCACAGGACGAGCGACTACAATCATAAATATACCTATCAACATGCCTACCGAAGCAATGTTCAGCATTTCGTGCGGATTCACCAAAAGTCCGAGTACGAGGAACATTATTATCTGGAACAACCATGTCAATCCATTCATAAAAGTGTTAATCTCTTTCCTGTTTGACAGTTTGGCATTTCCAACTATTACTCCGGCCACATAGACTGCAAGATAGCCGTTACCATTCACGAGGTCTGTAATAGTAAACGTGATGAATATGAGGCTCAACAACAAAATCGGATACATAGCTCCGTTCGACAAGTTAACCTTGTTTACAAGCCACACCGAGAAACGACCAAAAGCATATCCTATGACACCGCCAAAGAAAAATTGTACGAGGAGATCTTTCAATACTGTTACAAAATTGAACTCCATTCCACTATTTATGACCTGTATGAGTACAATTGTCAACATATAGGCCATCGGATCATTACTTCCGCTTTCGAGTTCGAGCAACGGACGCAAATTCTGTTTCAAGTTCATGCGTTGCGAACGCAACAGATTGAATACCGATGCCGAATCGGTTGAAGACATTGTCGCAGCCAACAACAAGGATGCCAACAATCCAAACTGTATGTTCGTACTGTTCCAACCTGATATATAATATATAAACACGCCCGTAAGCAATGTCGTCAACAGCACGCCCACAGTCGACAACAATATACCTTGAGCCATTATAGGCTTGACATCTTGCAACTTAGTATCCATACCGCCCGAGAACAATATGATACTGAGGGCTATCATGCCTATAAACTGTGCATCGTTGGCACTATTGAATTGAATGCCCAAACCGTCACTGCCAAAAAGCATTCCTATCAATAAAAACAAAAATAATGCAGGAATGCCGAATTTATATCCGGGCTTGCTTATAAGTATGCTCGAGAAAATTAAAACAGAACCTATCAATAAAATATTTTCCAACGTTATAGTACCGTCCATTGTTTCGCGCATTTAAGGTTTACATTCATATTTTTTCACACAGGGTGATTTTCACCTTTCTCGTATTCCATCCTCCTTGTATTCAAAAATTCGGCATATATGCGACATGCCAGTCCTACCATTTTCGGGCAAGGCCTTTTACGGTAATAATCGGCAGTCCTTGCACTTGGCATAGCACTTTCGTCTTTCATTTGAGCTGGTTTTAATCCAAGCAGTTCGGCACAAGTTATGGAACCTGTTTCCGCCTTGAATTTTCCGGCAAGTTCCCTTACCGACTCATAATTTTCCCCTCGTCCAACTAAGTCTCCGGCAATTACCGAACCGTTTTCAAGTCCGGCAAGCAGAAACATTCCGCTCACCGCACCGCATGTCATCCTCATGCGTCCCATTCCGGCACCGAATGACGCCGACACACGCAGAGCCAATTCCTCACTCAACCCGTAAACATCGGCAAAAGTCAGCACCACCGATTGAGTACAATTGTATCCTCGTTTGAAATTGCTCTCGCCTGCAGCTTCACGTTCCTCTACATTAAGTAACTCCATATCCTTTATTTTTTATAATACTTTTTTATATACATTCATTATATTCTCGGCAATGCTCTCTCTCGTAAATTTTGCCGCATATTTTTTCCCATCAGCTACCATTTCGCGTCGTAACTGCTCATCCTTCATCACTCTTGTCAATGCCGCTGCAAGACCATCTGCATCATCAGGATTAACATATATGCTGCCTTCTCCGCCAGCCTCTTCAAGGCAAGAACCTGTGGCAGCCACAACTGGGACTCCGCTACATAACGCTTCAAGTAATGGGATACCGAATCCCTCATAACGCGATGGATAAGTAAAAGCCCTTGCCATTTGATAAACAGCCGGAAGATCTTGAAAATGAATCTGCTTGAAAAATACCCTGCCTTCCAGTCCGTATTTATTCACATATTCATGCACCTGTCTTGCATAATGAGTTTCGCGGCCTACTATTACAAGTTTAGCATTCACGTCCATGCTCCGCAACGCCTTGACTGCAAGCAGGACATTCTTCCGCTCCTCTACTGTCCCGACATAAAGGATAAAATCATCTTCGGGCAAATTATATTTTCTCTTCACTGCCATTAATTCATCCTGACTGCATTTACGCTTAAAGATTTCATCGCAACCTTGATAAACGACATCTATTTTACCCGGTGTTATGCCATATATGTCCACAATATCACGCTTTGTGCACTCACTTACAGCTATTATGCGAGATGCGTTCTCACAAGCTTTCCTAAACTTATAATTATATATCTTACAATCAATCGGTTTGTAAAACTGTGGAAAATGCAAAAATATCAAGTCATGGATTGTCACTACTGATGGTACAGTGCCTTTTACCGCAAGAGGCAATTCATTACTTAATCCGTGGAAAAGTTCAATGCCATCACGCATATAATCCTTTACCATTCCGTTCCCCACTCGCCAAATGCTCGAAAATACACGTCCCATAAAACCCTGTGGCTTGTGCAATTTGACATTATTCCGTCTGAGCAAAGGACTTAAACGGTTATTGTCTTTTATTTTGGGAGCATATAACAAGTAGTCGTTTTCAGGATAATACTCCGATAATACATCAATTACCAAACGACTATAATTTCCAAGTCCTGTGTTATTGTTAACAGCCCTTTTGGCATCAAATCCTATCTTCATCGCTTCATATTATTTTTTTATCAATGCCTTTCCAGCATTACCTTATTATCTTTACACTTCCAATCTTGTAATTATATCCGCTCTTGACTGAACCAATTCCGGTTACCAACACAGTATATTCCCCTGTTGGCACAAACTCGCCATCAAGGCCACAAGTATTCCACACTGCCGACCCGCCGACTGCCATTATATCAGCTACCACTTCATCATCGGCATCGACAATGACAATATGAGAATCCATTTTTAGATTGACTATGGCAACTCCGCTGGTATGCTCCGGGTACACAATATCGGGACAGACAGCTGCTTTAGAGTAATCGTCGCGACTTGCATTTATGTCAAGCACTACTTCAGCCAATCCATAATTTGTCCCAACAAAAATATTTCCGTTTACACCTGGACATATAGCCAATATCTTGTTATCGGGCAGCAAACTGTTAGACACATCAAAATGTTCCAGAATCTCTGTTCCCGACTCATTTGTCACATATATGCCTGATGCTTCCGTTCCAAACCATTTCCGGCCTCTTGCATCCGCCACTATGCACGTCACTGGTTCGCCGACAAGCAGGAGGCCGTCATTTACCATTGGTTGCGTGACTTCAAACACATCAGAAAAAGCTTCCAGAGGATTAAAATAAAACACGCCTTTGTCAGTACCTGTCCATATATTCCCGTAAACATCCTCATAAAAACAATATATATAATTCCACAGCACATCTCGCCCGTTCTTATCGCGTAAACGCTCAAATTTCTTCTCTACTATCTCCCCTGCAGGATTACCATCGTCGTCAAGAAGCCGTAAATATGAATTCCATAATCCGTTTGTAAATATTTTTATATTGTCGCGTTTGGTTATGATAAACTTCATTCTACTGTCGATTTCATTTATTGCAGTTGTCCGTGGAATTATCCAATCTGAAGCCGACACCT
Source organism: uncultured Prevotellaceae bacterium (assembly GCA_905207705.1). Lineage (GTDB taxonomy): Bacteria > Bacteroidota > Bacteroidia > Bacteroidales > Muribaculaceae > Avimuribaculum. The sequence goes on from CAJLMA010000002.1 coordinate 261,995, forward strand.
CATTCTCAAGCGTTTTTTCTCGTGGCAACACATAGAAATATCCATTTGAATTTATATCGGTCTGCATTACCCATAGGTTGTTGCCCTTGTCAAACTGCACCGCAGGCACAAGACAATACCAATTGGAAGACAGCACCATAGGGCTGTTATGCTGGTCATATTTCATGACTACTTCTCCATCTTTCAATTTATACACTCCGTCATACCATGTTCCGAAATAAACTACTGAAGCATCATTTGGATCAAAAATCGGAGAATTTATGTCGCGCAAATGTCCTGTGTTTTCTTGATCTTGGACGTTTTCAGGCGTAATATCCATGATAGAGTCATTATCTATCACATTTATATATCCCGGTTGGCCATACTCCGATGTCAGATTGCTCGGCCCCGCAGTCATTACATATAACTTTCCCGACACATCATCCATAAGCAAATTGCCAACAATTTTCATGGAGACAGCTTTCGGACGCATGTAATCACTTTCAACTACGACATTGTTTTCATTAGTAACCAATATTTTTCGTATCCCTTTGTCTCCCGATTCCCAGCGCAACCCATCAGAATCTTCAGTGCTTATGATGGTATTCTGCATGTCGGCAGGCATTTGCACCATGCGTGACATGTTGCCTTCACCATCCAACATAGCTATATATGTTTCAGCCCCATTATGCAATGTAGTCACAAATCCACCATCAACTTCACGTTCAGGAACAGTTACTTGCCCATTCACCAAACATGACGAGGTGACAGACATCTCTTCTGCAATATCTACACGCCACAAAGCATTGTCACAAACCACAAAAAACGAACTTTCTCCTATTTCTCTCAATCGGCCATTTACATTTTTCAACGAAGATGAAACAAGAGACGCAACTGTCACATGCTCTCCTGCCGGCACATGATATAAACCGTCATCCATGCTAAACCATAAGTTCCCATCAATCTCGGCTACCGATTTTACGCTTTTATACCACACAGCCGACTGAGTGATGGCTTTTTTCTCGTCATCATATACAGCATACCCGAAATCTGTGGCAATATATGCACTGCTCCCGTTAAAAGTTACATCGTTGATTTTTTTAGATGATGTTATATGCATATTCATCAAGCCGGGTACATTAACTACTGTTCCGTCGGCATGTATCACATCAATATTACTTGATTCATAGCACACGACAAGCCATTTTCTGTCGCTATTAAAATATAGATCAGAAACCACATTGTCATTCAACTTGTCGCGTCGATCCAATATGTCAAAAGAAGCAGAACTTTTGTCATATTCATACAACGAAGACCCTGATAAAAAATATAGCCTATCGCCCTTGTTGACCATATTTTTTATCCCGTCGACAAACATAGGATATATTTTCCAGTCGCTCGCATTGCAAACAGAGACACATATCCCCGTCACAATACAAAACAACATACACAAACTCCTCATTACGCTGAAAGCAATTTTAAGTCAAAAAATGATGCAAATAGGATGCAACCGGGAAAATGAGCTTGTTTATTTTCCATTACCGGGACTCATCCTTATTCAAAGATACGCAAAGGTGAATGCAGAGACAAACAAAAAACAACGTTTTTATGCTTGGCTATGCTGAACCGAATCCTATATTATCCAAAGATATGAAAAGTCGAGCGCAGAGCGCTCAAATTTGCTTGAAATCGTCATGCCAAGAAGCATCATATCTCATGGAAAGATAATAAAAGCTGAAGATAATGCAAGAAAATGAACTTCAATATTTTCATTGCAATAACACCCCTTTTTAATATTTGCGCGCCATGAATAAAAAAGCGGATATAAGTTTTACTTATATCCGCTCCACTTGTGAGGTCCCTGGCGGAATCGAACCGCCGTAGACGGTTTTGCAGACCGTTGACTAAACCACTCATCCAAGGAACCGTTTCCCTTTTTGCGTTGCAAAGATATGACTATTTTCCCATACTCACAACTTTTCAGGGCATTTTTTTCGACTCTTCTTTTTAGTTTTTTTACAACTGTCAACCAGATAGCAATTTACGCACTGAGGGGGTGTATCTTCCGCTCCAACTTTGAACCAAGAACTCACATGCTTAATAATAAAATACCCCGCACCAACAATCAGTAATGCTATAATAACATATTGCCACGCCATAGCATTTAAATTTTTTCGACCCAATATCACCCGGCAATAGCCTGCCTGAGCTTAACATATTCTTGTTCAAAATTGGGAGTGAAAATGCCTTTGCCAATATTTTCCTCAATATCCTCCTGCCTCCAAAACCGCCCGTCGTCAATTTCTTCAGGATCATATTTGAAAACAGGTTCGCCTTCACACTTTACAAGAAAAGCATTCACCAGTTCTTTTTCAATGTCGCTTTGGAAAACATACTTGAACAATAAAGCAGGATTTTCAACCTTTAATCCAAGTTCTTCATAAGCTTCACGCATCAGAGCCTCCTCAATCGTTTCCCCATAATCCACATGTCCGCCCACCGAAGTATCCCACTTGCCCGGTTGAATATCCTTGTTAATAGAGCGCTTCTGTAAATACAACTCCCCTTTATCATTTATCACATGCAAATGCACCACCGGATGCAATAACATACTGCCGCTGTGGCATTCATTTCTTGTGGCCTTACCTATTACATTGCCATCCTCGTCTACCAGAGGAAATATTTCATTTCTGTTCATTTTTTGTCGTTTTAAAATTCATTTTTATTAATTTGGCCAAATCACTTGGTGAAAGTTCAGCCGGATATTCGATAAACGGCAAGCGCAAACCGCATCCTTTGTTAAATTCACTGCAACCATAAGCCTTGCTGCCTTTCAGCAGATGTCCTCTGCCACACATGGGACAAACGATATCAGCCACTTCTTTTACAGCCTTTTGCTTTGTCTGCCTTCGCGGTGTTTTCTTTGGAGTTTCTTTTCCCTTATCTTCTGTTTTTTCTATAACAATACTGGTATTGCTACTATCATGCAACACATTGTAAACAATGTTTCCGACCATGCCTTTCAACTCGTCAATAAACTGCGAAGCGTCATATTCATTACGCTCTATTTTGCGCAATTTGTTTTCCCACAATCCTGTCAGTCTTGCCGACTTCAACAAATCTTCTTTTATCGTGTCAATCAACGCTATGCCGGCCGAAGTAGCTACAAGATTCTTTTTCTCTTTCCTTATGTATTTTCGCTTGAACAAAATTTCAATTATTGCAGCCCTTGTAGAAGGCCGGCCAATGCCATTTTCTTTCATGGCTTCGCGCAATTCCTCGTCTTCGACCGACCGTCCCGCCGTTTCCATAGCTTTCAACAATGTACCTTCGGTATAAGGTTTTGGTGGTTGGGTAGCCTTTTTCAATAAAGACGGTTCATGAGGCCCTTCCTCTCCTATTACAAATTGTGGCATACTTTCATTATCGGCATCGGCAACTTGTTGCTCTTCTTCCGATTTCTTTTCTTTGGCATAGACATCGCGCCATCCAGGAGACAATATTTGTTTTCCTGTGGCTTTAAACTCCACATTGTTGGCCTCGGCAAGCACAGTTGTCGATGAAAATTCACAATCTGGATAAAAAGCCGCAATAAAACGCTTGGCAATCATGTCATATACTTTCTTCTCCTCCACAGTCATTGGGACAGTCTGCGGCTGTACATTAGTAGGTATTATGGCATGATGGTCAGTAACTTTGGAATTATCGAATACTTTCTTTGATTTAGGAATCTTCCTGGAAAGCACCTGAGATGTAAGCGCGGCATAAGGCACCATTGCCTGCATTATGCCGCTTATCTTAGGATATATGTCATCGCTCAGGTATGTAGTATCGACACGCGGATATGTGGTTACCTTTTTCTCATATAGCGACTGAATATACCGTAAAGTTTCCTCGGCCGAATAGCCAAGTTTTTTGTTGCATTCCACCTGCAAGGAAGTAAGATCGAACAATCGTGGCGGAGCTTCTTTTCCGCGCTTGCTCTCTACCGATTTTATCCTCAACAAGGATTCTTTTATTGCATCAAACACCACCTTGGCGTCAGCTTCGCTTTTGTATCTGCCTTTCGTGGCATTGAATATCGTATTTCGATATACCGTGCGAATATCCCAATAATCTTCGGGTACAAAATTGCTTATTTCCTTTTGACGATTAACAATCAACGCCAATGTAGGAGTCTGCACACGCCCTATCGACAGCACATTGCCACCTTGACCATATTTCAATGTGTACAATCTTGTGGCATTCATTCCCAATATCCAGTCGCCTATTGCACGCGACAATCCGGCATAATACAACGAGTCAAAGTCTGATTGAGGGCGTAAATGTCCAAACCCCTCTTTTATGCTTTCGTCAGTCAGTGAAGAAATCCACAACCTTTTAACCACTTTGGCACACTTGGCCTTCTGCATGACCCAGCGCTGGATAAGCTCTCCTTCTTGCCCTGCATCACCGCAATTAATTACTTCATCGGCCTGTCCTATAAGGCTTTCTATAACACTGAATTGACGCTTTATACCCTTGTCGTCAATAAGTTTTATGCCAAACCTCGGAGGTATCATCGGCAACAAGCTTAATGTCCACGACTTCCAGCTGGCGGTATAGTCTTGAGGTTCCTTCAGTGTGCACAGATGCCCATAAGTCCACGTCACGCAATAACCTGCCCCTTCGTAGTATCCATCACGCCTTACTGTCGCGCCAAGGATATTCGCAATGTCCTTGGCGACGCTTGGTTTTTCGGTAATGCATACTTTCATTATGCCTCTTTTTCGAGTTTCTTGGCTTCATTCCAATATTTGTCCATTTCTGCCAATGTCATGTCTTTCAACTTCTTGCCTGCCTTTGTAGCTTCTTGTTCAAGGTAGTTGAATCTCGCAATGAATTTTCTGTTGGTTTTCTCGAGGGCTGTTTCAGGATGCACGCCATACAACCGCGCAGCATTGACTATGCTGAATATCAAGTCACCAAATTCTTTTTCCTCTTCATTATGATCATCTCGCGCCATTTCGGCTTCTACCTCGGCAAGTTCCTCTTTTACCTTGCCCCATACATCTTCCTTTTTTTCCCAGTCAAATCCAACATTGGCTGCCTTCTCTTGGATACGATATGCCTTTATCAAAGCCGGCAACGAAGATGGCACGCCGGCAAGAACCGTCTTGTTTCCACCTTTTTCTTTCAACTTTATCTGTTCCCAATTTTGCATGACCTGTTCCGAACCATCGACATGAGCATTTCCAAACACATGTGGATGCCTGAATACAAGTTTCTCACGCAAAGAGTCACAGACATCGGCTATATCAAAACGTCCTTGTTCGTCGGCTATTTTCGAATAAAATATGATATGCAGCAATACGTCGCCCAACTCCTTTTTAATATTTTGCAAATTGTCGTCAACCAATGCATCCGACAATTCCATTACCTCTTCTATCGTGTTAGGTCTCAAGCTTTCATTGGTTTGCTTGGCATCCCATGGACATTTGACACGCAGTTCGTCAAGCACATCAAGCAATTTGCCGAAAGCTTCGAGCTTATCTTGTCTTGAATTTGACATCTTTATTTTGTTTTAATGTTTATTCTCGTATTTCCTGATTCCTTCATTCAAAAATGAAGCAAATTTCTCAACATCTTCGTCATAATAATACGGTCCCGACAATAAACTGCCATCTTCATCAAGGACGACATAATATGGCTGCGAATTGGCTTTGAACTTGTAACGCTGCAGGTAGCTCCACTTGTCGCCATAAGTAGAAAGTTCCAATTGTTTTCCATTTTCATTCACATACATTGGTTCAGGCAACTCTGCCTTGTCATCCACCATCAGTTTTATCATTACAAACTCCTCTTCCAATGTCTGTCTGACGCGATTATTATCCATAACTGCCGCTTCCATTTTGCGACAATTCACACAGCCATAGCCCGAGAAATCCACCAAAATAGGCTTCTTCTGCTCCAGACCTGCTTTCATGCCGGCATCATAATCGTCATATTCAGTAAATCCGCCACCGTACAAATTAAAATCTTGAGTGTACAATGGAGGAGCAAACGCGCTTATTCCTTTTAACGGAGCACCCCACAATCCAGGAATCATATACACCGTGAATGCAAGTGATATCATACCCAAGAAAAGCCTGAAAACTCCTATCGAACCGTTTCCGCTGTCATGCGACAAGCGTAACTTTCCAAGCAAGTACATGCCGAGAAGTCCGAAAATCACTATCCATAACGCCAAGAAAACCTCACGGTCAAGAATCCCCCATCCGTAGGCAAGGTCGGCAACCGACAAGAATTTCAAAGACAATGCCAGCTCGATAAATCCCAATACCACTTTCACTGAGTTAAGCCAGCCGCCCGACTTAGGCATACTCTTAAGCCATGATGGGAATGTTGCAAACAGCGTGAACGGGATAGCCAAGGCCAATGCAAATCCAAACATTCCTATGGCGGGCCCTGTTATATCTCCCATGCTCGTAGCCTCTACAAGCAATGTGCCAATGATTGGACCTGTACATGAAAATGACACGAGGGTCAATGTAAACGCCATGAAAAAGATACTCAACAAGCCCGATGTGTTTTCGGCATTGCGATCCATCTTGTTTGCCCAAGAATCGGGCAACTTAATATCAAATGCACCGAAGAACGATATTGCAAACACCACAAGCAGCAAGAAAAATATGATATTAAACACCGCATTTGTGGAAAGTTCATTCAACGAATTTGCCTTAGACGATATTATCGTTATAAGTAAACCAAGTACCAAATATATGATGATGATTGACGCTCCATAAATAAAGGCATCGCGCATCGACTTGCCTCGAGAACCGCTCTTCTTTAAGAAGAAACTTACCGTCAACGGAATCATTGGCCAGACGCACGGGGTCAATAACGCAAGCAATCCTCCGGCAAAACCACCAAAGAATATATACCACAACGAATAGGATGCACTGCTTCCTTCATCCAAGCTGCCACCACCTTCAATGTCTACCGGAGCCCATAACTCATCGGGCGAATACGAGGAGGTATTTTTATCTTGCTCCGGCTTTACGCTTGAATTATTTTCGCCATTTGACGTGGATGCAACCGCTATAACATTTGCATTGTTCTTATTCGAGAATTCAAAAGGTTCTTTTGATGGAGACTGGCATGTTTTGTCGTTACAAACCATATACCTGATAAATCCGCTTATGTCATATCCTCCTTTATTGACGAACTTGAACTCCTGCGTAATTCTCACGCTGTCCGACCACCATCCCAGTTTCATGTTGAACAATGCATCAAACTCTTCATAAGGTTTCTTATCGGCAACAGGCTTCCCTGTCAATTCTATGCCTTCGGTCTTTTCCCAATTTATGCTTAAAGGGACTGGGCCGCCATCAGGCAAATCCATGGAATACATATGCCACCCTTCGTCTATAACAGCCGAAAATGTTATTGTACCGGTGTCCCCACTCTCATCAACTTTAATGTCGGTCGTCCACTTGACCGGAGTCAAAATCTGCGCCGCGCATCCGGCGATCACCGACATATATAAAATTACAACTAAAACGAACTTATTTACCATCGTGTTTGACATTCAAAATATATGCAAAATTAATTATTTCACATCGAATATGAAAAAGCGGCAATACAATTAGGAATATATTACAATTGCCATAATCAAAATCGGACATGTTAACATTTTCCCTAATGACAATCGCAAATGTGTTCTACCCCCTTATCGCAAAAAATAAAGACGCAACCGTCATTTTTCATAACGATTGCGTCTTCAATTTGAAGTGTCCGAGATGAGACTCGAACTCACACGAGCGAATGCCCACTACCCCCTCAAAGTAGCGCGTCTACCAATTCCGCCACCCGGACTTCAAAAGACTAATCCCTCTTAAGGATTAGAGCGAAAAACGGGACTCGAACCCGCGACCCCGACCTTGGCAAGGTCGTGCTCTACCAACTGAGCTATTTTCGCATAATTTCCATTTCCATCTCCAATCTCTATCGGAGTGTTATTTCGTTTTTGCGAGTGCAAAGTTATATCACTCTTCCCATTTTTCCAAATTTACAAGCGATTTTTTTCAGTTTATTTTAGCGACATCATAAATTCGCTACGCAACGCCGCATCGGCAAAAGCTCCGCTATACTCCATAGTAACCGTCGTACTTTCCTGTTTTTCAACGCCGCGCATCTTCATGCACATGTGTCCGGCCTCGCATACGACTATCACACCCTTTGCCGACAAAACATCGGTCAATACTTTGCAAATTTCGGCCGTCAAGCGTTCCTGTACTTGCAACCTGTGAGCATATGTATCAACGATACGCGCAATTTTGCTCAATCCCACAATCTTGCCGTCGGGAATATAACCTATCGATATTTTACCGAAAAACGGAAGTATGTGATGCTCGCATAACGAATAAAATTCAATATCCTTGACTGTAACGATTCTCGAACCCGAATGTTCGAAAATTGCAGATTTGATAATTTTTTCGGCATCCTCCGCATAACCGCGAGTAAGGTCCATAATGGCTTTCGCAGCCCTGTAAGGTGTTTTTTTCAGCCCTTCCCTATCTGGATTTTCCCCAAGCAATTCTATTATCCTGCGATAACATGCAGCGATTTCTTCAACTTTCTCCTCGTCGTACTTATTTAAAATCATAGTGCAGAAGCGTTAATCCTATCAACTACCACAATCATTTCACTGGCATAGCCGGGAAATGCCTCTTTTAAAATATCCAACACAGCCGCCGCCTCTTCGCGAGTACGGAAATCACCAACTCTCAATCTCCATGAAGGAGCATTATATGTGATATAGGTCCCCAATTCAGGGAAAGATTCATTTATGCTGCGTTCCTTGGACAAAGCTTCATTCTTGGCGGTACGCTGATTTTTATCCGAAAAGACCTGTATCCTGTAACCTACAAGCTCCCTTGAAACAAAATGCTTCATTCCAACATTGGTTGTATCGCCATTTTCCGGCTTTAGCCTCTCATTTAATGCAGCGGGCTGCACCACAACAACCCTACCATCCGACTTTTGTTCCAGATAATCCACAATAGTCGAATCGGCCAAAGCCGTGCACATGATCTGAGCTGCCAGCAATGACAAGGCAAATGCAATCAGATATCGGGAAAAATGTTTCAACATCAGGTCTCAGTTTTTTATAAGAAAAAATGAAAGATGTACCGCCGCACAGCACGGCGGTACATCTCTGTTATTTATATTTAGAATGCTTTCACAATACCCATGAACGATTCTGCCTCAAGTGCAGCACCGCCAATAAGGCCACCGTCTACATCTGGTTTTGCGAACAATTCTTTTGCGTTAGTCGGCTTGCAGCTTCCGCCATAAAGAATAGTAGTATCCTCAGCAACTTGCTTGCCATACTTTTTCTCGATCAAGCTGCGGATAAATGCGTGTATTTCTTCTGCTTGGTCGGCCGTAGCAGTCTTGCCTGTACCAATTGCCCATACCGGTTCATAAGCCAATATGATATTACCGAATTGCTCTGCGCTCAAATCGAATACCGATGCGAGTTGTGCTTCAACAACCTCGTTTTGCTTGTTAGCTTCACGTTCTTCAAGCACTTCACCAATGCAGAAAATAACCTTCAAGCCGTTTTCCAAGGCCAACTTAACCTTCTCGGCAAGAATCTCAACTGTTTCGTGATAATAAGCACGACGCTCCGAATGGCCAAGAATAACATAGTTGGCACCTGTCGAAGCTACCATGGCAGCCGAAACTTCTCCTGTATAAGCCCCGCTCTTCTTGTCGGCACAGTTCTCTGCGCTCAATCCAAGCTTGCTGCTATCTATCACAGCTTTCACCGCAGTAAGGTGGGTAAATGGAACTCCTATGATTACATCGCAATTAGGAGTAAACGACTTCAAGGCTTCATTAACTTCCGAAGCCAATTTAACTCCTTCCGGAACAGTGGTGTTCATTTTCCAGTTTCCGGCAACAATATTCTTTCTCATATTTTTAAGTATATAGTTAAAGAATTATACATTTTACAATTTCCCGATTGCAAATTTACGGCTTTATTTTGATTTATTCTTCACTCGTCTCCAACTAAATTTCACAATTATGTGTGTCCTGTTTATTATTAATACAAAAAGCATGAATGCACCATAAACCGTAGTGAAGAAATAAAGCCAGTGCTTAGGCTCAAAATCCGACGTAAGGTCGTCGATATCGCCAGCAGTCGAAACTTTGTCGATTGATATGGATTGCAACGTGCGCTTCCACATTATAACGCCATCATGCAAATACACGGCAGCAGGATTTCCCCTTGCAAGCATTTTCAATTCGCTGTCGTCCATCCTATACATCTTGTATGAGGCCATCGACAGGTCATTCCATTCAGCTATGGCATCTTTGTCGCCCGACGTCAGGCCTATCACGTCTATTCCATGCGACTGGGAAAAATCATACAGCTCATTTATCAGATATGTGAACGATATGACCACATCATTCAAATCCGGGTATAAAAACAACATTTGCTCGCCATTGCCGAGTATCACGCTGTCGGCATTTTCATAATTTTCACCTATTACGGTAATAGGCCGCATGTTATCGCTTTTCACATGCAAACTGTCATCGGGCAAAGACCTTGATTGCAATAATTCCCTGTCGACAAATGTCCAAGATTCATCGGGAAGGCTGTCGAGCGAGAACTCTCGCTGTACGCCATCCTTTTCATATATGAATATGTAATTTGCATTTATGCCATCCTCACTGCCATCCTGAGCAATCTTCGTACCGACAGGAAATGGGCGGAAATCAATCAAAGGCTGATAGAAATATCCAGCCATTGCAATAGCAATGACATAAGCAACCGATGCCATTGCAACCATCCATTGCACTGCAAATCCATAAATATTCTTTACTCTCTTATTGTAAGGCAACAGGTAGCACAACGCTACAGTAATAGCCACATTTTTCAAAAATGAAGCCCAATTGCTTATTACGACGGCATCGCCAAAGCATCCGCAATCGGCAACATTGTCGGTCAAGGCAATATATAAAGTCAACGGCAACATGACAATCATCATTGCCAACATCAAGACGGGTGTCACCCTCCTGTATATGCCAAAAAACAAAAAAATGCCAAGGACAAACTCTATAACAGATACCGAAACCGCCGAAAACAACAACAAGCTGTCGAAACCATGCAGGCCGAACGAATTGAGATACTCCCCAAACTTGTAAATGCTACCCCACGGATCAATTGCCTTGACAAAGCCGGAAAAAATGAATATGCCGCCAACGACTATGCGCAACAGCCAAACGACCCACATCCTCCATTCGATTTTGCGGCCGGCTTGTTCAACATTTTTCGCCATATTCCAATTTTATCAATGCAAACAGGGCGTAATTCACCATGTCCATGTAATTGGCATCGATCCCTTCCGACACGATTGTCTCGCCGTTGTTGTCTTCAATCTGCTTGGTTCTTTGAATCTTCGTCAGAATCAAGTCTGTATAGGAATGTATGCGCATGTCGCGCCATGCCTCATCATAATCGGCATTTTTTGCATACATCAATTCTTTGGTCTGCTTCATGTATTTGTCATACAATTCCACAGCCGTTTCATTGCTTATGTCAACGCAATGCGAATATCCGCAACCGAGTTGTATAAGTCCTATTATGCCGTAATTGACAATTCCAATGAATTCAGGATACACGCCTTCGCCCACTTGCGAGACTTTCTTTATTTCAAGATTCCTTATGCGTTTAGCTTTAATGAATATCTGATCGGTTATCGACTCCGGGCGCATGATGCGCCATGATGCGCCGTAATCATGCAATTTCCTTACAAATAGCTCCCTACATATTCCTATAACATGCTCAAATTGTGCTTTCGTATCGCTCATAAGACAAAAACTCTTTACGTCACAAAGATAGTGCAAGTTGGGTGTAATGGCAAGAATTTTGCCTGCTCAATTAAAATGGCAGTCACGACACGCACTTTAGAATCGTGGACACACCACAAAAAATAAAAACGGGATTGCATGTGTTGCAATCCCGTCACATATTCAATCATTAAATACAATCACGCATTCTCTTCTGGCTTGCTGTCTCCGGGAACACTAAGCTTGTTCAAGAAGTAAGCTTGAGACTTGAGCAAATTCCTCGACTGAAGCACCATGTTCTTGGTCTCATTCAATATGTTCAAATACAATTCGCTTGCTCTCGTGCTCATCTCCTGGCTCTTCAGCCTTCTTATCTGGTTCTTTATGCTATCAGCTATTGTTATGAACAAAGCGTCGCGCATCTGCATCACATCATTAATTCCCGAGAAGTCTTTTTCTCTAAGCATCTTGTTGATTTTATCAAAGATGTTGTCTACCTCGTCATTGATAACCTTCAAATCCATTATCTGACCCTCAGACAAGCTCTTATGATTATTGTTTATGTGCTCGTATGCCGGACGTGTGCAATGCAGCAAGGCCTTTGACACCTCGCACAGATAATCCACTACCTGCACATAGAAATAACCGGTTTCAATATTCCTTTCCTGAAGCAACTTCAATGTCGACGACATGTTGTACTTGCGTTTATTGGCCTCCTTGTACATTATCTCCGACTGCGTTACGGTCTCTTTCAACACCTTGCGATTTTCGGTATACAATGCGACAAGCATATGGTTGTATATCGATGAAACATCTTCCATCGTCTTGCACACTGTATTGGTACAAGAATACAATACATCTTCGGCTTCGGCATTTTCATTTATTATAATCGATGAAGTTTCTTCATTTTCTTTCTTGTCCGATTTGAATATCAAATTATGGCATAACGCATATCCGCAAAGGATGAGAACGATGACCAAAGCAATCCATCCACCCCACATCAAGAACATGCAAACTAAGAATGACGCGGTGAATCCTATCAATGCAGTCAAGAACCATCCCGATATAACCACCATCACACCTGTTATGCGGTACACTGCGCTATCACGCCCCCATGCCCTGTCCACGAGCGATGAACCCATGGCCACCATGAACACCACATAAGTAGTTGACAGTGGCAACTTATAAGAAGTACCTATACATATCAATATTGCGGCAGCAGCCAGATTTACAACTGCACGAATATGATCGTATGCAATATCTCCACGTTCCTCCTCGGGAAGCGGTTCAAAACGAGTATTAATCTTATCAATCAACTTCTTAGGCAGCAAACTTTTATACATATTGTTGGCAGCCAACGCCATGCGGACTAACGAGCGAGAAGCGGCAGACGAACCGAAACGCTCATCTTCGGCATGTTGCGATGACAAGTTCAATTGTGTCGCGGCAACTTTCATCGCACTGCGTGAAAAGAACAACGTCACAATCATGACCAGACCGGCACCTATCAATATCCATATGTTCACATAAGCCGGCTCAGCAAGTTGTGACATGAGCATCTGCTCATTGCCGCTGTTCAACGCCAGCATGTAGGAATCAAAGCCTGCAATAGGCACTCCGATGAAGTTCACAAGGTCATTGCCGGCAAACGCCAATGCCAACGCGAAAGTCCCGGCCAAAATGGTTATTTTTAAGATGTTTACCTTTGCTTTTTGCAAAAGCCACAATATTAACGACGAAGCCACCCATGTTATCAATAACACGATGAATATGTTATCATTTATATAATCCAGAATTTCTTTCGAGAACAATCCAGAGCTCTTCATTCCTTTAAATATGGCGAAATACAATATCCCCACTATTGACACTCCGCACCACACAGCACCGTAGCGTTTCAAAGCTTTTGCATAACGGAACGTGAAAATAATACGCGAAAAATACATCAACAAAGCTCCGACAACAAAAGAAATTGCCACCGATGAAAGTATGCCGGTAATTATCACCAATGCTTGTCCGCTGTTTATATAATCACCAAGGTTGGCAATTGTCTGATTCTCATCAGCCATTATTTTAAAACATGCAACCGCCACCGAGCTACCGAGCAACTCCGACACGAGCGATACTGTGGTTGATGTCGGCAAGCCCAATGAATTGAACGTGTTAAGCAGCAAGACATCGGTAAGCATCACACCGACAAACAAAATCATAATCTCCGAGAAAGTGAACATCCCGGGATGCATCACTCCGCTACGCGCGACCTCCATCATGCCATTGGAAGTTATGACACCTATTAATATACCAACAGATGCCACAGCCAAAATGACTTTCATCGGAGCTACCTTAGCCCCCAATGCTGAATTAAGGAAATTGACAGCATCATTAGAAACACCGACAATCAAATCCAGTACTGCCAGTATAGCCAAAATAATGATGATAACTGTAAAAATAGGACTCATAATATTTCAATATGTGTGTTTGTTACTTATTTATGTAGGGTAAACGTAAATTCCAAACCTCCCGTAGAGATATTGCGCACACTGATGTTTCCTTGATGGAACAAGACGGCATTCTTCACTATCGACAATCCCAATCCTGTACCTCCGAGTTTTCTTGACCGGCCTTCATCAACTCGATAGAACCGCTCAAACAATCTGTTGAGATGCTCCTCAGCTACGCCAACACCGTTGTCCGAGAACCTAAACTTGTAATATTCCGGCGTTTCTTCGACGAGTTCTATGAAAATATCTCGCCCACCCGAATAAGACAGCGAATTCGTAACCAAATTATGGAAAATCGAATCAATAAGCGTTTCATTGCCGACGACAACAACATTGTCGGGTACATTGATATTGATACGCATCTGCTTTTCAGGTGGGAATAGCACCACGTCACCTGCGACGTTATTTATCACTTCACTCACATTGACCTGTGTTTTCTTTATCTGGTCGCCAGCTTCTGTTATTCGTGTTATCACAGATATGTCATGCAGCAACGAACACAGACGTTGCACATTTTGGTGAGCCTTGTCTATCAACGACAAAATAGTCTCTTTGTCAAAATGTTCCTTATTATTGACGATAGTTTCAAGACATGCTTGGATTGCATGTACAGGAGTTTTTATTTCATGGTTTATATTGCTCGTCAACTGATGCTTAATGCGCACTTTCTCCTGCTCTTCAAATATGGCACTGCGCATGTTGGCATCACGTTCTTCTTTTGCTTGGTTCAATTTCTTATACAACCTTATAATTTGCTTGGAAATTTCACCAAGTTCGTCCGGTGGGAAACTCGACGTGTCGTAAGTCAAAATATTGCCCGATTCAGCCTGGGCTGCAAAATCGCTCAAGTTTTGGACACTTTGGCCGAGACGCTTGGTTGCAAAATAGGCTATAACACTAACTATCACGGCAATTACCACTATTATCCACATATATATGGAGTCTATCCTGAAATAGGCCGTCAAAGATTCATTATAAGGCAATGCCGACCTGACTATGAGAGAATCACCACGAGTTGCCGAATAAAAATACTTATTCGAATTAGTTTGTGATTTTCTCATTATCGTATATCCGCTCCCTTTCGCCAAAGCATCCTGTATTTCCATGCGGCCAATGTGGTTCTCCATGTCTCCGTCATGCGAATTGTCAAACAACACATTTCCACTGAAGTCTATCACCGTTATGCGCACCGAGTCTTTGTGCGACACAAGGTCGATATATTGTTTGTCAACCTTATTGCCGCTTTGCTCTATTTCGTTCAATATGCGCAAATTAAGCATTTGCAAATCGGCATTTAGCGTCTCTACTTTGAACTCTTTTTCTCGTGTATATTGAAGCATGAAAAATGCAAATGTCAATATACAGGTAAAGACAACGATCAAGAAAAAAAGCCGTGTCTGGTAATTAAATTTAATCTTTGAAGCCATATCCGTAACCAAGTTTCGTAATTATGTTGTTTCCGTATTCTTTAAGTTTCTTTCTGAGCCGGTTTATGTTTACATCTATTGTCCTGTCGATGACCAAGACATCATTTTCCCACACCTTGTCGAGAATCTCTTCACGCGAAAAAATGCGGCCACGATTCTGCAAGAACAATTTTAGTATCTCAAATTCTTTCTTTGTCAGCAAGACCTCCTCGCCGTCTATCGAACATGACTTTTTCTCAACATCCACCATGAGAGTCTGATAGGAAAGAAAAACCTCATTGGATTCAAATTTTGTCCTGCGAAGCAAGCTCTTTATTCGTGCAACCAATTCTCTTATAGAAAAAGGCTTCTTTATGTAATCGTCAACGCCTCGGCTAAAGCCGTCAATAAGATCATCTTCACTGTCTTTTGCGGTGCAAATTATAATTGGCACATCTTTCAAAGCCTCAGTAGCGCGAATTTTTGAGGCAAAATCAAATCCGTTCATCTCTCCCATCATCACGTCGATTATGAACAAATCATAATCCGAAAGCTGCATTTTCATGGCTGCCTCGGCCGAGTTTGCCGTATCTACGTTATATCCGGCCAATTCAAGATTTAATTTTAATACTTCACAAATGGTGTCTTCATCGTCGACAACCAGTATATTGCTTTTTTGTGCCATAATTCGTTTAATTGAGAATCCAATTCCTTAACAATTGGCAAAATTACTTTTAAATTGTTTATTAAAAATAACAAACATGTAACGTTTCTATCGACAAGCTCATCTATTCACAATATCTTAAAGCTGAAACTTCCCGTTTAAAAAACATAACTTGCCCAATGTTAAAGACAAAAATACATTCTGCAAGGCCAAAATTAATAATAAATGTTCAATTCCGAACAATATCACCAAACAAAATTAAAATCTTCGTCGCTTTCAAATGCCGTCGCGCATTTGTTTTAATTAAGATAATTCCATAATTTTGTAATATAAATTTAATGAAACGACTGTGAAAAAGATATTAACACGAACGATTTCAGGATGCATATATGTGGCTCTTATAGTCATATCATTGATTCTTGACACTCCATACCTTTTCTTCGGCTTATTCTCACTATTCATTATATTCGGAACATTTGAATTTCACCGCCTTGCAGGCCAAGAATCTTCATTGTTCAAACTTCTTGTGCCTCTGCTCGACTCTATAGGCGGCTTGGCAATGTTTGCAGGAATCATGCACATTTCCACAGGAAGCAGCTTGACGCTGCCATTAACCGTCTATCTCGCCTATTTTGTCATAAGGATGGTAATCCAGCTATATGACAGAAACGACAATGCAATAGCATCCTTGTCGCACTCCTTCATGGGTCAGTTGTATGTGGCAATGCCCCTGTCGTTGCTCAATGTCATTTACTTCGACTTTGCACCACATATGCTGCTGTCCATATTCATAATGATTTGGCTAAACGACACCGGGGCTTTCTGCGTTGGCAGCCTCATTGGCAAGCACAAGCTTTTTGAAAGAATCTCACCTAACAAGTCTTGGGAAGGCTTTTGGGGCGGACTTGCATTCTGCGTCATAGCAGGAATCCTGTTTAGTACGGCATTCGGTTCGTATTTTTACGGATTGAACCTTGCCGAATGGATTCTGCTCGGTATTGTCGTATCTGTATTCTCGACATGGGGCGACTTGTGTGAATCACTAATCAAGCGTACACTCCATGTCAAAGACTCTGGCCACATCATTCCGGGACACGGAGGCTTGCTCGACCGCATCGACAGCCTGCTATTAGTCGTTCCGGCATCTATCATATTTTTAATACTGACTTTCTTATCGTAAAAACAATACAATCCTGATATATTATGGCAAATCAACGTTATGACATGCGTGGCGTTTCCGCTTCAAAAGAAGATGTACACAACGCAATAAAAAATGTCGACAAAGGTCTATATCCAAGAGCTTTCTGTAAAATCATCCCCGACATATTGGGCGGCGACACCGAATATTGCAACATCATGCATGCCGATGGAGCCGGCACAAAATCGTCCTTGGCTTATGTATACTGGAAAGAGACTGGCGACCTCAGCGTGTGGAAAGGGATTGCCCAAGACTCTCTCATAATGAACATCGACGACCTTCTGTGCGTTGGCGCCACCGACAATATCCTGTTGTCTTCGACCATAGGCCGCAACAAGCTCCTGATTCCGGGAGAAGTAATTGCCGCCATCATCAACGGAACTGAGGAATTAATCAACGAGCTCGGTACCCTTGGAGTGAAAATCATATCGACAGGAGGTGAAACAGCCGACGTGGGTGACTTGGTGAGGACAATTATCGTGGACAGCACCGTGACATGCCGAATGAAACGAAGCGATGTCATAAACAATGCCAACATTAGTGCCGGCGATGTAATTGTCGGGCTTGCATCATTTGGCAAAGCGACCTATGAAAAAGAATACAATGGCGGAATGGGCAGCAATGGCCTTACATCAGCGCGTCATGACGTATTCGCCAAATATTTGGCCGAGAAATATCCTGAAAGTTTCGACAAGAACGTACCCGCCGAGCTTGTTTATTCAGGAGCTATGAATCTTACCGATATAGTAGAGAATGTTCCAGTAAATGCCGGCAAACTCGTTCTGTCGCCTACGCGTACATACGCTCCGGTAATAAAAAAGATTCTTGATTCAATGCGCAACAAAATCCACGGCATGGTACACTGCTCGGGTGGCGCACAAACCAAAATCATGCACTTCGTTGAAAACAAGCATGTCATCAAAGATAATCTGTTCCCAACACCACCGCTGTTCAAATTAATACACGAGCAATCGGGTACCGACTGGAAAGAAATGTATAAAGTGTTCAATATGGGTCACAGAATGGAACTCTATGTGAAACCCGAAGATGCACAAACCATCATTGACATTTCAAACAGCTTTAACATTGAAGCTCGCATCGTCGGACGCGTGGAAGATGCCGAAGAAAACAAATTGACGATAATGTCGGAACACGGCACATTTGAATATTAACGTGCCATCTGTGTCCTATTTACACTCATCTCCTACTCTCACATTTCACTGTAATATCATGGGAAAAAATCTGTTGAGCATCCTTTTTCTATCATTGACATTCTTGTCGATGGCACTTGGCTCATGCGACAAACACTCCAATAAAAACCATCCCAAAGAAGAATTGCCCGATACGATACTTGTAGGAACACTTTACAGCCCTACATCTTTCTTTATATACCGTGAAGACACTTTAGGATATGAATATGAACGCATCTGTAATTTTGCCGCAGACAAAGGCATAGGGATAAAGTTTCTCGTAGCTCATAACATGCAGTCGATGATTGAAATGCTCGACTCCGGAAAGATTGACTTGATTGCTTATGAAATTCCGATAACGGCCGAATATCAAAGTAAAGTACTGAACTGCGGACAAGAAAACATAACATGGCAAATACTTGTGCAGCCCAAATCCGACTCATTGATAACCGATGTGACACAACTCATAGGCAAAGACATATATGTCGAAAAAGGTTCAAAATACGAAGCTCGCTTGATAAATCTTGACAATGAAATCGGAGGAGGCATAAACATTCACACAATAAACAGGGATTCGATAATCACCGAAGATTTAATAGGAATGGTGGCCGACGGGGAATTGCCGCTGACTGTTGTCGACAGCGACATTGCACGTTTAAACCGCACATATTATGACAACATCGACATTTCATTGGAAATAAGTTTTCCGCAACGTGCTGCATGGGCTGTCGCCAAAGACAAAAAATGGCTTGCCGACTCGATAAACGAATGGTCTAAAATTGAGAAAGCAAAACCTGAATATAAAATGGTACTGAAACGGTATTTCGAAATGAGCAAAATCGGAATAACCGATGACGATACTGATGTAATAAAAAAGATTAACGAAAACCTGAGGCATGGCATAATCTCAGATTACGACAACCTGTTCAAGAAACATGCAACTCTCATAAATTGGGACTGGCGCATACTTGCAGCCCAGGCTTGGGTCGAGTCTCGCTTCAAGCCAAATGCAAGGTCATGGGCCGGTGCAACAGGATTAATGCAGCTGATGCCTCGCACGGCAAGAGCCTACGGACTTAACGACAATGAGTTTACAAATCCTGACAAAAACATAGAAGCAGCTGTAAAAAGCATTAAAGACCTCGACAAGTCTTTGATGAAATATGTACCCGACGACAATGAACGTATATATTTCATCATCGCGGCATATAATTCAGGCATTGGGCACATATATGATGCAATAGCACTGGCAAAAAAATATGGTAAAGACCCGTCGAGATGGTTTGGCAACGTGGAAGATGCCCTGTTATGGAAAGCCAATCCTGAATATTACAACGACGATGCTTGCCGATTTGGATACTTTAGAGGGAAACAAACTGTCGCTTATGTAAAAGAGGTCTTTAAACACTACAATATTTACAAGTCTAAAATTAAACTCGACTAAGACTTGAATATGACTATTAATACGCAATAGCTGAATACTAAAACTTCACCCGGCCCGACGAAACATAGGTACGCATGTAATAATCCTCATCAAGCCCACTAACTATGACTCCTCGACTCGTTGAAGCGTGAACAAATTTACCATTCTTCAAATATATCCCGACGTGGTTTATCTTTTTTGACCTTCCTGTGGAAAAAAACACAAGATCGCCTTCTTTCAAATCGTCTTTCTTTATTTTACTGCAATTTTTCTCATATATTAAATTGGAACTGCGTTGCAAGCTCACGCCATATACCTTTTTATATACTTGCACGATAAATCCCGAGCAATCAACTCCGCGCTTGCTGTTTCCGCCATACTTATATGGTACCCCAATCCATGATTTCACCTCGTCATACAAATAATCGCGCCGGCTCTCACATTGTACGGTTTCATCTCGGACATACGTCACGTCTTTATGCGTCCGGCATGAAAACAGACTGCTGCAAGCAACTATGGCCGAAAAAACAAATATTTTGCATATTGACATGTCGTATATCCTATGATTTGGCATCATCTACAAATATACCAAGTTTCCATGGCAATGACAACTCAATGCACATTATAAAAATACGCGCCTTGCAAGTTTTTTTGCAAGACGCGCACAACAAAAAATATGTTTCAATTCATTATTTATTCCGCATTGGCCGCATCGACATCTTTGCCTTCTTCTGCAGTACCATCCTTACTTTCTTCTTGGTCATCTACAAACTTATCAAAACCGGCTTCGACCAATAAATTGTACCATGATATTACTTTCTTTATATCGGTATCATAAACGCGGTCGCGATCATAATCGGGCAACACCTCGTTGAAGAATTCATGCAATGAAGAACTGTTCTTTACAATTGCCTTATCGATGGTTTTTCCATCATATATTTTGTAAATGGTTTCAAATACATTTGCAAGAGGCACTTCCTCTTCAGTTGTATATATGGCAATGTCGCCAAGAGATATTATCTTATTGTAGGAATAAGCCGGGAAACGTTTTTTATCGCCAAGGCTTTCTACTATGATTATATTCTTTCCGTAAGAAACCAACTTATACAATCCCGGCTTGCCGGAGATAGATAAAATTTGCTTTAACATAATTCTTCTTTCTAATTTTTTATTTTATATCTAAATATTTAGCTACTTTTTCTGCGCAAACAAAAAAAGATTGAGGACAAAAATACAACAAAACACCGAGTATTGCGAAAAGAATTGCCAATTAGTCTCCTCTTTAAAAATATTTCACACCGGCTTTGTAATCTTCTTCAGCCCGTTCAATACAGTTCTTATTTGTTCGTAAGTAGTTATCCTTGTCGGTACAAGTGGCAGCCTCAACTCATTTTCAATTAAACCCATCGCATTAAGCAAGCATTTTACCCCGGCAGGATTGCCGTCCACAAACAATAAACTGAACAATTCGGTGAACCTGTGATGTATTTCCAAAGCATTTTCAAAGTCACCGTCAAGTGCAAGACGCACCATGCGGCTAAACTCTCGTGGGAACGCATTGCCTATAACCGAAATTACTCCGACAGCTCCAAGAGTAATCAACGGGAATGTAATGCCGTCATCCCCCGAAATAACCATGAACTCCTTGGATTTCTTCTTGATTATCTCATCCATTTGCGAAATGTTTCCCGATGCTTCTTTTACTCCTATGATATTGTCAAAATCATGCGCAAGGCGCAAGCATGTCTCGGGCAACATGTTTACTCCCGTCCGCCCAGGCACATTATACAATATAATTGGTATCGGACTTGCCTTGGCAATGGCTTTATAATGTTGATATATACCTTCCTGCGAAGGTTTATTATAATAAGGCACAACCGATAATATGGCACTAAAAGGTGACAAATCTAATGTTTTTACTGCCTCCACTATGGCCATCGTGTTGTTTCCTCCAAGACCGAGTACAAGCGGGACACGTCCATGAACCCTGCGAACTACAAACGTCCGCACCTCTTCCTGCTCTTCAGCCGTCAATGTTGCCGTTTCGGCTGTAGTGCCGAGAACGACAAGATAATCAATCCCGTTGCTTATTTGATATTCAAGCAGTCTGCCCAAAGCCTCATAATCAACAGATTTATCTTTATGAAATGGGGTTATCAATGCAACACCCATTCCTTTTAAATTTATTCCTGCCATAATAAACGCAATCAATCTTCACCTAAAGGCTGTCTTAATTTTACACTATGATGCATAATCGTCATATACAATGGCACCATATTTGTAAATTTATGACATGAGAATATATATTTTAATTCAATAGCCCTAAGTTATTATGAACAATTTTTTATCATTAATATCAGGTAAGAAACCTGTACTTGTGGATTTTTATGCAACATGGTGCGGTCCATGCAAAGCAATGTCACCAATCATTGTCGATGTAAAATCTAAAATCGGAGACAAGGCCACAGTAATAAAAATCGATGTAGACCAAAACCCGAACCTCTGCACGCAGTACGACATAAGATCGGTTCCGACACTTATGATTTTTAAGGAAGGCCGGCTTCTCTGGAGAGGCATAGGCGTTCACCCGAGCAATGAATTAGTATCCATATTGGAACAATTCATATAACCATAAAACATTAATGGCAGAGTAATACAAGAATTACACTTTATTATCCTGCCATTCTTATTTTTTTATCATTCCGAAAAATATGAACCCGGCAGCCTGCGGCAATTGTACCTCATGGCCATTATCTCGCCATAAGCTCCTGCCGAACGCAGTGCAAGAAAATCTCCCCTGCGTGTAACTGGCAGTTCCTCGTCCGAAGCAAACTTGTCGCTCGATTCACATATCGGTCCTACAATATCATATTTTTCGGTCACCGTGGAACTTGATGTTATATTCTCGATTACATGATGAGCCTGATACAATGCAGGACGTATAAGATCAGTCATTCCGGCATCTACAATGGCAAAATTCTTTGAAGTGCCATTCTTAACATACAACACACGAGTTATCAATGAGCCACATTGTCCCACTATTGAACGCCCCAGTTCAAAATGCAACTCCTGTCCGTCACGCAATTTTAGATTCTGCTTGAATGTGTCGAAATATTGCCTGAACGCTGGAATTGGTTCATTAATCGGATTGGAATAATCGATTCCAAGTCCTCCTCCAACATTTATAATCTTGAACCTTACGCCTTTGGCCTCGAACATGTCTTGAATTTCATTAACCTTGAAACACAACATTTTGAATGGCTCATTATCCAAAATCTGTGAACCTATATGGAAATGCAGCCCTATGAGATTAATATCAGGCATGGCAATCGCACTACTCACTACATTGTCCAATTGCTCAAGATTAATGCCAAACTTGTTCTCATTCAAGCCTGTCGTGATATACTTGTGTGTATGGGCATCGATATTGGGATTCACGCGAATAGCCACATTCGCAATCTTGCCTTTAATGGCAGCTATCTCGTTTATGACTTCCAACTCAGGGAGCG
Organism: uncultured Prevotellaceae bacterium; assembly: GCA_905207705.1. GTDB lineage: Bacteria > Bacteroidota > Bacteroidia > Bacteroidales > Muribaculaceae > Avimuribaculum. The sequence goes on from CAJLMA010000002.1 coordinate 285,706, forward strand.
ACTCGACATTAAAACAAAATATGTCGTGGTTTAGCCCAAGATTTATTTCATTGTCGGTCTTTCCCACACCGGCAAAAGCAATCGAATCGCCCTTGAAGCCTGCAGCCAAAGCGGCCTCAATCTCGCCGCCGCTCACGCAGTCTATCGACAGCCCGGCTTCCTTTATTTCATGCAAAATGCGAGGATTCGCATTAGCCTTCACTGCATAATGCACTTTGTAAGGATAACCCTCTATATTGTTTTTAAGCTCTTCTATTGTAGATCTGAGCAAATTCAAATCATAATAGTAAAAAGGCGTTTCAAGCCCATTGAAACTATCTATTGGATAATTGGTCATAAAAGTAGATTAATCTTTCTTTGCTTTCTTAAAAAGATGTTCGCTCAGCAAATTCAAAGCACGCACCTTGTCATTCTTGCTCACCAAGAACGAAATGTTGTAATTGCTACCACCGTAAGATATCATTCTCACAGGAATATCCTTCAACGCATCCAAGGCTGCAGCTTCAATACCCTTGTTTTGCCATTCCAAGTCTCCAACGACGCAAATAATGACCATGTCGCGGTCAATGGAGACAGTTCCGAATTTTTTAAGATCGTCAAGGATATTGTCGAGATTCTTTTCACTGTCTACAGTTACAGAAACACCAACTTCTGATGTCGCTATCATGTCGATAGGAGTCTTGTACGTTTCGAATATCTCAAAAACCTTACGCAAGAATCCATAAGCAAGCAACATGCGTCCCGACTTGATTTTTATGGCTATTATATTATCCTTGGCGGCAACAGCCTTTACTCCGTGAGGAGCTGTAGTATTGTATATCAATGTTCCTTTTGCTTCGGGGCACATGGTGTTAAGCAATCTCACCGGTATATTATTCAGCTTTGCCGGCAATACACATGTTGGATGCAGAATTTTTGCACCGAAGTAGGCCAATTCGGCTGCTTCTTCAAAATGAAGTTCATCGACAGGATCTGTACCTTCGACATACCGAGGATCGTTATTGTGCATCCCGTCAATGTCCGTCCATATTTCAATTTCCTCGGCATTTATGGCAGCTCCCACGAGCGATGCGCTGTAATCACTTCCTCCACGCTGCAAGTTGTCGATTTCTCCATACGCATTCCTGCAAATGTAACCTTGAGTGATATACACTTCGGCATCGGCGTACTTGTCAAGCAATGCCGTCAATTTTTGCCTTATGTATTGAGTGTCCGGCTCTCCGCTTTTATCTGTCCTTACATAATCAAGCGCTGGCAGAATTACCGATTTTACACCTATTGATTGTAAATATACGTTCATCATCGCGGTCGACATCAACTCGCCTTGCGCCAAGATTTCCTTTTCTTCAAATACGGTAAACAAATCCTTCGTAAGCGAACGTATATAGTTAAAACATGCTTTCACTTCGGTTGCAGCCCTCTCGCGAGCGCCTGCATTCCCGGCAAAAAGTCCATTCAATGTGTCGACATATTTTGCTTCCAACACATTGATAGTCTCCTTGGCACCGTCTACATTGTGCTTGTACAAGTAATCGGCAATCTCCACAAGAGTATTGGTCGTACCCGACATAGCCGACAGCACGATTATGTTTTTGCCTCTTTCAATTATAAGATTGGCTACATTTTTAATTCTTTCGGCCGAGCCGACCGAAGTACCTCCAAATTTAAGAACCTTCATTGAATTTAGGATATTTCCGTTAATAATGCAAAAACGGCAAAAAGACTTTCACCGCACATTTATTGTCACATTCCCGTGTGATATTTCCTCAAGCACATCCACATGAACATTATGACATTTTTAATGCACATCCATATAGAAAAATGCTTCAAATTTTCCAATATCAATTCCAGGACGACCGACAAAGTCTCACTATAAAAGCATTTGCAAAGTTACTAATTTTATGCAATTAATAAAACCCATGCTTCAATCTTCAACAAGATGTTTCCCATCGCATCTCAACACCCTGCCGGGGAAACCTTCTATCAACTGAATGTTATGTGTGGCCATCAATACTGCAGTCCCTTTCTCAGATATGCCGTGAAGCAACGACACTATTTGCCTTCCGGTTTCCGGGTCGAGGTTTCCGGTAGGCTCGTCGGCAAGAATCAGTTTTGGATGATTCAACAACGCCCGTGCTATTACTATGCGCTGCTGTTCGCCTCCCGACAATTCATGCGGCATTTTGTAAGATTTGTTTCCCATGCCCACCCTTGCGAGAGTCTCTTCTATGCGATCATTTATCTCTACCTTGTTTTTCCATCCTGTTGCTTGCATTACAAATTTCAGATTATCATATACCGACCTGTCTGTCAGTAACTGAAAATCTTGAAAAACAATCCCCATTTTCCTGCGCAACATGGGAATGTTTTTTCGTTTTATTCCGGCCAGGTCAAAGTCCAGTACCGTAGCTTCACCTGCTTCTATTGGTATTTCGGCATACATCGACTTGAGCAAGCTGCTCTTTCCACTGCCCACTCGGCCTATCAGATAGGCAAACTCTCCTTCTTCGAGCGAAAATGTCACATCTTTCAGCACGACAAGTTCCTTGCGCAGCAATTCAACCCCTTTATAATCAACAATTTTTGTCATAATCCGATTTTTGTTTATGATGTCTGCGATACAAAGCCTCGGCGATATCCTCTATCCTGCGACCTTTAGCCGTTAACAAGACTATGATGTGGTATAACAAATCAGCACCTTCATAAACCAAACGGCCATCTGAGCCGTTAGTTGCCTCTATGACCAATTCAACTGCCTCCTCGCCCACCTTTTGAGCCATTGCATTGATTCCTTTGTCAAACAATGAGGTCGTATAAGAGCCTTCAGGCATTTCCTCATGGCGTTTTTCTATATAATCCTGCAAAACACGCAAGAATTCTATTCCTGGCTTGTTTTCTTCGCCAAAGCAAGTATCTGTGCCGCGATGACACACCGGACCTTCGGGAACTGCTTTAATCAATAACGTATCATTGTCGCAATCGGGTTCAATCGAAATTACATTTAAGTAATTGCCGCTTGTCTCCCCTTTTGTCCACAACCGCTGCTTGCTGCGACTGTAGAATGTCACTTTCTTCGTTTCCACAGTCACCTTGTAAGCCTCTTCGTCCATAAATCCAAGCATCAACACATTTTTAGTATTGGCATCTTGTATTATTGCGGGTATAAGCCCGTTCATTTTTCCAAAATCAAGCTCCATAAGCAATTTCTTATAATAATCTGAATATCACAATCTGACGTTGATGCCACGTTGTTGCAAAAATCGTTTCAGCTCTACGATATTAACCTCTCCAAAATGGAAAACGCTTGCGGCCAAAGCCGCATCAGCCTTGCCCGACTCGAATACGTCGGCAAAATGTTCGGCACATCCACATCCGCCCGACGCAATTATGGGAATGTGCAGCAATTCGTGCAAGCGCGACAATTCCTCACAAGCATATCCATCCTTAACTCCGTCATGTTCCATGCTTGTGAATAAAATTTCGCCTGCGCCACGGCTTTCAGCCTCCTTTGCCCAGTCAAAAAGATTCTTGTCGGTCTTGACCCTTCCTCCTTTTTCATAACACACCCACACGCCATTATCATCACGCTTGGCGTCGATTGCAACCACACACACTTGGCTGCCGAAACAATTGGCAATCTCTTCTATCAGCTCTGGCCGTTTCAATGCCGCGCTATTTATCGAGACCTTGTCAGCTCCGTTGGCCAGTAGCTTGTCGACATCTTCTACCGAACCGATGCCACCTCCTACCGTAAATGGGATGCTTAACCTCTCTGCCACATCACGCACAAAGCCGAGAAATGTCTTACGACCTTCGCTTGACGCCGAAATGTCAAGATATACAAGTTCATCGGCACCTTCATCGCTGTATCGCTTTCCCAGTTCCACAGGATTTCCGGCTTCACGCAAACCCGTAAAATTAACACCTTTTACCGTCATGCCATTCATAACGTCAAGGCAAGGTATTATTCGTTTCGCAAGCATGTTCCGGTCATATTTAGATGTTCCAAATCTTTCAACGTCACGTTTCCTTCATATATGGCTTTGCCTACAATGACATTCTCTATGCCTGCTTTTTCAAGATTCGCGACATGACTCATGTCTCCGACTCCGCCACTCGCTATGAGCTGCAAATTCCGGTATACGTCCAGAATTTCTTTATACAATTCGATTGCCGGGCCTTCAAGCATTCCGTCACGACTGATGTCGGTGCAAATGGCTTGCGACACGCCACACTCGACATAATTTCCGATAAATTCCATTACGTCAACGCCACTGTCTTCATTCCATCCGTTTATGGCAATCTTCTTATCCCTAACGTCAGCTCCCAATATCAACGTCTTATCGCCGTATGCAACAAGCCACCGCTTGAAAGTTTCAGGCTCTTTTACCGCAATGCTGCCTGCCGTGATTTTCTTGGCTCCGCATTCCAGTGCAATTCTTATGTCATCATCCGACTTGACTCCTCCGCCGAAATCTATTTCCATGCCAGTTTTTGACGCTATGCGCTCAATGACGTTGTAATTTACTATATGGCTGGCTTTCGCTCCATCAAGGTCGACAAGATGCAACTTCTTGCAACCCGCATCTTCAAACTCCCGTGCGACATCCACCGGAGAACCGTTATACACAGTCTGCCGGTCATAATCGCCTTGGGTCAATCGCACACACTTGCCTTCAATTATATCTATTGCGGGAATAATCGTTATCATAACCTCATGAAATTCTTTAATATGTTCTCCCCAACTTTTCCGCTTTTCTCAGGATGAAACTGCACGGCATAAAAATTATCTTTGTGCATTGCTGCGCCAAACGGGTGTATATAATCTGCCGTCATTATCGTGTATCGTCCGACAGGTACATAATAACTGTGGACAAAATATACATACTCATCATGAGAGGAATGGCTCAACAATTCGTTTTCAACATTTGATGTTACAGTATTCCACCCCACATGAGGAATTTTAAAATCCGGATTGCCGCAACTGTCAAACCTCCTCACGTCGGTATCAAATATACCAAGACATTGCGTATTGCCCTCTTCCGAACTCCTGCACATCAACTGCATTCCAATACATATTCCAAGTACCGGGCACTTCAACGACTTAATGACGGCATCAAGATTGTGCGACTGCAAATATCGCATTGCCGCTGCCGCCTCGCCTACTCCGGGAAATATGATCTTATCGGCTGCCGAGATTACATCCGGATTGTCCGAAACAGTTGCCTCAACTCCTATTCTGTTTAATGCGCACTTTACCGAAAATATATTTCCTGCGTTATATTTTATAATAACCGTGCTCATTATTTATATCTCCCTTGGAATTAACTGAAAACAATTGTTTTATTTTTGTACGACAATATTTTGCGCTGTATATGCTTTTCCACTGCCCTGGAAAGAACTATTTTTTCCAGGTCGCGGCCTTTATGAATCAAGTCGGCCACTGTGTCTTTATGAGTTATGCGCACGATGTCTTGCTCTATTATTGGTCCGGCATCAAGCTCGGTAGTCACATAATGGCTAGTTGCCCCTATCAGCTTCACGCCTCGCTCATAAGCCGCATGATACGGCTTTGCGCCGACAAAAGCCGGCAGGAATGAATGATGGATGTTGATTATCTTATTTGGGTAGCGATTTATAAAGTTTTCAGACAAAACCTGCATATACCGTGCAAGGACAACGAAATCGACATTATACTTGTCAAGCAGTTCAAACTCCTTGGCCTCCATCTCTTCCTTGTTGTCCCTTTTTACAGGAATTACATAGTATGGAATGTTGAACTGCTTCCCTACTTCTTCAAGATCGGGATGATTGCTTATTATCAATGGTATTTCCACTTCCCAGTCACCTGCCGTGTACCTTGCAAGAATGTCATAAAGGCAATGCGACATCTTGGATACAAAAATAGCCATTCGCTGCGGCTTGTTTGTGAAATCAAGCCTATACTCCATGTTGTACCGCTGCGCATACAAGGTATAGAAGTAATCATTGATTTTTTCTTTCGGTATCAAGAATTTTTCCAAATCCCATTCCACACGCATATAGAATATCCCGTTTACTCTGTCTACATACTGGTCAAGATACAATATGTTGCCGCCGTTAGTGTTTATGAACTCTGTCAACGTGGCAAGAATGCCCGGCTGGTCGGGACAGTGCATAAGCAATACGGCGTTATCTCGATAACTGTGATTCATTTATATCTTTATTTGTTTTTACGCAAAGTTAAAACAAATTAAACAGTTATTCAAGCACAATCAAAACAATATGACAAACAACGAGCAATTTTGGTTACACTATAATTCTGCGCCATTCTTGCCGACTGCAATCTATTTCATAGAGCGACACTGGCTTCTTTAAGCATTCAGAAAAATCATTATTACCGCACATGCATAAATGCAGATTCTCAACAGTGTCATGTTCCGACTCTTCTATCAAAAACGGAAGTCTTGATTCCATGTCAACAGAGGAAGTCTCGGCAACAACAACCAAAATTCCGTGTATGTAAATTACACTTTGAATTTCCTCCGAAAACGGCTTTACCCCGGTCAACACGCCATCAGCCAACGACACGATAGACAGGCTATGAACCTCACCTCCGGCAATTACCCGACGAGACAAAAAATGCTTTATGCTCATTTTCAAAAGTTTTCTGCTTCACATGCCTATTGAATCGCTTGATTCAGTTGTCACCGGCTGACCGGCTTCCTTGGCCGGACGCACCTTATAGTTGCGACGTACGAGCCTTCTTGTTGATTCCATCTCTTCCCGTTCGGCCGCAGCGGCCCTCTCAGCATCAAGCGCAGCCTGCCTTGCCGCATTTACCTTGGCACGATATTCCGGATTCAAACTGGCAGGTCCGACCCACATCTGCTTATCAAAAGTAGAATACAATTGCCTGTCAAAACGAGTTCTCAACAATATCAGACTGTCGATAAAGCATACATTACCAGTTGCTGGTCGAGCCTTTATATATCCGAAAATTCTCCTCACCTTCTTGGTGGAATCGCCTTGCAACAGATACCTGTTAACGCCTTCATAAGCCGCATTTCGGAACATGTAGGAAGTTGTTCCGTCAAAATAATCGGCTGCAAGAAATACCTCGGTTTTATTATCAGGACAATTGGACAGTTCAAACACAAGTTGGTAACGATCTCCATTCTTATTGTCCGATTGAGTGGTAAAATCAAATTTTATAACATTGTCCGAATTCCCTTCATTGGAAATAATCCAAGCCCGGCGTTTGCTCCATATATCTGCACTGTCGCCTGCCGAAGGGTAACGCTTCACAGGGCTCCTGCCACTGCGCACAGTGGAATTTTTTATTCCCGACAACTCTCTTTCTTCATCTTCGAGCCGTGCTATTATATCTTCATATAATTCGGTATAATCCTTTATATGATGCCCGTACCACACAAGTGTCGTATCAAATTGCTCCTGAGTGACACCATGCTTGAGAAAAATAGATTGTTTTACAGTTTTCCTCACCGAATCGTCCTCAAACCGGCTGCTGTTCATGTCAATCACAGCCTCGGCCTTATGGATGTCAACCATAAGATCTTCCATTTTTTGCTGAGAAAGGACATTGTCGGGACGGCTGCTGCATCCACACAATGACACCACGCAAAACAGCAACAAGATTATATGAAAATATCGGAATCTCATCTTTTCTTTTCACTCACCACATCACTATTGGTAGCATTATCTTCGCCCTTTTCAATCTTGTCGGCCACCACCAAATGCTTGGAGAAAAACAATATCAACACAATCATGCCTACGCTTAATGCGGCATCCGCAATATTAAATACCGGCTGGAAAAAAATAAAATGATCGCCCCCGACAAGTGGCATCCATTCAGGCCAGTTCCACTCAACCAATGGGAAATACAACATATCTACCACACGACCGTTGAAAATAGTTTCATAGCCTCCACCTGGAGGGAACAACGTTGCCACATAAGGATACGGAGGATTATCGAATATCAGTCCGTAGGCGATACAATCGATCATATTGCCGGCCGCACCGGCTGTAATGAGGGACACACATATCAGATATCCCTTGTTTACCTTTCGTCCGCCTGAGGTAATTTTTACTATATAATAAATGAGAAAACAAACGGCTATGATTCTGAACCATGTAAGTATCAATTTGTTCCCGAATTCAAAACCAAATGCCATTCCGTTATTTTCTATGAAAAACAAACGGAACCAATCAGTAATATACAATTCCTCTCCGTAATAAAAATTAGTTTTGACCCAAATCTTCAATACTTGGTCAAGTAAGATTACCGCAATTATTACAATCGTGGCAAGCCGGCCATTCGTCATTCTCATCAATTTATTCAATTACGCTTATTTTTAACAACTGTTCAGGTTTTCACATAAGCTCATCTGAATGTTAATGTAAAAACCTGAACAGTCTCTTGTTACAATATTTAAATTCCGTAGCGACTACGACTTCCTGTTTGCAGAGTTCTTCGCCTCGATTGCCAATGTGGCGTGAGGCACTGCGCGTAAACGCTCTTTCGGAATCAACTTACCTGTCTCACGGCAAACGCCGTAGGTTTTGTTTTCTATGCGAACGAGAGCAGCCTGCAACTTTTGTATAAATTTCAACTGGCGTTGAGCAAGTTGTCCGGCTTCTTCTTTTCCGAGCGTATTGGCACCTTCTTCAAGAATCTTGAATGTAGGTGAAGTATCGGAAGTGTCGTTCCCGTCCGAATTCATTACATTAGACTTCAACAATTCATAATCTTTCATTGCTTTGTCCAGCTTTGCAAGAATTAGTTCCTTAAATTCCTGCAACTCTTCATCTGAATAACGGGTTCTTTCACTCATAAGTCAATTTGGTATATTAAAGGTTAATTTTTAATCTCACGCCTTTTTGATTTCCACCAATAACGTTGCATCGTCGAGCGTAACAGCTTCGGCATCCTCTGCATTGATATTGCCATCCACTTCTATAGACTTGGCCAATACCTGCTTCGAAATATAACCGTTAAACTCCGATATTGCCTCATCTGTTTCCGGATTGCTCGAAATCCTGACAACAATGCGGTCAGTGATTTCAAACTTATGGCTCTTGCGTATGTTTTGGATACGATTTACTATCTCGCGAGCAATGCCTTCCCTCTTGAGTTCGTCGGTAACAGTAATATCCAAAGCAACAGTGAGACGCCCATAGTTTGCAACAAGCCAGCCTGGAATATCTTCCGATATCACTTCTGCGTCATCGGCATTGATAACGACTTGCTGGTCGTTTATATCAAATGTGAACTTGCCATCTTTTTCAAAGTCAAGGATGTCGCTCTGGCTCATTTTAGCAACCATCTGCGACAATTGCTTCATCACCGGGCCATATTTCGGACCGAGCTTTCTGAAGTCGGGCTTTACTTTCTTCACAAGAATGCCATCTTCGTTCCCGACAAATTTTATATCCTTGACATTTACTTCCGACATTATCAACTGGCTCATGGCTTCTATGTTACGCTTCTGGGCTTCATCAACCACAGGAACCATGATAGCCGAAAGAGGCTGCTTCACTTTAAGATTCTTCTTTCTTCTCAAAGCAAGAACCATCGATGTTATGTCTTGAGCCATTTGCATTTGCTCTTCAAGCATCTTGTCGACATGTCCATCCGAAACCGGATACTTGGCCAAATGCACCGACTTCTCGCAGTTGCAAGAAACAACTGTCAGATCCCTGTACAATTTATCGGCAATGAACGGCGATACAGGAGCCATGAGAAGTGCTACAGTTTCAAGGCACTTGTAAAGCGTTTGATATGCCGACAACTTGTCGGTATTCATTTCCCCGCCCCAGAATCTTTTTCTGTTCAATCTCACATACCAGTTGCTCAAATTGTCGCAAACGAAATCTTGAATGGCTCTCGTTGCTTTCGTAGGCTCATAATCTTCCATCTGTGATCCAACTTCTGCAATGAGAGTGTTGAGCAATGAAAGTATCCATCGATCTATTTCCGGACGTTCCTCATAAGGAACTTCGGGCTGAGAATTGTCGAAATTATCCACATTTGCATAAAGCGCAAAGAATGAATATGTATTGTACAAAGTTCCAAAGAATTTACGGCTCACTTCCATCACTCCGTTTTCGTCAAATTTCAAGTTGTCCCACGGAGATGAATTTGAAACCATGTACCATCTTACGGCATCTGCCCCATACTTGTCTATAGCCTTGAACGGGTCTACGGCATTACCGAGACGCTTACTCATTTTGTTTCCGTTCTTGTCGAGTACAAGTCCATTGGATATCACTGACTTGAATGCCACGCTGTCGAAGACCATAGTGGCTATGGCATGAAGCGTGAAGAACCATCCGCGCGTTTGGTCGACACCCTCGGCTATGAAATCGGCAGGATATATCGTCCTTCCATCAAGAACTTCTTTATTTTCAAATGGATAATGCACTTGGGCATAAGGCATTGAACCCGAATCAAACCATACGTCTATCAAATCGAGTTCTCTCTTCATCGGTTGTCCGGTTTCCGAAACAAGAATTATATTATCGACATACGGTCGGTGCAAATCTATCTTATGATAATTTTCTTCACTGTAATCTCCCGGAATAAAACCTTTGTCCTTATATGGATTGCTTTGCATGAAACCGGCTGCCACCGACTTCTCTATCTCGTCATACAACTCGGCGATGCTACCTATGCATTTTTCCTCTCCGGCCTCACTGCGCCATATAGGAAGCGGAGTACCCCAGTAACGGCTACGGCTCAAGTTCCAATCATTCAGGTTTTCAAGCCAATTGCCGAATCGTCCTGAACCCGTATATTCCGGCTTCCACCTTATGGTCTTGTTTAGTTCCACCATGCGCTCTTTGCAAGCAGTTGACTTGATAAACCAGCTATCAAGCGGATAATACAATATCGGCTTGTCGGTTCTCCAGCAATGAGGGTAATTGTGCACATGCTTTTCTATCTTGAATGCAGTGCCTGCTGCCTTCATTTTCATGCACAAGTATATGTTCAAGTCCTCGGCCTTATTTGCCGCTGCCTCATCATATTTTCCATCTTGGTTGAACTTGGGATCGTAGGCGTTTTTCACATACGCACCCTCGTATTCTCCATACAATTCTTTGTTTATGCAATTGGCAACGAATGTCTGATCCAATTCATCAGTCAACCAATACTTGCCCATGAAATCTACCATCGGACGTGTTTCACCTTTGGTAGTAATCATAAACAACGACGGAATTCCGGCAGCCTTGGCAACATTCGCGTCATCGGCACCAAATGTAGGCGCAATGTGAACGATGCCTGTACCATCTTCGGTAGTCACATAATCGCCGGGAATTACCCTGAAGCCGTTGTCGTTGATTTTTATTTCATCGCCTATTTTATCAACCGGCTTCACCCATGGGAAAAGTTGTTCGTACTTGATTCCCACCAATTCCGGGCCTGTAAGTTCAACTACCACGCGATAAGGCACATTCTTGTCTCCAGCCTTATACGCTTCAAAGTCTCCATTCTCGCATTCGGCATTGAAATATGAATGAACCAACTGCTTTGCAAGAATAAATATGCCCGGCTTGCCATTGTATGGATTGAAGCTTTCTACGGCCACATATTCAATCTTAGGCCCAACACACAATGCCGTGTTTGAAGGCAAAGTCCATGGAGTAGTTGTCCACGCGAGCAAGTACAAGTTATCGCCGAATCCGGCCAAAGCGTTGTCTTTGATGCGTTTCACAGTTGCATTGCCATCATCCACCACCCTGAATTGTGCTGTCACCGTCGTGTCTTTCACGTCACGATAGCATCCTGGCTGGTTCAACTCGTGAGAACTCAATCCGGTTCCGGCAGCAGGCGAATAAGGTTGAATTGTATAGCCTTTATACAGCAACCCTTTGTTATATAATTGCTTCAGCAACCACCACAATGTCTCTATGTAACTGTTCTCATAAGTGATGTAAGGGTGCTTCATGTCAACCCAATATCCCATTTTATGAGTAAGGTCTTCCCATTCACGGGTATATTTCATCACTTCTTTCCGACAAGCTGCATTGTAGTCGTCTACCGAAATTTTAGAACCAATATCTTCTTTTGTAATACCCAACGATTTCTCGACAGCAAGTTCTACCGGCAATCCGTGAGTGTCCCAACCGGCCTTACGCAAGACCTTGAAACCTTTCATTGTCTTATATCGGCATATTATGTCTTTTATGGTTCTTGCCATTACATGATGGATGCCGGGCATACCATTGGCCGACGGTGGCCCTTCATAAAAAACAAATGACGGTGCGCCTTCACGAGTCGCAACACTTTCGGAAAATACATTCTCTTTATCCCATTTTTCCAAAACTTCCTTATTGATTCCCGAAAGGCTGAAATTGCTATATTCGTTGAATTTTTTCATCTTACAAAATCACACTGATTATAATTTTTCGCAAATTTACTATTATTGCCCCTTTTTACGAAATAATTAAAAATAATTATATGTCTTAATGCCCTTGCAACTTGATGCCGGCATGAAGAATTATTCTTGGCAATGTTATTATTTGGCAGTCTTCGCGCCTTTTAATCCCTTGCCAAGATTAAATATGTTCTGGTCGTAAGAAACGGTTTTCAAGCCTTGCTCTTGCTTGCGTTTCACTGCCAAAGCCACAAGTTTGTCCATCAACTGCTCAAAACTTATTCCACTGGCTTCCCACAAATAGAACGATAACGACCCAGGAATCGTATTTATCTCATTGACATATATGTCCCTTGTGTCACGATTGATAATCATGTCGACACGGCTCACTCCATGGCAAGAAAGCACACGGAAAGTCTCTCGCGCAAGGGATTTTATACGTTCGGTCTCGGCTTCGGGCAGATCGGCAGGAATACGTTTCTGTGCGGCTTGCATGCCTTTTGTGCCCTTGCCACCACCTATGTACTTGTCTTCGTATGACAAGAAATCACCGCTCTTTATCGGCTCTTCAAGTACCGAAGCCTGGCTCTCATCGCAGTCGCCAAGCACCGAACAATTTATTTCTTGCAGATTTTCGACCATATCCTCCACTATTATACGAGTAGAATATATTTCTGCATCATTTATCTTTTCAATCAGTTCATCCCGGCTGGCAGCACGGCCTATGCCAACGCTTGACCCGAGGTTGGCCGGCTTGACAATCACCGGGTAACCTATCTCCTTTTCTATCTTATCGATAAGCTCGTTCTGCTGGGCAAACCATTGTTTGTCGGTAAACCACACATAATCGACAACAGGTATTCCGCACGACTTCAAAATCATCTTCATTGTTATCTTATCCATGCCGTTGGCGCTCGACAGGGTGTTGCAGCCTGCATAAGGGATTCCTATCGACTCAAGAACACCTTCAAAAATGCCATCCTCCCCATTAGAACCGTGCAATACCGGAATAACTACATCGAGCGACGTCAGAACATTTGATCCGAAAAGGCTTTTTTTCTTCTTATACAGGTTATAATCTCCGAAACTTGGTTCCATATAGACCTCTTCGGTCATTTTCAACAAGTCGGGAATATTCCTGTAGTTGGATATTTCAAACAGAGCATCGCCTGTGTACCATTTGCCTTGCTTGGATATGTATATAGGTGTTACGTTATATTTGTCCCTGTTTATAGCATGCATCGCTTGGGATGCCGAAATAACTGATATTTCATGCTCTGTCGAACGACCGCCGAAGAACACTCCAATATTTGTTTTCATTTCAATATATGTGATTTTATATAAATAAGACTTCTATATTTCATTTAAACGTGTCGGGCAAATCATTCTCATACAGCACAGTGTCACCCTGCTTTGCCATTTCAAGCATCTTGGCCTGAGCTTCGGCAAAAGTCGGGACTGTCACGACTTTTATTTCAGATGCCGTTTTTCGTGAAATACCTTTTAATATGGATTCCTTGTTATAAGAACCGACAATTATGGCTATGTCGCACGTCTCTGCTATATGTTCACCAAACAGCTCATTGTAATACTCCTGCTTTGCTCCAAGTTCTATCATTCCGGGAGTTATGACAATGCGTTGTCCGCCTGTCATGCCTGCCAACACGTCGAGAGCCATGCGCGAACCGTCGGGATTTGAATTGAACGCATCATCTATTATTGTAATTCCTCCAGGCGTGCGCTTCACATTCAACCTGTGTTCCACTTGCTCTATCTTGCTCACGGCATATTGTATTTTTTTATCAGGCACATCGAGCTTCATCGCCATGATGACAGCCGCGAGCAGATTGGAGATATTGAACTCACCGACAAGCTTGGTCGACAGCTCAAGCTCTTTACCATGCCCTTTTATCGTGAATGTAGTACCATGCTGGGTATATTTTATATCAGTAGCCACATAATCGCAGCCATTGGCATCGGCATGTGTGGAATAACGGCTCACGGCGACATTATCGACAGTCCGGTTTGACACATATTCAAAATCATTGTTCAGCACGGCATATCCGTTCTTTGGCAACGCATCTACCAATTCAAATTTAGTGCGTTGCACATTCTCGATTGTCTTAAACGACTCCAAGTGCTGCTCTCCCACGGCAGTAATTATCCCATATAAAGGATGCACCAAATCGCATATCTCCTTTATGTCGCCTATGTTCTTTGCACCCATCTCGACAATAAACACATTGTTATATGGCTTGAGCATCTCCCTGACAGTCCTCACAACCCCCATTGGCGTGTTAAAACTGCCGGGAGTCATGAGCACCGAATACTTCTCGCTTAATATTCTCGACAAATAATGTTTTGTACTCGTTTTCCCATAACTGCCTGTAACACCGATAATCGTCATATCGGGCATGGACGCAAGAATGCGCTTTGCATCATTATAATATCGATTGTTTATAACCTTTTCAACAGGCTTTAGCAGATAATTGGCCACAAGCACGAGAATATATGAAAATGGGGCTGTACAAGATAATATTAACGCCGCACGCTTACATGCCAAGGCTTCGCCGTCGGACAAAAATGCAGGCAGCACTGCGGCAACCACCAACACGAAGCACGCCACCGCAAGTCTCCACACTCGTTTGGTAAACACGAGCGGCTTCTTGTACTTCTTTGTCAACAACGACACACTCTCCAGCACTGCAGCAACAACAATGAGAATAACAACATACACCGATGCGCTTAACATTGAGGCTCCTATTAAAAACAAGGCAAAATTCAATATCCTCAAAACAGACATGTATTCACTACTTGTCGTTATCCACCTCCATAGTCTCTCGTTCCTGTATGAATTTTGTTGCAACATCTGCAAATCCCTTTTAACGACTGCAGCAAGCAGTACAAACATTGCAACGAAATAGATTACAGATACTATATATTCCAATGATACATCCATGACATGCGAATATTTTGTTCCGAATATTACATTTTCTTCATTTTTGCCTCGTCTCCGAGGAAATTCTTCAATACGGCCGCAAACTGGTAAGGATTGTCCAAAAAGCTGTAATGGCCGGCACCTTTAAAAACCACCAAACCGGCGTCAGGAATGAGCTTCTCCATGATTTTTGCATCTTTCACGGGAGTTGCCGTGTCTTTTTCTCCCCAAACAAGCAACGTCGGGCATTTTATACACGACATCACATGCCTTAAATCTTCATTGACGACTTTGCTCATAATCGTGCGCATCATCTGTGATGCACTGTTATAGTCGCTCGACCCGACTTTGCCCCTGTACTTGTTTATCAACCTTTCCCCGGTTTCTTTACCTGCGACAAGAGGCAATAATTTCTTTATGGCCTTATATGAATAAACTTTATAATAATATTTCAATGACCTGCGCGGCTTTACACCTGCGGCATCAACAAGGACAAGTTTCCTTACCTCATTTCGAGACGCAAACAGTATCCCTACTCTTCCGCCGAATGAATGGCCAAGCAATATAGGTGCTGTTACATTCTCTGCTTGCAAAAGCTCTTCAATCATTGACGTGTACTGCTCAACACTCCAGACCGACTGCGGTTCGCTGCTTTCGCCAAATCCCGGGAAATCGACATTATAAACCTTGAAATTGCCGACAAGCAGCTTTTCAATGCTCGCAAGAGTAGTGTGATTACATCCCCAACCGTGCATGAGCACGACAGGATAACCGTCGCCTTCAACGGTATAACACAGTTCTACATCTCGTAGCTTGAGAAATTTTTTCATTGCTTCATTAAAATTGAATGCAAATTTACTACGTTTATATTCGAAAAGCAATATATCTCTTTTAAAATGGAAGTCACTAATCTTGCAAAACAGAATGCAAACATACTTCCCGTTTTCCCGATTTTTCATAACTTAGCCAAAAAATAAGTCTATGGATGAAATAAAGCAACAAATAGAGGCTTTAAGAAAAGAGCTTAACGAACATAATTATAAATACTATGTGCTGAACATGCCTACGATTTCCGACAAGGAATTTGACGACAAAATGGCATTGCTGCAAAAACTGGAAAATGAAAATCCTCAATACTTCGACCCTTATTCGCCAACGCAACGAGTCGGAAGCGACATAAACAAGTCTTTCAAACAGGTTGTGCACGAACGTCCCATGATGTCGCTGGCCAACACTTATTCAATAGAGGAGGTGGAAGAGTTTCTCTCGAGGGTTAAGAACGGGCTCAATGGAGAAAACTGCCAGATTGTGGGAGAAATGAAATTTGACGGCACATCCATCTCCCTTACTTATGAGCATGGAGTACTTGTGCGTGCCGTAACTCGTGGCGACGGCATACAAGGAGACGATGTGACCGAGAACGTAAAAACGATTAAAAGCATACCGCTTCGCCTGCAACAAGGAAATTATCCCGACAAGTTTGAAGTGAGAGGCGAAATATTGATGCCATGGAAATCATTTGAAGCATTGAACCAAGAACGCGCATACAATGAAGAACCACTTTTTGCCAATCCTCGCAATGCTGCATCGGGGACATTGAAACTCCAAAATTCGGCCGAAGTGGCAAAGCGCAAACTTGATGCCTATATATACTATTTGCTTGGCGACAATCTCCCTTTCGACAACCATTTTGACAACATGAATGCCGTAAAAGGATGGGGATTCAAGGTTTCTGAAGCAATGAAATTGCTTAATTCGATAGACGAGGTGACCGAATACATTAAATATTGGGATACCGAACGAAAGCATCTACCCGTGGCAACCGACGGCCTTGTTTTCAAGGTAAATTCTTTGCGCCAGCAATTAAACCTCGGATACACGTCCAAGTCGCCCCGATGGGCCATCGCATATAAATTCCAAGCCGAACGGGCATGCACCAAGCTGCAGTCGGTATCTTTTGAAGTGGGTCGTACGGGTGTAATAACCCCTGTCGCAAATCTCGATCCGGTGTTATTGTCGGGAACCATCGTAAAACGTGCATCCTTGCACAATGAGGACATCATACGCAATCTCGACATTCACGATGGCGACATGCTATATGTGGAAAAGGGAGGTGAGATTATTCCTAAAATAGTCGGTGTAAACATTGACGCGCGAATGCCAGGCAGCCAACCTGTGAAATTCACCACATGCTGTCCGGTTTGTGGCTCGAAATTGCAACGAGTCGAAGGCGAAGCGGCATGGGTGTGCCCCAACAAATATGGATGCTATCCGCAAATCACCGGCAAGATAGAACATTTCGTCGGCAGACACATGATGGATATCGACGGAATCGGCGAAGAAGTCGCCGAACAATTATACAATGCCGGACTGGTAAAGAATATTGCCGACATCTACGACTTGACAATTGAAAAACTATTAACGCTCGACCGATTTGGACTAAAGTCGGCTCAACGAATAATGAAAGGAATCCATGATTCGCTGAATGTGCCCTTCGAGCGTGTAATATTCGCCTTGTCAATACCTTATGTAGGCGAAACCGTTGCAAAAAAACTTGCATTCGCGGCAGGCGACATCGACACGCTGATGGGAATGGACACCGAAGCACTGTCGGCAATCGATGAAATCGGCAATAAAATAGCAGGCAGCGTTACAGATTACTTCTCTGTCCCCGAGAATAAGGATATTATAAACAGGCTTAAAAATGCCGGTTTGCAAATGGCTGTTTCCGAAGATTCCACAAAAACATCCGACAAGCTTGCCGGATTGACAATAGTGATAAGCGGTGTATTCTCAAAACATTCACGAGACGAATATAAAAAGCTCATCGAAATGAACGGAGGTAAAAACTCAGGTTCAATATCGGCCAAGACATCATACCTTCTTGCAGGCGAAAACATGGGGCCGGCAAAACTCGAAAAAGCCACTAAACTCGGAATAAAAATTATCGATGAAGTCCAATTCCTTTCAATGATAGAACAATAAGCACCAATTAAAATAACAAGGCTGCCACATCAGGTACATATATATGTGTCCATAGGCAGCCTTGTTCAATTATTTACACATTCATGAAATTCTATCATGGCAATGTCGACCCTTTGAATATCCTACTGCCTCCATTCCCGTTTCGCATGTCATACGGAATAAGCGGGCCATAAACGGTCATGTCTTGTGAATGAAAATTAGGATTTATAAAGGCTCGAGCTTCATTGCTGTTTTTATATACCACAATGTTTATCTGAGCCGATATGCCTGTTCCCGTAACATTGAAGTCATAGTGAATGTCGCCTTTTTTAGATATTGACTTCTTCTTGCTGGTTATAGTTCCTTCAACAGTAACGCCACCCAAGCCATTCAATCCCGAGAATCCATTGTTAAAAGCAAGCTGAACTACCGCCTGGTCACCTTGGACAAGCACAAAATTGGTATTGCTTTCGGGAGCCATTATGTTTATCCCCCTGTTGCCAAGAGACATGCGATCGGCAGTAATAACAAAATATCCGGAATCTACTGCCATCTTAGCTTCCAAATAAGCTACCGAATCCCGCAATTCCTCAAGCCGTTTTTCACGAGCCTTCTTCTCCTCCTTGGTCTCGTTTTGAGGCACGTTAACTTGCCTTATTTCCTGTGCAGCCAAAGTGTCGCACATGCCAATAAGCACAAATGCAAATATTAAAAATTTAATTTTCTGTTTCATGTCACATATATTTTAATCGCTCACTAATTTAATAATTATTCCATATAATTAGAAATGATATTGGCTGGTTTGTTTAATTTTGCATATATTTTTAAACTATATATGGAAAATTTCATTTATCATAAAGAATATTTATCATTTAACAGGCGCATCACCATGCTTTGGTGCGCATTCATATTGTGTCTCGTGTTCACAACCATAGTATCATCGGCTATCCCGCTACTCACATCCGATACAAGACTCGTGATATACGCTTCTATTCTACTGCAAAATCTATGCGTGTTTATTGTCCCGGCCATCTTGACAACATTTTTCATAACGCCGCAACCTATTTCCTATCTGCGATTGAACAAATCTCCCGAATTGAAATTCGTGGCTTATCTTATCATCATTCTTATAATATCGACTCCTGCAATGAACTATATTATCCATTTGAACGAGTCAATCGATTTACCCGACTCCGATATTGAGCAATGGATGAGAAACACTGAGGCAGCCGCAAGAGCTGTTACCGAACAACTGACAACAGGAATGACATTCCCGTCATTCATCATGGTAATTTGCCTCGTCGGAATACTGACAGGCATTGGAGAAGAAGTTTTCTTCAGAGGCGCATTGCAACGCATTTTCATTCAACGCCCCATCAATGCCCACATGGCTATATGGTCCACAGCCTTCATATTCAGCGCACTGCACTTTCAATTCTACGGCTTTATCCCCCGTATGCTTCTTGGAGCATTTTTCGGATATCTAGCATGGAAAAGCCGTTCGTTATGGACACCAATCATAGCTCACGCATTCAACAATTCGATTGTGGTTGTATCTGCATATCTCGCTTCAAGCGGACTGGTTTCCTCCGACTTCAATTCAATTGGCGTGCCACAATCGGGAGAATTGCCAATATTGGCAATAATAAGCCTCGTTGTCACAGTAATCGGTATATGGATTGGAGCAAAAACCATATTTGCCAAACATCAATGATCATGCAATTATTAATATCAGCCTAATTCAACAACGTTACTATACAAAAAAATCTCGACAGCATTTTGCCGAGATTTTTCATATAGCTTATTATCTTGCTCTCATCAATCGACATTGTGCAGATTATGCCCCATGCGAGTTTTCTTGGTATGCATATAGAAACGATTGTACTTGTTTGGCTCAATCTCTATTGGAACATTCTCCACGACCTCGATTCCATAGCTTTCAAGCCCGACACGCTTCACCGGATTATTGGTGAGCAACCTCATCTTCCTCACACCGAGCAATCGAAGTATATTGGCACCTACGCCATAGTCGCGCTCATCAGGCTTGAATCCGAGATGAATATTCGCATCGACTGTGTCATACCCGTTTTCCTGCAACTTATAAGCGCGTATCTTGTTCATCAAGCCTATACCTCGGCCTTCTTGATTCATATACACGACAACGCCCTTGCCGGCTGTCTCTATCTCCTTCATGGCAAGGTGTAGCTGCTCGCCACATTCGCAACGCATCGACCCGAAAACGTCTCCTGTCATGCACGATGAATGCACGCGCACCAATACTGGTTCATCAGGTTCCCAGCTCCCTTTGATAAGGGCCACATGTTCAAGTCCGTTGGACAATTGCCTGAACGGAATCAACTTGAAATGGCCGTATTCCGTAGGCATGTCCACTTCTTCCCCGGCCTCAACCACTGTTTCGGTGCGCAAACGATAAGCGATAAGGTCTTTTATTGAAATTATTGGAATATCAAACTTCTTTGACACCTCAATCAACTGAGGCAACCTTGCCATGGTACCGTCAGGATTGATTATTTCAATCAATGCCGCAGCAGGATATAGGCCGGCAAGTTTGGTCAAGTCGACAGCAGCCTCGGTGTGGCCTGCCCTCACAAGGACTCCTCGGTCTTGAGCCCTCAACGGATTGATGTGTCCCGGACGGCCAAGATCGCTCGGTTTAAGATTAGGATTGGCAAGAGCCTTTATAGTTTCGGCACGATCGTGCATCGATACTCCGGTAGTACAACCCTCAAGCAAGTCTACAGTAACGGTAAACGGCGTTCCAAGCATCGAGGTGTTTTCTTCAACCTGCATGTTAAGTTCAAGTTCATGGCAACGTTGCGCCGTAATGGGTGCGCACAACACGCCACGGCCTTCACGCAACATGAAATTTACCTTTTCTTCGGTTATTTTCTCCGCAGCTATGATAAAATCACCCTCATTCTCACGGTCTTCGTCATCAACGACTATTACAAAACCTCCCGACTTCATTTGTGCAACAGCTTCATCAATGCTGTTAAGCTTTATATCTTCGTTCATATATATTAACTTAATTATCAAACAATTATATTAATCAGCTTCTGTAATTTTATCTTTCGCGTTATCTTCAAGCAAGCCGGTCAGCTCATTGCTGACTTTTATGACCGAACGTATGTCACGTTTCAAATTTTTCTGATGCGTGGTTCCAATCCAGTAGCCAAGCAACCCTATTGGGAACAGCACGGCAACAATTACACCTATTTTAGCGTTCGACACAGGATGATAAGTCAGCAATTGCCTTATATATGGATAGTCCATAAGCTTGTTTATTACTAATATCTGGCGTGAATTTTCAAGATATGCCACAATATCTTCCACCTCTTGCGACAGACGCTTCAATTCATCCCGGTCAAAGCCTTTCGTCCAATAAGCTATATAACTTTGCCGCTTTGCATACTTCGACAAGAACCGCTCGCAACTTGCTTTCAATTGTAACAATTTTTCTATTGCTACAGATTGCACCACATCATCCATCACAAGGTCTTTCATCTGGATGTGTCTGACTTGTTGCAAGCCGGTCAACCGCCTGAAGAAATTCCTATAAGCATCGGGATTAAACACGGCCGAATCGTTAACAGCCTTGTATGTCAAGAATATTCCAAGTGGCAAAAGCACTTCCGAGCTTAACCATATTCCTTCCCACACTACCCAATGCCCGTCACGAGCCAATTTGTAACCGGTATTATCGATAATATAATAAACAATAAACAGAAATACCGATATTACAATAGGAACACCCAATCCGCCTTTCCTGATTATCGCTCCGAGAGGCGCACCTATGAAGAAAAATATCAAACAGGCAAACGACAATGTGAATTTCTTCTGTAGTTCTATTTCATGCCTGCGCATGTTCGCAAGATTGTCTTCAAGCGAATACCCTTTGAACTGCATTTCCTGTCTTAGCCTTTCGGCTTTGTTTTTTGCCGACTCTAAGATATTTCGTCTGTCATTTACCGATGCCGACCTGATTATGGAATCCACATCAAGCGGCTGCCGCATTACTACAGGCTTGTACAATTCCACAACCTGTTTGTTGTCTTTGTAAATCACGCGCCGTATAGGCACCCCGCACAGTGGTTCTCCACGCAACTCGTCGGCAAGATGGTCTCCTACCGAATCAACCCTTAAAGTCAACGAATCTATTGTGTGATTCAATTCGTTGAAATTCTTTCCTATATATTGGTTACTCATCGTTTCATCGCCCATCCGGTTGAATGTGGCGTCAAACGGTATCATTATTTCTTTTACCTTGAACGATTCCCTTCGATAAAGCATCCCGGCATCATTATGACGAGCTCCTTTGCGATTGTCTTTCAAATCTTCAAACGATTCTCCGCTGTACAATTGCAGGAACAGATGCTTCTTGTCGGAAGTCATGCTTAGTTTCCCCGAGTCTGCAACTATTATATTGGCATATCCATATCCACTGGACACGTCATAAATCATCATTTCGCGCAATATCCCAGTTTCGCGATCCTTGCTTTTAACAAACAGGTTGTATCCCTTTATCTGGTCATAAAAAGCTCCTTCCGGAATGTCAAGTTCTGGCGACTTCTGCCTCATTGAAAACAACAGACTCCACATTTTCACTTGAGCCTTTGGCAGCACATTGTTTTGGAAAAAGAACGCGCCGACCGACACAAAAGTCAAGAATATGATTAACGGGCTCATGACACGAATCAACGACACGCCTGCCGACTTCATCGCTGTCAACTCAAAATGCTCGCCAAGATTCCCGAAAGCCATGAGCGAAGCCAACAATATGGCCAATGGCAACGCCAATGGCACCATCGTCAAGGCCGCATAGAAAAATAATTCAGCTATCACCGCTACGTCAAGCCCCTTGCCGACAAGGTCGTCTATGTAGCGCCACAAGAATTGCATCAATACGATAAAAAGGCAGATGAAAAAAGTCATCAAGAACAATGGCAAAAATGTCTGCAATACGAATAAATATAGCCTTTTTATCCTCATTTATCTTTTATTGTTATTCCAAATGCAAAATTAGTCATTTATTCCTAAACTTCTAATACATCATGCACCTAATGCTCCTTTTTTGATTGCCGCTCGACTTCACAAACACCCGAGCTGCCTCTGCAAAGCTTCTATTTGATTATCCCACACATCTTTCGACTCCTCAAGCTCATCGGGATAAGCAAAATCGGTCACCAACAGGTCTATACTGTCGGTAAGTTCCGACACCTCCACCCTCAACTCAAAGTAACTTCTGTCCTGCTCATCAACCCAATGGAAACGTATGTAGCTGTATGACCGCACCGATATAAGCTGTGCTACTTGTTCGCTGCCATTCCACCCGAAAGTAAACTGCTTGCCCGACTGCTTTACAGTGTCCGAAAACCAGTACTCAAGGCCGTTGGGTGTTGAAAGATATGTCCATAGCAAAGCCACAGGCACGCTTTTCATGGAATATTCTCGTGTAAACTTTATTTTGTCCATAAATTTAACAGTACTTTTTCTCAATATTTTTTCAGTGCGCTAAATAAATACTTTAATACCATTCTGACAACATGCTTACACAAAAACTTTCTCTTTTAACCTATTTTCTTCTATCAAGACTGTTCGGCAGCCGCAACTTTTAATTTTTTGTTTTATTTTTCACTCTTTTTATCCAATGCTTTTTAGATTTTAATTATAATTTTGTAAAATGTTTAAATCACATAAATTATGGGACTTTTCAATGCTTTAAAAGAAAAAGCAATAGCCGACAGACAACGCATCGTGCTGCCCGAGAGCACAGAACCTCGCACTCTCCAAGCAGCCAACCAGGTGATTGCCGAAGGCATTGCCGACGTTATTTTAATAGGTGAACCTGAAAAGATACTTGAACAGGCCGCCGACCTTAACCTCACTCACATAAATCAAGCTACAATCGTCAATCCAAACGACGATGCCTTCATCGAAAAATATGCACAGCTGTTCTACGAATTGCGCAAGTCAAAAGGCATTACCATCGAAGATGCTCGGAAAAAAGCAAAAGACCCTCTATATTTAGGTTGCCTGCTTATTAAAGCCGGAGAAGCCGACGGACAAGTAGCCGGTGCAAAAAACACTACCGGAAATGTATTAAGGGCAGCATTCCAAGTAATAAAGACCCAACCCGGCATCAGCGTCGTGTCAGGCGCATTCTTGATGTTGCTGCCATCCAATTCTCCTTATGGCACCGACAACATGCTCGTCTTTGCCGATTGCGCAGTCGTTCCGATGCCCGATGCAAATGAATTGGCACAAATCGCCATCGCGACAGCAAAAACAGCCCGCGACATTGCCGGAATAGAACCTCGCGTAGCTATGCTCAGCTTCTCTACAAAGGGCAGCGCCAAACATGAAAACGTTGACAAAGTGGTTGAAGCCACAAGAATTGCAAAAGAAACCGACCCGACATTGAAAATAGATGGCGAACTGCAAGCTGATGCCGCACTGGTTCCTTCAGTGGGATTGAGCAAGGCACCGGGCAGCAGCATCGCCGGACATGCCAACGTGCTGGTATTCCCGTCGCTCGATGTCGGAAACATCGCCTACAAGCTCGTTCAACGCATCGGCAACGTACAAGCCGTAGGTCCAATTCTGCAAGGCCTTGCCCGACCGGTCAACGACTTGTCGAGGGGTTGCAGCGCCGAAGACATTTTCAAGACTATAATAATAACCTGCAATCAGGCCATAGGCATGAAACACTGATGCTTAATGCTCGGATCTTGATTGAAATTCTCAAAAACGACAAAAAACATAATCATGAACATATTAGTGCTTAATTGCGGCAGTAGCTCAATTAAATACAAACTGATTGAAATCAAAGCAAACAAAGTACTTGCCGAAGGCGGTGTTGAAAAAATAGGATTGCACGACGCCTTCATCAAGTTCAAGCTCGCCGACGGTTCTAAAAAAATAGTCGAACTGAACATCTCCGACCATAACGGTGCCATAAAGGCCATACTCGACATGCTCACAAGTCCTGAGTACGGCAGCATAAAATCTTTTGACGAAATAGACGCCGTAGGCCATCGCGTCGTTCACGGCGGTGAAAAGTTCAACAAGAGCGTGCTCATCGATGATGAGGTCATTGCTAAAATCAAAGAATGTTACAGCATCGCGCCTTTGCACAATCCTGTAAACATGGCTGGCATAGATGCCATAACAAGCATCCTGCCCAACATACCCCAAGTTGCAGTATTCGACACGGCTTTCCATCAGACGATGCCTGCCGAGTCCTACATGTACGCATTGCCATATAAATATTATGCCGAAGATGGTATCCGTCGTTACGGATTCCATGGCACAAGCCATCGCTACGTTTCCAAACGCGTGTGTGAATTCCTCAATGTCGATTATACATCACAAAAAATAATTACTTGCCACATAGGAAACGGCGGCAGCATAACAGCCGTAAAGAATGGCAAGAGCATCGACACCTCAATGGGATTGACTCCGGTCGAAGGCTTGATGATGGGTACTCGATGTGGCGATGTTGACCCGGGCGCACTCACGTTCATAATGGAAAAGCACAATCTCTCGGCAGCACAACTGCAAAAGGTCATAAACAAGGAAAGTGGCGTTGCAGGATTCTCGGAAGTATCCTCCGACATGCGTGAAATCGAAGCCGCCATTGCCGAAGGCAACGAACGTGCAAAACTCGCCTTGAGAATGTATGAACACCGCATAACCAAATACATAGGCGCTTATGCAGCCGAAATGGGAGGCGTGGACATCATCGTGTTCACCGGCGGTGTAGGTGAAAACCAGCATGGTGTGAGAGAAAACGTTTGTGCCACACTCGGATTTATGGGCGTGGAAATCGACAAGCAAGTAAACGCTTCGACAAGAGGAACCGAAACGATAATTTCCACACCAAGCTCCAAAGTCAAGGTTGTCGTAATTCCTACCGACGAGGAATATATGATTGCTCGCGACACCGAAGCAATCATTGAAGGGAAAGAAATAATCTGACGTTCCAATATTTTTTTCACATAGGCCAAAGCACACTGCACAACAACTCATTGCGCAGTGTGCTTTGCTTTTTTATACTTTAATCTCATTTACCTGTCCCAAAATCCAATTCCACCGCCATTTTGAACATATAGGCGACAAGAAAATATTTGCTTCGTTTCATAATTTAAACATTTATTCTTAACTTTGGAAAGTATATGTTTATCTATAAACGATTAATATGGATTGCGGAGAAATTAAAGTTCCTGAAGAATTTTCAGATATAAGCCCCTACAACGACGAAGACTTTCATAAAGAAATGGAATTCCTCGTTAAAGAACCGGGATTCGAGCATGCAGTTAGATATGTAATGCCCAACGTTGACTATCAACAATTTTGCAACACTTTGCTGCAAATACAAAATAAGCACGACTTCCAAATGTTAATCATGCTGCCATTCTTGGAGAAATTGGAACATGAAACCACATCTGGAGTCACTTCAAGTGGAATTGAAAACCTCGTCAAGGGCGTATCTAATGTTTTCATTTCCAACCATAGGGACATCGTCCTTGATGCTTCTTTCTTGAATATATGCCTTACCCGCAACGGTGCGCCGACAACAGAAATTGCAATAGGCAACAACCTGCTCATATACCCTTGGATTTCAACATTGGTGAAGCTGAACAAAAGCTTCATTGTAAAGCGCGACAGCAGCAAGCGCCATGCACTTGAAGCCGCACAGCACTTGTCGGGATACATTAGATTTGCAATAACGCAAAAGAAGCAATCTATCTGGATTTCACAAAGGCAAGGACGCGCCAAGGACAGCGACGACCGCACCCAAGAAAGCCTGATAAAAATGCTCGCGCTCGCCGGCGACCGCAACTTAGTCGACAGCATAAAGGAACTCAACTTGATGCCGGTTTCCATAAGTTATGAATACGATCCAAATGACTATTTGAAAGCCAAAGAATTCCTTATGCGCAGCAAGGATCCCGACTTTAAAAAATCGCAGCACGACGACCTCGTCAGCATGGAAACAGGACTGTTGCAATACAAAGGCAACTTGCATTTCCACTTCTGCCCTTGCATAAACAAAAGCCTCGACCGCATACCGGCCGAATGCGACCGCAACGAAGTGGCAAGAATAATCGGCCAAATAATCGACAAAGAGATACATTCCAATTATTTCATATACAAAAACAACTACATTGCATACGACGTGGTCAACGAATGTTCCAAATTTGCCGACAAGTACACTGCAGCCGACAAAGATACGTTCAATTCCTATCTCGACAACCAAATCAAAAAGACCGACATGCAATTGGACGATAACGATTGCCAATTCATGAAGCACATGATGTTGATAATGTACGCCAATCCGCTTACAAATCAACTTGCTGCATTAAACAAATAAATAGATAATAACAAAGTTTTACGGCATGAGACTCCAATGGATTCCGCTTATTATAGCAATAATAATCAATCTTGCCTCTGACTGTTATATATACTACAAGCTAAAAAAAGTATTCAAGCCCAAATGGATAAGATACTCGCATCTAGGCTTGGCAGCAGTCCTTTTCCTATATATAATCACGGCTGTTTCCATCCCGAACAGGTCGGTAGGCAATACAACTCTTGTGGCTATAATGTGGATGCTGTACAGTTATTTCTCTTTCTATATTCCAAAGTATTTTGCCATAATCACACTTTGGATATGCAAGATTCCAAAATTATGGAGAAGGAAACAACTTCCATATTCGGGTATTATAGCAACCATTGTCGGAACCATAATATTTGGTACCATGTGGTGGGGGGCACTTGTCACGCGAACCGACTACGAGATAAAAGAGGTTACTCTGCAATTCGACAATCTTCCACCCCAATTTGACGGATACAGAATGGTACAATTCTCCGATCTCCATGTCGGAAGTTATGCCGGAGACACGACTTATGTTGCCGACCTTGTAAATGCCATCAACGGACTGGATGCCGACATAGTATTTTTCACCGGTGACCTCGTAAACAGGCAAACAGATGAAGTATTGCCTTTTATTCCTGTATTAAGCAGGCTTGATGCACCCGACGGAGTATATTCGATTCTCGGCAATCATGATTACGGCGATTACAAAGAATGGAAGACTCCTGAAGAGAAAATCCAAAACAACCTGTGGATGGCTCAATTACAGGCCAATATGGGATGGAAACTGATGAACAATTGCGACACCGTGATTCACCGTGGCGACCAATCAATAACATTGATTGGCGTGGAAAACTGGGGTGAACCGCCATTTTCGCAATATGGCAAACTATCGGAAGCACATCCTGCACTGAACGACGACAACTTCAAGATTCTTTTATCACACAACCCTAAACATTGGCGTGGAGAAGTATTGCCGCTATCCAATATAGACTTGATGCTGGCCGGACACACACACGCAATGCAGATAGAGATAAACATGTTTGGAATGCGTTTGTCACCTTCGGCATGGGTATATCCTGAGTGGGCAGGAATTTATGAAGAGGACGGACAAATATTATATGTCAACATAGGCATTGGTGAAGTTGCCATACCGATGAGAATAGGAGCCACGCCCGAAATTACACTTATAACCCTAAAAAAAGCCGGATAACGTGGATGACATTTTCAACATAATAGCCCTAAAGACAGGTATAAACGAGAAGATTGTCAGAAAGACAATCAACTTGCTTGATGACGGAGCCACGATTCCGTTCATCAGCAGATACCGTAAAGAAGCAACCGGCGGGCTGAATGAAATACAAATACAATCCATCTCAGATGAATACAAGGCATTGGAAGAATTGACAAAAAGAAGAGAATTCATCCAAGATGCAATTGCCAATGCAGGGAAAATGACCGACGAGCTATCCGAACGAATAGCCAATTGCTGGAACGCCCAAGAACTGGAAGACATATACCTTCCATTCAAGCCGAAGCGACGCACGCGCGCCGAGGCGGCAAGGGCTCTCGGCCTTGAGCCATTGGCCAAGATTATAATGTCGCAACATGCTTTCGACATAGAGTCAAAAGCTGAACGATTCCTTAATGATGGCGTTGAGAATGTCGAGCAAGCCATAAATGGTGCATCCGACATAATAGCCGAGTGGATAGCCGAAAATGAAAGAATCAGAAACATAGTGAGAGCCTCTTTCAGGGCAACCGCGCAAATATCATCTAAAGTAATAAAAGGTAAGGAAATCGAAGGAGAAAAATACCGCAATTATTTTGACTGTATCGATTCACTGCGCAATATTGCATCACACAGGTTGTTGGCAATGCGAAGAGGAGAAAAAGAGGGTTTCCTGAAAATTTCAATCTCAAACGATGACGAAACGGCCATGCGTAATATAAAGCATGTGACTGTCAAAGGCAACTGCGAGGCATCTGCCATAGTCGATAGAGCCTCTTGCGACAGCTACAGACGCCTCATCAGGCCATCGATTGAAACCGAATTTGCAACAGCAGCCAAAGAAAAAGCCGATGACAAAGCTATAGAACTGTTTGCAACCAACCTAAGACAACTGCTGTTTGCACCTCCATTAGGACACAAACGCATCCTTGCCATAGATCCGGGATTCCGTACAGGTTGCAAAGTCGTGTGCCTCGACGAGCAAGGGAATCTTCTTCACGACTGTGTCATATACCCTACACCACCACGCAATGACTTTGAAGGCGCAAAAAAAATATTGTTATCTCTCATCCAAAAATATGAAATTGAAGCAATTTCCCTCGGTAACGGGACAGCAAGCCGCGAGACCGAACAATTCCTTGCTTCTATCAACTTGCCCGACAATGTAAAGACCTATGTCGTCAACGAAAGCGGCGCATCGATTTACTCGGCTTCACAAGTCGCACGCGACGAGTTCCCCGATAAGGACGTGACAGTGAGAGGTGCCGTTTCTATTGGCAGACGATTGCTCGACCCACTTGCCGAACTGGTAAAGATTGACCCGAAATCAATTGGTGTTGGGCAGTATCAGCACGACGTAGACCAGACTAAGCTGAAACATGCCTTGAATTTCACTGTCGAGAGCTGCGTTAACAGTGTAGGCGTCAACGTAAACACAGCATCGCCCGAATTGTTGTCATACATCTCTGGACTCGGTCCGGTCCTTGCTCGCAACATCGTAAAATATAGAGCCGAAAATGGAGACTTCGCCTCTCGTTCAGATTTATTGAAAGTTCCGAGAATGGGTGAAAAGGCATTTAAAATGGCCGCAGGCTTCCTGCGTGTGCCACTTAGCGACAACCCCCTCGACAACACATCGGTTCATCCCGAGCGATACGAGCTTGTAAAGAAAATGGCAAGCGACTATGACTGCTCGGTCGATGAATTGATTAAAAACAAGCAGCAACGCAACAGAATAGACCTTAAACGATATGTCTCGGATGAAGTGGGCATGCCTACGCTCACCGACATAATGACCGAACTCGAAAAGCCGGGACGAGATCCACGAACTGATTCAGCTAAGACGATATTCGACAATAATGTAAATTCCATCGAAGACCTGCATGAGGGAATGGAACTTCGAGGAGTCGTGACAAATATAACTCAATTCGGCATTTTTGTCGATATTGGAGTCCACACAAATGGCCTCGTCCACATATCTGAAATAAGCGACAAGTTCATCTCATCGCCATCCGATGTGGTAAGAATCGGCGACACAGTGAAAGTGAGAATAATCAGTGTGGACAAAGGAAGAAACAGAATAGCACTATCAATGAAAAATATAAAACAATGAACTCTCTTGTTATAAGTATTGGCAGCAACAGCCGCGACAGGCAATGGCAAGTCGAACATGCCATCCTATGGCTAAAAAAGCAACTGAGCGGCACCAAAGTGTCCTCAATATACAATTCGGAGGCGGCCAACCACCGCGAGCCTGACTATCTCAACGCCGTAATGTATGGTGAATGCAAGCACGATCTTGCCACAATTACCCATAAAGTAAAAGAATATGAAACTATCTGCGGCCGCACTCCTGTAAGCAAGCTGTCTGGAAACATTCCCATGGATCTCGACATAGTAATTTGGAACGGCGAGACGATACGCATCACCGATTTCAACCAAGCCTACTTCCAGAAAGGATGGAACGAAATTAAAGATTCCATTTAAGACTCTCTTATTGATGGACATTACATATATCGGCCACAGTGGTTTTGCAATTGAATCGGACAATGGCTGCACGTTAGTATTCGACTTTTTTAAAGATGACAACAATGTAGCTAATGCAATATTGAAACGAGCCCGAAAACTGCTTGTATTTGCATCACACAGCCATCCCGACCATTTCAATCCAGAAATATTCAATTGGCAGACAAAGGTGGCAAATGAGCCACACTACATCCTGTCAAACGATATACGGAAGAAACTCAAACGACAACATTTTGACAAAATTCCTCCACTCACCAATTTCATGCATGCAAATGAAAAACTTGAATGTAACGATTTTGTCATTCACTCATTTGAGTCTACCGACGTTGGTGTTTCTTTCCTTGTCGATATAAACGGCATTTTCATTTTTCATGCCGGCGACTTGAACAACTGGCATTGGCAAGAAGAATCAACGCCTCAAGAGATAAAACAGATGCAATCTCGTTTTCTCTCCATCTTGAAGCGCATAAAGGCTGTCACGACCGACATACATGTCGCGATGTTCCCAGTCGACCCACGAATAGGTGGCGACTTCTCTCTCGGCGCACGGCAATTTGTCAATACGTTCAAAGTAGTGCACTTCATCCCTATGCACCAATGGGACGATTTTGAGAATTCATGCAACTTCAGCCTTTACCGTAACAACAATTTCGGCAATTATCATTGTATGCGCGACGGAGACAAGTTAACAATAAAATAACTACTCATCAATATAATCAAAAAACATATAGCTTTATGAATACACGATTTGACCACTTCAATTTCAATGTTTCCAATCTTGATAAAAGCATTAAATTCTACAACGAAGCTCTTAACCTCGTGGAAAAAAGCCGCATCACGGCTCCCGATAGTTCATATATCATAGTATATCTCACCGACAACAATTCCGATTTCTTGCTTGAATTGACGTGGCTGAAAGATCACCCACAAAAATATGACCTCGGAGAAACCGAATTCCATTTATGTGTAAGAATCGAAGGCGACTACGACAAGACTCGCCAATTCCACAAAGACATGGGAGTGGTGTGCTTCGAAAACACTGAAATGGGATTATACTTTATTGAAGACCCCGACGGATATTGGATTGAAATACTACCATTGACCAAATAAGAATTTGTACTATGGAAATTAAGAATAAAAATGCAAGCGATAAGCAGGGCAAGAAAACGATGTCATTCAAGTGGCTGGCTGTCTTGTTTCTGATAATTTCACTTGCATTCCTCATAATGCCCATCGATTTTGACGGGCCTATGATTGGGTTCTTGGACGACTTCTTCATCTTCATGGCGGCCTTCTGCTTTGCATTCAGCCAATTCTCCAAGAAGGCGACTTCAATTGTCAAGAAGCAACTGTATGTGATATCATTGACATTCTTGATTCTTGCCATCCTGTGGCTTGCCATCCTCATGTATTCACCCATTCTGCACTGGGTAGCATGATGAGGCATACTTTTCCTATTCTCAATAACAAATAATTATGATAAAGATATTTCTACTCGTTGTATTCATGCTCGTATCTTTGACGGCATGGGCTCAAAATGCAGATGAGCGCATTGGCTTGATGATGGGCGAAAGTCGCTGGTTTGAATTGGAAGACGAATTAAAAAGCACGCCTGCCGATTCAATCAACCCATTGCTCAGGCAGATGGCAATTACCATGACTCATCACTACTTCAATCGCCCGGATTCAGCTTGCATGGTTCTAAGCGATTTGCTAAACAACCACCAACAAGAATTGGGCAATAACTCGTTAAGCATGGCTATACTTTTGGGAATCAATTTGGCCCGTACCGACCGATATGCCGAAGCTGCTTCTCTTTTGCAAGATTTATGTGACCAGTTGGCTGCACAAGGTGTTGATAGCTCTCAAATTGAAAGCTATAGCTTGTTGGCCGACCAATACCAAGTTTACGCCAAGAACAGCCCCATTTGTAAACCTATTCATCCCAATCGAGAATATCGCATACCTATGGTTATTGAAAATGAAACCGGACAACATGCGCTTATGATGAACGGGTTTATTAACGGAAACGAAAGCAAACTTGTATTTGACACCGGTGCAGGAATCAACATCATTTCACCGAAACAGGCAAGTGACCACAACCTAAAGCTGCTCGATGCTTACATGCCAATGCTGGGTATCGGCAAGCAATATGGGCAGTATGCTTTGGCCGATACTATGCGCATAGGTGACATGACATGGATTAATGTTCCTTTCTTCGTAGTCGACATACAAGCCGGACACACGAAAGCCGACAGCTTCTTAAAGCAGTTACCTCCGGTCATAGGACTTCCGGTCATGCTCAGCATGCAAGAAATACAGATGGACTTTACAAATCATGAGTTTATAATACCATCATCTCCGACTCCAAATCCCATGAATCGAAGCAACTTGCTGCGTAACGATAGTGAGAACTTGAGAGTTGCCTCGACCGATAAAGATGGCAATCCATTGTTATTTCACTTCGATACAGGAGGTTATTACACTAAATTGACTCCAAAATGGTATGCCGGACATAAAGCCGAAATAGACGCGACAGGTTCACCCGACTCAATACGCATTGCCGGCGTGGGAGGTATATCAATTACTCGTGCTTACAGGATGCCTAAAATGACATTCAGCATTGGTCGTGGAACAGCCGATTTGGATTCCGTCATGGTCGACACAGGAATAGACCTGCACTCCGGGAATCAAAAAATGACCGAATATTTAAATGGAAATGAAGACGGCACAATTGGCTTAAATTTGCTTGAACGATTTGCAAGGATAATACTCAACTTTAAGGACATGTATATCGACGCAATGCCTTACATGTGAAAAACAAATTATATATTGCAAGATAAAGAAAAGATGCGCGACTCCCTGCAAAAAGCTTGTCGCGCATCTCCTTTTTATAATTGGAATACAAATCTATATCACCTTACGATAACTTTTTCCATGTAATTGCCTATTTGAACTATGTATATGCCATCATTTTCAATATCAATGACTTCATTGCCATAAGCATTGTCAACATTCCTAACGCACATTCCGTCTATTGAATATACATTCACCGGAATGCCGGTAAACCCGTTCACGACAATATTGCCATTCGAAACATATACCTTACCTTCCAAAACAGGATTATCCACTCCCGAAACTGATTGAACACTTACATTGTCTATTGCCACATACGCTCCCGGTTCAACTTTTGCCCTAAAGCCTATTTGAATGCGCTTGGCACCCTTATACTTGTCCAAAGGCAAAGAATATTCAACCCATTGGCCTAAATTGGCAACAACGGCAGCTTCCTGCTCAAACAAAGAACCATCGGCAGTTACCTCTACACTTAATTCGGCATTTGCATCACTGTTTAAATAATAAAACATCAAACAAGGATTATCCAATGAAGATATATCCATGATAGGAGTTTCCAAACGAGATTCAACTGTGGAACTTTCATTATTTTCACACATCGCATATCCGTTGTCACCATCCTGTGATGCCGGAGTTGCATCTCTGTACATCGCCCATCCGCTATTGCCTGCCAATGCTCCTACCGACCATGTTTGTGTCGAAACAGCTCCCTCGGCAAACGACTCGGCAAAAGGTGTCGTTAACGGAGTACCAAGCATTATCCCAAATGGAGCATACTCGCCTGCTCCTCCTGACGACACGGCACGGATGGCTCCTGATACATAAGTTTGAGCCTGAGCCGGCATGGAAGTCAACAAATAGTTGGTATCAGTTATTCCGGTTGCCATGTCAATCCACATGCCGAAAAGATAAGATGCGTAAGAATATGTAAGAGCCGACACATCGATTGTCCCGCCATTGATTCCTATTTCGGACGGAGCATCCCAAATCACATTTGCACTCCAATCATCGGTTTCGCTCCAAACGGCACGCAAATTACTTACACTAGATGGTATGTCAACTCCGACAAATACACCTTTTTTGGCATCGCGTCCTCGTCCTTGTTCTCCATATACAATGACATTAAATTCATTCATGCCTTGCACTGCGTCAAAGACATAAGAATACTCTCCACCTGGCACAGCACCGGCCTCGGTCTTTATCAACTGCCCCTCTTTATATATCTCAATTTTCTCTATTGAGCCAAGAGTGGTCCCGTTTATTGCTTTTTCGGGAGCAGTAAAAGCAAGAGTTACTTTCAAGCCACCTGCCTTGTCGGCATTTATTTCATAATTATAAACTGAATCGGGAGCTGATGTCGAAATATATTTCTCGACCATAATGTCATCGACATATAATTTATAAGACAATGTAGAGTTTGCATGTTGTATGCCAAAATAATACTCGCCATCGCTTTTAACTTCTACCACGCATTCATTCAACGCATACTCATCACCACTTGCCGTAAATTCACCCAATTGAGTCGTCATGTCGGCAGCCTCGTTGCTTTGACCAAATGCGACAACACCCTTTTCTTGATAGAAAGTTCCATAGCCTTTTGCATTAAACGACAACTTATACAGCCAATCGGTAGTCAAATGAATTGGTGGCGTAACAAGCCAGTCGCCCGACACGCCATTGTCACTTTCATTGCTTACGGCTCCATCTTCCCATTGCCAGTTGTTCCCGTCTTCATTTGAATCGACAATGGTATATATGCCTAAAACATCCGAAGAATCAAAATTTTCTACATACGGAACCTCAAATGCAGGACCGTACATTATCTTATTTGATTCTTCAGGCTCACCTTCTTTCTCGGCCATGGCAACGACTTGATAATAGTAATTACCCATTTCATCGGGTAAAACATCGGTGATCCGATTTTCGGTCGTACCTTCATGCAATACTACGCTACCCGGGAAACGCGTAACCTTGTATTTCAATAACGATGCGTCAAAATAACCGCCATTTGCTCCTGTCGCAGGTTTTTCCCAGCTCACGGTAGCTTCGTTTCCGTTCAAGACAAAGTTCAAATTCTCTACTTTTGCAGGACGATCTATACCGGCAAAAGTATATATCTTCCTGCTCTCACCCAAACCGGCATCATTTGACACCCGCGCTTGTATTTTGTGCATGCCTTCTTCAAATGTGTGATTTAATGCAAACTCTTCACCTGCATCTATACTTGACGATGACAAATCAACAAGTTCGTTGTTAATATACATTTCAATGTCAAGTGTTCCCGACAATACACTCCCATCATAAGCATATCTTGGAGCCGAGAATTTTATGACTCCCTCCAAACTACCGGGTTCGGCATATTCCACCCTTATATTTTCTACTGCTCCGGGAGCTTTGTCGGCAATCGATGGCACTGCATACAATCCCAAAAATTCCATCGTTCCGGGAAATGTCCCAATCAAAGAGGAAACACCGCTCTCCAAGTCTACTTCACGCAATGTGGCATTCATCTGCTCATCGAGCGCAGCCCAAAACATCCGGTTCGAATCGATATCAATTGTCGCACTTTGGCTATAAGAAGGAATAATGCCGGTTGCACCAACCAGCGTCAACGCTCCGTTCTCCTTATTGATGCTATACAAATTCCCATCATCTGCAATTCCGTACAAAAGGCCATCGGCCGTAAACGAGAAAGTATAAAACACGCCTTCCATGTTCATCACTGCAACTTGCTCGGGCGTTCCGGTCAATCTGTCTATTATGCACAATCTCACTCCTGCTCCATCTTCGGTCAGGAATTGTCCATATAAGTTTCCCGTACTCCAATCATAAGCCATCGCACTCGTTGCATAATTACCATAGGAAGCAGTCAGCTCATTTGTCACTTCAAGTTGCCAATTATCGGCATCCCACATATAATAAGTGACACCAAGAATCTGTCCGTTATAATTTGTCACCTTGTATGCACAATACATTCCATCGGCATACGCAGCGGCCGATACATTGAATTTTTCATCAACTACTAATGGAGACAATTCCAACGGAGACTCGGCTTGCATCGAATATATGCCAAATTCTCCATCCTTAGAAACATCCCACAATGATGAATAAATCATGCATCCCTGCAGTTCTATCAGCTCATCGCCATTTTCAACTTGCATCACATGCAGTGCATCATTCCCCGTTCGAAGCACACCATCCATTGTGTGTCTTGCCGAATTCAGGGTACTAAGCCGTTCCGTCAGCTTCGTCACATCGCGTGCATTAACTATCGGAATGCAAAGCAATGATAACAACAATAAAAGATAAGATAAGTTAATCTTTTTCATGAAATTTGTAATTTTAAAATTAAGAATTACAAATAACCGAAATAAACAGCACTATATCAAAATTTGATGTATGCAAATTGTCAATCTTGTGAATTTGCAAAAAATTCATGCATTTCCTGCCTGAATTTCGACGGCGGAACGCCAGTCTCTTTCAAGAAAGCCCGATAAAATGATGACAATGAATTGTATCCGAGCTTGTCCGACAATACTTTCAACGGAATATCATCTTTAGGATTTGACAATATGGCAGTTGCCTCTTTCATCCTGTAAGAGTTGACATAGGCTGCAAAAGAAGTTCCATTGTCGGCAAGAGCTTTCGAAACATAAGTCCTGTTTGTATGCAACAATTCACACAGCATATCCATCGACAAATCCTTATTTCGGTACAATTGGTTATTATTCATCAAGTGCTCCATTTGCTCAAATAGCTCCATGCTCTTGCTTTTGCCGCCTTCGGCATCTTTCTCGTCATTCTTCCTGCTCAATGCCACCAATTGCCGTTCACGCTGCTTGTATTCCTCATATTGTCGCACCAATTTTCGATACATTTGCCGTTTACGCACATACAGTATATAAACCGATACCGATATAATGGCTACTATGCAACACAACAGCACTGCCAGTTGCAACTTGCGATTCTTCTCCAGAAGCATCAACTTATTCTTGGACAGTTCATTTTCGGCTTTTTCCGTTTCATATCTCAACACCATGTTGCTGAAAGAACGCTCCCTGTCTATATTGAACAAACTGTCATATAACAATTTGCTCTTATTCTCAAAATATCTTTTTTCCCCAATCTTGGCCAGTTCTTTATAAAAAGAATACCGCATGTGATATTCTTTATTAACCTCTGCCACCGACAACCCTATCCGAAACAATGAATCAGCTTTCTTTATTCGGCCTTGTGAAAACAAGAATTTGCCATATTGCAACAAGCCCTCGGAATAGATCGACGGTTTTAAGTTTGTCGTGTCTCTCAATGCTGCAATAAAACAATCATTTGCCTCATCTACCTTATTCATGGAAGTACACACCATCCCACATAATATTTCGCTTTCCCTCTCATCCGACTTCATTGACCGTGCAATACTTTTAGCCTCCTGAGCAAACATCAATGCCAAACCGTAATCTTTCTGCAAATGATACATCGATGCAAGATCTGCTGCGCCTAAATACTTTACATATTGGCTTTCTGTAGCAATACCGCCTTCATATACTTGGCTCGCATACTTCATTCCGGCAGAATCCTGTCTATAATAATATAATCGTGCAATGTTGCTCAAGATAATGTAATAATTTATTTCATCTCCCCTTTTTTCGGCATATTGCAATGCTTCATGAAAATATGCCAAAGCCGTGTTATAAGTTAACGATGTTTTTCTAGCACTGATTCCCAACCCATTAGCAACTACCATATTAAGATAATCGTCATTTGCCGAATCGGCATAAACGGCGACTTCTCCAAAATATTTATACATCATTTTCGGATTATCCGACAAGGCATACGCCTGCCCTATGTAAGCCCCCGTAAATGCCTGTAATTTCTTATCTCCGTTCTTGCACGCCGACTCATAATATGGTGCAGCCTTTACAATGAGAGAATCATATTCGCCTTTCTGCATATACTCTCCCAGATATTTGCCCAATTCTTCAATCTCCTCTCCACTGGACAAAACAGTGGGTCGAGCATCATTCCTATCGGAACATCCGACCAACAGAAACAAGAAACACAATAGTATCCAAATCTTAAAACATGTCGCCGACTCTCTCATCACATTTAACAACCTCAATAGAATAAACAAAAGATACCAAGACTGATATCCACCTGCAAATTTAGTTAGAAATAAGCAAATTTAACCCACCTAACCCATACTCGCTCGAATAATATATAATGGCGACCAATAAAAAATACGGGACTCTGAACTGAATCCCGTATTTCAATTTATGAAAATATTTTATAATGCCGGAATTGGCAACTTAATTGTTGCGAACTTTACGCATTACTTTTTCTTCTTTTTAAAGTCTTCTTTTGTCAAGATACCTTCCTTTGCTTTTTCCATATTCTCAGCATCCTTGAAGAAAATCCAATTAATAATATTTCTTCCGTCATAAACGGAGGAATATGCCTGTTGAAAAGTCCAACCCCTTTGCACCATATAATTGGCAGCATCTACCATGCTGTTGAACTTGATTTCTTTCCCGTTTTCATCAACAAACGTAAGGTTTCCACTTAAATCTCCCCACATATTGTAGGAAGTAGATGTCCCAAAGTCAAAAATGATTTTCAACCCCGATGTAAACTCTTTTTTTATACCCTTGACCTCGCAGTAATATCGCTGTTGGGCATAAGCATTACTCGCAAATACCATTAAGCATATTGCCATCAGCCACTTACCACACATATATCTGACATGTTTCATAGTGAAATAAAAATTTATAACTCAAAATATTAGCAGACTTGCCACCTTTAAGCGGCATGAATCAGACACTTTCTCAAAAAGAACTATTGACTCATCCCTGTCTGGATCGTACCTGTCCCAATACCGATTTCGAAGATATGACTTTATTTTGATATACGCAAATCACTGAAAATAACTCCCATGTTATGGATGGTCAAGCCTCGACCAGTGAACTTTAGGCAAGTATATTTCAGCTCATGCAGAATATACTTTCTCAGCTCCCAGTCGTGTCCGAGTGGTTATATATTACAAGTGGGGGGGGGACGACACGACGACACACACAAAATATAAACTGCTGTCTACTCACTGCGGACGGCACACTTTCGCTTATGCTTGGAATACAGCCCGGAATCGTAATGAAATGGACCGAACACAGCGATTACAAAGCCATGAAGCCATATATAGCAATAACGGACAAGGCAAAACGAAAGGCAATGGACTTGTTCAACAAAAAAAGGACTAAGAAATCACCTCTTAGTCCTTTTTTAGTCCATACCACATGTAACTCATTGAAAATGATACAGGGGTTGCGGAAAGACAGGGATTCGAACCCTGGATACAGTTACCTGTATAACGGTTTTCGAGACCGCCCCGTTCGGCCACTCCGGCATCTTTCCATTGCACTTTCGCAATTGCGAGTGCAAAGTTAACTGTTATTTTTCAATATTGCAACATAAATTTGATTTTTCACATCGCCATTTTTCGACCATAATATAATAAAAAGGCATGGCAAGCAGCCTTGCACTGCCATTGCCATGCCCTCTCCCAGTTTCGGGACTTTAATAGCAACTCGTATTAATTTTTACAAGATTACTTTGAATGCCTTCCCGGCAACTTTTACGATGCAAACACCGCCGGCCGACACAGGTATTTCTGTCGCTTTCCCTGTGTACAACATGCGGCCAGACAAGTCGTAAACCTCTACTGCGACAGCCTCGCCGGTACCGTCTACCACAATCATGCCATCCACGACAGTCACCAACACCTCGTCGGCATCGATTCCATCCACGCCGCCGCTTCCTATTTCCTTGATGTTATAGTATCTCCAAGCATTAGAGTTTTTATAAGCATCAACACTGCCAACAGGCACATACACCGTAAAATCATCACTATGTGATCCTATGCCTGAAGTTGTCGGGGGAACAGGATTCAACGATGTGAATTCTGCCAACTTTTGGCTGCTAAAAGCAGATATTCCAATAGAATTAACTGTCTTTCCAATAGTCACCTTGGTCATTTCGGGGCAGTAGAAAGCGTATGTCCCTATGCTCACCACTCCGTCTGGGACAACCACCGTCTTTATCGAGCCACAGTTATTAAAGCCATAGTCTCCGATTCTGACCACACCGTCAGGTATCACGAGGTTCTCGACCAATACACCATTGACATACAATGACGAAGGCTTATCCCCACCACCCGTATAAAACGGGCTTGCATACTCATTTGCAAAAGTACTCCTCTCGCACCAATCCGCTAAGTCATCTATATAAACACTCATGCCGTAACGGTCGTCGTCTGCCCAAGAACCCGCATTAAAAGCGCGACTCTCAAACGTTTTCGGCCCTGAAACCGTAACCGAGCGCATGGAGAGGCACAATGAAAAAGCCTCCTCCCCGACGGTAGTCACATTCTTGGGCAAAGTGATGGATGTAAGCCCTGAGTTATTGAAACATTTTTCAGGTATCTCACGCACTCCCGTGCCTAAATCCACAGTCGCCAACGACGCGCAATCGGCAAAGGCCTCGACGCCTATCGAAGTGATTCGCGACGGGATAGTAATCGACTTCAGTCCTGAGCTTTTGAAACAACGTTCAGATATCTGCCTCAATCCATTGCCTAAGTTCGCTTCTGCCAACGACGCACACTCCGCAAAAGCCTCCTCTCCCAACGAGGTTACGTTGTCGGGTAAAGTGACGGAAGTAAGCCCCGACCCGGAGAAACAATTCTCAGGTATTGTCGTCAATCCGCTGCCAATAGACACAGAAGCCAAACTCTTGCAATTGAAGCAATAACTTCCCATGCTTGTGATGCTGTTAGGTATGGTTACCGATGTAAGACCGCTACTCTGAAATGCAGAACTTCCCAACTCCTGCACGCCGTCAGGGATGACGATCGACTGCAACGAGCTGCAAGAGCAAAACGCCCAATCTTGAATAACGCGCAAAGTCGGCGGCAACACGACAGACTGCAATGACGTGCATTCGTAAAACGAATACTCTCCAAGAGTGGTTATATTCGCGTTAATCCTCGCCTCGCGCAAATTCGTGCTACAAAAAAACAGATTGTTGCCAAGCGACGTGACACTCTCAGGAATATCCAGCGTCTGCAATGTACTGCTATGAAAGGCCGCGAATCCGATGCTCTTCAACCCATCCGGCAGATTAACGGTCTGAAAATCGCCCCAGCAATAAGCAAACACCTCATCTCCTATCTCGGTCACTCCCGACGGGACCGTCACCGAGTTCAGCTTCGCCCCGGCAAAAGCGTATGAGTTGATTTTCGTCACGCCGTCGGGAATAACGATGTCATAAGTGGCATCAGCTCCACCTACATGCAAAAATCCTTTATTATATGCCAACGGATTGGAATAAACATTGCTAAAATCAATATTGCACCATTGGACAAGATTATCTATATACAAATTCTGTGTTCCTGTTTCATTAAAAGCGTCTTCACCGATAGATTTCAATCCGCTGCCTATCGTAATCTGATAAAGATTCGGACAATCTTCAAAAGCACTGGACGGAAGTGAAGTGACCAAGTCGCCAATCTCCACAATTTGGATATTATCATTTCTCGAAAACGGTGGATTAAATTCCCAAAGTCCTCCGGGAAGAATGAAATCGCGCCCCATGTACACATTCACCACCGGGACTCCATCAAACACCCTCGTCATAGAAGAACCGCTCTGCTTGAATTCTATCGGCTCATTGCTGTCCTCAATCGTTATCCATTTCACACCGCTGCCATAAAACGCATTGTCATAGATTACAGTCACAGTCTTGGGTATTCGCATTCCTGTCAAATTCTTCGCACCGTTAAAAGCACGCTTCCCGATTTGCGTCACGGTGTAAGTCTTTCCATTATAAGGATTTATCACCTGCTCCGGTATACTTGCAGTCCCGGAACAGTGCTTATTGACCGATACCTCACAGGTAGTTTCGTCCAAAGAGACATATTCCAACCCATCATAACTAAACACATCCGCCATGGCCACCGATGCTATCAGAAATGCCGCAACGGCAAACAAAGTTCTAATAAAACACCTTTTCATATTTTTAATTGTACTTATTAAAATTGCACTTATTTTAAATAAAATTATAATGCAACCTTAAACGTGTGGCCAGCCACACGCACAATGTAAATCCCATTATCGAGAGCTACCGATGCAGCGTTACCGCAATATACGCGCAGCCCGGCAATGTTGTAGACTTCGACCATGGCATCTTCACCGGCACCTTCCACAACAAGGTTGGCACCTTTGAAATACACTTTCAAGGTATCCTCGCCTATCGCGCCGACCGAGCCTGACGGAAATTCCGATTTATTCCTGAAATTATACCAGCACTCGGCCATGTTGTATGCGTCGACAGAACCTTCAGGCACGCTCAACGAGGCATTGAGATATGTATCAACCGAGAATGTGTTGGCATAAGCCACCG
The DNA here is from genome assembly GCA_905207705.1 of uncultured Prevotellaceae bacterium. Taxonomy (GTDB): domain Bacteria; phylum Bacteroidota; class Bacteroidia; order Bacteroidales; family Muribaculaceae; genus Avimuribaculum. Next base: position 329,445 of record CAJLMA010000002.1, read on the forward strand.
GAGGCTCCGGATTGTCAACCTTTACCGTCATTAGCGACAAGCAATTGTAAAACGCCTTGTTACCGACGTTTTTGACGGTCTGCGGCAAATGCAAATCAGTCAACACGGAGCAATTGTAAAACGCCGACTCTCCGATTGATTCCAGACTCTCGCCAAGCGACAGCATTGCCATGCCGCTGCAATCGTAGAAGGCATTATCGCCGATTGAAGTCACATTTGCAGGAACACTCATTGAAACCAATCCCGTACAGCCATAGAATGCCGACTCTCCTATCTCGGTGATATTTTCTGGCAGATTCACCGACAACAATCCCGTACAGCCATAGAATGCCGACTCTCCTATCTCGGTGATATTTTCCGGCAGATTCACCGACAACAATCCCGTGCAGCCGTAGAAAGTGCGGGCAGCAATATTGCCCAATGCCGAACCGCTTTCAAACCTCAATGAAGTCAATCCCGTACACCCTTCAAAGGCGGAAGCGCCCATGGATGCCACCCTGGCCGGAATATCGAAATAAGTCAACCCCTCGCAGTTCTTAAAAGCATCGTCACCGATGTAAACTACACCATCTGACATATCAAACGAAGCCAAGGCTCCACAATCCGCAAAAGCCGATTCGCCTATGCTCTCTATATCTCCGTCAATTGATACTTCTGTCAATCCGTACATGACATCGCCATAAATAGTATACCGGCAGCATTCATAAAACATGTAAGGGATTATTTCGGTGACGTTGGGTCCCAATTCGACAGAACTTAGCCAATAGCTAAAGGGAGAACTTTTAAATTCCGTATCTTTTTTAAGATTACGTCCTACATACATATAATAATCAGACCCATTGATACCAAGGAAAGCACCTTCCGATATCAGCAAAGGCACGTCGCTGTCTTCGATTATTAATTCTTGAAAGGCTGGATGTTGAGAATTGCCACCGGTTTCAGATGTACTGCCGAAAATATTACCTATCTTTGTCACGTTGCCAGAGATAGTCAAAGAACTCAAATAGCTACTCACTGCTACGCGATAACTTGAATTTTCGAGCGTTATGTTCCTGCCAACATACATCTTTTCTATCACGCTGTTCTCAAACAAATCGCCGGCACTATAATCGTTATACGGATAATAATCGAAATATAGTTTAACCTCCAAATCATCTTGTGAATCCTCAAACGTCACCTGCTTGATGCCGGTACACTTGGCAAACGCGCTCGTATAAACATTCTTTACTGTCGCGGGGATGGTCACTGTCTCAAGCCCTGAGCATCCGGCAAACACATAACGGTTTAAAACACTAATGCTTGCAGGCAAGTCAAATGAAGTCAACCCGCTGCAACCGTAAAAGGCATATTCTCCCAAGTCGGTCATGCCGTCGTGCAGCGAAAGCGACGTGAAGCATTCACCGCCATAGAATGCGTAAGGCTTGATTGCCGAAATGTCCGAAGGAATTGCCAAATCGGTCATAAGGCTGCCGCTCATGTACAATTTGTGCGCCTTCGACAACGGATTGCTTAGCAAATCTTCAAAATTGATTCTGCACCACGCCGACAGGTTGGAGACATGCACTTCCTCCAACTTATTGCAGTTCTCGAAATATTCTTCCTCAAACTCGGTTATGTTATTGCCCACCGTCAACTTTTTCAAGGAAGCGAGGTCTTCGGCAAAGCACTTCTTGGCGATACTGCGCCCGAGATACAAAGTCTCTAACGGAGCATCGCGGAACGGACGATTGAAATCGTCGTCGGTAAATGTCAACGTTCCTCCGTCTTCCAATGTCAAGCTCTTTAATGCCGTGCATTCCCTAAATGCTCCTTCTCCTATCATACCCACAGTGGAAGGAATCGTGAGCGACTTCAGGCTGGCACAGCCGTAAAAAGCGTAAGGCTTGACTGCTGAAACACCAGAAGGAACCACCAAATCGGTCACCAAGTTACCGTCCACATACAGGCTTTTTGCATAATACAGCGGATTTTGTCCTTCATCGGTAAAGTCATACTGGCACCATGCCGACAAGTTCTTAACTTCCACATGTTGCAACCCTGTACAGCCGAGGAAAGTGTTGTTGCCTATGCTTTGCAGGCCTGCTCCCATGTATAGCGACTGCAATCCTGCGCAACCGTTGAACAAATCATCGCCCAACGAAGTTACCATGTCGCCGATGGAAACAGTCTTCAGTTCCTCTATTCCGGCAAACGGACTAATGCCATCGGTGGCATCATAGTCCAATTGGCGGTTAAGCGTGAGCGTCTCTATCGGATGATTGGAGAACAAGCCTTCACCATCGCCGGTACGGCCTAAGAACAACGGTGTGTCGCCATATTCAATCGTAAGCGTCTTCAAAGCCGTGCTGCCGACGAAACCCGACAATTCGGTGACAATGCCGCTCACCGTGGCATTCTCCACATTCTCGCCCCAGCTGAGGTCAGCATTCCTGCCAAGATAGACCGTTTTCACATTCTCGCCTAACTGTATGGTAGCAGAGACTGCACTATCAATAAAGCCGGTCAACGGCTCTGCACTGTCCTCAAACGTTATTGTCTCTATTGCCGGATCGCCGAAATAATTGGAATAGTCGTTGAATGCGTCAAATCCTATTTCGGTGACAGTGCCGGGAATCGTTATCGACTTCAGGTTGTCGCAACCCCAAAACTGCGACCTGCCTATCTTTTTAAGCCCTTCGGGCATAATTACGTCAGTAACAGAACTACCACGGAATGCATATTCGCCGATTTCCGTTACGTTGTAAGTCGTTCCGTTGTAGGTCACGGTGGCAGGTATTACCACACGGCCTGAATAGTCCGGCCCCCGAAGATTTGCATCGTCATTCACCGCAGCATGACCATCGTCATAAAACCAATAAAACACACCGCCTACCCAATCTTCACCTATGGCAGTAGCCGCCGATACCGTCCCTGCTGACAACGACAGTACGGTCGCCAGTAACGATTTCAGAAATATCTTATTCATCTTTTCATTATTTTAATTTTTCACACCGTTACAAAATGACTTTAAACGTTTGTCCATCCACACGCACCACATATACACCATGCTCCAATCCTTCGACCACGGTATCATGGCCGTTGTAGACGCACTGGCCACCTATGTTGTAAACCTCCACCGTGGCTCCGTCGGCAGCTCCGTCCACAATCACACTTCCGTCAGCAGCCCTCACCGACACGGCATCGCCCACGACAGTTTCGGCAACTCCACTGAAATCTGCTTCAACGATATTGTCAAAATTTATCCAATAATCGGCCCTGAAATATGCCGACCGGCTGCCAACCGGCACTCTCAGCACGGCGTTCTGATAAACTGCATCTATAAATCCGAGTAAACCGGTAGTCGTCCACCACTTTTTGCTAGTGAATTCAGGCGGTGTAGGATTCAGCGAATTCACTTCTACGATATTCGGGCAATCCTCAAAAGCCCCTGGATAGATTGTTTTCATATTAGATCCGAAAGTCACCGAAACCAAATTGGTACATCCTTTAAACATACACCCCGGAACATCCCGCACAGATTCGGGCAACACAATAGAAGCCAAACTGCTGCAACCATTAAATGCATCATCTCCAAAAGAAAATGTTACGCCATCCGGTAAATTTATAGATGTCAGACTACTGCAATTCATAAACGCCCTCCCAGAGATAGACTTCAACCCGTCAGGCAAGTTTACCGTTTTCAAGCTGCTGCAGTCCGAAAATGCTCCACTTTCAATCTCCTTCAAACTTTCAGGCATGTTTATCGATGTCAAGCTGCTACACTGACAGAAAGCCCTCAAACCAATAGTCTCCACACTGTTGGGCAATTTTACCGACTTCAAGTTACTACAACCAAGGAAAGCTTCATAATCAATATACATGAGATTATCACCACCTATTTCGACAGTTTCCAATTTACTACAATTCATGAATGCACCATTCCACAATTTTGTAATACTTTCGGGCAATGTGACAGAAGTCAATCCCACCCCCCTAAACGCACTGCTGCCGACCGACTCCACATCGCCGTCGAACGTCACCGGCGACAAATCGGCGCATCCGTCAAATGCATAATTACTTATCTCGAACACCCTATAAGGCAAGGTTATCGATGTCAAGCCCGAGCCGGCAAAAACCCTCTCACCTATTGAAGTCAGGCTCTCTGGGAGATTGATTGAAGTCAAATCAGTACAATTCTCAAAAGCCGACTCGCCTATTTCCCTGACACGTCCACTAAAGGTGATCGATTTAATGGAACTGTCGGAAAAAGTCCCTTCACTGATTTCAGCCACACTTGCCGGCCATTCTATCGACGGAAGTCTGCAACGGGCAAAAGCCCTCTCACCTATATATGTGAGTGTCGGCGGCATTAAGAGCGTTTTCAAGCTGCAATTCGCAAATGCCTCGTCTCCTATACCGACAACTGTGTATCCATTGGCTGTCATCGGAATTACAATATCACCACTGTACGAAACTCCCACATCCACTGGAGCCACCTCGCATCCTCCTTCCACAATATTATAATAAATACCGTCTGCTTCAAAATCAGAAGCAGAAGAGACAAAAGCTGCCGACACGAACGCTGCCGACACAATTGGTTTAAGTAATGTCTTGAATTTCATAGTTTTTTATTTTTGTTTATCATATTGTCTATAAATTGCATATATGGCATCATGGTTGGCTTAGTGCCATACATCTTTCACCTACATCGGCTTTTAGCCATAAAGGTAAGCAGGAACACAAATGTCGATTTCAACTGATTGCCGGCAATGGCATAGCCCGGCCATAGACATGACGAAGCGCGGCTCCAACCGAGTTGAAACCGTAACTTTACAATAGATACGCTTTGATTTTTCTTGATATTCCGTCTGCATAGCCCAATTATCACTGAGTTTATACTTGAACTCAGCCAATCTACTCTGCAAGACGGGACGCAGATTGAAGTCCTAAAATGACACAAGGAGAAGAGCCGTCCCATTGCTTTCAGCCGTATCACATATCACATCACATGACACACCGAATTGCCAAGGCAATGTAATCTCCTTTCAGAACACAGAATTCTGATTTGCACTACAAATGTAGCAAACAATTACCAAACATAATGTTAAAAAATAATAACTACAAACAAATAGAGACGCGATTAATCGCGTCTCCGAGACCATTGCAGCAAGCAAAAGCTTGCTAATCAGCATATACCACTTTATGCACTATAAATTATGCCTTCATACGCTATATTTTGTCATGCCTCGCATCACAACTGCTTCAATCCGCAGATGGCTCCGACAGGATCGTCCGATTTGAATACGAAATTCCCTGCAACAAGGATATCAGCTCCGGCCTCTTTGAGCAACTTGCCGGTTTCGAGGTTCACGCCTCCGTCCACTTCTATCAATGCCTTGGAATTGCGTCGGGCTATCAATTCGCGCAATTCTTTGACCTTATTCAAAGTGTTGTAAATAAACTTCTGCCCTCCAAATCCCGGATTGACCGACATTAGCAATACAAGATCGAGTTCTTCCACTATGTCTTGCAACATGCACACGGGAGTTGCTGGATTCAATGTTACTCCAGCCTTCATTCCGGCATTTTTTATTTGCTGCACCACCCTGTTAAGATGCGGACACACCTCATAATGCACGTTCATTATTTCGGCACCGCAGTCTTTCACTTCATTTACAAACTTTTGCGGCTCCACTATCATGAGATGCACGTCAAGAGGCTTGCTGCACAACTTTTGCACATATTTCATGACCGGAAATCCGAATGAGATATTTGGCACGAAAACGCCATCCATTACGTCGAGATGAAGCATGTCGGCATTGCTGGCATTTATCATCTCAAGGTCTTTGTTCAAGTTACCAAAATCGGCCGAAAGTAGTGATGGAGAAACTAACATAATATTTAATTAACTGACGATGACTTTATTTTTCAGGAACATTCTTGGCAACCGGCTTCTTCTTGAAAGCGTGATATAAGATGAAAATTACAATCAACGCTATCACTGCATAACCGGCATAATTGAGATACTGGTTATAGTGTTCTATGTTTGCACGCAACTCAGCTTCCTCGACAAATGTGCTGAGCCAATATCCAAGGACGGCAAGCACCACATTCCACAAGCCTGCGCCAAGCGTTGTATATAACAAGAATTTACCAAAGTGCATGCGAGCCAAGCCTGCCGGAATCGAAATCAACTGGCGAATAGCCGGGAGCAGACGGCCTATGAACGTCGATATGGCACCATGCTTGTCGAAATATACTTCGGCCTGGTGAATTTTTTCTCCGTTGAGCAAGCACATGTGGCCAAGACGGCTGTCGGCAAACTTGTACACAAGCGGACGCCCAATCCACATTGCAACATAATAATTGAAAATAGCACCAATCATAGCACCAATGGTTGCAAACACGACAACCAAATAAATGTCAAGTCCGCTACCTGGCTGCATGGCTTTAAACGCTGCTGGCGGGACTACAATTTCGGAAGGGAATGGAATAAATGAACTTTCAATTGCCATCAGCAACGTAATGTAACCATAGTTCATGTTTTCCATAAACCATTCGTAAATTGCGAGTGTATCCATACTGTTTTTTTATTTGATAATGTTTTCCTAATTCGCTACAAAATTAATCATTCTGTCATAATTACACAACATAGCCACTTTCTTCAAGCATCTTTCTATAAATATATGCTTTCTTATCGATCGACATCGGGTATGCCCTCGATGTCGACGGCATTCTGAAAACTTTCACAATCCTGTCACCAAGTGACACTTCTACATACGTCCCTACTTTAGGAACAGGCACTCCAAACTGGCTCGCCACTACCGACGCGGCTTTTTCTCCGGTAGCCACCACGACTTCTAAAGACCCGTACCGCAACAGCATCCCTTTAACATCCACAGGCTCGATTATATGCAAAAACTTGTCCGACGCATTCCCTTTTTCACGATAAACCTTATAGGCTGTATCATACATTGCCATCTGCTTATCCTTAAGGAAATGCTTTATCTGCTCACAATTAAACGCACCTGTAACTGCATCTATGAAAAACTCCTTGTCGTCATGGAATATGATGCCCATGATGCGCCACATGTCATTTATTTTATTGGGATAGAAAAATTCCATCGACCATTTCTCCGATTTCGGAGGGAATGTGCCGAGAAACAATATTTTAGCCCCGTCATATACAAAAGGTACAAACGGATGCGTTTCTATATCTTTTTCGTCAATCTGCATGGTTATTTTTTTACTTTTCAGCCTCTATCCGGCTTACAATATATTTAAACATGATGCACTACTTGATTAACGGCCATTGCTTATGATTATTTTAAAATAATTATTACATTTGCATACAATTTTAAGTTGAAGAAAAATAAGTATGAAGTTCAATCTAACACTAATCTTATCGTCTATACTGCTTGTTTTGAGCAGCTGCGGATCAACCAAGAAAATCCCCTACATGATAGACGCCGAAACAATTCCGCAAAGTGTATTGCAACAGGCATCTCAAGCATCGGAACCAATAGTGATGCCGGGAGATTTGCTTGACATTACCGTGACAAGTATCAACCTCGACGCCGTGAGACCGTTTAACAAAATCGACTTCCTGCAACAATTGGCAGCAAGCACCCTTACAAACAACAATAACAACGACCAGAACAAATCCATATATTATCTCGTCGACAACGACGGATACATTGAGTTTCCCGTCCTTGGCAAGTTGTATGTAAGCGGAAAATCCAAAGAAGAAATTAAAGAAATGATTGTAAACGGAATTTATCCGAAATACTTGACCGAAAAACCCGGAGTAGACATACGTTTTAAGAATTTCAAAGTATCAGTGCTCGGAGAAGTAAAATCTCCCGGGGTCTACACTGCATCAAATGAACACATAACCATATTTGAAGCCATAGCACTTGCCGGAGACTTGAACATCACCGGCATGCGCGAGAATGTAATGCTCATAAGGACAAACGCCGATGGCAGCAAAAACATTCAACGCCTTGACCTCAATGATAAAAACATCGTGCTATCGCCTTACTACAACCTGCAACAAAACGATGTCATTTATGTCCAGCCCAACTCATCAAAAGCTCGGACATCATGGTCTATTCCACCGGCATTATCATTGACATTAAGCTCTATAGGTACTGTAATTTCGATTGCGACACTCATCGTCACAATTGTAAAATAAACGAAATTGAATCTACAATCACCAAAAAAGCATGGCCGATTTTCGAGCCATGCTTTTTTACTTTTAAATATTAAATCGCTTACGGTATTTGTCTGTGTTCAATATTTCCTCCGGCATCAATGTGCAAATACTTCCCTTGCCACAAACAATCGCAAAAGACAATCTTGCTACCTTCATTACCTTCAAGCTCGGTAACATCGGCCACACGATTATGCCCTACTATCTGGGTAAATCCATGCAGAGGCTCTGTAAGCTCATTCCTATCAGCCCAAAATATGCCACCCATGGAACCACACTTGCCGCCTCTCAATTGGCCGACCCTGCACAACGCCGGGACTTGAACTTTTGACGGATGATTCAATTGTTCGGCTATCGGCTTCCGGATATCCCCATGAAAATCATTGTCCCACCATTCTTGCGATATCCCTGCATGTGTAAATACTTTATTACCTGATTGAAAAGCATGTTGGAACAAACTCAAATTCTCCAAGAAAATACGAGAAATCTTGCCTCCTATTACATAGTCAAAACGAGTGCCTATATCGATATCACTGCAAAAATAATGCATGTCGTGGTTGCCCAAAAGCAATACCACGTCATCGGGACGACTTTTCTTTAAATCAATAATCTCATAAAGATTTGCAATCAACTTCTCCCCATCAACATATTCATAAGGATCCAAATAATCACCAAGAAATACAATTTTGCACTCGGGATGCACATGCACGACATATTGCCACAGGTCAAGCCCATGAACGTCGCCTATGACAACCAATGATTTTTGAGTCATATCTTCAAATTTTATCTGTTTATAATAGCACAATTCACTCTATCTCGTTCTCGTGCGCCACATGCACAGCACAAATATAGTGAAAGTCGAGCGCAATGTGAAAAATGGGCTTGCTTATTTTTTACACTGCCGAGACGCATCCTGTATTATTCAAATATAGCAATATGGGAAAAATAAGCAAGCCGATTTTTCCCATATTGCCAAAACGCATCCATAATATACGACAAAAAAGAAGGCCAAACTTATCATTTAGCCTTCTTTTATATTTTCGAGAAAAAAAACTCGGCTTTCCTCAATTATTCAGCAGCAGGAGCCTCTTCTTTAGCTTCTTCTGTTGCGTTTTCAGCAGCTTCTCCGGCAGCAGCCTTTGCAGCCTCTTCGGCAGCCTTGGCCAATTCTGCTTTCTTCTTAGCTACGATTTCAGCCTTAGCGTTCTTCTTTGCAATTTCTTCTTCCAAACGAGCTTTCTCGGCTGTTGCACGAGCTTCGTTTACTTTATTCTTGATAGCTTCGAGTTTAGATTCCTTTTCTTTCTTCCACGCTTCAAAACGCTTTTGAGCTTCTTCTTCAGTGAATGCGCCTTTCTTCACACCGCCTTGCAAGTGCTTCATGAGCATAACGCCTTCACGCGACAAAATGTTGCGAACAGTATCGGTTGGGATTGCTCCTGCGTTTACCCAATACAATGCCCTTTCAAAATTTAAACTTATTGTAGCAGGATTAGTGTTCGGGTTATAAGAACCAATCCTTTCAATAAATTTACCATCTCGTGGTGCCCTGCTATCGGCGATTACAATTGGATAGAACGCGTAACCTTTGCGGCCATGACGTTGTAATCTGATCTTAGTTGCCATTTTAAATTTTGTTTAAATTTTATTTTTAACATAAATAGAGGGAACTTATTGTTCCCTCTTTTGTTGTCCAGGAAGGACTCGAACCCTCACAGGCGGAACCAGAATCCGAAGTGCTACCATTACACCACTGGACAAATTTTCGATGCAAAGGTACTACTTATTTTTTAATAAACAATAGCCTGATTTCTTTTTTTTATTTTCTGTCGCATTTTAGCATTTTTATCTACGCAACTCGACAGGCAATGCCGATTGAATCTTTTCAAAACACTGCGTCATTACATTCTCAAGGTCATGGCTGCTTCCAGGAGCAGGATGTATCGGCTCATGGATGGTCAACGTTATTTTACCGGGAGTTATCTTGAAAGTAGTTCGAGGCATGACTTTAAACGAGCCGTCGATTGTAATTGGCACGATAGGCAAGTTGAATTCCACTCCCAGCTTGAATGCTCCGCGCTTGAAATCGCGCATCTTTCCATCCCATGTGCGTGCACCCTCCGGGAAGATAACAAGCGACATCCCGTTGCGCAAACGCTCCTTGGCTTCATCCATAGTGGTCTTTATCGACTGCGCCGATGAACGGTCTACCATTATATGTCCTGCATACTTGCAAGCAATCCCGACAAATGGAATCTTTTCAAGGCTTTTTTTCATCATCCACCTGAAATTATGACCCAAAAAGCCATAAATGGAAAAAATGTCGTAAGCCCCTTGATGGTTGGCCACGAACACATAAGACGTTTTCTTGTCAATCAAATGACGGTTTTTCACTTCGACCCTCACAAAAAGCAGCCAGCACCAGCATTTGGCCCAAAAACTCGCGGGGTAATATCCTCCCCACCTGCCCAAGCCTACAAGACTCAGCAATATCGTGACCAATGCCACTACTATAGTCAGCACGACAAGAATCGGAATAGCTATAACCCACTGATAAACGCTAAAAATACATCTCATGACAAAACTCCTTATGTTTTTATTCCTATGCCTCAAAAACCTGCCAAAACACGCAAATACAATGCAAATTTAAGAAACTGTTTTGAATTTTCGCAGAAAATCTTATATAATGAGTACATGGAATTCTTTTAAAAGCGTCCCTGCCAGCATATAAAAAAATGCAATACCTCGACTTTACATCACAGGATATTGCATTTCATATTTTCGTTTGTCAAACAAATTCTGCCATTGTCATTTCGCTTTGGCCTCAACTTCAGGAGCAATAAGCTTATAGCCCTTGCCGTGAATATTGATAATTTCGATTGACGGATCCTCCTTCAAGTGCTTGCGCAACTTTGTAATATAAACGTCCATGCTGCGTGCGTTGAAATAGTTATCATCGATCCATATTGTCTTCAACGCGAAATTACGTTCAAGAATTTCATTAACATGCGCACACAACAGACTCAAGAGTTCCGACTCCTTGGTCGTCAATTTTGTCACTTTGTCATCGACCATCAGCACCTGCTTCTGCGTGTCGAATGTAAATTTGCCTATCTTGTACATTGTAATCTCTTTGCCCTTCTTGCCTTTTACGCGACGCAAGATGGCTTCAATACGGAACACAAGCTCTTCCATGCTGAACGGCTTTGTGATATAATCGTCAGCTCCGATTTTGAAGCCTTCAAACACATCTTCCTTGAGCGACTTGGCTGTCAAAAATATGATGGGCACTTCACTGTTCACAGTGCGGATTTCCTGGGCAAGCGCAAATCCGTCTTTCTTAGGCATCATCACATCGAGCACGCACAAGTCATATTTTCCTTTCAAAAAAGCCTTGTATCCGGCTTCACCATCGGCAAAAAGATCGGCATTGAATCCTTTCGCCTGCAAATATTCCCTTAAAAGCATGCCAAGATTCTCATCGTCTTCGCATAGCAGGATACGCAATCTTTCTTCCATAATGATATATTTATTATTTTAATAATGGTAATGTTATTATGAAATTTGAACCGACATTAGGCTCACTTTCAACCCGTATGTCACCTTTCAGTTCAGTTATCATCTTGTGTACATAAGCAAGCCCGAGACCGAATCCTTTCACATCATGCCTGTTACCGGTGGAGACACGATAGAATTTCTCAAAAATCTTCTTCTGATCCTCTTTCTTTATGCCTATGCCATTGTCGCCTATTACGATTTCAATGCGGTTGTCGCCAATGTTGCGTGTCGAGACTTTCAGCTCCAACGGGACATCATCTCGTCGGTATTTAAGCGCATTGTCGAGCAAGTTGAATATCACATTTGTAAAATGCATTTCATCGACATTGACTATCGAATCCTCGGCATCGAGCTGCGATTCAATCTTGCCACCATATTTTTCCACCTTTATTTTATAAGTGTTCACTATGTTGGCTATAGCTGCATTGGCATCGACCTCCTGTAATTTCAATGTGGCTTTCTGCTTGTCGAACATCGACATCTGCAACACCTTCTCAACTTGAAACCTCAAACGTTTTGTTTCATCGTTGATGACAGTCGAAATGTGCTGCATCATCATCGGGCTCTTCCTCACGCTGTCGTCATTCAACATCTGCGCAGCCAACGATATTGTCGATATAGGTGTCTTGAACTCATGTGTCATGTTGTTGATGAAATCATTCTTCATCTCGGTCAACTTCTTCTGCCTAAAGGCCAAAATTATGGTATATAGAAATACTGCCAGCAAAATAAACGAGAACGCAAACGACGGCACCATGAATTTTATCGACGAGAATATGTAATCGCTCTTTGTTGGGAACATGACTTTCAAGTAATTCATCTTGTTTACCGGGTCGTTTGGAAAAACGACTTGCGAATATGTATCTTCTCGTTCATCGGCATCAAAATTGGCCGATTCATATATGACTGTGCCGTTACGTGTCACCAAAGCATATTCAAACGGCAGGTCAAGGCCGTTGCTTTCAAGCTCTACTTGCAGATATTTCCTCACAACCGCCGAATCGGCCCTCTCCTCTATGGGTCGGTTGGACGCTTGGGCAAGAATATTGAGAATCACTTCGTTCAACACGCCTTGTTGATAAAGATACTGACCTTTAAGTATCTTCTGCATGTTGCTGTAACTGTCGCTTAACCCTTTTACATTGTCGCCCGGCTCGGTATTGATGGCATTTAACGTCCCTTTTATCCTGTAATTGGATGTTCCGTCGGGAGACTTGAGCGAATATTCGAAACTTTTTGTCGAACTATTAGTGAAATCGGTATAAAAATTCGACACCCTGTTGATATCCTCTTCAAGATAACGTTTTGTCTCATCTTGCTCCAAAGCATTTGACACTCCATACAAGCTGCGCTTCACGACTTCTGAAAACTGCTCATTACGCATCCTTATCATGTTTTCCATATACATGATTTGCACATATAGCAGTCCCATGAAAGTACATGCCATAACTATGGTAAGCAGCCAAATAGTCGATTTCTTCATTGCCTAACTCCTTTTATTCATATCGTTATTTTCCTCACGCAACTCGTGTAAAATACAAATATGACATGAGTTTACATTAACAATATGGCACAAAATTAACAAAATAATGTGAACGCAAAAAATTTTATAAGCAAAATGTTTTCAATTATATTTATTTAAGAAATAAATCCGACTCCACTCAGTGAAGCCGGATTTACTAATATAATTTTTTATAAAAAATGTAACTTTCAAGTCACTTGTCAATCTTCATCGCCCTTAGTTGCTTCATAAGCCTTAAGCAGCTTTTCCTGAACATCGGAAGGCACAAGTTCATAAGATGCAAATTTCATCGAGAACGAAGAGCGGCCTCCTGTTATGGAGCTTAAGGCTGTCGAATAAGTCGACATTTCCTTCAATGGAACTTTTGCCGAAATCTTCTCAAAACCTTTCTCGCTGCTCATGCCCATGATAATTGCACGACGCGACTGCAAGTCGCTCATCACATCGCCCATTTTATCGGCAGGAACAAGCACGTCTACATCGTAAACAGGTTCAAGAATCTTCGGATTTGCACTCTTGAACGCGTCACTGAAAGCATGACGACCTGCAAGGCGGAATGAAATTTCATTTGAATCAACCGGGTGCATCTTTCCGTCATATATGCACACTTGCACGTCACGAGCATACGAACCGGTCAACGGACCTTGTTCCATCCTATCCATTATGCCTTTTACGATAGCAGGGATGAACCTTGCATCGATTGCTCCGCCCACAATGCAGTTGTAAATAACGAGCTTGCCGCCCCATTCAAGAGGAATCACCTGGCAATCCTTTATGTTCATCTTGTACTCTTGGCCGTTGAATTTGTATGTTTCAGGCTTAGGCATGCCTTCCTCATAAGGCTCTATGATAAGATGCACCTCGCCAAACTGGCCCGCACCGCCCGATTGTTTCTTATGGCGATAATCTGCACGAGCTGCCTTAGTGATGGTTTCACGATAAGGAATGCGCGGCTCTATGAAGTTTATGTTAAGTTTCTCATTGTTTTCAATACGCCATTTCAATGTACGCAAGTGGAATTCACCTTGCCCCGAAACGATAGTCTGCTTCAATTCTTTTGATTGCTCAACTATCCATGTCGGGTCCTCTTCGTGCATTCTGTTGAGTATTTCATTCAATTTTTCAGAATCAGCTTCATTTTCAGGTTTTATGGCGCGAGAATACTTAGGCTCGGGATACTTCACAAAGTCATACTTGCTTTCAAAGCCTTTTTCATTAAGCGTATTGCCGGTCTTGACTTCTTTCAACTTTACTGTAGCACCTATGTCGCCGGCCTTGATTTCATCAACCTGCGTTCTTATCTGCCCACAAGTGCAGAATATCTGTGCCAAGCGTTCCTTGCTTCCCTTGTTGACATTTACCAAGTCAACACCAGACTTTAACGTTCCCGACATCACCTTGAAATAGGAAACCTCTCCGATATGCGGTTCTACCGACGTCTTGAACACGAACAAGCTCAACGGGCCATTTGAATCAGGTTTTATCTCATTTCCTTCGGTGTCGGACGGAGCCGGCATGTCTTGCACGAACGGCACGACGTTGCCCAAGAATTCCATCATGCGACGAACACCCATGTCTTTCAATGCACTGACACAGAATACAGGATATATGCTGCGATCAACAAGGCCCTTCCTGATTCCTTCACGCATTTCATCTTCGGTCAATGTCCCGCTTTCAAAATATTTATCCATCAATGATTCGTCATTCTCGGCAGCGGCCTCGACAAGAACCTTTTGCAATTCTTTTGCTTTGTCAAGATACTCGGCAGGCACTTCTGTGATGGTCGGGACACCACCGTCAGGACCCCAGGAATACTTCTTCATCAACAAGACATCAATCATCGCATTGAAATTAGGCCCGCACTCTATCGGGAATTGGATAGGCACTACGCGAGGCCCGAATACCTCTTTCATTTGATGAATAACACTGTCATAATCGCACTTTTCCCCATCGAGTTGGTTTATTGCGAAAATCACAGGTTTGTTTTCTTGTTCGGTAACGCGGAATATGTTTTGAGTTCCCACTTCTACTCCGTACTGTCCGTCAATTACTATCACTGCCGTGTCGGTAACATTCAAAGCCGTTATCGCGTTGCCCACAAAGTCGTCACTTCCCGGACAATCGATGACATTCAATTTTTTATTTAGGAACTCTGCGTAAAAAATCGTTGAAAATACTGAATAACCATATTCTTTCTCCACAGGAAAATAATCGCACACTGTATTTCCGGCTTCTACGGTACCTCTGCGTTTTATAACTCCACACTCGTAAAGCATAGCTTCGGCGAGTGTGGTTTTCCCTGCACCCTTGCTCCCTAAAAGAGCAATGTTTTTAATTTCGTTGGTTTCGTAAACTTTCATGTTATCAGTTTTTAAATTGAAAATTTCTTATACTTGCTACAAAAGCGGACGCAAATTATAAATTTATTTTCTATTTGTGCTATTATTTTTTATGTTACAAAACACAATTCCGCAATTTTAGTATAAAAAAGGTTAATCCAAATGCAATAAAGCATACTGTTTGCACAAATATGTCTTCCTATGGCTTCAACTCTTTGCCGGCACAGTAGCGTACCTAAATGGGCACGCTACTCTATAATCATCATTTGTCACACAATGCCATCGACTCGATTTCTACGACATCCAATACCCTATCATAATTTTTGGCAAACCCATAATCCGGCTTGCCTGCATCGACAACTTGCAAACGAACCAAAACAGGTTTCCCGTTTTTACTTCCCTTAGTGACAGAATCATATCGATGAATGAGGTTGCCTGTCTTGTCTACGATCCAATAGCGGCAAGAGTCTCCTTCTATCGACAATTCCCTCACTTCGTGACCAATAATTAATACCCCTTCAACCTCGCCCTTCACCTTGGCAGGAAGAATTAGTGTTGCCGGAATAGTATCACTGTCGCATCTGGCATATTCCAACTTTAAGTCATTTTTTCTCAAGATCAGACTGTCGCTCGTAAGCTTTTCTATATCAAAAGTATCAGAAAACTCTATTGTCTGATGATTTCCCATACTCTTTCCCGAGAGAATAAGCCTATTGTCTTTCTCTTGCCATGCCTCATAAGAAAGCGTGGACATGTTTACAGAAAAAGCTTTTCCGTCAGCTTTCAACATGAATCCTTGCTCAATTCCGCCCATACCCGGCACAGGCTGAATCCACATGCCCACAAGACTTCCTTTTTCTCCGCAAGCCGATAACGCCAATGCGGCAACTCCTGCTAAAATAACTTTTAAATGCTTCATCACTTCAATTATTCTTTAATCAGCTCTAAAACTTTAATGCCTCCAGACGTGTAAAGCGCAACTTTTCCGCCATCCACCCTTCCAAAAATTCTCGCACTGTTCAGAGCCGACAAAATATTATTTTCTATGTCCATTTCCGGACAATACATCCGCGTCGTAACAATACCCGACATTTCAATGGAAAGTTTGTCGTCTTGAACCATTTTCAACTTTCCTTTAAAATTATTACATCCGGCATTGCCACTTATTATACTTTTCTTAATGTCAAAAACAATAAAAGGCTTGCGGCTCACATCATCCTGAAGTTCTTCTCCATAAACCGAAGCTATGTTCCATTTCCCATCCAGTTCCGAGAAAGACATATTATCAAACCTCTTCTTAAGAACCATCAATGGCGTATCGGTAGAATCGCACAGCACTATCTGTTCTTCCAGGCCCTTACGGCAACTTTTCACATGGGACAGCGTTGAAAGTATCATAGATTCCATTTCCATATCGGGACAAGCCATCATGGTTCCGGCAATCTGACTTAATTCAAGCCTGCCGGGTGCAGAACTCAAGTCAAAAGATGACATAATGCGATTGCAACCGCTGCACCCATAGACACGTCCCGATTTAGTGTCAAATCCTATGAACGGCTCAGAAACCGCACTGTTCACATTGAGAGTTGAATCATGAACCTCGACAATCTTCCACTCACCTTCTATATCCGATAATGTTAATTCCTTCATCGCCTTGCAAGATGACATCAACAATATTCCGCAAGATACGAATATTTTCACCTTATTCATCATATTTTAAAAAGTTAATCTGACCAAAATCATGAATACACAAATTATAATTAAGACCCTAATTTTCGTTAGTTGATAATTTGCATTTGTATATATAAATCCAGAATATGGCAAAATCTTGCATCAGACAAGTGTTAAAATACGTTTACATCCCCATTTCATGGCGGTACAATATTCGCACTGCGGCAAAGAACCACATCAACATAATCCCCAATTAACGAAATAAATGGGCATGATAACGGTCAAAGACCATAATAATTGTTAACTTATGGAATATTTTCCAATGGAAATTTTATTAATCGGAAATTATCTGTTTTCTTTGTAAAAAATTTACACAGGAAAATATTAACAACAAAAAATAAACTGCAGTATGAAAATTATCATAGTAGGAGGAGTCGCCGGAGGAGCCACAGCAGCGGCACGCATCCGCAGAAATACCGAAAAAGCCGAGATTATTCTTATTGAGAAAGGAGCATACATATCATATGCCAATTGTGGACTGCCCTACTATATAGGTGGGATAATTAAAGAGCGCGAACGTTTATTTGTGCAAACTCCCGAAGCATTCGGGAGACGTTTCAATATCGATGTACGCATCAACTCGGAAGTAACCGCAATCGACCGGGAACAAAAAGAAGTAACCGTGCGCACGTCAGACGGCAAAACATATAAGGAACACTACGATAAATTATTGCTATCTCCGGGAGCATCGCCCGTGCGCCCTCCATTGGATGGTATTGATACCGATGGTATATTCACTTTGAGAAATGTAAATGACACCGACCGCATAAAACAATATATCAACAAGCACTCGGTGCGCCGCGCTGTCATTGTGGGTGGCGGTTTCATAGGATTGGAAATGGCCGAAAACCTGGTGCACGCCGGAATAGAAGTATCGGTAGTTGAAATGGCCGACCAAGTAATGGGACCCATCGACTACTCGATGGCCGCACTCGTGCACGAACATCTCTTGCAAAAAGGCGTAAAACTGTATTTAAAGCAAGCCGTAGAGGCATTCAAACGCTCGTCCGACGGCATCGATGTCATGTTCAAATCTGGCACACAGATGCAAGTCGACATGGTAATTCTCTCAATCGGCGTACGAGCCGAAACACGATTGGCATCCGAAGCAGGACTTAAATTAGGCGAGATGAGAGGGATTTGGGTAAACGAATACTTGCAGACTTCCGACGATACAATATATGCCGTAGGTGATGCCATAGAATTTCCTCATCCGATTACGGGAAAGCCGTGGCTCAACTTCCTTGCCGGGCCGGCTAACCGACAGGCTCGCATAGTTGCCGACAATATTGTGTTTGGGAACAGCGTGAAGTATGAAGGTTCCATCGGAACTTCAATAGCCAAAATATTTGACATGACCGTCGCATCCACCGGGCTTCCGGCAAAACGGTTGAAACAGATGGAGATTGCTTACCTTTCTTCAACCACCCACTCGGCTTCACACGCCGGGTACTATCCCGGAGCTTTGCAAATGGCCATCAAAGTCACATTTTCACCGACCGACGGAAAACTGTACGGGGCACAAATTGTAGGCTTCGACGGAGTTGACAAGCGTATCGACGAATTGGCCATGGTAATTAAACACGGCGGTACAGTACACGACCTTGTACAGCTGGAACATGCCTACGCTCCCCCGTTCTCGTCAGCTAAAGACCCTGTTGCAATAGCCGGCTATGTCGCAAGCAATATCCTTAACAGGAAAATGAATCCGCTGTATTGGCGTGAACTCAGGGATGCCGATTTGAGCAATGTCACTTTGATAGATGTTCGGACGACCGACGAGTTCAAATTGGGAGCCATCAACGATGCGATTAACATGCCTCTCGACGATTTACGCGCACATTTGAATGAAATTCCAAGCGACAAACCTGTTTGGGTATATTGCGGCATCGGGCTGCGAGGATACTTGGCAAGCAACATTCTAAAAGATAACGGATTCAAAGAAGTACGCAACTTGATAGGCGGAATCAAAACTTACAAAGCTGCAACAGCAACAGTCTCCTTACCATCAAAAAATGCCACTTGTACACCAAAATCCGAAAACAAGCCTCAACCCACACCGTCCAACACTATAAAAATTGACGCATGCGGAGTGCAATGTCCCGGACCGATATTGAAACTTAAAAAGTGCATGGAAACTTTACAACCCGGACAATGCATTGAAATAAGCGCGACCGATGCCGGCTTCCCTCGCGATGCAGAAGCATGGTGCCGCACTACCGGCAACCGATTTGTTGAAAAAGCTGAAGCCAACGGAATATACCGAGTGTGGATAGAAAAAGCTATGCCTAAAACAGATGCCGAACGGAAAGCGGCTCAAGGAGGCAAAGGCAAAACATTAATTCTTTTCAGCGACGACTTGGACAAAACTCTTGCCACGTTCGTGCTTGCCAACGGAGCTGCCGCCACGGGCGAGAAAGTGACCATATTTTTCACGTTCTGGGGATTGAATGCAATAAAGAAGATAAAGAAACCTGCAGTCAAGAAAGACCTGTTTGGAAAGATGTTCGGATTCATGCTACCATCAGACTCTCGCAAATTAAAGCTATCAAAAATGAATATGGGCGGACTTGGATCAAAAATGATGCGCATGATAATGAAGCGCAAAGGTGTGGATTCACTCGAATCTCTCCGCCAACAAGCCATCGACAACGGAGTAGAATTCATCGCTTGCCAAATGTCGATGGACGTGATGGGCATTACCCGGGAAGAATTGCTTGACAATGTGACAATAGGCGGAGTAGCTACATACATGGATCGCGCCAATGACGCAAATATGAACTTGTTTATTTAAAACTATGGAAAAGATACCTTGCATTTGCGTTATGCGCGACTTGATGAAAACCCTATCCGAACTTGAAAACCATCTGGAAGAATCATACGGGGTGACACTCAACGAGGCAATGGTACTATGCAGCATCGGCAACGAAACAGTGACTGCAAGCTCAATTACCTCATGCACAGGGCTGACACCATCACATACTTCAAAGGTTATTCGTTCGGCCGAAGACAAGGGTCTTATTGAACGTGAACTCGGCAAGCTCGACAAGCGTCAAATGTATTTCAAGTTGACATCAGCAGGCAAAAGTTGTCTGGAAAACATCAAAGAGCATGGAATAGACATACCTGAGTGGATAGCCGCCTTGTTCCGTAATTGACATAACACTGACATATAAGTCGGAGAGATAAAATACCTTTTTTTGCAAAAGTCCGTGGGGAATGCGATGATAATTTCTCCACGGACTTCATCAATACATATACCAATTTGGCTTTGCCCACTGCTTCCTTTACGTTATGACAAATGATTCCTGCAATAATTTCACCGATTTTAGTTACCTTTGTCAAGAACGAAAACCCATTCTCTTATGAATATCTTAGACCGAATAAATTCACACAACGGGCCAGGATTCTCGATTGAAGTCCTTCCTCCCCTAAAGGGGAAAGGTATTTCGCAACTGTTTTCCAATATAGACAAATTGATCGAGTTTGACCCGTTGTACATAAATATCACCACCCACCGCAGCGAAATGGTATTTAAAAGCACCCCCGACGGACTATACCAACGCATATCCGAGCGAAGCCGTCCGGGAACCGTTGCCGTGGCAGCCGCTATTCAGCAAAAATATGGGATACCGGCCGTGCCTCATCTCATTTGCAGCGGGTTCACCAAGACCGAAACCGAATATGCCTTGATTGACCTCAATTTTCTCGGGATAGACAACCTTTTGCTACTCAGGGGCGACAAGGCAAAGCATGAAAACTTCTTTGTCCCGGTAGAAAACGGTTACAGCCATGCCTGTGAACTCGAAGAGCAAGTGAACAACTTCAATAAAGGCTACTTCATTGACGGGTCAAAGATGGATATAATAAACGACAACAAGTTCTCTTATGGCGTGGCCGGATACCCGGAAAAGCATGACGAGGCGCCAAACATGGACATAGATTTAATCCACCTTAAGCACAAAGTGGATATGGGAGCCAACTACATAGTGACACAAATGTTCTTCGACAACAAGAAATTTTTCGAATTCAAGAAGAAATGCCGCGCAATGAAAATCAATGTCCCCATTATTCCCGGAATCAAGCCAATAATCAACAAAAAACAATTGACAGTATTGCCAAAAGTTTTCCATGTAGACCTTCCGAACGACTTAGCCAATGAACTTAGCGCATGTCCCGACAACGAAGCCGCAAAGATAATCGGAATGGAATGGTGCAAAATGCAGGTAAAAGAGTTACTGGCTTCGGGCGAAAAAACAATACATTTCTACTCGCTCAATGCCACCGAGAGCGTCCGCAACATCGTGAAAGAGCTTTATTGAAAAATAGAAACCGACAATGAAATTCAACGACATCATAGGGAACGAGACTGCAAAACAGCAATTGAAGCGCATGATAGATGCCGACAGAATACCTCACGCCCTGCTACTTACCGGTCCGCAAGGCATAGGAAAACTGGCTCTCGCAAGAGCCGCAGCGCAATACATCCATTGCGAACACAAGATCAACGGCGACTCTTGCGGCAAATGCCCTTCCTGCATCCAGCACCAAACTTTCAACCATGCCGACCTGTTCTTTTCTTTCCCTGTGATAAAAGGCCGCAGCAACAGCAAACCTACTTCAGACGACTACATCGAGGAGTGGAAACATTTCCTGTTGACCGACCCTGTCGAGAATTACGAACATTGGCTCAGAGAGCTATCCAATGAAAACGCTCAACCGCAATTCTATGCAAGCGAAAGCACAAACATCATAACAAAAATGAGCTATGCCTCTTACTCGGCAAAATACAAAATCCTAATTTTGTGGCTGCCGGAGAAAATGAATGAAGAATGTGCCAACAAGCTGCTGAAAATAATAGAAGAGCCTTTCCCCGACACCATCTTTATCATGGTGAGCGACAATCCCAAAGAAATTCTCCCCACAATATATTCAAGGTTACAACAAATAGAGCTGAAAAAGCTATCCACCGACGAAGTCGCAACTTACCTTCGCGGCAAATACAACATGACGCTACAAGATGCATTGGCCGTAGCCGCTCCTGCCGACGGAAACATATTGACTGCCGAAGAGAACATGGCTCTTGACAGCGAAAACAAGGAATTTTTCCAAATGTTCATTTCTCTGATGCGTCTTGCTTACTCCCGCGACTTGAAATCATTGAAATCGTGGTCGGAAAATGTCAATAATTTCAAACGCGAAAAAACAAAGCGTTTCTTGGCTTATATGGCAAGGATGATCAGGGAAAACTACATTTACAATTTCCATAACAGCGAACTGAATTATCTGAACAAAGCCGAAGAGCAATTCAGCACAAAATTCGCTCCTTTCATAAACGACGCCAATGCCGAACGCATGCTGCACGAGACAGAAAATGCAGCAAGAGACATACAAGGCAACGGTAACGGCAAAATCATCCTGTTTGACTTTGCCATAAAAATGACAATATTGATAAAACGGTAACTGCAATGCCCTATCCCAGTCAAGCCACTCCATTTCTAAGACTTGTGGCCAAAGCATTCTATGAGAACAAGCGAGACGAGCTGCGAGACATTTGTTTCATATTTCCAAACAGACGAAGCGGTGTTTTTTTCACCAAGGAACTTATGGAATTGTCACAAGGCAAGCCGTTCATAATGCCCGAAATAACATCTATTTCCCAGTTTGTCTGCGACATAACAGGCAGTGTAGAAATTACAAAAATCGAAGCACTGCTCATGCTATACCGAGAATATGCGCGGTTGATGGGCGACAATGCCGAAAACTTCGACAAATTTGCTTATTGGGGCGACACCTTGCTGAACGATTTTAATGACGTAGACAAGTATCTTGTCGAGCCCGAGCAAGTATTCTGCAACGTCAAGGATCTCAAGGACCTTCAAGCAAATTATCTCACGCAAGAGCAACTCGACACTATAGAACGATATTTCGGCAAGACAAACGTGCACCGGTTCCAAAGCACCGAGGACTTTTGGGCCAACATGCAAAAAGGCTCTTCAGGTGTGAAGAAATTCTTAAGCCTGTGGGAAATATTGCACGACCTTTACAAAGCGTTCAACTCGGCCGTTGCACAAACCGGACTTTCATACTCAGGAAAAATATATAAAAATGCAGTCGACACGATTCGAAAAATGAGCGTATCCGACTTCAGGTGCAACTGCTATGTATTTATCGGGTTCAACGTATTGTCTACATCCGAATTAAAAATCTTCGAACTTCTCGGACAAAAAGGGATTGCCGACTATTACTGGGACTACAACTCGCCGGCATTGACCGACAGGCGCAACAAGGCATCATGGTTTGTCGGGCGCAACGTAGACATGTTCAAGTCTCGGCTCGACATAAAAGAAAATCCTATAACTGCATTTCCCGAAATTCATGCCATAGGTCTACCATCAAATATAGGACAAGCCAAGTACACTCGCGACATCATCGACCGACTGATTGCCGACGGCGACATTCCAAACCCGAAAAATGCCACCGAAACGGCAATAGTCCTGCCCGAAGAAAACATGCTCGTCCCGCTGCTTGACTCGATAAACAGCAAGATAAGCAACGTAAACATAACGATGGGTTACCCTCTTCGCAATTCGAGCATTGCCCTGCTTATTTCGCAAATAGCCAAGCTGCACAAGCAGGCAAGGAAAGAAAATGGAGAATTCTGCTATTTCCATGAAGACATTCGCGAAATAACGTCGCACCCCTACACCAAACTCGTTGCCCCCAACGAGGTGGCGTGCCTCATCTCGCACATAACAAAATACAACCTCTTTTATGTGAGTGCATCGATTGTCAATGAAATAGCTCCTTCATTGAATTACATCTTCACTCCCATTACGAGCACATCAGAGCCGGGCGAACTCGTAAAATATTTAAAGCGCATCATCAATTTTGCCGAGAAATATCTGCTCGATTCCCAAATCATGGCCGAAAATTCAATAGACCTGGGATTCATCGCAGCCTATGTCGACAAATTAAACCAACTTGCCTCGATTGTCGGCAAATACGAAATCCCGATGAACAACAGCACATTCTTCTATTTGGTCGACAGAGCTTTGTCTTCGGCTACGATAGCACTTGAGGGAGAGCCGCTCAACGGGTTGCAAATTATGGGTATACTCGAGACAAGATGCCTCGACTTTGACAATCTGATGATTCTATCCATGAACGAACGAATATTCCCACGCAAGCACTACTCCAAATCATTCATCCCCCACAACCTGCGCAAAGGCTATGGCATGGCAACCATCGAATTCCAAGAGTGCATGTATTCCTACTACTTCTATAGGATGATAAGCCGTGCAAAGAGAGTATTCCTTCTGTTCGACTCAAGGACACAGTCAATCGGGTCGGGAGAACCTTCCCGCTTTGTTTACCAGTTGCAGACATTATATCCACAGTCGCACATACAGCTCATACATGCAGGCTTCAACGTGTATGCCCCCGACGACATAACCCTGTCTATCCCCAAGAATGACAGAATAATGCAAATATTGAAAAAGTACCAGACCGACGGAAGCAACGAATACCTATCGGCAAGCGCCATAAACCATTACATCAATTGCCCCGTGGCGTTTTACTTTGAAAAAGTAGAAAAGCTGAACATTGCCGACGACATGATTGAGTTCATGGATTCGAGCACACTCGGCACAATCATTCACGCCGTTCTACAGCAACTTTACACCACGTCGGGCAAAAAGCAAGACAACGGAGTATATATCGATGCCGCAATAATAGAAAATATCCTCAAGCGACCCGACGACATCATGAAACTGATAAACTTCACGATAAACAAAGAATACCTCAATCGTAAAGATGGATGCACCGAAGTCTTGTCGGGAGAAACATACCTGATAGGCAGTGCGATTTTCATGTTGATAAAACGTGTCCTTAACTACGAGAAAGGACAACCGTTTACCCTGCTTCAATGCGAAAAGGAGGAAAAGTTGCACTGGAAGTTCCCCGACGGTTTCGCCGTAAACATAAAACAATACATCGACCGCGTGGATTGCATCAATGACCCTGATGGCCGGCAAGTAATACGCATAATTGATTACAAGACGGGAAAGGACAACACGAGAGCCACGACAGTGAGCCAAATGTTCGACGACAAGTCGAGCGACAGACGCAAGGCCATGCTGCAACTCATGCTATACTGCAACGTGTATGCTACACTGCACAACACCGGCGACACGCCCATACAACCGATAATATACACAATTAAAAACATCGACAACTCGGGCTTCGCAATCGACAAAAAGCAAATATATGACTTTCATGAAATAAATGATTCTTACAACGAGCAACTTGAACAAGTGCTTAAAGAAATATTCAATGCCGACATCCCATTCAGGCAGACTCACAACGAGCATAATTGCAAATACTGTAAATTTATCGATTTCTGCCGAAAGTGATGACCGGGCAATTGGAATATCAATTATTTTTCTTATCTTTGCACCGCTTTTTTTAATTCCGTGTGATGGGAAATTGAGAAGCAACAAACTTAATTTTTAGTAACACATATTTTACAATGAAGACATTCAAACTTAACGCAGAACCAAGAATCGATCTTGGAAAGAAAGCAAGCAAGGACCTTCGTAAAGTAGCTAAAATTCCTGCAGTACTTAACGGAGGCGAAATCGTAAACCTTCCTTTCGAAGGAACATTGGAACCGGGACAAAAATTGGTAGAGATTGCCAACAACCGCGCTATCATCACTACCGACCTTATAGTAAAAGAAGAAGATGTAAGGAAATTGATTTATACTCCCGACATCTTCGCTATTGAACTCACTTTCAATGGCAAAACAATCAACGCAGTCCTCAAGGACTTGCAGACACACCCTGTTACCGACAAGGTAATCCACATCGACTTCCTTGAAGTAAACGACAAGAAACCGGTCGTAATGAACGTTCCTGTTAAACTTGAAGGTCACGCCGAAGGTGTAAAAGCCGGTGGTAAATTGACTTTGTCAATGAAGAAATTGAAAGTAAAAGCTATCTTTACTGCAATTCCTGAACGTGTCATAGTAAATGTTGACAACATCAAGTTGGGTCAATCGCTCAAAGTTGGCGAATTGCATTACCCAGACTATGAAATCGTCAATGCAAAGCAAGCTGTCGTTTGCGCAGTTCAATTGACTCGTGCCGCTCGTGGTGCTCAAGCCAATGCCAACAACAACTAATTAATATACACTTGTGCGTTGGCGCAACAATAAAAAACATTTGCTTAAACAATGAAATATCTGATTGTAGGACTGGGAAATATCGGAAGCGAATACGAGAACACCCGTCACAACATAGGATTTAGTATATTGGATGCCTTTGCAAAGGCATCCAATATTACTTTTAGTACTCAACGATATGGAGATGTCGCATCTTTAAGGGTAAAAAACCAGAATCTCATCCTATTAAAGCCATCGACCTACATGAACTTAAGCGGAGAGGCCGTGAGATACTGGAAAAACAAAGAGAATATCCCTTTAGAAAACATTCTTGTCATAGTCGATGACCTATCCCTCCCATTCGGAGCAATACGTTTAAAAGGGAAAGGCAGCGACGGTGGCCACAACGGTTTAAAGAACATCGCATTGATGTTGCAAACCGAGGCCTATGCAAGATTGCGTTTTGGCATCGGCAACGATTTTCCGCGCGGCGCTCAGATAGAATATGTATTGGGACATCTTTCTTCCGAAGAGCAAACCTCACTCAACGAACGTGCACAAGTCGCGATAGAAGCCATAAAAAGTTTCTGCCTTTCTGGCTTAAGTTTCACCATGACACATTTCAACAACAAATAATTTTATGCTACAAGAGGAACGAATAGACAAATGGTTGTGGGCCACAAGAATATTCAAGACTCGCAGCATGGCTACCGATGCTTGCAAGAAAGGTCGGGTCATGGTAGATGGAGTGTGCATCAAGCCTTCGCGCAATATCAAAGTGGGCGATACGGTTTCGGTGAGAAAACCGCCTGTCACATATACATTTGAAGTAATAGGACTGACCGAAGCAAGAGTCGGGGCAAAGCTTGTGCCACAATATCTTATAAACAAGACGACAAAAGACCAATACGAACTGCTCGACATGGTGAAAATAAGCGGATTTGTCAACAGGCAAAAAGGCCTGGGACGCCCCACAAAAAAAGAAGGGCGCGAATTGGCACACTTCACCGAAGAAATGTCATTCTACGATTTCGATTTGGATTTTGACGACGATGAAGATGATGACGACTTAAACGGATAACAATTCCTGCTCAAAACCAAACAAATTCAATTGTTCTTATCATAAAATTTCAAAAAACGCACAACTTTGCAACCAAAATGCATTTGCTACTTGTTACCTTTGCACTCGGATGGATAAAATCGTTAACATAGCAATTTCAATTCTGGTTGCAGCGGCCGTAATGTTAGGTTCGGTCGTGCAGTTCCACCACCACTCTTCAAACGGCGAGATTCATGTCTATGACTTATTGATAGATATGGAAACGGCCGTTGCCGGCAATGCCGGGTTTCATATTGACAATGATTGCTGCAATGGAACAAGTAACAAATCTACCGAAAAAAAAGATTGCTCGCTTAAGTTGAGCATCTCCAAACCTTATACCGAGAAAAACAACATATTGCCATTGATTACATGGCTTGCCATCCTTGCAGGATGCTTAATCGACATTTCGCCAATCCAAACATCAAATAATACCGGCACAAGACACTGGCACTCAAACCTCATAACCGGGCTATTCAAGCCTGGGTGCGTCGGATTGCGCTCGCCACCGCAACAAGATTGGCATCTCTTTTAAACCAATCAACAAGCGAATAACAATCTGAATTACAAATTAACAAAACTGGTATTTTATGAAAATACTTAAATATTTATTGCCTATATTGATAATAGGCAGCTTCTCTTCATGTTCCGGAAACAATGAAAACCATGACCACGAATCAGCCGAGGAAACGGCAGCCGATGCACACAACCATGACGGCAAAAAGGCCCATCAATCAGATGAAATAGTTTTCCACCCCGAGAAAGCCGAACGATTTGGGATAAAAACCATTAAATTACAATTGACCGACTTTAACGAAATAATAAAAGTCTCGGGACAAATTGAGCCGGCAAAAGGTGACGACTACATCGTATCGGCCACCAAACCCGGCATCATTCGGCTCAAGAACGGACTAAACGAAGGCTCTGCCGTATCTAAGGGAGAAGCCATAGGTACAATTTCTGCTTCTGAACTTGGAGGAGACGAGACCGAACGTGCTAAAATCGCATTTGAAACAGCCCGGAGGGAATATGAACGCCTGCTTCCGCTATACAAGGAAAAAATAATCTCGGAACGCGACTTCAACATAGCAAAAGAGAACTATGAACAAGCAAAGAACGCGTTCAACCCCACCAACGTTACTCCGATATCAGCAATTCACGGCATAGTGACAAAACTATATGTGAAAGATGGTGAATATGTGGAACAAGGCATGCCGATAGCATCTGTTTCTCAAAATACGAATCTTGTGCTGCGTGCTGACCTCCCACAAAAATATATAGACGCCCTACCGTATATTCGTTCAGCCAATTTCAAGCCGTCATATTGCGATTCAACGGTGGCTATGTCGTCGGTAAACGGCAAGTTGATATCAACCGACACTCCAGCTGCCACGTCTGTTCCCGGCTATATCCCGGTATATTTCCAATTTCGCAATTCCGGAAACTTCATAGCAAATTCTTATGCCGAAGTATATCTAATAGGCACGGCCAAACATGACGTACTGGCATTGCCAATGGAAGCCTTGACCGAAGAACAGGGCGAATATTTCGTTTATGAGAAAGTCGATGCCGAATGTTATAAGAAACATTTGGTAAAAACAGGCTACAATGACGGCAAAAATGTTGAAATACTGTCGGGACTCAAGCCGGGAATGGAAATAGTAACCGAAGGAGCAGTAATAATAAAAATGGCTGCCAACACAGGTGCAGTTCCCGGACATACGCACCAACACTGACAATCAAATATAAAACGATTAAAACCTGTATAAGAAATGTTGAACAAAATAATACATTTTTCTCTTGGCAACAGGATTCTCGTTCTGATTGTCACTTGCTTTCTGCTCTTATTAGGAATATATGTAACAGTCAATTCCGAAATAGACGTATTTCCCGACTTAAACGCTCCGACGGTTGTAGTGATGACCGAAGCCCCCGGATATGCTCCCGAAGAAGTTGAGAAAATCGTCACTTTCCCGATTGAGACGGTGATGAACGGTGCAACAAATGTGCGTCGCGTACGCTCGTCTTCGGCAACAGGATTCTCAACTGTATCGGTGGAATTTGACTGGGGCACCGACATATACCAAGCTCGCCAAACGGTTATGGAAAAACTGTCTACAGTGAGCGACCAATTCCCGACCGGGGTTAAATCTCCGGTACTCGGGCCACAAACATCAATAATGGGCGAAATCCTCATAATAAGCCTTACATCCGACAGCACTTCCATGCTCGACCTGCGTACGATAGCCGATCGTACAATACGTCCGCGTCTGCTTGCTCTTGGTGGAGTGTCTGAAGTCCAAGTCATAGGCGGCGATATAAAGGAATATCAAATACTACTCGACCTCGAGAAAATGAAGTTCTTTAACGTATCGATGGACGAAGTGGTACAAGCCACCCAAAACATAAACAACAATGCCGGCGGTGGAATCCTGTATGAGTATGGAAACGAATACATCATCAAAGGGAACATAAACACCCGCAACCTCGACGACATAGCAAAATCGGTCGTTCGAAGCGACTCGGCTGGCATAATTACCGTTGACGACATAGCAAAAGTGCAAATCGGATCGGAAATGCCAAAACTCGGAGAAGCGTCCGAAAAAGGGAAGCCGGCTGTATCGTTGACCATAACAAAGCAGCCCAACTCCGACACGAATGAATTGACCGACAAGATAATTTCATCGCTCGATGCAATGAAAAAGAGCCTGCCGGCCGACTTGCACATTTCCACCGACACATTCATGCAGAGCCGCTTCATAAATAACTCAATAAACAATATCCAGCAATCGCTCATTGAAGGTGCCATATTCGTGGTGATAATACTATTCTTGTTCTTGATGAACACGCGCACCACCGTCATTTCGCTTGTTGCCTTGCCACTATCGGTGTTGATTACAATGATTATACTGCATTACATAGGTTATACAGTAAACACCATGATATTGGGAGGTATCGCCATTGCAATAGGTTCGCTCGTTGACGATGCCATCGTCGATGTCGAGAATGTGTTCCGCCGGCTTCGTGAGAACAGAGCCTTGCCCGAGAATGAACGACGTCCCACAATCGACATCGTGAACGAAGCATCCCGCGAGGTGCGTATGCCCATATTCAATTCTTCATTAATAATCATGGCCAGCTTCCTGCCATTGTTCTTCCTTAGCGGCATGGAGGGACGCTTGCTGATTCCTCTCGGCGTTGCATTCATTGTGTCGCTGCTGGCATCGACAATCGTTGCCTTGACCGTGACTCCGGTGCTGTGCAGCTACCTGTTAAAGACCAAAGACGAAAAAGATGTCAGGGAATCGAAAGTTGCAGCATTCCTCAAGAAAAAATACCGTCATGCACTGGAATGGAGTTTCAAGCACAAAAGTCCTATCCTGTACAGTACAGGCGGACTGTTCTTGATTGCAATAGGATTGTTTTTCACGCTTGGGCGCAGCTTCTTGCCTCCCTTCAATGAAGGTGCTTTTACAATCAACGTAAGCCTCATGCCGGGCGTCTCGCTTGAAGAGTCCGACCGCATAGGGCGTGAAGCCGAAAGGATAATTTTAAGCGTGCCCGAAATCTCTACTGTATCTCGCAAAACCGGACGAGCCGAGCTATCGGAACACTCCTTCGGCGTAAACGTGTCTGAAATCGAAGCTCCTTACGAATTATCGGGTCGCTCAAAAAATGAATTGATTGAAGAATTGAGGCATAAATTGGCCGAGATTCCGGGAGCCAACATTGAAATAGGACAGCCTATTTCACACCGGATAGATGCAATGCTTTCAGGCTCACAGGCGCAAATCGCGATAAAGCTTTTTGGCGATGACCTGAATGAGCTATACCGGATTGGAAGCCAAATCAAGCAAAGCATCACCGGCCTGCCGGGAATTGTCGACATCAATCTTGAACAGCAGGTGGGAAGACCGCAACTGCACATCACCCCTCGCCGGGAATTAATGGCCAAATACGGCATCACTATGGCGCAATTCGCACAATTCGTCAACATCACATTGGCCGGAGAGAGTGTATCGACTGTCTATGATGAAGGATTGCCTTACAATCTCACTTTGCGAATACCCGAGGAAGACAGAAACGGAATCGAGAAAATAAAGAACCTAATGATTGACAGCAATGTAGGTAAAATTCCTCTGTCGACCGTTGCCGATGTTCAATCGGTTGAAGGCCCGAGTACCATAAACCGGGAGAATGTCAGCCGGAGAATCATCGTGTCGGCCAATGTGCATGAACGGGATCTTCGCAGTGCAGTCAACGACATACAAGACAAGATTGAAAAAGACGTGAAACTTCCCGAAGGATACTATATCGTCTATGGAGGCCAATTTGAAAGTGAAGCAAAAGCATCTCAGACTCTCGCGATAGCATCGATTGTGGCCCTCATCATCGTGTTCATGTTGCTCTATCATGAATTCAAGAACACTTCGCAATCGTTGACGGTGCTGCTCAACCTGCCGCTTGCCATGATAGGCGGCGTGTTCATCCTTTTCTTCACTTCGGGCGAATTGAACATCCCGGCAATAATAGGATTCATCTCTTTGCTCGGCATCACCACCCGAAACGGAATGCTGCTCATGTCGCACTACAACCACCTGCGCGATGAAGGAATGGGACTTGTGGAACGTGTTTACACAGGTTCGATCGACCGCCTCAATCCTATCATCATGACAGCTTTGTCTTCGGCATTGGCATTGATTCCCATTGCTTTAAAAAGCACCGAACCGGGTAACGAAATACAAAGCCCAATGGCAATAGTCATCCTTGGAGGCCTGCTGACTTCCACTGTGTTGAATCTTTTTGTTGTACCGATAATTTACTATCTAAACAATCGAAACAGGCATGAAAATAAACAATAAACTGGCCATAACAATATGTTTATACGGGATATGCAGCATCGGTGCTGCAGCGCAAAATCCTGTCGATGCAATCATCAACTCGATTCAATCCAACAATACCGACATCAAGGCCAATGCATCATCCATTGCTGCCGACAGTATTGAAATAGCATCTTCCAACTATTTGGAAGACCCGAAAGTGGATTTTGAATATTTGTTTGGAGCTCCTGAAGTAGGCGACAAGTGGGCTATCGGTATTTCCCAAGGTTTTGAATGGCCCGGAATATACGCGGCAAGGAAGCGTGCCAATCGTTCTAAAATGACAGCCCTCTCCTACTCACATGAAATGAAACGCCTTGAAGTTCTTATGCAGGCCAAAAACTTATGCTTGGACTTGATTAATGCCAACAAGCAAATATCTGTACAAAAAAGCATATACGACAACTATAAGAACTTATATGACAAATATTATGAAGCTTATCAAAAAGGGGAAGCCAGCATCATCGACCTCAACAAACTGAAAATAGAGATAGTCGATGCCTCTCAGGCACTTTCAGAACTGGAGACTGGCAGGAATAAAATAATCGACGACTTGAATGCACTTAACAATGGGAATGAATTTACAGGCCTGGCAATAAGCGACATCGAAGAATACCCTGTCGAAGAATTCCTGACACTTGATGCGTATTCACAATTGTATATGGGAAACGACCCGGAGAACAATTATTATGATCAATTGAACGACGCGCTCGAAGCCGACGACAATGTGGCCAAAATGGGATGGTTTCCAAAATTTGACATTGGCTATAAATATTCCAATGAAATAGGCGACGGTTTCAACGGATTCACCGTAGGTGCTTCAATCCCGTTATTTGCCAACCGCAACAAGGTGAAAGCAGCCAAGGCCGAAACCGTTGCAAATGAACTTACCCGGCAAAACCGCCAAATAACAGAAATGGCTCGAATAAAATCGCAATTTGAAAAAGCAGTGTCATTGAAGCAGCAATTTGAATCCTATAAGTCAATATTAGGCGACAAAAATTGCTACTCGGTACTTGAAAAAGCTCTTGAAGGAGGACAAATTTCTCTGCTCGACTACTTGCAAGAAGTAAATTATTTCTTGAATGCCGAAAACAAGATGCTTGAACTGGAATACCAATACCAATTGACTATGGCCGAATTAAATAAATACTCGTTGCTTAATCAATAAAGCACATTTTGGCCTGAATACAATCGTGGCTTTCCTCTAAGGAATAATGATATTCCGATGGGAAAAGCCACAATTTTTTATCACCTGCCCTGACGTTTTGCACATTAATCCTCTCAAAGAGACATTTTCCTAATTATTCATTCTATTTATCAGTAGATTGTCATTTATAATACCTATATTTGAAATATCTTATATTTATACACCTAATATTCTTTTATTATGAAACTATTCTTGTCATTGATGTTGCTATGCGTCACAGTGGCCACACAAGCGCAAACAACTATTTATGCCTATAGGAACTGGCAACCGAGCAACCCCGATTCATCAGTAAAGGGCCCGGTGAAATTCTCTTCCGACAATCCGGGACAACTTTCTCTGATCGCAGACCAGTCCCGACTCGGGAACGTATATGCCGCAGCATACTACAATTACAAATGGTATGCCCAAGTGACTGTTTCGGGCACGCAATCGTCGGTGGAAGGGTTATACACAATCGACATGAATACCGGAGAACGCACTTTAATTGCAAATGCAGGCTCGCAATTGACCGAAATGGCTTACGACTACACAACCGATGTCATGTATGCAATCGCTTATGGAGCCGAAGAACTGGCAACCATCGACATCAAGAC
This sequence comes from uncultured Prevotellaceae bacterium, assembly GCA_905207705.1. Lineage (GTDB taxonomy): Bacteria > Bacteroidota > Bacteroidia > Bacteroidales > Muribaculaceae > Avimuribaculum. Next base: position 363,731 of record CAJLMA010000002.1, read on the forward strand.
AGGCGAAGTCACAACTATAGCCCGTTTCTCGGACACTTCGGCCAACGATATATACATGCTGGCTCTTGCCTGCGACCTCGACGGGAAATTGTACGGAATAGGAATCGATGACAACTTATACCTAATTGACAAGGAGAATGCGTCATGCAGTCTCATCGGCAATACTGGTGTTAATGCTGCCTACACGCAATCGATGGAATTTGACCACAACAACCGCATCCTATACTGGATAAATTGTGGCGACTACAAGTTGTACACCGTGGACATCAACACAGGCAGAGCAACCGAGATAGGCGGCATGGGAGAAACCGGCGACGACAGCTTGAGCGGAATGGCCATACCATATATCAATGTCCCTGCCGGCAGTCCCGACCGAGTGACCGACCGAAGTGCGTCAGCAACCGAAAATGTGATAACACTGCAATGGACAAATCCTCAACATGATGCACAAGGAAACCCCTTGACCGACCTCGACGGCGTAAAGATATTCAGAAACGAGGAATATATCGCAACAATCGACTTGACCGCCGGAGACATCGGAAAAATATCGACCTACAACGATGCCGGTCTTGATGATGGCATGTACACCTACCGGGTCATACCATTCAACGATAACGGTGACGGCGGAGTCGACAGCGACGACATAACGGTTTACCTCGGCGACAACGCTCCGGGACAGGTGCGGTCATTCGAAGTGAAACAAGGCGACAACTCGGCTATCATTTCATGGGAGGCTCCTGAAAAAGGACTGAACAACGGCAATTTTGATCCCGGCAGTATTACAAAATATATAATCACGCGCAGCACAGGAACATCTTCAACCGAGATTGAAATAAGTGACCCCACAGCACGTCAATATGTCGACACTCCGGGGTTTGGCACTTACACCTACTCCATTTATGCTGTTAACGACATGGGCAACGGAGCCGTAACCACTGCCGACCCAATTATAGTGAAACCAAGCAACTGGATTATTATGCACAACGGTAGGGACATAATTAAAAACGGCATGGAATATAAGTTCTACGACGACGCAGGACCTAATGCATATTATTCCAACTCTCTAAACGACACGTTGACAATAGTTCCCGAGTCCAATTCGGGTTATGTGAAAATAGAATTCAAAAGTTTCTATCTCGATACCTACGCCGACACTTTGAGCATTTATAATGGCAGCAACACCGAAGCCGCATTGATTGGCAAATACTCTTCTGAAACAGTACCATCCGACATTGCCGAGCTTGAAGCCTCAAATGCCGATGGTGCGTTGACATTCGTATTCAAGTCGGATATCATGAGCCGTTACGAAGGATGGGAGGCCAATGTATCGGTAATAGAAAAATTGGCCGACGACATAGAAATAATTTCATTAAATGGAAATGCTTACCCCGAAGCCAATCAAGAATGCACTTTCTCGCTCGCTTTCATTAACAAAGGCAAGAACAACATAAGCGGTTCGGATTATACATTAAACCTCATGAACGAAAACAATGAAATCTTGGCACAAGCACAAGGCATTGACTTGGCTTCAATGCAATCGGCCTCAGTAGAACTGAAATTCACACCGCCAACAGCCGGGAACATGAACATTCATGCCAAAGCCGAATACGACCAGGACGATAACAAAAGCAATGACACATCCGAGACATTGGCAATAACCGTGCTTGAAAAAGGAAGCACATTCTCAACGATAGGAATTCATGATTCCGAATTGTATGTAGTGCCGGCGTCATTCATGTCATCCGAATCAATCTGCGAAACGATCTATTTTAAAGATGAAATCAATGTTGATAAAGGATACCTCAAACTCATCTCATTCCCATTGGCGAGTGCAACGACAAGTTATGCCGACGTACCAATAAAAGTGTGGGTGTGCGAAACCGACATCGACGAACTCATCGACGCTCCTATCCCGGCCGACAACATGACCCTCGTATTTGATGGAAACTGCCCGATAAAAGCCGACGACACCGAGTGGAACATATCATTGCCCGAAACCTACGAATACAACGGTGGCAATCTTGCCATACTGGTTTACAAGCAACATTCCAATACAGTTTCAAGCGGGGTGTCATTTGTCGGAACATATGGGACTTATTCGATCGACAAGAAACGTTCAAGATACGACTCCACTTGGGACGATTCTGAGCGTCTTGACCCTAACAGCATTTTCGGATATTCGGCTTCCGAAATGTATGCCGACGTAAAACTATTGTTCCTGCCCAACCCATCAGGAATGACAAGCATTGGTGTAGACGCTACCGATATCAGCATATATCCAAATCCTGCAACTTCAATAATTTATATAAATGGGAACGTCCAAAATGTGGAGTTGACCAACATGGCAGGCCAACTCGTACTGTCAGGCGGAAAAAACACCAATGCAATTAACGTTGAAAACGTTGTTGATGGCATATATATCCTGAAAGTCACAACTACAGACAATAAGCATTCGATTGAAAAAGTCATCATTCGATAAAATCTTTTTTCAAACAGTCAAACAAGAGACCGGCAACGCATCATCATCGATCGAGTGTGTTGCCGTTCTCTTTTGTACCTTTACTGTTCCACAAAAAATATCACATTCGCTTTTTCAATACTGCATATCCTTTTTTCGTACATCTACAAGATGAATCAAAGCCTGCTCCTATATCAAAGCCAAGAAAAAACGCTACCTTTGTGGCATTCTTTTATTAACCTATAAAAATTTAAAATGCAGCAAAACGACAAATATGCCAAAATAAGCCTTGTGGCAAAAGAATACATTTTCCCTTTTATACTTATAACATCTTTGTTTTTCATGTGGGGAGGTGCCCGTGCAGTCATGGATGTGCTCAACAAGCATTTCCAATTGAGCATGGGAGTAACAAAAACGCATTCTGCATTGATGCAGGCCGTCGTTTACGGGGCCTATTTTCTGATGGCGCTGCCTGCTGGAATGATGATACGCAAAATGGGAACTCGCACAGGAATAATAATAGGACTGCTGCTGTTTGGCTGTGGCTCATTACTATTTTTGCCTGTTGGCGACAACACAGTATTTGAATATATACTGTTTCCCTTGTTCGTCATAGGTTGCGGACTGGTAATCCTTGAAACGGCAGCCAATCCATATGTCACATTGCTCGGCGACCCAAGGACTGCGGCAGGCAGGCTCAATCTCGCCCAGTCGTTCAACGGACTCGGCAGCATCATGGGTGTGCTTCTTGGCGGACAATTCTTTTTCAATGAAAGCAGAGGAGGAGCTGCAGCCGACATTTCAATCCCCTACTCCATTATCGGGATTATCGTGCTGTGCGTGGCCATTTGCTTCATCAAGGTAAGACTGCCCGAACTAATTTTGTCGCCTAAAGAACCAGCAAAAACACACTCAACTTCAGGCAGACTCGGAAAGTACTTTTACTTTGGTTTCATCGCATTGATATGCTATGAAATAGCCGAAATTTCAATAAACACGTTCTTCATCAATTACATGACCGATGACGGATTCCTCTCGCCCAATGCGGCATCACTGCTCCTGTCGATAGCCGGCCTCGGATTGTTCATGCTTGGCCGTTTAGGCGGAAGCGCATTGATGAGCCGCATAGCTTCGGAGAAAATATTGCTCGTGTGCGCCATAGGCACAGTCGTCACCATGACATTCGCCGTACTTCCGCTCGGAATCGTCTCCAAATATGCAGTCATCCTGTGCTATGTATTTGAAAGCATAATGTTCCCCACCATATTCGCACTATCCATATCACGGCTTGGCAACCTCACCGAACGCGCCTCGTCGATATTAATGATGAGCGTAGTAGGCGGAGCCATAGGCCCACTTGCCATGGGATGGGTGGGTGATAATTTCTCCATTTCTACCGCATTTGCAGTACCCCTTTGCGGATTTATCGTGGTTCTTGCATTTGCATGGTGCACAGTAGCTCGCAATCGAAACAATAATTAAACACCGACAGCCTCCTGCCTGTCCGATAGTCGATGGACAAGAGGAGGCATCGATTGCCAATTGTTTTTCATGGTAAGATGACTGTCTCGTGTGTTCACCGACGACAGCCTGCCTTCAAGATAAAAAATGTGTTTTTCACAGTATCCGGCATTTCATAATAATATCCGTTTTTATTTACACTTGTCTTTGTTTTCACTGCACAAAATTATGTGCATGCTGGGCAAAATTCAAGCACATATTTCACAAAAAAACAAATCCAAGGCCGTTTCCCGACCTTGGATTCATTTTTATATTTAATTAAGCCATTCGCTCAATCTTCCATTACCCTCTCTATCGTGCCGTCGCTGCTTATGATGAGTTTCAAATCTCTGCCGCGGCCCTCAAGCTCTACTTCATAGAAGATGCCCGATGGAGTTTCGATAACGTCGATTCCGTCATTTTCAATGTAATAATCTCCATAATTGGCTGCTATAACGGCTGCTATGTTCTGCGGCAACTCGTTCCTGAACAGTTCCCATTCGGTTCTCAACCATTCATTCTGCCAGTTGAACACCACTTCCTTTACCTTACCGTCATGACGAATTTCAACCTCTATGTAACCATTGTCATTGTCACGCTCCAAAATCACGGCACCTGGATACTTGCCGGCAATAAATTCTTCTATGCCCTCATTTACAGCTGCTCCGGCATTGTCACCGAAAGAAGGTTTTCCTTGCAATGTTTCACCGCCCTCAGTTATGTAGACTTCCACTTCATCATCAAAGCGAGTTTCGAGTTCGAAGCAATAGAAACGACCCGATTGGGCTGTGTCATACAAGGAAATGTCATCTATATGACGGTCATCAATATATGACGGATTTTGCCTTAAAGCATTCAGTACCACGGCCTCTATCAAGTCAAGGCTGCGCCTTCCATACTCGGTCTTGGTGTATATCCATTCACCTGACGTGCTGAAAACTACTTCATGCTTGAATCCGTTATATATGATATCCACTTCTATTCCGCCTCTTTCGGAATCGATTTCCACTATGCGTGCACCGGGATACTTGTTCTGAACCCAATCTACTACGCTGCCCGAAGATGGTTGTTGCGGCAACCAGCCCGAATTGTCGTTGTTTTTATCGTTGTCAACAATTTCCTCGACAAGAATACCATCTTCCGAGAAATATAAATTCACATCTGTCTCAACGCCCGACTCGTTTTTCTCAACATCTATCACATACAACGTCTCCACGCCGTTACGTGTTAGCACTTCTGCTTCATTGTCATGTCGCCAAGGCGATGACGAATATTCGGTCGCGTTAAATCCGTTCAGAACCTGCTCGGGAAGCATGTTGAACGGTATCTCTTCTTCGGTCATCACCCATTGGGCTCCACCTACCTTATACCAAGCCTTTGCGTCACGATTGGAAACTTCAAAATCAAAAACGGCATAATCGCCCCACATTGAACAAGACACATCCTTAGCATCCGGGAATTTACTTTTAAATGCGTCACTCACTTCATTAGGCACGTTTCCGAAGTTTGAATCATCATTGCACGATGTCATGGTAAACATCATCACGGCAATCAATACAAATAATAAATTCTTAAACTGTCTCATACTATTAAAATTAATATAGCTTACAATTGCAAATAAAACAATACAAATCTAAATAAACTAACGCTTTAAGTATTATTAATATCGATAGCCACACACCACTATTATTCAAACAGGCCGATAGCTCTTATAACAATCTGGCCATCAATGGGAATATTTATCCGATTTGTTGGTCAAAATAAAACATATCGATTAGGAAAGATTTAGTTAATGGATGTTTACAAAGAAAATCGCAACCAAGTAAAACCCGGCTGCGATTTCTCCTGTATTACTATTAGTTAATTTTTTATCTCGTTCCGCCTGCCCACCAAATTTTTTCAGTGAACACATACATGCCATCGCCGTAAAGATCCGAAACATTCGGATTGGCTACAACATCGCTGTTGCCATAAGGCAAGCGCAAAGGCCACCTGTTTGCTCCACCTTGCGTATTGTAGGAATTGGTCTTTTGTACATAATCGTCCGCATTTCCAAGAGCTTCCATGCGGCGGAAGTCATTGTAAGTCTCAAGATGCTCGTCACGGCATTGCGACAAATACTTTTGCACCATCACCTCTTTCAAGGAGTTTTCCTGCAAGCGCGATGCCAACGAAGCTACATAATCGGTTGCCGACATGTTCAATGCTATGCCGAAACTGCCATAATCGGCAAATGAAGCCTCGACTGCAGCCAAGAAATCCTCGGAATAGGAAGCACCGTTGCGCACTTTCAACTCGGCAAGTATGAAATACAATTCTGCCTTGCTGAACAAGTGGATTGAAGCCGCTTCCGAATTAGGATAAGAATATACATTGAGCCATACTGGAATTGCAAAACCTTCTCCTGCCGATGTGCCATATACCGTGCGCGCATCCTCAACGCTGCCCGGAACAGCTGCCTCGTCGGCAAGCACTTCGTTGCCTACATACATCCACGGAGTCATGTAAACCGGTTGACGCGGATCGTTGCGCTCAAGCATTATGTCATTTACGGTCTTTGATGCCGCATTGTATTGACGGTCACCCCAGAAAGCAGCCCAAGGATTGCATGAGCCTGATGCATAAGAAGAAAATCCTGTTATGTCAGCACCGTCAAATCCAAGCGACTTTGCCATTTCGGCTGCTGCAAGAGCTTCATCGGCAGCACCGGCATCCACATGCATCAAGTGTAATTTGTAACGAGCAATCAATGCATATGCAAACGCTTCCCACTTCTCAACATCTCCACCATACAGCAAATCATGCGTTCCGGCAGTGGCAATGGATTCTTCCGATGCCGTGTTGAAATCGGCAATGGCTCCATCAAGCAATCTGAATATCTCGGTATATACCGACTCCTGAGTATCCACCTTTGGTTGCTTTATGCTTGTTATTCCGGCTTCCGAACATGGAATGTCGCCAAACATGTCGGTCATTACACCGTAATTCAACGCAAGCAATGTTTTTATCATGCCACGAACATCTACTTCGGTGTAATACTTGCCGTCATCCTCGCATTTTGCCAAAGCCAATTTAAGATTAAGTATGTTGCCGTATGTTCCGTTCCAAGCATTATTGAATGTACCCGAACTTGCCACAGACGACACATTGCGTATTTCAGCATTATACAACTGGTTGGCTCCAACGCCCACAAGCTGCTCGGTATAAGAAGAAACATAGAACGACATGTCTCCGCTCACTGCATTGTAACCGGTAGCCATAATTCCATCGGGAAGTTGCAAACTCGGGCTGATAGCCTCGTTCGACGGATTATCGGGCTTCCTGTTTATATCATCGAGAACATCTTCGCACGACGCGAGCGAAAACGTCAAGAGTGTCAATGCCAAATATATATATTTTTTCATTGTCTTTTTATGCTTTTGATTACTTAGAATGAAACTTTAAATCCACCACCGAAACTCATCGTTTGAGGCATTGAGTAATTATCAAAGTATCCGCCACCGTTGTTGTTACCGATGGTTGATTCAGGATCCATTTCAGGCATCTTGGCCCACACGAGAATATTACGTGCAAAACCATAAACGGTGATGTCGAAATTGCCAATTCGAGGCAAATCATAGTTCAACGTCAAGTCGCGCAATTTCAAGAAACTTGTATCATAAACCGATGCTTCAGCTATGTCGCCGAGTTTGGTATAATAAGCCTCTGCATCCACAGTGCCGGTCCATTCTTCATATACAGGCTGGTCGGCAGTACCGGTATTGATTACGCCCGATACTTCCACGCCGCCGTTACGACGTGCATCGGCAGTTTCTTGCGTGGCACCGAACATATTGAGGACGCTCAGCGTACCACTGTACATTTTCCCACCATTTTGATAGCTCCATGTAGAAGAAAGCGACACTCGCTTATAACGCACATTGAGGTTGAATCCCATGTTGAAATTAGGAGAACATTCGCCAAGATTTATGTCGTTTGCCGTAGCAGCCGGAACATAACTGTTGTAATCCTCGTTAAACTCATAGATGATGCGCCCTTGTTGGTCACGCGCAAAGCCTATACCATATATAATAGGATAAGTCGAGCCTTTTTCTGCGCGGATCTGAGGTGTGGCATAACCTGTGAGCATGATTGACTCGACACCGTTGGCAAGTTCCTTCACATAATTGTGCACCTTGGTAAACGACACGCCGAGATCCACGTTCCAGTCTTTGTTCTCATAAAGAGTCGCGCTCAAATTTATTTCGTGCGAGTGAGTCAATATCTCACCGCCGTTGGTCAACATCGATTGGTAACCGCTTGAACCTGCTTGCGGCACTTGCATTATCTGGTCGGTAACGTCCTGATAGCTGTATGTGTAATCGAGACGCAAGCGGTCGTTGAAGAATACGAGATCCACGCCCGCCTCGACATTCTTGGTGTTCTGAGGCTTGAGGTTTTCGTCATAAGCCAAGAAGTATGGCACATAAGTTCCTGTTCCGTTAAACGGATATGTCAACGGATAACCAAGATACATACCGTTACCATAAGTCGGTGTATAATAGAAATTATCCATGTATCCGCCGGCCTGACCCACTTGGGCAAACGAAGTACGCAACTTACCGAATGTCAACACTTGGTTGTTGTTCAACTTGGGCAATTGCGTGAACACCCACGACAATGAAACCGAAGGATAGAAGAAGCTACGGCTTCCGCGAGGCATTGACGACAACCAGTCGTTACGGCCTGTAACCGACAAGTACAGCATGTCTTTCCACGACAAGTTTGCGCTGCCAAACACACCTATGGTCCTTTCGGCATAAGTCACTTCCGATGAAGTGAACGACGTAGCATTTGAAATAGTCGGCATACCATAGAAGTTGAAACCAGTTCCTGTATACTCCCATTGACGCGATTGTTCATGGTTGATTTCATTACCCACCATCACATCAAGTGCCCAGTCTTCACCAAAACGTGCCGACAAATTGGCTGTCAACAAGTTGTTGAACGTATTGTTTGTCACACCTTTGTTGGTAATGTTACCTTGCGAATAGCTTGCCGACCCATATTCGTCGACTTCGCTGTTGTCGTTGGTGTAAACATCAAGACCGGCTTGCTCGCGAATGTGGAAATCGGTAACATTTGCCCACTCGATTTTAGGACGATATTCCAAATAAGCATTTCCGAAAACACGGTTGGTGTGTTGCAGATACTCATTGTTTTCTGCCCACCAGTAAGGGTTGTTGAATGAGGGCGAACGGAACAGCGTCTGGGAAGAAGGATCTCCCGGCATGTGATAAGGAACGCCGGCAAGGTCATATTCGGCCGGAGCCGTGTACACCACATTTATGATACCCGAGTTGCCAACAGGAGCCGAGTTGATTTTAGTGCTTGTATAGTTTACCGAGAATCCAGTCTTCCATTCGGGAGCTATGGTCCAGTCAACCAAGCCGCGCGCTCCCCAACGATCCATTCCGGTTGACGGAACTACGCCATCTTGGTGAGCGTTGCTCAAGCTGAACGAATAACTTGCTTCACCTATGTTTTGAGAAATGTTCACGGTTGTGTTTTCTGTGAATCCTGTGCCAAAGAAATCAGAAACGTTGTCGTGAACCGTAGGCACCACCCAACCCGAGCCGTTACCATATCCGGCCGAAGCATAAGTAGGATTGTAGTACATGCCTGCATATTTATGAGTGTCGCCACCGTTATATCTGTTAGCCACATTACCGCCATAATTCGGATCGTTTGGCAATTGGCTTATTTCAGGACCCCATGTCATTGAATTTGAAGGGCTATAACTTCCACCAACACCCTGAGCGTAAATCGATTGATGGTTGAATTGCCTTGAAACGACATCTGCGCTGAAGTTAGAAGTCAATGTAACCCTTGGCTTCCCTTTTTCACCCGAACCGCGCTTTGTCGTTATGACGATAACGCCGTTAGAAGCCCTGATACCATAAAGAGCTGCGGCAGCCTGGCCTTTCAACACGTTGATTGATTCTATATCTTCGGGATTTATATCTATCGCACGTTGAGAATATGTGGTACCGCTCACTGCATCATTATTATAATTGCGGAAATCCGACTCAGTGCTGACAGGCATGCCGTCAATCACATACAACGGCTGGTTGGACTGTTCAAACGAACGAGCTCCGCGTATTACAATATTAGTGGAAGCGCCCGGCATTCCCGATGACGGACGGATGTCAACACCCGAAATCTTGCCATTGATTGCATTGGCAAGGTCGGTAGTGCCTCGCGTGTTCAACTCGTCAGACTTCAAATCCTGAACAGCATAACCCAAAGCCTTGCGGTCGCGCTTCATACCAAAAGCAGTAACGACAACTTCATCCAACTCGGTCGAACTGTCGGACATCTTTACGGTCATTCCATCGACGGCTTCAACAGTCTGCGATGTCATTCCAACGTATGACACATTCAATTCTGATACTCCATCTTGCAATTTAATTGTGAAATTTCCGTCGAAATCGGTAGCAGTCCCACCACCTCCTCCTACAGGCATGACAGTGGCACCGATAAGCGGCTCCCCATCAAGCTCATACACAACTTTCCCATTTATTACGCGATCGGCATACGCGCTCAAACAAATACAGAAAGTTGCAAAAACCATTAAAACAATCTTTCTCATCTAAATTCTAAATTTAACTAAATATTCTGTATCGTTTTGGAGCGCAAAGTTATATTATTATACCATCATGTTGCAAATAAATCTAAAACATTAACTTTTTGTCTACAAATAGGCTTTTTTTTTACAATATGATATTTTATAACCGATTTTGCGCCACTTAAAATTTCAAACTTGGAATTTAACAGAGTTTTTTTAAGCGCAACTACTTACCTCGTTTTTATTACACACTGAATAAAAGCTGGTTACCCAACTCCACTTATTGCCGTAAATACTTTTTAAACGAAAAACTGATATAAGTCAGAATCAACTCAATAAAAAACCACAATGTTAATATTTAACATACATATTGTTAATTAATGTCATGCAAATATGTTGTATAACATATTCTGACTCCTTGTTCCTTTCCCCGTCTGCGAATTGTCGTTCTTGGCATGAATTTTAATATAATGTGACATAATGCGACAAGGTCACAAAAGCAACACTAAGTTAAAAAATCAATACATACACACTTCTGTGTTCTTTTTTAGTACTTTAGCAAAAACATTCTAATCAAAACGAAGTCATGAAACGTTTAACAACAATTGCCGTTATTATTTTGTTCGCAACTGGATACACACTTTGTGGTGCGACTCCTGTCAAAACAAATGAAAATGTGATAGCATTATATGCTTCAGAACACGAACCCGATGAAAATGAATGGGAAGAAGATGAAGATGAACCGGATGAAAATGAGCCGGATGAGGATGAATATGAACCCGACGAAAACGAGCCGGATGAAAACGAGCAATGGGAACATCGTCGGCACAGGGACAAAAGATATGACGGCGACAGGCACCGTGACAGGCACGACCGCCATTATCCTCACCGTGACAGGCATGATGACGAATACGAGCCCGACGAGGACGAGCCTGATGAAAATGAACCCGACGAATTCTAATGCATCATAAAAAGCCAATCAACAAAAAAAATCAATCCTGCCTTGCTGAAATTTCAAGCACGACAGGATTGATTTTTATCCTTATGGAAAAACTTACTCGTTCATGTGTGACCAAAACTGCCCTACCGCGACTTCATAGTCGCTCAGTCGGTGGCATTTAAGAATCTTCTTGCGCAACTTTCGGTCCTCGCCAGCCATAAAATACTCCCAGAATGCATGCATTTTAAGCACCAATTGATGTTCATCGTATATTTCGGAATAACCGGAAAAAAGGATATCGTAAAATCGCTTTTTCTTTTCCATCGATTCATCCTTAGACGGCAATCCAGGCTCGATAAGCAGCCCTCGGCCAATCATTATGCCGTGCAAATGCGGAAATAATGATTCAATATGAGCCACATCATCGGCCGAGCGTATATCTCCATTGTAAACAACAGGCCACTTAGACAAATGGTAAAACTTGGTAAACCGCCAGTAATCAATTTCACCTCCGTATTGCTGTCGAGCCGTGCGCGGATGCACGGTAACATGTATTGGACGCAACATGTCGAGCAATGGCAATATGGCTTCCCATTCATCGGCCGACTCCATGCCAAGACGCATCTTTACCGAATATCGCACATTTGCAATCGCCGACAACGCCTTAAACAACGCCATGACCTCGTCGGCATAAGGAAGCATTCCGGCCCCTTGATGCTTGCGAGTGACAGGAGGGAAAGGACATCCTAAATTAACATCCACTTCCTCATATCCCATTTCTGCGATTTTATCGACAATCTTCACCGCATCAACGTGCCTGCATGACAACAATTGCGGCACCAACCTGACATCGATGTTGTTATACTCATGTGAAATGTCACGCAAATCTTTCTTGCGGAAATCCCCCTTTTCAAGTCGCATGAATGGACTATAATAACGCCAAATACAATCACCGTACACCTTACGATGCGCATTGCGCCACACATAATCGGTATACCCTTGCAACGGAGCCGCGAATATCTTCATGAGTGGTCAAAAATTAAAGCTCAATCCCATTCCGAAATTAAACTTCACCGCATTAACAGGCCCAAGCTGCTTACTATACTTGCCAATGAAAGAATCAATGCCTATAAAGAAATTTACCGCCTTGGGGTGAAAATTAAGCACAGCACCCATCGAACTCCTTACATTGGAAACCGAGCCGTTGATTGCGGCATTAAACCAAGATGTCGGCCGGAAATTTGCCGAAAGCATTCCTTCTCCCCAAACTTTTGGTGCTCCAAGACGCACCGAAGCAAGAAGGCCGAATGAGATCTTGTTGTCCAATATGCCATATTCACCGCCGGCTCGAATGGTGGTGCAAAGCGATGTAGTATTGCCGGCTTTGCCTCCGTCGCTAAACTCGCCCATGGCTTTCAAGTTGTCCCATATTTCATCGGCTGCATCGTCAAAGTCGTTACTGCCGTCAGGATTATCCTCGGCTCCTATGTTATCGAATCCGTCATACACAAATTCATTATTACGGTTCTCGGCCACCGAGCAATTTTTCCACGATATGAATCCTATGTCAGTTATTGCAAGCGACACCGTAGCAGCTTCGTTTATGCGATATACAGCTCCGAGATCAATGCCAAGCCCATAGCCTGCCACACCGAAATTATCAAATTCAAAGTCGGATATGTTTCCATCCTCATCATATACGAAATTCAATCCTTTTGAACCTGCCAGCGTACCACGACCGTTTATTCGCCACTGCTCGTCCGACATGTATATACGCATGTTCTTTACATCGGCCTTAGCATACAATCCTCCGAATAGCAACTTCACCTTCGCGCCCACCGACAACTTGGCATCTATGTCACGGGCATGTCCGAACGCGAGCTCGACATAATTTTGCGATTGCGCATTCATATTGTCTATATTGTATTCAGTCGCGCTCGCCACCTGACCTCCCTTCAAGAAAGCAAACAACTCTTTAGGCAGATATGCCCCCGTCTGGCTCCGCATCGAGATTCCGAATGTGTTTGTCCCTCCCCATTTATTAAAGCCAAAGTTAATGATATTTATGTTGATATCAGCCTCGATTATATTGGTCGATTTAAATTTTGACATGGCATCTTCAATAGATATGTCGGGATGCATGAAAGTCAGCATCTCATTGCCTTGTGGATAAAAAAATGTACCGACACCCACATTAGAATTGGCCATGACATTCAAGTTGCCAAGCAACGGGAAAGTAACATATCCGCTCTCCGACGTAAACGCCGGATTCAATAAATTACGCTGATTATTGCCTTCGAGGAAATAAAGCGAATGCAACGTTTGAGCATTTGAAACAGCCGCAACTGCCGCGATGACCGCCGATATGATAATTCTTTTTATTTTTTTCATAAGATGCCGTTTTTTCACAATTCAAGATTTATACCTTCAGGAATTTCCACAAAAATGTCTTTAATTAGCAAAAATTGCTTTGGCCGAAGTGTAATATTGCTGCCTGATGCCGCACTTACGGTATAAACAATCTTTTCGAGACGTTCCAAGTCGTTCGACCCGTCAAGTTCGGTCAAGACTATTTCCAACTCGTTAACCGATTCTCCACCATCGACTGCCGACGCAAACCGGAATTTTCCCAAATCGACATCTATTCCTGTCAACTCATCACCCATTATATCATACAACTTCACCGAAGCAACCAAATCAGCACCGATTGAAGAAACACCGGTAGCCTTGACAACAAGCTTGTCGGTCTTATCGGCCACATCTTCAAGGTCCGACAGAAGGTCGGTAATGGAATCGGTATATGCAATATTCAGGTTCTTAAACCTGAAAGGGATGACAGCTTTATAATCAGCCACTACTTCATATTCTCGTTCAAGATTTATTGCCTGGCTGCTGTTTTCGCTTGCAAGGGTCATATTATCCGATTGAATGGATATTCTTTCCGGCATGAACGAAAACAAATCGGCAATGTCGGGGTTAACTACCATGGTATAACCTTGAACACTTGCATCCACATTAGTTATGAGGATGTTATTTGTTGATGGTTCCGCCACAAATGACACCGAAGCATCCGAATAATTCTTGCTGTCGCTTGACATTAGATTCATATTCACCATGCAAGGGATCTCTGTGGGATTCACCAAGTCGAGATATACATTAACCTCTTCGGGAGAGAAAGAAGTTTCGCCTGTGCGCAAAAAATCGGGAATACCATTTATCGCAATCTCAGTGTTCAAATTAGCATCTGTGTCGAACACTCCCGATATGGCCGAAGCCGTGACGGTATTGGCAGTACTGTAATTGAAATTCAAATCAAGAAGGCCTCCGGCAACATCTCCGTAAGTCTTGATGCTGCAATCTGACGTGATGAGCATGGCATCGTTTATTTTCAAGTACTTCCGGCCATTCTCGCCTGTCACCACATATTCCGACTGCTCGCAGTCGCTTATGTCAAAAGCGGCAAGGCCTATTTCCAGCTCAGCCCTCGGCATCGCACTTGTCAACGTCACGCATTCTTGCTTGAACGCGCTGGTACCGTCGCTTGTCTTGACAAAATCAGGGAAAGAGACAGTGAGGTTGGTAAGTGCTATTTCTTCCACTCCGACAGGAAACGGATCAATCGAGATGTCCAACGTCGTCTGCACTACACCGCCCGAAAATGTAATAGCATACAAAGCCGTAACCTCCTCGGGCAACTGCTCATAAATATCATACCGTCCTTCCGAATTGACATCGCCAAGCTCGTATTCGCCACCTGCCACGCTCACCGACGGCATGCTCAAGTAGACATGCCTCAACTCCGGCGTTATTCCATCTACCGACACGCCGTCCAACGGACCTATCGAAGCCCGTGTATTTCCACTCGACACTACCTCGTATATTCCATTGTTTTCCACGAGCGTTTCTGACTCTTCAATTACACGGTCAACATAAATCGTATCGGTTTTCCCGACCGGAATCCTGAATTGCGACCCGATTTGTATTGTACCGTCAATTTCCTTGGACAGATCATATTCGGTATCACAAGAGGCAAGGAACAGGCACAGAATGGCCGCACCCGATAACACATGCGTAAATTCTCTCAACATAACGATAACGTATATTTAAAATATTATTAATCTTACCACAAAAATAAAAAAGCACCCTGTCAACTGATTAAGATTTGCTAAAATATGCTACAAATATATATTTCTTTTTTGTTTTAACAAAACTTATACATACTTTTAATGCCTAAAACAAAATAGAGTTTATACAAGGGATATTGCGACTTTGAGAACTTATTTGAAAAAACTTTAAATTCTCAGTTTTTTAATGAGGCATCTTAAACTATTGTCCGATGCCCTTATCTAAACAATAAAGATTAAATTAAAAGGATTATGAAATTACGACAATTTGCACTTCTGAGTTTGGCAGTCGCATTCACACACAGTGCGATTGCACAGAACCATGACGACATATACTATGACAGCTCCAAGGACGAGAAAAAAAACGTAACCGGGGATGCAAAAGAGAATGTTGTCATAGTCGACGTAAATCCCGAAAACATCAATCAGGATGTGGTATTTGACTATTTCTCCGACGACCAAACGGCCAATTGGCACAACAACATCGTCGAGAACAGAGATGTTGACGAATACAACCGGCGCGACGTTTCTCTCGTGCAAGATTCCCTGCTTGCCGGCGACACAATCAGCATCGACACGACAATGATGAGTGGCGACTCGTTCCAATACACAGAACGCATCAGGCGTTTCCACAACCCCGACATCATAATAGAATCAAATGATGACGAACTCGTCGACCTATATGTATATACCCGACCCGAGGTCAACTTGGTAATAGGCACGCCCACTTATTATGTAAGCCCGTTCTCATCCGGATTATACTTCAGCAGCTGGGCTTATGATCCTTGGTTCTATGACTTTTATTATCCATGGTACGATCCTTGGTATTACAGGCCTTCATGGTACTGGAGCTGGAGTTGGTGGGGACCAAGCTGGTGGGGACCAAGTTACCACATTCATTATCACTACCACGGGTATCCGGGACCGGTATTCAACCACCGCCCGGCAACTTGGGCTTCAAGCGGACGGCACAACATTGGTTATCGCGGCAACCGCCCGATAGGCAGTACTTCACGCCCTGGATATGCAACCGGCAGCCACCGCCCCGGAACTGGCAATCAAGCCGGATTCAACAATAATTCGGGCGGACATCGACGTGCACAAGCCATAAGCGACAATAGCTCGCGCCGTCAAGTTTATACCGGGAACAAATCCATCCAAAACAATCGATTGAATGTAAACGGCAGTCAAGTAAACAGGTATATTGCACGCACCAACAGGCTGAAAACCGTGAACAACCGTGTGAACGTCTCATCCTCGGCATCTCGCACGCCCGGGGCTGTGAACAGCAACCGTGTCACCGCTACTGCTGCTAATGGGAATGCACTGCAACACCGACGCACCATATCTTCATCGACAATAAACCGAGGCTCAGCCGGTAATCGCATACAAACTCGCACTAACCGCATAAATCGCAACACTTCGACAAGATACTCCGGAACAAGGCAGACTTACAACGGAGCATCCCAATCAAGATTCAATTCCAACCGAAGCAGTTTCTACCGTAACAACAGCTCCCGTGTAATAAACAACCAGACTCGCACGCGTTCATTCAACCGCAACACATCGAGGCCGGCCTACAATCGTAGCAGCAGTTTCCGCTCGGTACCTAAAAGCAGCGGTGTTTCACGCGGAGGAGCTATGCGCAGCAGCGGTCGTGCCGGAGGTGGCGGACATCGCAGATAAGTTTATAGATTTATGTCTTCTCAAAAATCTGAATCATGACAAAAAGAAACAAAATATTATCGGCCCTGCTGTTGTGCTTCCCGGCATTGATGACAGCTCAAACGGCATTTGACATATACAGTATTTCCCAAAACGAACTGCGAGGCACTGCACGATATGTGTCGATGGCCGGAGCCTATGGAGCTTTGGGCGGTGACCTGTCTTCAATATCTCTCAATCCGGGAGGCATAGGCGTATATCGCAGTTCCGACATAGGCATTACCATAGACCTTGACATATATTCGTCAAAAGCTGGAAATTCGGAAATGACCAAGACCGACAGGTTCAAAGTCTATGCAAATAATGTTGGATACGTCGGCACAAAACGGTTCAATTCCGAAATCGTGCCAAATATCAACTGGGGATTCACCTATAATCGCATCGCGTCATTCAACAAGCATTATCGCGGACGCATAAGCAACCTGTCGACATCGTTCAGCAATTATGTCGCAGGCGTGACCAACTCCTACGGATGGACGCGCGAAGACCTTGCTTACGGCTCGACATTCGACCCCTATCTTGACGGGTCGGCCAATTGGATGAGCATCCTTGCATTCGACTCCTACATGATGAACCAACTTTCGGCCGAAACGGGATTCCAAGGCCTTTACGGCGACGGCACCACAGGTTCGGCTGCGTTTGAAACCCATGAAACCGGCGGCATAAACGAATATGCCTTCTCTTTTGGCGGCAACTTGTGCAATAAGTTTTATTGGGGAATAAACTTCGGCATCACCTCATTCGACAGAACCACCACAACCTACTATGGTGAATCACTCGACAACGCCTATGTGGTGACCAATACGGGTGATGAGACAATAAGAGAAGGAACAGCCGACTACGGCATATACAATTATGAATACTTAAAGGGTAACGGTTACAACGTCAAGTTGGGAATCATATACAAGCCTATACAAGAATTGCGCTTGGGATTTGCATTCCACACACCGACATTCTACTCTTTTGATGCCGAATATTATACCGAAAACGAATACAGCTATGCCAATAGTGAAGGCACCCTGCAAGATTTCAACGGAGTGAATGAAGGATACAACGACTATTACAGTTTCAAGGCAAACACTCCTTGGAAATTTGTTGCCAGTGCGGCTGCAGTGCTCGGAGGTCGTGGAATCGTGAGCATGGACTACGAATACACAGGATACGACACTATGGGAGCCGAAGATTATTATGGCGATGCCAACATTGGCACCAACAACGACATAGACGACTACTACAAACCGTCACACGCGATAAAAATAGGTGGAGAATTAAGATTGACAAATAATGTAAGCGTAAGATGCGGATACTCTTACAAGACATCGCCGATAGAAAACGGATTGAAAAACAACTTTGAGAATGTCAACACTACATTAATGCCGGCTTCTTATGTGCTTGACGATTGGACTCAACATGTAACAGCCGGAATAGGATACCGCAACAATTGGTTCTACGCCGATCTTGCCTATGTATTCCGCAACGAAAAGAGCGAATACCATGCCTTCTCTCCGGTCGTGGACGGATTCTCCGTTATCGAAGGCAGCCCATCGGCAAAGCTCTACAACAGAAACAACCACATAGTAATCTCAATGGGTGTCAGATTCTAAACATCCATTATCCATAAGGATAAAGCCGGCAAACAACATATATGCCGGCTTTTTTATTGACTCGCGCATGTTGCCGAAACAGATGCCTTTGGAGACGCACTACTAATTGTATTATCTCAACATCAGTTAAGACCCAAGCCCAATTATGGAAATTTATCATTAAATATTTGTTAAAGTACCCTCTTTTTTGCAACTTTGCAAATTATTTAAAGTTTTGTCATAAACTATATATTTATGGAAATAACCGCAAGAGAACTTGCAAAATTGGTACAAGGAACCGTTGATGGAAATCCTGATGTCGTAATAAACAATTTTGCAAAAATTGAAGAGGCGCAAAACGGATGCATTACATTCTTGGCCAATCCGCTATACACCCACTACATTTACACAACAAAAGCCTCGGCTGTTCTTGTAAAAACAGACTTTATTCCTGAACAAGATATTACTGCAACCCTCATTAGAGTGGAAGATCCCTATGCTACACTTGCCATGCTGCTTAATTACATAACAAGCCAAAAAGTGCGCAAAACCGGTGTCGAACAGCCATCTTATGTCTCGGAAGGCGTAAGCCTGCCCGATGACATATATCTCGGAGCATTCGCCTACATCGGGAAAAATGTGAAAATAGGGAAAAACGTGTGCATATACCCCCAAGCCTACATAGGCGACGACGTGTCGATTGACGACAACACAATCATATATCCGGGCGTGAAAATATACCACTCATGCAGGATAGGTAAAAACTGCATAATCCATGCAGGAGCCGTGATTGGTGCCGACGGATTTGGATTTGCTCCCGAAAATGGCGAATACATGAAAATTTCACAAATTGGCAACGTAGTGATTGAAGACAATGTCGAAATAGGAGCCAACACAACCGTCGACCGTGCCACAATGGGAAGCACCGTCATCCACAAGGGCGTAAAACTCGACAACTTGATTCAAATAGGACACAATGTGGAAATTGGCGAACACACCGTAATGGCCGCGCAAGTAGGTGTTGCCGGCTCGACAAAAATAGGCTCGCACAACCAAATAGGTGGTCAAGTGGGATTTGCCGGACACATCAAGATCGGCGACAACAACAAAATTGGAGCACAATCAGGCGTGCCAAAGGGGATCGGCGATGGGAAAATGCTCATAGGCAGCCCTACAATAAACGCTACCGACTTCGCCAAACAAGTAGTTTACCTGAAAAAACTGCCATCACTATTCAAGGACGTGGAAAACTTGAAACAACTGCTTGACAAGGAACAATAAAGTTTTTATCATCTATTAGCAATTAATTATAAGATACATATTATGAAACAATGCACTTTAAAAAATCAATTTACCGTTACAGGCAAGGGGTTACATACCGGTTTGCATGTTGAAGCAACATTCCTGCCTGCACCGGCCAACCACGGATACAAGTTCCAACGTGTCGACCTCGAAGGTGAGCCTACAATCGATGCTCTTGCCGAAAATGTGGTAGAAACATCAAGAGGCACAGTGATAGGCAAAGGCAATGCACGCGTCAGCACTATCGAGCACGCTCTTGCGGCCTTGTATGCCGCAGGCATCGACAACTGCCTTATAAAAGTGAACGCACCCGAATTGCCGATACTTGACGGCAGCGCAATAGAATATGCCAACAAGATTGCCGAAGCCGGAATTGAGGAGCTTAACGAAGACAAAGATTTTTACATCGTAAAACAACGCATCGAAGTGGTAGACGAAGAAACCGGCTCATCTATAGTGGTTTTCCCGTTCGATAATTTTCGAATCGATACCATGATAGAATTCAAATCTTCGGTAATACCCAACCAATTCGCATCGCTTTACAGCCTCGACAAGTTCAAGGAAGAAATTGCCGGAAGCCGCACTTTCGTATTTGTACGCGAAATTGAACCTCTTGTAAAAGCCAACCTCATCAAGGGTGGCGACCTCGACAACGCAATAGTCGTTTACGACCAACAAATGAAGCAAGAAGACCTCGACAAGCTTGCCGATTTGATGAATGTTCCTCGCAAGCATGTGAGCGAGCTGGGTTACATCAACAATAAGCCATTGGTTTATGAAAACGAGCCGGCAAGACACAAGCTCATGGATGTGCTTGGCGACCTCGCCTTGATAGGACGTCCAATCAAGGGCTATGTAATAGCAACCAAGCCGGGTCATGCAATAAACACGACATTCTCAAAGAAGATTCGTCGCGAAATCAAGCATCAAGACATTCAAGCTCCTATCTATAATCCAAATGCCACGCCGGTAATGGACGTGTACCGCATCAGGCAACTGCTCCCTCACCGTTATCCCTTCTTGCTTGTCGACAAAATCATCGAACTCGGAAGCAATTACATCGTCGGCGTGAAGAATGTATCGGGCAATGAACCTTTCTTCCAAGGACACTTCCCTCAAGAACCGGTAATGCCGGGCGTCCTACAGGTTGAGGCTATGGCCCAAGTGGGAGGATTGCTCGTGCTCAACTCTGTTGAAGAACCCGAAAAATACTCGACTTACTTCATGAAAATCGACAATGTGAAATTCCGCCAGAAAGTCATCCCTGGTGACACTCTTATTTTCCATTTGTCGCTCATGACCGAGATACGTCGCGGATGCGCTGTCATGAAAGGTTACGCCTTTGTCGGAGAAAAGATTGTCAGCGAAGCCGAATTCATGGCTCAAATCATTAAGAACAAATAAAACATAAAACCGTATATTTTTATTGATATGAAACAACCATTGGCCTACGTTCACCCGGCCGCAAAGATTGCAAACAACGTCGTTATCGACCCGTTTGTGACAATCGATCAAAATGTGGAAATCGGCGAGGGTACACGCATAGGAAGTAACGTGACAATACTTGAAGGTGCCCGCATCGGAAAGAATTGCACCATCTGCTCGGGAGCTGTAATATCAGGAATTCCGCAAGACTTGAAGTTCAGAGGAGAAGACTCGTTAGCGATAATAGGCGACAACACCACAATACGCGAATGCGTTACAGTGAACCGAGGAACAGCTTCAAAAGGGAAAACAGTAATCGGAAACAATTGCCTCATAATGGCTTATTGCCATGTGGCTCACGATTGCGTGATTGGCGACAACGTGATAATGTCAAATGCCACACAAGTTGCCGGAGAAGTAGTTATCGACAACTATGCCGTAATCGGAGGTGGAGCCTTGATACATCAATTCTCTCACATCGGCCAGCATGTCATGCTGCAAGGAGGTGCTTTGGTCAACAAAGATGTTCCACCTTATGTAAAAGCCGGACGCAACCCTCTATCCTATGCCGGAATCAACTCTATAGGATTGCGCCGTCGCAATTTTTCTAACGAACAAATTCGCGAGATACAGGAAATATTCAGATACCTGTACTTGTCGGGCTTGAACAATTCTGATGCCATTGAGCGCATCGAGGCCGAACTCCCTGCAACAAAAGAACGCGACGAAATAATACTTTTCGTGCGCAACTCAAAACGTGGCATTATCCGTGGCTATGTATAAGACGTAGACTTCACATTGAAAGTTCATAACAATACAGATGGACGCCATGCTTGTCTTTAAAATAAAAGCATGGCGTCCATCACTTTTCATATGAATCCGTTCCCGACTCAGAAAGGCAGATTGAAACCTTGACTCACAATGAAATCCATAAAAATCTTTGAAAATGTCTCATTGCTGTCTTTCGGATACCTTACATCGGTAAACACTTGCGCCAGTGTTTCTTTTGAATTCTCTTCAACATAATGCTTGTTTATGGCAAGAGCCTCTTTTTCGGCATACAACTCTTTGACACACTCCGCCGAATAATCATGATACATCTCTTCATGCACCACAGCTTCCACAGGCAGACGTTCGGCCTTCGGTTCTCCATCGGGATTGGCCGGATACCCGACCGACAAAGTAACAACCGGAACCACCATTTTAGGCAATCCGAGGGTCTCGGCTATCTGTGGAGCATTATACGTCGTAGTACCTATATAGCAGCAGCCAAGACCGGCCATTTCGGCAGCCGTGTTGAACTGTTGCGCAAAAATCGTTACATCCAACAAGGCCGAAATGAACGACTGCATATTGGAATAACACGGCACGGCATTGGATGCCTCACACCACTTGTCAAAACGGTTAAAATCGGCACAAAATGTCAATACGACAGGAGCATCGGTTATCATCCTCTGATTGAAATGATGCGGTGCGAGCTTTTGTTTCATCTCTTCATTGCGAGTCACGATAACGCTATATAACTGCATGCCCCCGGTCGTGGGAGCTTGCATCGCGTCTTCAATCAACGACTTCAACAACTCTGCCGGCACATCCTTATCCGAATAATTCCTGATTGTTTTTCGATTCCTGAAAAAACTATTGTCCATAAAAACACTCTTTTAAATCGTTTCTTATAAAAATGAAACATTACTAATTACAAAATTAATATAAAGTTGAAATCTTCAAGCAAGCCGTCATCCTCTTTTTCCTTTTTGTATCCGGGCAAAAGTAAAAAAGGGATCCATAGCGCCAAAACAAGCCAAAGTGACAATTATGCACCCTCAGATTATGACATAATGACAACCGGCATGGTCTATTCTATAATTTGGCACAAATTATGCTTATCAATAAACGTGACATCCAAACAATGACACTATAAAATTGACAATAACACTTTAAATTACAAATATTATGACAGTTAAACCATTATCAGACAGAGTTCTAATAGAACCTGCAGCAGCCGAAGAAGTTACAGCCGGAGGTATTATAATTCCTGATTCAGCTAAGGAAAAGCCACTTAAAGGAATTGTAAAAGCAGTAGGTAACGGTACTAAAGACGAAGCTATGGTCGTAAAAGAAGGCGACCTCGTCCTTTATGGCAAATATGCCGGCACCGAACTTGAAATAGATGGTGCTAAATACTTGATGATGCGCCAGTCGGATATTTTAGCTATTCTTGAGAAATAAACAACTTAAAAATTAAAACGAACAATTATGGCAAAAGAAATAAAATTCGATATTAACGCTCGCGAAGAACTAAAAAAAGGTGTCGACGCTTTGAGCAACGCAGTGAAAGTAACACTTGGCCCTAAAGGTCGTAATGTGATTATCGAAAAGAAATTCGGTGCTCCTCACATTACAAAAGACGGTGTGACTGTAGCAAAAGAAATCGAGCTTGAAGACAAGTTCCAAAACATGGGTGCGCAACTCGTCAAGGAAGTTGCTTCAAAGACGGGCGATGACGCAGGTGACGGCACAACAACTGCCACCGTGCTTGCTCAATCAATCGTTGCAACCGGATTGAAGAACGTTGCTGCCGGTGCCAACCCTATGGACTTGAAGCGTGGTATCGACAAAGCCGTTGCCAAGGTAGTTGAAAGCATCAAGGCTCAATCCGAAGAAGTTGGTGACGACTTTGACAAGATTGAAAATGTTGCTCGCATTTCGGCCAACAACGACGAAGAAATCGGTAAGCTCATTGCCGAGGCCATGAAGAAAGTTAAGAAAGAAGGCGTTATCACAGTCGAAGAAGCCAAAGGTACCGACACAAGTGTTGAAATCGTTGAAGGCATGCAATTTGACCGTGGTTACATTTCTCCATACTTCGTAACCAACTCCGAAAGAATGGAATGCGAGATGGAACGTCCTTACATCCTTATTTACGACAAGAAGATCTCCAACCTTAAGGACATGCTTCCTATCCTCGAAGCTACAGCTCAAAGCGGCCGTCCATTGTTGATCATCGCCGAAGATGTCGACAGCGAGGCTCTTGCAACTCTTGTTGTAAACCGCTTGCGTGGCTCATTGAAAGTTTGCGCAGTCAAAGCTCCGGGATTTGGCGATCGTCGCAAGGAAATGTTGCAAGACATTGCCATCTTGACCGGTGGATGCGTTATCTCGGAAGAACAAGGCATGAAACTTGAAAACGCTTCTATCGAAGTCCTTGGTACTGCCGACAAGGTTACTGTAAACAAAGAAAACACCATCATAGTAAATGGTGCAGGCGACAAGCAAGCCATTGCCGATCGCGTAGCTCAAATCAAGGCTCAAATCGAGACAACCAAGTCAAGCTACGACAAGGAAAAATTGCAAGAACGCCTTGCCAAGCTCGCCGGTGGCGTTGCTGTCCTCTACATCGGTGCTCCTTCTGAAGTTGAAATGAAGGAAAAGAAAGACCGTGTAGACGATGCGTTGAGCGCAACTCGTGCTGCCGTTGCCGAAGGTATCGTTCCTGGTGGTGGCGTAGCTTACATCCGCAGTATCAAGAGCCTTGACGGCTTGACTGGTGAAAACGAAGACGAAACAACAGGTATCGAAATCGTTCGCCGTGCAATCGAAGAACCATTGCGCCAGATTGTTGCCAATGCAGGTCTTGAAGGCGCAGTAATCGTTCAAAAGGTAAAGGATGCTGAAGGCGACTTCGGTTACAACGCTCGCACAGGCAACTTCGAACACCTTTTGGCTACAGGCGTAATCGACCCTGCCAAGGTTGCTCGTGTGGCTCTCGAGAATGCCGCATCAATCGCAGGCATGTTCCTTACCACCGAATGTGTCATTGCCGAGAAAAAGGAAGAAACTCCTGCTGCCGCAATGCCTAATGCCGGAATGGGTGGCATGGGTGGCATGATGTAATATAAGCCTAGACAAAACCGGTTGCCGAAAGGCACAATCATAAGAAAGGGATGAGTCGCAACATCGTGGCTCATCCCTTTCTCGTTTTCTATTGCTTCACCATCGACGACTTTGGAAAGTTGAAAATAATCGACACTGCAACCATCAACATCAGGCACCATGCGTAAAACAAATGAGGGATAAATGAAACAGGCGACAGCCCCGACAATCCAGAAGCCAGAAGTACCTGTGCTCCATAAGGTATTATGCACTGTATAATGCACGAGCATGTGTCAAGCAGACTGGCAACCTTGCGCGGATCCAGCCCATATTTATCGGATATGCGCTTAGATAACTGGCCTACGGTTATTATGGCTATCGTATTGTTGGCTGTGCACAGATTCACTATACTTACGAGCATGGCTATGCTTGCCTGTGCGCCACGCGCCCCCTTTATGCGTGCTGTCATCCATTGAATTATAAAATGTATTCCACCATTATGCTTTATTACATTCAGCAAACCCGAAGCAAGCAACGTCACGACAATCAAGTTGCCCATTCCTATGATACCGTCACCCATCATCGCACACATGTCAACAATTCCTGCACCAGAAACGAAAGCACCGACAAAAGCCGAGGAGACAATTCCAAGCGACAGCACCAATAGCACATTCATGCCTGTCAATGCCGTAACGATTACTATCAGATACGGTAGTATCAACCAGAAAGATGATGAAGACCGGACTACACTCGTGTCTCCGACACTTCCCAAGATACCATACAAGACGAGCGTAAAAATTGCTGCCGGACCGGCAATCCACAGATTCATCTTAAATTTATCGTTCATCTTGCATCCTTGACTGCGCGTTGCAGCAATTGTCGTATCGGAAATAAACGACAAATTATCGCCAAAAAAAGACCCGCCTATGACAACTGCAACGACAAACGCCATGTCGAGCCCTGTACTTTCGGCAAGCTGGGTCGCAAATGGAGTCAACGCTACCACTGTCCCCACCGAAGTGCCGATTGACAACGACACGAAGCATGTAGCCAAGAAAAGCCCGGGGATCAAAAATTGAGATGGCAATACAGCCATTGTGAGATTGACCGTTGCTTCAACCGACCCTATGCCGGTAGCCAGTGAAGCAAATGCCCCCGCAAGGATGAATATCCATATCATATACATGATATTGGGATTTGCAGCCCCGGTTGAAAACAGGTCTATCTTGCTTGACAGTTTCACACCGGTAGTGGTTACCAATGCCCATACCGAAGCAACAATAAATGCTATTGAAATAGGCATTTTATAAAAATCCCCGACCGCCAACGACGGTACAAGATATACTATAAGAAAAACTATTATCGGGGACAATGCAAGTATCCCTTTCCATTTTGATATATATGCCGACATTTAATTAACCTTTTAAACCTTATATGCGTCTCAAAATTGCAAAGTGCAAAGATAGCGCAAGTTGTGCGTATTGCGAAGAAACAAGCCCGCTCATTTCTTCATCTTGCCCGCAAATTTCCCATTTATAGTTAAATATAGCTAATCAAATGAACCTATAACCCATAATGATTGTTATTAATACAAAAACAACTACCATGTTCAAACAACCAGAACTACCCTACTCGCTTTCTGACCTCTCGCCTATCGTGAGTGAAGAAACTCTTAAATTCCACTATGGAATACATGAAAAAGCGTATATTGACAATGTAAACAAGCTCATTGCCGGTACTCCTTTTGAGCAAATGACCCTGGAGGAAATTATAACCAAGAGCGACGGACCTATATTCAACAATGCCGCTCAATCATATAATCATATTTTCTATTTTGAATGTTTTTCTCCCAAAGGAGGAGATAAACCCTACGGTTCTCTTCTCGATGCCATTGCATCGGCATTCGGCTCGTTAGAGAAATTTCAAGAACTTTTCGAGGCCGAAGGCACAAAGCTATTCGGTTCGGGATGGGTGTGGCTCGTCAAAGACGAGAAAAAAACACTTTCAATCATAACCACGGAGAATGCAGGTAATCCACTGACAAGCGGGCTTACCCCGATTTTATGTTTCGACCTATGGGAACATGCCTATTACATCGACTACCGCAACCGTCGTGCCGAATACTTGCATAAACTATGGGAAATTGTAAACTGGGAAAAAATAAATAATCGATTCACTGAATGACAATAAGCACTAAAACAGATTTCGTACTTTTTCTCAATAAAAATAAAAAAACGCGTGAGCGTTCATGACACTTTTTTATTAAAGCATAATGTGATAAATCGAGAAGGGCGGCTGCGAGAGCAGCCTCCCTCTTTGATTTAACCAATGCAGGCATCCGCGCGACATAGATACACATGCGAAAGACGCACGCATAAAGCAACTTCCATTAAGATACATTTGATATGCATATTCTAATTTTATTCAAAAATACCCTTAATTTTACATTTTTATACATAAACCAAATCTTTATTTGGATAAAAATTAATTTTAATTGAATTTTATACATAAAAAATTTTGGAATCTAAGAATTATACACTTTATTTGCATATAAATTATTTTTTTACAGCATAAAAATACTTTCGTCATGAAACAGAAGAAGTACATATTGCAAGAACAAGACATCCCACGCGCATGGTATAACATCCTTGCTGAAATGAAGAACAAACCGTTGCCGATGCAAAATCCGCAAACAAAGCAACCGTTAAAGGAAGAGGACCTGTATCCTTTGTTCTCTAAAGCTGCAGCTCAACAGGAAATGGACAATACCAACGCATGGATTGAAATTCCCGACGAAGTGCGCGACATGTACAAAATATGGAGACCGACACCTCTCGTAAGAGCATACGGACTTGAAAAGGCACTCGACACCCCGGCTCACATATATTTCAAAAACGAAAGTGTGAGCCCCGTTGGCTCCCACAAGCTCAATTCGGCAATTGCACAAGCCTATTATTGCAAAAAAGAAGGCATCACAAACATTACGACCGAAACCGGTGCCGGACAATGGGGTGCGGCTCTCGCCCTTGCTGCCAAGCATTTCGGACTTGAACTGGCAGTATATATGGTGAAAGTTTCCTACAACCAGAAACCGTACCGCCGCTCAATCATGCAGACCTACGGTGCCGAAGTAATTGCCTCGCCGAGCATGTCGACAAGGGCCGGACGTGATATTATCACGAAACACCCCAATTATCAAGGCTCGCTCGGAACGGCAATTTCCGAAGCTGTGGAACTTGCCATGACAACACCTAATTGCAAATATGTCCTTGGCTCTGTACTCAACCATGTGGCACTGCACCAGACGGTAATAGGACTTGAAGCCGAGAAACAAATGGAAATGGCCGATGAATACCCCGACGTAGTAATAGGATGCTTCGGTGGAGGCAGTAACTTCTCAGGAATCTCTTTCCCATTCTTGAGGCACAACATCAATGACGGTAAAAAAACTCGTTTCATCGCAGCCGAGCCTGAATCATGCCCGAAACTGACTCGCGGAAAATTCTGTTATGACTTCGGCGACGAATCTGGCTACACGCCACTCATACCAATGTATTCTCTCGGACATAACTTCGCCCCGGCCAACATCCATGCCGGCGGACTAAGATACCACGGAGCCGGCGCAATCATAAGCCAGCTAAAACATGACAATATGATTGAAGCAGTTGACATCAGTCAACTCGAAACGTTCAACGCAGCAACATTGTTCGCACGTTGCGAAGGCATCATTCCTGCACCCGAATCGTCACATGCCATTGCAGCTGCCATACGCTGCGCCAATGAAGCTCGAGAAGCAGGCCGACCGACCACTATATTGTTCAACCTTTCGGGACACGGACTCATCGACATGACAGCCTACGACAATTTCTTCGCGGGAGACTTGACTAACTACAATGTTCCCGAAGATGAAATAGAAAACAACACTAAAAATCTTGAACAAATAAAATAATACCAACGTCAATTTTAAAACACTATTCACCAAAAACCGGATGCAACTTGAGAAAGCCGCATCCGGTTCACTTTATTTATTCATAATATGTAGCGACAAGAGCATCGGCACAACGTTCCCCGTCAATGGCGGCCGACACTATGCCGCCGGCATATCCGGCACCCTCACCGCAAGGATACAAGCCTTCGACTACCACATGGTTCATCCCGACAGCATCTCGAGGAATTCTTACGGGAGAAGACGTTCGCGCCTCCACCCCTATGACTATGGCATCGTTGGTAAGGAACCCTTTGGCCGAACGGCCAAATACCTTAAATCCTTTGCGAAGTCTGTTGCCGACAAACGCCGGCAACCACTTGTCGAGCCTTGACGGCTGTATGCCGGGAGCATAAGACGATACCGGCAAATCGCGCGATGCACGCCCCTCGACAAAATCTATCATTCGCTGGGCTCCGGCACGCTGGCTGCATCCCGCTTGCTTGAAACAAGTTGATTCAAGTTGCTGCTGAAATCTCATGACACACAATTCATCATCAGGTGCATAGCCTTTCAAATCTTCGGGACGCACCTCGACCACCATACCGGAATTGGCCCATCTGGAATTTCTGCCCGACGATGACATGCCATTCACCACAAGCTGCCCGTCGCCACTCGCGGCAGGCACCACGACGCCACCCGGACACATACAGAACGAATACACGCCTCGACCATCTATTTGCGTAACAAACGAATACTCAGCGGCAGGAAGATATGCACCTCGTCCATCTTTACTATGATACTGAATTCTATCAATAAGTTCTTGCGGATGCTCCAACCTCACACCGACGGCAATCCCTTTAGCCTCAATCTTGACTCCTTGCTCTTTAAGCATTTCATACACATCTCGAGCAGAATGCCCGGTTGCAAGGATTACGGGTCCTATGTATTCTGAGCCGTCAATGCAGCCAACTCCTGTCACGCGATTATCTTTCAACAAAAGCCTGTCCACTCGCTTGCCAAAATGCACTTCCCCACCACATCGCAATATGGTTTCACGCATGTTCTTTATCACTCGTGGCAGTCTGTCGCTGCCGATGTGCGGATGAGCATCTACGAGGATGTCTGAAGAAGCTCCATGCTGATGAAATATGTTCAATATCCTTTCAACCGATCCTCGTTTCTTACTGCGTGTATACAATTTCCCATCAGAATATGCACCTGCACCACCCTCTCCAAAGCTATAATTGGAATCGGCATTTACCTTCCCTGTACGCGAGATTGCGGCAATATCCACACTGCGGCTCTCGACATCCTTTCCACGCTCGAGCACTATCGGTTTCACTCCGGCTTCTATCAACTTCAAGGCTGCAAACAGTCCTCCGGGACCCATTCCCACAACTATGGCCACTTTCGACTCATCTGGCACAGGTTTATAATCTATGGTATAACCAAGAGGTGAAGATTCGGGCTGTTCATCAATATATGCCTTGAGTTTCAAGTTTACCATGACATTTCGTTGCCTTGCATCTATCGACCGCTTCAATATTACAACATCTTCAAGCCTGTCGGCAACAACGCCCAATTCGGTACACACATATTCACGCAAACCGGCCATGTCGTATGCAATTTGCGGCAATACCCTTATTTGAAGTTCTGAAACCATATCTTTATTATGCGAAATATCAATATTAATGCAAAGTTAGCTCACATGGAGCAACATTGTAACAGCACGCCGCAATGTTAAACGTTATTAACAACTCCATGCCCGTCTCACCGGGCAAATCATGCTTTACTATCATGCATAATTGCAAAATGTGGAATTTTTATTGTGCCGGACTCTACTTATGTACCCGACTTACACTAAATTTGCAAAGGAAAAATAAGACATAGACAATGGAAAAGAAAATAGGATGCCTTTTTGATTTGGACGGAGTATTAGTGGATAGCGAGCCTTTATACACGAGCTTTTGGAATGAGATTGAAAAAACACATCCTACCGGGGTTCCCGATTTTGCCCTTAAAATCAAAGGAAGCAACCTGCCGACTATTCTCAACACTTATTACACACCATCGTTGCACAAAGCGATAATCGACAAATTGCAGGTATTTGAAGACAACATGGTATATCCAATATTTCCGGGAGTCATCCATTTTCTCGAAGAATTAAAAACAAACTCTATTCCATGCGCCATAGTGACAAGCAGCTCCATGGACAAAGTAAAGCAATTGTTCAAATTATACCCCGGCTTCAGCCGATATTTTTCAGGAATCGTAACAGGCGACATGGTTACTCGTTCCAAACCCGACCCCGAATGTTATCTAAAAGGAGCCTCTGCAATCGACATGGATATTGCAGACTGCTATGTATTTGAAGATTCAATATTCGGCATTCAAGCAGGCAAAGCTGCCGGAGCCCATGTAATAGGTTTATCGACCACACTCCCTGCCGACAAAATAAAAGAAACAGAACCCGAAATGGTAATAGACACATTTACCGGGTTCCGCTTGTCTCGTCTGACATCTCATCCAAAGCAATGAGAATCAAATTATAAACACTCTTTCGCAACTCAACAAGCCTTGAAGCTCATGTCGAGGCCTTTCACCGAGTGGGTCAATGCTCCTACCGAGATATAATCCACTCCGCACTCGCCGTATGCACGCAAGTTGTCGAATGTTATGCCTCCCGACGACTCGATTTCATAACGTCCACCGACAATGTCAACAGCTTCTTTGGTCAACGCCGGAGTGAAATTGTCAAGCATTATGCGATCCACGCCGCCAATTTCAAGAACTTGGCGCAATTCATCAAGATTTCTCACCTCAATTTCTATCTTCAAGTCCTTGTTGTTCTTTTTAAGGTATTCGTGCGACTTCTCTATGGCATTCTTTATGCCTCCTGCAAAATCTACATGGTTGTCTTTCAACAATATCATGTCAAACAAGCCTATGCGATGATTCATGCCTCCGCCTATCTTCACTGCCTCCTTCTCAAGGATACGCATTCCAGGGGTTGTCTTGCGTGTGTCGAGCACTTTTGTTTTCAAGCCATGAAGTTCCTCCATGTATTTATGCGTCACGGTCGAGATTCCGCTCATTCTTTGCATTATGTTCAGCATCAATCGTTCGGTCTGCAACAACGATTGAACCTTTCCTTCCACCTCAAATGCTATATCACCGGGCTTTACATGTGTACCATCCTGTATGAAAACAGTCATTTTAAGTTCCGGGTCAAATTTCTTGAATACCATCTTGGCAATCTCGACCCCGGCCAATATCCCTTCTTCCTTTACTATAAGATGCGACTTGCCCATCTCGTCGGCAGGAATGCAGCACAAAGTAGTGTGGTCGCCGTCACCTATATCCTCGGCAAAAGACAAATCGAGCAATTCGTCTATAAGTTCTTCTCTTGTCTTCATAAATCGAACAAAAAATTAATACTATATTTGCACATGCAAATGTAGCCATTTTTATCCACCGAAACATACTATTCCTATGAAAATATCACTCATGCTGATAGGCAAAACCAACTCTAAGTTCCTTATTGAAGGCATACAAGAATACGTCAAGCGACTGTCGTTTTACATTCCGTTCAGCATCAAGTACCTTAATGACACAAAAAACACCCGCAAGTTGTCGCATGAACAACAAAAACAACTCGAAGGGAACATGATTCTCGATGCCATCGAAAAGTCAGATTACGTCGTGCTTCTTGACGAGCACGGCAAAGAATTTACCTCGATGGAATTTGCCCGGTACATCGAAAAGAAACAAGCTACTGTGCAACGCCAGCTTGTTTTCATCGTAGGCGGTCCATACGGATTCTCGGAAGAGGTAAAAAACCGTGCAAATGAAAAAATATCGATGTCTAAAATGACATTCTCCCACGAAATGATAAGATTATTTTTTGTCGAGCAATTATATAGGGCTATGACCATCATCAACAATGAGCCATATCATCACGAATGATGATGCGGCACATCAGCCGCGCATCAATTCACGCATCACCATGTCCGACAGCATGACCCCGTTGCGGCTGAAGCGGTAACGATTGCCATCTCTTATCACCAATCCCGACTCGACAAAGCCTTTTATCGCGTTCTCGAAATAATCGCGATACTCTTTCCCATACATGAGTCCGAGCCATTCAGAATCTACACCTCGCGATGTACGCAATCGCAACATTACATCCTCGTCATATTTTTCATTGATACTTTCCTGCTCGCTCTCATACGCCACAATCCCGTTTTCAATAGACTCTATGTAACTCTTCACGCTGTCAGGATTATACCGGCGCACATTACCGTCATAACCGTGAGCCGACGCGCCAAGCCCGAGATATGGAGTCTTGTCCCAATATCCGGAATTATGGCGTGAATAAAATCCAGGCATTGCAAAATTTGATATTTCATAATGCTCATATCTGGCGTTGCCAAGCATATCCACGAGCATGTCATACATTTCAATACATGTGTTGTCGTCGCATTCTGTCACCTTTCCTGCATCTCGCAACTTATACAGCATCGTTCCTTCCTCATAGCTTAGGTTGTAGCACGATACATGCCTTGCTTGCAACGACAAAGCCCTGTCGAGCGTGTATTTCCATGTATCTATCGTCTGACCGGGAATACCATATATCAAGTCTATGCTTATGTTGTCAAAGCCGGCCAACTGCAAGTCATTATATGCCTTCTCGGCTCTTTTTGCGTCATGGCGGCGATTCAAGAATACCAATTCTTCATCTACAAAGCTCTGCACTCCCATGCTCACCCTGTTTACCCCAAGTTGCAACAGTTTTTCGGCAAGCTCGCATGTTACATCATCGGGATTAACTTCGATTGTAAATTCTTCAATTTGGCTCAAATCAAGAACATTTTGCAAACCGGCAATCATGATTTCAAGCTGTTCCATCGACAACACCGACGGAGTGCCTCCGCCAACATACAGCGTCTTTATCGGCATTCCGGCAATCTCATGCTGTCTCATTTGCGCTTCCGACCCTATGGCTCTGACATATTTGTCACAGAAGCGCAAAGACGCGATGGAATAGAAATCGCAATATATGCACTTACGCTTGCAAAACGGAATATGAACATACACTCCGGCCATGGCACATGCTTTCTACTGTTAATTAATAAATTCGTTTATATATGCCTAAAAAAGAAAATGAACTCAATTATCATTGCTTGAGTTCACTTTCAATTATTGCCATATCTTCTTGCAATTTCTTTTCAAGCGTCAACCGTTGCTCTATCGTATTGCAGGCATACAATACCGTCGCGTGATTGCGCGACAAGCGCAACCCTATGTTAGTCGACGAGAGCGGTGTGTATTTCTTGGCAAGATACATTACTATTTGACGTGCATCCGATATTTCACGCTTGCGCGATTTTCCATACAACAAATCGCTGTCGATATTGAAATGGGAACACACCGTTTCGGCAATCAAGTCGATTGTAACTTGCTTTTTGGAAATCTTCACCGCATTTGCAAGGACTGCCCTTGCAAGATCCATCGAAATCTCCTGATTGAGCATCGTGGCATGAGCCAGCAACGACACGATTATACCTTCAAGTTCCCTGATGCTGTCGGTGACATTCGAAGCTATGTAGTCAAGGATATCTTGCGGTATGGACAACCCGTCTTGTCTTGCACGCATGTCAAGCACTTCTCTGCGCAATTGGTAATCGGGAGCACCGAGTTCCACAGTCATGCCCCATTTGAATCTTG
Organism: uncultured Prevotellaceae bacterium; assembly: GCA_905207705.1. Lineage (GTDB taxonomy): Bacteria > Bacteroidota > Bacteroidia > Bacteroidales > Muribaculaceae > Avimuribaculum. The sequence continues at coordinate 398,923 of CAJLMA010000002.1, forward strand.
ACATGAGCCGTGGCACCATGCCGTCAAGATCCACCGGACGGCAGTCGCTCGACATAATCAATTGCTTCTGGTTCTGGTGCAAATGATTGAATATATGGAAGAACGTGTTTTGCGTGGCCGTCTTGCCTGCAAGATCCTGAATGTCGTCTATTATAAGCACATCTATACTCTGATAGAAGTTGATGAACTCATTCACCTTGTTGTTTTTTACCGCAGTGGTATATTGGCTTTCAAACACACGCGCAGTGAGATATAACACGCGACTGCGTGGATTGGTCTCCTTTATCTTGATTCCAATGGCTTCAATAAGGTGCGTCTTGCCAACTCCAGTAGGGCCGAACACAAACAACGGGTTGAAAGTCTTGCAACGAGGATCGGTAGCAATGGCCTTGCCTATGCTGACAGCGAGCTTGTTGCTCATGCTGTCGCAATAATTCTCAAAAGTGTATTTCGGGTTCAACTGAGGGTCGATGTCGCCATACTCAACCTTGTGAAACGGATTCCCGGGTTGCTGCACCGACTGCTCATATTTACTAACAATGTGGCTTTTGGCCGAAGCTTCTACCGAAACTTCAGCATCGGGCACATTATTTACCACTCCTACTATATACTTGACCCTGAACTTGCCAAATACTCTGGCAAAAGTCAAGTCAAGAAGATTGGAAAATTTGTTTTCCCATTGTTCGGCAAAGAAATAGGATTTGACACGAAGTTCTATAACCCCGTTTTCAAAACTGACAAATTCCACAGGCTTGAACCAAGCCTCGAATTGCTCTGGTTTTACGTTGTCTTTTATTATTTCAAGACACTTTTCCCATCTATTATCTTGCCGGATATTCATTACAATGCTTGCCGTTTTAGTAGTTTTTCCAAGTACAAAATTTCACAAAAAAAATGACATACAAAAATCACTTTTTTTTTGGTTTTTAAAATACAATTATAACATTACTGAATTACAAGCCTTTGACATAAATCTGATTACAAAGTGACCATCTAACATGATTAAAATAATCACATAGTTGTATTTCAGCCATTTACAAGGCAAAACTCAAAATAGCACAAATTCATGAACTCAGATATTACAAAGCTGTGACACGCTAAAAATGCCTTGGTATTAAATCTATGTGACATTTATTTCGTCAAGGGCTTATTTAGAATGATTCTAAACAAGCCCCTTCAGCAATTAATTCCTTCGTGTAATCAGAATACCTTGAACGTCACATAACGCTTCGGATTCTTTCTCAAGTCAATCAATAATGAGTCCAGACTCATGACCGAATTGTCAAGATGATCATACAGCGACGAGTCGTTAATAAGCAGACCGAGACTCGAATCCTCGCTATTTAATTTTGTTGTCAATGCGCTCAAATTGGCAGTAGTAGCATTGATGTGCATCATGGTCGAGTCGATAGGTATCTCTCGTAAACGGGAAGAAACCACAGCCAAGTCTCCCGATATGCTGTCGATATTGGTAGTGACACTTTTCACATTGTCCATCACTTCAGGCAGCGAACCGCTCATCAAGTCGGCAAGTTGCCTTGAAGTCGTCTCAAGGTTGGCCGATATGGCATCGAGACGCTTCACCGAGGCAGTCAGAGCCGGATTTGCCACGATATTGTTAAGATTTGTCAATATGCTGTCGATTTTAGGCATCATCTCTACAATTCCCGGAAGCAGGTCGTCGCCTACTTTGTCCATCAGCCCCTTGGCATTGCCACCGGGGATATAATCCCCCACTTCGTAATAAGTCTTGTTCTGCGACATCTCCAACTGTATCTGAGCTGTCCCGAGCAAATCAAGAGCCACTACTGCTTTTGAATCCACCGGTACGCGCAAATCCTTTTCGAGGCTCAACAAAACTACCAATGCTCCCGAATCATAGTCATATTGTATCTCTCGCACCTGACCAATTTGAAATCCGTTTATTGTCACCGGTGCCGATTCATTCAAACCTGCAACGTTATCAAACTTCGCATAATAGAAATTCGCCGGTTTAAACAAGTTTATTCCTTTCAAATACTCTATTCCCCAAAACAGGACGGCCAAACTCACGATAACGGCGATGGCAATTTTTACTTCCTTTGAAAAATACTTCTTCATTATTCTTATATGCTTGATATTTTCTACTTCTTTAATTTGTCTCCTTCAAATTCCACGATGTAGGCATCCTTGAACTTGCGTTTCACCTTCTTCAATGTGGCCAAGGCCTCTTCATAACTCGGTGTCGCCCCATACAAATATTTGTACATTCGGCCATCTTTGTAACGCTCCACACCTTTAAGCCCCTTGAATTCACTTGAATTGCTCGGCAATTTGGATGCTCCCGCCAGAATTTGTATTTTGTAAGTTATTCCGCTGTCATTTTCCTCAACCTGTGAACCAGCATGCTCATCGACCACCACATCTTCGGCAGGAGACGCATAAGCAGCCACAGTACCCGAATCGCCTAACTTCCTATATCTTTCGAACGCATTATACAGAGCCTGAGCCAACTTCTCTTGTCCGTCATCCGAACGCATGAACTTTTCTTGCGTCGGATTGCAGATAAAATCAAGCTCAACAAGGACTGCCGGCATACTCGTCTTGTACAAAACAAGAAATCCTGCCTGGCGCACTCCACGATCAACCCTCTTGGCAGTGCTTTTGAATTCTTCCTGCACAAGCGATGCAAAGTTCACACTTTGCGCCATGTGCTGGTTTTGATTTATTTCAAATATAATGTATGATTCAGAAGAATTAGGGTCAAATCCTTGATAAGTCGTCGAGTAATCCTCTTCAAGCGCAATTACCGAGTTTTCGCGCATGGCCACTGCAAGATTCTCCTTTGTACGATGCAATCCCAGCGTGTAGGTTGAAGAGCCTTGGACAGTATTGCGTCCTTTAGCCCTTTTGTCGAGAGAATTAGTGTGTATCGATACAAATAAGTCGCCTTTTGCGTCATTCGCTATATTGGCACGCTCTTGCAAGGTCACATACTTGTCGCGCTTTCGTGTGTAAACCACATCTACATCGTCCATGTTCTTCTCAACAAGTGCACCGAATTTTAACGCGACATCGAGATTCACATTCTTTTCATTAGTCTTGACTCCCGGAGCTCCTATGTCCTTACCTCCGTGGCCGGCATCTATGACGAGCACAAAATTTTTACTTTCCGCATCAAACGGAAAAAGCAAAATGCCAATCAAAACTATAATAGATAATGATAATTGCTTCATTTTATCAATTGAACCGGAAGCGCACCGCGTTTCCTTGTCTTAATTAACCACACATTCAGCTCTGAGATGACACAACGAGCCTAAAACGTTGCAAAAATAACAATTAAAGACAAATTACGGGTTGAATCAAACGGAAATTTATGCGACAATTCCCTTTTTTGCTAAAGAAAAGGAGAAATGTAATTGATTTTTTCTTTTTACGTTTATTTTTATTTAAATTTGCATTTAAGTAAAAATTAGCGAAAAACATGCAAACGTCACGATCTCACAAAATTTACGGTTTGATTGGGTATCCGCTGGTTCATTCGTTCTCAAAAGCGTATTTCAACCAAAAATTTGAATCAGAAAATATTGATGCAGAATACATCAACTTTGAAATACCCGACATAAACATGCTGATGGAAGTCATAAGCGAATATGACAACATCAGCGGCTTGAACGTGACAATTCCTTATAAAGAAAAGGTGATTCCTTTCCTCGACTCGCTCGACAGCGATGCCGAGAAAATTGGCGCGGTAAACGTCATAAAAATCATACGGACGAAAAACAAATTGGAACTGAAAGGTTACAACTCCGATGTCATAGGCTTCGGACAATCGATAAAGGAATTCATAACTCCATCGCGCAAAAAAGCCCTTGTGCTCGGAACGGGAGGTGCCGCCAAAGCCATTTGCCACGGCCTTAAAAAACTTGGCGTTGAACCTCAACTCGTGTCAAGACATAAAAGTGCCAAGACATTGACATACGAAGAACTTACTAAAGCCGACATCGCAAACCATAAAATCATAGTAAACACCACGCCGCTCGGAATGTACCCTCACACTGACGAATGTCCCAACATTCCTTACAGATTCTTGACACCCGACCATGTGTGCTATGACTTGCTTTACAATCCCGATGAAACTTTATTCATGAAAAAATCCAAAGAATACGGTGCCATTACTAAAAATGGGCTGGAAATGCTGTTACTGCAAGCATTCGTTGCCTATGAAATATGGACATCCGACTCTTGGTCGGGAACCCTGTAAACCGCATTCTGCTTTTTTTGATATTGCCATGAAATGAAACTGCCCGACAAAGCTCCATTGATGCGGCTCGTGCTTCCGTTAGCAGCCGGGATATTGCTTTCTGAGTGGTTCATTGTCGACAGTTGGATTCTTTCAGTCCTGTTTTTCCTTATCATCGCAGCAATAATTTGCTGCAGGATGTTTACGCGGAAAAGCCCGACAGCTTCCCTACGAGCCATACCCTTAATCTCCATTTGCACAATGCTGGCTGCAACATGCGTCGGATGGATAGCCGGCATATATACTACTCCCACCGAAATTGATTTAAAACTGATTGACGGACAACAGGTACCTGCAAAAATAACCTATGTCGAAATAAAGGATTTCTCTACTTCGGCCGAAGCTACGATATTTGCTGCATCCGACAACGACTCCACGGAATACCGTTTAAAAATCCCGGTCAGATTATCCATCCAAGGCAATGACTACTCTCTCACCGAAGGCGACTGGATAACATTCAAGGCTGCACTACAACCAATAAAAACTCTTGGGAATCCCGATGAATTTGACTACGCGACCTACATGAGGCACCACGGCATCTTATATTCACAATTCCTAAAACGCGATGAATACGTCAAACTCGGCACCTCAACCGACATGTTCACTCTCGCAAGAAATGTCCAACGCTCGTTCATCAATGCAGTCATAGAATCAAGCATGTCGCCATCCACGCAACGATTCCTATGCACCATTTTGCTGGGAGAATCATCCTATCTCGACCCTGATGTCAGAGATGATTTTTCCCATGCCGGCATAGCCCACATTCTTGCCTTGAGCGGCCTTCACATGGGCATCATAATATCAATTGTGTTTTTCATCCTTAAGCCTCTCGATTACATTAGATTGAGACATGTGAAAATATTCATTGCAATGGCATGTATCATAGCCTACCTGTTCATTACCGGAATGTCGGCATCGGCTGTAAGGGCTACAATCATGATTATGTTCGTGCTGACGGCTCGACTCACATATCGACGATACAGTAGCCTGAACGCCCTTTTCGGCTCGGCACTGCTGATTCTTGCATTCACACCCGACTCCCTGTATGATGTAGGATTCCAACTCAGCTTCATGTCGGTCCTGTCCATATTGCTTTTGTATGACAGGTTCGGGAAATTCCTGACACAGAAGAAAAAATTGCGCAGCCTGCTGTCATCTATCGCAATTACCACAGTTGCAACGCTCGGGACAGCTGCCATATCGGCCTACTACTTCCATGTCATCCCCATTTTATCGATATTTTCCAATATTATCGTCCTACCCTTACTTCCTCTCTATATAAGCATCGGATTGATACACACCATCCTGCTTGCAGCAGGCATCGAATTCATCGAGTTGTCTTGGCTGCTCGACAAGGCCACCTGGTTGCTCACTGCAATAGCCGATGCCGTCAACATGATGCCTCTATCATCAATAAGCTCCATCCATATGTCAGGCATCACGCTTGCACTGCTTATGCTTCTGTATCTGCTCATCGTAATGTTTGCCTACGGTACAAGCCACAAGCAATATATAATTACCATCCTTTCAACCATATTCGCAATAACGACATGCGACACAATTGAACGGCTGCGAATGCCGCAATCTGGATTTGTAATCCAAAATAATTACTCATCTACACCTATCTTGTACTTCAACAACCACAAAGCCTGTTTATGGAGCGAAGACACAACAACCACAATAACCCAATACAAACGCAATAACGCAAAGTTTCTCGCTTCACACGATATAAATTCAATCACCCGATTCTCTCCGATGCAATCAGCCGATTGCTACTTCAACCCTCCGTTCGCTTTTATCAACTGTAAACGGCTGGCAATAATAACGGAAACCAAATGGAGGCACTACAAAGCCCGAAAACCCGTCAAAATAGATTACCTGATAATAACCAAAAGCTATTATGGCAACATCTCCGACCTGCTCGACACATTCGATCCGGACACAATAGTCCTGTCGGGAGCAATATATGAAGACAAAGCCCTAGATCTCATACGCGAAGCCCATGACCTGCATGTAAATCTACATAACTTGAAAACCGACGGCGCAATCTTCATTCACGACTGAATCTTCATCCATTTGACACTGTAATCAAATGCAGATGCTTGTATATAAAACTGTTTTTATATAATTTTGATTCAGAAACATAACACCGCCAATTATGAAAAACCGGCTCCGTCACATTATAACCTCAGCGCAGATAAGCACAATTGCTGCAATGATGATTGCTGCTTGCAACAACAACACGCCAGAATCAATAGAAACATACGAAATAAACGGGAAATACGGGCTTAAGGACAAATCTTCGGGCAGGACAATAACAGATGCCAAGTTTGATTTCATATCAGATTTTTCCGAAGGACTCGCAGCTGCATCCATAGGAGGCAATTGGGGGTATGTCGACGCTTCAGGGAAAACAGCAATACCGTTCACTTTCAAAGAAGCCTGCAATTTCTTCGATGGGTTGGCCATAGTGGCTGATGATGACGGATACATGTTTATCACACCGAAAGGGGAAAAAGCCTTTGAAATGGAATTTGAGGATGCGTCATATTTCTCAAACGGTTTGGCCGCAGTCATGGCACAAGGCAACTGGGGATACATCGACAAGTCCGGAAAATGGAAAATTGAAGCCATATATGAATATGCAGGTTCTTTTTCCCCCGACTCGTTAGCCCTTGTAGCCAAAGATGGCAAATGCGGTTTCATCGATAAATCGGGTAAAGAAATAGCAAAAATCCAATACGATGAGTGCTCCGAATTTTCCGAGGGACTGGCCCTCGTCAAACTTGACGGCAAATGCGGTTTCATCGACAAATCGGGGGAAATGGCAATCCCGAACATCTATGACGAAGCTTGGGATTTCTCCGAAAACCGTGCGGCAATATCAATTGACGGCAAGGAAGGATTCATCGATAAATCAGGACGTGTTGTGGCAGAACCTCAATACGACAATACTTTCCCCTTTTGCGAGGGACTTGCTGCTGTCGAGAAAAATAACAAATGGGGATTCATTGACTCCGTTGGCAATGTCGTTATCCAATTCAAATATGACAAGGCGTGGTGGTTCTCGGACGGACTTGCAAGAGTGGAAAAGAACTGGAAAAAGGGATTTATCGACAAATCGGGCAATGAAGTCATCCCTATAATCTACAGTTGGGCTTCATGGTTCTCAGAAGGAAAAGCCGAGGTAAGGCTCGGCAATGAAACATTCCATATCGACACCAAAGGAAACAGACTCGATTAAATCGCACCTTACTCGCATACATGTACAAAAAATGGCATGAGAAACATTTTGTCATTCCTCATGCCTGTATCATATATGACCATTGAGATCTCCCGTAATTACTGTTTCTTGCTTCCGGCTATGTAATTGTGCATCTCCTTTACCTGCATAAACAGTCGTGTTGCAAACACAAAATTGTTCAAGGCGTCGTTATCGCTATCGTAAATCTCGTTTTTATTACCTATCCATCCACATTGCCCCTTGTTCACAAACAATATGTTCTCGCCTATTCCAAGCACCGAGTTCATATCGTGAGTGTTTATTATGGTCGTTATTCCATATTCATGAGTAATATCACTAAGCAACTCGTCAATGAGAATCGATGTCTTCGGGTCAAGACCCGAGTTTGGCTCATCGCAAAACAAGTATTTTGGATTCAATGCGATGGCACGCGCAATAGCAACACGTTTCTGCATTCCTCCACTTAATTCCGACGGATACTTGTTGTTGGCATCCTTAAGATTCACCCTTTCGATGCAAAACTCAGCCCGTTCCTTCATTTCGGCGTTGCTCATCCCAGAAAACATCATCAGCGGAAACATCACGTTTCCAAGCACGGTTTCCGAGTCAAACAGGGCTGAACCTTGAAACAACATCCCGATTTCTTTGCGAAGCTCCTTCACTTGTCTACCGTCCATTTTGGTTATGTCTCGGCCGTCATACAAAATCTCGCCTTCTTCAGGCTTTACAAGCCCGACAATACTTTTCATCAATACGGTCTTTCCCGAGCCGCTCAAGCCTATGATAAGATTTGTCTTGCCGTCATAGAATTTCGCGCTAATCCCTTTCAAGACCTGCTTGCCGTCAAATGACTTGTTTATGTTCCTTACTTCTATCATGATGACTCCTTCTTTCCAATTTTATTGCAACAAGACATGTGTTAATATCACATCGAGCAAGAGGATGAAAATGCTGCTCGTCACAACCGCATTAGTGCTGGCCTTGCCAACTTCAAGCGCACCGCCTTTCACGTTATATCCGAAATAGGAAGCCACGCTACTCACCACAAACGCAAAGAATAAAGACTTGATCAATGCCTGCCATACATACCATTCCTGAAACATGGTCTGTATGCCATACACATATGTCGATACTGGGACGATGTCTGTAACAATACACACGAGATAACCTCCCCCGAGCGCAGTGGCCATGCTGAACACAACGAGAACCGAAATAAACGAAACGAAAGCCATTATCTTTGGCAATACCAAATAATTAGCCGAGTTAATGCCCATTATCTCAAGAGCATCGATTTGCTCGGTCACACGCATAGTCCCTATTTCAGACGCAATATTGGAACCTACCTTGCCTGCAAGGATAAGGCACAATATTGAGGATGTAAACTCAAGCAGGATAATCTCTCTGGTCGCCAGCCCCACCGAATAACGAGGCATGAGCGGAGACGACACGTTCAATTCCATCTGGATGGTACAAACGGCGCCAATGAAAATGGATATGATTACGACAAGGGGAATGGAATCAATGCCGAGCTTATTTATTTCGTCTATATATCGCTTGAAAAATACTTTCCATTTGTCAGGAACGGAGAAAACCCTCCAAATAAAAAGGCAATAGTCGCCAAATGTCTTTAAAGCAGTCCGTAGAATCATATTTTACCTGTATTAACGGGTGCGTCTTGCATGATATGCTCAAAACGCATCTATCTTGGACACAAAATTAATAATTTTAGATTGAAACAGATGCAAGACACCGCTTTTTTGGAGCCAAAAGTATAATTTGGAACAATATATCAGATTTATTTACCCCTGCCGCACCACAATGATGAACACGGTTCTCAAAATACTCCGCATCAATCACTCTTGCGTGCCATCAGGCTTTGGCTCGTTCATAAGATTGTTGAGCATGGCATACACGGCAAGACCTGCAACCGATTTTATTCCTGTCTTTTTCGTTATGTTCTTTCTATGAGAAATGACAGTGTGAATCGATATATTCAATTGTTCAGCAATTTCCTTGCTCATCAATCCTTTTGCGACAAGGACAAGTATGTCGCGTTCACGTTTTGTCAACTCCGAAGCACCTTCCGAAGCATCTTTTTTATGTATATCAACTTGCTCAAGATTCAGCAACGTCGATATAATGTCGTGCTTTGAATCCCTTATGTCGATTATGGCATCGAAGTTACGCAGAAAAGACGGCTCAAAATACTGATATACGAGAGCAACGGCAAAACAACCTTCGGGAAAGTTGAAACTTGCAGGAAATTGTCGTGTATAAGGCAATATGCCCGGATTAATCACAATGATATCCGGATGTCGTGACATTATGCGTTCTTCCAGCTTCTCCATATCTTCCACGATGCCGGAAACTTCAAGCTTTGCACAATCGCTGAACATGCTTTGCAAGCCCTCGGCCACTATCTGCGACGGTTCGGCTATTAAGACTTTCAACTTCATTATTGTACTCTCCTTTCGAGATGCTCAACATATGGAACGAGGACCTTCTCCTCTATTAATGAATGCTTTTTCAAGTCATCCGAGAGTTGAAGTATATCAAATACGGCTCCTATGGTTTCATAAGCCATGACCTCCTCTGGCAAATACTTGAACATTATTTGGGTAAGGTCGTCGAGTTTGTCTTCTATGTTGGTATGCCCCGGTAAATAAGACGAAATCATATAATCCTTGTCTGCTTGCCCATGCGACAACTTTTCCAAATGTGGAAACACATGCTGCTCCTCGTAACCGAAATGAGCCACTACTTCTTTTGTATATTCGGTAAAGTAACGCTTCAACACACTGCCGGCAGTACCTTTCACTTGCTCTGCAATGCGCTCGATATGGCCGGCTATGTGAGGCAATCGCTTGCCCAAATAATACCTGTGCGACTCTTCAAGATAACCAATGAGCGGACTCATGTCGGTAGACAACACCTCCTCAATTGAAGGCACATAATCGTCAAATGAATATATGTTGCACACGAGCATGAAGAATTCGGGAGAAACGCCATGCTCCTCGCACAACGCATTGACACTTTTGTCTCCTATGCCCAATGGCATGTTGAACCTTGGCAACAACAATATAAGACCCGGCTTGACATGTATCAAATCGGCCATTTTCATTTTTCCGTTAAACATAGCGAATCTTTTCATCACGAAATGTCGATTATAGTGTTATCTGTGATATTGCATTTGCAAAGTTAGTAATATCGCGTCATTATGCACATCCCTATTAATGATTATATGACACGGCAAAATACGCCACAATTAGGTATTTCGCAAACACTCCGCGCAATGTAATTTTGCAATGTGGAAATTAAATCATGATACAGCAGATTTTTACAATATTGATTTTGGCAACAGTCGCAGCAGTCATAATCTGCAAGGCGATAAGACGCTGTCGCAAAAAATGTAAATGCGAATGCCACTGTTCATGCCACAAAACTTTTAAATAACAGGAAATGTAATAACTTTACCATAGTAGTTAGAGATATTGGCAGCGTTGTGAAACGGTGCCATTTTTCTTTATATACCCTGATACACTGCTCTGACAAAATTCCGCACACACATAAAGCAAAAGGGCATGCGAGTCGAGTCTTGCATGCCCTTTTAAATATACTTACCTTTAGATTTAAATCAATGAAGAATAATCACGAGAGTAACGCAACATCTGGTCAACATAATTTTCTGTATATTCTACCTTGACATCTGTAATATTGCCGTTTTCGTCAACAACCGGAGTATACACCGGATTGACAAATCCCTTGTAAGGAGCAATATTCAACTTGGCATAACGCTCAAGCACCTCTTTATGCAATTCTGGATCAAATTTAACAGCATATTTCTCCACAAGCTCGCAGCCGGCGGCATAATCGCCCTCCGACTTGATACGTTGGATTTCGGCAAGCAATTTTCCGAACAATCCGCGCAACTTTTCATAGTCATTTACCTTCAGATATGTTTTTCCGTCGCGTTTCACATATTCTATGACATTTTCGTCCTTACCTTGCTCGTATGCCCACTGGCATATCAAATGCCTGTTGCGCATATGCGACTCCTCAATGTCCTTTCCGGGTTCTATACGAGTCAACTGGGTCATGAGGCCGTTCATCACATATTTATAATACTCAGCCTTGTAAGTATCAGGATCTGAAATTATGCCAAGTTCAATTAATTTAGGATCGGCAAGATAATAAAGTGCGAACAAATCGGCACGAGCTTCTTCAAGAGTTGAACCATGTTCCTTCAACGCGTCGTCATGCACGCCGGGTAGCAATTGCCCCGAAGCATGGCCGAGACATTCATGCAAGTCGGTATGCAAGTTGTCGGCGAGCGTAAGGTACTTCTTCATCAATTCCACTTCCACATCCGAATAAGCAAATTCCTCGTCAAATCCGCTACCTTGGCTTGCCTTGTTGTAGGCATCGGTGATATTTTCAAGCGTTACCGATTTTGACCCGTGTGCAGCCCTTATCCAGTTGGAGTTAGGCAGATTTATGCCGATCGGAGTCGAAGGATAGCAGTCTCCGCCCAATATGGCTGTCGTGATGACCTTTGCCGACACACCTTTGACCTCTGCTTTCTTGAAACGCGGGTCAACCGGAGAATTGTCTTCAAACCATTGCGCATTTTCGCTTATCACGTTCGTTCGATGCGATGCTTCGCCGTTTCTGAAGTTTACCATCGACTCCCACGATGCTTTCAAGCCGAGGGGATCGCCATAAGACTCGATGAATCCGTTCACAAAGTCAACATTGCTTGCTGTTTCTTCAACCCAGAGGATTGAATATTCGTCAAACAACCTAAGGTCGCCTGTTGTATAATATTCTACGAGCTTGTCTATGTAAGCCTTCATGCCATCGGTTTCGGCCACATCCTTTGCCTTATTCAACCAGAATACAATCTTTTCTATGGCTGGAGAATACAAACCGCCGACCTTATAAACATCTTCATAGATTTTTCCGTCTTTCTTGACAAGTTTTGAATTAAGACCGTAAGAAATAGGAGTCGTGTCGCCTGGCACTTTCATCTTGGCATAGAAATTCTCAACCTCTGCCTGTGTCACGCCGTCATAGTAGTTGTTGGCCGATGTGGTTATCAAATCAACGCCCGAAGCCTGATTAACTCTTTTTGCCAATACGGAAGGGTCGAAAATCACAGGCGACAATGTTTCTATGAGCTGGTCGACAGTCTGGCCTTCAGCCAATGGAAGTTGCTCGGCAGGAACAGCCTTTACCTGTTCGGCAAAGAATGCCTCGCTGAAAGTAGGAACAAACTTATCCATTGAATAATGGTGATGTATGCCGTTGGCAAACCACACTTGTTTCAAATACAGCTCCAATCCCTTGAATTCATCCGAATTCCTGTCACCTTGATAGTTTGTGTATATACCTTCAAGAGTCTTTCTGATTGCAAGGTTGTATTTACCATTCTGGTCAAACAAGATGTCACGACCTTGCAAGGCCGCTTCGGTCAAATAATAGATCAACTTTTTTTCTTGAAGCGTCAATTCTTCAAATCCCGGAACTTGATACCTCAAGACTTCTATGTCGGCAAATTTGTCGACACTGTAATTGAACGTGTCTTGCTGAGCCGACTTGTCATTGTTAGTACAACTTGACATTAACATGACCATAGTTGCTGCTGAAATAAAAAATTTGTTCATTACCTGTTATGTATGAATATATAATTAATGAATTTTTATTGTCATTATTCCACATACAACACGAGTCCCTTTAGGTACTCGCCTTCGGGATGATAAATGTTGATAGGATGGTCTGCCGGCTGCGTCAATTGATGCATTATGCGTACCTTGCGCCTCGATTGAGCCGCCGCGCTGAACACCGCCAGCCTGAATTGCTCTTTCGACACGGCTTGGGAGCAAGAGAAAGTAAACAATATCCCGCCTTTCCCTATTTTCTCAAAGGCCTTGGCATTCAACTTGCGATAACCGATCAAAGCATTCTTCAACGCACTCTTATGCTTGGCAAACGCAGGAGGGTCGAGAATTATGAGGTCATATTTGCCCGATTCCATTTCATTCAAGTACTTGAATGCGTCTTCGGCAAATGCCTCGTGCCTGCTGTCACCCGGGAAATTGAGCTCGACATTTTCATTGGTCAAGTGTATTGCTTTCGACGAGCTGTCGACCGAATGGACGAGATTGGCCTTTCCGCGCATTGCATAAAACGAAAAACCTCCCGTATAGCAGAACATGTTCAACACATTGCGCCCATTACTGTATTTTTCAAGAAGCAGGCGGTTCTCACGTTGGTCGACGAAAAAACCTGTTTTCTGCCCCCGCAACCAGTCGACATGGAACTTAAGCCCGTTCTCAATTGCAATGTCGGTATCGTAATTTCCTATTATATAACCATTTTCAGCATCAAGGCTGGCCTTGTAAGGCAGCGTGGTCTCCGACTTGTAATATACATTTTTCACGATTCCGCCGGGCAACGACACAAGAGCATTGGCTATTTTCATACGGTCGAAGTGCATTCCAGGAGAATGCGCCTGCAACACTGCCGTGTTACCATATATGTCCACAACAAGTCCCGGCAAGAAATCTCCTTCGCCATGCACAAGCCTGAATGCGTTATTATCATCGCGCAACAACGACAGGCTCTTCCTTAAATCCAATGCAGCTTGAACGCGCTCGGCATAAAAATTCTCGTCTATGCAACCGTCACCCCACGCCAATATTCTGACGCTGATACTGCCTATTTGATAATGTCCGTTGCCTATGTGACGGCCTTCATGGGAGAAGACCGATACGGCATCACCTTCTTCAAGGCCTTCTTCCATAGAATCGATTGCACCCGAGAATACCCACGGATGAAAACGCTTCAACGACTCGTCTTTACCTTTTTTTAAAATGACTTTCTTGTAAACCATATATTCAAGAACCGGTCTTATACACGTTATTTGAAGAAAAATCTATAAATGTCGTTGCCATTGGCATAAATCAGCAACATGAACAGGAATGCCATGCCTGTGATTTGCGCATATTCCAAGAATTTCTCACTTGGCTGGCGACGTGTTATTATTTCATATAGCAGGAACAGCACATGTCCGCCATCGAGAGCCGGAATGGGCAATATGTTCATGAACGCAAGAATCACCGACAAAAATGCCGTCACCGACCAGAACAGCTCCCAGTTCCATGCATCGGGAAAGATATTGCCTATGGCTCCGAACCCTCCAAGCTGCTGTACACCTTCCGACGTGAACACATACTTCATCTGTGAGACATAACTCGAAAGTTTTTCCACACCGAGCTTTATGCCTCGTGGCACCGATTCGAGCAACGAGTATTCGCGAGTAGTAGTCTCATATACGTCGGTAAACGGAGCCAGCATGATTCCGAGTTTCCCGGCATCGTCTATCGCCACATTCATCGTCACTTCCTTGCCGTCACGGAGCACAGTTATCGGAACGATCTTGCCTGCATTCTTGTCGAGTTGAGCCTTAAAAGTATCGTATGCCGATGTCCTGACCGAATTGACTGCCACGACACGGTCGTTTTTCTGCATTCCGGCTTTCACCGCGCCCATTCCCGGCTCGACGTCGGCAACAACCACCGGCAAACGGTATGTCATGAAAAGTACGCCATTTTCGGCTTCGGCATTGGCCGTAAAAATGAAATTCTGAGGTATTGTGATGTCCACCGTGTCGGTATTGTTGCGCAACACCGTAACCTTAGACGCGCTTAATATCTTCAACAATTCATCCCCGTTCAAATAGGATAATTCTTCTCCGTCGGCAAAAAGAGGAATGTCGCCATCGACAAACCCCACTTCATGAGCCGATTCGCAATAAGCCATTCCTTCGGTGGCATTCCTAAATGTCAAATATTGTTCTCCCCACGCATACACCATCCCGGCATAAATGACAATGGCAAGGATAAAGTTGAACAACACGCCGCCAACCATTATCAACAACCGCTGCCATGCAGGTTTGGAACGGAATTCCCAAGGCTTGGCAGGCTGTTTTATCTGCTCCTTGTCCATTGATTCGTCAATCATTCCGGCTATCTTGCAATAACCGCCGAGAGGCAGCCAACCTATTCCATACTCAGTGTCTCGCCATGTCATTTTCTCTTCTTCGCCTTCGGCCACAGGTTTCTTTTTAGGCTTGTACTTGAACAATGTGAACCAAGGGTTGAAAAACAAATAAAACTTCTCAACTTTAACACCAAAAATACGAGAGAAGATGTAATGTCCAAATTCATGCACGAACACAAGAATAGCAAACGACAGCATCAACTGGACAGCTTTTATCAAAAATGTTTCCATCAACAAAATTTAATTCTTTATACTTTTACAAACCAAGTAGTGCCGACACATAACGTCTCACTTCCCTATTTATCTGAATATAATCTTCATGTGTGGGATTTTCCACATAACATGTATGGTCTATCGCTTTCTGCACCGTTGCCGCAATATCCATGAAGCGTATTTTATCCTGTAAAAAAGCCGCTACGGCCACCTCATTGGCAGCATTCAACACGCACGGCACGCTTCCTCCCCGTTTTATCGCAGCGTATGCCATGGCAAGCATAGGAAACTTGTCGGTATCGGGAACTTCGAACGTCAAATTTGAATAATCGCCGACGCGCAACTTGTCGCACTTCGACGGCAGGCGGCCAGGCAAACCCAACGCATAACGTATCGGCAAGTGCATGTCGGGTAACCCCAACTGTGCTTTTACCGATCCATCGACAAATTCGACCATCGAATGCACGATCGACTGCGGATGCACTACGACTTCAATGTCATCGGCATCAACGCCAAACAGCCACTTTGCCTCTATCACTTCAAAGCCTTTGTTCATCATTGTTGCCGAGTCTATCGTGATTTTTGCCCCCATTTTCCAATTAGGATGGCACAGTGCCTCATCTCTGGTCACATGCTCCAGTTCATCCTTTGTCTTTGTCCTGAAAGGACCGCCCGAAGCAGTCAATATCAACTTGGACACAGTCGACATATCTTCGCCCACGAGGCATTGATAAATGGCTCCATGTTCCGAATCTACCGGATACAGATGCACTCCGCGGCGTTTCACAAGTCCCGACACAAGCTCTCCTGCCACCACAAGTGTTTCCTTGTTGGCAAGAGCGATGTCCTTTCCGGCATTTATGGCGTTTATAGTAGGCTCGAGGCCGCTATACCCCACCATTGCCGTAACGACAATGTCTATGTTACTGTCGGTCACGGCATCGGCTATCGCTTTCTGCCCGGCACCAACTTCAATATCCAGCCCGTCGAGCATGGATTTAAGTTTATCATATAAAGTTTCGTCGCCTATTATTACACGCTTGGGATGGCACTCTACTGCCTGCCTCGCAAGCAAGTCCACACTTGTGTTTGCAACAAGCAAATATGGTGAAAACAAGTCCCCATATTCGGCAATTATGTCAAGCGTCTGCCTACCTATCGAGCCCGTACTGCCAAGCACTGCTATTTGTTTCTTGTTTTCCACTACAAAAATATGTATGTCATTACATTCTACAAATGTAGTGCTTTAATCTCGTATTATAAAATCGATTACCACATTTATAAGCTATATTTTTCTTTCATTCTTATATTTTCACTTCTTTTTCGCATCCCACCACTCACGCAACCAAATTCCGCGCACATGAAAAAGGCGGAACGATATCACATCGTCCCGCCTCCGCTTTTCTTACTAATGTTTCTCAGAGATAATTGGAATATTTAAATGTGTATGAAGTTCCTATTTATCGTCAACAATATTTTTCTCCACCTGCGCTTCGGGCTTTACAAACAGCGCGCTCACTTCATAAAGCATGTAAAGCGGCAGGAACACCACACAAAGCGTAAACGGGTCGCTTGTTGGCGTTATGACTGCTGCCACTATGAGCAATGCCACAACGGCATGTCGCCTGTACCGCCCGAAAAACTCGCGATGCAAGACTCCTGCTGCCCCCAATGCCCAAGCCAGCAACGGCAATTCAAACACCACGCCAAGCATGAAAATCATCATCAGAAAAGTATCCATGTAGGAATCGAGTGAAATTTGATTCGGCACGAGTTCACTGACCTGATAATCGGCAAGGAATCTCAACGTAACGGGGAAAACGACAAAATATCCTACCGCAACCCCGATGAAAAACATTACGTTTCCCAGCACGAATGCCCTTCTTGCTCCTCGCACCTCATTGTCGTACAACGCCGGCTTCACGAAGTCCCAAATGAAATACAGCATCACCGGGAAAGAAAATACCAACGCAAGCCAAAACGACGTGCTCATGTGTATGAACAACTGCGATGCGAGTTTTATATTTATCAATTGTACTTCAAAGCCATCGGTTGTGAATTGAGGCATGAAAGGAATGCCTTGCGTAATGCGTTCAAACATCCTGTACAGCCAAAAGTCACCACGACATGGAGCTAAAATCACCCTGTCGAACAACGTCGGCATTGCAAGAAAAAAAACAACGGTGAATGCCACAAGGACACTGATAATCTTTATCAATGTACTTCGCAGGACATCAAGATGTTCCCAAAACGACATTTCCCCTTGCTGTCTATCTTGTCCGGACAATTTGATTTGTTTTTACGTTACCGTGAAAATATGGCAAACACGCTGCAAGCCATATCAGCACAAAAAACTCAGTTAAATCGACAAAGATGTATAATGCAGATGCAAAAGCATACGACGTGTGCCACAAATGATGCACGGTGGTTACACCTCCATCACACCATATATGGCATATCTTGATTATTTGTTCTGTTGAGTGCTTGAACCTCCCTTGTTCTTATTCTCTCCTTCTACCGAAGTGTTGATTTCATCGTTCACTTCGTTCAATCCTTGCTTAAAGCTCTTGACACCCTTGCCAAGCCCTTTCATCAACTCGGGAATCTTCTTACCTCCGAAAAGCAACAAAATGATGAGGGCAATCAACAGGATCTCGGGCAAACCCAATGAACCCAAAAAAGCCGTAATCATGCAAATGCAACTTGTCATCATACATTATAATATTAAATAGTTCTCTTTCACAAGCACAAATATAGCGAAAGTTGGATGCTTTACAAAAAAATTGAACAAATTCATTCTTACCATCATCCAAATGCAGTCATAATACTCCAAAATATATTTCAAGTGCACCTTCATGCGGAGATTTTTAAATTTCATAATTATTTTTTACCATTAAAAATACTTACCTTTGCAGCGGTTTTAATACAAACTTAATTTTGAAAGAATTATGAAAGCATTTGTTTTCCCCGGCCAGGGGGCGCAATTCGTTGGCATGGGCAAAGACTTGTACGAAAATAACGCCCAAGCTCACGAAATGTTTGAAAAAGCCAATGAAATATTGGGATTCCGCATTACCGATGTAATGTTTGCAGGAACTGAAGAGGAACTCAAACAAACAAAAGTTACTCAACCTGCAATATTCTTGCATTCAGTAATTCTGGCAAAAACTCTCGGAGAAGAATTCAAGCCCGACATGGTGGCAGGACACTCTTTGGGCGAATTTTCAGCTCTTGTTGCAGCAGGCGCACTTTCATTTGAACAAGGATTGAAACTTGTCGCAACTCGTGCAATGGCCATGCAGAAGGCTTGCGAAATCACTCCGTCGACAATGGCCGCCGTTCTTGCATTGCCTAATGAAAAAGTTGAAGAAATTTGTGCTTCAATCGACGATATAGTTGCTCCGGCCAACTACAACTGCCCCGGACAAGTAGTTATATCCGGTACTGTATCGGGTGTTGATGCTGCTTGCCCGAAGATGCTTGAAGCCGGAGCAAAACGCGCACTCAAGTTGAAAGTAGGTGGTGCATTCCACTCTCCGTTGATGCAACCCGCACACGATGAACTTGCAAAGGCCATCAATGAAGCAGAATTCCACACCCCGGTTTGCCCGGTTTATCAAAACGTGGATGCAATGCCTCACACCGACCCTGAAGAAATCAAGACAAACCTAATTGCACAATTGACCGCTCCTGTAAAATGGACTCAAATCATACAAAACATGGTTGAAAACGGTCTTACCGAAGTCGTAGAACTCGGCCCGGGCGCAGTGCTTCAAGGTTTGGTAAAGAAAATTGCTCCTAATGTTGCAACTTCAGGAAAGCAATAACCAAGCAACTACGCACCTCAGCGTTACATCATGTAACAAATTCAATTGACAATATACATGCGGCACCTGCAATTCAATTCCTTGCATGGTGCCGCGTTTGTATGTATCACAACTATTTCATTTGCATAATTACGACATGTTCAAGGTAGTAGCCATAATGTTTGCAGGCATGGCTTGCGGATACTTGCTGCGCAAGTTCCATTTTATGCACAAACTCGGAAACGCCACATTCCCGATAATAATACTATTGTTGTTCCTGCTTGGCATCGCGACAGGAGCCAACAAGACAATAATATCCCAATCGGGCACGATAATAGTCCAAGCATTGGTAATGGCAATGTTAGGGATTGCCGGCAGCATAGCCGGAGCCGTATTGGTAGACAAGTTTATATTAAAACGTCGCAAGCAATGAAAGGAAGCATCATCATAGTGGCATTTTTCTTCATAGGGTGCCTTGCCGGCCATTTAGGCATGCTGCCCGAATCTGTCTCCGACGGACATTTTGCCGAATATGTCCTATTCCTCCTCATGTTCGTTGTCGGCACGACAATAGGGTCTGATTCCAAATTACCACAAATACTGCGGCAAGTGCGTCCGACGATGCTACTCGTCCCTGCGGCTACCATAACAGGCACTCTTGCATTCTCCATGCTGGCTTCAGCCATATTTTCACAGTGGTCTGTAGGAGAAGTGCTTGCCGTCGGAAGCGGCTTCGGCTATTATTCTCTGTCATCCATACTTATAGCGCAAATCAAAGAGCCGGCCATAGGAATGCAGGCGGCCACGCAGCTCAGCACGATTGCCCTCCTTGCCAATATCATACGCGAACTCACGGCATTGCTCTCCGCCCCTTTGCTCGTCAAGTACTTCAGCCGTCTTGCCCCGATATGCGTAGGCGGAGCCACTACAATCGACACCACGCTGCCGGTAATAATCAAATACTCGGGCAAGGACCTCACGTTCATTGCAATACTGCACGGAATCATCGTCGACCTCTCCGTCCCGCTGCTTGTGCCACTGTTTGCCGCATTGTAAAGCGAAACATACACGCTGTAAAATTTGCACATGACCCAAAAAGCCCGTATATTAGCACAAAAATCACATAGCTAATGCCTTATTTTTCGGTCATCATACCAGTATATAACCGCCCCGGCGAAGTAAGCGACCTGCTGAAAAGTCTTGCCGAACAAACATGCAAGGATTTTGAAGTCATGATTGTCGAAGATGGCTCGACAGTGCCATGCAAAGAAGCCGTCGACACATACGCCCGACAAATCGACATCAAGTATTATCATAAAAGCAATGAAGGCCGCAGCATAGCGCGCAATTATGGCATTGAACGTGCACAAGGTGAATATTTCGTGTTTTTTGATTCTGATTGCGTCATCCCTCCACAATATTTCGCCACGCTACGCAAAGCATTGGAGACAAATTATGTCGACTGCTTCGGCGGCCCCGATGCTGCTCACGAATCATTCACCGACACTCAAAAGGCCATCAACTACTCCATGACCTCGTTTCTAACGACAGGTGGCATTCGCGGTGGCAAAATAAAGCTCGAAAAATTCGTGCCACGCTCGTTCAACATGGGATATTCAAGAAAAGTGTGGGAAAAAGTCGGGGGGTTCAGAGAAATGTTTTCCGAAGATATCGACATGAGCACACGCATCAGGCAAGCCGGATTCAGCATCAACCTTTTCCGCGAAGCGTATGTTTACCACAAGCGTCGCGTCAACCTTCGGCTCTTTTGCCGCCAGACGTATGTATTCGGCATGTCGAGAATAACGCTAAAGCTATTATATCCCGACTCGCTAAAGCTCGTGCATTGCCTGCCAGCAGTGTTCGTGCTGGGGTCATTGACAATGATAATTCTTGCCATTCTTGTCTCACCGTGGGCAATAGCTCCGCTTGCGGCCTATCTGCTTGCCATTTTCGTGTCGGCTGCCATTTCAACTCGCAGCCTGAAAATAGGCATCCTGTCGATAGCAGCCAGTTGCATACAGCTCGGTGCCTATGGTGTGGGATTCATCAAGGCTTGGCTCATAAAAATCATGCTTGGCAAAGGTCGTAACATAGAAGAAGAAATCAAAATGCGTAAAGGCAAATAATGTGGCTACTCAATGGAGGCTAACGACAAAAGACAAGGCTACACACGAGCAATAAAAAATCTTGCAGCCGACGACCGTCCTCGCGAAAGGGCTTTGAAAAACGGCATCAAGTCATTGTCCAACGTGGAATTGCTCGCAATCCTGCTCGGCAGCGGCACTCGCGGCGAGTCGGTAGTAGATTTGTGCCAACGCATCCTCAACACATGCGGCAACAAGCTCAACAATATTGCCAAAATGTCGGTAAGAGACCTTACAAAGCAATTTCGCGGAATAGGAGAAGCTAAGGCCATAACTATCCTTGCAGCCCTTGAACTCGGTCGCCGGTACCGCAACGAAGAAATGCCGCAGCGTCCACAAGTTACATCAAGCATCATCGTGTATGAATACATACGGATGGACTTGATACATCTTCCGCATGAGGAATTCTGGCTCATAACACTCGACCATGCAAAGCACATCACAGGCAAATTCCGCATGAGTTCGGGTGGAACAAGCATGACAATCGTTGACACAAAGTTGATTTTAAAAACGGCTATAGACCACCTTGCCGACGGAATAATAATCGTGCACAACCACCCCTCGGGCAACAATACCCCGAGCCGCAACGACGATGCCATAACACAAAAACTGCGCAATGGCTGCAAAGCTCTCGACATTGAGATGGTCGACCACCTCATCGTGAGCGAAACAGGATATTACAGCTATGTCGATGAAGGTCGCTAATCACCAGTAAAACTTAAATATTTTTATCTCCCGCAAAGACACTATTCATCATATTTATTCCTAAATTTGCATAACAACATCGACAATACTAATATTTATACAGAAGATTTACAAGGCAGAATCGATTTTTTGAATCATTTTTTATTCAAAATAAATACTGTTTTTATGAAAATAGCTCAGAACATAACCGACTTGATAGGCAACACGCCGCTGCTTGAACTTAACAGGTTAATGGCAGCAACAGGAGAAAACACAAATGCACGCATACTGGCAAAACTCGAATATTTCAACCCGGCAGGCAGTGTCAAGGACCGCGTGGGATATGCAATGGTAATTGATGCCGAAGAATCAGGTTTACTGAAACCCGGTGGCACAATAATAGAACCGACAAGCGGAAACACCGGCGTGGGTATTGCCATGACTGCCGCAGCTCGCGGATATAAAGCCGTATTCACCATGCCCGAGACAATGAGTGCCGAAAGGCGCATGCTGCTCTCGGCTCTCGGTGCCGAAATCGTCCTTACGCCCGGAACCGAAGGAATGCAAGGTGCCGTTGACCGAGCAAAAGAGATACAAGCCCGCACGCCAAACTCCATAATACTACAGCAATTTGCCAATCCGGCCAATCCGGCGATACATGAGAAAACGACCGCCGAAGAAATATGGCGCGACACCGATGGTAAAGTGGACATAATAGTAGCAGGAGTAGGAACAGGCGGAACAATAAGCGGAACTGCCAAAAGACTTAAACGCCACAATCCCGGCATCAAGGCTTTTGCAGTCGAACCGGCCTCATCTCCACTTTTATCCAAAGGAACAGCAGGACCTCATCTCATACAAGGCATAGGAGCTAATTTCGTCCCGGCTAATTTTAACAAAGATATTGTAGATGGAATAATTTGCGTTCCAAACGATGAAGCCATAAAGACAAGCCGAATGCTTGCCTCAAATGAAGGTCTGCTCGTGGGCATATCATCCGGAGCCGCCACATGGGCCGCACTTCAACTGGCATCCAAGCCGGAAAATGCAGGCAAAACGATAGTAGCCATACTGCCAGACACCGGTGAACGTTATCTGTCGACCAAGCTCTACGACTACGAGAATTATCCTTTATGACACGGGACTTAGAAGCCTTTTGTTAATATGGCGGCTTTATGTCGCCTGCATCCTGCATGAAATCAATATTAGATGGCAGGCCTCCATACATGTCAGACGACTGCGACGTGGGTGGGTCTGCCATTTGAATTTCATTAACCGGCAAACCGGTTGCCACGCCACCTCCAAGTTTGGATTCGTATGCGTCTTCAGGAAGCAATATATTGTCGTTCCAATTCTCAAAACGCGCATATTTGGCTCTGAAACGCAACTTCACATCACCCACCGAACCACTTCGATGCTTAGCTATTATGAACTCGGCAAGACCGCGTATGTCATTGCCGCTCGCATCTTCGCTTGAACGGGTGTAATATTCTGGACGGTGGATAAAACAAACTATGTCGGCATCCTGCTCTATCGCTCCCGACTCGCGCAAGTCGGAAAGTTGCGGACGCTTTCCGTCACGGTTCTCAAGGCTTCGATTCAACTGCGACAATGCTATTACCGGTATCTCAAGCTCCTTTGCAAGTTGCTTCAACGAGCGAGAAATAGTGCTCACCTCCTGTTCACGACTGCCGAATTTCATGCCGCTGGCATTCATCAGCTGCAAGTAGTCGATAATTATCATCTTTATGTTATGCTCACGCACCAAGCGGCGAGCCTTGGTTCTTAACTCAAATATCGACAGACTCGGAGTATCGTCTATGTACAAAGGAGCCGAATACAGATTCTTGATGCGGCTCATCAATTTATTCCATTCCATTGGAGAAAGCTGGCCGCTCTTGATTTTCTCACCTTCAAGCTCGCACACATTGCTTATCAATCGGTTCACAAGCTGGATATTGGACATTTCAAGTGAAAATATGGCAATGGGGATGTTGAAATCCATCGCCATGTTCTTAGCCATCGAAAGCACCATTGCAGTCTTACCCATTGCAGGACGGGCCGCAATGATTATCAAGTCGCTCGACTGCCAACCCGATGTGATCTTGTCAAGATCGGTAAAACCTGTCTGCAAGCCGCTCAATCCCGATTCCCTGTTGGCAGCATCCTCAATCTTCTTTATAGCCTCGTTTATCACGGGGTCGATCTGCGTCACGTCTTTCTTTACGTTGTGCTGAGTTATCTCGAACAATCGCCCCTCGGCCTCTTGCAACAAGTCGTCAACGTCGTTTGTCTGGTCAAATGCCTTCGACTGTATCGACGAGCAAAAACTTATCAATTCACGGGCAAGATATTTCTGCGCCACGATGCGGGCGTGATATTCCACATTGGCAGCCGACGACACTCTGCCGGTCAATTCCGAAATCTTGACGGGGCCGCCCACTTCGTCAAGCGTGCCTTCGAGACGCAATTGCTCGGTCACCGTCAACATGTCGATTGGACGCTGCATTGCCCCGAGCTGCTGTATGGCCGCATAAATTTTCTGGTTGGCCGGGTCATAGAAGCTCTCCGGCTTAAGCAAATCGCACACTATCGTATATGCGTCTTTCTCAAGCATCAATGCACCGAGAACAGCTTCCTCAAGGTCGGTATCCATCGGAGGCATAACTCCGAAATCCGACACAATCTGCGGATCATGCTTGGGTCTACGGTTATAATTCCCTGTATTGCCGCTGCTGCGGTATGAATATTTATTATCGTTGTCCATAAATGCCATGTAATAGCGTTTGAATTGCAAATGCAAAGTTAAGCTACCATGTAGCAAAAAACAAACAGTGGCAAATCTTATTTCCACGAAACGCCACACCTAGCCGTGACACATTTTCACCTTGCCGGTCCTTGCAATTTAAATCGGTTTCTTAACTTTGCAATGTAAAAAAGTTTTTCAACAAGATGATTACGTTTCCAAATGCAAAAATAAACCTTGGGCTGAACATCGTGAGCAAACGCCCTGACGGATACCATAATATTGAAACCGTATTCTATCCCATACAATTGTGCGACATACTTGAAATCGTCCCGTCTACTTCGGGTCAAACGACACTGCACCAATTGGGGAAAGGTCTCGATTGTCCGCCCGAGAAAAATTTGGTCATGAAGGCCTACCGTCTTTTGTGTGAGAGAGCCGAACTTCCGTGCGTTGACATATACTTGTACAAGAACATCCCCGACGGAGCCGGGATGGGCGGCGGATCGGCCGATGCCTCGTTCACATTAAAGATGCTCAACGAAATGTTCTCCATCGGCCTCGATACTGACACACTCGCTGAAATTGCTTCAAAACTGGGAGCCGATTGCCCGTTCTTCATCCACAACAAGCCGATGTATGCCTCCGGCATAGGCGACATCCTCTCGACGGCAACAGTCGACTTGAAAGGGAAATATCTGCTCGGCGTGAAACCTCCGATAGCCGTTCCCACAGCCGAAGCCTATCGGAACGTAATTCCTGCCAAACCCGAAACCGACATTCGAGATATAATAGAGCGTCCTGTCGAAGAATGGAACGGATTATTGAAAAATGACTTTGAACAAAGCATCTTCCCGGCCTACCCTTTACTTGCCGACATAAAACTCAAGATTCAAGAGGCCGGTGCATTATACACATCGATGTCGGGGTCGGGAAGCACGATTTTCGGCATATTCGAAAATGCCATTTTGGCAGGAAATGCCAAAGATATGTTCAAAAAATACCGAAATTTTGTCATACCGCTATAATCATTGCTACAGTTCCAGTATCTACACAAAAGGTGGCGACAGGCCTGCAACGACTCTTCATCCCACACGTTACAACTTGCCCCAAGCAGCACGAAGAGACTATTCTTCAAACCTTTACAATCAAACATACGATTAACTCCTTCCTATACCGGCGCAGCTTGCAATTCATACAGGCAATAGTTGCCATAAAATGCACAAAACACTACATCCAAGCATTAAACTGAATTTTTGGCAGAATTTTTGATAAGGGATTCTTAATAAGATTACATGAAATATGGCAACGAAAGACAATAACAATCCAAAGGACATTAAAAAGGATGGTGCTGCCAAAAACGACACATACGAAAACGTTGAAAGCAATACCGAACAAGATACTGTAGCCGAGAATGAATCGGAAAACGCTGAAGAAAGCATCACCGACGAAACGGCTGAATTGAACAACAAAATCGAGTCGCTTGAGAAAGAACTCGAAAACTCTAAGAAGGAATACCTGTTCCTGATGGCCGAATTCGACAACTTCAGGAAACGCACTTTAAAAGAGAAGTCTGAAATTATAAAGAACGGAGCCGAAAGCGCAATGCGCGACCTCCTGCCCGTAGTCGACGACTTTGAACGTGCGTTGCAGGCCATCAACGAGAACAACGAGATTGAAGGGCTGAAAGAAGGCGTTTCACTGATATACAACAAGTTCATCAAATATCTTGAAAAAAACGGAGTCAAAGCCATTGACTCAAACAACAAAGATTTTGATACCGAGTTGCACGAAGCAGTGACTACATTCCCTGCAGCCGATGAATCACAGAAGGGAAAAATCATCGATACCGTTCAAAAAGGCTACACCCTTAATGACAAGGTTCTGCGCCACGCCAAAGTGGTAGTGGGGCAATAACATCGCGCCCCAATAGTTCATTTGGTCGTTTTTATGTATTCAGCTTTTAGATTGTGTAGATGAATATGGAAAAAAGAGATTACTACGAAGTGCTGGGCGTGTCTAAAAACGCTACGCCCGAGGAATTGAAAAAAGCTTATCGACAAAAGGCAATACAATATCACCCCGACAGGCAACAAGGAAAATCGGAAACCGAGAAAAAAGAGGCCGAAGAAAAATTCAAAGAGGCTGCCGAGGCTTATGATGTCTTGAGCAATCCGGACAAACGGGCTCGCTACGACCAGTTTGGCCACAGCATGGGAAATGCAGGTGCCGGAGGTTTCGGCGGTGGTGGCATGTCGATGGAAGACATATTCTCGCAATTCGGAGACATATTCGGTGGATTCGGCGGCTTCGGTGGTTTTGGCGGCTTCGGTGGTTCTTCAAGCGGACGACGCCAGAACAGAGGTTCAGATGTGCGCGTGAAAGTAAAGGTCAACTTGAAAGACATTGCTTATGGCGTGGAGAAAAAGCTGAAAATTCCACACTTTGTGCCTTGCTCGACTTGCAACGGAACCGGTGCAAAGAACGGTACAGCCTATACAACTTGCTCCACATGCCACGGCACAGGTACAGTCACTCGTGTAAAGCAAACGATTCTCGGCGCGATGCAGACCACCTCTCCATGTCCTACTTGCGGAGGTGAAGGCAAGATAATCCAAGATAAATGTCCTGCCTGCGGAGGTGAAGGAATCACGCGCCAGGACGACATCATTACCGTCAAGATTCCTGCAGGCGTAGCCGAAGGAATGACATTGAGCATGAAAGGCAAAGGTAACGCGGCACGTCATGGCGGCATACCGGGCGACTTGCTCATCGTAATCGAGGAAGAAAAGGATTCTGAACTCATACGTGATGAAAACGACTTGATATACAACTTGATGCTCGACATTCCTACGGCTGTGTTCGGAGGCAAAGTCGAAGTACCTACCATTGACGGCCGGGCAAGGTTGACCATAGAACCCGGAACACAACCGGGAAAAATATTGAGGTTGCGTGGCAAGGGACTGCCTTCGCCCAACGGATACGGCAAGGGCGACATGCTCGTCAACGTCATGGTTTACATTCCTGAAAAACTGACTGCAAGCGAAAAAGAAGCGTTCCAAAAGCTGCAAGGCTCTCCAAATGTCACTCCAAGTGAACCTGAAAAGAAACGCATTTTCAGCCGTTTGCGACATCTGTTTGATTAAAAAATGAGAACAGCATAAAAATGCGTGCCATGTCCTTTTCATAAGCTGGAACATGGCACGCATTTTCATTTCTCTACGATGCACAATTATTCAGATACGTCAAGCATACGGCATTTCAACTCCTCGCCGAGAGCTGTTTTTTCTTCAATGTGCCGCAATATGGTTTTTACGAATATATTATTCTCAAAGTCACCACGCACCTGCTCAAAATCCATATCTTTTTCTGAAACATTACCATCGGCCCCAAATCCCGTCTTTGACGACATTGAGAATTCTTTGCGAGCATCATCATATACCATTCTGTCAAGTCCCACCACAGCTTCTTGCCATTTTTCAACTATTCCGATTATATCCTGTGCCGTAATCTGTCCGGGATCGATGCCGTAAAATTCCTTTATCTTTCCATATACCCATGCCCATTCATACACATAATAATTCTTGTGCATCTCTTCAAACATGGCATTGATTTCTTTCAATTTACCCACCGAACCGTTTTCTATGCCAGCAAGCAACTTGTCTATTTCACTCTTAGGCGCGATAAGTCCAGAAATGTCGACCCACTCACCTCTACCTATGCCCGTATCAGGCACAAGCCTCGCCTGTATGTCAGCATTGCTTTTGAATTTAATTCCTTCAAGTCTTTTTATTATGGAATTGCCCATAAATTTATGTATGGCCATATTATATAAGGATATACCTCTCGCCAATGACTTGTTTTTTATGCGTGCGCTCTGATAGGAATAAGTTTCAGACGTTTCTCCGGCCACTTTCCGTAATTCAGTCAATATGCGTACGGCCTTGAACATTTTCTGGATAGTAAACGGACTCAACAAATTATAATTGATATAATCAAGCCGGTTGGAATCGGTGCGTTTGTCACGTCTCGGCCATTTCTGTGCGTCGCGTATGGTACCGACGCTACGCAGGTTGATAGCTGGAACAAGTGCGGTTTTCCCTTCTTGCTCAATGAGATATGAAAATGGAAGATCAGATGTATCGGGATGGAAAACATGGCGTCCCATGACAAGGGAAAAAGCTCCTATGCGGGCAGGCCATAAAAGGTATGAATCGGACGTAGTCTTGGCTCCGCGCTCCAACGTTCCTTGATGAATAGGACCCAGCTTGTACATGTGATTGCTCTGGTTGCTCCCCGACCCGGCATTCATGAACGAAAACATTCCGGCAATGAGCAATGTCGATTTATGATGCGTCACAGTGTAAGGTCCGGCAAATATCGCACATGCCTCTCCATTCTCTCCCTGGCAGTTGCTAAAAAACAATGAATCGGAAGCCGAATACCCATGACCAAGATGGCAAGCCTGGCCTACGAAACATCTGCACAATGTAGTTCCCTCATCAACATGTGACCCCGATGAAATGATAAAATCATCGGCTATCACACCGTCGCCAATGAAAACTTTAGCCTCCGCATTGCTGTTTATGCTGCCATTCGTCAATCGTGATGTGCCACATATCGAAGCATGGCTGCCGATTCTCACATTTTTTATGCACCCTACATTAACTATACGGGTTGATGCTCCTACAAATCCACTTGTCGAAGCATGTTTGTCTGCATAAAATTGCACCATGCCTTTCATTTTCTCTACGACATCGGGCCGGTGCCTGTAAAGAGCCATCACATACGCCTGATGAGCCGACAACTTATCGCTTATCATCACTTCACGGCCCCCTGTCTCGTCAAGCACGCACACCTTCACTCCGTTGCCAAAATTGCTGCGCCCGTCAGTAACCATGCAATCCACATTCTGTATTAATACATCATCAGCCAATTCATAATTGGCTATGTAATTATGTACATTCTCAATGAGACAATTGTCACCAACCACTACATTATGCAATGATGCTCGATATATACCGGTATGCTTCCTCATTCCTCCCGGCATATATACTGATTTGGCAAACACTCCAAGCACAATACGCCCACTGAAATTTACATCTTTTATGTATCGTGCCTCAAATCCGTCTTTAACGCTTATCTCACTCCAATCTTCAGCACAACAACCTTGACTTGTCAATTCGGTTATTTCAGAGGCCGAGAGCCTCCTATACTCTTCTTTATTCATAACTATTTTTTTATTGATGTGGCAACAAATATACGCAAAGGTGAATGCATAGTCAAACAAAAAACAACGTTTTTATGCTTGACTATGCTGAACCGAATCCTATATTATCCAAATATAGGGAAAGGCGAACGCAATATAGGAAAAATCCGCTTGCTTATTTTCCCATTGAAGTCAACTTTCATTATCTTTGCAGCTAAAATTGTTTCATATCAATATCAAAACATAACATGAAATTTAAATTTATCTTAAATTTGGCATTTGCCACCTTGGCGGTGGCTCCGGCTTTGGCCGATGATGAAGGTGTTGTCGTACCCGACAGCACAGGATTCAAATTTACCGACGTAGTAACAGTCAAAACCGCTCCTGTTCAAGACCAAAACCAATCGGGTACATGCTGGTGCTTCTCGGGCAATACATTCACCGAAGATGAATTGATGAAGTTGCAAGGCAAGGAAGTTGACCTCTCCGAAATGTATACAGTGAGAATGTGCTACGAAGAAAAAGCAATGAGATTCATCAGAATGTACGGACAAGTGAATTTCTCGGAAGGCGGCGGACTGCTTGACGTGCCTTATATCATAGGGAAATATGGCGCAGTGCCCGAAGAAGCTTATCCCGGTCTGAATTACGGCGAAGATTCCCACAACCACAGCGAGCTTGTTTCGGTTCTTTCTGCCTACCTTAAAAGCGTGGCCTCCTTGCCAAACAAGAAATTGACCAAAGCATGGTTTGAAGGATTCAAAGGGATACTTGATGCATATTTTGGCAAAGTTCCAGAAACTTTCACATATAATGGTCAAACTTACACACCACAATCTTTTGCAGCATCACTCAACCTCGACCTCGACAACTATGTTGCATTTACTTCATTCACCCATCACCCGTTCTACAAGCCATTCATCCTTGAAGTGCCAGACAACTGGCTCTTCGGCCAATACATGAATGTGAAAATGGATGAGATGAAAGCCATCATCGACAGCTCGCTCGAAAAGGGACATGCCGTGCTTTGGGCTGCCGACGTGTCGGAACCGGGCTTCAACTTCCGTCGCGGCTTTGCAGTAATGCCTAAGGAAAAAGATGTGGCAGAAATGAGCGAAGAAGAACGTAACGAATGGCAGAAAATTTCTGACCGAAAGCGCAAAGAGATCGAAAAGGACATAAAAGGCCCGGTTGAAGAAATAGTAGTGACTCAAGAGTTGAGACAGGAAATGTTTGATACCCAAGAAACTACCGACGACCACGGCATGGTAATCGTAGGATATGCAACCGACCAAAACGGAAAGCGCTACTACAAAGTACAAAACTCTTGGAACACCAACCAGTTGTATGACGGGTTCTTCTATGTTTCCGAGCCATACCTGCTTGCAAAGACCATGAGCATCCTTGTCAACAAGGATGTTGTACCTGCCGGAATTAAAGCCGAAACAGGACTTTGATAATATATCGACATCCACACTTTGAATCCCGATAGTGGCAACACCCGCTGTCGGGATTTTTCATGATTTCCCTGTTAGGAAGCCGTCAGTGCAGCTTCCTGCAAGACTCTTGCATGGCAAAGTCTACCCCTGCTTAAATTGACTGCCATATATGGATTTTTGTCCTTTTTATTCGTAAATTTGCACACATTTTTCGAGATATGGCACAACCGAGAAAACTCATGGCAGTGATAAACCCCATTTCGGGCACATCAAGCAAAGCATTAATACCCGAAATGCTGGACAAGGTAATCGACAAGACTAAATTCGACCTGTCTGTCAGATTCACCGAATACGCCTCCCATGCCACAAAGTTGGCCGAAGAAGCAATTTCAAGCCAATATGCAGGAGTCCTCGCAATAGGCGGAGACGGCACCGTCAATGAAGTCGCCGCCGCGCTACGCGACTCGCAAACAGCACTCGGCATCATTCCTTGCGGGTCGGGTAACGGGCTTGCCCGCCACCTCAACATTCCTATGAACATAGAGAAAGCCCTTGCCATCATCAACGAAGAACACATCGAGACCCTCGATTACTGCACGGCAAATGCACGCCCTTTCTTTTGCACATGCGGCGTAGGATTTGACGCCCTCGTGAGCGAAAAATTCGCACAGGCCGGCAAACGAGGCCCGATAATTTACATGCAAAAAGCCCTCGTCGAGTACCTTAAGTACCGAAGCAAGATATACAGTATTGAAACGGCCGACAACATACTGACCGAAAAGGCATTCCTTATCGCTTGCGGAAACGCGTCGCAATACGGAAACAACGCTTTCATAGCACCGCAGGCAAGCATGAAAGACGGATTGATCGACGTGACCGTCATCCTGCCATTCACACCGATAGACACCGCCATAATGGGTTTGCTGCTATTTACCAAGCACCTCGACCAAGACACCAACATACACTCATTCCGCACCCCCGAACTTACAATCCGCCGTCCAAAAGCCGAAATAATGCACCTTGATGGCGAGCCTGTGATGATGGATGCCGACATCAACATAAAATGCCACAAAGGAGGCATTCGCATATTCCTACCCGACGAAGATTCAGAGAACAAAAAGAACCTGCTATCGCCTATCGAGGACAGTTTCTGGTCGTTTGTCAAGGCAATCAGAAATGAACTAAAGATATGAGAATCACCATCTTTACCAAGCATCCTTAACGCTAATACCGCACCACAAACACCCAATCGCTGCCAAATTAAGCATATTTATATGTTCTACAACATGTTTTGTCTCATTGCAAACATTTTTTAAAACAAAAACGCTTTTTTTGCTTGTTATTTTATCACATATATTGTAAATTCGTTGCATTGAAAAATATATTATTTTACCATTACTAAAAACCTAAATCACTCTTTAATGAGCTATTTAAAATTTGATAAAAGCCTGATGATAAACCTTGAGCAATCCCTACCCAAGGAAATGTTGCGTACAAATCAATCAGGTGCATATCATTGTACGACTATCGTCAGCTGCAACACGCGCAAGCAGCATGGTCTACTGGTCATCCCCATCCCTGAAATGGACGATGACAACCACGTTCTCCTCTCATCTTTAGACGAAACTGTTATCCAACACGGCGCGCCATTCAACTTAGGGTTGCACAAGTACAATGGTTCATGCTATAGCCCTAACGGGCATAAGTACATTCGTGAATATGATTGTGAAACAGTTCCCCGCACTACCTATCGTGTGGGAGGTGTGATCTTGACCAAGGAAAAAACTTTCATCTCGCATGAAAACCGCATCTTGATCCGCTACACCCTCGTAGATGCACATTCGCAGACAATTCTGCAATTCAGACCGTTCCTCGCTTTCCGTAACGCCAATGACCTATGTGTGGAAAACAACATGGCCAACCGCGAATACAAAGAATCGGTAAACGGCATTTCCACTTGCATGTATAACGGATATCCCACTTTATACATGCAATTCAACAAACAACCTGAATTCATATTCAACCCGACTTGGTACAAAGGAATAGAGTATGTAAAAGACCAAGAACGAGGAATACCCTATCGCGAGGACTTGTATGTGCCGGGATATTTCCAAATGGAAATCAAAAAAGGCGAAAGCATTATTTTCTCGGCAGGAATATCGGAAGCCGACCCCGACAAGCTTGCAACAATGTTTGATGACGAAATCAAAACACGCACGCCGCGAACCAGCTTCTACAATTGCCTGAAAAACAGCGCCAAGCAATTTTATGTAACCAATTCAAGCGGCCGATACCTGCTGGCAGGATACCCATGGTTCAAAATCCGTGCACGCGACGAGTTCATCGCTCTGCCGGGAACAACCATGTCGGTACACCATCGCCCCGACTTTGAAGCAATCATGGAAACGGCTTCGGCAGCCCTTGAAAGATTCATGAAAGATGGCTCGCTCGACCGATACATGCAAGGCATAGACCTTCCTGATGTGCCTCTTTGGGCTATCTGGGCCATACAGAATTACTGCAAGGAAGTGGGTAACGAAGAAACCATAAAACGGTATGGCCAACTCATAAAAGACATCTTAGCTTTCATAATCGGCAACAAGCATCCAAACCTCGAGTTGAATGAAGCAGGCTTGATATCGTCGAATGGAAAATCAAAACCAATCTCATGGATGGATGCTTCTTATCCCGGCGGAGCTCCCATAATAGCTCGTACAGGATATTTGGTTGAATTCAATGCATTGTGGTACAACGACTTAATGTTTGCTCAAAACTTATTTGCAGGAATCGAAAGCGAAGCCGAAAACGTCAAGCGTTGGGAATCAATCACAAATGTATTGAAAGACTCATTCGTTGAAACATTCATGAACGACTACGGTTATCTGTACGACTACGTTTCCGGATTGTTCACCGACCTCAGCGTACGTCCCAACATGGTCATAGCAGCAGGCCTCGACTATTCACCGCTCGACCGTCGCCAACGCCGTTCGGTACTTGACGTGGCTACCCGCGAGCTTCTCACGCCAAAAGGCTTGCGTACTCTCAGTCCTAAGAGCTTCGGATACACGCCTTGCTACCTCGGAAGCCCTGAGCAACGAGAATACGCCTACTACCAAGGCTCTGCACGTCCTTGGCTCATGGGATTCTACTGCGATGCCTACCTCAAAGTGTTCGGAATGAGCGGAATTTCTTTCATCGAACGCATGATGATAGGCTTTGAGGACGAAATGACTCAAGGCTGTATCGGCTCGTTGAGCGAACTTTACGACGGCAACCCACCATTCACCGGCCGTGGAGCCGTAAGTTTCGCCGTTAACGTAGGTGGCGTGCTACGCGTGCTGAGACTATTGAAAAACTTAAATGTATAACCTCGACTTATCTTTTACTACGATATGAAAGCTTTAATGTTTGGCTGGGAATTTCCTCCTCACATCCTTGGAGGTCTAGGCACTGCAAGCCATGGTCTCACCAAGGGAATGGCGGAAAACGGCAACATGGAGATAACATTTGTCATTCCTAAGCCTTGGGGCGACGAAGACCGCAGTTTTGCCAACATCATAGGAGCCAATTCTACTCCTGTCGTATGGAGAGACGTGAATTGGGATTATGTACAAAACCGCATAGGCAACGTCATGAACCCTCAAACGTACTTCGACCTGCGCGACCATATATATGCCGATTTTAATTACATGCGCACGAACGACCTCGGGTGCATCGAATTTTCGGGAAGATACCCCGACAACCTGCTCGAAGAAATCAACAACTACTCGATTGTTGCCGGAGTGATTGCACGCACAGTCCCGTGCGACATAATCCACTCTCACGACTGGCTGACATACCCGGCCGGCATTCATGCCAAGCAAGTCACCGGGAAGCCGCTGGTAGTGCATGTACACGCCACCGACTTCGACCGCAGCCGTGGCAATGTCAACCCTACAGTGTACGGAATTGAGCGCGACGGCTTCAACAACGCCGACCACATCATCACCGTGAGCGAGCTCACTCGCCGCACCGTGATTGAAAAATACGGACAGGACCCAAACAAGGTGACCACAGTCCACAATGCAGTTGAACCGTTGAGCGATGAGATAAGAAACATCAAAATGCCACGAGGCAAAGAAAAAGTGGTAACATTCCTCGGCCGCATAACAATGCAAAAAGGTCCGGAATACTTCGTTGAAGCTGCTTCGATGGTATTGCACAAGACCCATAACATACGCTTCGTGATGGCCGGCAGCGGCGACATGATGGAAAAAATGATACGCCTCGCAGCCGACCGCGACATTGCCGACCGTTTCCACTTCACTGGATTCTTGAAAGGCCGGCAAGTATATGAGATGCTTGCAGCAAGCGATGTCTACATAATGCCTTCGGTTTCCGAACCGTTTGGAATATCGCCGCTTGAAGCAATGCAGATGGGTGTACCGTCGATTATTTCAAAACAATCGGGTTGCGCCGAGATTCTTGAAAATGTCATAAAGGTCGATTACTGGGATACTCACGCGATTGCCGATGCCATTTACGCTCTCACCCATTATCCGGCATTACACAATCACCTTAAAGATAACGGTCTTGCCGAAATCGATACGATACAATGGAAAAAAGCCGGTGCAAAGGTCATCAACATATACAACAACGTGATCAACAGCCGACGCTGAACCGCGGTGAATGCCTGTTGAATGTATTATATCATTTTTAAACAATTCCTTTTCTGAAAAACTTAAAATAATTGAAATAATGAAAGCTATCTGTTTCTACTTTCAGATTCATCAACCATTCCGCTTGAAGACCTACCGGTTTTTCAACATAGGTAACGACCACTATTACTATGATGATTTTGCAAATGACGAAATCATTACCCGCATAGCACACCGCTCATATTTGCCGGCCAACCAAATGCTCCTCGACATGATAAACTCTTCCAACAAGGAGTTTAAGGTGGCATTCTCAATATCGGGCACGGCTCTTGAGCAACTTGAACAATATGTTCCCGAATTCATCGAGTCGATGAAAGAACTTGCTGCAACAGGATGTGTGGAATTCCTCTCCGAGACTTATGCCCACTCTCTTGCGTCGCTCAAGGAACCTGAAGAATTCGTTGAACAAGTTAAAGCCCATGACGAAAAGATTTATCAACTCTTCGGACAACATCCTACGGTATTCCGCAACACTGAGTTGATTTACAGCGACGACATTGCCTCGATGGTGGCAAGCATGGGATTCAAGGCTGCCATCACCGACGGTGCCAAGCACATACTGGGATGGAAATCTCCAAACTACGTGTACAACTCGGCCGTAGCTCCAGACTTGAAACTTTTGCTCAAGAACTCAAAGATGAGCGATGACATTTCATTCCGATTCAGCAATTCAGAGTGGGACGCTTATCCTCTCACTGCCGACAAATACATCGATTGGATTGCCAACTTGCCTCAAGAGGAGCAAATCGTCAACTTGTTCATGAACTATGAAACATTCGGCGAACTGCAATCGCGCGAGACAGGCATCTTTGAATTCATGAAAGCTCTTCCAAGATTTGCCGCCGAGCGTGGCATCACATTCTGGACGCCAAGCGAAACAGTGGCCAAACTTAAACCGGCAGGTGAATTGGCCATCCCGTTCCCAATATCTTGGGCCGACGAAGCTCGCGACACCAGCGCATGGCTGGGCAACGACTTGCAGAACGAGGCTTTCAACAAGCTGTATTCTGTTGCCGAACGTGTACACTTGTGTTCTGACCGCCGTTTGAAACAAGACTGGAACTACCTGCAATCGTCCGACCACTTCTTCTACATGAGCACCAAGCACATGAACGATGGAGCTGTCCACTCGCACTACAGCCCCTATGAGTCGCCGTTCCAAGCATTCATGAATTATATGAACGTCCTTTCCGATTTCATTGTAAGAGTTGAAGAACAATATCCGCTCTCTATTGAAAACGAGGAATTGAACTCATTGCTCACCACAATCAGGAATCAATCCAAGGAAATAGAACAGCTTAACCGCGAAATTTCTTTGTTGCGCACCAATATAATCAACAGCGAAGACGAAGAAGTAAAAACTGCTGATGCGACCGAAAAACCGGCAAAGAAAACCACTACCCGGAAAACAACTCGCAAAACAGCTACCAAAGCAAAAGAATAAATTTCTTTTATATGTGACATATTATACAACAAGGGGCATGACCACCATAAGTCATGCCCCTTTTGTTTATCAGTCAAGCCCACAAATTCCACTGGCATATACGATATTAAAGCACAATAAACTCTGCACGGCATCCTTTAAATGCCATAAAAGATGCTGCAAGACGATAGAACTATAACTCTCTGGTATTTTAGCCATAAAACATAAAGCCATGTGCTGCCACTCAAAAGAGCGACAGCACATGACTTGCAATATAACAAGGAGAGGCTTAGCTTCTCCCTAATATGCTTTTTTCTGTTAAATTCAGCTTCCGCTTGAAATTATTTCTTGCGGTTACCGTAACGTTGCATGAACTTATCTACACGACCGGCAGTATCTACAAGTTTCTGCTTACCTGTAAAATAAGGATGCGAAGAACTTGTGATTTCAAGTTTTACCAATGGATAAGTAACGCCGTCGATATCAATGGTTTCCTTCGATGCAACTGTTGAACGAGTGATAAAAGTTTCGCCATTTGACATGTCTTTGAAAACCACTTCGCGGTAATCGCTCGGATGAATGCCTTTTTTCATTTCTTTTATATTCTTTATAAGTTATTTAATCATTAATAAGCAGCCATAGCAAATGAGAGTTTACTCGTAATGGCTTGCAAATTTACGAATAGTTTTTCAAATACAAAAACTTTTATGACCTAAAACGCCTTTATCAAATAAAATGGACCTGAAAACTTGCGAATGAACAGCCAAAAAGAACCGGCTGGTAATCAGAAAATGTGCCAGCCGGTTTACCTTATCCTTATATGTTGAATACGCGCTATTATTCAAATTCTATCAATGGCTCGCCTGTTCCGATAACCTGTCCCGGATATACGAGTACCCTTTTAACCGTACCAGCAAAATCGGCTTCAAGCTCATTTTGCATCTTCATTGCTTCATACATGAGTAATGCGTCGCCTTTCTTTACGACATCTCCCGGCTTCACATGCACTTCAATCACAGTTCCGCCCATCGGAGCATCGAGAGTAGGACCGGTGATTGGTTCTGCCTTTTCTTCGGCAACTTCTTCGGTTACCGTCGTTTCAGTTGCAGCCGGTTTTTGTGCTGCGTACTCTTGTTCGCGACGTTTTGTCAAGAACGGCTTGGCAACATTTGGCAACAATTCAAGAAGCATGTATTCTTCATCGTTCACAGCCAATTTCGCGCCACCGAATTCAGGCAATTCGGGATTCTCCGGGAATACATACGAATCAACGTTATAAGGAACCTCCTCGCTGCTGCCGGTAATCAACCTACGGAATTCAGGATCTATTGCGACAGGCGTGTGGCCATATTCGCCGCGAACGAGCGAAATGAATTGTTTCGACTTGTTGGTATAATCGGCATTACCTTTCTTGCGGTCCAAGGCCAAGCTCACTGCCTGCGAACCCACAATCTGGCTCGTAGGAGTCACCAGAGGAACAAGACCTGCATCGCGACGCACTTTCGGGATAAGTTTCATGGCATCCTCAAGCACATCTTCGGCATTAAGCTGCTTCAATTGCGCCACCATGTTGGAATACATTCCGCCAGGAACTTCTGCTTCCTTCACGATGAGATTTGGTTTCGGGAAGTTGAAATATGCCTCAATCTTATGACATGCGTCGAGAAGCATGTCTTCATCATTGGCTTTAGCTGCCTCAATCGCCTTGTCAAACAATGCGTCCACATCGGCAGGCAACTTGTCGGTCAACGGGTCGAAGTCTATAGGGAACGACTTCTGCAAGTCAAAAGCAGCAAGGCCGCGACGTATGTCTTTCAAAGCCATGCGAATCTTGCCAACCGCTTCCATGTTTACTTCAACTTCTATACCCAGTTTCTTGGCAAATACATATATCAATTCGATTGCAGGAGCTGCCGAACCGCCACCAAAATACCATATATTGGTATCCAATATGTCTACGCCGTGAATAATCGCCATGAGAGAAGAAGCAAGTCCGTAGCCCGGAGTACAATGGGTATGGAAATCAATAGGCACACCCACAGCCGATTTCAACTTTGGCATCAATGAGGCCACACGCGCAGGATTAATCAATCCGGCCATGTCCTTGATGGTGATTATCTTTGCGCCCATCCTTTCATATCCGCGAGCCTTGTCGATGAAATACTCATCGGTGAATATTTTTTCCTTCTTACTTCCCTTACCAAACAATTTATGCAGGAATCCGCCTTTTGCCGGTTCTTCATCCTTCGGATCTACAGTATAGCATACTGCACCATCGGGTATGCCACCAAGCTTATTTATAATCTCAACCGACTCCTTGACGTTATCAAGGTCGTTGAGCGCATCAAAAATGCGCATTATGTTCAAGCCGTCCTTTATGGCTTGCTTGTAAAACCCTTCTATGACCGATGTAGGGTAAGGTACATACCCAAACAGGTTCCTGCCGCGCGACAACGCAGTAAGCAGCGACTTCCCTTCAATTTTCTCGCTAATGGTTCTAAGCCTGTTCCATGGGCATTCGCCAAGATATCGCATTACAGAATCGGGTACTGCCCCACCCCACACTTCAATAGCATAAAAGCCTGCCTCCTTGTAATATGGGAGTATTGAATCAATGCTTTCTTGACTCATGCGCGTAGCAAACAGCGACTGCTGTCCGTC
Source organism: uncultured Prevotellaceae bacterium (assembly GCA_905207705.1). Lineage (GTDB taxonomy): Bacteria > Bacteroidota > Bacteroidia > Bacteroidales > Muribaculaceae > Avimuribaculum. The sequence continues at coordinate 439,535 of CAJLMA010000002.1, forward strand.
ACGCATCGTAAGGTCTCTGATTTTTAGTTTTTGTGTCATATCTTATTATTTTAAGGGTCTTCAATGCAGTTGTATTTTTATTGTGATTCTTATCCTGCAACATACATGCTAAGCCCGTGATCCAAATGCAAATTTAATCTTTTAAATAAATAAAACAACATGTTTTACTAACTTTGTAGTAAAATTTTAAAACAGCAACGCACATGTTCAATTTTTTGAAACGCCGCTCAAATCCTAAACAATTATTTTACTGCACCGACGTACATTGCCACATACTGCCGGGAGTAGACCATGGCTCTCCCGACATCGAGACATCGCTCTTGCTCATAGAAAAGGAATTGGAGATGGGAATCAACAAGATTGTCACCACATCGCATGTCACAGGAGGAGTTGCCGAAAATTCACCGGCAACGCTTCGCCCGGCTTTTGACTTGCTGAAAAATGCCGTTGAAGACAAAGGATTGCAAGTTGAATTAATGCTATCGGCCGAATACAGAATTGACGACCTGTTCCTGTCTCAACTTGAAAACAAAGAATTGCTTCCTTTCCCAAACGACCATCTGCTTGTAGAAAATTCATTCCAGCAAGAAATACTCGGAATGGACGACCTGATGTTCAACCTGCAACTTAAAGGCTTCACCCCCATCCTCGCCCACCCCGAGCGATATTCTTATTACACTCACGACCGTTACAGGCATCTACACGCTTCAGGGGTCATGTTCCAAGTCAACATATTGTCTTTCACCGGATATTATGGCGGAAGAGCCTATGCGACAGCCATGTGGATGATGCAAAACGACTTGATAGATTTTCTTGGGAGCGACATACACAATGAAAACCATGCCCGGCTGCTGAATGAATTTATCGATTCCAAAGAATACAAGAAAATAGAAAGCAAACTGAAAGGCCGAATCCTAAACGATACGGCATTTATATAGCCTTCGGCCAAAAAAACCTTACAATAAAAAAAACATAACAGCCAAGGAGGCATGGAACAATCCATAATGGAATTTTCCATGCCTCCTTATTATCGGATATTTCAATCAACTCAGATTAATCAAACACGCCTTCGATAGACTCGGTAGGCACGCCCTCCGACTCTTCAAGCTGGTCGAGAGGCACTCCGCCCAACATACTTTTGGCACAAGGGTCAAATCCCGGAGGGAAGCTGAAACGCGCCTCTTGAGAATAAGGCAATGTCTTGTCACCGTACACGCTCATCATGTACAATCCATATATAGGCAACGCCATTTCGGCGCCTTGGCCATTTGCCATGGTATTGAAGTGTATGTAACGCTCTTCACCGCCTACCCACACACCCGTCACGAGTTGCGGAGTAAATCCCATAAACCAGCCGTCGGCGTTGTAGTTTGTTGTACCTGTTTTCCCACCCATCTCGGCAGTCAATTTATATGGAGCGCGGCGCAACCTATTACCGGTTCCCGAATCGACCACGTTAAGCAATATGGAAAGTATCTTGTAGTAACCTTCCTCGCTAATGCACTCGGTGTGTTGCGGAATAAACTCACTTATTACATTACCTTGATTGTCGGTTATGCGCGTCACCATGACAGGATCGGCACGCATTCCTTTGTTGGCAAATGCGCTGTAAGCTGTCACCATCTCCTTGACCGACACGTCACATGGGCCGAGGCAGAGCGACTTCACAGCGTCGATGTGGTTGGTTATTCCGAAATTGTGCATGTTCCTGACAAGCTGAGCCGGCGACAAATTATTCATCAGACGCGCCGAAATCCAGTTATTGGAATTTGTCAATGCCCATCGCAATGTCACCATTTCCCCTATACGGGCGTGGCCGGCATTGCGCGGCATCCATGTCCTGCCAAGGTCATCCTTCAATATCGGCTGCTCGTTAAGGAACTCATCGCATGGCGTATAACCTTCCTCCATCGCATAGGAATACAGGAACGGCTTTATCGTCGAACCTATCTGACGGCGACCGTGGCTCACCATGTCATATTGGAAATATCTGAAACTCGGTCCGCCAACGTATGCCTTCACATATCCCGTGACAGGATCCATCGACATCATGCCCGTGCGCAAGAATGTCTTGGAATAAAGCAGAGAATCGAGCGGAGACATTACCGTGTCGACATCCCCGTCATAAGAAAATACACGCATTTCGCGTTTTTGGTTGAAATTGTCAAATATTTCGGCATCGCTGTATCCGGCAATCTTCAACACCCTGTAACGCTCACTTTGTCTTACGGCACGCTTTATCAAATTGTCTCGTTCCGACTCGGGCAGTTCATACCTGTTTGTCGTGTAAGGATTGCTCGTACCTTTCTTTTCCTTTATGAATCGAGGCTGCAAGCTCTTTCCAAGATGCTTCTGCACTGCATTCTCGGCATATTGCTGCATTCTCGAATCGATGGTCGTGTATATTTTCAATCCGTCGGTATATATGTTATACTTCGACCCGTCGGGCTTGCGTGTTTTTTCACACCACCCGTATAAAGGATTTGTAGCCCACGCGATGGAATCGTCTATGTATGCCTGCCCGTTCCATGATGCGTAATCGCTGCGTCGCGGCATCTTGGCAGTAAGCATCCGTCGCAATTCTTCTCTGAAATACGGGGCAATACCATCTTTGTGATCAACCCTGTGATAATCAAGAACCAGCGGTTTTTGCTTCAATTCCTCGGCTTCGGCCTCGGTCAACATACCGGCTCGCCACATCTGGTTAAGCACCACGTTGCGACGTTCACGAGTGCGCTCCCCGTACCTCAACGGGTTGAAATAGGATGGATTTTTAACCATACCTACAAGTGTGGCCGCCTCTTCTATCGTCAAGTCGCGCGGTTCCTTGCCGAAATATACATAAGACGCACTCTCGATGCCAACAGCGTTATTCAAGAAGTCAAATTGGTTGAAATACATTTTTATGATTTCATCCTTTGTGTAATAACGTTCTATCTTGACGGCTATTGCCCACTCGATAGGCTTCTGCAACATGCGTTCAAAGGCGTTGGACGAGGATGGAGAATACAGCTGCTTGGCAAGCTGCTGCGTTATGGTACTTCCACCGCCGGCATTTTTCTGACCAAGCAATCCGCGCTTCACTATCGCCCTCAACAATCCTTTCATGTCGATTCCCGAATGGCTCAAGAACCGCTCATCCTCGGTGGCAATAAGGGCATTCGTCAAGTGCGGGGACAACTCATCGTAGTCAACATACACCCTGTTTGCCATGCTTTGATAATAACGCCCCATCTCAACGCCGTCCGAAGTGAACAATACGGTAGCGTAACGGTCGGTAGGATTCTTCAATTCTTCAATAGGAGGCATATAGCCTATGACTCCATTGTATATCAGCGTGAATAATATGGTCAATGCCACAACGACAAAGGCAAATGTCCCCCACATCCATTTAATGATGCGTTTATTCCTTTTTGCCCTTTTGTCGATAGATTTTTTATTGTTCGAGTCCATGCAATTTTTCTCTGTGCTTCTTTTATTGTCGGGCAGATTTTGCCATGCTGCCATACGATTTGCAAAATTACGAAAATAAAGTTGAGTTAGGCAACTTATTGTCAATTAATAAATGTTGCGAAATGACAATGCGCAACATTTCACAATACCGACGTGCCGTCAATCTCTCCTATGGCATTTTTCAACATTGGCACATCGTCAACGTTGGCTTGAATCGTCATCGTGCACAAGTTGTCAAAATCTTGTGAAATTACCCTTAAATTGTTTTTCTTTACAAACTTCATCACATCGTTCATGCCCAAATATGGAAATGTGAATGTTATGGCAGCCTGCTCATGACATTCGAGTATCTCCCCGTTACGGATTGCCTCGGCAGCGGCTTCCCGATATGCCACTATAAGACCGGATGTTCCAAGCAATATGCCGCCGAAGTAGCGCACCACGATGACAACGACGTTGGTCAATCCAAACGAATTTATTTGCCCCAAAATTGGCTTGCCAGCCGTTCCCGACGGCTCACCGTTGTCGCTGCTCAAAAATTCTTTCCTGTCTGCCCCTATCATGTAAGCCCAGCACACATGACGGGCATCATGATATTGTTTCTGATATTGCTTTACTACTGCTTTTGCTTCTTCGGCAGTGGATACAGGCAACGCAAACGAAAGGAACTTGCTCATCTTTTCCTTGTAAACTCCTTCACACGGCGCTGCCAGTGTCTTATAAAAATCACTCATTATACCTGTAGATTGTGAGACAAACTATTTTTTGCAAATTTATGCACACTTTCTTGCATATTTTACCCCAAAGCACACATGCAAAGTTAAATAGTGTTTAACAAAACTGCGTCTTTATTAAAAATTTTATATTTGTAATATGATCATATATCAACAAGGAGGAATTTTATGAAGCAACTATTATTTGTAGCAATCATGCTTACATCCACAGTCCTGGCTTATGGCCGAACAATTTCGGGTGAGGTAACAAACGGTCGCACAGGAGAACCATTAGTCGGCGCAATGATCATGAACGGCGACCGAGGCACTGTAACCGACTTGGACGGAAAATATCAAATTGAAGCTCGTACCGGCGACAAGTTGACATACCAGTATGTCGGCTATTTATCAGTAGAAAAGACTGTTGACATCAGCTCCACAATAAATGTCGGACTAAAAACAACCACAGGCGACATGTATCTGGATGTATTTGCCGATGGTACAAATGAAGTAAAAGAGCAAATCGAAGCAATGTTCAAATCACAATACGGCATAGACATGTCGATAGCCGTGGACATCGACTCAGACAAGCATGAAATAGTCTACATCTATGAATTTTACGACAAGTCAATATACGATGCCTACGACATCACAAATGGCATCGAAGGCGTGCTAAACGGAGTAATCAGTGGTGCAATGCAAGGAGACTCGTCCGAATCAGAACTGGAATTTATTGTCGACAGATTCGAGTCAAACAAATATAACATCAGAGTATTGGTTAAATATGGCAATCAATCCAAGTCGGGATTGATTACATTCAAGGACTTACGCATCAGAGCCAATGCCGCACTTGGCAAATGAGCCAGAACAGCCACAATTAAACGAAGAAGGAGGATGACAACCACGCATCCTCCTTCTTCGTATGTTCAATATTTATGTTCGCTCTCGTCGTTCATTTCTTCCTGTGTTATCGGCTTCTTGTTAAGCGAATACCACGCATAAGCTATGTAAGCCGCAACAAACGGTATTATCACCGTCACCCAGCTCATTACCTTGAGTGTGAACAGGCTTGACGAACTGTTATCGATTGTCAATGAACTTGCCGGGTCGGTCAGCGATGGATAATAAGGAGTGTTATTATATCCTGCCACCCAGAACAACGACATCACTACCAGTGCTGTGCCTATGCCGCTGAACCATATTCCACTCTTGAAATCATCGCTCATTATAGTCCTCACATACGCGTATAGCACGAGCACCACTCCGGCCAGCAACGCGATAAGCGACCACCACATGTCGATGTAATTGTGGAAATATTTGTTGGCTACGACTATAACCGACCCGTCGGGCTCAACTTGATATCCGTCGGACACAAGCAGCACGACAAGGAACACTACAAAGAACAACACAAAGACCGCTCCGTTCACAAGCACTTCCTTGCGCTGCCTTTTCTGAGCCTTCGCATCATCTATCGTGTTGATGAAATAAAATGCTGCCTGCATTCTTGCAAGAAACAAGACTGCAATTCCGAGCAGGAGATTCTTCCAGTTAAATATGGCTTCAAATCCGTGCGATGAAGCCCATGTGGATATGGCAGGAGCCGAAGCATCGAGCAAATTTCCTTTTTGAACCGTAAACTCTGCACCAAAAAAGAACATGCCCACGGCCTCACCGAGCAGAATACAACCAACCACGCCACTGAAACACAAAAAAGCGTCGAATGTATTTGTCCCGAACAGATTTCCCTTTTTCTTACGAAATTCGTACGACACCGCTTGAAGCACAAATCCCAACAAAATCAAAATCCAAAGCCAATAAGCTCCGCCGAAACTTGTAGAATAAAACAACGGGAACGATGCAAAGAATGCACCTCCGAACACCACAAGCGTGGTAAATGAAAGTTCCCATTTGCGCCCCAGCGAGTTGACCATCATTGTGCGCTGGATGTCGCTACGGGTTCCGAACAAAAGTGTCTGTCCCCCTTGCACGAACAACAGGAACACCAAAGCAGCTCCAAGTACCGATATTAGGAACCACCAATATGATTGCAATAATTCATAAGTTGTCATAACTGTATCTGTTTTAATTGGCGTTGTCTATATTTTCTTTTGACTTCCTCGATATGTACTTAAGCATGATGCTTATTTCGGCTGCCAGCAATCCCGTAAATATCACTGCAAATAACACAAATGTTACCATTACCGACTGCGCCGGTATGTCGGACACGGCTGCCCTCGCCGGCATCAAGCCCTCTATGACCCAAGGCTGGCGGCCAACTTCGGCCGTCACCCATCCGGCCTCGCTGCAAATCCACACCAGCGGAATGGAAATCATCGCCAGCAGGTGCAGCCACCTGTTGGATGTCATGATTTTTTCCCGTCTATAAACAAAGAACAGAACCAACAGGTAGAACAGCAAGAAATATCCTCCGAGAATCACCATTATATGGAAAGAATAAAATACCATCGGCACATTTGGGACAGCTTCTTCAGCGCTGTCGAAATATCCGTACCCGAAGTATTCAAAATTCTTCTTCAAGTCGGCATGAGCAAGCACCATTCCGGTGGTGTCGCCCTCGGCCTTAGCCAAATCAAAGTCGCGCAACGACTCATGCGCCGCACGGCCACGCTCTATGCGCTCGGCATAAGACACGCCTTTTATGGTATCACCGTCTTGAGTCAATTCTATGCCGTCGAGCAAGTCCTCAATTCCCGGGATGAATGCCTCGGTATCTCCCTTGGCAAGAACCGACAAACCGTAAGGGATTGATATGTCAAACAGGTAGGTCGGCTCGTTGTCGCCAAGCTTCTTGTCGGGATTCAAAATGCCGATTGCAGTTATCGACTGTCCGCATTCGCCACGATACAAGCCTTCCATCGCCGCAAGTTTCATAGGCTGCACTTCCGAAACTACCTTGGCCGAGCCATCACCAGTGGCAAGAGTTGCAAGAATGCCTATCAATCCTACCCATCCCGATACTTTTATGCTCCTTACTGCCATCTCAATATTGCGACGCTTCAGCAACAACCAGCAGCTCACACCTATCACAAACACGCCGGCCAGCGTCCAACCGCTCAACACGGCATGGCAGAACTTGTTTATCGCGACAGGCGAAGCCACAAGCGCCCAAAAGTCGTCCATTACATTGCGCATTTCATACGGGTTGAACTCCATACCCACAGGATACTGCATCCATGAATTGGCAACAAGTATCCACAATGCCGACAGGCTTGCTCCTACCGCCGTCAACCATGTCGATGCAAGATGGAAACGCGGTGAAACTTTTTTCCATCCAAAGAACATCACGGCAATGAATGTCGCTTCCATAAAGAAAGCCAGCAAGCCCTCTATTGCAAGCGGCGCACCAAAGATATCACCTACAAACCAACTGTAATTGGACCAATTCGTGCCAAATTCAAATTCGAGTATTATTCCCGTAGCCACCCCCATGGCGAAATTTATTCCAAACACTGTCATCCAAAACTTGGTCGTTCCCAACCAACGCGAATCCCGCGTCTTGTAATAAATAGTCTCCATTATGGCAACTATAACCGACAATCCCAGCGTAAGCGGGACAAATAGCCAGTGATACATGGCCGTAAGCGCAAACTGCGCCCTCGACCAGTCAACCAATGTTGTCAATTCATTCATAATAAAAAAGTAGTTGCGTTATGATTTATGTTATTATTTGTCTTCAAGCAATTCGGTCCTCACATGCTGCGCCCGCGCTTCATCGGTGGAATATTCAGTCTCAAGGAAATTCGGGAAAAAGAATAATTTGAGAATGACAAAAAACAAAAACAGCTTTATAAGAATCAATATCCACAACGACTTTCCTACGGTCATGTTGCGGAATCCGTCCACATATAAGTCTATAGCTTTTCTAAAAAGGCTCATGTATTAAATCTTGTTTCGTTTCTTAATTCACTAAAATTCCATCTTACACAAAAATGTACCGTATTCAAAGTTACATTTATTTTAATTTAATTACAAATAATTATCCGTTAACATTGGAAAAACACCCTATCCTTAGGACTTCAGGTGATTTTTGTCCCAAGCAAGCCATCATTTATGCACCAAAAAAGCGGCCCCGTGAGCCGCTTTCCTTGTTTTCTATAACGTGCCTTTCCCGTGGCACACTCCGCAACGTCCTGTCCCGTTGCACGACGGGCAATCGGTTATGAAATATCCGTCGCCGGTATAAATGTACTCGCCCCGCATCAATCCCGTGCCGCCACATGCCGTGCATTTTCCCGTACCGCCGCATCCGCTGCAGGTTATGACTTTCGAACCGCTACCATAGCCGCCCGATGAACCTCCGTAGCCACCGCCTACCGGAGGATAATATCCTCCCGTTGCCGGCGCGTCTTTATGATATGAATATGTGACCGTGATATATCCCGACCCCATACATGCCGGACATGCAAATCCGCCCATGATACTCTTGCCCGTGCCATTGCAAGCTGTACACAATTTCTTATAAGTCACCGTTACCATACCATTCGGATACTCTGTCTCCGTCACCTCAGCTCCCGACACCGGGTCAATCCTCGTGGTGGTCTTCGAACCGTCGCCACTACCGCTGCCTCCATTGTTGTGAGCATAAGTGCTACCACCCCCCGACGAAGAACCACGGTTGCTCTTATATCCACCTCCGACAAATGCGATTTTTTGGCCTTTGTCCCACCACTTGCTTATATATTCCTTAGGACTGCCTTGAAATGCATTGAAAGACTGTTGCGGATAATGGCCGTCTTTATTTTTGGCCGCAACCAAGAAATACTGTCCGTCAGCATATTCAATCAACTGCATCGAATAACCATCATTCCACAACTCCTTGGCTCTGGCCGAAATCTCTTCATAAGAATTTCGAATGGAGTAAGACTGCCTTCCTATGTCACTGCACTTACTCATCACAACGAGCCATTTCCCGTTGCACTTGGCAACTTCCGTGATGCTATACCCTTCGCCCCACTTTTCTTTAATAAAGGCTGCATTATCATCCCATGCCTTGTAAGTCCACACTTGGTTAGTGTATCCCGTACCTGCCGACATGACAACAAACCACTTTCCAAGCCCCAGTGATACCGTTGTCATATAATATCCGTCCTTCCAGCATTGGGAAATCCAATCCTCCGGCCAATCACTGGAATAATGATACTTCTGCGACGTGTACCCACAATTCTTCGCCATCGTCACAAACCACCCTTGACTCGAATAAGCCGCCGAAGTGATGTATTTGCCTTTATCCCAATTTTCCTTGATTTTATCACGCTGCAATTCATTGCCCGAACCGCTGCTAAACCATGACTGTTCCCGATACCCCGTGCCACCATCCATCAAAATAATAAGATTGTCCTGAGCAAGCATATTGGCATGTAGCATCAACGAAAAGAGCACTAATAACAAACAAATTTTCTTTTCCATGACTAAGATTGATTTGAGTCAGACAAAGATACTAATTTAATTACAAAAGCAAATTTCAAGCTGTGAAAAATCAGATTTTATTTTTACTTTTGTAGCCGAATTTTAAAAAACGAAATGAAATGGCAAACTGGTTTGAATGTAAAATAAGATATAACAAGCTGCTCGAAACAGGAATACAAAAAGCCGTGACCGAATCCTATCTCGTGGACGCATTGTCGTTTACCGAAGCCGAAGCCCGCATCACCGAGGAAATGGCACCTTTCATATCGGGCGAATTTACCGTCTCGGCAGTAAAAAGAGAGAAAATAAGCGACGTTTTCTATGATGCCACAGGCGACAAGTGGTATAAAGTGAAAACCAACTTCATAACAATCGACGAGAAAACTGCAGTAGAGAAAAAAACGGCATCGTTCATGCTCGTCCAAGCAAGCGAGTTTAAAGTAGCCCTCGACAATTTCATGGAAAACATGAAAGGCACACTTGCCGACTTTGAGATAGCTTCAATAGTCGAGACTCAGTTAATGGACGTATTCCCGGTAAACCTCGCAGGAAAATCCGAAAACAAGGAGGAAAAATAAATCCCATGTACGAAAACATAGCCGAACATATAAAAAAGATACACAACGAGCTTCCGGCCAATGTGAAGCTCGTTGCCGTTTCTAAATTCCACCCCATAGAAGCCCTCATGGCTGCATACGGTGCCGGCCAACGCATATTCGGAGAAAGCCGCGCACAGGAAATACAGCCCAAGCACACGCAAATGCCTGCCGATGTGGAATGGCACTTCATCGGGCACTTGCAGACAAACAAGGTGAAGCAAATCGTCCCCTATGTGTCGCTCATCCACAGCATCGACAGCGAAAAGCTGCTCGAATATGTCAACCGTGAGGCTCAAAAGGCCGGAGTCACGGCCAATGTACTGTTGCAATTGCATGTGGCCCAAGAGACGACCAAGTTCGGGCTCACCGCCGAAGAATGCTTCGCGATGATGGAAAGCGGATTGCTCGACACCCTTGCCAACATAAGAGTGTGCGGGGTGATGGGCATGGCCACCAACACCGACGACACGACAGAAATAAGAAAAGAGTTCCGTGCAATACGTTCAGTGTTTGACACCTTGAAGACATCATGCTTCAGCGACAAGAGCTATTTCAAGGAAGTGAGCATGGGCATGAGCGAAGATTACCACATCGCAATCGATGAGGGATCTACCATGGTGCGCATCGGCACTTCAATTTTCGGAAGCCGAGAATACTAATTACGTTAAACTGTACTAAAATCTGTGTCATTTTATATATCGGGACACAGCATTTCATACGAATTGATGTATTTTTACAGCAGTTTTGTCAAATGGGGCAACATAAACCGTATTTTCCCAAATTTTATTCCTGACGAATATTGAATAATAAACTCAAATAAAACCAAACCTAAACCAACAAAATGGAAACAGTTAAAACTAATTCAAGGCCTAATTACGCTTTGCCCATAGCGATAATGTTTGCGCTATTCTTCATGATTGCATTCGTAACAGGCTACCAAAACCCATTGGGTAGTGTAATCGAAGCCAAATCTGGCAACAACGCCGTGATGTCGCAGCTGCCAACTCTTGCCAACTTCCTTGCATATTTGTGCATGGGCCTTCCTGCCGGCATGATACTGCAAAAGCGCGGCTACCGCATTTCATCATTGCTTGCCGTATCTGTTGGATTCGTAGGCGTGTTCATTTCTTACCTATCCGGTTACATCACAAGCAACGACACATTGGCAATCGTGGTTTATGTGATTGGAGCTTTCATTTCAGGATTTGCAATGTGTATGCTCAACACCATCGTCAACCCGATGCTCAACAGCCTCGGACGCGATGACAAGCAAGGCAACCAGTTGGTACAATTCGGTGGCACTTGCAACTCCCTCGGCGCAACACTTGCTCCTACCGTAGTAGGCTTGTTGATGGGTAACTCTGCCGTCAATATCGCCGATGCCAATCCTGTGTTCTATCTCGCAATGGGAATCTTCGCCGTGGCATTCATCGTAATTTATTTCTCCAAGCTGCCCGAATCTCCGACTCTCGGACAAAAACAAGAAAAAATCGCCATTTCAGGTGCATTCAAGTATCGCAACTTCACCCTTGGCGTGATTGCAATCTTCATGTACATGGGCATTGAAGTGGGCGTGTCAAATTTCACTCTTCAATACCTCACTAAAGGTGAAGAAGTAGGCGGACTTGGTGTGCAGATGTCAATCGCCGGAGCCATCGTCGGTGTATATTGGCTGCTCATGCTCGTGGGCCGTTTCATCGGGGGTCTCATCGGCGGCAAGGTTTCAAGCCGCGCCATGCTTACCACAGTTGCCTCCTTGGCTACATTATTATTGCTGCTTGCCATCTTCTTGCCCGAAAGCATCATTGTTGAAGTTCCGGGATTCTCAAGCGGAGCTAACGGATTTGAATTTATCATGACCGAAGTACCAATCAAGGTGCTGATGCTCATCCTTTGCGGACTTGGCACATCGGTTATGTGGGGAGCCATCTTCAACCTTTCGGTCAGCGGTCTTGGCAAGTACACTCAAGTAGCATCAGGCATCTTCATGGTAATGGTTGTCGGCGGTGGCATCTGGCCGGTGGTTCAAGGTGCAATCGTCAACGTATCCAACTATGTCGACAGTTTCTGGTTGGTAGTCGTTTGTGCGCTTTACCAATTGTTCTATGCCCTTATAGGCAGCAAGCCCAAAAAAGCTTGATCGATAACAAAATAACGGCAATAACAATGTCGCATAAATAACATAGAGGCCGCATCTGCAATGCACGGTGCGGCCTCTTTATTATACATTCATTTGCATATCCATTATATTAAAAATGTCCTGTCCCCGCCTTGAAACCATTAGATAAAGTCATAAATCTGCGTCCCATGAATATTTATACACTCTTCCAACATTTTTACCAAAATAACACCATCTGTAATCCAATATCTTAAGATATTGCGCAAAAAGCAAAAAAAGCCCTCTTTTTTCTTGTGCATGATAAACTTTTATAGTACTTTCGTTGTTATTAAACGATAAAACCTTATAAAAATTTAATATGGCAAGCAATATATTGGATAAGGCGGCTGATAACATCCGCATCTTAACTGCAGCAATGGTTGAAAAAGCTAAATCAGGCCATCCGGGAGGAGCAATGGGTGGAGCCGATTTTATCAACGTGCTTTATTCAAAATATTTAATAACCGACTTGGAAGACAGGTTATGGTTTTCTCGCGACCGATTCTTCCTCGACCCGGGACACATGTCTCCAATGCTTTACAGCGTATTGACATTGATGGGATATTACAGCATCGACGACTTGAAGCAATTCCGTCAATGGGGAAGCGTCACTCCGGGCCATCCCGAGTTGAATCCCGAACGTGGCATTGAAAACACATCCGGACCTCTCGGCCTGGGTCATGTAATGGCCGTTGGATGTGCTTTGGCCGAGCGATTCATCGTTGAAAGATTTGGAGAAGTGTGGGCTCACAAGACTTATGCTTTCATTTCTGACGGCGGCATCCAAGAAGAAGTATCGCAAGGAGCCGGGCGCATAGCCGGATTCTTGGGATTGAGCAACCTCATCATGTTCTTCGACAGCAATAAAGTGCAATTGTCGACCGACTGTAATGAAGTTTCAACCGAAGACACTGCGGCAAAATACCGTGCATGGAACTGGAACGTGATAGAAGTCGACGGCTCTGATTGCAAACAGATGTCAGAAGCCATTGAAAATGCCATAGCCGAAAAAGACCGTCCTACGCTCATCATCGGCAACACGGTCATGGGCAAAGGATGCGTAGATGCCGAAGGCCATAACTTTGAAGGAAAATACAGCACGCATGGCTGCCCGTTAAGCAAGTCGGGGGCAAGCTATGAAAAGACTATACAAAACCTCGGCGGTGACGTGGAAAACCCGTGGATTATATGGGATGAAGTGGCCGAGCTTTATGAAGAACGCAAAAAACAACTCAAAGCCATAGTTGCCGAAAGGAAAAAAGCTCAAGAAGAATGGAAGCAAGCCAACCCGGAATTATGGAATACATTGAAAGGATATATTGAAGGACGCGTGCCCGAAATCGACTACGCCGCAATACAGCACAAGCCAAATGTCGCCACACGCACCGCATCGGCCGACATCATGGCTGTATTGGGCGAAAAAGTCGGCAACATGATAATGTCGTCGGCCGACTTGGCAAACAGCGATAAAACCGAGGCTTTCATGAAGAAAGTGGGAGCTTTCACGCATGAAAACTTCAAAGCAGGTTTCTTGCATGCCGGAGTTGCCGAATTAACAATGGCTGCCATCATGAACGGCATCGTGCTGCACGGAGGCATGTTTGCAGGATGTGGCACATTCTTTGTATTTTCCGACTACATGAAACCGGCAATCCGAATGTCGGCACTCATGAAATTGCCTGTAAAGTTCATTTGGACTCACGACTCTTTCAGAGTGGGAGAAGACGGGCCTACACACGAACCAGTAGAACAAGAAGCTCAAATAAGATTGCTTGAAGAAATCAAGAATCCTACCGGCGAAAACAGTATGCTCGTGTTGCGTCCTGCCGACAGCGCCGAGACTACCGTTGCATGGAAAATGGCAATGGAAAATACCGAGACACCGACAGGGCTTATCCTTACTCGCCAAGATGTCAAGGACATCCCCTCACAATCAGGCAACCGTTATGCCGATGCACAGATGATACAGAAAGGCGGTTATGTGATATACAAAGACGAGAATCCGCAAATTGTATTGGTCGGAAACGGTTCAGACGTATCAACACTGTATGACGCAGCCCAAATATTGAAAAAGGACAACAACATAAGAGTAATGATTGCGTCGATTCCTTCTACAGGACTGTTCAATCAGCAAAATGAAGAATACCGCAATAGCGTCATTCCGCCTCAACTGCCTCAGTTCGGACTCACTTCAGGGCTTTCTTCTGTACTTCGCAGCGTAGTACACGGAGCAAAAAGCAAAATATACGGTTTTGACCGCTTTGGAGCTTCCGCGCCCTACAAAGTATTGGAAGAAAAGTTCGGATTCACACCCGAAAATATCGCTAACAAAATATGCGAATTTTTGGAATCCTAAAATTTTATAAGATTATTTACGCAAATTATTTGCTTATTATATAAAAAAGTAGTTCTTTTGCTTTAAAATAGTAAATGAATAAATTGTAAAAAAATTATTGTAATTGGAATATTAACACGAAAAAACTATGAAAAAGTTTACATTAATTGCATTGCTATGCACGCTGTTCATAGGTGCCGACCTGAAGGCTCAGGAAGTTACCTATGTTGAAGATCCTACGCAAGGATACTTAATGAACAGATTCAAAGACAACTGGTTCATCAGCGGCGAAATCGGTGGTGGAGTCTTAATGAGTAACTACGACACAAATCTTGGTTTTGGCAAGCGCATTATGCCTTCATTCAACATTTCGGTAGGTAAATGGTTCTCTCCTATCATCGGATTAAGGGTAAGTGCCGATTTCCGTAAGCAAAAAGGCATGACTTATGACGGAATAGGAATACATCCCATCACTCCGAATGACGGAGCCGAAGACGGATACCTTGTTAACCGTCAATGGTTCATTGGCCCATCAGCCGATGTCTTGATTAACGTCACCAACTGGTGGTGCGGATATAAGCCGGGACGCGTTTACAACGCCATCCTCTATGCCGGATTTGCAGGACATGCTGCAATGACACAGAAGAATGTGAACAACGAAGCTCAATGGGATTACATCGGTGCATCGTTCGGTGCTCGCGGTGGTTTCTTGAACACATTCTCCGTTTCTAAGCACATCGACATCTTGCTCGACCTTCGTCTTGACTTGGATCAATGTCCTTGGATTGACGATACCCGTGCTTTCAACATCTACGGTTCATTGATGGCCGGTGTTGCCTACAAGTTCAACAAGACCGATTGGAACGCACCTACAGTTCCTGTATGTCCTGAATACAAATACACCGATGCCGAAGGTGACGCTCTCGTAGCACGCTTGCAAGCTGCCGACGCAAAGATTGCTTCTCTTGAACAACAATTGCGCGACTGCATGAACAAGCCGGCTCCTGCTCCGGTGCAAGTAGTTGAAGAAGCTCCTATTGCTACAATCTACTTCCCTATCGGCAGCTCTCGAGTTCAAGGCGTACAAACTAAAGTAGTTGCCGCTGTAGCCAACGCAATGAAGGATTCTGACGACAGCTATGTAGTTACAGGTTGGGCCGACAATTATACCGGTTCGGCTGCTCGCAATGAACAATTGCGCAACCAACGTGCTGAAAATGTCGTTAAATTACTCGTTAAAAACGGTGTTGACAGCGACCGCCTCGAAACAGTTGCAGGAAGCGACAACTTGACATCTTATGGTTCAAGCTCTGCCGATCTTGACCGCGCTGCTACAATCGAAATCAAGAAGTAAAAATAAGCATTTACATTTATTCATGAATTACAGCGGAAGCATTCTTAAAGGATTGTTTCCGCTGCTTTTTTTATACATATCTATTCCAAAGTTTCTTTACTGAAAGTTTAACAATATCGTGATTTTGCCAATTTTGAGACATTACATAGGCCGACCGCAGCTTTGCAATATACAGCTGCTCGGCATCAGGGACCTTACCTGTTCTTACCAAAAACGCAGAAAATGAGACGTCAAATCTCTTGGAACATCTTTCTCAAATTACGACTATATGTACGTCCTACAGGCAATTCCTCCCCATCAAAAGGAGGGAACAATCTGCACTTCGACACCCCTACAATCAACAGATAGCACAAATTGATGATGTAAGACTGGTGTATTTGTACAAATTGCGTGTTATATCGCAAAATATCATTGGCCGATGTTCCTCGCTTGAGCTGTATGAAACTATGGTCGTTCAAAGCCACCTCCCACACTTTACGGTGCATGCTGTAGCGGAAATAACCAATGTCGGCCAGCCTCAACACGCGCAAGTCATTGGTGTAAGTAGTAGCAGTGAATATTTCTTTCTTCGATAACACTGCGCTCGGAACTTTCAACTCATGGCTGCTGCTGACAAGTTTTTCATGACGGAACCTCCTAATAACCTTATTCAACTCCAACTCGCTAACCGGTTTTAGCAAATAGTCAGATTCGTTCTTGTCAAACGCCTGGCCTGCATAATCACGAAAATAACCGGTAAACATAACCACATACATGTTTTTGTTCACCTCATGCGCTATTGACAACAAATCAAGACCGTTGCCATCGGGCAATTCTATGTCGAGGAACAAGAAGTCGGGTTCAAGCTCCATGATTTTAGTTTTAGCACTCCCATAGGAATATGCACTTCCGACAACTTCAAGATCGGGATAGTCGGATAACATCTCACACAGACTTTCAACCGATTTTACATCGTCATCGACAATAAACACTTTAGTCTTATTATTCATTTTCTTTTTGTAATTATATTTATATGAGAGCTTCTACAAAATATGATACTTCAAAATTTTAGCTTCCTTCATAAAGGGGAAATGAGAATATAAAAATCTGCAAAATATCTATTTTTCTATTTTCCCGTTCCTATCATTAGCCTTTACATCATCTTGCCTGCCAATGCCGAAACATTCCTTCACGGCTTGCCTTATTATCGTTGCGTCTCGTCCATCTTCCTTCAAGATGGTCAAGACAGCTTTTATGTAATTTTCCTTGCTTCCTAGTCCGCACAGTGCAGCCACATTGCTGTTATTAAGCATAGTCTTGTCATTGAAAACCTTCAAGATTGCAGCATAATCCTCGCTTGACTCATAGTAGTGGAATTGCCTGCACAACTCATCATATATGCCACGAGGATTAATCTCATTCACGAGGTCATACATGTGTTCTTCCAAAGCACCAATGTTTTGGAATTTACGGTCGATGCGCATCTCCACGTTTCGCTTAACGCGATGACGCACATGCAACAGCGCCTGCTGTTTCAATTCCGACCTGAACATGTTTATAACAGCTCGCTTGACTTTAGAAAACACGCGATTTTCATCACGATGGTAATGCCTTGCCACAGCCCTCACCACGCCTTCAAGCATTAATATGTTTTCTATCTCAGCGACATCGGGTACAAAAATCTTCTTATCTCGCAAATACTCCACCTCCTTGTCGCTGCGACGATCCCTGTCTACTATTCCATGACTGTCGAGGTGATGAAATGCCTGCATGTCGTTGAATGAGCGTGTCACTTCTATCACTTTATTGCAACTGCCCAAAGGCTTAACGGTGTAATCGGTGAAAATCAACGGATATAATTTGGAATCAATGCTGTGCAAGTCATCACCCTCCACAAAAAGTACCGGCTTGCGACTACCCAGTATATCATAATAGATGCCGTCGGGAAAGGTGGAATTGGAGACAATCTCATAATCCCATGCTTGATTGAAAGCATCATAACTGCGCACCCAAATGCACACATTGTCTATTCGCGAAGACGCAAACTCTATGTCGTGCGTATTGTATATGAACGTGCAATCGGGACGCATCTCCTCGATGACGTTCCACAACGCCTGCATTATTGAATGGTGCAGGAATGTTTCGGGCGCATCGACAAATATCACCGCTCCCGGCATTGCATATAACACGGCACCGATGTAATACAATACCGTCTTCTCGCCGTTCGACAGCAACAACGAGCTGTAAGGCTTATCGTCATTTTCCGACGTGAACAATATCTTGCCCCCAAACCGCAAGATGCGATTATGCGGGAACACTTCCTCCCATCTATGAGCCACGTCATCGAGCTTTGTCGATGGCATTTCCACTTTCTCGCCGCTCAACAATTTTGCCTTGTAGGCAAGCATGTCGATAAACTCGTCATGCAACAACAAGAACAACAAGCGGTCAAACTCGCTATTGGCATAACCCTTGATTATGTGCGAAGATGCGGCACGTTCCTCATATAGCATGTCAATAGAGCCTTCCAACTTGCTCCTTACCTCGCTCGAAAACAAAGCTTTCAACGCCGACAGCGTAAACGCCTTGTGAGGAAACGAATTTATCAAACTCGCCGTAAAGCGTGTCTTTCCTGCACCATTGGCGCCTATGATGGTTATCTGCCTCGCTCCGCTCAGCACTTCGGGCTTGGCTCCGTCTATCCGTTTGGGAAGGATGATGTTCATATTTTGCGGTTTTTTCAATTGAAACAAGGCTTTCGGTAAAATAGCCATGTACCGTAAAATTAATGAAAAAACAACAAGCCGGCAACTATTTTCTTTTTTTTCAAATCTATTCCGACAATTATCCCAAAAGCCGAGAACTTATATTTACAATGAACCCTTGGTCGATGGCAGCTCATATCGGAACACATCGCGCCGCACTGCCGCCTTCAACGCATGTGCAAATGCCTTGAATATGCCTTCAATCTTGTGATGCTCGTTGCTTCCGCGAGCCGATATGTGCAAGTTCATGCGAGCCTCGTCGCTCATACTCTTGAAAAAATGGAAAAACATTTCAGTAGGCATGTCGCCAATTTTCTCCCTCTTGAATTCTACATCCCATACTATCCAGCTGCGTCCGCCAAAGTCGAGAGCCAGCGTGCAGAGACAATCATCCATTGGCAACACAAATCCATATCTTTCCATTCCACGCTTGTCCCCTATGGCGCGACGCAACACGTCGCCTATTACAATCGCGGTATCTTCAATCGTGTGATGACTGTCTACATTCAAGTCACCCGACACTCTCACTCGCATGTCAATTCCTGAATGACGAGCCAGCTGCTCAAGCATGTGGTCGAGAAATCCCACTCCCGTACTTATGTCGGCGATGCCTCGTCCATCCACATCGATGCTCACTTCCACATCGGTTTCATTCGTAGTGCGTCTCGCGTTAGCCTTGCGCGTACCACCGCGCAAAAAATCGGCAATACGAGCCCAGTCATCAGTAACAAGCGCGACACTCTCCTCAAGTCCGCTCCCATACACTTCGGCATTGCCACGTTCGGCAGGAGCAAAATATATTGCTTTCGCACCGAGATTCCGCGCAAGCTGCACATCGGTAATCCTGTCGCCTATCACATAAGATGCGGCAAGATCTCGGCTACCATCCATGTATTTCCCGAGCAATGCTGTGCCGGGCTTGCGAGTCGGCTTATTTTCATGGGGAAATGACGTGTCTATTATTATATCGTCAAAGTGTATGCCCTCCCCCTCGAGTGTTTTCAACAAAAGATTATGCGAAGGCAAAAAATCTTCCATCGGGAACGATTCTGTTCCAAGTCCGTCCTGATTGGATACCATCACAAGTTCAAAATCAAGATTCCCGGCAATGAAACCGAGATTCCGTATCACTCCGGGTATAAAAGCAAACTTATCAAGAGAATCAAGCTGGTAATCCACAGGAGGCTCTTCTACAAGAGTTCCGTCCCTGTCAATAAACAACACCGCACGCGGCGCAGGCAAATTATCAATAGCGCAAGTTTTCATATTTTTTCAATCCATTAATTAGCATGTCATTCTCAGCCTTAGTACCAACAGTAAAACGCAGGCAGCCTTCACACCCGGATACCCGGTTGCGATTACGCACCACCACACCCTCGGCAAGCAAGTATTCGTACAATCCATCCGCATCATCGACATGCACCAGCAAGAAATTGGCATCCGACGGGAACACTTTATTTACGCATTTCAATCCTGCCAATTCCACCGACAACGACTCGCGGTTTGCAACAAGCAATTTTGCATCACTTTTTATTTTTTCCTCTTTTGACAACAATGACAATGCGTATCGCTGCGTCAGCATATTTATATTATACGGATATTTGACCTTGTTATACAAGTCGACTACCTCCTTGCAAGCATAAGCCATCCCCAAACGCACCGATGCGCTTGCCATTGCCTTGGAAAATGTTTGCAACACTATCAAATTTGGCATTTGGCGCAGATAATCAAGCATCGACCCTTTGTCCGAAAAATCAACATATGCCTCATCAACGACCACAATTCCGCTGAAACGAGAGCATAGATCTACAAGTTTTAACCTGTCAAAAGCGTTGCCTGTGGGATTATTAGGAGAACAAATCCAAATGACCTTAGTTTTCTCATCCGCGGTAGCAAGCAATCGTTCTATATCAAGTTCAAAGCCATCATCAAGCATGACAGGCCTGTACTCGACATCATTAATGTCGGCACACACCTTGTACATTCCATAAGTGGGAGCAATGGCTACTACGTTATTTTCTCGCGGCTCACAAAACACACGGAAAGCCAAGTCGATACATTCATCACTCCCCACACCGAGAAAAATATTCTCCTCTGCCACATCTTTCAATTCCGAAATGCGCTTTTTTAATTCTCGTTGCAAAGGGTCGGGATAACGGTTATATGGATTGTTGAACGGACTTTCATTTGCATCAAGATATATTGATGCGCTTCCTTCAAATTCTCCACGGGCAGAACTGTAAGGCTCGAGCGCTAAAATGTTTTTTCTGACTATTCGATTCAATTCCATGATATCACAATGTTTGTTATTCAGTCTTATCCTTGATTCTCACCTCAACTGCAAGTTTATGAGCCAGCAAGCCCTCCCTTTCGGCCATTTCCATTACGGCGGGAGCAATAGATGAAAGACCTTCGCACGTCAACTCCTGAAAAGTTATTTTCTTGACAAAACTATCGATATTGACTCCGCTCAATGACTTTGCATGACCTCCCGTTGGCAATGTGTGATTTGTACCTGAAGCATAATCTCCGGCACTTTCGGGCGAATAAGCTCCGATAAATACCGAACCGGCATTTTTCACTTTTTTTGCCAAATTCCAAGAATCTGAACAATTAATGATGAGATGCTCGGGGGCATACTCATTGGCAAAATCCATCATCTCAACCATGTCATTAAGCAAGATGACATGGCTTTTGGAAAGAGACTGCATCGCAAGCTCTTTCTTAGGAATCAAATCAAGGAAATGCTCCACTATGGCAGGAAGTTTGTCGGCAAGGCCCTCGTCCTCGGTAAGCAGTATCGACTGGCTGTCGGCTCCATGTTCGGCTTGGGATAGGAAATCGGCAGCTACAGCCTCGGGCGAAGCCGTGGAGTCGGCTATCACCATCACTTCCGACGGGCCTGCCGGGAGGTCGATGGCAACACCGCACATGCTCACTTGTTGCTTTGCCTCGGTTACATACCTGTTACCGGGCCCGAATATCTTATATACTCTTTTTATGCTCTCGGTGCCAAAAGCCATCGCAGCTACAGCCTGCGCACCTCCCACCTTGTAAATTTCATTTATGCCGGCCATGTGCGCCGCACACAATATTGCTGAATCCACCTTGCCATCTTTTCCCGGCGGCGTACACAACACTATTTCTTCACAACCAGCAATTGTTGCCGGCACGGCAAGCATTAAGACAGTTGAAAATAGTGGAGCATTACCACCCGGCGCATATATGCCAACTCGCGAAATTGGCACTGCCTTCTGCCTGCATGTGACACCCGGCATAGTCTCTACCACCACTTCATCAGGCATTTGTGCCTGATGGAATTTTGCAATGTTACTTATTGCAAGTTCAATCGACGATTTCAAGGAATCGGGCACAGCCTTAAAAGCCTCTTCAACTTCATTTTCACTCACCTTCAACGATTCAAGACGGCATCGGTCGAAACTCTCGGAATATTCCAGCAAGGCTTCATCTCCGCGTCTTTTGACATCATCTATTATGCTCCTTACATTGTCACGCACCATGTCGTTGACTATGGCTGCCCGGCGCATCAGTTCACTCCACTCATGCCGGCCGGGATATTTCACTACATTCATCATGACAGCTTATATGCTTTAAAGTACCATTTTCATAATATCCAAAACAAGTATTCCTTCGGCTCCTGCTTCTTTCAGATTGCCCACTATGTCCCAAAAACAGGTCTCATCTATCACCGTATGCACCGAACACCATCCCGGCTCGGCAAGCGGAAGCACCGTAGGACTTTTTATGCCAGGCAAGATTGCCAATACCTCCTTTAATTTCGGTTCCGGCACATTCATCAGCATGTATTTCTTATTTTCGGCCGCCTTGACCGTCGACAGCCTGAAAATAAGTTGATCAAGTATCTGTTGCTTCGACTTGTCCGACATGCCGCGTTTGTTGCCTATCAATACGGCTTCCGATTTCATGACTGTTTCAACTTCGACAAGATTATTGCTGACAAGTGTGCTGCCTGAAGAAACAATGTCGAATATGGCATCGGCCAACCCGATACTTGGAGCTATCTCTACCGACCCGCTTATCACATGAATATCGGCATCAAGGCCTTTCTCTCCCAAGAATTTTTTCAGAATCTCAGAATAGGAAGTTGCAATTTTTTTCCCGTTCAGCCACTCGATTCCTGTATAATCCGACTCCTTGGACACAGCAATCGACAACCTGCACTTGCTGAACCCTAAGTATTGCAGCACCTCAACATCGCATTGCTTTTCCTCAACCTCGTTCAATCCCACTATGCCGACATCGGCAGTTCCCGAAGCAACCGACTCCGGGATGTCGTCATCACGCAAATAGAGCAATTCCACAGGAAAATTTCGAGACTGCACAAGCAACGTGCGCTTTACCGACTCAAATTTTATTCCGGCCTTGCCAAATAGCTCCATAGTTTCGTCATAAAGCCTCCCTTTTGACTGGACGGCTATTCTCAACACATTTTCCATACTTTCATTTCTTATCCTTCCTACATTCCTTGTCCAAAACCGCCATTGCAGTAAAGCCGAAGGAGATTTGTTTGTTTTCTATTCTTTAAATGTTTTGCTTGATATAAAAAAAACGGCCTGCCATTTTATAACGGCAGGCCGGCTATATGTTTTGTTATCGCCATCAAATGTCCTATCACCTCGCACATGCAGATGCGACACCATGCCTCCCGCTACTTTTCTTTCGTAGCTGATGGTGCAAATGGTGACACAAACAATATGTAGCAATAATACTCATTTTTATTACCAATTTTCACAAAGGTAAATTAAATATTGATATCTACAAAACAAAATCTCATTAAATTCAAAAATTAGTTACTGAATGACAATATTGTGCAGTAACCGGAATCGGCAAATGCGTACTCAAGCGACACATATCCTCGACCCGAACCGCCATACCAGATTACTTCGTGTCCAATGCCTCTGCGCACCTGGCTCACCGGAGGACCGTAAGTAGAACACAACCTGCGGTACAGACTGCCATAACGGCTCGAATTGTCATATGACGACAAGTAGACATATTGTGCACTTGTAAACCGTCCGCCTGCATCACAGTATAATGTGACGTAAGGCCAATTGAAACCTAATTCCGTGACATCGGCAACATAAATTACATTGTCAACATATCCGTCAACCATGTAATTATTGACTTCAAGATAATTCAACACATTGCCGAACAATGTACCGAAGGCAATCCCAAAGACCGAACTGATGGCAGGTGCCGGCATATACGGCCTGTATCCGCGTGGAGGAGCCGGACGAGGCGGCACGGGACGTGGAGGGCGATTGAAATGCGGAGGACGATGATGTGCCACAGGATGCGAAGGCTTGTTGGGACGAGGCGGTACCGGATGCCTTGGCGGTGAAGGTCTCTTTTTACCCGGACGGTTCTGCGGCTTATTACCATGTGAAGGCCTGTCTCCTCTATTAGGACGTTTACCTTCGGGCCGCTCGTTATTTGGCATATTTCCCGGACGATGGTGTTGCGCCGTCAACGGTGCAGGAACGACCAACGCCAATAATAAAGCCGCCAACGTTATGAATTTAAATAACCTCTTTTTCATATTCCAATAATTAATAGTTTTATATTTCTTAGAGAAGCAATTTAGATAAAAGTTTAGAGTGTGAACAAAAAAATTGCAGATTCGGCGATATTATTCCGTATGTCGACATTATTTCACGTCAAATAATATCAAATTATGACTCTTCAACCACTAAAAGCATCCATATAATCTCAATATTAAGTATGCAAGGATTCGCATGCTTGAAAATGACAGTTTTATAAGTTACTTTTGCAATAGTAAGGAAACATTATAAGAGTGCTATACAAAATGTGTGAATTTCCTTAAGTGGTTAGAAATCGACCTTGCTGCGACATAAGCAAGGTCGATTCTTTTTCATCTACTGCCAACCGTGAAAGCCATCTAAGCGTCAATTCAAGAACAGTAGCGATTCAATCGTCCACGTTCGTCCATCCGAGGAATCTAATCTGACAAAAATTATTATTTATCTGAAGTCCATCTAAGAAAAATATGGCTCCCGTCCCGATAAGGGACAAAAGCCACATTAAGTTATATCCAAAGAGAAATTTTTTCTAAAAAGGCTGATTTTACAATATGCCTTGTGCCATCATTGCCTTGGCAACCTTCATGAATCCGGCTACATTGGCTCCACGCACATAGTTGACATATCCGTCTTCCTCCTTGCCATATTTCAAACATTGCTCATGAATATTGGCCATGATACCCTTCAATTTGGCATCCACTTCCTCGGCCGACCAAGTCAACTTTTGAGAATTTTGTGCCATTTCAAGTCCCGATACCGATACGCCACCTGCATTGGCTGCTTTTCCCGGGGCATACAATATCTTGGCCTTGATAAACTCGTGAACTGCTTCGGGAGTAGAAGGCATGTTTGCACCTTCCGACACAGCAAAGCATCCATTGGCGAGAAGAGTGCGTGCGTCATCGCCATCCAGTTCATTCTGAGTAGCTGATGGCATCGCGATATCGCACTTGACGCCCCAAGGACGACCACCGTCGAAATATTCACATCCGTACTCCTCGGCAAATTCCTTGATACGTCCGCGATACACGTTCTTCAATTTGAAAATATAGTCAAGTTGCTCGCGAGTGATACCTTCAGGCACATAAATAGTGCCATTGGAATCGCTCATGGTGACAACCTTTGCACCGAGCTGTAGCAATTTTTCGGCAGTATAGGTAGCAACATTACCCGAACCCGATATGGCTACTGTCTTTCCTGCAATATCGATGCCACGAGTTGCAAGCATGTTGAGCAAGAAATACACATTGCCGTATCCTGTAGCTTCAGGGCGAATTAACGAGCCGCCGAATTCCATACCCTTGCCGGTAAATGTCCCCGTATTTTCACGAGCCATCTTCTTGTACATTCCATACATATAGCCTACTTCACGACCACCAACGCCTATGTCGCCTGCCGGCACGTCGGTGTCCGGGCCTATGTGACGCCACAACTCGGCAATATAAGCCTGGCAGAAGCGCATCACTTCCATGTCAGACTTTCCTTTCGGATTGAAGTCTGAACCACCTTTGCCTCCACCCATGGCCAATGTGGTCAATGAGTTTTTGAATGTCTGCTCAAAAGCAAGGAATTTAAGAATTGATTGATTTACCGAAGCATGGAATCTTATGCCG
The DNA here is from genome assembly GCA_905207705.1 of uncultured Prevotellaceae bacterium. GTDB lineage: Bacteria > Bacteroidota > Bacteroidia > Bacteroidales > Muribaculaceae > Avimuribaculum. The sequence continues at coordinate 465,513 of CAJLMA010000002.1, forward strand.
CCTTTATACGGGCCGATGGCGTTGTTATGCTGCACGCGGTAACCCATGTTATTCTGAATGCGGCCTTTGTCGTCTACCCAAGTCACACGGAATGAAAAAATCCTGTCGGGGATACACAAGCGTTCAATTAAATTATAACGTTCAAATTCAGGATGCTCATTATATACATCTTCAATCGTGGTCAATACTTCCTCAACGGCTTGCAAATATTCCGGCTCATTAGGGAAGCGGCGTTTCAAATCATTTAGTACTTCGCTTGCTTTCATTGTCTATGTATTAATTAATGAATTTGTTTTGTTTGTGAGTGCAAAGATAAGGATTATTTTATAAAAAACATCATTTTCATAATATTTTGCCATAAAAAATTATATTTTGTATGCTTTTTGCACAAAAATAATTCATTTTAATGTATAAATGCAATCAAGCGCGACTCCCATTCTTTTTAATGTCATGCAATTAAACAAAAGCCACCGGTTCAATCAATTTTTGAATCGGTGGCTCTAATATGTCATCTTTAAGTTTTCCCTATTTGCTGTCGCAGCAGGCATTGCAATCTTGCAATGAGGGCAGGATGCTTTGGTAGACAAGTGAAAACAACTTTGGACGAATGTTCAACTCGTCAAAAGCGTCATTGTCGCGAGTGGGATAAACCCTGTTGCACAAAAATATGAAAATAAGCCCGTTGGATGGATCTACCCAATAACATGTGCCGGTGAATCCCAAATGGCCGAATGTTTCGGCTGTGGCCTCTGGACATGTGGGCGAATTGTCATCGTCAGTTTTGTCGGGCTTGTCAAATCCGAGTCCGCGACGTGAATTAGGGCTTTTTGTCTTACAAAACAAATCAACAGTTTCCTTGCTCAAGAAACGTTCGCCACCATATTCACCACCATTGAGCCACATCTGGAATAACTTGGCAAGATCATTGGCATTTGAGAAAAGGCCCGCATTTCCTTGCACGCCACCCGAATATGCTGCCGTTTCGTCATGCACATATCCATGCACAAGTTGGCGACGCAAGAATGTGTCATACTCAGTAGGTGCAATTTCATCTGCCGCAAACCGCGACAACGGCCTATACAATGTATGATATGCGCCCAAAGGAGCAAATACGTTCTTATCTACATAATCATTGTGATGCTCATGCGTCACATTTTCTTCAACATTCATTAGCAAGCAAAAGTTAAGGCAACTGTACAAATAGTCATTGTCGCTGCGCAATGGAGCATTATATATGCGCCCCATGATTGAGTCGTAAGTAATCTTGCTGCCATACACGCCATCGCAGATTGCAATATTGAACGTATCATCGGGCTTGGCCGATACGATGTCTTCGCGCACCTTGGCATATCTGTTGCCATACATGTTACGGCCAACTTTTATCGAATACACCGAATTCTTCCTGCCGCAAAACAACTTGCCTTGGTAAGAATCGGGATCTATCATCATGTCATACATATTGAGGGCGGCCGGCATCCCTGATTCATGAAACAACAATTGCCGCACGGTAATATCTTCCTTGTCGGTTCCCAATAATTGTGGAATATACTTGCTTGCCTTGGCATTGACATCTATAAGGCCGTTGTCGCACGCCTCCATTATTCCGGAAATAGTGCCTGTCGCTTTCGACACCGATGCAAGATCGTAAACCGTATTTACCGTGACAGGACAATCTGATTCAGTATCAGTGACTCCGTAATACTTGTTGCACACAATAATGCTGTCGCGTGCGACAAGCACTTGACAACCCGGGAATGCGCCGGAACTTAATCCTTCAGCCACCAACGAATCTATCCGGCTTGTCATTTTCCCCGACAATCCAACTTGCTCGGGCACTCCGTATCCAAGACGCAAGGCATTGAATTTTATCCCGTCTCCTGCATTGCCCACGCCATTGACCGTCACAGGCAACTCTCCACAAGCGGCATTCCCTCCATATACCGTCTGTGCAGCATAATCTTGGGCAAGATTGCAATCATCGTAGGCTAACACTACTGCCGAAGCATTCCTCAATCCAGAAGCAAACCGCGCAGTGCGATAGGCCGACATGAACATTACACAAACATCATTATTAAGCCTTGACGAGAGAGCAGCCAATACATCGGCATACTTGTAGTCGGAAGAATGCACCGACAGAATTACCCTGTCATATCCGGCAAGCTCCTTGCTCAACTCATTGACCGACATGCCGTCGTAGTAATCAAACTTGTCGGTAGCCGAATACATCTCGCAACGGTTTTGGAACATCGACGTAAGTCCGCCTTTCCCACCAATGGTCACTACCGCGATTTTATTTTTATCAAGCCCTCGTAAAGGCAATATATCATCATCATTTTTTACGACAGTTATTGCCTTTGACCACAGTTTATGCTGCAACGCTTCGGCCTTTCCAGAATTAATGTCCGACACGATCCCGTCGACCTCTATAGCAGGCTCGCCAATCATGCCCAGCGCATACTTATAACACAGCACCTTTCGGCAGGCGTCATTAACGACATCCTCATCCATTTTACCTGACAACAAGGCACTTTTTATGGCAGGAGCCTCCCCTGCCACATTTATGGGGCCAAGTAATATGTGGTTTCCTGCCATCAGCGCCTTAACGCCTATGTTGTCTTCTTGTGTTACCCCTTTCATCGACAATCCATCAGTAAATATGAGTCCGTCAAATCCCATCTCATCCTTGAGCAGTTGAGTGACATTCTTGGCCGACAATGTGGACGGAATCGGAGCCTCGTCGATGGCCGGAATATGAAGATGCGCTACAAGCATTCCCGACAGCCCGGCATCGATATATGCCTTAAAAGGAACAAATTCACACACTTTCAATTCCGACATGTTTTTGTTTATCACTGGGAGGCTTTTATGTGAATCCTGCGACGAGTTTCCATGTCCCGGAAAATGTTTTGCAACCGACAATACCCCTCCATCCTCAAGCCCCTTGGCATAAGCAATGCCGAGTCGCGACACAAGTTCAGGATCTTCTCCAAACGATCTCGACCCGATTACAGGATTGGACGGATTGTCATTCACATCAAGCACTGGTGCGAAATTGACATGTATCCCTGCACGGCGACATTGACGAGCCACTTCGCGACCATATTCATACATGAGCTTGTCATCTCCCGTGGCTCCAAGCACCATGTTACGAGGATACTCAATGGCATCCGAGAATCGCATCGACAATCCCCACTCACCGTCGATAGTTATCATGAGCGGTATCGGCGACACCGATTGCGCGTAATTCGTCAGCCGAGCATGTTCCTCCAGCGTCCCTTCCATGTACAACAAGCCGCCTATATGGTACTTGTCGACAAGCCGTTTTATATACCTACGGTTTATATCATTATCGGTAGGATACACTTGGGCAATTATCAATTGCCCGATTTTCTCATCAATTGTCATGCTCGACATAACAGAGTCAACCCAAACGTTCATCTTCGCTTCGTCGACACTCTTAAAAATGGCCGGATGCGTTGCTTCCTTGGCAAAAAGGCTTGTCGCGGATGACAACGTCAGCAATCCGGTCAACAGTATTCCGATTTTAAGTTTCATGTTGTATTATAGATAATTGTTATTTAGTCTCGATTAAGACCTCAGTTAATGCACTGCATCCTGACTCTGCTGCTCGGATGGATAGTCACATCGTTCAATCCCATCTTCTTCACATAATCTATTACGCGAGTTCCGAATTTCTCGGTATCGACATACTGCTTGTCCTTACCGACAAACGAAGTCATGTAATCACCTCCGTTAGCAAGATAATCAAGGGTAGCTATGCGATAGGTCTTAGCCCTGTTGACTGCCATTCCGTCCACTGTTGCAGCTTCAACTGTACCATCTTTCTTATACAGCACTTTCACGTTTTCACTCACTGCGTCGCCACCACGCTTGGCCATGACTTCAAATGCCTGCAATAACTCGGCTCCGCTTACTTCTATCACGACGAGCTTGTTATTAAACGGGAACATCGCTCCCAGCAAGCCCTCTGACACGTCTCCTTCAGGCATCGACTGGCGTATTCCGCCCTTGTTCATTATTGCCAAATCTACATTGATGCCACTGAATTTGATTGTCATCTCACGGGCCATGTCGGCAACCCAATTTTGCATTTCCGTGCCATTGTTCACATATGCACCGGCCGATTTGGCCACTACTTTGTTCAGCAATGCGTGAACAGGCTTTTGATATTTGGCAAGGAATTTTTCAAGGGCAGGATAATGTGCACGGCTGTCCCATCGCTTATCCACGCTCAGCAAGCTATAATCTACGGTAAGACTGTCAAGATCAATCTTGATGAGTCCGAGATACTTGCCCGCGTTTCCAGTCTGCGTGACATATACTATTTCACCATCCTTGTTCTTTATCATGTAAGGGACGCTCGATGCACTTTTTGGATTGATGAGCGTATGTGTGTGTCCGCCTATCACGAGGTCTATGTCGCTGCTCGACTTAACGATTTGAATGTCACCTGGCGATGTAGCACTGTCGATGTCGTAACCGATGTGCGACACCATTATCACAAAATCCACTTTCTCCACATTTTTCAAATATGCAGCGGTCTCATTGGCAATCTTTTGGGTATTATGATAAACAAGCCCCTTGCAATTGGTCATGTCGATCATCCCGGTAGGATCAAGATTGATACCCATTATTCCAAATCGTTTTCCTCCATACTCTTTTATCACATAAGGACGATAATGGCCCGACAACGGAGTGGCCGACAAATCGTAATTGGCCGACAAACGCGTCACTTTCAATGGATTCTGGAAATGTGCAAGAGAATCTATTCCGTTGTCAAACTCATGGTTTCCAAGAACCGAGATGTCGTATCCGAGGCTGTCGAGCAGCGCATATTCAACAGCTCCTCCATACATAGAGAAATACAATGTTCCTTGAACTATGTCTCCTGCATCGACAAGCAGCACATTCTGCTCTGCTCCTCTCACACTGTCGATTATAGCCTTCCTGCGCAATATGCCTCCTCGCCCGTCAAAGTCGGGATCTATCTGGCTATGCGTGTCATTGGTGGTCAAGATGACCAAATCCTCGGCTTGTGCATTTCCCGTTAACAACACGGCTGCAAGACAGGCCACGGCAAAAAATCTGTTTATACACTTCATCTGTATGAATTATTTCCTTTTAATTGGGTTTACAGCACGAAATTACGGATATTTGTCTTATTTTCCTACATTTGCGGGCATAAAAAGAAGCCCGATTGACGAACTTGCCTCAATCGGACTTCCTACTTATTTTTATCTTGTCTTTTGTTCAACCATTTTCAATACTCTGCCATTCTCAATCCTCAATGAGCTGCTTTCCTGTCATTTCGGCAGGCTGCTCCAATCCCATTATGTGCAAAATTGTCGGAGCGACATCAGCAAGAATTCCATTTCCTATCTTCGCATTCTTATTTGCTGTGACATACACGCATGGAACAGGATTCAACGAGTGAGCCGTATTAGGTGTTCCGTCGGCATTCAACGCATGATCAGCATTGCCATGGTCAGCAATTATGATTACCTCATAATCGTTGACCTTGGCAGCCTCGACAGTGTCTTTAACACAAGCATCGACAGCCTTGACGGCTTTCTCTATTGCCTCATATACGCCAGTGTGACCCACCATGTCGCCGTTGGCAAAGTTCACTACAATAAAGTCATATTTGTTTTCATTTATGGCTTCGACAAGCTTGTCCTTAACCTCATACGCGCTCATTTCAGGCTTCAAGTCATAAGTAGCCACCTTTGGGGAAGGAACGAGGATACGGTCCTCACCGTCATAAGGAGTTTCACGTCCGCCATTGAAGAAGAATGTCACATGAGCGTATTTTTCGGTCTCGGCTATGTGCAATTGCTTCTTGCCAAGCGCTGACAGGTATTCGCCAAGGGTATTGTTTACATTTTCCTTGTCAAAAAGTATGTGCACACCCTTGAACGAAGCATCATACGGAGTCATGCAGTAATATTGCAAGTCCTTGATGGTCTTCATTCCTGCTTCTGGCATGTCTTGTTGAGTCAATGCAATGGTGATTTCCTTTGCACGGTCGTTGCGATAGTTGAAGAAGATTACAACATCACCTTCCTTGATACGGCCGTCAACATTGGCATTGACGATAGGCTTTACAAACTCGTCGGTAACGCCTTCATCATACGATTCTTGCATAGCAGCAACCATGTCGGTGGCTTTCTTTCCCTCTCCATTCACAAGTTGGTCATAAGCAACTTTTACGCGATCCCAACGCTTGTCGCGGTCCATCGCATAATAACGTCCTATGATTGAAGCTACGACACCGGCACTCTTTTCGCAATGCGCCTGCAAGTCGCTGATAAATCCCTTGCCACTGTGAGGGTCGGTGTCCCTACCATCCATAAAGCAGTGGATAAATACATTCTTGAGGTCGTATTTCTTTGCTATGTCGCACAATGCCAATATGTGTTCAAACGAGCTGTGAACTCCTCCAGTCGATGTCAATCCCATGAAATGGATGCCCTTGCCTGTCTTTTGCGCATAAGAGAAAGCCGATTTTACTTCGGGATTTTCCATGATGGAACCATCCTTTATGGCTTTGTTTATTTTTACCAAGTCTTGATAAAGCACACGTCCGGCTCCAATGTTCAAGTGTCCGACTTCCGAATTTCCCATCTGGCCGTCAGGCAATCCTACGTTTTCACCGCTTGCCTGCAATTGTGAGTGAGGATAATTAGCCAACAAGCTGTCCCAATAAGGTGTTGGCGTACAATAAATGACATCCGATTTCGAATGGTTGCCAATTCCCCAGCCGTCCAAAATCATCAAAAGTGCTTTTTTTGCCATAATTGTCTATATTTATAAGTTTGTACTATTTCTTTTTCTATCTTTTTTATACACAAAAATTATTCCAAAATGAGCAATCTCATCGATTGTCTTCGGAATATTCTTTTAAGTACAGTTCGCAAGCCATCACAAGCTCGTCATACCATTCTTCGCCGAAACGTCTTATGAGAGGTTCTTTCAAATACTCATACAACCTCACGCCTCGCTTACGGCCAAGGACCTCGGCTGCCTTGCATATTTTCCATCTGTGGTAAGATATTGCCGTGAATGACGGATACTCCTTCAAGCGCAACGGATACAGATGGCACGATATGGGTTTCATGAAATCCACACGGCCCTCGCGATAAGCTTTCTCGATGGCACACAAGCACATGCCATTACCGCCATAACAGGAAAACACGCAATTCTTGCCGTCGATGATCTGCGTAACAAGGTCTCCCTCCTCATCGATGTAAGCCGCCCCATTGGCTTTTATTTCCTCTTTGGCACGAGGCATCAAGTCATCCCATATCAACGGCAATATTTCCTTGATTTTTTTGTATTCGGCATCAGTAATGGGCGCTCCTGCGTCACCCTCGATGCAGCATTCACCAAGGCACGAAGCGATATCGCACGAAAAAAATCGCTCCACTATGTCAAGACTCACTATCGTATCTTTGATTTGCAGCATCAGTTCCTCTTCTTCCACAGATTTACAATTTGACATGCAAATTTAGGGAAATTCCGCGATATATCCGACAAAAAGCATCGATTAACGTATCTCAAGCCAACAAAAGAGACACACCGGCAAAAACACCAGATGACTATCAACCATGTTTTAAACAGTCAGCCATATTCTCGGAGGAAGAAACCGGCCAGGCACTCAAAAGATTATCCTAAACCGCATTGCTGCATAAAAAAAAGCAGCCACATCCTATAATGTGACTGCTTTAATATGCTTTTCAATTTAATTATTCTGCGCTCTTTGGTTGAACAACATGACGCTCCTTGATACGAGCCTTCTTGCCGGTCAAGCCACGAAGATAATACAATTTTGCGCGACGTACTTTACCATACTTGTTGACTACGATTTCATCAATGAAAGGAGAGTCCATTGGGAAAATTCTTTCAACACCGATATTGTCGCTTATTTTGCGTACTGTGAAACGTTTTTTTCTTCCTTCGCCGGAAATACGGATTACGACTCCGCGATATTGCTGGATACGTTCCTTATTTCCTTCTTTAATACGATATGCTACGGTGATAGTGTCACCCGGTCTGAATGCAGGAAATTCCTTTCCACTTGCAAACGCCTCTTCTGCAACCTTAATTAAATCCATTTTTCTATATTTTTACATTTCTACTTATTTCCCGCAATATACGCAAGCCACACTTCATCTTGCCAGAGATTACGAAAAGCGGTGCAAAGATAATCATTTTATTTTATTCCACAAAATTCAAAATACAAAATGACCTTCTGTTCATGTCAATATTTTCGGCTTTAGCATCTTACCGCCTACTTGATGCATCAGACAAGCATATGCCCCATCGATATAACACTTTTAAGTTCAATATTGCGATCGAGTAGCAATATGTCGGCATCCTTCCCTCTTTCAAGAGTCCCTTTTCGGTCGAGCACTCCCATTATCCGGGCAGGCGTCTCTGCAACCATGCGCATCACATCAGCCAAAGGAATGCCTACTTTTGTGACCATAGTCTTTATGATGCCATCCATCGTGGCTATGCTTCCTGCAAGAGCCGAACGATCAGACAGCTTGCACACGCCATCCTCGATAATCACGCGAGGGTCAAATGCTGCACCTATTCCGTTATTGGCCGAGCAAGCCATGCCATCGGTGACAAAAGCCGTCCGTTCACAACCTTTTATCTTCAGTACGAGCTGCACTATGGCCGGCGGTACATGTATTCCATCACCAATAAGCTCAACGGTCATGTCGTCAATCAGATACACACCTTCAACGGTTCCTTCATGCTTATATTCCCTGTCGTTATGCACCATCGTCATGCCATTATAAAAGTGCGTCACATGACGAAACCCGGCACTTCTTGCCGTTCGCAGCATATTGTAATCAGCCTCGGTATGGGCAATGCCTGCAAGAATGCCTCTTTCTGAGACATATCGTGCGAAGTCCCCGGCACCGGGCAACTCTGGAGCAGCATCCCAACGCTTGATGCAACGGCAATTGGAAATAATGCCTACATACTCATCCACATCGGGATTCTTGATATACTGTGGCATCTGTCCTCCGGCTTTTCGTTTATTCAAATAATGCCCCTCAAGGTGCAAGCCGAGAACCGGAGAATACTTGTCTTCCATTAATCTGGAGCAAGCAGCATCTCCGGAAAGTATCATGTCTACCGACGAGGAAGCCAATGTGGGAAATATGCCGGTTGTGCCATGCCTTAAATGCGCGGCAACAGCCTTTCGGAACGCATCTTCGGTACCTTCCATGAAATCGGCTCCACCACCTCCATGCACATGCATGTCGATAGCACCAGGCACGACATACATTCCTTTTGCGTCTATTACTTTGCCGTCATATTCCACAATCCGTGAAACAGGTAAAATATCGACGATACGAGTTCCTTCTATGGTTATCGAACCTCCGTGCAACCAACCATCTGGCGTACAAATATCGCCGTTTACTATTTGCGTCAGCATCTATCGTCACTTGCCAAGACGCATGTTCACATAATCAATGATGATCTTGCAAACTTGCTGGCTTGTCAATTTTGAAGAATCTATCGATAAATCGTAAGAAGCTGCATCTCCCCACGTCTTGTCGGTATAAAAATTATAGTAGCTCGAACGCAATTTATCTTTCTTAGCGGCAAGAGCCTTCGCCTCATTCTCAGTATTGCAATCATTACGCCCCATTATTCGACGCACTTTAGACTCGACCGACGCATGGATGAATATGCTGATAAGACGCGGATGATTGCGCAGCACATAATCGGCACTGCGCCCTACTATTACGCACGACGACCTTTCGGCCAAATCCTTCATTACATTGCATTGAGCCGCATAGATGCTGTCGTCCGACAAAGGAGTATTACCAAGCAAATATGCACCGGAATTAAATCCGAGATTGAACGACCACAAATTTGAGAAAAAAGACGGGGTGCGCTCATCGGCCGCTTCAAACAATTCTTGATTTACCCCCGACGACTTAGCCGCTTCGGTCAGAAGTTCCTTATCATAATACTGTATGCCGAGAGCGTCGGCCAGCATTTTTCCTATCTCACGTCCGCCACTGCCATATTGACGACCTATAGTTATAACATACTTCTCGTTGTCCATACTTGTAAATTTTAAATCCCTTTCCCAAAGATAGTGAAAGTTGGGAGCAATAAGAAAAATTTAACTCGCTTATTTTTTCAACAATCAGAACGCATCATGTCTTAGACAACGAAAGCACAGTAATTTACTTCCTACAAAATTTCCCAGCACGACAAAAACAGCTTCCACGAGATTTGGAACATTCGGTCTTGAACGCTTATATTTGATATAAATATATCGCTATGAAACTGGAACATGTTGCCATTTATGTAAATGACCTTGAAGAAACGCGCACATTCTTCATGCACTATTTCAAGGCCACATCCAACGAAATGTACCACAACCCTCGCACAGGATTACGCACCTACTTCCTGTCGTTTGCCGACGGGGCTCGCTTGGAAATCATGTCTCGCCCCGACATCGTGACATGCAACCAAGGAAACCTACGCACAGGCTACGTCCACATATCATTCAGCACTGGAAGTAAAAAAGAAGTTGACCTATTGACTGAAATACTTCGCAACGACGGGTATAACATAGTCAGCGAGCCACGAACGACAGGCGACGGCTACTACGAAAGTTGCATTGAAGGCCCCGAAGGCTACTTGATAGAAATCGAAGAATAAACTGCCTATGAACAAACCATTAAAATATTTCTAAGTTAATACGCTATTTTATATCCAGAATCAACATTATATAGCCATATCTCAATAATTATAATCACAAAAACTAAAGAGTATGGAATCAATAAAAGTGAAAATCAGCCCTTCTTCCATTAGCGGCAAGGAGAGACACATCTATTACCAGATAACACACGATCGCATGACACGACAAATTAGAACTTGTCACAAAGTGTTTGAACATGAATGGGACACCAAAACATCGACAATCAAAATGCCTGCTTGGATAAATGCGGAACGGGGAAAATATTTACAGTCGGTAATACACTGCATCGAGTGGGATGTCAAGCGGCTAAAAGCCATTATCGCCTCGTTCGACAAAAAGCATGAATGCTATACGGTTGACAATATTGTCGCAAAATTCAATGAACACACTGATGACTTATCCTTGTTTCATTTCATGCAAAGTGTCATAACTCTGTTAAGAAAATCAAACAAAATCCGTACATCCGAAACTTACTCCTCCGCATTAAGCAGTTTTATGAAATTCCGTAATGGACAGGATATTATGCTTAGTGAAATTGACTGCAATACCATGATGCTATATCAAGCATGGCTGGAAAGAAGGGGCATATGTCCCAACACCGTTTCATTCTATATGCGCAACTTGCGTGCCATGTATAACCGCGCTGTCGAAAACGGGCTTGTCGAGCAACGATTCCCGTTCAAACATGTATATACTGGCATTGACAAGACAGCCAAACGCGCCATTCCCATAATGGCAATCAAGCGCATTAAGGAACTCGACCTTGCACTAAAGCCCTCTCTGGACTTTGCTCGCGATATGTTCCTCTTTTCGTTCTACACCCGTGGGATGTCGTTCATAGACATGGCTTTCCTCAAGAAATCCGACTTGAAAAACGGCTTCCTCTCATATCGCCGCAGGAAAACCGGGCAGCAACTCACCATCAAGTGGGAGAAGTGCATGCAGGAAATCATTGGTAAATACACTGTTTCCGACGGCCAATATCTACTCCCAATAATAAAGCTACCCGGTACAAACGAAAGGAAACAATATGAAAATGCACTCCGCTTGGTCAATAATAAGCTGAAAATAATCGCAAGAATCATTCAAACGCCCATGCCTTTATCGACATATGTCGCCCGCCACACATGGGCAAACATAGCCAAAAGCAAGAATATTCCCATTTCGATTATCAGCGAAGGCATGGGGCACAACTCCGAAACGACGACTCGGATATACCTCTCATCATTGGACACATCACTAATTGACGAAGCAAATAAAGCAATAATAAAGGATTTTATTTAGGAAGTAGCATCTATCTCTCTGCAAGAGACGAACTTACGCTGGCTAATATATGAATTTATTTCCAATAAAAGAAATAAATTCATATATTTCTACGCAATCATGATAAAAATGTTTCCAATTATTTTGATTCGTCCCATTTGTCCAAAGATTACACACTGATTATCAAAGACATGCAAGCCACAATCTGTCTCTTGCAGAGAGACAGATTTATAGCTATACCGGCAAAGCTGTAAGAGCCGGGATAAAATACTTACTATAATGGAACTTATAATGGGAACTTGTAGATGTTGTGGCAAACACTGGCCTTTGGAAATCCTCAGGAAAGGGAATGGACTTTGCCCTGTATGTCAAAAAATTCATGAACGTCAAAGATAAACACTGCAATTATGAGTAAAGGGTGCAATCATACTTACAATGAAAAAACAGGATTGGTTCATCATACTGACTATGATGATGACGGAAGACATTCTTTTGACTATGATCCGTTAACAGGCGAAGTGACCCGTGACCATTCTATTTCAAATAAAAATCAAGACAAAAAAGTGCAATGGCCGAAATCTAATTTATGGGACGACTGACGTCATATTTATTATTTTCTAATACAAATACATTTAAACTGAAGAGCCTACAGGATAAAACAGGCATGAACAGAGATGGGAGTAAGTCAAATTATTCGTAACGAAAATTCTGTAACTGTAATTACAGACAAAGGACATTCTGCAACTCGCGAACAATGGTCTGGTTGGAGCGAATCAACCAACAATGAAAAGCTAGACGAAGCCATTGAAGAAGCCCTCAGCAAAGACAACGACTAAAAAGTTCGGTTTTATTATTTACATCCAAACCTATTTAGGGATATTTACTGGATGTCTCTATTTATTAACTGTATTTATCATTTAAAATTAAAACAACAAGTAACAAATGCAAAAATTTTACATCTATCTCACCATATTCATTGTCGTTTCCTGTAGTAAATATGACGATAGCATATTAACAAATCGTGTAAACAACCTCGAAGAACGTATAGTAAAACTAGAAAAATTATGCCAACAATTAAATACGAACATCACATCATTACAAAGTATAGTAAATGCTATTACAGCCAACGATTGTATCATTGACATATCGCCAATCATAGAAAATGGAGTGGAAATAGGTTATAAGATATCATTTTCTAAAAATGAACCAATAATTATATACCATGGGAGAAAAGGCGATAAGGGAGAAAATGGTTCCACACCGATGATAGGAGTAAAGCAAAACATTGATGGCATTTATTATTGGACCATAAACGGTGAATGGCTAACCGATGATGCCGGCAACAAAATTTGCGCACAGGGTATGGACGGAGAAGATGGTGCCCCCGGGATGCCTGGCATGGACGGAGAAGACGGTGCCCCCGGGATGCCTGGTATGGACGGAGAAGACGGTGCCCCCGGGATGCCTGGTATGGACGGTATTACACCATTATTAAAGATTGAAAACGAAGAATGGTACATTTCTTACGATAACGGCATTACTTGGCAAAAATTAGGTAAAGCTACTGGCGAAGACGGAGACTCTATATTTAAAAGTGTTACACATGATGATCAATTTGTATATTTTACATTGGTTGACAATACGGTCTTGGTTATCCCTTTAAATATAAATCTTGACATTACCTTCAATGCCAATGACCTCGTTGTGATGGATCCTAATTCATCACGATCTATCAGCTACACAATAACAAGTGTTAGCAACGATGTAGACATAGAAGTTTTTTCATCTTCCGACATAAAGGCTAAAGTTGTTCCAGATGATAAAACGAACCTTGCGGGTACAATCCAAATTACAACAGGAAACACAATTGATGAATATAGCAAAGTTATCGTTCTCGTTTCCAACGGAACACGAGTCCTAATGCGAAGCTTTTCGTTTGAAGAAACAGGGTTGGTAATAAACTCAGATAACACAATATCTGTTTTAGCCTATGGTGGGATAACAAAATTGTATTTTATCTCAAATGTTGATTGCAAAGCTATTATTCCAGAAAATGCTTCAAATTGGATAAGTTCAACACCAGAAACAAAGGCAATGACCTATAAAAATATTTCATTGACTATTAAACCGAATGAAAATACTGAGAGACGTAGTACAGTAGTAACAGTTCAAGCATTGGATAGTCAATTATCTTTAGAGTATATAATTATACAGGCTGGCCGTGAGACATACGAAAATATCCCTCCTGACAATGAAATATGGTACACGGCATCAGAAGAGATTACTCCACAAAATAATTTTCCTCAAGCTTCCTATAATGCAGAAAAGAGCAGTTATGACGACAATACCGGAAGGGGCATACTTTATTTTGATAACAGCGTCACCACTATAACATATGGAGCCTTCAGAGGGTTAACTGCATTAACAGAAGTTACATTACCCACAAGCACTAAAGAAATAGGAGGAAGTGCTTTTTCCGGATGTACCAATCTTACTAAAATCATCATACCTAATAGCGTGTCCATTTTAGGCAAATATGCATTTTATAATTGTTCTAATTTGAGAACCATAGAAATTCCAAATAGTGTTTATAGGATTGAAGATGCATGTTTTTGGGATACTAATTTAGAAAGTATAACTTTCAAAGGAGAACTGCTATATATTGGTCAGGATGTATTTGGTGTAGTAAATAACATAAAAGAATTCAAAGGCAAAAATACATTAGACAGCTATTCTTTGATTGTCGCAGACACTTTAGTATCATTTGCAACCAAAAGTGAAATATCAACTTATGAGGTACCTCAAGGGATTGTCTCTATAGGAGAATCCGCATTTAGAGGGTGTAATCTAACAAATGTATATATCCCTGAAGGCATTACATCTATCAAGAACTACGCCTTTACAGAAACATATAGTTTAAGGAGTGTCTCTTTGCCAAATACATTAAAATATATTGGAAATTTTGTGTTTAACTATACAGGTTTGCAAACCGTATATTGCAATGCCATAATTCCTCCTTTAATAGAAGAAAAAACATTTAATGCGTTTAATTCGACATTAAAAATATATGTACCTAATGAATCTATGGAAAGCTACAAGAATGCTGAAAACTGGTCTTTGTACGCTGATTACATATATCCAATAAGCGATGAATCTATATATATATCAACCGATTATTCATCTGACGGCATAGTCTATACGCTACAATCTGCCACAGAGGGTAATGGCATAGATCTTGTTTTGATGGGTGACGGTTATTCTGATCGGCAGATAGCAGACAGAACCTATTATAATAAGATGAAAGAAACATACGACATATTATTTTCTATAGAACCATATAAAAGTTTTAAACACCTATTTAACGTTTACTATATAAATGCAATATCATCTGCTGAAGGATATAACACTAGTAGAGTTTCAGCGTTTGGAGGAGGCTTTGCAACTAGTGGCAATCGCGTACTTCCTAATCTCAATATAAATTTAGTAAAAAAATATACACTTAAAGCTGTTAACGAGGATAGAATAGACAACACAATGGCAATTGTTCTAATGAATTCAGTAAATTATACAGGTATCTGCTATCAAGAAAAGCCAAATGCCCCAGGTAACGATTGGGGTGAGGGGTTTTCTGTTGCAGTCATTTCACCAGGTCCAGAACATGCATATTATAACCCTTATATTTATCACGAAGCCTTAGGACATGGATTTGCCAAATTAGCCGATGAATACACATATGGTAATACTAATGTCATCCCCGAAAGTTATGTTAATGAAATCAAACAGGAACAGAAAGAATATGGATGGTGGAAAAATATTGATTTTACAAATGATCCTAATACAGTAAAGTGGTCTCAATTTTTATCCGATAAACGCTATGCCAATCAAGCTATTGGTATTTATGAAGGTGGCCTCACATACGGTAAAGGAGTATGGCGACCTACTAGCAACAGTATCATGAATGATAACACAGGTGAATTTAATGCACCATCTCGGGAAGCTATATACTATCGTATACATAAACTAGCATACGGCAGTTCATGGCAATACGACTACGAGCAGTTCGTGGAATACGATATCATAAACCGTTAGACAAGAATATTTAGAAAATATCCTAACTAAAATAAATGGCATATGTAGACATACTTATCTCATATGTCATTTTTCCATAACAAATGATCCTGGCCACTTCTAAAAAATTATTCTAAAGCAAGATAATATGACTTTTTGTCTCGAGCCGAGCAATAGGTAACATTTGCAAAGAACAAACTTTGGATTAAAAATGAACATCACAGGACAAATTCAGAGCTTTTAATAAATATGAATTTCATCCGAATGCTGTTCAATTTATTATTCCACAATAAGCTGATATACAACATAGTACTTACTTGTCTGCAATTTTTTTTGTATGAATACATGTTCTTGCTGTTTGTTTGTGCAGTTGCGGCGCGGGATGCTTCTTGGCGCGCGGATGCAAAAAAAGGGAGGAGGAGGGATTCGTGAAGTTGCCTTCATGAACCTCTCCTCCTCTTCTTTAGGGGGGCGGCGACCTGCTCTCCCGCTTTCGCAGTACCATCGGCGCGGCGTGGCTTAACTTCTCTGTTCGGAATGGGTAGAGGTGGATCCCACGCGCTATCACCGCCTTTGTCTTTGTTCCTTCTTCGTGCCCCGGCCGGGTCATGTCCCGCACACGGGGCCGTGTGGCCCGGAGCCATTGACCGCACACGCGATGTCCGTCCATTTCCAAACGGGAGCTTCCTAAGAAGCGTGGGCCTCCGGCGCTCTCCGCGCCGTTGTCCTTTTTCCCGGGGAAGCGTCACGCTCTGCGGACGCTCCCCCGCGTGGAAAGCTTTCGGGCTATTAGTAGCGCTCGGCTCCCGGCGTCGCCGCCTTTCCACCTGCGCCCTATCAACGTCGTCGTCTTCGACGGCCCTGCGAGATCTCATCTCGGGGGGGGCTTCGTGCTTAGATGCTTTCAGCACTTATCCTTGCCAGACGCGGATACCCGGCAGTGCACCTGGCGGTACAACCGGCAAACCGTAGGTCTGTCCAGCACGGTCCTCTCGTACTAGTGCCGGAGCCCCTCAAATCTCATACGCCCGCGACAGATAGGGACCGAACTGTCTCACGACGTTCTGAACCCAGCTCGCGTGCCACTTTAATAGGCGAACAGCCTAACCCTTGGGACCTTCTCCAGCCCCGGGATGTGACGAGCCGACATCGAGGTGCCAAACCACTCCGTCGATATGAGCTCTTGGGAGGGATCAGCCTGTTATCCCCGGAGTACCTTTTATCCTTTGAGCGATGGCCCTTCCATGCGGTACCACCGGATCACTATGCTCTAGTTTCCTACCTGTTCGGCTTGTCGGCCTCGCAGTCAAGCCCCCTTATGCCATTGCGCTCTCAGGCCGGTTACCAATCGGCCCGAGGGGACCTTTAGGAGCCTCCGTTACTCTTTTGGAGGCGACCACCCCAGTCAAACTACCCGCCAAGCGGTGTCCGAGCTCCACGCTCGTTAGCGACCAGACGGGCGGAGGTCCGTATTTCAACGCCGGCTCCACGGCCGCTGGCGCGGCCGATTCTCTGCCTCCGGACTATCCTACACGCCGCACGCCCGCTCGCAGCGCTAAGCTGCAGTAAAGGTTCACGGGGTCTTTCCGTCCCGTCGCGGGTAATCGGCATCTTCACCGATACTACAATTTCACCGAGTTCATGGTCGAGACAGTGTCCGGATCATTACACCATTCGTGCAGGTCGGAACTTACCCGACAAGGAATTTCGCTACCTTAGGACCGTTATAGTTACGGCCGCCGTTTACCGGGGCTTCAATTCGCGGCTTCGCTCGCGCTGACCGCTCCTCTTAACCTTCCGGCACCGGGCAGGTGTCAGGCTGTATACTGCATCTTTCAATTTCGCACAGCCCTGTGTTTTTGGTAAACAGTTGCCTGGACCTTTGCTCTGCGCCTCGCTTACGCGAGGACCCCTTTTCCCTAAGTTACGGGGCCAATTTGCCTAGTTCCTTGACCATGAGTCGCTCGAGCGCCTTGGTATTGTTACACCCGGCCACGTGTGTCCGTTTGCGGTACGGGCGGTGGCGACATGTGCTTAGCGGATTTTCTCGGGAGCATGGTTACCGCCGCTTTCCGCTCCCCCGGAGGGTCGCGGTACTCTCGGGATCGGCACGGCCTGGCGGACTTCCCTGCCTTCCGTCTGCCTACCCCCTTCAACGGGCTGTTCCGTCTGCCCGCGGGCGTGTCACTTCTCCGTCCCCGCTTCGCTCCCGCCACCGGCTGCGGAATGTTTACCGCATTTCCATCCGGTCCGCCTTTAGGCTTCCCGTTAGGTCCCGGCTGACCCTGCCCCGTTTAGCGTCGGACAGGAACCCTTGGCCTTCCGGCGTGGGGGTTTGCTCCCCCATTGTCGTTACTTATGCCTACATTTGCTTTTCCCGGCGCTCCACCGCGGCTCGAACCGCGGATTCTACGCGCCGGCAATGCTCCCCTACCGCCCGGTGGTTCCCACCGGGCCCGCGCCTTCGGTACCGGGCTTATGCCCGATTATTATCCACGCGCCGCCGCTCGACTAGTGAGCTGTTACGCACTCTTTGAATGAATGGCTGCTTCCAAGCCAACATCCTAGCTGTCCCTGCGGCGGCACCTCGTTTTGGTCTCCAACTTAGCCCGGATTCCGGGACCTTAGACGGCGGTCTGAGTTCTTCCTCTCTCGGACGCGGACCTTAGCACCCGCGCCCTTACTCCCGGCTACCGGTTCGCGGCATTCGGAGTTGGCCAGGACTTGACAGGCGGCGAAGCCCTCGCATCCTATCCGTACCTCTACCTCCGCGAACCTCATTTGCCGAGGCTGCACCTAAATACATTTCGGGGAGTACGAGCTATCTCCGGGTTTGATTGGCCTTTCACTCCTACCCTCACCTCATCCGAGGGCTTTTCAACGCCCACCGGTTCGGCCCTCCAGCCGGCTTTACCCGGCCTTCAGCCTGGACAAGGGTAGATCACCCGGTTTCGCGTCCGCCAACGCCGACTTGCCGCCCTCTTCAGGCTCGCTTTCACTACGGCTCCGGCGCTCATGCGCCTTAGCCTCGCCGACGCCGGCGACTCGTAGGCTCATTATGCAAAAGGCACGCCGTCACGGCACCAACGCCGCTCCGACCGCTTGTAGGCGCATGGTTTCAGGGTCTTTTTCACTCCTCTGTCCGAGGTTCTTTTCACCTTTCCCTCACGGTACTCGTGCGCTATCGGTCTCCCGGTAGTATTTAGCCTTGCGGGATGGTCCCCGCTGATTCCCGCCGGATTCCTCGTGTCCTGCGGTACTCAGGTCCCGTCTCGTTCCCCGTCTCGCGTTTCGCGTACGCGGCTCTCACGCCCTACGGCCCGGTTTTCCACCCGGTTCCGCTACGCTCGCCAGTTCCCTCGCCGACGGTCCTACTACCCCGGCCGCGCGTTCCCACGCCGCCGGTTTGGGCTCATCCGCTTTCGCTCGCCGCTACTCGCGGAATCATTGTTATTTTCTTTTCCTGCGGGTACTAAGATGTTTCAGTTCCCCGCGTTGGCTCCGGCATAGCCGGTGCCGGGTCGCCCCGGCGGGTTCCCCCATTCGGACATCCGCGGATCAATTCGCATTTGCCGATCCCCGCGGCTTTTCGCAGCTTGTCACGTCCTTCTTCGCCTCCGGGAGCCTCAGGCATCCCCCATGCGCCCTTGTTCGCTTTCCTTATGCTTTACCTTTTTTGCCGCCCCGTCCCTGACGGAACGGGGCCGGTCGCTCTGCGCTTCTCGTTTACTCTCGTTTTCGTTTCTTTTCGCGTGTGCATCATGTCAATGGACTCCAAGTGGAGAATAACGGATTCGAACCGTTGACCCTCTGCGTGCAAAGCAGATGCTCTAGCCAGCTGAGCTAATCCCCCTTGGCGGCTGCGCCCGGCCGGCCCTTCCGGACCGGCCTCGCTGCCCCTATTTCGTGCTTGCAGACGGCCGACTGGCCGGGACTCCGACTTGCATCCCTGTCCGAGCCGAGATTTATCCCCAAGGAAACTTCAATCTCCAGAAAGGAGGTGTTCCAGCCGCACCTTCCGGTACGGCTACCTTGTTACGAC
>CAJLMA010000003.1 GCA_905207705.1 uncultured Prevotellaceae bacterium
TTCAAGTCGTTGTGATTTGCTTTCAAATTTGTATTTTTGTAGTATTCTAAACAGCATTTGCAAGTGAAGCTCGAAGCTTCAAGTCGTTGTGATTTGCTTTCAAATTTGTATTTTTGTAGTATTCTAAACAGCCAATTTTTTTTACCATACAGGTAGCACCTGGTTGTGATTTGCTTTCAAATTTGTATTTTTGTAGTATTCTAAACAGCCCTTTGACTTGCTCAACATTAGACATAAGAGTTGTGATTTGCTTTCAAATTTGTATTTTTGTAGTATTCTAAACAGCCTTGGTAGCTCCAGATTCCCAATAACGATTGTTGTGATTTGCTTTCAAATTTGTATTTTTGTAGTATTCTAAACAGCACAAGAGTAGACGGCAATGCCAAATTCATAGTTGTGATTTGCTTTCAAATTTGTATTTTTGTAGTATTCTAAACAGCGTTCGGCGAAACTATCCTGCAAGATAGCTTGTTGTGATTTGCTTTCAAATTTGTATTTTTGTAGTATTCTAAACAGCATCTGCTTTGTTTAATGTTAATAATATGCTGTTGTGATTTGCTTTCAAATTTGTATTTTTGTAGTATTCTAAACAGCCAAAGAAGTAAAACATTTCATAATCGATGGGTTGTGATTTGCTTTCAAATTTGTATTTTTGTAGTATTCTAAACAGCACGTTTACTTGGAGAAGGAGATTTGGTAGTGTTGTGATTTGCTTTCAAATTTGTATTTTTGTAGTATTCTAAACAGCGAGCTGTTACTCCGCTAACGTTCAATGATCGTTGTGATTTGCTTTCAAATTTGTATTTTTGTAGTATTCTAAACAGCATTTTGTATTTCAATATTCTGAGCTTCAGCGTTGTGATTTGCTTTCAAATTTGTATTTTTGTAGTATTCTAAACAGCTCCTCGATACAACAAGATAATGTATTACGGGTTGTGATTTGCTTTCAAATTTGTATTTTTGTAGTATTCTAAACAGCAAAGGTATTCGTCATTAATAGGAGCAACCCGTTGTGATTTGCTTTCAAATTTGTATTTTTGTAGTATTCTAAACAGCTAATATTCTCTCGTAGACCTATTATGATAAGTTGTGATTTGCTTTCAAATTTGTATTTTTGTAGTATTCTAAACAGCACAGGGCTGATAATACATACATGATTAGCCGTTGTGATTTGCTTTCAAATTTGTATTTTTGTAGTATTCTAAACAGCTGTAAAGAGGCCTGGAACTCACCAAGAACAGTTGTGATTTGCTTTCAAATTTGTATTTTTGTAGTATTCTAAACAGCTGGCCAGGAATAGAAACAAATCCACCATAGGTTGTGATTTGCTTTCAAATTTGTATTTTTGTAGTATTCTAAACAGCTTCCACATTAAACGGGTCGGAACGAAAAAGGTTGTGATTTGCTTTCAAATTTGTATTTTTGTAGTATTCTAAACAGCCGGTGGAATTAAGATTATTGCTGACATGTGGTTGTGATTTGCTTTCAAATTTGTATTTTTGTAGTATTCTAAACAGCTGACCCGAAGAAGATACTTCAAATTTTACGTTGTGATTTGCTTTCAAATTTGTATTTTTGTAGTATTCTAAACAGCATTACACGACTTCAGATGATGAACACTTTAGTTGTGATTTGCTTTCAAATTTGTATTTTTGTAGTATTCTAAACAGCGGAAAGCGCCATGGGCTTTTTCGGGAAATGGTTGTGATTTGCTTTCAAATTTGTATTTTTGTAGTATTCTAAACAGCAGATGGCCAAGGATACTGAGGTGATTGTGGGTTGTGATTTGCTTTCAAATTTGTATTTTTGTAGTATTCTAAACAGCCGTCGTTTCCGTCGGGGGCGGGTGCATCCGGTTGTGATTTGCTTTCAAATTTGTATTTTTGTAGTATTCTAAACAGCCCGTGTTGGTTCTGTATTTGTCCCTTTCCCGTTGTGATTTGCTTTCAAATTTGTATTTTTGTAGTATTCTAAACAGCACATCTCATGCAATCAACTACATGTCAACCAATTACGCCCAAGAATAGAATTAATTTTTCAAGCTGTTCAAATCTTACAAAACCCGTTACTAAACGGGTTTTATTTTTATAGACTAAAACAATTCCAATTGCTGTCCAGGGACATTGACCTTAGATGGTTTTGCCCCATAAAATAATTCCATTTGGCCAAATTGCTTATCAGTGATACAAATTATGCCCACCTTTCCCGTGTCAGGCAAGAACGACTTCACCCTATTTACATGAACAATCGCATTTTCCCTACTTGCACAATGCCTCATATATATTGAAAATTGAAACATTGTAAATCCGTCTTCGACAAGATTCTTACGAAAAAGTGTATATGCTTTCCTCTCTTTCTTTGTTTCAGTCGGAAGATCGAAAAACACCAGAACCCACATGACCCTATATTCACTTATTCGACTCAATATTCAGGATACGATATTTTTCTCAATTCGCCACTAAAACATTTAAACAAAGATGCAGTCGTTTCCGCTACAGCAACCATCAACGGCCTGCGTTTTCCCTTTATAACCACATCAAGCGTCGGAATCGACAATAACTCTGTCTTTATATCCCGAGTCAATTCCAATTCTTCATCGTCATGCGACACATGCTTGCGAAACAATTCAAATACAAGTTTGTCCACATAAGGACGATACGGTTCCATAATATCATCGGCAAGGCAATATGCATTATACCTATTATGATGATGTATCCCCAACGTAGGAAACAAACCGTTCGCAACAAGAGATCGTGCAACTACAGCCCTAAGTATCGCATATCCATAATTCAACAAATTATTCGGAGGTACACCTTCCCTTCCACGACAAAATCCTTCTACCGCTGAATACATATTTTTCCAATAGTATGCAGCAGCTCTTGCCTCCATATTATCCACATCCCCGCTACGAACATCACTTGCCCAAACATACATACATCTATGGCTATCTTTTAAGCATTCTTCAAGTACACGAGCCTGATTAATAATCTTGCATTTTATCGTCTGTTGCCACAATTGCTTCTTTAATGGTTCTGACGCATTTAATTGCTGGCGGAAACGTTCATTTTGTATGGTATTCCCATACAGAGGCAATAACAAGCCCGTAGGCATGTGACAACTGTCGCATGTTATTACTGCGCAATTATTCTCCAGCAATGTTTCAAGCAACCCCGAAGTTATTGTTATCCTGCTGTTGTCGATTATGACAACCCCAATATCCTCAATCGGGCGAGTAACTTCATCGGTACTTTCATCTTTTTTATTCCCGGGACGACTTATGACAATCTGCCCCGAACGAAGAGACAAATATGCCTGATTGCCGAAATACAAAGTTTTTTTAATCATACACGCATCTTAAAATCAATACTCACCAACCGAAACAATCTGTCCTATGTGATTTACTCTAACTTTAACCACACGCTCAAGATTTTTTAAACTACTAATCCTTTTATATGACATGCCCTTTAAGCGAGCATCGTCTTTGATACTCGTTTCCAAATGATGCCTAAACCAATAATCATTATCCGCCAACTTCTGCACTCGATACAAATGTTTGCTTATTTCAGTATAATTTCCCTCATCCGTAAGATCTATGTTATTTGGATCGAAATCAGAGTCTTCATCTGGGAAAACGAAATACTCATTTCGCTTCATTGTAAACAAAAATTGCCAACCTTCATCTTTATGATAATCCTTATCAATTACCGACAGTCCTTGTGAGACCCGAGCCGTAGCCTCGAAAAATGACATCACCTTAGACTGCAAATTTCCTTTGGCATCACGATAAACTGCCACATGATGATTATTACCTGTACTTACAAAATCGACAGGCTGAGTATTGCCTCCTGAATCGAGGACAAGTTTGCCATCGTAATCCCTCTTATCATGCAATGCCACCCCATTGCTGATTCCAGAAACTGTCACTCGTTTTATCACATTTCCGTTTTTCAGATAAATAGGATTCTCGTCAAGATTTACAAAGGCTTTTTTTGCTTTTTCTTTGACATCCTTTCCTTCATAAGCATTCAATCTGTCCATGAGAGTGTCTTTCACCTCCTTATCCAAAACCTTGTCAATGTTCAAGTCAGGAGTTATCTTCTTTCTCGATGTATAATCATACCTAAACATCACGACTTTCACTTTCGACGGAACGCAACGAGTACCACTTCCTGCAACAAACACAGGATTCTTTTCCAGTCTGTTCTTGCCTGTAAAAGCCTTCTTTGCATCTCCTCCATACTCGTCCAGCCGAGCCAATAAAGCTTCTCTATATTCCTTATTAGCCACTGTCATGATTTTTTCTTTATCGAAAGCTTTTCCTACGCTCATGTATCCTGTTGAATATTTCTTTACACGACGATAAACAGTCTCATCATGCAATTGCCCTCTCGGCGTAAGTTGTACTTTACAAATTATTCCACCACGTCTTTTTATCTTGTTTATATTGGATGTCATCACTTTATTTTTCGATTTTATCGAAATAAGCACACATTCTAAATGTTTTTTTGCTTCAGTCCTAAAAACACTCTTAGGCATTGGAGCAACCATAATTCTCCTCTTACAATTCTCATTCTCATCTTTATGAGCCTTGAGATTATTAAAATAATTGATTATGCTTCTCCTCGAAAATGCGATAACCAACGCATCCATGGCATGATGGCGGTGGTCATCACGTTTCGACCACCCATTTATTCTTCTTATTCTTTGTCCATCATCACGTCCTTGTATCACCTCTGTCATCCCAAGTTTATTGTATTTTTCCCAATCAAGTTCTTTTATCACATCGACGAGTTGCCAATCTTCGCGCAACCGTGCAGTTATTGCACCTGTTGTCGTGACTACTGTTTTGACGACATTTTCAAGAATTTCCACAGCCTTTCGAGCTATATAACTCGTGTTATTCAAATCTCTCGCAAGGAAATCGGACGGAATTTCGGATGCCGACATCAGCAACCTTTTCTTTTTTGTTTCAGGCAACGGCAAATCCATCACTTTGCTCCTGTATTCGGCTACACCTTTGCCCCCATATTTTTCTGCCACATAGTCAAATGCGGTTCGTTTTCCCTTTTCCTTATTAACATAGCTCAATTCCAATGTCTTATTTGATAATGAATCATCAAACAAACTGGCTTGTGGAATTATATGCTCAATATCAAAATCTTTGCTGAATAATTTATCTTTTGCAATATAAGTACCCGAATACAACGTCTTATATCCGTTTTTCTCCAATTCTTTATAAAGCTTGTAACGTATCCGGTCATTGCGACTGACATATTTTAATCCAAATTCTTTTTTCAATGTCTCGTCTACATCTTTATTCTCTCGCTCGTTTTTTCTAATGTCATTCGACATCTTTTCTCTTTGCTTTGCATTGCTCTTTAAACTTCGAGACATTTCAAGCCTTATTTCATCAGGTCGCCCGTAACAGGCCATTATTTCATTTACCACATTGACCATTTGGTTCAGAATCTTCTCAACTACAGGATTCCGCAGACTGTTATGAGGAAGCAATGGCAACTGTTCAACAAGTTGCTTTGATTCTATTTCCGACTTCGTTAGCGAACGACTGGAATGCCGGTATCCTGCCATCTCACACGACGTACTGTAATCGTTACCCTCTTTCATAAAAGGCAAAATCCGACGCATGGCTTTAACACTCAAGCTACCATATCCTTGCTCAAATACTACATTTGCCAAAACCTCTGCCGCCTCAAAATCCATACCGCACTGTGCCATAATCTTTTTTATCAGGCTATCAATACCACTTTCAGACGCATCTCCTTCATAGGAATATAACAAATGCCATAATCTGTACATGGGCTGACGCTCGAGTTCCATACCCGGCAATGATGAATCGAATGTCAAAATTCGTAAATCAAATCCCAATTTGACAAATTCGCTTTTGAGTACTTCCATGATTTGCCTACTCTTCATCTTTGCAAAATTATAAGATTGGGAACTTCTGCGTTCAATTATTTTCTGATATGCACCACGCAATATTGCCTGTGTCTTATTTCCGTCTAATTCTTCAAAATTGATGGTATGGCTCTTGCTTCCATTAAATAAAAGTTTCAGCACTTCTTTCCTCGTCAACTTACGTTTCAAGTTAAGTTCATTCCAAAGGATGTCTTTTTCCTCCGGCTCAAGACGACGTTGTTCCTCTGTGCTTGTATCCGTAACTATCACATTGTTGAGAATCTGCCAGATTTTAAATTCTTGAAACAATGGAGAAGATTTAGGACACACTTTTGCACCTAAAATTCTTGTCTTTCCATCCTTATCCTCAATAGGCCATCTTTCCAATTCGCAATAATTTACTCGACCTTTTTGACTTTTCAACCTACGTTGGTAAAAAATAATTTTATCGCGAATCTCTTTTTTAAGTTCAAATGAAAGCTCCTTATGGAATTGTGATTGTGTTTTCCATATAACTTCAAATTCATGCAAATAATCCGAACGATAAAAAATCTTGTTTTTGAAGCTATAATTTGGCTCTTCCTTAAGCTTGTCAATCAGATATTGTCCGACAGTGAGACCATGCAGTTCATTACTTCGACATTCTATTTTTGCTAAATAGTTTTCCTGTTCCTCGTCTTTAACCTTGTCAACTGATGTAGAATCATTTACCGTCAAGTCTTTACGGCTGCATTTATAACCTCTTTTCTTATTAAGCATCAACAATATACGAGCAAGTTCTTCAAGCGACACTCGCTCTGTTGCCGCTTTTGCCCTCAACATGTAAGTTTCAAATGTTGTCTTGTTCCCTTGTTCATGCAATATTGTTTCATCGTTTATGAAATTATTTCTCTTAAGGCAATCTATCAACGCTTCTCGTCGCAACTTAAAGCGTTGCAAATTCCTGCGCATGCTCCGTTTCAGAGTTCTGCCCGAATTAGTTGAAACACTTTTACCTCTTTCAAAATTATCTTTTTCTCCATCTTGTCCTTGAGTAAGAGGATTGACCCTTACCCCCAAACGCACTATTGAAGATTGCTCATCGCTCGACTCTGCTTCATTTACCAAAGCCCACCCAATACTCGCAACGCCTAAATCAAGACCTAAGATTCTTTTCATATTTTGAGAATTATTCATGATAATTCTCAAATTTATGAAATTAATGCTTATAGAACAACATATTAAATAATTTTCATAACTGCCTCGGCCATTAAACAACACAATGTTAAAAAACAATAATTTATTATTCTTCCCACCTCGACAATCCAATTTCTAAAATACATTTCGCTATATTTGTAATACAAATTTGAAGCATATCACAATAAGGATTATTCCGTTGTGAAAACACTTAAAGCGGCACCAACCATTCTTATGGTGTAGTGTCGCTTTCGTTTTACAAGCAATTAAACTAATTTTTTGCTTAACGGGTTATGTCCCACTGCAACAGGTTGAACGACGATTCCACCTTGCTCTCGGCAGTGTCGTCAAGTTCGTGGAAAAAATCCATTCCCGTCAACGCTTCAACTTCATCTACCGTCACGGCATAATTCTTTATCGGGCCTTTACTGCTTCCGTTGGGATAAATAAACCCTATCGCACGCATCGGAGTTGCAAATGGAGCTAAAACCACTTTATAAAATTTATCAGGCACCACCACTCGGCTCTTGCCTATGGTTTTCATGTCGCTACTGTATATTGGTCCGGCGGCGATTATTATGGCGCTGTCGCGACGCGCCCAATCTCGCGCCTTGTCTTCGAGCTTGCTCCAACCGCCCGAATTCAAGCTTGCCTTTTGCGGACAAATATTGGTCATGTAGAATGATTCTTTCATTACCTCCCTGTCCCACTTCATGTCGGCTGCCGGAGCCATGTGACCGCGCGTGTAACCCGAGTGTGTGTAATCTTGCGGCTCGGCACATCCGTACACCTGCTCATCGACCAAGAAATTCTTATAGCGAGGCACTTTACCGTCGGTTTCCTTTCCTGTCAATTCATATATCACGCAATTTGGCACATGATATTTACTGTTGAAATACACTGTAAACCCTCTATACACTACCTTCGTATTGTCAATCCCCTTAGGCATTTTAACGCTTTCGAGGTCGCAACCTGCCACATCATGCGCCAACTCAGAAGAATAAGCATCATCTGCCACATACCGGCCCACAAAATACAATACTACTATTACCAGCCCAAACCATGCCGCCGATGTCAATGTTTTCATTATTTTGTTTATCGCTCCTGTCACGGTTTTGTTTTTCCTGCGTCTACTGCGTCTTGCCATAATATCATACAATGTTGACACAAATTTACTAAAAATAATCCTTAACCATAAAACATACTAAACATACCACGTCAATAATTGAAAATAAGCAAACCAATTTTTCTCATTGCGCTTGACATTCACTACCTTTGTACATCCGTATCCATTACGGCGTTGCCAGCGCAAAACCGTAATGCTTGCGTCCACAAGAATTATTAACCCGTGGCCTGTTCGACTCAATGAAACAAGCACGAATGCACGCCACACGAAACATAAACACAAAATGACTGTTGTAGATCGTTTTTTACAGTATGTCAAATTCGACACACAAAGCGACGAATTGACCAACCTTACGCCTTCAACCCCGGGACAAATGATTTTTGCCCAGCACCTTGAAAAAGACTTGAAAGAACTCGGGCTGTCTGACATCTCTCTCGATTCCAACGGATACCTGATGGCTACTTTGCCGTCAAATTGCGACAAGAAAGTTCCGACCGTGGGTTTCATAGCCCACCTCGACACATCGCCCGACATGTCGGGTCACCATGTATCGCCACGCATCATCGAAAAATATGAAGGCGGGGACATCACATTGAACGCCGACAAAAAAATAGTATTGTCGCCCGAGCAATTTCCAGAACTCGAAGATTATAAGGGACAGGCACTCATCGTTACCGATGGCAACACTCTGCTCGGTGCCGACGACAAGGCAGGAATAGCCGAAATAATTGCCGCCATAGACTACCTGAAGTCGCATCCAGAGATAAAGCACGGTGACATAAGAATAGCTTTCAATCCCGACGAGGAGATTGGCCAAGGTGCACACAAATTTGACGTTCAGAAATTTGGTGCCGATTGGGCTTACACGATGGATGGCGGAGCTATAGGCGAGCTTGAATACGAAAACTTCAATGCTGCCGTGGCCAAGGTGACATTCTCGGGCCGAAACGTGCATCCGGGATATGCAAAGCACAAGATGATCAACTCAATACGCATTGCAAACCAATATGCGATAATGTTGCCACGCTGGGAAACTCCCGAACACACCGAAGGATATGAAGGATTCTACCATCTCGTAGGCATTGAAGGCAATGTTGAAAAGACTGTACTTACCTACATTATCCGCGACCATGATCGCGACCGCTTTGAACGCCGCAAAAAAGAGTTGGAACATCTTGCAAGAAAAATCAACAACGAATTCCCAGGATGCGCCGAGATTGAAATAAAAGACCAGTATTACAACATGCTTGAAAAAATCAAGCCGGTGATGCACATTGTCGACATTGCAAAAGAAGCAATGGAAAGAGCCGGTGTGAAGCCAAAGGTCCAACCAATTCGCGGCGGAACAGACGGAGCACAACTGTCGTTCAAAGGTCTACCATGCCCCAACATATTTGCCGGAGGCCTCAACTTCCACGGACGATATGAATTCATTCCCATCCCCTCAATGGAAAAAGCCACCGACACAATCATCGAAATATGTAAAATCGTCACCGAGCAAGCATAGCCAAGCAGGTACGACACGATACAAAAAATCCCGGAGCTTTTGTGCGAAGCTCCGGGATTTTTGTTTTTTCCCTTAATCGGACAACATCACTTGTTAACCAATATGCCATTGCCAGGCATGTGCATGCCGGCCATCACAAGCTTTTTGCGCTCGGCAAAGCCAAAGAAGAATTTACGAGATTCCACGGCCTGCACAGGATTCATGTCATAAACCGGACAAATATTCATGTCCTGAACCTGCAAGTCATATCCGTGCATCAAATCGGCAATTACAAGCAATCTTCCCGACATGTACAACGAATGCCCGGGAGTATGTCCCATTGCAGCCATAGCCTTTATGCCGAGAGGCAAAGCTGTAGAATCGGTAAAACTGAACTGATGCAACCTATCGCCGTAAGCAGCCATGGTCTTGATGGCATTCTCTCCGCTTTCTCCGCATTTTGACCAATAGTCATATTCTACTTCCGGCACATAGACTTCGGCATTTGGGAATGCCGCGCTATCACCACGGAGCATTCCGCCTATATGGTCACCATGAAAATGCGTGATGAGCAAATAATCGATATCTTCAGGAGCAACGCCTATAGAATCAAGCCTTGCCAGCAAGCATCCTCCGGCATGTTCGCCTACACCTGTATCAAACAATACTTTCTTGCCCTGCTTTTCCATCAAGAAACAATGTATTGAAGATGCAACCGAGCCACTTGGCGACAATTCCTCGACACGAGCCGAATCCTTATTGTCGGCTCCGTAAAACAACGCATTAGGCATGCGATGCTCGCCGGCATTGTCCTGCAAAGTATAAAGGACAGTTACTGAATCAATCATAACCTCCGATACACCATCGCACTTTGTATTCACTACCACAGTACTGTCAATGCCGTCCGATTCCGAGCTACCAGAATTTCCTCCACACGACGCCACACTCACAGCCAATGACGCAATAGCGACCATGCTACCAAAAAATTTTTTTCTCATGCTTTTTTATTTTATTATACAGCTAATTGCAAAGATAATTAAAGTCGAGAGCCACTGCAAGCAAATGTCAATTGTTTAACAAAGGCTTCAAAAAACTTAACTTGGCAGATATTGACAGGTAACAGGCAAAAGACTATTTTTGTCACCAAAAAAATCCGGAGTATGAAAATTGAACTGGACTTGCATACCCACACAATAGCGAGCGGCCACGCCTTCAGCACATTGCAGGAAATGGTACATGCCGCATCACAAGCTGGACTGAAATTGCTTGGAATCACCGAGCACTCCTCCGGCATACCCGGGAGCTGTGCTCCGATATACTTCCGAAACCTACATGTCGTGCCAAGGAACATGTATGGAGTCAATCTGCTCCTTGGAGCCGAGATTAACATTCTCAACACAAACGGCGACATTGACATGCCCGACGAGATGATGAAATACCTTGATGTGAAAATAGCCGGCATACACTCTTTATGCTATACACCGGGGACAAAAGAAGAAAATACGGCCGGAATGGTAAAAGCCATCGCCAATCCACACGTCAACATTATAAGTCATCCGGGCGACGGCACAGCCGACCTCGATTTTCTCCCAATAGTGCGTGCCGCAGGCGAGCACCACACTTTGCTCGAAATAAACAACAGCTCGCTCAATCCTTTCCGGCACAAAGAGAAAGCACGCTCCAACAATCTTGAAATATTGCGTCTTTGCAAAATTCATGGCGTGCCTGTGATTTTAGGCAGCGATGCCCACATTTCATTCGATGTCGGACATGTGGAACGGGCTCTCGAATTGGTCAAAGAGGCCGACTTTCCCGAAGAGCTTGTCATGAATTATGACATAACCCGATTGTTGGATTACTTAGGCATAAAGCTACCCTGTTAAGTTATCACAATTATAAAACTTCCATTAAAATATTTTCTAAAATGATAAGAATCAATGTATTTATTCAAGTAAGTGAAGAAAACCGCGCTGCATTGCTCAACGCGGCTAAACAGCTTGTCGAAGCTTCAAAAGTAGAAAACGGATGCGTGGCTTACGACCTTTTTGCAAGTGCCACTCGTGATGACGTGTACATGATATGCGAAACTTGGGCCGATGCCGAAGTGCTTGCCAAACACGAGCAATCTGAACACTTCCGTACTCTCGTTCCCGAAATGGAACGCCTCGGTTCACTGAAACTTGAAAAATTCAATTTCTAAGAATCAGTTTTAGCGCAAGTACTTTTTACTACTTGCCTCGCACCGGCAACTGCCTGAATCAATATTCAACAGTTGCCTTTCCTATATCCGAAATTCACGAGCCGCTTATTGGCAAATTAGACAAAACCACGCTTTTTGCCTTTTTAAAAACGATATTCTTGCATATCTGACAAATTATTAGTAATATTACACAACAAAAGAACCAAAACAAACAAAACCCTATGCCACAGGCATAAACATACGTTGCATAAAAACACCACCGATCAACATATATTGAAAATACTATGTATTTAAAACGTATATTCGGCATATTATTCATAGCAATTGCATTGAATGTCCTCGCATTTCCTGTTTTCTCTATTGCAAAGACAGAATTTAATAACCATATACTGGATTTCACTAAGAAAACACTCACGCTGGACGACGGACTGTGCAGCGATGAAGTAAAGCAGATTTACAAAGACAACGACGGCTTCATATGGATTGCTACTAATAATGGGCTTTCATTATATGATGGGCATTCATTCACTACATTCAAGTCAAACCTGCACAATTGGGATCTTCTCAGTTGCAACGACATCACATGCATCATAGACGACAATGATGATAACCTGTGGATAGGAACAATCGATGGGCTTAACGTGCTCGACAAAGCAACAGGCTCATTCAGGAAAATCAACAGCCAAGCGTTCAAAAACAACCCAATAGCACAAATATTGCCAGCAAGTGATGGTAGCATAATGATTGCCACCGACCGTGGACTTGTGATTTACCATCCCGATAAAGATTCTTGCACGGTAGTGACACGACAAAGCACCGGCGACATAATGCCCCAAACGGCAATAAAATCTCTCCTTGAAGATGACAAAAAAAACATCTGGATTGGAACATGGAATGAAGGCTTGTTCAGAATTGACGCTAAAACAGGCAAATACATATCATACCCTAAAATGAACAAGCAGAACTCTGCCCACTACATATACCAAGACAGCTCAGGCAACATCTGGATTGGGACATGGGGCTACGGCCTGCATAAACTAAAGAACCCATACGACATGGACAAGCTGTCGTGGGAAACATATGCCAGCACCTCGCACAACAGCAATAACTCATTAATTGACAACACTATATATACAATAACCGAAGGACCTTGGAAGAATTCAATATGGGTAGGTACCCCGGTAGGGATAAGCGTGCTGGACAAAAACACCGGCGAGATATTGACTAACTTCTATCCCGACAAAAGCACTAATTCCATTTCGGGCGGCGAGGTAAATTCCATCCTGACCGACGACAATGGCTCCCTATGGATAGGAATGCTTGGATCGGGAATTGACGTGTTCAACTTCATTCCACCACAAGATTTCTACACAAACAGCCTGAACGATATACAAAAACGCTTGCAATCCAACTCTGTGCGCTCAATCCTCATCGACAAGAACGACAACATGTGGCTCGGCATCGGCTCCCAACACCTCGTACAAATCAACAAGAAGACCGGCCACTGGAAATGCGACGACGAGATTCCTGGATTTGCAAGCACCCGTGGATACACGGTAATGGCAATTACACAATCCCGAATCACAGGGAATATTTGGATAGGCACCTACGACGGAGGCCTTATGGTATATGACCCGTCAACTCAAACTGTGAACTGCTACAAGCAAGAAAACACACAATGGATGCCGGGAAACCGCATTTACGCCATTACCGAAGACCACCGAGGGCAAATGTGGATTGGGACCCAATACGGGTTCGGGATGTACTCTCCTTCGGGAGGCTCTTATGCTAAATTCTACAACATCAAGGCAGGCAAACTAAACATAAACGAGATACCTGTCAATTCAATTGTAGAAGACAAAAACGGTGTAAAGTGGATTGGCACTCGCACAAGTGGCATTATACGCTTGGAGGGGGAAGGCGGAGAAGCATCAGAATACTCGATAAAGACCTATGCTCCCGACAATGGTCGACTGAACGCCATAAATGCCATAAGCCTGCTCATCGATGCCAAAGACAGGATATGGGCCGGAACCCAAGGTGGCGGTTTAAGCCTGTACGACCCACAAAAAGATACTTTTGTCTCGAAACATGCTGAGTGGGAACTCCCGGGCGACGACATCTATAGCATGCTTGCCGACAAAAATGGAAACCTGTGGATGGCCACCAACAGCGGTCTCGTAAACCTCATCTTCACCGACGGCGAACCGACAAAACCAATATATAGGCTTTATACTGTGGCCAACGGGCTGCAAAGCAACATTTTCAACACTAATGTCGCGTTCAAAAAAGCCGATGGCGAAATGTTTTTCGGAGGACACCACGGATACAACAGTTTCTATCCCGAAAAGATTAAAACTGCCGACTTCGACGCTCCAATAGCCATTACCGATATACTTATTCATGGCAAATCATGGATGACGCTTGATGCAAGCGACCGTGCGAAAATTTCAAACGAAACGCCTAATTTCACAAAACAAATAACCCTGGATTACAAACAAAACAATTTCTCGATAGAATTTGCGGCCCTTGACTATAAAAGCCCTGAACAAAACAGATACTCATACATGCTGAAAGGGTACTCGGATGAATGGAGGTATGTCGACGAAAAGCACCGATATGCCCAATACAATAACCTTGCGCCGGGGACCTACGAATTTGTGCTACGAGCAACCAACTCAAGTGGTAAATGGATTGACCGTCCACAAACGCTGAAAATAAAAATCTTGCCTCCGCCATGGCTCTCTTGGTGGGCATATTCTATTTATGCCGTCTTGTTGCTGGCACTGATAATACTTGGATACAGATTCGCAAAGAAAAAAATAAGGCTGTATAACGAACGAGAGCTTGAAAAATTCATTTCGGATAAAGCCGAAGAAATGAATCATGCCAAGTTGCAATTCTTCACCAACATCACCCATGAGTTACTGACGCCGCTCACCATCATTTCGGCTTCGATTGAAGAATTGAAAGCCAATGCGCCACAATACAAAGACACCTACAAGGCCATGCTGGTGAATACCAACCGCCTTATAAGACTCATACAGCAGATTCTCGAATTCAGGAAGGCAGAAACGGGCAATCTTAAACTCAAAGTGTCTCAAGGCGACCTTGCCGCTTTCGTCAGGAACTGCACAAACAGTTTCAAGCCACTCATGAAGAAAAAGGATATACATTTCTCGGTCGAATGCAATCCTGAACCACTTCATGCCTATTTTGACTCCGACAAGATTGACAAAATATTGTACAACCTGTTGTCGAACGCTTCTAAATACAACAAGGAGGGCGGCAATGTGTGGATAACTCTTACTTTGTCGGCCAATAAGAAAAATGCAATACTCTCGGTAAAAGATGATGGAGAAGGCATGACGGCCGAAGCGCAAAAGACATTGTTCCAACGATTCTACGAAGGTGACTATCGGAAGTATAACACTTCGGGTACTGGCATAGGATTGTCGCTTGCCCGAGACCTCGTGCAGTTGCATCAAGGAACAATCGAGGGACACAGCGAGCCTGGCAAAGGCATGGAATTTGTCATAAAGATTCCGATAAACAGGGAAGCATACAGCGAAGACTGCATCGATGACTCTCGCGACCAATTACCGATAGTGCAGCGCGAAATAATCGTCGACGACAACGATAGCAATATTCCACAACCAAAAGAACCTGCCAAGGAATCAAAGCGAAATGCCAAGGAATATACTCTGCTATTAGTCGAAGACAACAGCGACCTGCTGCAAGTGATGGCTCGCCTGCTCAGCCACGAATACAATGTAATGGCGGCACACAATGGGAAAGAGGCTATCGACATCATTTCAAATAATGACATCCACCTCATCATTTCCGACATCATGATGCCCGACACTGACGGCCTGCAATTCTGCAAATACATAAAAAGCCATCTCGAAACGAGTCACATCCCTGTCATCCTGTTGACAGCCAAAGACCGTGAAGAGGATAGAATAGAGGCCTACCAGTCGGGGGCCGATGCTTACATCAAGAAGCCTTTCAACCTCAGCCTGCTTCAAGCTCGCATCACCAACTTGCTGAAGACGCATGAACGCGCCAACAAAGACTTCAAGAAGCAACTAGTATTTGATGTCAACGAGCTGAATTACACCAGCATCGATGAGGAATTCCTAAAGAAGGCAATTTCAATCGTGCAAGAGCACCTCAGTGACCCAGATTACGACCAGTCGCGCTTTGTCGAAGACATGGGCACAAGCAAGTCCACGCTGTTCCGTAAGTTGAAGTCGCTCACAGGGCTCAGCTACTCGTCATTCGTCCGAAACATCCGCATAAAGGCTGCATGCCAGATAATGGAAGAAAAACGTCATATACGCATATCAGAGCTTGCCTATGCAATCGGATTCAACGACCCGAAGTACTTCAGCACATGTTTTAAGAAAGAATTCGGTATACATCCGAGCGAGTACATGAAACGATTTGTTGACGACTCGGGAGAAATCACCGACGATACTAACGATGAAGAGGATAATGACAAACAGAGCAACGAGACTGAAAAATAACAAGCAACCACACATTTGACACAAATTTCATTGAATAAGAAGAGGCCGAGAAGCATATTCGGCCTCTTCGCACATCTTGACAAAAGCATATTACATACAAATTGTAATTATGCCGAATTTACGTCGTCCGAAGCGATAAATCTCGCGTCTCTTCCATTATTCAATATTCACCTGACCACAATAAAAAAGTGCCTGCATTTCGCTTTCGATGCAGGCACTTGTCATATCTTTTTCCGAGGAACTTCCGTCACCCTTTAACTTGTCTTAAGATTAGTAACAAAGAAGTAATAATACCAGAACGTGTCACCATACTGGTTGCTGAACAATCCCTTAAGATTCTGCTCCGGGATTCCGGCATATTGCTGCGACATGTTCATAAATTGATTGAACCTGGCTTCTACAGCCTCATCAATCTTAAATTGACGATAATCTATCTTGTGCTCCAAGAATGAATACAATATTGCTGCTTCCTGATAGTGCACCGGCAGGCGGTCATGCGTGCGTGCATATAAAATGAACCGCGGCCAGAATGCTTCAATGTCTTTTTGAATCAACGCACATTGCAACGACAATTCAACTAAAGGTTCAGGGCCACCCGACAAGCGCACCATGTCGTTTATCAAATATCCTTCAAGCAACCCGCCATCCCCTTCAAGCGCATTTTCAAAAGCCATCAACGGACGTATGGACTTAAATTCCTCATCATCTTTCATCAACTCGGGATTATCGATGTAACATTGGTACTTCTCAGCCCAGTCTTTATGGAACCATGTACTTGACAGAACATTGTTATACTTCTGCGCGAGCTTGTACTCTCCATTCAACAACGCGCATTTTACCATATATTTGAGATACTCGACCTTCATGCCATACTCCACCTTATCTTCCATGCACCAGCGATAGCAATAATTGACTTTGCCAAAATTATAATATAACGCCTTTGCACCCACGATTCTCATCACCGACATCGGGCTTCTCACCTTATAGGCGGCATCACTGATTTTATATTTGAACATCTCATCGCCTGCACGCCCTAATTTGTAAAGAGCAAGGTCGGTATCCAATACCATCAATCGCGAAGGTTCTCCTTTCACTGAAGCGGCACAATCCACAACGCTCTCCCAGTCTCCGCGATCCATGGCACGATCCATCTTCAATGTCACTCTGAAGTTTTCATCATCAAATGCGCCATACCATATCATGCCTATCGCTCCGAAGCCCAAAATGGCCGAAATCGCAAACTTGACTTTTGTCGGGGCAGTTCCAGCATTCCAACGTCCGGCCAAAACAGCAAAGACAGCCAATGAAAGGAACGCCGCAATAAATGGCTCGTAAAGTACTTTTGATCCGGAATAAAAGTGTGGCAAACCTGCCATATAAATATCAAAACTCGTCATTCTCTCATACACCGACGAGAAATATATTTGCGGTACAGATGCAACCAACACGAGTGCAAGCACCGCCGCTACCCAATCTTTTTTACCATTGCGCGATAATGTCTCATACAATGCGCACAGCACTGCGGCCAAAAGCGCATATATTCCTGCAACAGGATAAAACCCGCACACCAACACGACAAGCAACGCGTACTTGAACCATCGGTTGGCAACCTTGCGGTAACACAAGAACATTGCCGATGTAAACATTAATCCGAGTATGTTGGAATAAATATAACCCGGAGTTTTTAATGTATAAATGAGATAACCTAAATCAACTGTCGAAAGGAACATCATAGCCGCAGGGATCAAGGCCAACAGGCTCCAACGACCCGGAATCTTGAATGCCTTGCCAACAAGCGCAGCCGATGCGAGCGACAACAGGATAAGCAATGTACAGCCAAGCCAAGGATAATAAAAGAACTGGACAAGCAGACATCCGCAGTATGCGAGAAAACCGCCTGCAACTTCCATTTTTTCAAGGAAAAATGCCCACGACGGGACAAACAGCGACAATTCTTGCACTTTCCAGAAATAATCGGCATTGACTATCGACAACCATGCAGCCACCGCCACAAACAAAACGGCTCCGATGATTTTCACGAGCAGGAAGTTCTTTCTTCCCAGCGAGGCCTGCCACCCGGCTGGCTTATTACGACTATCGTTCATTTTATTATTGAAATTTTTATTTCTCAGTTAATGGCAAAACTATATTGCCATATTATTCAAGATTTGCATGAAGGCATTACCGGCAACAGTAGCCGCAATGCCAATGCCCTCATGCAAATTTAATACATTACATCAATATTTTCTCGGCTTCTGTTCCGGTAGCAGCAGTTACTACTACTACATAAACGCCTCGAGCCACATTGTCGCCGAGGTCAAGCCTTACGAGTTCTCCGCCTTGGCTTATCCCGGAATAAACGGTCTTGCCGCTGGCAGCCTCAACAACATTGACAGTCATAGAGCCGTTGACGCTTCCGGCATTGATTTCCACGATGCCATCGCCTGCCGACTTGATGCTTATTCCGCTGCCTGCAACAGTCATGCCCACCGAGCCGATACTTTCTTCGTATTCTTCTTGATCGGCCATGATCTGACGGTTGTTCTCGCGATATTCGGCACTGAACATGTCAGCTATGGCTTCTTCAGGACGAGCGTATGTATCGAAATATACTCCGAAACCCTGGAATTTAGTCTCATCGTAATCGGCAAGATACAATGATACACCTTCCGACGTTGAAGATCCCGATACCGTCAAGCAAGCGTCACTGTCGACACTACGCAAGTTGAACAATCCGTCCTCAAGCTGTTTCAAGTACCATTCTTGCGATGTAGCACCATTCTCGGCCGACAACCTCAATGTCTTACCAAACAAAGCCTCAAGATAGTTTCCGCTGTTTACTTCCTTCAACCTATAAGTGTACATCTTACCCTCAACCGGAATGAACTCAAATTGCAAATTCTCGTCCGCATTGTCGTTCTTCAAGCAGAATTGGTTGTTACCGGTCATAGACACAAACCTGTCGGAGAATTTTTCTATCAAGTAATATGTATTACCTGCTACAATCTCTTCAGGGCGTTTGAATCGTGCTGCATCTTCAAACACGCTCAAATCCCAAGAATCATGCCATTTCACGACAGGATACCCAGAACGCATGCTCAACGGAAGCCATACATAATTGGACACTTCTACATTCGACGAGTTCCAACGGTCACCCATGTAGATATAAGCATCTTCATATTCTTCCACTTTCAACACATAAGTGCTTTGAGAATGATAGGTAGTTCCCTTGTCATCATCTACCGTGAAATTTTCGCTCGGATTCCATTTACCAAGTATTTCAGTCGTCCAAGCCGAATGTCCCGGATTAGGATTCCACCCGGTACATCCTGAGAACAATCCGAAATAAACATCGCCCAACTTGAAAATTGCCGGAGCTTCATAAGACAATCCGTTCAATATCTTAGTCTCGGTAATCGGATTCTGCTCAGTAGTCAAGTAATCATCGCTCAACAATGCAACATTCATATTGGTATTCATATCGGTTGAGCCGAAATGATATGCCTTGCCGTCAGTGTCCTTAAAAACAGTCTGGTCACGCGAATCATGATTATTTGGCCTGAAAGTCGATGAGAATTCATATGGGCCTTCTATCTTGTCGGCAGTAGCCACGCACACTCGAGCCTTGCCATAACCGGTACCATCTTCCCAATGAATGTACATTACCCATTTTTGGGTTTTGTCATTGTATATCACCTTTGGGCGTTCGAGTGTCGCTTGTCCTGTTTCTTCATCAAGAGCCTGGCTGGTCTTAAATGCAAGGCCAAGGTTTTCCCAATTATACAAGTCGGTTGAACGATAGCAACTTACTCCGACCGAGGTCATTCCCGAGCGGTTCTCCCCAAACCAATAATATGCGCCATCATGAGCAACGACACAGCATCCATGAGCATTGATATGAGCGCCTCTTGTGTCATTCCAGTTTTCTCCGGGAGTAAATCGGTCGACAGCATGTAACGAACTCATTGGCAAAATTACCAATGCCAACGAAAATATCCAATGTTTCATATCCATAAATTATAAAAAATGCCGGTGGGACACGGTTGCTACCCACCGGCAAGCGTTTTGATTATGATTAATTACTTATTAATTGCCTTGAATACTTGGCGTTGTCCATTGCAAATAGCCTCGCAGATGATGATGCTTGTTCCGTTCAATTGTATCGGCTCTCCCGAAACATAAGAATCGGTAGCATACAATAGAAGACCCATTGAATCATATACCTTGACAGCAGTTCCTTCTTCTGCACCCATCAACACAAGTTGATTGTCGTTTACAGCCCAGCTCAAGTTATTGTTTACGACTGCATCTTCAACGTCGCTCAAGTCGGCAAGCAACGGAGCATATGCACCTGTAGCATCATA
The DNA here is from genome assembly GCA_905207705.1 of uncultured Prevotellaceae bacterium. Taxonomy (GTDB): domain Bacteria; phylum Bacteroidota; class Bacteroidia; order Bacteroidales; family Muribaculaceae; genus Avimuribaculum. The sequence continues at coordinate 20,798 of CAJLMA010000003.1, forward strand.
AGTAAAGTATTCAACGTCGCCAAATTCGTTTTCAAAACCTGCCTTTTGGCCAAGGACGCGTGAAGTTCCTGTCAATTGCATTTCGTCAACTTCAAACGGTTCCATCGATGAACCCCAGCCGCCACCATTCAAGAAGCGTTCTTGATACAATGTAACTTTGATTTGCTTGCACTCGGCAGTAGTTGTATAAGACATTGAATATTCTTCAAAGTCGCCCATGTTTTCTATGTCAACCGATGTTCCAAGGTCGGTATCTTGAACTTCTTGGATTTTTACCGATGCCATGATTTCGGCTATTGCATCGTCCTCGGTCTTCATACCACCGCGTGCAAGGAATGTCAAGCTGTAGGTTTCGTTAGGAGCAACGTCAACGATTTGGCTCACTGTTCCGGCTCCCCATCCGTCGTTCCAAGTATAACGTTTCAACTGCATGACATGGTTGTTCTTGTCAAGCTCGTTGTTGATTTCTTGGTTCGTGATGAAATATTGGCAGTTATATTGATCGAACGGATTCAATTGCCATCCTTCTACTTCACGGATGGTTCCGCTAATGGTATCACCATATTCTTTTTCAAATCCCGGGTTCTTCAACAAGTTCTCTACAACTGCGCCGTTTTCTACTGTCCAATCAGGTTGGTTACCAAAGTCTTCGGCACGCAAAGTGTCTACCGGCATGCCGTCACGATAGATGAACATGCGCTTGTCGGGAGTAACTGCGATACGATAAGTGTGGTAGCGACCGTCGTTGTTGTAGAATGCACCTGAACCGCCTTCGCCTGTAGTGGCAGGATTAGTCAAGCTCACCTTGCGGTCGGGACCATCGTAGATGCTGACGTCGTTTGCGCTGACGTATGCCTTGAAGCCTGCGCCCTCTTCGGTGACTGCATAAGCGTTGAACGCCTTAGCTGCATTGTCGGTCTTGACACGGAATTCAACAGTGTAACCGTTTTCGCCGGCAGTGAAACCATCAGCAATAGCGTGCTCAAATGTTTCATCATCACCTGTTCCCTTGTAAACAGGATTCTGTGACAAGTCTTTTTGTTCAAGCTCTGAGCCGTAACCTTTAAGGTTGATATAAGAACGAGTATCGCCACTGCGCAAGATGAGTTGGCCATCACTTTCAGCCAAAGAACTTTCAAGAGTAACGATTACGTCTGTAGAAGTGTTTGGAGCAACTTCTTCAGGGAATACCGAGAATCCACCTGTTGCAGTTATTTCAATAGGTTGATCTGCGCTCAAGCCCGAAGAAGCGATATTGATAGTTTCAGAATTGCCTGTTCCGTCGATAGTCAAGTCAGAAACCGAAGGAGCGATTTCCACTACCGGTGGAGCGTATGCACCTGTTGCATCATATGTGAAGTATTCAACGTCACCAAACTCGTTTTCAAAACCAGCAGTTTCTCCAAGTACGCGTGAAGTTCCTGTCAATTGCATTTCGTCTACTTCAAACGGTTCCATCGATGAGCCCCAGCCGCCACCGTTCAAGAAGCGTTCCTGATGCAATGTAACTTTGATTTGCTTGCACTCGGCCGAAGTTGTATAAGACATTGAATATTCTTCAAAGTCGCCCATGTTCTCGATGTCGACCGATGTTCCGAGGTCGGTGTCTTGTACTTCTTGTATCTTTACCGATGCCATGATTTCGGCTATTGCATCATCCTCGGTCTTCATGCCACCACGGGCAAGGAATGTCAAGCTGTAGGTTTCGTTAGGAGCAACGTCCACGATTTGGCTTACTGTTCCTGCACCCCATCCGTCGTTCCAAGTGTAACGGTTCAACTGCATTACATGGTTGTTCTTGTCAAGCTCGTTGCTGATTTCCTGATTTACCACAAAATAAGAACAGTTGTATTGGTCGAACGGGTTCAATTGCCATCCTTCTACTTCACGGATGGTTCCGCTCACAACACCGCCGAATTCACCTTCAAAACCGGGGTTCTTCAACAAGTTCTCTACAACTGCGCCATTCTCTACTGCCCATTCAGGTTGATGTCCGAAATCTTCTGTACGCAATGTGTCGACAGGCATACCGTCTCGATAGATAAACATACGTTTGTCGGGAGTAACAGCAATGCGGTATGTATGATACTTGCCGTCGTTGTTGTAGAATGCACCTGAACCGCCTGTGCCTGTAGTGGCAGGATTGGTCAAGCTCACCTTGCGGTCGGGACCGTCATAGATGCTGACATCGTTTGCGCTGACATATGCCTTGAAACCTGCGCCCTCTTCGGTGACTGCATAAGCATTGAACGCCTTGGCTGCATTGTCGGTCTTGACACGGAATTCAACAGTGTAACCGTTTTCGCCGGCAGCAAAATCACTCGCCGTGAATGTTTCATCGTCACCTGTGCCCTTGTAAACAGGATTCTGTGACAAGTCCTTGATTTCAAGAGGAGTTCCGTAACCTACAAGATTTACATAAGCTCGATAATCGCCGCTGCGCAAGATGAGTTGGCCATTTGTCTTTGCAAGAGAACTGGTCAATGTCACCATTACTTGAGTGCCGTTGGCACTTTCAGCCGGCAATGTGGTCGGGAATACCTCAAAACCAGATGTGGTGGTTAGCGTCACATCTTCTACAAGATTGGCAGCTGTAATAGGCAATTGCACCGACGAACCGGTACCATTAATTACAACAGCTCCCGAATTGGCTGTATTTTCAACAGCCAATATCTGTGCTTGCGCACCTGCATTTACTGCAAAACCATTAAACGGCATGGACAATGCCAAGGCCAATAATGGTACTGATAAAAATAGCTTTTTCACGTTGTGTAAATTTAGAAATGATAAAAAATGTTATTTGGTTTAGTTTTTTATAATCTTAATGCTTTTCCCTCCTGACAAGGCTACATATATGCCCGGCAACAATGACGAAAGTGAAAGCGACATTGCCGATGCTGAATAAAGCAGACATTGGCCATTAATGGAATACACGCCGACCGAAGCCATTTCTGACCTGTCGGACATTCGCAACTCGCAAGTCCCGAAGTCATACACGAGCGATGGGTTTCCTCCGGCTATCGTTTCAAGACCTACACTGCCGTTTGCCGAGCCAATTACGCACCACCCTGCAGTATCTCCCTGTGAGCGTCCGCTATTGCCCGACTTTTCACGGTCTTTAAACAATTCGGCATGTTCGCCGCTTATGCAATTGGTTCTTAATGTCGCAGTCACGTCATCATTCATCGTCTGGGTCGCAGCAAAAAAAGCCGCGTCGCCAAAGTATGATTCGTAATCTATGTAATAAGGATGCGACACATTCATGGGCACAGCTCCGTCGGGAGTAACTTCCACTTTTATCTTCCGACCGCCAAATTCGCTTTCGCCTCGCTCCAACGCCACATAATTGACAGTTTCGGGCAAAATAACACCTGTAGCCAATTCTTCACGTTGAAGCACTATGTCAAATCCTGTTTCAGTAACATTAAACACTTTTGCCACTGCCGGATATTCATTTCTCATGTTTTGCACCGAAGCCATCACAACCGGCACCACATCGAGCGCGCCATCGAATGCCACATGCACTACATCGCCGCCTACATTGTCTATTCGGCCTACTTTTGCCTTCAACCCTCCCAATTCATAGTCGCCTATACGGGGGAAAATCATATAAGACAATGTGTCTTGACTAACGAATGACTGTCCTTTGTTGTAATTCCACATCGACACGCCTATTTCACAAGTCGATTTGGAAGATGACTGTATTTTCGGCAACATCGGAGTTTTCATGCGATACGTCTGCGTGCCGAGGATAATCACCGGAGTTTCATCATACTGGTCGGTGTAAGCATAAAACCTCATGTCTTCGGGTGTAGTGATTTTACCAATCACAGGAGCAGATGCATCGGTCACAACAGCCCCGTATTGTACTTCATTGGATGTTGTCTTCACGTCGCCGTCAACTACCGCCTTTACCCTATAAACTATAACGCTTCCGCTTGATAATTCACAGTCGACAGGTTCTGAATAAGACATTTGCGGGAACTTGACCCTCGCAACTTCTTCAAATACGTCACCACCTACCGATTTTTCAACTATATACTCGTCTACTTGCTCGCAGTTCACGTCGGTCCACGATAATTCAAAAGCATTGTCAGCCTCATTGAACACATAAGTCAATTGCGGGTCTTCCCTGAAGCTCCACGAGGGTATCACTTCCTTGTCTCGACAGAATGCCTGTGCCGCATTGAAGTTGGCATACACTTCCCCTGCCGGCGTAAGATTGAGATTGTTCCAGAACATTGCACGTTTCTCTTCAACCCAGTTGTATATTGAATAACGCTCAATGAAAGAACATGTATCCATCATCGCAAGTACCTCCTCTATGAACTTGCGTTGCTTTTCCTGTTGCTCGGGCTTGCTGTCGGGCCACCCCTCATGAGTCCAGTTAGCACCGTTGTTCCATTCGGTAATCCAAATCGGACATCCAGTCTTCTCATGCACCTCTTTCAAGGCCTTATACCAGTCATCGACTGTCGAACATACCACCGAGCTGCCACGTCCGCCCCAATAGGCATGTATGGCTACATAGTCAACACGGTAATTGCGCTTGCGGCATTCCGACATGAAATTATACAACCAATTGAAATCGGTAGTGGCCGGAGAACCGAGCCTTTTGCCAGTCTGAAGGTGCTTTGGCCATTCCTCAATGGCTTTTGACACCGACACGTTTGATTGCTCGGTGTGGTCGGGTTCGTTATAGCTCAACAAGTGGGATGATTCAGTAACGTTAAACAGCAAGTTCCAATCGCCTCCATGACCCCACTTTTCTTGCACAAATTCCTGATTGCGCCACGGCGTTCCTTTCACTTCGGGCGAACGGCCATAATCAGGATTGTCGCTCCAGCTGTACAACCATGTGCTGCGTGTCACGTCACACTGCTCCTCAAGGTAACCTTCGGGCGGATTGGTCTGGCTGTTGCCGCCTACCCATCCTTTCTTGGATGGTTCTTGCCACTTGAACACCCTTATAAAAGAGACTTTACCGGCCAGCTCCTTTGGCAATGCAGTCTCAAGGTCGCCCTCGCTTGCAATGAACACCCGACTGTATCCCAACCCGTCGGGTTCGGTGGCAAATGTCGCCATGTATCCGCGTTTCAACTTGAACGAGCGTATGTCGTTTTCCTGTCCAAGCTCGCGACGCAAGTTGGCTGCGACCTCCTCGGCCGGTGCATTGGAATAAAAATAACCTGTTTCGTATTTAGAAGACTCTCCCGTGAAATCGGCCTCCTCAAATGTCTCAAGCGGCATATACCCTGCCGGATGCGCCATCACGAGTGTACCTTGTCTATATATGGAAACGCGACAATTTTCATCGGGAACCATGGCGGCACCGTTTATAGTAATTGCGGTCGAATATTTGTCAATAACATTCTGTGGAGATACATTGTCGAAAAACAACCCTGCGTCTTCCGAGGCTAAATCTACCGTAACTCCGTCGGCAATGGGCGCGTCACCACTATTTATATGTAAATCGGTGGCATCGGTCAACGCACGACTTGTTTCAACCGACTCCACGGCTTCCACATTTCGTGCAGCAACTGAAAAAAAGCTTGCCACACAGGCCAACGCCATTATGATTTTTCTTATATTCATAGTTTCGTTTTAGCTTTATGTTAAATTCAATCACGGTAAAAGTCAATGATGCAATATATATTGCCCTTCGGCTTATCTAATTTCATTCCTCAAATCGGAACCTACAAGCGAACGCCTCTATAAAAATTGTTCGCTCTCTGTAAATTTTGCAGTCTAAAATTAGAATAAAAGTATTTCAAGAATGTCCGAATATAATTCAACAGGGTACTTAAATATGCCATTTCGGGAATTTATACCTTTTATGAAACAAAAATAGCCTATACGCCTGTTACAGCCTATTAAAGCTAAAACTATGCAGATGAAACCCATGAAAGACCGATTACAAATACCCGGAATAAATACGCAATGAACCGGTTATCGGCACCATGTCATCGTAGGGATGCTATTCACCACGTCTGATAGCACTCGCACAGGAACGGTTAAACCGGCAAAACTTCACAACATTAGACGCAACCCACCTCTACCATAATACTTGTATTGGATTTCCCCCCCCTGATGTTACCGGGTGGCAACTATAAAAAAATCCGTGGCATGCGCAAGGCATGCCACGGACAGAGCCAAATAGCTAATCAGATATATTATTTCACAATTACCACACGGCTTCCGTTGCAGTTATTGTCAACCACTGTGAGCACATAAGTACCCGGAACCAAGTCGAATGTATATTCATTTTCCACGGTAACGACTGTTCCTACAAGCGTTCCGTTCATCGAGTAAACATTTACAGTAGCTTCTCCTTCAAGACCGGCCACGCGGAGGACACCGCCGTTGCTTGTAACGGTCAATTGCGACAATTCAACGCCGGCAACACCATTAAGTATCTTTGAATATTCAAGAGCTTCTTCAAGAGTTTCAGTAATGTCGGCAACTTCCGATGACGTGTAGTTGTCAGGATTTTCAACCACTGCCTTGGCATCGGCAAGAGCGGCATCAAGTATCGAGTTGCTTGTGTATTCGGCAATGAATGCCTCACATTCAGCGATAAGAGCTTCAAGCTCGGTCAAGTCGTGGGCAGGAATCACGGCAGCTTTGAATGTTTCCATTGCGGCCTTTAATGTCTCAACGCTTGCAAGCAAGTCGGCTTGAGTGCTCGTTTCGCTTGAGAGGACTTCAGTTGCTGCATCGATTGCATTTTGCAATTGTATCAGTGCAGTTGACGGATAGTTACCCGGCTTCAAGCCTTCGGTTGCTTCATCATGCAATGCTTGAGCCTCTTCGATTACGGCTGCAAGACCGGTACTTTCAACCAATCCGGCACGGAATGTTTCGATGGCTGTGTTTATGTTTGCCACAAGATCATCAACTGTAGCTTGCGAAACTGCTGCACGGTCAATTTCTTCGGCACCGGTTATTACCGACTGTAATGCGTCGACAACCGATTGTGGGCATTCACCTTCACCATCGCCAATCTCAGTAACAGATTCAAGCAACGACTTAGCCAAAGCTATACGTTCGTCAAGAGCTGCAAAGTTGATGACAACCTTCGATGCAGTAAGCGTAGTCATTGCCGAATTTAATGTAGCCACAATTTCATCAACTTCTTCTTGAGTCAATTCAAGGTCGGTCAATGCAGCTTGAGCGGCTTCAAGGGCATTATTGAATGCATCTATTGCTTCTTGAGGATAGTTACCGTCAAATTCTCCAGCCACCAAGTTCTGGTATTCTTCACCTTGTGCAGTTTCTACTGCAGACTTCAAGGCAGCACGATCAACTGTAATAACGCTGTCGATGAATGTCTTGCGGGCAGCTTGCAATGTATTAAGATCTTCGACTGTCGGTTCAGCGTTGCCTTCGGCAGCGGTAATTGCAGTATTGAATGTGTCTACTGCAGCTTGAGGACGTTGACCCTTGTCATAACCTACATTGTCCTTTTCTGCCTCATAAAGTGCGCGTGCGCATTCAACTGCGTCAGCAAACACATCTTTTATGTCTTGTTGTTCAGTGTTTCCTGTCAAGGTTTCAACCCACTCACCAACTTCGAGAGTCAATGCGTCGGCTTCTTCTTGTTCTGTTGCATTGTCGGCTTTCTCTTGATAATCGGCAAGTTGAGCGTTAGCCTCGTCAAGCTTGGATTGATACCATTCGCCTACTTCGATACCTACTACTGCCTCGTCAAGAATTTCTTGAGCCGAAGCAAGCATTCCTTCAAGGTCATCCTTTATCACTTGGTTAGGATTGTTTACAAACTCGGTGCGAGCATCGTTCAACTTTTCGGTCATTTCGTCAACTTGTTCTTGAGTTGCACCCGTCAATGCTTCAGCTTCCTCGATCACTGCCTCGAATGCATCGCACTTGGCATCGCTCCATTGGCCTATTTCATTGCCACGGTCGATGTTGCGCAATGTTGTGCGAGCCGAACCTATTGCGTCTTCAAGGGCTGTGCGGTCGGGGTCGTTAGGCATGTCAACCTTTGTAAAACGTCCCCAGTGCGCGTTGTTCGAAGGAACGAAATCTTGGATTGCAGGAGTCTCGCCGCTCGAGAATGTCAACACTTTAGTCTCATCTTCAGCTTCCACGAGCGAGAACATGTCGACACCGCTCGTAGCCGTATAAACCATCTTCCATGTCGGGGCTTGAGCTTTGTCGACCAATGTGAAGTCATAAGCAAGAGCCTTGCCGTTGTTTATTACATAATAAGCACCATTGCCTGCAGCTTCAAACGACCAATGCTGGTTGGCATCGCCGGCAGTGTATTCGGCTGTTCCGATGCTGCCGCCGGTAGCGGTCATGTAATTTGTGCTATACTTGGCAACAGAGAAACGGTAAAATTCTCCGGAAGCAGGAGCAAATACCGGTTTGTTCCATCCATCTTCAAATGCTGCGATGGCAGTTGTCAACGTTGCCCATGCAGTGTTTATTTCTTCTTGTGTAGTTGCAGATGTCAATGCCTGTTGAGCAGCAGCGATGGCTGCATTGAGCGCGTCAACGGCAGACTGCGGATATTGCCATGCCTCTTCGCCAACTTCGGCTCCGGCTACCAATTCTTGAGCATCAGCGATGCTTTTTTCCAAAGCATAAGTAAGCATGCCTCCTTCTGTGGCTTCTACGACTACCCAGTTGCTGTTTCCGCCAGTACCCTTGTTGGTATAAACAGAGCTTCCGGGTTCTGTGCCATCAGTTCCGATGTGGCCGTTGAGTGCGTGGCGGTTGAATGCCACTTCGAGCGTCTCCGCATTTTGCAATTCTACAACCCACTTGGCATCATCTGCTGTCGGGTCGGTCGAAATAACCGAATTCCATCCTCCGGTCCAAGCGAAGTAACCGCTGCCATCAGATATTTGTATATTGTAAACATTAGGTTCTCCTTCAATTGGAACGAACTTGTAATGTTGTGTTGCCACGCCTGTCGGAGTGTTGATAACAAATTCAGTGCCGCCAGTATCCATTACCAAGCCCGATGACACTTGCACGATCCAATAAGTCTTTTCAGGATCTAACGTGATTGAATTCATCGAGTTGTTAAAAACATTCACTGCCTCGTTGAGCGTTGTAACCGCCTCGTTGACTGTTGCTTGGTCGACAGGATTAGCAAGCACATCCTTGGCTGCGTTGATGGCAGCAGTAAGGATATCGGCTGCCGATTGCGGATATTGCCCCGGCTCTTCACCGATTTCAACAGCTGCGAGAGCAGCCTCGGCATTGGCTATCGCATTCTCAAGAGCGGTCGTTACTACATCGTCGGTAGCGACTTGCAAGTTCCAATTATACTTGCCATCGTTTCCACTCTTGTCGGCATACACGCCACCACCCTCTTCGTTATTATCAGAACCAATACAGTTCCATCCTGCATCCTTACCTACGCAAGCGATGGCAATATAGTTGGCATCATTAGTAGCCACCGACAGCGTGTATTGAGCCAAAGAAGGATTTGAAAGAGATGCCGGATCGGCAGTCCACTTCAAAGTATAGCCATCCGACCAAAGGTATTCGCCTGTTTCGACCAACTTGATGTTATAGGCTCCGTCCACTCCGTCGACAGCCTCAAACAAGAAACGTTGCGCAGTAACAGCTCCGGGACTCATGATTTTCAATGTCCCGCCATCATTACTTAAAAACAGACCACTTGAGTGAGTTATAAAATACTCGGTTCCCTCCTCGGGGACAGTAAGTGGTTGCGCTTTCACGGCTGTGCACCACAAAAGCACCAATGAGAAAAGTAAAAATAATCTCGTTTTCATTATAAATAAAAGATTTTAGAAAATAATTGTATAGTTCTAAGACAAATTAACGGCGCGTGTTTTCTGTCAGCTATTAATGGCTGCGCCAATTATCGGTCACTAAATTAATGTGCAATAGAACCATGCAAGTAGGTAAATATCCCAGAAAAGTAGATAAATATTCCACTCATGATATTGTTACATTTATGAAACAACAGACTAACATATGTCCACAAACCGCTTGTTTTTAAGTATTTTCACAAACATACACGCCTTTCCGATTATTTCCATGCTGAAACGGTAGCAATCACGACAAAATATTAAAAATATCCCTCGTTTTCCCACATATATTGGCAGGCAGAAGCCCTGATTTCACACCAATAGAGCCATTTCACACCGTGTCGTCACACGCACCGACCACAAAAACACCTCACCACCCACACAGTAGAGACGCGATAAATTGCGTCCCTGTAACAGCAAAAACATCCCGGCATCCATAAGTAGAAGATGTCTCATAAATCTTAAATCTGTACAGATAGCATGTATAGACGAGATTTATCGTGTCTCTACAATATCATGGTTGCAATTTTGACACACCTTCAATAACAGCATCAAAAAACACATTCAGAGACGCGATGAATCGCGTCTTCACAACAAAAAAAGGCTGCGCACAATGCGCAGCCTTAATATTCCTACATGCCAAAGGACAAGCATGCAATTTATTTCAAGTTTTTACTTCACGATGAAACGTGCAACTTCACCGGCAGAGTTACGCAAGAAGTAAATACCTGCTGCAAGGTCGCTCACGTCGAGTGATTGTCCTGCATAAGTTTCTTGCTTAACCAACAGACCGTTGATGTTGAATACATACAGTTCGGTACCTTCTTCGGCAACGACATTGAGAGTTCCGTCGGTGATAGTAGGATAAACACGGAAGCTGTCGCTCAATCCGTTTTCAACACCTTGCACGCCGCCGAAGCTCTTCGACACTGCCATCCAGCCCACTGCGTCAGTTGCCACGGTTACAGATTTGCCGTTTGACTTTTCACGTTGCTTCAATACTGTAACACCTGTGTTTGTCAAGTCGCTGTAACGCATGTTCACTGTATATTCGTCGTTTGAAGTCTGCAATCCGCACAAGAACATAGGAGCTTCATCAAAAGCAGAAGAGAATACAATATCACCCTTCTTGCTCAATTCTCCTACAGTTTCGGCAGTCTTGCCAACCTCTACAACCGAACCGTCAGAAAGAGTGGTAGTTCCGGGAACGATTGCGAAATAGCTGAACGACATGCGCAAAAGGCCTACATCGGCGTTGCCATCCTCAACTGTATAATGTACTTCAAAGCCTTCGTTGGTGACATTGCGAACACGAGCATATATAGGACATCCTGAAGTTATCGAACTTGGACTTACAAATACTACCGGAGTCTCGGCAAACGGTTTTTCGAAAGTAACCGATACCCAGCGTGTATTTGTTCCGCTATTTGTTCCGGCTTCAACTTCAAGATCACCCCAATTGTAATGGCCTGTCTTAGCTACTACGAAAGAGCCATCTTCAGGACGCGGCATAGATGTCACATTTTGATAAGACCATGGGTCTACCTTGAAACGGAAACTTGTAGTGCCTACGCTTTGCACGCCATAAGTCAACAATGAACGAGAATTGCTGTTGAAGTTACCGAATACTACGGCAGGAGTCTCGGCAAACGGAGCATTGCCGTCAAAATAAACTGATTTCCATTCCAAGTCGGAAAGTGACACTTCCGATACGCGCACGTCACCTGTTCCGGCAATTACAGGAATATCGATTGTGATTTCTTCAGAAACAGCTTCCTCTTCACCGCATTTGATGCGTACGCGATAAGTGTAAGAATGAGATTCTTCAAACGGAGCTACTGTTGCATCGCTGTAAGAGTTCTTGTAAGAAGCAGGCAATGTCGCGATTATTTCCCATTCTCCACCGTCGGTCTTACGTTCAACATAGCATTCATCGGTAAGTTCGCCGAGGTAGTCGGTCCAAGAAATATCAACAGTTTCGTCATTCTGGTTGAACGAAGCCGACATGATAGGAGCAACCACTTCCCATGACGGTTCTACTGCATATTCAGCATTGTAAGCCATCGGGGCGTTGTTGTTGGCATAGAATTCACCTGCATAAGACAACTTCTGGTTCAACGGGCCACCTGCAGTGTACTTGCCGTTGTTGTCCATAAGGCCATCACCGTCTGAGTCGCTTTGACCGATTACGATAGCAGTTTCGTCACCTACCCAGTTATAGATTGAATAACGCTCGATCCAAGGAGTTTCGTCAAACAACTTGATGATCTTTTCAAGGTCGGCACGAGCCTTTTGAGCATTGCCTGCCGAGTCGCCCGGCCAAGGTTCATTGCCGTGAGTCCAGTTTGCACCGTTGTTCCACTCTGTAATCCAGATAGGAAGGCCTGTGCGGTTGTGGATTTCTTCCAATTTTTGTTTCCACTTTTCGATGCTTACGTTACCCTCACCATCAACAACGTTCTGTGCACCGCCGGGGCCACCCCAGTAAGCATGGATAGCTACATAGTCCACACGGTAGTTGCGTTTCTTGGCTTCGTCAAGGAATTCATAGAGCCAGCTCAAGTTGTCGGCGATGGCAGGAGTACCAAGGCGCATTCCCGATTCCATCATCTTCGGCCATTGGTCGATGGCTGTCTGTACCGTTGCGTTTGCTTGTTCTGGACGGTCAGGCTCATTGTATCCGAGCAAGTGTGTAACATCTTCCTTAGGATTGATTACAGGGAAGTCTGGCCATCCCTTATTTTGCTTGATAAGTGCATACTCAGAGTCTTCGGTAGTGTACTTGTCGGCACTCCAAGAGTAGTACCAAGTGGAGTTGGTCAATCCAAGTTCGTTGAACCAGCCACTGCCGCTTGAGCACCAGCCCTTCTTTGATACCCATTGCCAACGGAAGCAACGTATGTAAGATATCTTGCCGTTCAATTCTTCTTGAAGCACAGGTATCTCAACATCTTCCTTGTCGGCGATGAACACCTTGCTATAACCGCAACCGTCGGTTTCGTTGGCAAGTGTTGCCATGTAACCGCGTTTCAACTTGATAGACTTGATGGCGTTGTCAAATTCGCCAAGAGCCTGATAAGGCTTTGTCACTTCATATTCAGCCTTTTCGCCTGTATAGTTTTCACCTGTCCAAGCTTCAAGTGCTACATAGTCGCTGTCTTGCGGGATGATTACCGTACCTTGCAAATAGATGTTCACGCGGGCGTTCACTCCCGGCTCAATTGCTTCGCCATTCACGGTAACCGACTTCAAGTAGTTGTCGATTGCTATAGAAGGCTTCACGTTGTCGAAGAACAACCATGCGTCGGGCGATTGCAAATCTACTGTCGCACCATTGCGCAACGGCTTAATGTCGGTCAAGTGCAAATCGGTCTTTGTCGAAAGTACTTGGCTTTCACCGTCGATATAAGTACCTTCTTCAGGATTTACCGATTCGTTGAAAGCAACAATCGCAGCATTGAGGTCGTTAACCGCGCTGTTTACTGCTGCCTGGCTTTCAGGATTTTCAAGCACGGCCTTTGCTGCCGCGATGGCTGCTGTCAAAGCGTCGGCTGCCGATTGAGGATATTGTCCCGGTTCCTCGCCTATTGTAGCGCCGGCAAGAGTCTCCTCGGCAGTTGTTATGGCGCTTTCAAGGTTTGAAGTGTTGATGACTTCCTCGCCTGCTTCAACCAAGTGCCACAGGTGCTTTCCATCAAGACCATCCTTGTTGCTGTACACGCCTCCTCCCTCATTATTATTGTCAGAGCCGATGCAATTGCCACCATCTGCCATGCCTACGCAGCTGATGGTGATTTGGTCGGACATGTAAGATACGTTCAATTCATATTGAGCCATTTCATTGCCGGCAGGATCATCTACCCACGTCAAGGTCCAACCGTCAGGAGCGTCGCCTGCCAAGTATTGTCCAGTCTCGACAAGCTTGATGTTATAAACGCCTTCGCTACCTGCAACGGCCTCAAATTGGAAACGTTGTGCCGTTGTCGTGCCGGCGGTCATGATTTTAAGCTTTCCTGCATCATTGCTCAGATACATGCCGCTCGAATGGACTATGTAGTAGTCCACGCCGGCCTCAGGAGCTGTGATGGCAGTTTCTTGCGCAAATGCTGCAGTACACCACATCATCACAGCTGAGAGTAATAAAAATAACTTCGTTTTCATTATATATAAAAGATTTTAAAATAAAATTGATTGCACTTGTCTTATTCACCGGGCAATTACCATTATCCTCATGCCACACGTCTCGATGCTCGTCGGCCCGCTGCATGAATACTCCGCTTCATGCGGTGTGGGATGATTTCTTGCGAATGTTGGTGTCGATACGTGAGATTCGTTCAACGTCCTCGCCGGCTTTGCCGCCGAATTACATTATTGAACGGTGCGGATTGTGGCGATTGCCGCCGTTGATGAATAGGGTCTAAAAAAGTGTTTCCCCGGAAATCAAGGCAACACTTATTATAGCAAAAACTTGGTAATAGAATAAAGTTTCCATTACTCCATTACCAAGTTTCGTTAAATTATATTAGAGGATGAATTTCTTGGATTGTCCACCCACGTTTGCAATGTAAACACCCTTGCCATAGTTGCCAAGGTCGATTGTCAAAGTTTCGGCACCTGCTACTGTGCTGTAAACAAGCTTGCCTGCGATGTCATAGATGTTTACAGGAGTACCTGCTTGAGCGCCGTTCACTTGAAGGATATTACCCATGGTGAAGATTTGCATGTTGTCAGTAGCTACGCCTTCAACACCGTCTCCGTCACCACCACCTGCAGCAAATACAAGTTCATCAAAGTCTACGCGTACATTTTCATTGGCAGGCATTCCGTCACCTTGTCCACCGGCTGAGTTAAGACCGATGGCAACTACCATTTGAGTTTCTGAATTTGTCACCAAACCTGTAAGTTCAAATTCAGTCCAAGGTTGCATTTCGCCTTCAGTTCCATCTTCAAGAGGAGTGATTTGTTTTTCTGCAAGCAAAAGACCACCGGTCATACCATTGCCTGAAAGAACTGCACCTTCATATACGCGAATGTAACGAACTGCCGGTTGCTTATCGCGAGTACCGCCGGTGCTTGGAACACGGAAAATTCCGCTGAAAGTGTAAGTTTCACCGGGAACAACGTCTACAGTTTGTTGCAAACCTTTTGTATCGCTCCATCCGTTCCACATGTAACGTTGCATACGGAAATATTGCCAAGAGCTGCCCGGCATTACCAAATTAGGGTCGTTGGTTTCATCAACATCGGCATCGGTAACAGGCATGATGCGAGGAATTGCCTGCCAGCGGTCGAAACCTGCGTTGTTTATGTCATTTGCGACATATTCGGCTTCGGTACCGTCGCTTTGCAACTTGCGATCCCATCCCGGAATGTATTCAGCAACGTTTGTAACGCCGTCATCCCAAGAGTCCATGGTAGTTACTGTTTCCTCGAAATCACCATTCTCGAGGAGATTTTCTTGTGCAAATGCTGTTCCTGCCATCATGGCAACAGCTGCACCGAGAAGTAAAAATCTTGCTTTCATAAAAAATTAACGTTAAAATATAGATGAAAAAACTGTTATTTGAAATTTTCGAGGCCTTTGACGATGACCGCCTCCGGCCCCGAAAATATTTTATCATTAGATTATGTCATCAATCAAGCGGAGCATCGTTTGCTTCCAAGCTCCAACCCGGGTTCTGGTAAAGGATGCCTTCACCGCAGAGGTCGAATTGCTTGATAGGTATAGGACGCAAGTAGTAAGCGTTGTGCCAGCCAAGTCCGTCATAAGCCGTCGATGAAAGCAATATTTCATACGGGCGGAGGAACAAGCTGCGATCTGGAGCCGACACGGTTGAACGAGGATCAGCAGGATCGTATGCCAAACGACGATAAGTATAATCAGATACTATATCACCATCACTGTTAGCCCAAAGCTGGAATCCCTCGATGTGATACTTCTTAGTCTTCAATTGGTCCATAGAACGCCAGCGCTTCAAGTCCAAGTCGCGCAATCCGAGACCCATAAGTTCGCAACGACGTTCGCGGCGGATGCTGTACAGAGTCTTGTCATCAAGAACCTTGCCTGCGCTATAGATACCCCAGTCGTAGTTGCAGTCGCCTGAACCAAGTTCCTTGGTCATGTCGGTAGCATTGATTGTGGTTTGGATAGAAGCAGTAATGTTACCATGCTTTTGGCGCAATTCGTTCCAATAGGTTTCGCAATTTCCACCAAGGCCACCGTGACGCATGTAATAAGCCTCTATGTAGTTAAGATAAGCTTCCGAAGCCATGTAAGAAGGAGAACCGATGTAACCGCCATTGTTGCTGTTTTGCTCCTTATCGTAGGAGTTACCCATGCGCAACATGTAACCTGTAACGGCCTTACCCTTTGAGTCGTCGGTAGAAGTGATTGCAGGGTTAGTTGGCTCAGTAATCTGTCCTGCTTCACCAAGTTCACTGTCTACATTGATGAAGTAGTTGATCTGACCCGGCTCTTTCAACCACACTGTGATGCGGGCATCACGGTTTTGACGTACTTTCTTGATACCGTCTTCTTCATAAGTATAATTTGGACTTGCATAAGTAGGATAGCCGTCTGCCATCAAGAAGCTGTTGACAAGGCTGCGAGTAGTTCCCACGCCGGCATTGGTAACTTGGGCGTTGTAAACCACGCAGTGGCCTACGCCGAGGGTACGGCTGTAAGGACGCCAAAGAACAACTTCGCTGTAGCCCGACATATCTTCTGTGGCATACATGTCCATATAAGGATTGGCAGGGTCGCTTGTGCTTTGTTGCACCTTGCCTGTATTTTGAACAAGCGGATGGTTCTTTACTACAGAGTCGGCAGCGTTGTAAGCACGTTCAAGGAAGTAGTTGATTTCGGCTTCGCGAGAACCTGCAGGATATTGGTAGTTTGGATACATGTCCTTACCTGTCCATTGGCTTCCGCCCGGAACATAGTCGGCATGATATGTCAACCACGATGCTTCATACAATCCAAGACGAGACTTGAGCAACATTGCCACATCGTTAGAGATACGGGTCTTTTCTGCCACGCCGGGAGTTGCAGCATCGGTGTCCTTAAAGTAACCCGAAGCGATGTCGAGGTCGGACAAGATGAAGCGTGCAACCTCATTGCGAGGGAATCGCTTGCTGGCTTCAACAAGCACGGCTTGATCGTCGGGCAACATTTCCTTAACGATAGGAAGGTCGCCGAATTGCTTGTAAAGGTCGAAATAAGCCAAAGCACGCATGAAGTAAACTTCACCTATATAGTGCTTGATAAGGCTTTCTTCTCCAGTCAGTGCACCTGTCTCATACTTAGGCATCACATACTTGAAGAAATAGTTGCAACGGGTAATCTTGCTGAACGAATAGTTACCGTCCGACATTCCGGTATACCAAGTTCCGACATAGCTGCTGCTCGGGTTGCTGCCGACCATGTTATCAGTACCGGAATCATTTCCGAAAATACCCCATGAGTACATACCTCCGTGAGACGGAAGGAAATCCTCATACATGTCGTCAACGTAAGCAGCCAACTCAGTGTCGCTGTTGAAATAGTTCTCGGGTGGAATGCCCGTTGGCGGTGTTATGTCCAAATAATCATTACATCCGGACATCATTGCGACTGCAGTCAAGCAGCCAAGCCATTTGGCATATCTATATTTTTTCATATATCTATATATCTTGATGTGTTGTTGCTTAAATTGTTACGTTAAGACCAAATGAAATAGTCATTGACAATGGGTATGCTTCACCGATGTTCTTGTTTGTTCCGCCGGTGTTACCGCCGTCAACGGTTTCAGGGTCAAACATCTTAGCCATCTTAGTACCTACCCAGAGGTTTTCACCCGAAACGTAGAAACGCAATCTTTCAACAGAAATCTTCTTTGTCAATTCGGCAGGAAGAGTGTATCCGAGTTGCACGTTCTTCAAGCGGATATAAGCTGCGTTTTGCAAGTAGCGAGTCTGGCAATATTGGTTCTTGTTCAAGTGGAAGTCGCCACGGCTGCCGTTGAAGTAAGGACGTGGATAGTAAGCATCAGGATTGTCTTCGCTCCAGTAGTCAAGGTGCTGAGTGAAGCAGGTAGACTTACGCGGGTCACCTGTTGCGCCCCAGAACAACCAGCTGTCTTGCCAGATGTCGCGCTTGAGGATGCCTTGGAAGAACGCGCTCACGTCAAATCCTTTCCAGTCGGCGCTCAAATTGATACCGAAAGAGTAACGCGGAGTCTTGTTACCTATTTTCTTCAAGTCGCCATGGTCTTCAAGAGTGTTTTCACCGCTATTGATTTCACCGTCACCGTTCAAGTCGGCATACATGATATCACCGGCTGCCCACTTGTCACCAAGGGCTGATTGACCCATGCGCGGAGTTTCAGGATATTCACCGTGGTAGTTGTAGTAGTTCTGGTCGAGCATGTCGAGGTAAGCGTTCATCTCTTCATCCGATTGGGCGATACCTACAGTTTCATAACCGTATATGTTGTTGATGTATTCGCCTTCGATGTAGTTGCCAAGGTCGTTTGTCGGGTTGTTTGCATATTTTGTAACCTTCGCACGAGAGTCCGACAATGAAGCTGCGATGCTATATCCGAATCCGTTAGCCAAGCGATCGTTCCATTGGATTGACAATTCGAAACCTGATGTCAACAAGTCGGTATTGTTGATTTGCGGGTTGTTTGCACCGAGTACTGCAGGCAACTCAGGACCGTTTGCCACCATACCGGTAGTCTTGCGTTGATAGTAATCAAACGATCCGGTCAAGCGGTTGTTCAACAATCCCCAGTCAAGACCGATGTTCCAGCTCTTGATGCGCTCCCATGTAAGAGAGGTTGAAATCATGTTGTAAGTACCGTTGCTGTTAGGATAGATTGCGGTGTTAGGCTTTGCACCGTTTTGAATCCAGTTGCCGGCAGCCGTAGAAAGCACGAGCTGTTCATATTGAGAATACCAGTCATTGGTGTTTTGGTTACCAAGCTGACCATAAGAACCTCTCACCTTCAAAGTATTGACTACCTTGCGATATGGTTCCCAGAATTCTTCATTGGCCACGTTGTAACCGAGAGAGAATGACGGGAACAAGCCCCAGCGAGAATCTTCCTTGAAGCGTGAAGTACCATCGTAGCGGAGGTTGACTTCGGCCAAGTATATTCCGTTGTAGTCATAGTTCAAACGTCCGAAGAAACCGGCAGTTGCCCAACGGTTGTAATTACCGCCGATGTTAGGCTTCAACTCTTCGCCGGTAAAAGATGTATCGGTCGTCAAGTCTCCCCATGGATACTCGGTATTGATCAAGCCATAAGCAGTGTAGCTGTCATTTTCACGACGATAACCTTCGGTCTGGAAACCGAACATGATCTTACCGTTGTGCTTGCCGAAGCTGCGTGCATATTCGGTATAAGCATTGATGTTCATGTAGTTTGAACGTTCGTGCGACTTGCTTACATAAGAGTCCTTGTCATAACCGATTTGAGCTTGGCCAAGGGCATTGTAAGAAGTCAAAGGAAGACCTTCTTCACGAGAGCTGTAGTTTACTATGCGATAATTGGCTTCCAAGTGGGTAACCCAACCCTTGATAGGTTCAAGAATCAAGGCACCTTGGAAGTTGATGTCGTCATTATTGCTGTAGTTGTAACCACCTTCGGCGATACGTTTCAACTCAGGTCCGACACCCCACATCATGTAACCGTTGTTGTCGACAAGCGGATGGGTAGGCCAGAAGTTCATTGACAAGTTGTCGTACAACGCGCCACCGAGACCGCGAGGACGGTCCATGTCCTTGCGAACGAAACGTGTGCTCAAGTCCAAACGAGCCCAAGAAGACAATTCTGCGCTCATCTTGGCAGTCAAGGTGTAACGCTTCATCGAGTCTTCCGATATTTCACTAAGACCTGATTGTTGCAAATAACCGGCCGATGCATAGTAATTTATTCTTTCAGTACCGCCGGTGACGCTCAAGTTGTGCTCTTGAGAGAATGCCCAGTCCTTGTAAACCACGTCATACCAGTCGGTGTTGGCTGCATACATGTTCCAGTCGCCACGCCAGTCAGTACCATTGGCATCGACAAGCATCTGTTGTTGCCAGTCGCCTGCGATAACAGCTTCGGCACGTTCGCGTACGCCATCGGGGAAGTATTGACCGTTACCGGCGTTTATATTTGCAGCGTCATAGAAGTCGATGAAGTCGAGAGAGTTTACCATGTCAGGAATACGGGTCGGCTTGCCCCAACGGAAGTTGTTTGAATAGCTTACTTTGGCCTTGCCTTCCTTACCGCTCTTAGTAGTAATCAAGATTACACCGAATGGTGCGCGAGAACCGTAGATTGAAGATGCGGCAGCATCCTTCAACACAGAAATCGTTTCAATATCTTGTGGGTTGATGGTGTTGATATCACCTTCCATACCGTCGATCAAGATAAGAGGGCTTCCCGACGAAGAACCGATTGTACCGGTACCACGCACGTTGATGGAAGCAGTCTTGTCGAGCGCACCAGAGTTGTTGGTAATCAACATACCCGGAACTGCACCCTGCAATGCTTGTACGGCATTTGCGACAGGACGGTCTTCAAGAACCTTGGAGTCGATTGTAGCAACCGAACCGGTCAAGTTTACCTTCTTTTGAGTACCGAAACCTACGACAACGACATCTTCAAGAAGTTGAGAGTCTTCGCTGAGGACGAATTTAAGCGATGTATTATCGCCTACCTTCATCTCTTGCGGTTCATAACCGATAAAGCTGACTTCCACAGTTGCTCCCGGCCTCACATCCAAGAAGAACTCACCATTGAAGTCGGTAACGATACCGTTTTTCGTACCTTTCTCAGTAACGCTTGCTCCGATAACCGGCTCGCCGGTCTCGTCAAGGACCGTACCGGTGATCCTACGAGTATTCTGCTGGCTCACCTGTCCTGCCGGATCGGCTGCCGCGTAGGCCGAAGCCGGCGACACGCCTAAGAATCCGGTAACTGCCAAAGCAGCGGCACACATGAACAGAGTGGAGTGCCGGCCGTTGCGTCCGCCGGATAAGTTAGTAATGTTGTTTTCTTTTTTCTTCATAATATATTGATTTATTGTCTCTGTTTTTAAGCTTATGCCAAATACTTCCACACAGGCACACAAAATGCCGCATGAAGGCTTGCTTCACATCTAAAACCTAAAAAATCTTCGTTACCTTAAAATATATACACTTATTGTATGGTAAACTTGAAAATAACTTATACCGTCAATCAAAAATTGGAACCGATCGCAAAAACAGTTGATAGATACAGCATAGAGAATTATTAACGTTCTCACTCGAACAGGTCCCTAACCATGTATTTTGTTATTCATTTTCGTAATTGCCGTTAAAATTATCTTCTTGATATGAATTTAAAATCCATTATTAGTTCATTTAAATCTTAAATGAGTTCATTGCGTACTTTTTTACCTTTTTTTGAAACAATTTTCAACCCTATTCGTAAAAATTGTCCGCGTCTGAAACATCTTTTATAGTAGTTGTGCTATCCCTTTCATGCTGCTTGGCCTTTACAGCTTCAGTACTGTTGATGACCTCGTATAAATCATGATGGTCAAGTTCCACCTTCTTTACCATGAACTCCGGCACATTATACGACTTGAACAGCCCGTCGTAGTATCCCGGCTCCTCCTGCGGGAGGATGAATGCCTTGCTTGCATTGCCGTTCTCATCAAAGTGCGTAAAGTAAAGCCTTGTATAGGAACCATCGTCACGACGAGAAGTAAACATTATCCACCGGCCATTAGACGACCAGCTATGGAAACTATCAACATCGGGACTATTGGCTGCACGCAACGGGTAAACCTTGCGCGACTCAAGATTCATGACATACAGGTCGCTGCTCTTATGCCATACATGGAACTGGCCGTAATCACCAAGGGCAAACAACAGCCACTTGCCATCAGGCGAAACTCGCGGAAATGTCGCGCTCTTGCCATATTGCGATGCCATGAACACCGTATCGGTGGCACCGAACGTGCGAGTCTTCAAGTCAAACGGCTTGCGGAATATGTCGTAGCGTATTGAATCATACCTTTCGCGCAAATACCAGTTCTCCATTTCTTCATCTTCAACCTCAAAATGAGCCGACACGAAATAAAGCCATTTACCATCGGGGCTCCATGCAGGGAAAGACTCAAACTTGTGTCGCTCGTTTGCAATAATGCTCACCTCGTTTTTGTCGATGTCATACAAAATCAAGTCGGACTCAGAATCCTGCACCTCCACCTTTTCTATATTGCGCGTATGGAAATTTTGTCCCGTCAAGTTTGTCGAATAAGCTATAAGTCTCTCGGTCGGATGCCAAGAAGGATACACACCGGCCGAAATCGTATATGGCGTCTTGAGGTCGACCTTTCTTATCTCCCCGTCCACGACAATTACCGTACCGCCTTTCAACTGGCGCAAGTGCATCTGCATGTTCCCGTCGCGGTTATAGTTTTGATAGTTGTGGCAATTCACGCATTGCCCGTTTTCACCATCGGAAATCGCATAGTTGTTGTAAATCACATCCTCGTTAAAGTCGGTGAGATTGCGCTGGTTGATTGTCATCACTTCATAGCCGACGTAGGATGGCTCTATGAGACGATAAGAAATGTACGGGTCGATAGGATCGGCAGCTATATAATTCTTTATTGTGGGATATTTAACCCACTTACCGTCGTTTTTAACATAAATATCGACAAGCAGTGAATCGCTTTTGTTTTCTTCAAGCAACTCGTGCCACTCGTCGACAGGGAATTTAGCATCGCGCCCGCTCACAGTCAAGCCATCACCTTTTGAGGAATACACATGAGTAACATAATCGCTACCTTCGGCATTTATCGAAAAATCGAGCGGCGCTATATTATAAGGTATAGTAATGCTTGTATAATCGGGTGAAATTTGTACAGCCTCGGCCACCTCCTCAGCGCCTTCGGGCAGCGAGGGGTTGCACGCAGCAAGCCATAGCAATGGCAGAAATAGAAATGGTAATCTGAACAAATTATTCACAGCCTATTAATTTTTAGACGATGCAAATTTAGCCTACCTGCACTCTTGCAATGGACGAAAAATCGTTCATTAACGTCTACAAAACACCAATGTCGAAAGAAAAAAGAATGGGCAATGGCGGTTTACAGCCTTTTTTGAGCGATTAGGCGAATTTTATGCAAAAAGCCGCAAACATCCCGGTACGGGACTAAAATCATTTTAAATAAATGTCAAAAAACCCGGACGGGTTACAACCGTCCGGGCTCAAACCGTATTTAACAATAATTTATTTTCGACTTAGAACAAATCAGAGGTTCTGATGGTATCGCGCCATACATGATCTTTCGGGAACGGCTTTCCTCCCCAAGCTTTTACACTTGTCCATGGCTGAACAGCATCGGTCCAAAATGGATGTGAAGCCGGCAATCCAAGAGGCATGAACGCCAATGAGGCCATATACAAGCTACCGTTGTTGGTGTACCAGTCGGCAATGTTAGGTTGCTTTCCTGCAAAACCAATTGTCAAGAATCCACCTTCGTTGAAATTAGCATCCGACGCAAACATGCGCTTCATCACTGCCGTCAACGCTCCGCGCACTTGTCCGTTGCTCAAGCCGGCAGGCAACTGTTCGTACCAAGCCATCAGTGCAAGCGGTTGCATGGTGGCAAGACGATAAGGGATGGAACGTCCAAATACCGGGAATGTGCCTTCGGGCGAAATGAAACGTTCAAGAATAATACTGAAACGCTGTGCCCTTGTAAGTGCTCGTGCATAATACTTCTTATAATCGATGCGAGTGTAGTCTTTGGAATCAATCATTGCTTGAAGCGTTTCAAGATACATCGGGTGGAAAACATAGCTGCTGTAATAGTCGAACACAAAACTTGGACCGTCGGCATACCAGCCATCGCCCGTGTACCACTCTTCGACCTTACGTATTGCAGAGTTCACGCGATATTGGTCATATTCGGCACCGGCCTTTGCAAGGAAACTTTCAATCGTGGAAGAGAACAACAGCCAGTTGGTATAAGGAGGATCTACTCGGCGCAATTGGGTAAATTCTTCGATGTAACGAGCCTTGGTAGTCTCGTCGAGCGGCATCCACAGTTGGTCGTAAGCACGCAAGAAACTCTCGGCGACATAAGCAGCATCCACGAGAGCCTGTCCATGTCCGCGCCAAGCGAGATAATCAGGGCTTGCAGGATCTACTGCATTGGCATAACTCTTCAAAGCCCACTCGCGCAATTGCTTGCGTTGCTGGCCTTCGGCGGTATTGTCGTCAGGCAAAGTGAGCCAAGGAGCGATGCCGGCCATCAATCGGCCGAAGCATTCCATATAAGCCACATTCTTGTCGCGTCCGTCCCAGTTCGGGCTCAATTCAAGCACCATGTTCTTGTGCAAGTTGCCTTCGGCCATGTTGCTCAATACCGGAGCAGCCATCTTATAGGCAAGGTCGCACCAGTAAGCACGGTCGGAAGTTGCAACCTGCTCGCGCACTTCAAGATAGCGCACATATTCGCACGCGGCAAGCAAGAATGCACCCACGCCGAAGTTGGCAGTCGAATTTTCGTCAACAACTTGTCCCGGGATTGCCTTCTCGCCTATCGGCTGAACGTAACCCACTGCGCCCGATTTTTGCACGGCCTTCTTAGACAAGTAGTTCCATGCCTTTTCTACAACTGGCATATATTCGGTTTCACTCAAATAACCATTGTTGATACCCCACAATATTCCGTAAGTGAAGAAAGCCGTGCCGCTCGTCTCCGGCCCGGGAGCATGTTCAGGATCCATCATGCTGCGAGTCCAGTATCCTTCAGGTTGTTGTAATGCGGCAACAGCCTTGGCGAGGGCTTGGAACTTTTTAACGAAGAAATCATGATGCTTGTAATCGGCAGGAAGGTCTTTCAACACTTTTGCAAGGCCTGCAAGCACCCATCCGTCGCCACGAGCCCAGAAATCTTTCTTTCCGTTCACGCTCTTGTGCTTTGGGTACACATATTTAGCATCCCTGTAATAGAGATTCTCGTCCTTGTCAAACATTATGCTGTCGGAATATTGGATGTACTCATACAGCTTGTCGAGATATTTTTGATTGCCTGTAATCTTATAATACTTTGTCATTACGGGCATTACCATATAAAGGCCGTCGCTCCACCACCAATAGTCATTGTTAGGTGTGCTCATTTCATATTCCATGACTTCCTTGGCGCGACGTATCCTGTTGTCGTCAGGTAGAATATTGTACAAGTCGGCATATACTTGGAAACAAATTTGCCAGTCGCCAAACAGCACATAATCATCGGTTTCGCCGTAGCTGTATTTCCAATTGCTACGGTCGTTGCTCTTGGCTCCCATCCATTGGTTATGCTCGGCCCATGCCTCTGAATAGGCAAGATAATCCTCATTGCCAGTCAGGAAATAAGCCTCCATGTTACCCGTGTGATAAGCAGCATTGTCCCAGAAGGCGCGCACTTCGGGGCTGTTCTCCGATTGCCAGTGGCGGTTGACCTTGTCGATCAATCCTCTCACTTGCTCGCTTTCGCTCTGTTTGGCCGATACAGGCATACATACTGCCGCCAGTGCCGCACATGCCGCGAGCGTCTTCAAAATGTTATTCATATCTTATTATGTTTTAAGAAATTAGTTTACGCATTACAATTCAAGCACATAGACCGGCGTTGGCGCCGATTCCACAGTCTTTTCGCCATCCCCTTGATGTGTGGTCTGGACAAAGACGTTCAATTCATGCTTGTGATTCCACAACTCGGTATCGATTGAAGGTTCCCACGCATCCACGCTAAAATCGGTCAAGTCGGTTATCGTCCAATTACCTTTATCTATATTATCGGTTACAGCCATCGACACTCGACTGCCACGCTCTTCATCACGGAACAAGAAATAAGCCTTCTTCCCGTCTACGACCACACGAGGACGAGCAATAGGAATCATTTTAGTACCTCCGCCCGACAAAGAGAAAGGTGTCTTGCGCTCGCTCACCACAGCTTGCCGCCAACATGAATCGGCATCAAGCCACACGAGCCTGTATTGAGGTATGCTGTCACCCTGCTCCTTCCAATAGGTCGCAATATAAGGATGCCCGTCGGCATCGGCGCTCATGCTCGTCTGGTTAATCAACTCGCTCCCCTGTGGCACGCGCCACACATATTCGGCATTGTCGGCATTTATCGGCAGAGAATAGGTTTCTCCCGTAGACTTCTGCCACGTCACGCCACCGTCATGCGAGCAAGCGTAGCACACGTCGTGATTTGTTTCCACAAGCCACGATTCGCGCCACACCCAAGATACATGGATAGTTCCTTTTATGTCGACACACACCTGCCAATAAGCATTGCGCTCGCCTTCGCCGTCGATAAGCACGTCATGCACGCGCTTCCACGTCTGTGAGGAAAGGTCGTATCGGTTCATGACAAGATTTCCTCGACCCGACCCGCCTGAACGATAGACAAACAGAAGATCTCCGTCGGCCAATTTGTAAAATTCGGGATATGTAACAAAATCCTCGTCAACTCCCGTCATCGACAACTTATCGGTCAATTGCAACGAACCGGGAGCAACGCTGCGGCAATAATTCAACTTGTTGTTATGATGGTCGAATGCTACATGCAGATAGCCGTCTCCGTCCACCATTATACTTATGACGTTGTGGGCATCGTTGATATTTCCCTTGTACTGCGTGCGAGCGACTTCCCACTCGGATGCACCCGAGACGCGCTTGCCAAGCACGACATAACCGTCATTGTCATAATAAGAGATGTATTGGAGATTATTTTTAACATCTGTCACCACCGAATTATTACGGAATATGGCAGAATTCACCGACGTACCACTATACGCTTCCCCTACTATCGACAAATTAGATGAACGGACAGGAGCAAACAACAGCACTGCGAAAAGAGCCGTCAAAAACAGTTTCATAGTAAAAAAATTTTAATGTCACGAATTTAGCTTCACATGGCCAATGAAAGGTTGAATATTGGTTCATTAAAGTCTCTTTTGCGGTCAAAATCCCACTTCAAGCAAGCATATTGCCCCAAATTGAACGATTTGTCACCCGTAAAGAATATATTATTAAAGTACTTTGGGAAAAATTTCCAAACAACCTAAAAACATGGTAGATTTTTCACTAAAAAACAAAATCGCGCTCGTAACCGGCGCATCCCACGGCATAGGATTTGCCATTGCCGAAGCATACGTTAACGCAGGGGCAACAGTAGTGTTCAACAGCAGCAATCCGACTTCACTCGAACGTGGATTGAAGGCTTACAAGGAAAAAGGGCTCGAAGTGCGCGGATACGTTTGCGACGTAACGAAAGAAGACCAAGTTGCACAATTGGTTGCAACCATCGAAAAAGAAATAGGCACTATAGACATCCTTGTCAATAACGCCGGAATAATCAAGCGCATCCCGATGTGCGACATGTCGGTAAACGAATTCAGCCAAGTCATCGATGTAGACCTCGTGGCTCCGTTCATCATGGCAAAAGCTGTCATTCCGGGAATGATAAAGAAGGGTCATGGCAAAATCATCAATGTCTGCTCGATGATGAGCGAACTCGGTAGGGAAACCGTGTCGGCTTACGCTGCCGCAAAGGGAGGTCTGAAAATGCTTACCCGCAACATCGCATCTGAATTTGGCGAATACAACATCCAATGCAACGGAATAGGCCCGGGCTATATTGCGACATCGCAAACCGCTCCGTTGCGCGAATTGCAACCCGACGGAAGCCGCCATCCATTTGACGCATTCATCATCTCAAAGACTCCGGCTGCAAGATGGGGAACTCCCGAAGACCTTATGGGTCCGGCAATCTTCTTGGCATCAGACGCTTCTGATTTCATTAACGGACACATCCTGTATGTTGACGGCGGAATACTTGCATACATCGGCAAGCAACCGAAATGAAACATTTTTAACATACGGACCAGTCAAGTATGAAACACATTATAAATTTGGGAACCATCCTGCTGTGCGGCATCGTCATGGCAGGATGCAACCCTCAAAATGAAAAGCTCGTCACAATAAGCAATCCGTCGTCATTCGACCGTAACGGAGAAATGGTCGAAATTCCATTGTCGCAATTGCAAGGCATTGACTTTGCCAACACAGTGATTGTAAACCAATCAACGCAAGAAGAGGTGCCTTTCCAAGTAACCTATGACGACATGCTCATATTCCAAGCATCAGTAAAAGCCGGAAGCTCAACCGAATATGCGCTGACACACGGTACTCCGGCACCGGTCGACACCGTGTCTTGCGGAAAACAATATCCCGAGCGCGTAGATGACATAGCATGGGAAAATGACAAATCGGCATACCGCGCTTACGGACCGGCTCTTCAAGCAAGGGGAGAAAAAGCCTATGGATATGACATCATGACCAAAAGTGTGCCTTATCCGGTAATTGAAGAACGGTATCGCATGTTCCTCGACCCTGAATTAAACGCAAAGGTAGCCGAATTGCGCAGCAAAGGCAGAAATGCCGAAGCCGATAGTCTGTACAATTCATTCACCTACCATGTCGACCATGGAAACGGAATGGACTGCTACAGCGTTGGAGAAACACTTGGAGGAGGCACGGCCGCATTGATGACAGCCGATTCCACAATAGTCTACCCTTATTGCTACAAAGAATACCGCATACTCGACAATGGGCCTCTGCGCTTCTCAATGGAATTGAAATTCAACCCGTTGACAATTGCCGGGAATGATTCTGTCGTAGAAACACGCATCATTTCCCTCGACAAAGGCTCATACTTGAACCGTACTCGAATCAATTATGCCGGACTTCAATCAGCAACTCCTGTCGCAGTGGGCATAGCCTTGCACGAGCAGAATCCTGAAGGCTTTGCGTTTGACGGTGCGGCCGGCTATATAGCCTATGCCGACTCTACCGACAATACAAAAAACAACAACGGGATTATATATGTAGGTGCGGCATTCCCCGAGAAATTGACGAGTGCAGGCGTAAAATGGTTTGACAAAGAGCGTTCAAGTGCGCTCGGTCATGTCCTTGCTACAAGCGATTATACCCCCGGAAGCACATTTACCTATTATTGGGGTAGCGGATGGAGCAAAGGTGGCATAAATTCGTCGGACGAATGGAATGCGTACCTCAAACAATTCAGCGAGGCACTGAGACAGCCTCTGGAAATAAAAATCAAATAACTATCACATGGAAAAAATATTCAACTACATATTAGGCCTTGGCGCTCCTGTGATGATGCCTATAATCTTCACCATATTAGGTATCTGCATCAAGGTAAAGCCAGGGAAAGCCGTAAAAAGCGGCTTGCTCATCGGTGTGGGATTCGTAGGGTTGTCGATTGTGACTTCGCTGCTCACAACGGCTCTCGGCCCGGCACTTAAGGAAGTTGTGAAAATCTACGACTTGCAGCTTGCCGTGTTCGACATGGGCTGGCCGGCTGCGGCAAGTATAGCCTACAACACATCGGTAGGAGCATTTGTAATTCCTGTGTGCCTCGGCGTTAACCTGCTGATGCTCATAACGCGCACCACACGCACGGTGAACATCGATTTGTGGAACTATTGGCACTTCGCTTTTATTGGCGCCATTGTATATTTTGTCACCGAGAGCCTGTTATGGGGATTCTTTGCAGCAATCATCTGCTACATCCTCACATTGATTATTGCCGACCTCACTGCCAAGAAATTCCAGTCTTTCTACGAAAAAATGGACGGCATTTCCATCCCGCAACCTTTCTGCGCCGGCATGGTACCGTTTGCAATAGCAATAAACAAATTCCTTGACAAAATTCCGGGAGTCAACAAGATTAACATCGACGCCGAAGGCATGAAAAAACGCTTCGGCCTGCTTGGCGAGCCATTGTTCCTCGGCGTCATAGTAGGCTGTGCAGTAGGCGCATTCGCACGCTACGACTTGCCTAAAGTATTGATGCTCGGCATTCAAATGGGAGCTGTGATGGAACTCATTCCACGCATCACAGGCTTGTTTATCGAAGGTCTTATGCCTATATCAGACGCGACAAGGCAACTCATCGCACGCAAATTCAAGAACTCAGAGGGTCTTAACATCGGCATGAGCCCGGCACTTGTCATTGGCCACCCGGCAACGCTCGTCGTTTCATTGCTCCTCATTCCGGTCATCATCCTGCTGGCCGTAGTACTCCCGGGCAACGAATTCCTGCCACTTGCATCGCTTGCAGGAATGTTCTACTTGTTCCCTCTTGTATTGCCTATCACAAAAGGTAATGTTTTCAAAACATTCGTAATCGGGCTCGTAATGCTCGTCATCGGCGTGTACTTCGTCACCAACCTTGCTCCGGCATTCACACTTGCCGCACAAGACGTATATGCACAGACGCAAGATGCCGCAGTAAAGATTCCCGAAGGATTCCACAGCGCGGCAGCACTCGACTTTGCCTCAAGCCCGTTCTCGTGGATTATCTATCACATGACCGTATCGCTCAAGTACATAGGCATCGCCGCCCTTGTATTCTTTACCGGTGCCATGATGTGGATAAACCACCGTAAAATTGTAAAAACAAAAAGTAATAACAGTTTAAAATAAATTCAATACACGACATGAAACATCTTGTTCTTTCATTGGTGCTTGCCACATCTTCTATTGCGGCTATGGCACAAGTAAACTACACGATTCAAACTGCATGCCACCCTCAGGACGTCAAAACCTACGACACCGAACGCCTGCGCAGCAGCTTCATGATGGAAAAAGTAATGGCTCCCGATGAAATCAACCTCACTTATTCATTGTATGACCGTTTCATCTTCGGTGGAGCAATGCCAGTGGCAAAGGAATTGAGCCTCGACACAATCGACCCGCTGAAGGCTCCTTACTTCCTTTACAATCGTGAACTCGGCGTTATCAACGTTGGTGGCGATGGAATTGTAACTGTTGACGGCAAGGAATATGAATTGCATTTCAAAGAAGCTCTTTATGTGGGACGCGGCAACGAAAAAGTGACATTCCGCAGCAAAGATGCAGCTAATCCCGCAAAATTCTACATCAACTCGGCCACCGCACACAAGGCCTACAAGACCCAGCTCATCACAATCGACGGCCGCAAGGGTTCTTTGAAAGCCAACTCGATGGCTGCCGGGACAATGGAAGAGAGCAACGACCGTGTAATCAACCAGCTTATTGTCAACAATGTGCTTGAAGAAGGTCCTTGCCAATTGCAAATGGGTCTCACAGAGCTTAAACCGGGCAGCGTATGGAACACAATGCCGGCCCACACCCACACTCGCCGCATGGAAGCTTATTTCTACTTCAACCTCGAAGGCAACAACATGGTGTGCCACTTGATGGGCGAGCCCGATCAAGAACGCCTCGTTTGGATGAGAAACGAACAAGCCATCATGTCGCCCGAATGGTCTATACATGCAGGTGCAGGAACAAGCAACTACATGTTCATCTGGGGTATGGCAGGTGAAAACCTCGACTACGGAGACCAAGACAAAGTTGATTTTAAAGTAATGAAATAACCAGATTCCTAATATTTGAACAAATGGGAAAAATCGTGACTCTCGGTGAAATAATGTTGCGCCTTTCAACTCCGGGCAACACTCGTTTCGTTCAAACCGACACTTTCGACATAAACTACGGCGGAGGAGAAGCCAACGTTGCTGTAAGCTGTGCCAATTACGGGCATGACGCTTATTTCGTAACCAAATTACCCGAAAACGAAATAGGCCAAGCGGCCGTCAACGCACTTCGCCGATATGGAGTAAACACTTGCCACATCGCGCGTGGAGGAAACCGCATAGGTATATATTACCTTGAATCGGGAGCTGCAATGCGCCCGAGCAAGGTCATCTACGACCGTGCCAATTCGGCAATCGCCGAAGCGACTCCTGCAGATTTCGACTTCGACAAAATATTTGAAGGTGCCGATTGGTTCCATTGGTCTGGAATAACTCCTGCAATCTCCGACAAAGCAGCCGAATTGGTAAAAATCGCCTGCGAGGCAGCCAAAAGGCACGGCGTGACAGTTTCGGTAGACCTGAATTTCCGAAAGAAATTGTGGACTTCGGAAAAGGCCCAATCAATCATGAAGCCGCTCATGCAATACGTGGACGTGTGCATAGGCAATGAAGAAGATGCTGAGTTGTGCCTCGGATTCAAACCATCGGCCAACGCCGAAGCAGGACAGACCGATGCCGAAGGCTACAAGGGAATCTTCCGTGAAATGGCCGAAACTTTCGGATTTAAATATGTAATTTCCACCCTCAGGGAATCAATATCGGCTTCGCACAACGGCTGGAAAGGATTGATTTACAATGGTAAGGATTTCTATACATCCCATCACTACGATATCTTCCCTATTATCGACCGTGTGGGTGGCGGCGACTCCTTTGCAGGTGGCATAATCCACGGCTTGCTCACAAAGCCTACACAGGAAGAAGCTCTTGAATTTGCCATTGCGGCTTCGGCATTGAAACACACCATCAATGGCGACTTCAATCTCGTATCGGCAGCCGAAGTAGAAGCTGTAGCCGGAGGAAACACCTCGGGCAGGGTTCAACGTTAATCTCGCCCAAGGGTTATTTTTCATAAAAAACAAATTAAAAGCTCATTTCAAAAATGGCCAAATTTGATCAATTAGCTGTATTCAAGCAAATAGAGAGCACTCGCATGGTGCCAGTGTTCTACAATGCCGATGTAAACATTGCAAAATCGGTCATCCGTGCTTGCTACGAAGGAGGCGTCCGTGTATTTGAATTCACCAATCGCGGCGACTTCGCCCTGGATGTTTTTGCCGAAGTTATCAAGTTTGCGGCAAAAGAATGCCCTGAAATGATAATCGGTGCCGGCACAATCATTGATGCACCCTCGGCTGTAATGTTCATGCAATCTGGAGCAAACTTCATTGTAGGACCAATGTTCAATCCAGAGATTGCCAAGGTTTGCAACCGTCGCAATGTTCCTTACATCCCAGGTTGCGGAACTGTATCGGAAGTAGGAGATGCCCAAGAAGTAGGTTGCTGGATGTGTAAAGTGTTCCCGGGCGACGTTTATGGTCCAAAATTGATAAAAGGGATGTTGGCTCCGATGCCGTGGTCAAAGCTCATGATCACAGGTGGAGTTGAACCTACCGAAGAAAATCTGTCGGCTTGGATGAAAGCCGGAGCATATTGCGTAGGAATGGGTTCAAAATTATTCCCTAAGGAAGTTATTGCCAATGGCGACTGGAATTACATCACCGAGAAAGCTCGTGAATGTATAGCCATTCTCAATCACAAATGATGACATAACCGTCACAAATAATACTTCATACTCCTGACGAGACAGTCTCAATCGAGGCTGTCTCGTTTTTTTACTGTTTACACTCTAAATTAAAACTCATGCGGCATCACAGCAAATGCAACCCATATCTTCACCGAGGCACAATTTTATCGCGTTTAACAGTATCATCAGTCATCAGTAAGATTTAATTATCACTTACAATATAAGCAAAGAAAGGCGAGCTTCCACGGCTCACCTTTCTCTTCCTTTTGCATAAAAAACACTGTTAGAAAAATTACACTCTTATAGCACCATAATTTCTTCTACTTAACACATTATTTCTGTTGATAAACCCTAACGTAATCAATTTCATATTTCATGGGAAAACAATCCCAATCCACTGTCCCGCCATTATCACCGCCTATGGCAAGGTTAAGCAGCAAGTACATCGGTTTCTTAAACGGATTGGTGTAGTTGCCTATTTTCCCGTTATTTGTTTCCGATAGCAATATTTCATTTATTAATTCATCATCAAGATATATCCTTATTGCTTCCTCATCCCAATCCATGCGCCAGATATGGAATTGCTCGGCCCACATGGAATCCTTTTCCAGGAAATGCGAGAATGGGACTCTTGCCCCATCCCACACGGCATCAAAAGGTCGATCATTTCCCCATGCCGCATTGGCAAGAATATGAGGAACCCCCTTTACACGATAATACTCCATTACATCTATTTCACCGCATGACGGCCAAGGCATTCCAGAACCAAGCAACCAAATCGCAGGCCATGCGCCTCCGCCAACCGGGATACGGGCTTTCACTTCAAAGCGGCCATACAAGAACTCCTTTGTCCCACTGGTCGTGATGGATGCCGACGTACATTCCACATTCTTGCGAGATTTTCTCCAATCCTTAGAACCTTCTTCATACAAAGGATTCGGGTAATTGGTCGGTAGCGCCTCAATGACAAGCAGGCCATTCTTGCAATAAGCATTCTCGGCTTGATACCATTGCAATTCATGATTGCGTGCATATCCGTTCTCGGCACTCCACACTGTGCTGTCAGGCGCACCGTCAGTTTCAAACTCGTCACTCCACACGAGCGACCACTCCTTCTCTTCGGCGTCAACCACACCAAAGTTCAATGCCCCGATAATGGCAGTTGCAAGAAAAAAAGATGAAAGCCTCATAAATCCATAAGTATTTTATTTTACATTCAAAATTATAATATACGTCGATAATATATGCTGAATATGATTTCATTTTCGCATGTGTTGACAGGCAAGCATGGCTCCTTATATCCCATTTATGGCAAATTATATTCCACTATCACATACATACCTATTATTCAACACATTATACACACAGGTCGTAACGAGAAAAATAGTCGCTACTTTTGTAAAAAAAAGCGAAACGATTATATATTTTTACAATTTCATCATTTTTGAATCGAATTGACACGTTAAATTATCAGTATTTTCATTAGCTTTGTTCAAAATCATTTTTAACCTTTATGTACAATATGAAGAATTCATTTCTCTCAGTTGCCGTGGCCGCTGCCTTAATGCTTATACCGGCATACGCCAAAGCCAAAACAGCGAACGTCAACACTGAAATCATTCCCGGACAAGTGTGGAACGATACCGACGGGAATCCAATCAACGCCCATGGTGGCGGAATCCTGTACCACGAAGGAACTTATTACTGGTATGGTGAATACAAAAAAGGAAAAACCATTCTCCCCGAATGGGCTACTTGGGAATGTTATCGCACCGACGTTACAGGTGTGAGCTGCTACTCGTCCAAAGACTTGATGAACTGGAAATTTGAAGGCATCGTGCTGCCTGCGGTCAAAGACGACCCTTCACACGACCTTCATCCAAGCAAAGTCCTTGAACGCCCTAAAGTGATTTTCAACCAAAAAACACGCAAATTCGTCATGTGGGCTCATGTTGAAAGTGCCGATTACAGCAAGGCTTGCACCGGCGTTGCCGTAAGCGACTCACCTACCGGCCCGTTTACCTATCTTGGCAGCTTCAGGCCAAACAACGCCATGAGCCGCGACCAGACAGTGTTTGTCGACGATGACGGCCGAGCTTATCAATTCTACTCGTCCGAGAACAATGCGACTATGTATATCAGCGAGCTGACCGATGATTATTTGAGGCCGTCAGGACGCTACACTCGCAATTTCATCGGCATGAGCCGCGAGGCTCCGGCAGTGTTCAAGCACAATGGAAAATATTACATGCTATCGTCGGGATGCACAGGTTGGGATCCAAATCAAGCCGAACTTGCCGTAGCCGACTCCATAATGGGTGAATGGAAAGTGATAGGCAACCCTTGCACAGGCAAAGACGCCGACAAGACATTCTACGGTCAAAGTACATATGTTCAACAGGTTATGGGCAAGAAGAACACCTATATAGCCATGTTTGACAAGTGGAACAAGACCGACCTCGAAAATTCGCTTTACATATGGCTCCCGATTTCGTTCGAGAACGGTAAAATAACTATTCCTTGGCGCGACAGCTGGAATTTGGACCAATTTGAAAACCAGCCTCGCTTTGAAGCCGGCAATGGCACATTCCTACTTAACGGAGAACCATTTGTCGTGAAAGCTGCCGAATTGCACTATCCGCGCATTCCGCGCCCATATTGGGATCAACGCATCAAGTTGTGCAAGGCTCTCGGCATGAACACTGTCTGCTTGTATGTGTTCTGGAATGCACACGAGCCGGAAAAAGACAAATTCGACTTTACAGGACAAAATGACTTGGCCGAATTCTGCCGTCTGTGCCAAGCAAACGACATGTATGTAATACTTCGTCCCGGCCCATACGTTTGTGCAGAATGGGAAATGGGCGGTCTCCCTTGGTGGTTGCTCAAGAAAAAAGACATTCGCTTACGCGAAGACGACCCATATTTCCTCGAACGTGTCGCAATCTTCGAAAAGGAAGTGGCCAAGCAAGTATCTGACTTGACTATTGCCAACGGTGGCCCGATACTTATGATTCAAGTGGAAAATGAGTATGGCTCATATGGTGAAAGCAAAGAATATGTGGCTGCCATACGCGACATGTTGAAAGCCAACTACGACGATGTCACATTGTTCCAATGCGACTGGGAATCTAATTTCCATCTTAACGGGCTTCCCGACTTGATTTGGACAATGAACTTCGGCACAGGAGCCAATATCGACCAGCAATTTGCCAAACTAAAGAAAGTAAGGCCTACAAGCCCTCTCATGTGTTCTGAATTCTGGAGCGGATGGTTCGACAAGTGGGGAGCAAACCACGAAACCCGTCCTGCCGCCGACATGGTTGCCGGCATCGACGAAATGTTGTCAAAAGGCATCTCTTTCAGCTTGTACATGACTCACGGAGGAACCAACTGGGGTCACTGGGCAGGAGCAAACTCTCCGGGATTTGCCCCCGACGTGACTTCATACGATTATGACGCGCCTATCAGCGAATCAGGACAAACCACTCCAAAATATTGGGAGTTGAGAAAGACTCTTGCAAAATACATGAACGGGGAAAAGCAAGCTAAAGTTCCCGACCTCATCAAGCCTATAAGCATCAAGGAGTTCCAATTCACCGAATTCGCCCCATTGTTTGCCAACCTTCCCGAAGCCAAGCACGACAAGGAAATACGCACGATGGAAGAATACGACCAAGGTTTTGGAAGCATACTTTATCGCACAACTTTGCCCGAAATGAAGTCTCAATCCACTTTGACAGTGAACGAAGCTCACGACTACGCTCAAATATTCATCGATGGCAAATACATTGGGAAACTCGACCGCCGCAATGGTGAAAAGCAATTGACTCTGCCTCCATGCGCCAAGGGTGCGCAACTCGACATCCTTGTCGAAGCCATGGGCCGCATAAACTTCGGCCGTGCGATAAAAGATTTCAAAGGTATTACCGAGAATGTTGAAATTTCTTGCACCGTCGATGGCTACACATTCACATGCGACTTGCAGAATTGGGACGTATTCAACATCATTGACGAATACGATTTCTACACTGCAATGAAGTTTGAGCCGTTGACAAATGCAAAAGCTGCCGAAGGCGAAAGATTGCAACCTGGTTGCTACCGCGCGACTTTCAACGTGAAGAAGCCAAGCGACACCTTCCTCAATTTTGAAACATGGGGCAAAGGTCTTGTTTATGTAAACGGCCACGGAATAGGCCGAATCTGGGAAATCGGGCCTCAACAGACGCTGTATGTACCTGGATGCTGGCTCAACAAGGGAGAAAACGAGATTTTGGTATTTGACATCGTAGGTCCTAAGGATGCAAAAACCGAAGGCTTGAAACAACCGCTTCTCGACCAACTTCTCGTAAAGAAGCCGTTGACACATCGCAATGAAGGTGAAAATCTTGACCTGTCGGCCGAAACGCCTGTATATTCGGGTAGCTTCGCTCCCGGCAACGGATGGCAAGAAGTAAAATTCGACGCTCCGGTCACCGGAAGATATGTGTGCATCGAAGCCCTCAATTCACAAGACGGCAAAGACATGGCTTGCATTGCCGAAATGTACATGCTCGATGAAAACAATGAACGCTTGTCGCGTGAACCGTGGATTGTAAAATATGCCGACAGTGAAGATGTGGCTCATGTTAACCGCTCGGCCGACAAGACTTTCGACTTGCAAGAATCTACTTATTGGAGTACCGTGGAAGGAACACCTTATCCCCACAGCGTCGTCATAGACCTCGGCTCGACTCGCACGCTCACAGGGTTCCAATACTTGCCTCGCATGGAAAGCAACGCTCCGGGAAGCATAAAAGATTTCAAGATCTATGTGAAATCGGACAATTTCAAATATTAAGCCTCCCATGAAACGTAAAATTTCAATATCACTGCTGCTTGCCGCCGGAATTTCTCTGGCGGCAACAGCTCATACTCATAACATGACGGTCGATGTCGCCAATCCATCAGCTACAATCCAACCGACCATGTATGGCGTATTCTTCGAAGACATAAACTTCGGAGCCGATGGTGGATTGTATGCCGAATTGGTTAAAAACCGTTCTTTTGAGTTTCCGCAACCGTTCGTAGGGTGGACTCCGTTCGGTGATGTTACTGTCATGAACGAGAATCCGGCATTCGACCGCAATCCGCACTATGTGCGTGTGGTAAATGACGGGCGCTTGCTCCGTGCCGGGCTCGACAATGACGGATACCGAGGCATAGGCATAAAAGAAGGCAAGGAATACCGTTTCTCGGTATATGCACGCTCAACTAACGGAAAGCCTGCCAAAGTAGCCATAGAGCTCATCAACTCAAGCGGAGACAATCCTGTAAAAAGCGAAATAATCGTCACAGGCGACAAGTGGGAGAAATATACAGTCTTGCTGAAATCCAACTACACCGACAATAATTCCAGATTGAGGGTATTGCTTCCCGACAAAGGCACGTCGGTCGATATAGACCATATTTCTTTATTCCCTGTCGATACTTGGAAGAACCGCGAAAATGGCATGCGAGCCGATTTGGCTCAAGCCATATATGACCTCAATCCCGGTGTATTCCGATTCCCCGGAGGTTGCATAATCGAAGGCAACAGCCTTGCAACACGCTATCAGTGGAAAAACTCCGTAGGCCCGGTAGAAAACCGTCCGTTGAACGAGAATCGCTGGAACTATACGTTCAAACACAGGGCATTCCCCGATTACTTCCAGACGCTCGGAATGGGGTTCTACGAATATTTCTTATTCAGTGAGGATATTGGGGCCGAG
The DNA here is from genome assembly GCA_905207705.1 of uncultured Prevotellaceae bacterium. Taxonomy (GTDB): domain Bacteria; phylum Bacteroidota; class Bacteroidia; order Bacteroidales; family Muribaculaceae; genus Avimuribaculum. Next base: position 59,582 of record CAJLMA010000003.1, read on the forward strand.
CCTCTTCCCGTTGTGAGCTGCGGCCTGTCATGCCAATACGAAAGCAACGAAGTCGTACCGCTCGACGAGCTTGAGCCTTATATCCAAGATGCTCTCGACTTAATTGAATTTGCCAACGGCGACACGACTACAGTGTGGGGAAAGGTGCGTGCCCAAATGGGACACCCCGAGCCATTCAACTTGAAAATGATTGGTGTTGGTAACGAGCAATGGAACAAAGTCTACGTTGAACGCCTCGAAATGTTCACAAAAGCCATCAGGGAAGAATATCCCGACATCAAGATTGTAGGCTCGTCCGGGCCGGAAGCCGATGGCGAGAAATTTGAATACCTGTGGCCCGAAATGAAGCGTGTGGGCGTTGACCTCGTCGACGAACATTATTACAAAGAGCCGTCTTGGTTCTTTGCAAATGCAGGACGCTACGACAGCTACGACAGGGAAGGGCCGAAAGTTTTTGCCGGAGAATACGCATCCCACGACCATTCGGCCAACAAACACAACAATTGGCGTGCCGCACTGTCGGAAGCTGCGTTCATGACCGGCCTTGAACGGAATGCCGATGTAGTCTTAATGGCTACATACGCACCGCTGCTGGCTCATTTCGACGCTTGGCAATGGAATCCCGACATGATATGGTTTGACAACATGCAGCTGATGCGCACTCCAAGTTATTATGTACAGCAACTATACGGAATGAATGCCGGCACCGAAGTTTTGCCGCTCACCATGGACGGTAAGCCAGTGACCGGACAAGACAACCTCTATGCAAGTGCAGCTATTGATGGCAATACAGGAGAAATAATATTGAAGATTGTAAACTCGGGCGACAAGAATGCTGAAGTTAAAATAAACTTTGACGGGCTTGCTAAAAAGAGCAAGTTAGTTTCAGGATTCTGCACATACATGCAAAACGACAATCTTCTCGCTGAAAACTCACTTGGCAACGAGACCGTCATCCCTCGCACAAGGCCGGTGAAAGTTGGCGACAAAGAGCTGTCATTGGAGTTGCAACCCTACTCATTCGGAGTTTACCGCCTGCAAGTAGCCAAGAAAAAATAATACTTGACAAATACATAGCATAAAAAATAAGGATTAAGTCCCGCAAAAGGCTCTTAATCCTTATTTTTTGTGTGTTAAAAGAAATTGCCAAGCAATTTAAATCTTATTAAAGAGTCGGCACAACCGGTATTATGCCACCTTTTTCGTCAAATTCCATTTTGTCGATGCACACTTCGCGATGCACTCCCGGGGCATTGTCGAGGTAATGCTTGTTTATACGATGATAAACGACGCGCCATTCGTCAGAATCAGGTAATTGCACGACCGAGCAATGCCCAGTGCCATAAATTTCCTTTTCGGGATTTTGAATGAGCATGACCGGCTTCTTTGCAACTTTAACATCACCCAATGGAGACTTTGATGTCCCGTAAGCTATATGATAATTGGTCGAACCCGTATCATCAACCGACCACAAGAAATAATACTTTCCATCGCGATAAAACACATAAGGAGCTTCACGGTAAGCATAATCGGCAAGCGTGCCACCTTTCGGTGTCATGACTTTTATCGTGTTCTCTTTTATCGACAACATGTCATCTGCCAATTCAGCACCTGCCATGTATCCATTACCCCAATACAGATAAGACTTGCCGCTCACAGGATCGGTAAACACATCGACATCTATGAGTTGACCTCCATTTACACCTGCCGGAGCCTCGGTTAACATGGGGTGACCTACATCGGTAAACGGGCCGGCAGGAGAATCGCCAACAGCTACACCAATCACCTTGCCACCGCCGGCCTTGGGCTGCGCACTGTAATAGAAATAATATTTATATTTACCATCCACCAATTTTTCTTCTATGCACGGAGCCCATGTATTGCCCGATGCCCAACTGTCGGGATCGGCAGTCACATCAAGCACGACACCTTCATAAACCCAGTTCTTCAAGTCGGCCGAAGAATATGCCGTAAGGTAATATCCGCCCCATCCCGGAAATCCGTCGGTAGTGGAATATATGTAATAACGTCCGGTATTTTTAGAGTACAGCACTTCCGGGTCGGCATGAAATCCTTCAATTACAGGATTAGCCGGCAATTGTCCCAATTCGGCCGGAGTTCCCCAACGACCTGTCACTCGAAGCAATTCATCGCGAGTTATTGGAATTACCGTACCGTGACGCGGATGGAAATTCATTTGGACCTTGTGGTCGATTACCTTGAAATTATGCAAATCGCTCGATTCGGTAAACTGGTATCCGCCTTTAATATAAACGTCATACATCAGTATGTATTTGTCCTCACCTATAAGTTTGAATGTTCCTGCACCTTCTACGGCTTCGGTGGTTTGTTGCTTGTAATCGGGATATTCAGTCCAGTTGCCCGAAGTCAACGACTTGGTAGTTGCGACCTTGATGCCATTTCCGTGTCCTTCTGTCTTATAAAACAAATGATATACTCCATCCTTATACACAATGTCGCCATCAATGCACGATTTCTTGTCCTTAGGAATGAACAATGGTTTCGGCGTGCCTATTATGTCGGTAAAAGAGTCGTTTGCATAGGCATAATATATGACATCGGGTCCGTCCCCGTATTTCATCGACCAATATACCATATATTTCCCTACTTCAGAGTCATATACCGTCTGCGGAGCCCATACTCGCTTTAATTTTTCCTGGCCTTCAAAGCGTTTCTGCATGTTAATTACCGAGTGCGACCAGTTGACCAAGTCGGTCGACTTGAGCATAATCATAGCCCTGTTTGAATCCCATCCGTTGTCCGACACCATGTCGGTTGCGACCATATAGAAAGTCTTGCCGTCCTGACATCTCAAGATGTGAGGGTCGCGCACTCCGCCTGTCGAACTTATAATCTTGGAATCTATGACAGGCTTATTCCCGTTAAGGGCATAATAAGAATAGCCATCCATGCTGACAGCATAGCATATCGCCTCTTCTGATATGTGGTTACCCTTGAAATATACAAACAGATATCCCACATAGTCCTTCTCGACCGACATGTCGGTCGAGCCGAATGCTGCAAATTGCATTGACAGCATCAACAATAACATAAGTGTCAATCGCTTCATGAAAAGATGTTTTTTAGGTTCATTGTTAATATATACTTTACTTAAAAATTTCAATCGGCAGCCTCAGCCTTTAAAGAAATACCTTCCACGCTTGCGCGTAATGTCGCCATATTGTATGGCACGCACCGGGCAATGATGTATGCACCCGAGGCACATGGCACAATTTCCGTTCCATCGTGGCAATCCCTTTTCATCCATCGTTATATTTTTCATCGGACACACTTTCACGCATAAACCGCATGAAGTACACACGCCGGCATCGGCCTTGAACCGACGGTCGTTCATCAAGAATGCGTTGAAGAATGGCCTTATCACACGAGATTTTATCCATTTGCAACTGCCTGTCACCACATCGGTCACATGCGACTTTGCCAAAATGGCTTTTGCCACTTCTTCCACACGAGACTTCGCACGCTCCAGTTTTTCTCGCTCCACATCCTTGGAATCAACGTCAAATCCGGGTAGAAGTATGTAATTGTTTGGCATCTGTACCGAGAAAGCGGCATTCCCGTCTATATAACCCAAAGCCTTGCGCCAAATGTCAGCAGTAAGCCCTATGTCGTCACCACAGACGGCCACCATGTAACAATATGTCTTACCCTTTTCGTATCCGTCCACATGCCACTTTGAAATAAAATCAAGCACCACCGGAGGCGGACCCCATGAATATACAGGAAACACCCAACCTATGTTCTCTTCCGGAGCCAGTTCATAACGAAATAGTCCTGAGCGGACGGCATTGCCTACCTCGACAAAACGCTCGCCGAGAATCGACGCAAGCATTCCTGCCACCCACTTACTATTGCCTGTTCCTGAGAAATAATATATCATGTCATTTTCTCAATTTCACCAGCGTTGCCCCGAAACCATATTCACGGAAACTGGCATCCTGAGCCTCGCAATTGGGATATTTACGCTTGAGCTCGTCAAGAATGGCTTTTCGTAATACGCCTTCCCCTTTGCCGTGTATGAACACCACTCTTGCTCCGGGAATGTTGATATTCTCATCCATTACTTTCCTAAACTTGTCGAGTTGCACCTCAAGCATGTCGCGATTGGACAATCCGGCCGTCGAGTCAAGCAACTCATGTATGTGCAAGTCGCATTCCACGATCTCGTTGGCATCTCTTTTTTCCTGCTTCTTCACAGGCTGCTTTTTTTGCCTGTCGACATTCTTCTTTTCACGCATTGCGCGTTCAAGTTCGGCACTGTCCACCACGAGCATCTTGGCCGGCACATCATTGCGCACGATATCGAGCGCTATGACCGGCGAATCGAAATATTGATTGTCGTGATAGCAATGCAATTTGAAAAACTTGGTCGTGTCGAGCCTGTGCTCAACAAGAGCGGGATTCTTCAATTTAAAGCCTTTACCGTCCTTAAATGCCACATATTGAATGGCCACGCGCGACATATCTTTAAGTTGAGAAGCTTCAAATTCTTCAAGCAGCACCTGTATGTTTGGCTCCACAATGCCATGAAAACGGGTCTCCCACAAGCCCGAATCGTTGTCGCCACGGGTCATGTAAGAAAAATACAGGTAGTAATTGCTGTCGTTCACAAGATAAGCATAAAACGATGTTGTATTGAGATGCTTCAGCTCTTTAGGCTCATAAGACAATGTCACGTTCAAAACATCGCCATCCTCGGTCTCCTCAAATTCAACCTTTTGCGGTTGCGGCTTTGGGGCTTCCTTGCTCGGAGCCGGAACCACAGGACGGTCGTAGGCGGTCATCTTCGGCTTGGACTCGTCCACTACCACGCATTCACGCAGCAATATAGGCTGCTCAAATCCGTCCTCGTCCTCGACATAAGCCATGTTTCCTTCTATACGCGATATGCGGCCTCCGCCTGTCGAATTGAGGAACCGCACAACATCATTCACTTTAGCCATAGATTCTTTGTTTTTTCTTTTACAAATTTACTTCAAAAATCCGTAATCTTGAAACACCTGCACGACAACACATGCAATTAATCTCCATCGGCATGACCGTTTTAACGGTAAATGTAGTAACTTTGCACGAACGTTTGCAGGCATAACATCAAAAAGAGTTATTAAACACATGGTGGATTCTGGACAAATACGCGACATTCGCATTGAAGATTTCAACTATTCCCTATCGGAGGATAGAATTGCCAAATTCCCGTTAAAGGAACGCGAGCAATGCAAATTGTTATACTACAAAGACAAGAATATAGAAGAATACCATTTCTACGATATTCCTACACTGCTGCCGTCAGGCTCAATGCTCGTCTACAACAACACAAGGGTCATTAATGCACGACTGCGTTTCAGAAAGGCCAACCATGGCGCACTCATTGAAATATTCTGCCTTGAGCCGGTGGCTCCGTGCGATTACGCACAAATTTTCGCCACAACAGGCGAATGCACATGGTCATGCTTTGTAGGCAACGCCAAGCGTTGGAAAACCGAACCGCTGCGACAAGATGTCGACATAAACGGAAAAACCGTGACACTCACTGCCACACGCGGTGTGCAGCACGGCAATGCGTTTGAAGTCACTTTCTCTTGGGACAACGCAGACATAACCTTTGCCTCGCTTCTCGAAGCCATAGGCGAAATCCCTATTCCGCCTTATTTGAACCGAGAATCGCAAAGCAGCGACAAGACCGACTATCAGACAGTCTACTCGCATATAGACGGAAGCGTGGCTGCCCCCACTGCCGGTCTCCATTTCACCGACAACGTACTCGCCAAATGCGACAAGCGCGACATTATCAGGCGCGAATTGACATTGCATGTCGGTGCCGGAACTTTCCAGCCTGTAAAATCAGAGACAATAGGCGGACACGACATGCACACCGAGTTCATCTCAGTTCCCCGTTCCCTGCTTGTAGACTTGATAAATTTCAACAATCCCGTAATTGCCGTAGGCACGACATCGGTACGCACATTGGAAAGCCTGTATTACATAGGCCTCGTGCTGCTCAATAATCCCGAACCCGATGAAAAAGAGCTGCGCATAGGCCAATGGATGCCATACGAGACATCCGACGACATACCTGCTCGTGAAGCCCTGCAAGCCATCGTCGACTACCTTGACCGTCACGGCATGGAGAATTATATAGGCAGCACTCAAATCATGATAGCACCTGGATTCCGTTTCCATATAATCAACGGAATGATTACCAATTTCCACCAGCCGCAATCTACATTGCTCCTGCTCGTTTCGGCATTTGTCGATGGCAATTGGCAATCAATCTATGAATATGCGCTTGCCCACGACTTCCGTTTCTTGAGCTATGGCGACGCTTCGCTGCTGATGCGCTGATTATCTTGCATGAGGCACAGGCAACATGCGAGACAGCATGCGTCGTGCCTGCGTCAACATACTCGGCAACAAGGCTTTACGTTTTACAACCTGTGGCTCGTGGATGCGCTTTTTCAACATCTCCACATTGGCATCGGCGTTCAAGGCAAGAATATCGTCCACAACTGCAGCAGCAGCATCTACCCTCCCTTCCGACAAGAAGTAACGGGCAAGTGCCACGGCATTGTCCTCATATTTTTCCAGCAAAATTTTATGCACGTCACCACGAGCGGTCGAAGCAAAGTGTCCTATCAGCATCTTGCGCACTGCCATCGCCATACGATACTGCTTTTCCGCCCCCGAACGGCTCCACAGAGCTTTGCCATGTTTCCTGTAAACGGCCATGCAACGATTCATGTAATAAATGCCGCCATACTGGGCGTTCAGCATGTGTATGGCGTAATCATAAGTCGCAACGTCAAGAATCCACTCGGGCAACTCGCCAAACAATCCGCGACGAAACACAGCCGATACGTTGGATATGAAATTTACCCTTGCAAGGTCGAGAATGTCATTATTGCTTTTCTGCCCGCCATTGCTCAGGCTCATGCTGCCATCTTCTTGGTAATAATTCACCACGCGATGCACGCAAGTGGAATACTCCTTATGGTCGTCAAGGAACTTCACTTGGCGACGCAATTTTGACTTGTCAATCCAATAATCATCACCTTCACAGATTGCCATATATTCACCTCGGCAATTGTTGTAAGTTCTGACAAAATTTTTCAACAATCCTTCATTGGAAGTATTTTCCAATATCCTTATTTTCCCGGGATACATCTTCTGCCACCTGCGACATATAGACACAGTGCCGTCGCTGCTGCAATCGTCCCCGATAACCAACTCGAAATCGAACTGCGCATCCTGATGAATGACTCCGCGAATAGCCTCGTCAACATACCGTTCTTGATTGAACGTGAGCATCATGACGCTCACTTTAACACTTTCGGCCATGTCACAAATAATTTTATATTTGCGGTTTTAGATATTTGTCGCCTATCCCTATGCCAAAAAGGGCAAAATCGTAGATCACAGGATCCTCGGGACGCATTTCACGCAATATCCCGGTAAGCTCCAGCACCGTGCGTTTATCATTTGCTTTGCGCGACACAAGCCCGAGAGCCCGTGCCGTATCTCCCACATGCACATCGAGCGGAATATACAGTTGCGAAGGCTTTATGGCATTCCACACTCCCATGTCCACAATGCCGTCGTTCCTGACGAGCCAGCGCAAAGCCATGTTCACACGCTTCAATGCCGTGTTGGCAAGCTGTGTCGGCAGGCATTGCGAATCGGTCTTTCCGTCATTGACAGCCTTGAATTCTTCCTGCATAAGTTCAACAAGCCGCCATGACGGAGTTTCACTGCTGCCGACATCGTTCTTGACGGCAAAATCGTTCAATGAACCATATTTGCCAAATATAGCCTTGAATCCTCGCAACATATATTTGAAATCACGCGCAAAAAACGTGCGATGTATGTTCATTTCGTCGGGAAGCTCCTCATATGCTCCGTCCATCACATAGCTCGACGGATTATTATCCATTATAGCAAGCATCTTGTTACAATTGTTGCATATCATCTTGCGATTGCCCCACGCTATCGATGCCGATAAAAATGAGACCAGCTCTATATCCTGCAATTTTTCAAAACGGCGAGGAAATTGCACAGGATCGTTGGCCACAAAATCGACATTGTTTATTCGCTCGGCTTCCCGATTGAGGAAATCCCTCAGATTGTCGAAATCTTCTCCATGTAAGTCAATCATCTTCCAAACATTTTTTTTTAAATGGTCGCGGCATCTTGGCTCTTAACCTTCGGTACCCATCCACGCCAAGGATTGCAATGCCGCCATATTGCGCTGTTTTTGCAAGTCCGAAAAATATGACCCATAACACGCCTTTCCATCCCGCCCCGATGGGCAAAAGAAACTGCGCGGCCGACAACACATAGAACGGAATGCAACACGACAGCACCACCACTCCTGTCCGGAATGACAATCCTGACAGCCATTGTTTAAACATCCGCAAAACTTCTTTCATGAAGGCAAAGTTAATAATTCCAAGCGTAATAACCGCATGTAGCACGGCTTAACAACAAAACGACTTGCCGATGCACACAATAAAGCAATACATTGTGGCGTTATCATTTATAACTGTGTAAGTTGTGCATGGCGGTCATCGACCATGATACCATATACTGCATAATAGCTGAAAATGAAAAATATCCTCATCATCATAATAGCGACAATAAGCGCAATTGCCTTTCATTCATGCCGTGGAGCCAAATTGAGCGTGGCCGACGAGCAATATCAGCGAGGCGAGTACTTTGATGCAGCCAACACATATCGGAAAGTCTACAACAAAATGAAAGCACGGGAGCAACGCCCATTGCGAGGCAAAGTGGCTTTCCAGATGGGAGAATGCTACCGCCGGCTCAACATGGCGGCGAGAGCTTCGGCAGCATATCAAAACGCTTTGAGATACAATTACCCCGACAGTACAGCTTATTTTCATCTTGCTCATTCGCAACAATTTGAAGGAAAATATGCCCTTGCTATACAAAACTATGAAAAATACCTCAGTTTTGTCCCTAATGACAGTCTGTCGCTGATAGGCATCGAAGGTTGCCGGCTTGCTCTTGAATGGAAAGAAGAGCCTACGCGTTACATCGTGAAAAGTGCAAAATTGCTCAATTCCCGACGTGCCGACTTCTGCCCGATGTTCCTTGATGGCAACTTCGACCAGTTGTATTTCACCTCATCAACCGAAGATGCTACCGGCGATAAAAAAAGCGAGATTACGGGAACTAAAAAAAGCGACATATTCGTCTCACGCAAAGACGAAAACGGCAATTGGCAACGTCCAGAACCTGCCGAAGGGGAGCTTAACTCGGAATTTGACGAGGGAATCACCACCTTTACGCCCGACGGCTCGACAATGTATCTCGCCAAAGCTCGCAGGGAACCCAATGCAGGGACTTCGGTTGAAATATATTCATCACAACGTTCCGATGCCCAATGGAGCGCTCCTGTGAAATATGAAATCACGGCCGACACATTATCGGCCTACGGTGACCCTGCAGTGTCGGTCGATGGCAATTACCTGTATTTCAGCAGTGACATGCCGGGCGGGATGGGCGGCCTTGACATTTGGAGGGTAAACTTGAAAGAAAGCGTTGGAACTCTTGAAAATCTCGGAGCACCAATCAATACTGCAGGAGATGAGCGGTTCCCGTATTGGCGCACCGACAGCATAATGTATTTCGCATCTGACGGGCATCCGGGAATGGGTGGTCTCGACTTGTTCAAGGCCACTATGACTCCCGACGGAGGATGGATAATCGAAAACATGAAATCGCCCATCAATTCCTATGCCGACGACTTTGGCATAACATTCGGAGAAGGCGAATCGGGTTTCTTCAGCTCCAATCGTGGAGACGCTCGCGGATATGACCACATATACAGCTTCATCAAGCCCGAACTTAAAATAACAATCACCGGTTATGTCCTTGACAAGGATGAAGAACCTGTGCCTAACGCCACGATAAGAATCGTCGGCAACGATGGTTCCAACCAGAAAGCTATAGGCAAGCCCGACGGCTCTTTTGAATTCAACCTTGAACGCGGCGTGAGATATGTGATGCTGGCAGGAGCCAAAAACTACTTGAACGTGAAACAGGAGTTTGTCAGCGACATCGCCGAGGAAGATGCCGAATATTATGTGGAATTTTTCTTGCCGGCAATAAACAAGCCGCAAGTAGTGGAAAATATATTTTACGACTACGATAAAGCTTCTCTGCGCCCTGAGTCGAAAGCAGCTCTCGACGAACTTATAACAATACTCAATGACAATCCCAACGTAACCATTGAAATGGCATCTCACACCGACCGCTGGGGTTCCAATGCCTACAACGACAATCTGTCGCTAAGACGTGCAAAATCGGTTGTGGATTATCTCGTTGCAGGCGGCATCGACATGGCAAGGCTGCAACCTCACGGATATGGGGAAACTCGTCCGAAAAAAGTTACCAAGCGAATAGCCCGGTTATATCCGCAATTCAAGGAAGGGGATGTTTTGACCGAAGAATTCATCAAGGGCTTGTCGCCCGAAGACCAAGCTGCTGCCGACCAAATAAACCGTCGCACGGAGTTCCAGGTGCTGTCAACGATATATCAAGTTTATTGACCTGCAAGTTGCAACGCCACTCTTTACCTAAGTTATTGACGCAACTGTTATTCACACACAAGGCACTGCCTTATGGATAACAATATCGGTGACATTACACTCGATCGGATAAGCCGCCAATAATTCACGCGGCGACATAGGTTTCTTGCCTGAACAACCTGTTGCACTCAAACTCGATACTTGCACCATGCCTCGCGCCACCGAATATGTGGCACTATTGACAGCAATCATGTCATCGACAACCGCAACCTCAAAGCTCTTTTCCTCATGACTTGATGCATATAGCTCAAGATATTGTCTCATATTTACTACCCTGTATAATGCAACGTTGAGATTCTTATCGTCATTGTCAAGGCTCAAGCCATCGCACCCCGACACGCTAACAGGGACTTCCGACAACACGGCAAACCCCATTGTTGCATACCATGACTTCAACGAGTCCTCTTCGGCTATCAACATGGCGAATGTGTCCCCGTTTTGCAACATGCGGTTCATGGCATCTGAAATCATGCCACGCGCTATCCCCCTGCCGCGATAATTCGGCACGGTGACAACTCCAAATATGTAACTCGCCGTGAATCTCCCTGCATCAAACCTGTGATAATGCAAAAATGCCGCCACATCGCCTTTATTGCCATAAACGACTATGCGGTTGCATTCGGCATCATAGTTTTCAAGGTATCTGCTCACATAATTTTCATCATCGCCAAAAATATCTTGCCATATAGCAGACATGGCTTTGCGCAAACGTATCAAGGACGAGCCAGAATCCATGGCTTCTCAATTGGGATTTTCATTTTTATCTTATTCCTGACATCTTTCAAAAATTCTGCAGCTTCAACCGAAGTGTCAAAACCGCGAGCCACAACAAAATACATACGCTCGCCATTCATTACCACATAGGCCGGCTGTCCTTCCTTCTTCAACCTGTCACGAAACGATCTGGCATTGAACAATTGCTTGTACTCCCCTATCACTACTCCGTAAGGTTTCATTGTCGATGGTTCGTCATCTACAATATTGACCCTGTCGGTAATAAGGCGCAACGAGTCGCCTGCCACTACCGCCGTATTCCTTTCCTTCTCAGCCTCGATGCGTGCATACGTTTCGGCATCAACGCCGTCTCTTTCTATCATGTTGGCTTTCGCTTTTTCGTATGCCACACGATAATTTGCCTCGCTCGACTTGCATGATGTCGCGCATATCATGATACACACAACAGACAGAATTGACAACAATTTATTCATTTCTTCCAACCGTAATCATTTATAATTAAACAGCTATCCTAATTCAACAACTTCACAGTCGGACATTGCTCCATTGTCAAGAGTGAGAATGACAAGAGTTCGCACCGTCTGCCAGCCTTGACGCCCTGCAGCACCGGGGTTGATGTGCAACACTCTGAGATACTTGTCATTCATGACTTTCAAGATATGTGAATGTCCGCTTATGAACAATTGTGGCTTTTCCTGAAGTATCAATGTTTTCACGCCAGGGGCATACCGGCCTGGATACCCTCCTATGTGCGTCATCAGCACCTTGACACCTTCGACCGTGAATATTTCGACCTCCTTGAATCGTCGGCGCAACATTCCTCCGTCTATGTTACCATACACGGCTCGCACCGGTGCAATTGCCGACAAACGGTCAATCAAGTCCTCGCTGCCTATGTCGCCGGCATGCCATATTTCATCACAATCCTTGAAATACTGCACATAGCGATCGTCCCACCAGCCATGAGTATCCGACAATATACCGATTCGTTTCATCGAGCACGCACCGTTTTTCAACATTTTATTTTGAAAATTCCATCAGTCGGCTCAAGTACTTGCCTATGATGTCAAATTCAATGTTAACAACCGTACCAGGCTCTATGTCGTGGAAATTGGTGTGTTCAAATGTGTATGGAATAATAGCCACTTGAAAAGAATCCTTTTGGGAATTGCAGACAGTCAGGCTCACTCCGTTAACTGTCACGCTTCCTTTCTCTACGGTAACATATCCTTTGCGGGCCATCTCAGGATTCATTTCATAACGGAACGTATAATAGCGCGAACCGTCAACCTCGTCCACCGTCTCACAAACTGCCGTCTGGTCAACATGGCCTTGCACTATATGACCGTCAAGACGACCGTTCATAAGCATGCTGCGCTCAACATTCACAGCATCTCCCTCTTTCAACAAGCCAAGATTGCTGCGATCGAGCGTTTCCTGTATTGCCGTCACAGTGTAACATCCTTCTTGAGGAAAGTCCACAACAGTAAGACAAACACCGTTATGAGCCACGCTCTGATCTATTTTCAATTCATTAGTAAAGCTGCATGACAGCGTTATATGCAAGTTTCCCCCCTCTTTCACAAGTTTTACTACTCGAGCAGATTCTTCTACTATTCCTGAAAACATAACTACTAATTTACTCGGTTATTTTTATATTACAAACTTAGCCATAAATCCTCACATATACAATCTCGGATTCCTCCCAAAACAATAAAATTAGCCAAGTCTCACGTCATGTTGCTTTACATTTATTCACATCATGCCATATTCTTCGCATATCCTTGACTATACTTATATCAAATTGTCATTCAATATATTACCAAAAAATATCATATAAATAACTTTATTTACACCCTCGTCATTTTATGGTATTTTAATAACTAAAATACCAATTATTAGGGATTGTTAAGGCATTCAACCAGATTTTAACTTTGCGGTGTAAAAAATTGAACAGAAAATATGAAAAATTTAACATGTGCGACACTGCTCGCAATGTTGACTTCCTTTAACTGCATCCAAGCAGCCGAAAATAAAGCCGACAACGAGCAAAATATGAATAAACAAAATTCACAAGCCACAGAAATGCCGGGTGACGGATTCGAAAAATTCCGTTTCGGAGGATATGGGGAAATCTTATTTCAACATTTTGATTACGGTCCATATCGTCTGAGTGGATCAGGATTAGGTTCTCCGTCCGACAGTAGGTCTCAGATTTCATTACCAAGGTTTGTACTTGCGTTCGATTATAAGTTTAATTCCTCTTGGGTTTTAGGAGCCGAAATAGAATTTGAATATGGAGGTACAGGAGCTGGCATCGAAGCCGAATATGGAGAAGGTGTGGAATATGAATATGAATTTGAAAAAGGAGGGGAAGTTGCCCTTGAACAATTCCACATTACAAAAATATTCAACCGCGCATTCTCAATCCGTGCAGGACACATGATAGTTCCCGTAGGAATAACAAATTCACACCACGAACCAATAAATTTCTTCGGGACAACGCGCCCCGAAGGTGAAAGCACGATCATCCCATGTACATGGCACGAAACCGGTCTTGCCATCCTTGGACAAGCTGGAGACTTTACCTATCAAGGAATGGTTGTAAGCGGTCTTGATCCTTATGGGTTCAGTTCGGAAAATTGGATTCAAGGTGGCCGACAAACTAAATTCGAGATCCAACAGATGACAAACCCGGCCTATGCGGCACGACTTGAATATACCGGGGTAAAAGGAACGAGATTCGGAATATCTGGATACTATGCGCCAAAGACTCGTGCCAATGCGACAAATCCCAACACGACAAAGGACTTCAAAGGTTCAATCGCAATTGCGTCGGCCGATGCTCAATACAAAGATTACGGCATAACAGCAAGAGCCAACGTGCTCTACGGATATGTTGGCGATGCCACCGAGATAAACAAGTTGCGCCCAAATACCAACACAGGCTATCCAAATACTCCGGTTGCAAAGAATGCCGTCAGTTACTTTGTCGAAGCTGGTTACAACGTAGGCCGACACATCAGTCCGAAATTGAATTTAACACCTTTTGTACGTTACGAGGCTTATAACACCATGGCTAATGAACAAACTGGGACAGTTGCCGCCGACAAGCGTTTTAATGTAGACTTGTTCACTGCCGGATTAAATTATTATCCGTTGCCAAATCTCGTGATAAAAGCCGACTACACTCACCGACGCATTGATCGTGGAAATTTCAATGATGAAAACACCATATCAATAGCAGTCGCCTATGTGGGATGGTTCCTATCCAAATGAGACAAACAATGTCAAACAACAAATAAATTTAAACAATCAAATATGGAAATAATCAAAAAATCGACTTGGGCTGCCATCTCTTGCGCAGCAATGGTAACTTTATCAGCATGCAACAGCAATGACGGCCCAACTACCGGAGGCTCGGGAAACAACACTATTCAAGCTACGACATCAAACTACTTCGGCTACACACGAGTAGTTGCCAATGTTCTTGCTAACGATGCCTTGCATGTGTATGCCCTATGGATGGGCAATAATAACCTTAACGCAACCGATGCCCAAAAAGTAGCCGATCTGGAATTGCCGGCTATAACCGATGCTGGCTATGCGGCACGATTCAAAAGCCATGCAACCGGCGACCAAGTATATGGTAGCGAACTGGCTTGTCTCTATGCCATAGTTGACGGGGCTATCGACATTGCCACTGAAGTTGCCGACGCAAAAATGGGAGAACCTTACAATGCAGGAGACGTATATGGCGTTGAATCTTGGTACAGCTTCAACAGTTATACCGACTATGACGACAATATCGAGTCTATCGAAAACAGTTTCATGGGAGGACCTGAAGCAACACGCGATGAAGCAAATAGTTTCTATACATATTGCATCAACAAAGGTGGCACGCTCGCATCGGCTGCCGAAGCCGTAAAGACCGCCATTGCCAACTCACACGAGGCTCTCGACCAAGCAGCAGCAAAAGGATGCTTCCGCGATGCAGTTCTTGCAAAAGCCCAAGGAACCAACAGCGCCGAAGTTGAAAATGCAATAGAAATAATAGGCGGTTTGTCTTCAGCTCTCGACAACTTGCGCACTGCGCTTAGTTCTGTTGAAATCGGGTCCGATGCCCAACCTGTAATAGACAACTATGTCGATGCCACAGTCCTTCCCACATACCAGAATCTAAAAGAAGAAACAGTGGTGCTTCAGCAAGCAGTGGAGAATTTCATCCAATCACCCACACAAGCCAATCTTGATGCAGCCTGCCAACAATGGAAAATCACTCGCGTGCCATGGGAATTGAGCGAAGCCTTCCTTTTCGGTCCGGTGGCCGACCAGTCAATAGACCCACACCTCGATTCTTGGCCTCTAAGCCAGACCAACATCATTGCCATCCTTCGAGGTAATTTTAACTGGGATGAGGAAGATGGCAACTCAATGGGTGCAAACACACTTGGATTCCATACACTTGAATTCCTTTTATTTGAAAACGGAGCTCCAAGGAATGTATCCGAGTTCATTAATGGAGAAACGGTGACCATCAACTTCTGATACAGCCGGACAGCCATTGACATGTAATGAAAAACAAATCATGAACAAACAGAAAAATAATATGCTCTCAAACTCAAGGAACAGGTCTGCAAGCCAGACTTGTTTCTTGTACTTGATTCCAATCGCAATCTTAACATTGACCGCATGCGAGCCAACAAATATTGCCGAAAACGAGGTTATCAATACCTTTACTGGTGAAATTGCTAAATACGACGAGCTATCGGCCGGCACAGCGACTATATTCAGTACAACCAAATTTGCCTACGACACCGAAGCTCCTTGGGTGACAGGGGATTTGTACTCTCGATTCCTGCAAGGCGACTTATTATATGACGACCGGCGTATTCCTGAAGTCGACGGCTTCGACGTGGGAGGACTCGGTCCCGTTTATGCAGGTTTCTCATGCGGCAGTTGCCACAACAATGCAGGACGCACAGCATCGACGCTATGGAGTGAAGGAGGAAGCGGGAGCAATGGATTTTCATCTTGTCTCATATATATTACTCGCAAGGATGGTGGTTTCATGCGCAATTATGGCCGCGTACTGCACGACCAAAGTGCAATAATCGGAGTAAAACCCGAAGGAAAATTAAAAGTGAACTACACTTATGAATCTTTCAAATTTCCCGACGGAGAACCTTACGAACTGGCTACACCCCACTACAGCATCACAGAATGGTATGCCGATTCTTTAAAGCCAGAAGACCTTGTCATATCGGTGCGCATACCACTCCGGCATGTGGGCATGGGACAAATGATGAGCATTGATCAAGAAGAACTTAAGAGGCTCGCCTTGCAAAGCAATTATCCCGAATATGGAATAAACGGACGCATCAACTACGTCACCGAACGCGGTATCAAACAAATCGGGATATCGGGCAACAAAGCACAACATGCCGACTTGACTGTGGAATTAGGATTTTCCTCCGACCTCGGTGTCACCAACGATCGATATCCTGAAGAGGTGTCTCAGAACCAAGACCAATACAACCAAATATTCCCCAATGGCAATCATGGAATACAAGTTTCCACCGAAGACATGGAACTCGTGGATTTATACATGCACACCCTCGGCGTACCTGCCCCTCGCAATGTCGATGATCCCGAAGTCCTGAGGGGAAAAGAAAAATTCTATGAAGCAAAGTGCCACCTGTGCCACACACCGACGCTGCACACTCGCTCATCAAGAGTGGCTTTGCTCAATGGCACGGAATTGCCGTGGCTCAGCGGACAAGTAATCCATCCCTACAGTGACTATCTGCTGCACGATATGGGAGCAGGACTAAATGACGACTACCCGTCGGGGACAGCAGCAGGTTATGAATGGCGCACTACTCCTTTATGGGGTATCGGATTACAAGAGGCGGTAAACGGACACACCGAATTTCTTCATGACGGACGTGCGCGCAATCTCATTGAAGCTATCATGTGGCATGGAGGAGAAGCAGCCGCATCGCGCGAATTGTTCAGCCGCATGAGTAAAGAGGACCGAGACGCGGTAATAACCTTCCTGCAAAGCTTGTAGTTTTCCATTTGTTATAAATTACTATCGTTACATTTCAATAAAAAACAATTCAATATGAATTTTTATATAAAAGCAATTACCATGGTCACGGTTGTCACAGCATTGGCATTCAACCAACACATACAAGCACAGACAACCGAAATTGATGACAAATATGTCGAAAGCGATGTGGTTCCGCTTGCCGGCAAAAAAGGATTTTCGTTCAGCACCAAAGTAGGAGATTTCCTCTTCAAGCCATACGCTTTGATACAAGCCACTGGCAATTTCAATTACTATGACGATGAAGGCTTGAATCTTGCCGAAGTAGACAATGTGGCAAATAGCGGATTCGCAATACCTAACGCCATCATCGGGTTTAGTGGAAAGGCTTTCGGAATAGTGACATTCAATTTCGCACTCAATGCGGCAAAAAGTGGAGGAGAACTATTGCAACAAGCATGGTTCGATGTCAACTTCAAAGAAAGCCTACGCTTGCGTGCCGGTAAATTCAAGACCCCTTTCCAGCATGGATACTTGACTACCCTCGGGCAAACGTTGTTTCCAGCACTGCCATCTTCAATGATAACGCCGGTGCGCACCAACTTAAGTCTGGATGCAGTACAACCAAGCATTTACACAGGTTTTGACATCGGAGTTCAACTTCATGGAACAATCAAAAACAGATACGGATATGAAGTGGGAATATTCAATGGCTCAGGCATCGGAGTCAATACCGCCACTTTAGGGACAAGCGATGACCACCGATGGCTGCCTTCTTTGCTATATGCCGCACGATTATCCTACATGCCCAAAGGAGAAATGCCTACCCACCAAGGAGATCCAGGAGACCTGCATAGCGACAAAATGATTCTTGCGTTGTCGGGTAGCCTTAAAGTGGAAGGAAACAGCGAGAGTTCAAACGATTTCCGGGGCGGAGTGGAATTTGCATGGATTAAAGACCGGTTGTACCTCGCCGCTGAAGCCTACATTCTGAACCTGCAATGGACCAAGCGAATGCAGCGAAGCGGCTCTTTCACCTCATGGGGCGCTTATGCTCAAGCCGGATATTTCGTTACCGACAAGTTCCAACTTGCAGGTAGATATGACTTTTTCGACCGTAACGGTGTAGACGTGGCTGGATTCTTAAACATGCCTGCTGTAGGATTCAATTATTTCTTTGTCAACTGCAATCTTAAATTGCAAGCAATGTACCAATACATAGGTAAATGGGGACACGACACCCAACTGGAACGTGACAATGACGATATGGGAATGGCTTATCACAGTGCCACAGTGATGTTGCAATACACATTTTGACCACTTTTAGCCATTACGATAGAAAAACAAACAACTTGAGCAAAATGAAATTGTTAAAAATAGCAACATGTCTATGCCTCGGCTGCGCAACTTTGACCTTAATGCAAAGTTGCGACAGCGGAGACATATACCCCGAAGAAGACTTGCAAGACACGCGTACCATAACGGCAACTTTCTCTTTCCTGCACTCTTCCACGATACCAACAGGCAGGGAACGGAAAATAGCCCTTGCCGCATTGGCATCGCCCGATGACTTGCAACCATTAAGACTCGAACGAATATCATCGGCACGCGACGAAGAACCAGTTTCAATTACGCTCTCTTCAGTGCCGGCCAATGCAAGAACAATAGCATTGGTTCTTACCAATCAAAGTTCAGAAATAATGTACACTTTCTTTTCCCAGCAGATAACCGAAGGGACCGACGACTTGTCAATTGAAGGAGGAGACATAGAACTTGCTTCTTTCAACAGGCTACAAGCGCAATTATTCGACCTAAGTTGCACTTCATGCCACACTTCGGGAAACGCATCGGCCGGATTGAATTTGTCGGAAGGCAACAGTTACGGAATGATTGTAAACAAACCTTCCTATAAATCCGACAAACTGATTGTCGATCCGGGGAACTCTTCCAACAGCCTGATAATTGACCAGCTCGTTGATTATGAAGTAGGAGGATTTCACACCACATTGTCGACCCTACGAGCCGAAGACATAACTTTACTCGAAGTATGGGTCAATAATGGCGCAAAAAATGATTGACAAACCTTTCTTCCCGAAAAAGACGTGTTGTATGTCTCAAATTTTATATCTTCGCAGTAATGTCTCAATAGAACATCTATTTGACATGCACGGAAACAAGCATGAGAATAATCATTTTTCAACATGTATGGAAAATAAAAAATGCCGACACATGAGAAAAAACATATCAGTTGAATTTTCCGAGTTTCTAACCGAACTCGAAGTGCCAGAATACCACATGATGGTACATGGCACCAATCCTGCCTTGACATTCGCAGAACAAGTTTACAACATAAAAGCAACATTCGATGATACTATAAACTATGTCGTCCCGGGTGCAAAACCCATATTCTGCCGCTTCTTCCTAAGCGATGCTGCCAACCAAGCCGGCATCGTTCAAGAGGCATTCAACGACATACCGCCATGCGCCATGTCGATAGTACAACAGCCCCCTCTTGACGGAACAAAAATCGCACTATGGGTTTACATGCTGAAAGATGTTGACCCACATCGCACAGCAGATGGAATGATAACATTCTCCCACAATGGGTATGAACACTTATGGACAGCCGCCCTATGCGGACAAAACGGGTCGTCGGAAACACAGACTCTCGATATTTTCAACAAGTATATCACGTCTTTGTCAAAAAATGGCTGCACGCTTGACGAAAATTGCATCCGCACATGGTTCTTTGTGCATGATGTGGACATAAACTATTCAGGTGTGGTGAAAGCCCGCAATGACATATTTGCTTCGCAAGGATTGACCAAAGACACTCATTTCATTGCAAGTACAGGCATCGGAGGCAGTCATGCCAATCCAAAAGTATCGGTTCAAATGGACGCATACGCGGTAAAAGGATTGAGAAAAGAACAAATTAAATACCTTTATGCTCCTACGCACCTCAATCCCACTTATGAATACGGAGTAAGTTTTGAACGTGGCGTTTGTGTTGACTATGGCGAACGCAGGCAGGTATTCATTTCGGGAACTGCCAGCATCAACAACAAAGGTGAAATACTCTATCCAGGCGACATAAGGAAACAGGTCGAAAGAATGCTGGAAAATGTCGAAGCCCTGCTCGCCGAGGCCGATTGCACATTCGACGACATGGGACAAATGCTCATATACTTGCGCGACATTGCCGACTACTCGGTTGTAAAGAGTTTGTTTGACGAGCGATTTCCCGACATGCCGCGTGTCATGCTGCTCGCCCCCGTGTGCCGTCCCGGCTGGCTCATAGAAATGGAATGTATGGGCGTGAAATTCATGACAAACCATAATTTCCGCGATTTTTAGGTCCTCTTTTCTGCACAAACGTGTTACGAAAGATTATTATAATAACTTACATTGTATTGGTTGTCACACTCATTGTGGCAACCATAATCGAACGTGTACAAGGGGCTGCGTTCGTACAAGATTTTCTGTATAATTCCTTATGGTTTGGTTGCATGTGGGGCATTTTGGCCGTGACGGCCACAGTACTCTTCATGCAGCTTTCCTTTTGGCACCAATTCCCTCGGTTCATGCTGCATGTTTCAATGCTTGTCATCCTGGCAGGAGCATTGACAACCCACATAAGCGGAGAAAACGGATATTTGCATTTGCGTAACGGGGAATCGGCACGACATTTCATTTTGTCGGATAACGGCACTCGGCAAGAAATGCCGTTCGAAATAAAACTCGACAATTTTAAAATAGAATATTATCCCGGGACAGACATGCCTGCCGACTACATAAGTAATATCACTTGCACTATGAGGGATTCAATGCCGGTCAAAACAATAATATCAATGAACAAAATTTTCACTTGCAATGGATATCGATTTTATCAATCATCATTCGACCATGATAAGCAAGGCAGCATCCTGCAGGTCAACTACGATCCTTACGGCACATACATCACCTATGCCGGCTACATAATGCTCGCCATTTCCATGATTACATTATTGCTCGACCGCAAAAGTGATTTTAGGAAACTGCTTTGCAACCCCTTGCTTAAAAAAAGTCTGCTGGCATTGGCCATATTGTTATCAACCATGCAATTACAGGCCGAAGTAAAAACTTTGCCCGTGCTCGACCGTGCCGCAGCCGACAGCCTTGCTTCCAAACAAATAATCTACAACGGACGCGTGGCACCGTTCAACACGTTGGCTCGTGATTTTATGCAAAAATTATCGGGTCACGATTCCTATGACAATTTGACACCCGAGCAAGTAATAGGAGGATGGTTATTGCATCCTGAGATATGGCAGGACGAACCGATAATCTTAATCAAAGACAAGCAATTGCGTGAGAGATTAGGAATCAAAGATGAATATGCGGCTTTGACCGACCTATTTGACGGCAAGAATTATTTATTGCAGCAATATTGGGACGAACTTGGAAATTCAGAAAAAATGGGGAAAGCCATCAGAGATGTTGATGAAAAAGTGGGATTGATTCTTATGCTGCTCAACGGCACATTGATTAAACCAGTTCCCGATGACGGTTCTGTAACGCGATTGCCAGAAGTTAAAATAAAAGCCGAACTTCTTTACAACAAGCTTCCTTTCGACCGCATCTTGTTCATGACATGTATCTCTCTCGGAATCTTGTCTTTCATGCGAATATTATATGGCACTACTCGCCAATCCATTAAAAAACATGCGTTCTTGCAGAAAGTTGACTGTTTTTTCAAAACAGTATTGGTTGCCGCAATGCTGTTCCAACTGTGCAATTATATGCTAAGATGGTATATAAGCAATCGCATCCCGTTAAGCAATGGTTACGAAACAATGCAATTTCTCGCATTGTGCACTCTTTTCACAGCAGTCATGCTTTGCCGCAAGTTTCCATTTGCAATTCCATTTGGCTTTATTCTGGCTGGATTTACATTGCTTGTATCCCATATCGGCAAAATGGATCCTCAGATAACACAACTAATGCCTGTACTCGTTTCGCCCTGGTTGAGTACTCATGTATCGGTGATTATGATAGCTTATTGCCTGTTTGCGTTCATCATGCTCGACGGGGTTTTGGCTTTAATCCTGATGTCACGCAAAAAATGCTCCGAACAAGTGCGCCAACTTACTATTCTCAGCAAGTTGTTGCTATATCCGGCTGTATTCCTGCTAACCGTAGGAATATTCCTCGGAGCCGTATGGGCTAATGTATCGTGGGGACGCTACTGGGCTTGGGATCCGAAAGAAGTGTGGGCATTGATAACATTGCTCATATATGCCGCAGCATTCCACACAAACAGCATAAAGGCATTTGCTCGTCCTCGTTTCTTCCATATTTACATGGTGGGAGCATTCTTGGCTGTATTGATGACCTACTTCGGTGTAAACTACCTGCTCGGAGGCATGCATAGCTATGCTTGACGGCCTGAAAGCCATTCTCTCATTACACTTTCTCGTAAAATTTCTCCCTATAATGTTTTGGCGACATGCCCAGATTCTTTTTCACATATTTTCCAAAGAAAGATATGCTTGAAAATTCCAGCTCGTGGGTTATCTCCTTTATCCCTTTCTCGGTTCGCGTCAACAAGAACTTCACATCCTTTATTACAAAGGATGTAATTATGTCGGATGCCGTCTTTCCACTTATCTCCTTGCACACCGCCGACAAATACTTTGGAGTGACATTCAACTCGTTGGCATAATAAGACACCGACCGAGGCCGTGGATACAACGATATGATAATGCGCGTAAATTCGTTGAACAAGCGTTCGGAAGATGAAAAATTTGGATTCCCCAATTTTACCGACATCCCTATCATGTTCCGTAACTGATACAGCAAAGCCTGCATCAAAGAACTTATTATCTCATTCCCGTAAGACGTTGGCTTGTCCAAAATACGAGCTTTGATAAAATCGTAATATTGGCACATCAGGCTGGCATCCTTCTTATCTAAATTAATAATAGAAGATTTCTCAAAAAGGCACAACACATCCCACATATTTCCCGGAGCAAATACCATATTCTTTATATAATCAGGAAGAAAGAATATTCCCAGCAACATGGCATCAGGACTATACTTCAATTCAAGAAACACATTTGGATGACAAATAAATATATCATTTTCATTTATTGTTATCGCCTTGTCATTTTCAATTGCCTGTACGCACCCTTTAAGACACAATAAAAAACCTATCATCATTATCCGCATTTGGCTGCATTCGGTTATACCTTCGGCTAGAACCAAGTCTCCATTACCATATACAACTACCCTGTCATCCAATTTGCTGATTTTTTTTAAAACGTCTCCGGTTAAAATATTTGCCATACAAAATGCCAATTTACTTTGGGTGACAAAATAACTCAATATTTTTCATTTAAATGTGATTGTTTTTTCCCAATTAATGTAACTATTTTCTTCTATACACGACCTTTAATCGACAATACGGCCATAATTGGCAATAAAAAGCGAGTTCGGAACTCGTTCATAGCTCCGAACCCACCTGCCAAGTTATGTGCATGATATATTTATTTCTTACGGAACATTTCAGTCACTTTAGTCACGGCCTTGACAAATGCGTCGACTTCTTCCATTGTGTTATACATGGCAAATGAAGCCCTCACAGTACCTTCTATACCCAATGATGTCATGAGCGGCTGTGCGCAATGATGCCCCGTGCGCACGGCTACGCCGAATTTATCAAGCAGCATTCCCATATCGTAATGATGGATGCCATCCACAAGAAATGAAATGACGGCATCCTTGCTGCTTGAATTGCCATATATTTTCATACCTTGAATCTCATTCAACCCATTGGTAGCAGCCACCAAAAGCTCGTGTTCATGAGCCGCCATGTTGTCGAGACCTATTGAATTTACATAATCAAGTGCGCGTCCCAATGCCACGATTCCCACAAAATCGGGCGTTCCTGCCTCAAATTTAAATGGCAATTCGGCAAAAGTCGTCTTTTCGAAAGAAACATGCCCTATCATCTCGCCTCCTCCTTGATATGGAGAAAGGCTTTCAAGCATCCTTCGCTTGCCATAAAGCACTCCTACACCCGTCGGGCCGTAAACCTTATGAGCCGAAAAGGCATAAAAATCGGCATCTATGTCGGCGACATCCACTTGATGATGAGCTACGGCCTGAGCACCATCCACAAGGACAGGCACACCGTGCTTGTGTGCTATTTCCACCATCTTCTTTACTGGATTTACGGTGCCAAGCACATTTGAAACATGCGTCAAAGCCACGAAGCGAGTATTGTCGGTAAACATGTCTTCATAGGCATCAAGCATCACGTCTCCGTTCGCGTCTATCGGTACTACACGCAATATGATGCGCTTGGTGCGTTGAAGCAATTGCCAGGGGACGATATTGGAATGATGCTCCATGACGGTCAAGATTATTTCGTCACCGTTGCACAAAGTCTCTCCAAAAGAAGAAGCGACAAGATTTATGCTTTCGGTCGTTCCTCGCGTAAATACGATTTCCTCGGTAGAACCGGCATTTATGAACTGACGCACCTTCTCGCGAGCTTGCTCCATCATGTCGGTAGCTTCCTGCGACAATGAATGCACGCCACGGTGCACATTGGCCTTGTGCAAGCAATACATGTCGGTTATGCAATCGACCACGCAGCGTGGTGTCTGCGATGTGGCGGCATTGTCGAGATACACAAGCGGCATCCCCGACATGTCTCGTTTCAATATTGGGAATTCCTCCCTTATCTTATTTATATCGAGTGACATAATAATGTTTTAATTTTTCCGTTTTTCAATGCTCTTCATCTTGCCGTGGCAAGAAGCACCTTGACAATTGCGGCATTGTGCCAAAGCTCCGGCAAAACGCTTCTCGACAAGATGACGAAGACGGTCCTTCAATGCTTCAAGACGAATGCCGTCTATGACATCGCTCATGAACGCCTGCATCAATAACGTGCGAGCCTCTTGGCAGGAAATGCCGCGAGCCTGCATGTAGAACAAAGCGTCTTGGTCAAGCTGTCCCACCGTCGCGCCGTGGCTGCAATTCACATCGTCGGTGTAAATCTCAAGCTGCGGCTTGGTGTGCATCCTTGCCGACTCGGCGCATATATTACGATTGCTTTGGTATGCCTGTGTCTTTTGTGCACCTTGCGCCACGAGAATCTTTCCGGTAAATGCACCTCGAGCCTCATCTTCAAGCACATACTTAAACAGCTCGTCGCTATGGCAATACCCTGCATTGTGTGATATGTGAGTATGGTTGTCAACATGCTGGCGGCCATCGGCTATAGCCATGCCCAATAGACGAGTCTCGACATGTTCACCGTTTATGTCTATCCGATAATTGTTGCGAGTGAACCCGTTTGTCAACGTCATCCCGTTGACGAGAACATTAGATCCTGCCTCTTGGCGCATCCACATCGAAGAAACTCTGGAGGTATCGGCACTTGACTCTTCAAGATCGTAATAGTCAAATACTCCGTTCTCACCCACATGCACTTCCAATACCTGTGAGTTAAGGAATTTCACTCCCGGAGTCTGGGTATGGTCACAAACGAGCAACCGTGCTTGTGCGCCTTTCTCGATGATTATCAACATGCGCCTGTTCACCATAAGAGGAGACTCGGCTCTCAACAGATTAACGACCTGTATTGGACGCTCCACAACGACTCCGGCCGGAACATATAAAAACAGCCCGTCCTGTGCAAGCAGCGTGTTAAGAGCTACCTGTGCATCTTCCATCGGAGCTATTTTTGCGTAATATTTTTCAATTACATCCTTATGTGTCTCCCCTGCTTCCTTTAGAGATTTGACGACCACGCCCGACGGCAGTGCAGGCCAGACGATATTTTCGTTGTAATATGTGTCGTTGAAGAAGTAAAACAGGCTCGTGCTCATATTAGGCACATCGCAACGAAACGGCTCGTCGATGTCCACATTCGTTGCCGACAGGCGGTTAATGTTCAAGCCGTAGTCGGGAGCAAATACCTCTTCAAGGTTGCTTATTTCATAATTTTCATCTCCGCGAGACGGCAACTTGGCCATGCGCAACTGTTCAAGCGCGGCATGTCTTGCGGCATTCATTACAACAGTCGAGCCGGCATCTACCAAGCTACTGTAACTTTCGTATAAATCTATATATTGTTGGATAGATGACATATTATTGCATTTAAATTACCATTTCGCAAAGCGTCACTCTCCCCGCATATTGTCAAATTCCTGCTTTATCCAGTCGTATCCTTTTTCCTCAAGCACTAATGCCAATTCCGGCCCTGCTGTCTTGACGATGCGACCTTTGTACAGCACATGTACGAAATCGGGCTTGATATAATCAAGCAAACGCTGATAATGTGTTATGACAATTGTCGCGTTATCGGCTGTCTTGAGCTTGTTGACACCACCTGCCACAGTGCGCAACGCATCGATGTCAAGGCCGCTGTCGGTCTCGTCGAGTATCGACAACTTTGGCTCAAGCATGGCCATCTGGAATATTTCATTGCGTTTCTTTTCTCCGCCTGAAAAGCCTTCGTTCACCGAACGCGAAGCCAGCTTGTTGTCCAATTCCACGATGGCACGCTTCTCGCGCATCAACTTCAAGAAATCGCTCGCGCTCAACGGTTCCATTCCGTAATATTTGCGTTTCTCGTTAATGGCGGCACGCATGAAATTCACCATCGACACCCCGGGGATTTCCACCGGATATTGGAAACTCAAAAACACGCCTTCGTGAGAACGGTCTTCGGGCGACATAGCGAGCAAGTCCTTGCCATTGAAAACAACGCTTCCACCTGTCACCGTGAATGCCGGATTTCCGGCAAGAACCGAGGCCAAAGTGCTCTTTCCTGACCCGTTAGGTCCCATGATGGCATGTACTTCGCCTGCATTGACTTGGAGATTAATACCTTTTAATATCTCCTTTCCTTCTATATTAGCGTGTAAATCTTTTATCGTTAACATATCTCTTCTCTACTTGCTTTTCTTATTCTTAATGATTATCCTATGCTGCCTTCGAGCGACACTTGCAACAGTTTTTGAGCCTCGACGGCAAATTCCATCGGCAACTTTGCCACTACCTCTTTTGCGTATCCGTTCACGATGAGTCCTATCGCATCTTCGGTCGAGATTCCGCGCTGGTTGCAATAGAAAATCTGCTCTTCGTTTATCTTTGAGGTCGTAGCTTCATGTTCCACTACCGAAGAATCATTATTTATGTCAATATAAGGGAATGTGTGCGCACCGCTTGTCGAGCTCAGCAACAAGCTGTCGCATTGGGTATAATTACGGCTGTTCTCGGCTTTTGGAGCAACCCTTACCAATCCTCTATAACTGTTTTGGCTGTAGCCTGCCGATATGCCCTTCGACACGATGGTGCTGCGTGTGTTCTTGCCAAGGTGTATCATTTTGGTACCGGTGTCGGCCTGCTGATAATTGTTGGTCAATGCAACCGAATAGAATTCGCCCACCGAATTGTCGCCGGCAAGCACGCAACTTGGATATTTCCAAGTTATGGCCGAGCCTGTTTCCACCTGCGTCCACGACAGTTTTGAGAAATCGCCACGGCAAAGTCCGCGCTTGGTCACGAAATTATAAATGCCACCCTTGCCGTTTTTATCTCCCGGATACCAGTTTTGAACGGTTGAATACTTCACCGAGGCTCTCTCCTCGACCACAATCTCGACAATTGCCGCATGAAGCTGGTTGTTGTCGCGCATGGGAGCAGTACACCCTTCAAGATAGGAGACATAGGAATCATCATCGGCCACAATCAGCGTGCGCTCAAATTGGCCGGTGTCGGCTGCGTTTATTCTGAAATACGTTGACAATTCCATCGGGCATCGCACTCCTTTCGGTATGTAAACAAACGAACCGTCCGAAAACACAGCCGAATTCAATGCTGCATAGAAATTATCGGTATATGGCACCACGCTGCCGAGATATTTTTTCACAAGGTCGGGATAATCTCTCACCGCCTCGCTTATGGAACAGAATATGACCCCAAGTTCGGCAAGGCGTTCCTTGTAAGTCGTTTTAACGCTTACGCTGTCCATAACCGCATCCACGGCAATACCCGACAAGCGCATCTGCTCTTCAAGGGAAATGCCCAGTTTGTCGAATGTCTTGCGCAATTCAGGATCAACCTCGTCCATGCTTTTCGGACCCTCCTTTTTCTTCGGAGCGGCATAGTAACTTATGTCCTGGAAGTCTATCTCGGGAATATTGAGATGAGCCCAGTGTGGCACTTCAAGCGTAAGCCAGTGGCGATAGGCTTTCAGCCTGAAATCGAGCAGCCATTCAGGTTCACCTTTGACTTGCGAAATATATCTTACCACATCCTCATTCAACCCTTTCGGGATGACATGCGTGTCTATATCGGTCACAAAACCGTATTTGTAATCGCCACTTGCGGCTTCGTCCAATATAGTCTTATCATTTATGTTTTTATCTGTCAATTCCATTTTGATTACAATTTTTACCTGCCTTCGCACTATGCGTCCAAGCAGCAATCACTTGCCTAAATTACTCTCAAGAACCGATTTCAGCGACCCGTCCACCCCAAACAAACTCGGAGCGAGCTGCATCGTAAGTTCAAACGGCACATTATCCAAAGCATGCCTCTTGCCGAACATTTCATTCTCCGAATCAAACAAATACCATATATTTAGCGCTATGCTCAACAGCAACAGATACTTGAAAACACAGAAAAAAGCCCCAAGGGCGTTATCGATGATTCCAAGATGCAGCGAATGCACTGCCGACTTGAACATGGCTCCTATTACCTTTATGCCTAAAAACACCAGCAAAAACAGCACAATACAAGCAATGGCACTTGGCGTATATTCGGGAGCAGGCCAGCCGGACGCTTCAGGCACTACCTTCATAAGCACCTCCGTCGCCCAATCACCCCACAGGTTGCAAGCAATCAAGCCGAGTATGAGGCCGCACAAAGTACTAATTTGGCTCACAAGCCCTTTGATATAGCCAAGGACCAAACCGGCCACGACTATCAACAATATTATCCAATCAATTATCTCCACAAGATTCTCAAATTCTTATATTTTGCAAAGTTAGTGAAAGTTGAGGGCAATGAGAAAAAATGAGCAATCTTATTTTTCCCATTGCCATAACCATGCCCTTCACCTTCTTGATAGTGGAGGTGTCCGAGAAATTGATACCGTAACGGTTTTCTTCGGCTTCTGCCGATTGTTCCTTGTTGTTCCCACAGGAAACCAGCAATCCGATGAAAAGGGCTATAACTGCAAAAAAGATGTCTCATAATATTTCCTAATTTATTATTTCGTGTGTACAAAGGTACGCTTCATCATCATCCATACACAGATTACGGATTAAAACACCAATATCGGCGAAAAAGCCCCGGTGGATCGAGGTTACAATCCACCGGGGCTTCTCCGCAATTTTTCAAGGCATCACGCCTTGTTGCTCATTGGCGAGAAATAAGTCAATTTCTCGTCGGGTCCATGTTCGCGAGTTTATTTTATCATGACTTTTTGCACAGTGCCACTGATTTTCACGATATATATTCCTGGCGTGGGCATTTGTATTTCGTTGTCGTGTCCGTAGTATATTCGCCGTCCGTTTACCTCATAAATAGAAACTGCTTCGTCATTGTCGTTTCCCGATATAATGACCTTGTTGCCGGCCGATTTCACTGTAATTCCATAAACGTCGGGACTTGCAACGCCAGATATCGGTTCAAGGTCGTCAACGATATTGGTGAAGTTGCGCCACCCGCTTGCAGCCTTGTATTTTTCGAGAGTGCCTTTAGGCACATGCAATGTCGCCGTGTAGGTTGAGAAGGAATTGTCGTAGGCGATGGGTGGTTCCATGCGTCTGCATCGCACCTCGGTTAAGGCATCGCATCCAGCGAAGGCATATTCCTCGACGACTTCGCCACTTAGCTCACGGGCATCTTCGGCGAGTGCTATGCTCTTGAGTCCGCTACAACCATAGAAAGCACGTCGCTGTACTGAAAAATCGGTGAGTGTTAAATTTGTGAGGGAGGTGCAATTCTCAAACGACGATAAGCCTGTGTTTCCGATAATCACTCCGTCGAGGTTGAGTGCAGTGCAGTTTACAAAGGCACTGTCGAGTGCATTCAAGACCCCGACACACTCTAAAGTCGTTAGTTTGGGACAATTTGCGAAGCTTTTCGTTCTGACATCGAAAGTTAGTCGGTCGTCAGCATCCGAGCCGTAATCAATCAGAGTTACCCGTTCCAAATTGGGGCAATCGGCAAAAGCATAATGGCTTACCGATTGGATGACAGCGTATTTCAAATTCGGCAATGCATAAAATGCCGAGTCTTCTTCCATTTCTGCAATTTGCTTATAATAATCGATATTATAGCCAGTATTCCAGTAAATTTCTTGAGATTCAAATATTACAGCCGTAATATCTGTGCATTTGCGGAAACCTCTCGCTTCATATATGGTGCAGGGTTTCCAATATGAATGATCTTCGTAAGTGTAGTCGATGCGTACAATCCCGGGAATGCGTAATTCTCCGCTTATTGAAGCTCCTTCTGCTGGCATTACGAGCAATGCATGGTTGATGTCGTGTGAACTGTTGCTATATATATCCACCAACTTCAAATTAGGATATTCTGTAACATTGCGCAGAGGGTCGTATGCGTGCAGTTGCAAGGCTTGTCCTAATACACAGCACACGATGATTGTTAATTTGATGCAGGACATTAATCGAGTTGGCATCAATCCATTTTTTATAATCATAATATTTATAGTTTAATAGTTAAAGAGAGTCTTGTGAGTAATTTATTGCCACCAGTCGGCTGGTTAGTTTGAGTTTATAGTCATGTCTTTATATCGCTGATGGTTCATAGCTTGGCGTTGTTGCGTCCATTGAGTTTGAATCATCGCATGAACTGTGCATATACAAATTTAGTCAGAATATTTGAGTCGTCAAAGTGTTCATTTTACTATTTTTATTGTCCATGACGAAAGGTCGCCGGTATTGACTATCATGTCGCCGGTTTTTCACTGCACGAAAAATAATTGTTCAGCGATGTGACGTTGGAAGATGTTATCACCAGTTGGCGGCCTTGTTCCAAGTGGTTTGATGCAAATGTGATTCCTTTGCAGGAGGTTATCAGCACGTCGGCATTGATTACGTTTGCATTAATGCTTGCTCCCCCGCAATTGCAAAGTCGCAGCCCTTTGTTTTTATAACCGTCGTTTATCTTGTTGTGTTCAAATAATGTCGCGTCGCCAAGCCAACCCATGTCGAAAGCATATAATTTATCGTTGTCGTCGGGATTTTATCCTGCTGTATCTTTGTTTAAGTTGAATGTGCAGTTAACGACTTTTCGGTTATCGATATATTCAGTCAAATATTTAACAGCTTGGCTGAATCCATGCCATGTGTTGCAGTCGAATGTTGCTCCGCAGCCGCACAACACGCCGCGCAATAACTTGTTGTTTCCATATATGGGCGTGTCGTTCTGAAAGAATATGTTTTTTACGGTATATCCTTGTGACGAATGCTGCTGCCGCCACGATGGGGTATTGTCGGTTGCGTGTGATGTATTGATGTTAATCAGCAATGCAAAGTTACTTGGGTTCTCGGGGTAATCGGTTGCAATCTTTAATGTGTCGAATTTTACAACAAATATCGTGCGATTGTCGCGCGTGTCTTTAACCCCGCCATTTTTTGTTAGGAATTTTATCCAATCCACAAGAGAATCACGACCGCAAGCATGACGGATGTGCAGGAGTGGGGCCATGTCAAGGCGCAGGCTGGGTTTAGCGTAACATCATGAAAAATTTGACACAGGCTCAAATTGCCACTCAACTTTCACTAAATTTTGGTAATATGGGACACGCCCCAGTGTGGCCAAGCACAAAAACGTCGTTTTTTGTTTGTCTCTGCACTCACCTTTCGCTATCTTTGCATCAGGTTTTAATGACTATATGATAGAACGCATAATCATCATCGACAGCGTTGACCCCGTAATATTCTACGGAATCAACAATTCCAATATACAACTCATACGCAACCTGTTCCCTAAGTTGCGCCTTGCCGCACGCGGCAGCATAATAAAAGTCATAGGAGATGATGCTGAAACTTCGATTTTCGAAGAAAAAATAAAGGAACTTGAAGAATATTGCGCAAAATACAACAAGTTGCCGCAAGATGTCATCATCGACACCATCAAAGGAGAAGCTCCTAAGGAAATAAACCTCGACGATGTGATTATATACGGCGTAAACGGCAAGCCCATTTCGGGACGAACGCCCAACCAGCAACGTCTCGTGAAGGTATTTCAGGAAAACGACCTCACATTTGCCCTTGGGCCTGCCGGAACCGGCAAGACATACATTGCCATAGCCCTTGCCGTAAGAGCACTGAAAAACAAACAAGTCAAGAAAATAATATTGTCGCGCCCTGCAGTCGAGGCCGGCGAGAAACTCGGATTCCTCCCAGGCGACATGAAAGATAAAATCGACCCGTACCTGCAACCGCTATATGATGCGCTCGAAGACATGATTCCCGCCGTAAAGCTAAAGGAATACATGGAAGCCAACGTTATCCAGATTGCTCCTCTTGCATTCATGCGCGGTCGCACGCTCAGCGATGCCGTCATCGTCCTTGACGAAGCCCAAAACACAACAACGCACCAGATAAAGATGTTCCTGACCCGTCTTGGTCTCGGCTCGAAAATGATTATAACAGGCGACATGACTCAAATAGACCTGCCTCACACGGTGCAATCGGGACTTATTCAAGCCCTGCGGATATTGAAAGACATACAAGGTATCGGCAAGGTGGAATTTGACAAAAAAGACATCGTAAGGCACAGGCTCGTTCAACGCATAGTGGAAGCATACCAAAAATTTGACGAAGAACGCAGGGCATCCGAACAAACACAGCAACTCGAACAATCGTTTAAAACAAACATAAATCATGGCTAAGACATTAACCCACACTGACTACAACTTCCCGGGGCAAAAAAGTGTTTACCACGGAAAGGTGCGTGATGTTTACGACATCAACGATGACATTCTCGTAATGATTGCAACCGACCGCATATCGGCCTTCGACGTTATCCTTCCGAAAGGAATACCTTACAAAGGACAAGTATTGAACCAAATCGCAGCCACTTTCCTTGATGCCACATCCGACATCGTTCCCAACTGGAAATTGGCAACCCCCGACCCAATGGTAACCGTAGGACTTAAATGTGAAGGGTTCAGGGTCGAAATGATTATACGCGGATACCTTACAGGTAGCGCATGGCGCGAATATGCCGCAGGATGCAGGGAACTGTGTGGCGTGAAATTACCCGAAGGAATGAAGGAGAACCAGAAATTCCCCGAGCCAATCATCACTCCTACGACAAAAGCCGAAGCCGGCCACGACGAAAATATTTCTAAAGAAGAAATAATCAAACAAGGCATCGTAAGCAAGGAAGACTATGAAACAATGGAACGATACACTCGAGCATTGTTTGAAAGAGGCACTAAAATCGCTGCCGAAAAAGGATTGATTCTCGTTGACACGAAATATGAATTCGGCAAACGTGACGGTAAAGTGATTCTTATCGATGAAATCCATACCCCCGACTCTTCAAGGTACTTCTACTCTGAAGGCTATGAAGAACGTTTTGAAAAGGGCGAGCCTCAAAAGCAACTTTCCAAAGAATTTGTACGCCAATGGCTCATCGACCACGACTTCATGGGTAAAGCAGGACAAACCGTACCCGAAATGACCGATGAATATTGCCAATCGGTGTCAAACCGCTATATCGAGCTATATGAACATATCGTTGGCTCCAAGTTTGTACCTGCCGACGATGCCGACATCGCAGCTCGAATAGAGAAAAACGTCAACGATTACCTTGCTTCGCTCAACAAATGATTGTAATCTCATACAAGACGAGATAAGACTGAATTACGACAGACGGAGCATTCTCGCCCCGTCTGTCGTTTATATATGCACACTAAAAAACTTCCCCATGGACTACAAAGCAGAAAAAATAAAACCTTACAACGCTGAAGACAGCAAGACCGGGCAAGTAAGACAGATGTTTGACTCCATAGCTCCGGCCTACGACTTCATGAATCGCGCCATGACCATGGGCATCGACAAAATATGGCGCCATATAGCCGTTAAGATGGTCAGACGCCACAATCCAGCATCTATACTCGATGTAGCGACAGGCACGGGCGACCTTGCCATAAAACTTTGCAAATCGCTTGCCTCGGTAAAGCATGTGACGGGTATCGACTTGTCAAGAAACATGCTCGAGGTTGCGAAAGCCAAAGTTGCGAAAGCAAGTCTGGCCGATAAGATTTCCTTTGAAGAAGGAGATTGCCTGGCTCTGCGCTTCAATGACGACACATTTGATGCTGTCACAGTAGCCTATGGCGTGCGCAACTTCGAGCATTTGGAACAAGGCTACCGCGAAATGTTCCGCGTGCTATCTCCCGGAGGCATGCTGTGCGTGGTGGAATTATCAACACCGACATCGCGTTTTATAAAATTACTGTATGACTTCTATACACGCACGCTGATTCCACTTGCCGGACGGCTCATTTCTCACGACAAACGCGCCTACAGCTACCTGCCCGAAAGCATAGCCGCCGTACCGCAAGGGAATGAAATGCTCGACATAATGCGCCGAGCCGGATTTACAAATTGCCTCTACCGCAGGCTCACATTCGGGACATGCACAATTTATACAGGCGAAAAAGGCAATGACCGACAACCATAAAAATAATAGTCTATTTTATTGCAAGACAACGTAAAAATAGTAATTTTGCAATAAATATTAAATTCCCCGTAATAGTCGGGAATGGCATAAATCCAAGACAAATCATTTAACTTAATATCATTATGGCAGGAATTAAATGCATAGGCATACTGACCTCCGGAGGCGATGCCCCGGGCATGAACGCAGCCATCCGCGCCGTGACTCGTGCGGCAATCTTCAGCGGATTCTCTGTTAAAGGAATTTACCGTGGATACAAAGGATTGATAACCGATGAAATCGTAGACTTCAAGACCCAGAATGTTTCAAACATCATCCAAATGGGCGGTACAATCCTAAAGACTGCACGATGCAAGGAATTTACAACTCCCGAAGGAAGGCAACTTGCCTATGACGTTCTTAAACGTGAAGGTATCGACGCACTTGTAGTTATCGGCGGTGACGGCTCTCTGACCGGTGCAAGAATCTTTGCCACCGAATACAACTTCCCTATCGTAGGGCTTCCCGGAACCATCGACAACGACCTATACGGAACCGACAAAACTATCGGATATGACACGGCTCTGAATACAATCATGCAGTGTGTCGACAAAATTCGCGACACTGCCACATCCCACGAACGTCTGTTCTTCATCGAAGTCATGGGTCGCGACGCAGGGTTCCTTGCCCTCAACGGCGCTATTGCAACCGGAGCCGAAGCTGCAATTATCCCTGAAATATCTACCGAGGTCGACCAGCTGGCCGAACTAATAAAGAACGGGTTCCGTAAAAGCAAGAACTCTTCAATCGTCCTCGTTGCCGAAAGCCCGATTACCGGCGGTGCAATGGCCCTTGCCGACCGTGTGAAAAACGAATATCCGCAATACGACGTGCGCGTGACAATCCTCGGACACTTGCAACGTGGAGGCTCGCCGACTGCCGTTGACCGCATTCTTGCTTCACGCATGGGAGCAGCCGCAGTCGATGCTCTTCTTGAAGACCAACGCAACGTCATGATTGGTATTTCCAACGACGAGATAGTTTATGTGCCCTTCTCTAAGGCAATCAAGAACGACAAGCCTATCAATCGCGACTTGTTGAACACTTTGCGTCGTCTTTCAATTTAAACGAGAAAACAAAAAAGCGATACAACAAAAGATTCCCGCATGCAAATTGAATCACATGCGGGAATTTTTTTCAACTGACATGAATTTATATTTTGCAATTACTGCGGTCCGTACATCACTTTACATGTCATAACCTCCGCCCAAGGCATGATACAAGTTTATAACGCCTGATATCTCGTCAAAGCGGTCGGAAACCACTGTCAACTCGGCTTGTAACAGCGATTGTCTTGCAGTAAGCACCTCCAGATAATTTTGTGTACTGTAACGCATAAGCAACTCTGCATTCCTTACAGTAGATTCAAGAGCCTCAATCTGTTTCTTGCTCAATTCAAGACGCTCGCGAGCTCCTTGCCATTGTGCCAAGGAATTATTCACGTCACTGCCGGCGTCGAGCAAACTTTGTCTGAATTCAAGTAACGCTTCTTCTTGTTGAGCCTTTGCGATCTTCAAATTGGCAATATTTTCTCCCCTGTTAAACAACGGCTGCACAAGTGAACCGAGCGCCGACATCAGCCATTCGGCAGGATTTCCTATGGCAGCCCCCACAGAGTTTGTCCATCCGGCCGAGCCGCTTAACGTTATCGACGGATAAAACGCAGCCCGAGCATAATTGGTGGCATAAAAACTTGCCGCGAGCTCGGCTTCTTTCTGCCTGACATCTGGACGACGTTGCAACAATTGTAAAGGGACTCCGGTGGCTATGCTGTCGGGGAACTGCTGCTCGTCAAATGTTCCACGGGCAATATGACCCGGCGCAATGCCGAGCAATGCCGACAAAGAATTTTCGGCTTCGGTCACCTGCTGCTTTAATGAACTTAAAGATGCTTCTACCGACAACTTGGTCGCCCTTGCCTGAGCCACGTCAAGCTCGGTAGCCTGTCCGGCATTTTTCAGGGCTTCGAGCGTGCGCAGATTCTCTCCCCATATTTCAATTGTGCCTTTTGTTATTTCACATTGCTTGTCAAGCATCAATAGTGTATAATAACTGCCGGCTATGGTCGATACCAATTGAGTCTGCACGGCCTGTTTATAATAAACGCTTTGTTCAAGCACGGCTTTAGCCTCACGCTTCGCATTTGTCAACTTACCGAAGAAATCAAGTTCCCAATTGGCCGATGCCCCTATGTTGTAAGTCTTTGTCGTGCCTTGGCTCTCACTGTGGCTTATGCCCCCTTCGGGATTAAACGTCAACGATGGCAGATAGGCCAACTTTGACGATGTCAACAACGCTTTGGCCTCTTCCACTTTATATCGAGCCACGTTAAGGTCGGTATTGTTTGCCATTCCTGTTTCTATCAGCTTCTGGAGCAAGCTATCGGTAAACAATTCCTTCCATGAAAAATCAGCAAGTGAAGCAGTATCGGCAATCACGGTATCGGCTGCCGGAATATGCCGGTAAAGGCTGTCGGCAACAGTGACTGCACGATCAGGCCGTTCATAAGACTTGTATATGTGACATCCCGTCAATATCGGCAACACACATGCCACGACGACAATCAAAGTTCTTATATCATTGGTCTTAAACATATTCATTTTCTCCTTTTAGTTGTTTCATTTTTCAACCATCCTGCGATCACGTTGTGGCATAACTCGCTCTTCTATATTCTGGAACACTATGAACAATACCGGGACGACAAACAACAACGCTATGGTTCCGATTAGCATTCCTCCAACAGTCCCAACGCCAATGGAAGTGTTGCCATTGGCTCCTACTCCTGTCGAAACGGCCATAGGCAACATGCCGAAAATGATTGTCAAAGTGGTCATCAAGATAGGACGCAACCGCACTTCGGCAGCCGATACGGCAGCCTGCGGTATCGTCATTCCATGCTTGCGACGTGCCGACGCATATTCGGTCAACAAAATCGATGTCTTTGCCAAAAGCCCGATAATCATGATTAATCCCGTCTGTAAATATATATTATTTTCCAGCCCGAAGATTCTTGCAAAGAGGAAACTTCCGGCAAGGCCGAACGGAACCGACAAAATGACGGCCATAGGAATAAACAGGCTCTCATACAATGCACACAGAATCAAATAGACAAATACAATGCACACGATGAACACGACTGTCGTGGTATTATCGGAGGAGGCTTCCTCACGTGACATTCCGCCAAACTCAAATCCGTAACCGGTAGGCAACTCCTTGGCAGCCTCTTCCCTAACGGCTTGAATAGCTTGTCCCGAACTGTATCCGTCAGCAGGAGACCCGTTAACCGAAATAGCCGAAAATAGATTGAAGCGAGAAAGGCTTTCCGAGCCATA
This sequence comes from uncultured Prevotellaceae bacterium, assembly GCA_905207705.1. Classification (GTDB taxonomy): domain Bacteria; phylum Bacteroidota; class Bacteroidia; order Bacteroidales; family Muribaculaceae; genus Avimuribaculum. The sequence goes on from CAJLMA010000003.1 coordinate 98,119, forward strand.
CACGCGAGTCAGCTTCAAGAACTGGCTGATTGGAATCATGCTTCCGTCGGAATTTCTCACAAACATGTTATTGAGAGACTCCGTGTCGAGCCTGTACTCGGGAGAAGCTTGAACCATCACCCTGTACAATTTTGAAAACCTGTTCATGTTTGACGCATAATTACCTCCCACATATCCCGAAAGCGTGCTCAGCACATCGGAAGGCGAAACACCGCTGCGCTTGCACAATGCGGCATCTATCTCTACAAGATATTGAGGATACTTGGTATCAAATGAAACCGTGGCACGGCCTATTTCCGGACGTTCGTTCAATGCGGCAACCAGCTGTCGAGTATATTTCAACAAGTCATCAATTGTTCCACCCTTTTGGTCCTGCACATAAATCTCAAATCCGCTGCTGACACCATAACCGGGAATCATAGGCTGTGCAAAAGCCATCACCTCGGCCGAAGAAATATCATCAGTGCGACGGTATATTTCGTTAATTACCGCGTTTATGTCATCACCCTTGCCGGTTCTTTCGTCCCAAGGATTCAACCTTATTATAAACATGCCGTTCGACGAGCCTTGGCCGCCTATCATACCATTACCTGTAACCTTTGAATACATCCTCACCTGCGGTATATCCTTAATGCGGCTGTCTATCTCGTCCATGATGACTTTTGTCTCCTGAAGCGAATTTCCGGGTGACGTGCGCACGTCCACAAAGATGGTACCCATATCCTCCTGCGGCACAAGTCCCGTCTTGGTAGTGTTCATCAAGTACACAAGCAAACCGCACGCCACTACAAGCATCGCGCCTACTATCCACTTGCGCTTTATCATGAACAAGACTCCTGTCTTGTACTTGGTCATCAATTTATGGAACGCCGTGTCGAATGCCATGTGGAACCGCGACGAGAAACTTAATTTCTCTCCATTTTCACCTGTTTTGTGCGGTGTCATTATCAACGCACTCAAAGCAGGACACAACGTCAACGCGTTGATAAGCGATATTGCAACAGCAACGGCCATTGTAAGCCCGAATTGCGTATAAAATACTCCTGTCGTTCCCCCCATGAAGCAAACAGGTATGAAAACCGCCATAAACACAAACGTGGTGGTGACAAGAGCCGAGGTTATACCTCCCATCGCATCCACTGTTGCCGCATAAGCCGACTTATATCCTTCGTCAAACTTGGCCTGCACGGCCTCAACCACGACTATAGCATCATCGACCACAGTACCGATTACCAGCACGAGGGCAAACAACGTAAGCATGTTCAGGCTGAAACCTGCCACATACAGGAACGCAAACGTACCTACGAGCGAAACCACAATCGATATTGTCGGGATAAGCGTCGACCTCATGCTTTGCAGGAACACATACACTACCAAAACCACAAGCACAATGGCTTCAAAAAGCGTCTTGACGACATTTCGTATCGAAGCGTCGAGGAAGTCCTTGGAACTCATCAAGTCGACAATTTCCATACCCTTGGGCAAAGTCTCGGATATTTCGGCTACGACTTTATCGATTTCCTCGATGATTTCGTTGGCATTCGACCCCGAAGTCTGCGCAATCATGCAGTTGGCTCCCGGATGCCCGTTCACTTCACCTATGTAAGAATAAGCCATCGACCCGAGTTCTATGCGTGCTACATCTTTAAGTCGTAGCACCTCCCCATTGGGAAGAGAACGTATAACCATGTTCTCATAGTCTTTCTCGTCCTCGTAGCGTCCGCGATATTTCAACACATATTGGAACGTGTTATCCGATTCCGCTCCAAGAGTTCCTGTCGGCGACTCCACGTTCTGCTCATCAAGCACAGTCGATATATCCGATGGCACAAGATTATATTTTGCCATTTTGCCAGGATCGAGCCATATGCGTAACGAATAATCCGATCCCATCACATTGACCTCTCCTACTCCGGCGATACGGGATATTCGCGGTTCTATGTTTATTTTCAAATAATTGTTCAGGAACTTCTCATCAAATGAATTATCCGGGCTATAGAGAGCAAGAGCCTTGATGTTGCTCGTTTGGCGCTTGCGCACATTTATACCGCTTCTCGTCACCTCGGCAGGCAGTAATCCCTGAGCCGTAGCTATACGGTTCTGGACATTCACGGTAGCCATGTCGGGGTCGGAACCCTGCCTGAAGTATATTGTTATTCTTGCCGACCCGGTATTGGTCGATGAAGAGGTCATGTACATCATGTTCTCCACTCCGTTCAATGCTTCTTCAAGCGGCACTACGACACTCTTCAACACAGTTTCGGCATTTGCTCCTGTATATGAAGCCGACACGCTCACCGTTGGAGGTGCGATTTCAGGGAATTGCTCGATGGGCAATTGCGAAAGCCCTATCAATCCTAATATAAAAATAACCACCGATATAACCCACGAAAGAATGGGACGGTCGATAAAAGTCCTTATTGTCATTTCTCTACCCTCCGATTATTCTTTAGCTTCGGTATTTATTTCAGTCCCTTCTTTCACAAGGCCGGCTCCTTCGGCTATGATTACGTCCCCGGGATTCAAACCCGACTCCACGATATACTCATTGCCGTCGTTCATCTCGAATACCTCTATCGGAGCCGATTGAGCCTTTCCGTCTACAACTTTATAGACAAACACGCGGTTTTGCAATTCGTAAGTCGCCGCCTGCGGAATGATAATGCAATCTTTCTTTACTGTTGGCAAAACGACCGTCGCATTGCCTCCATGTCGCAACAGGTGATTTGGATTCTTAAAACTTGCCCTCAAGCTCACTGCACCGGTACCTTCATCGATAATGCCACTCACTGCATCGATGCTCCCTTTAAGGTTATAACGGCTACCGTTGTTCAATATCAGCCCAACGCTGTCGGTCATGTGTTCCATGAACTTGCGAGTGGAGCCATATTGCATCGTCAAATCAAGTATTTGCGACTCATTCATTGAGAAATACACATAAATGAGATTGTCGTCCGACACTGTGACAAGCGGCTCGGTTATATTGCTGTCGACCAAAGCGCCCACACGATACGGAATCATACCAGCCACGCCATCCACGGGGCTCTTAACCTCGGTATATGACAGGTTGTTGCGCGCATTCAATTCTTGAGCTTTTGCGTAAGCAAGATTGGCTTCGGCCTCATTCAAGGCATTCAACGATGTCTGCAAGTCAAATTCTGACACTACCTTTTCTTCAAACAATTGCTTCTTGCTGTCGGCTGTAAGTCGGGCTGTACCCAATTGAGCTTCGGCACTTTTCACATTGGCAATTGCAGTCTCAAGAGCCGCTTTATATGGAACTTGGTCTATTACAAACAATACTTGACCTTTGCTCACAGCGTCCCCTTCGTTAATTCTGATTTCAGTAATAGTTCCACTCACTTGAGGTCTTACTTCGACCGATTGACATCCTCGCACGGCACCTGAATAATCCGATTCAAGAGTGCGGTCTCCACGAGAGACCGTCAGCGTCTTGTAAGTCGCTCCTGTCTGACTGCTTTGTCCTTCATCACAGGAATATAACAACATTAAAATTGCCGCAATAAAAAATACCGTTTTCTTCATAATGCTTTTAAATGATTATAGATTGTATCAAGCATCTTTGCTTATCAACTTATAATTGTAGACATTCAAAATTATAAAAATGCCACGATTATTAGGGGAAATATTGACAAACCGACAAAAAGTGATGATTAACGGCACTGACTGACACATGTCTGTCTGGCAAATAGTGTAATTTTATATAATACATGACGCGCCTCAGCATTACAATTTCAAAAAAGTTTGATTGTCCTGCTCTCAACTTTTACTATATTTGGATAATATAGGATGCGTCTCGGCTATGTAAAATTTGAACAAGCTCAAATTTTCCTATTGCTCTCGACTTTCACTATATTTGCGTACATGAAAAGAATATGGAACACACTATCAGGACATATAGGGTTGAAAACTTGCATTGACCTGTTGTTCTGCATCGTCATAATGCCTCTCGTCATAACATTGATGCCTGTCGACCGATGGCTCGTGCATAACACCTCATTCTCCTTGTGCCTGATTGCCTACTTGTATGCATTGTATTTCACTTATCGCAAAATCAACCTTCCGGCATTGTTATTCAAGCGGAAAGTGTTGAAATTGGTGCTGTGGCTGGCCTTGCTGGTATTTGTCACATACCTGCTCTCGCGATTCCCCTTGTATGAAGAACATGCACGCATGAGCCACATAGCAATAAAGGCGCGTGCACACCTGCGTGCACAGACGGTCTGGTTCCTGTTCCTAATAGTGACAGGCTTCAGCTTGTCAATTGAGCTTATTTTTGAAATCATCAAGCAGCAATACATAAACCGTGAAATGGAAGATGAGAAAAACAAGGCCGAACTCGCCCTATACAAGGCTCAGATAAATCCTCACTTCTTGTTCAACACACTGAACACTCTGTACGGACTGATACTCATAAACTCCGATAAAGCCGAATCGGCATTCATCAAATTTTCAAACATCTTGAAATACATGTACTTGCAGACCAACGCCGACACAATTCCGCTAAGCACCGAAATAGACTACTTAAAACAATTCATCGACCTGCAATCTTTGCGCCTGAACAAGCACACGCAAGTGATATTTGAGAATAACACCGCAGGATGCCAAATGTCAATTCCGCCGATGTTGCTTATCACTTTTGTGGAAAACGCATTCAAATATGGAGCCTCCTCGAATATCGACTGCACAATCAGCATCCGCATCAATGCCGAAAACGGCATCCTGAAATTCGAGACAGAGAACAAAATAATCAAGAAGCCCGACAATGATTCCCCATCGATAGGCATAGACAATTGCCGCAAGCGCCTGCAACTGCTTTACCCGGGACGTTTCTCTCTGAAAACCGAACAGAAAAACGACACATTCAAAACCATGTTGAACATAAAAATGAACCCGTAGACATGATGAAAACAATGAGATGCATAGCTATAGACGATGAACCGATAGCATTGATGGTAATTGCCCGCTTCTGCCAACGGCACGGCGGTATCGACCTGCAAACTTTCTCGGAACCGGCACTCGGACTCGATGCGGTTGCCAAAGAAAAGCCCGATGTAGTTTTTCTCGACATCGAAATGAACGATGTGAACGGCCTTGACATTGCAAACTCGTTGCCGGCTGAATGCAACTTGATATTCACGACGGCTCATGCCAAATATGCCATTAACGGATTTGACCTCGACGCTGTCGATTTCCTGCACAAACCGTTCTCGTACGAACGATTTGAAAAAAGCATTGAAAAAGCCATCCGAAACATATCCATGACAGGACATGCCGATTCTCACAAGGAAGAAAGCATCATCATAAAAAAGGATTACAACAATGTGATAATTAAAACAGCCGACATAGTATATGTCGAAGCCATGGAAAACTACATAAAAATATACATGGAGGATGGCTCCTGCGTGATTTCGCACACGAGCTTGAAAAACTTCATCGACAAGCCCCAACAGCCCAAATTGATGCGCATACACCGTTCTTTTGCCATAAACATGTCGAAAGTCATTTCGTTCAACAAAAAAGAAGTAATGCTGAAAGGCCAGCTCCATCCTGTGCCTATCGGCCGCCTATATTCATCCAAAGTCTACTCGGCATTGTCGGCAAATAAAAAGGGATGAGCCACACACAAGCCCATCCCATAGTATATTCCCATGTCTATAACGAACGGTATTATAAACGGTCTTTCAATATAGCCTCGGCCTTGTCGGGAGTTACTATCCCGTTCTCGCCAAGATTCCAATTGCGTTCCTCAAAACGTTTCTTTATGACATTGATTGTCTCGCTGCCTATGCCATATTCGCCAAGACGGGTCTTTTTGCCCAAAGAACGGAAGAACTCTTCGGTACGAGCAATGGCCTTGTCGATACGTTCATCGGCAGTTCCGTCATTTATGCCCCACACTCTTGCTGCAAATTGCACCAACTTGGCTCGTTTTTCATCACGCATCACATTCATTGTTCCAGGCCATACAACGGCAAGGGTTTCACCATGATCCAATCCATGCAAGGCTGTAAGCTCATGGCCTATCATGTGCGTAGCCCAGTCTTCGACGGCACCCATGGCGATGAACCCATTCAACCCCATTGTAGCTGCCATCATGAAATCGGCACAGCAATCATATTCCGGAGTCCCGTCTCCCATCAGTTTGGGAGCTATATCAATCAATGTCAACATCAACCCTTCGGCAAAACGATCCATCACTCTCGGACCGGGTATCGTAAGATATTGTTCTGTTATGTGGACAAATGTATCCACTATTCCATTTGATATTTGCTTTTTCGGCAAGCTGAATACCGCTGTCGGGTCAAGCACCGAAAACACAGGATAACCTTCAGGGTTGTGGAAAGCATATTTCTCATTTGTCTCGCGACGCGAAATAACAGCGCCGTTGTTCATTTCTGACGCAGTTGCCGGCAGAGTAAGCACTGTTGCAAAAGGCATTGCAGGTGGTACAGGAGCCTTGCCTAAAATGAAATCCCAAGGATCCCCGTCATAGTTCATACCTGCGGCAATAAACTTAGTACCGTCTATGATTGAGCCTCCACCCACGGCAAGAATAATGTCAATCTTCTCTTCCTTACCTTTTGCTATGGCTTTCATCAGAGTAGCATAATCGGGATTGGCCTCGATGCCTCCAAATTCAATGACGGTGCATTGCTTCAATGCGTCCATTACCTGAGCATATATGCCATTACGCTTTATCGAACCACCGCCATAAGTCATCATTACTTTCGACCCGGGCTTGATTTCGTCTGCTATGCGAGCTATCTGCCCTTTACCAAAAATAAGTTTTACCGGATTTTTAAAAATAAAATTCTGCATACTTGTCTGCTTTTTTATCTCATCTTCAAAGATAGTGAAAGATGAACGCAGAGCCAAACAAAAAACAACGTTTTTATGTTTAGCTCTGCTGAACCGCATCCTATATTATCAAAAGATAGTGAAAGTCGAGTACAATAGAAAAATGTACTTGTTTATTTTTACGCCATTTATGCTCCTCAAATCATGTTTTTATTTACAGTACCGTAAAAAATGTACCGTTGCAGTAATTTTTATCGATTATTTAATATATTTTTGCAAATCTAAAACAACACGTTATGCTTAAACACTTATACAAGCTGACATTACTCGCAGCAATATTGCTGATGCCTGTAAGCATAAAAGCTCAGGACGACATAGCCATTTACGGTCCCGAACAAGCCGATACAATCGAGATCTTAAGTACAAAGATGGGAAGGCTCATAAAAAACACCGTAATTTTGCCTTCACAATACTTTGAGGATGAATCTTCCAATGTGCTGTATCCGGTCATCTATATGCTTAACGGACATGGCGGCGACTATGCTTCATGGGGACTTATTCGTCCCGACCTTGATTACATTGCATCCGAACTCGGAGCCATAATCGTATGCCCCGATGGCGAAAACAGTTGGTATTGGGATTCCCCCGTCAACCCGTCTTCACAATTTGAGACTTATGTGGCAACCGAACTTGTCGGATATGTCGATGACAATTACAGGACAATACGCGACCCTCGCATGAGAGCCATCACCGGTTATAGCATGGGCGGACACGGAAGCCTGTGGCTGGCAATGCGCCATCCCGACATATTCGGGATCTGCTGTAGCATGAGCGGAGGAGTGAACATCATACCGTTCCCCGAAAACTGGAATATGAAAGACGCGATAGGAGAATATGAATCCAACGAGGACGTGTGGAGAAGCCACACCGTGATAAGCCTCGTAAAAGAAGACATGTGTCCGGCCGGGCTCAAAATAATGTTTGACTGCGGAACCGAAGACTTCTTCCTCGATGTCAACAGGGAATTGCATGAAACCATGCTTGAAAAGAAAATTCCTCACGACTATGTGGAACGTCCCGGAGCGCACAATGCCGATTATTGGAACAACGCCCTCGATTACCACTTGCTGTTTATCCAGAAAGCATTTGACGAAATAGAAAACACTGCCGAATAACGATTCTTATCGCAAAGTCAAAATATTACTACCATAATAAAAATGTCTGTCGCCTATAAGATATCCGACAGACATTTTTTATCGCCGTTCCCGAAAATCTGACACTTTCTAATTAAAAAAGTGAATAAAAATACATATTATACTATCAATCTGACAAACAATTTCAATTTTGTTGTTAAATTTGCAGGGAGATAGTCCGTATGCCGGCATCAGCAATGGCACTCCCGGCACACGCAAGGCTATACATTAAAGCACAGAGCACAAGGCATTATGAAGAACAAAAGGACCAGACTCCAACTCATCATCGAGCTGATTAAGAAAAACTGCATAGGGAGCCAAGACGAGCTGGCAAGATTACTTGCCGCCCGTGGGCATATAGTCACACAAGCCACCTTGTCGCGCGACTTGAAAATATTAAAGACCACAAAAGTCGCCACCGACATGGGAAACTACATGTACATAATCCCCGACAGCAACAATCTGCACGACACGATGTTGCAACAAGGACAAGCATCGGCTTCTGGGCAGCAAGTGGGCTTCATTTCACTGAACTTTTCGGGGCACTGCGCTGTAATAAAAACTCGAAACGGATATGCCAGCGGCCTTGCCTACGACATCGACATGAGCCGTACTCCGGAAATCCTTGGCACAATAGCCGGTGCCGACACAATATTTGCAATGCTGCGCGAGGACGTTACCCGGCAACAAGCCTTGAAAATATTTTCGCGCTTCATTCCCATCGACCTTGACAAGGCCGATGACATGCAATAAAAACGGAACAACAAGTATTAGATGCATTAACTTTTTATAAAATAACATTTTATGGTTTTTTCATAGACTAAGAATGATTGACATTAACGACATTGAAATCGCCGTGGCAAATGCCAGCCACATCAAATATGTGGACGAAGTGCTTGAGACCATTAACCATGCGGCCAAAGTACGCGGCACAGGAATTGCAAAACGCTCGCCGGAATATGTAAAGCAAAAAATGATTGAAGGGAAAGCCGTGCTCGCCCTTTATCATGGCGAAGAATTTGCGGGGTTCAGCTACATTGAAAGCTGGAGTAATAAGAAATTCGTAGCCAATTCAGGTCTAATCGTGGCTCCACGATTCAGAGGCATCGGGCTTGCAAAAGTCATAAAACGACGAATTTTTGATTTATCGCGTGAAATGTTTCCCGATGCTAAGATTTTCAGCCTGACAACGGGAGAGGCGGTAATGAAAATGAACAGCGAACTTGGATACAGGCCTGTCACTTTCCCTTCGCTAACAGACGACGAAGCTTTTTGGCGCGGATGCGAAAGTTGCGTGAATTTCGACATACTGCAACGCAATGGCCGACGCATGTGCCTGTGCACAGGTATGCTATATGATCCTGCCGAACATATAGAGGATAATAATCAGGCAAATAGACCACATTAAATTTCCTACAACCTAAAAACAACAAAAAATTACAAAAATAAAAATTATGGAAAAAGAAAAAGTAGTTTTGGCATTCAGCGGCGGACTTGATACTTCATTCTGTGTCAAATATTTGAGCGAAGAATGCGGTTACGATGTCTATACAGCAATAGCCAATACCGGAGGGTTCAACGATGAAGAATTGAAAAAAATCGAAGAACGCGCATTGGCTCTCGGAGCAAAGAAACATGCTTCGCTCGACATTACGCATGAATATTACGAAAAAAGCATAAAATACATGATAATGGGAAACGTGCTGCGCAACGGCACTTACCCCATATCGGTCAGCTCTGAACGAATCTTCCAGGCAATCGCAATAATAAAATATGCCAAGCAGATTGGCGCACAATACGTCGCCCACGGAAGCACCGGCGCAGGAAACGACCAAGTGAGATTTGACTTGACATTCCAGATTCTCGCCCCCGAAATAAAAATCCTGACCCCGACCCGCGACATGACATTGACTCGCGAATACGAGATAAACTACCTCAAGCAACATGGTTATGAAGCCGACTTCAAGAAGATGGAATATTCCATCAACAAGGGATTGTGGGGAACAAGTATCGGTGGCAAGGAAACGTTGAAAAGCAATGAGACGCTACCCGAAGAAGCATATCCGACACAAATGACCGCAACTGCCGATTCTCGCCTCACCTTAAAATTCGAGAAAGGTGAAATAGCGGCGGTAAACGGAGTTGAATATGACGACAAGGTCAAGGCTATACAAAAAATAGAGGAACTCGTGGCTCCATACGCATTAGGCCGAGACATGCACATAGGCGACACAATCATCGGAATCAAGGGCCGTGTGGGATTTGAGGCCGGAGCCCCCATCTTGATTATCGCAGCCCACAAGATGCTTGAAAAGCACACGCTCACCAAGTGGCAGCAATATTGGAAAGAACAACTCGGCAACTGGTATGGCATGTTCTTGCACGAAGCGCAATATCTCGACCCCGTGATGCGCAACATCGAGGCGTTCCTCATCTCTTCACAAGAAAATGTGACAGGCACCGTAATAATCGACCTAAAGCCATACAGGTACATCCTCGTGGGCGTAGAAAGCGATTTCGACCTCATGAAGACCGATTTCGGCGAATATGGCGAAGTAAACAAGGCCTGGACTGCCGACGATGTGAAAGGTTTCACAAAAATACTTGCGAACCAAATGAAAATATACCATAACTTGCAAATCAAAAACGGCAAAGTCTCAAAATAAACACATGATTAAAGCAGGAATTATAGGCGGAGCCGGCTACACGGCAGGAGAATTGATAAGATTGCTCGTCAACCATCCCGACGTAGAACTACGCTGGGTGAACAGCAATAGCAATGCAGGGAACAAAGTAAGCGACATACATCAGGGCATTGTGGGTGAGACAGACTTAAAATTCACTACACAGACTCCACTCGACGACATTGACGTGTTATTCTGCTGCACTCCACATGGGGAGAGCCGCAAATTCATCGAGTCGCATTCCATGCCCGAAGATTTGAGAATCATAGACCTGTCGGCCGATTTCCGCAATAACGACGGCACTCACGATTTTGTTTACGGATTGCCTGAATTGAATCGCCGTGTCATTGTTAACGGAGCCAGACACATCGCCAATCCCGGATGCTTTGCCACTTGCATCCAGCTGGCTCTATTGCCGCTTGCCAAGAATCTGTTGCTCAACAGTGTAATTAATGTGACGGCAATAACAGGCAGCACAGGCGCAGGCGTTAAGCCCTCGCCCACGTCGCACTACTCCTGGCGCAACGACAATGTGTCGGTCTACAAGCCGTTCAAGCATCAACACCTGGCCGAAATCAAGCAGAGCTTGACGCAGTTACAAAACAGCTTCAAAGCCGATATCAACTTCATCCCTATGCGCGGATGCTTTTCAAGGGGCATCTTGGCCTCGGTGTATCTTGACTGCCCGATTGACATTGATGTATTGAAAGAACTGTACGACAGCTACTACGACGACCACAATTTCACTTTCGTCATCGACCGTATGCCCGATTTGAAAGATGTTGTGAACACCAACAAATGCCTGTTATACCTTGTCAAGGAAGGCGGTAAATTGCTCATTGTGTCGGTAATCGACAATCTGCTGAAAGGTGCATCCGGGACTGCCGTGCATAACATGAACCTGCTGTTCGGATTGCACGAACGTGTCGGATTGACATTGAAAGGCTCGGCTTTCTAAGAAAACCTCAGGCACAACGCACAAGTTCTTCTTAGTAAAGATTCAAGATTCCTGCATTAACTCGACATAAAAACACCTCAACACTTTGAAACTAAATGAAACTTTTTGACGTATATCCGTTATTCGACATAGAAATAGTCAGAGGCAAAGGATGTTACACCTACGACAGCAATGGCATTGAATACCTTGACCTTTATGGCGGCCATGCCGTGATTTCAGTGGGACACTCGCACCCTCACTATGTGAACGCGATAAAAGAACAGGCCGAAAAGCTCGTGTTCTACTCCAATTCTGTGATAAACGGCTTGCAACAGGAACTGGCCGAAAAGCTCGGCAAAATATCGGGATATGACGACTATGCGTTGTTCCTTGTCAATTCAGGAGCCGAAGCCAACGAAAATGCACTCAAGCTTGCCTCGTTCCACACTGGCCGCAAACGCATCATTTCATTTGCCAAGGCTTTCCATGGCCGCACCTCTCTTGCAGTGGAAGTAACCGACAACCACAAAATCGTCTCGCCTGTAAACGACAATGGCAATGTCACATTCCTGCCATTGAATGACATCTATGCCGTGCGAGCCGAACTCGAAAAAGGTGACGTATGCGCAGTCATCATAGAAGGCATACAAGGCATCGGAGGCATTCGTATTCCCGAGACATCTTTCATGCAACAATTGCAAGAAGAATGCCACAAACACGGGACTGTGCTGATACTCGATGAAATACAATCGGGATATGGCCGTTCGGGAAAATTCTTTGCACATCAATATGCAGGAATACGCCCCGACATAATAACCGTGGCCAAAGGTATAGCCAACGGCTTCCCCATGGGCGCGGTACTGATAAGCCCCAAGTTCAATCCGTCCTACGGAATGCTCGGAACCACATTCGGGGGGAACCACCTCGCATGTGCCGCCGCGATAGCAGTTCTCGACATCTTCGAGCGAGAAAACCTCATCGACAATGCAATGCATGTGGGAAATTTCCTGCTTGAAGAATTACGCAAGATTCCTCAAATAAAGGAAGTGCGAGGACGCGGCCTCATGATAGGCATGGAATTTGAAAAGCCTATAAAGGGACTTCGCTCCAAGCTATTGCACGAGCAGCATGTATTTACAGGAGTGAGTGGCACCAATGTGATACGATTACTGCCACCGCTGGTTCTTAAACGCGTGCAAGCCGAAGATTTCATCGAACGGCTGAAAAAGGCTTTGCATGGAATGGGTGAAGACTTTTAACATAAAAACAGAAAGTTGAAATCATGAAAGTTGGAATTATCGGAGCCGGAAACATGGGCGGTGCCATAGCATACGGGCTCGCTGCAGGCCACATTGTTGACAGTGGCGACATCTGCGTCACATGCCCCAACAGGCGTGGTGAATTAGACAAAATCAAGGCATATGACCAGGCTGTAAACGTGTCGACCAATAACATCGATGCTGTCAACGGCAGCGACATCATCATACTCGCCGTCAAGCCTTGGATGCTCGACAGCGTCCTTGCCGAACTTAAAGGCACTATCGATTTTTCAAGACAGATACTTGCATCGGTCGTAGCCGGCGTGGAATTAAGCCATTATGAGGAATATGCCGGTACCGATAAAAAACCTGCCATATTCCGAATAATACCGAACATAGCCATTTCGGTACAAGAGAGCATGACATTCATTGCAGCCAAGAACGCGTCGCAGGAACAAATCAAAGCGGTCAATGACATTTTTGCCGAAATGGGCAAAGTGATGATTGTAGACGAATATCTCATGGGCGCCGGCTCATCGATTGCTTCATGCGGAATAGCTTATGCCTTGAGATATATCAGAGCTGCCATGGAAGGTGGCGTGGAACTCGGTCTCAGCCCAGTTCAGGCTCAAGAAGCCGTGATGCAGACCTTGATAGGTACAGTAAAGATTCTTCAAGTTTCGGGAAATCATCCCGAAAGCGAAATAGACAAGGTTACGACTCCTGGAGGTTATACGATAAAAGGATTGAACGCAATGGAAAAAAACAATTTCACCACGGCGGTCATAGAGGGGCTAAAAGCATCTATTTCCAAATAAACAGCCAATTCTATAACAATCAATACCCAAATAACGGCAGCATTGTACACAGACAAATGCTGCCGCCATTTGTTTTATCATAATTCATCAACTTCACAACTGCCTGCATGGCGCACTGCACATTGCGGACAGATGCCTTTCACCATGTAATTGACCGAACTCATTGTGAACCCGTCGGGCAAGTCGATAGACGGGATACCTATGCTCTTGAAGCAGAACGTGCGATGGCATGATTCGCAATAGAAGTGTGTGTGCATGTCGGATAAAGTACATTCAGTCTCCCCGGTACATACCTCATACTTCATCGTACCGCTTCCATCCTCGATGGCATGTGCGACATGATGCGACACAAATAGCGTAAGCACCCTGAATATGCTCGACTTGTCGACCGTATCGAGCTCTACTTCGAGTTCCGACAAGGAGACAGGCCTTGAGGCCTTAAGCATTGCTCGCAGCACAAGCACGCGGTTGGATGTAGGTTTCACGCCCCTACGCTCAAGTATCGTGTTTTCATCTTTCGCTTCCATCGACTGCCGTTTATTTGAAATTTTTCCCTAAGATACGCATAGAATTCATAACGGCAAGCAAGGCCACGCCGACATCTGCAAAAACAGCCATCCACAAAGAAGCAAATCCCAAAGTTCCGGCGATGAGAATGATTACCTTGGCACCTATCGCGCCGACAATGTTCTGCGCCACGATGTCGCGAGTGAAACGACCGACCCCTATGGCCGTAGCCACCCGGGCAGGATTATCGGTTTGTATAACGACATCGGCACTTTCTATTGCAGCGTCCGAACCAAGTCCTCCCATGGCAATCCCGACGTTGCTCAAGGCAAGAACCGGGGCATCATTCATGCCATCGCCTACAAACGCCACCGAACGCCCCTCTTTTATGTTACTTTCAACATAATGTACTTTGTCTTCGGGCAATAATCCGCCATGTGCGCCATTGATATCCAATTTCTTTGCATACGCTTCCACGACATCTTTCTTGTCGCCCGAAAGCAGGTTTATATCTGAAATGCCCAGCTCCTTCAACCGTTCTATGGCCTCTGCCGCCGTCTCTTTAAGTTTATCGGCAAGCATTACCGCTCCGGCATATTTACCGTCTATTGCGCAAGCAATCATAGTAACGCCATTGCCCGACTGCAACTCCGGCACTTTCACTCCGCGGCTTTCGAGCAGCGACACATTACCGGCCACCACGTTGGTTCCACCGACGTCGGCCTCTACCCCATGCCCGGCTATTTCATTAACTTTCCCTGCTTCCACGCTCTCAATGCCGCATTTCCGGGCATATTCCACAACGGCCCTTGCCATAGGATGCGTACTTTTCCCTTCGGCCGAAGCAAGCAATTTCAATAAAGTTTCTTTATCAACCCCTTTTTCAAGCAATATGTCGCATACTTCAAATTTTCCTGTCGTCAATGTCCCTGTCTTATCAAAAGCCACACAATCGACCTTTGTAATTGCATAAAGATAATTGCCACCTTTGAAAAGGATTCCAACACGAGATGCAGCACCCATTCCGGCAAAATATCCCAATGGAACGCTTATCACCAAGGCACAAGGACAAGATATGACAAGGAAGACAAGACCACGATAAAACCACTCGGAGAACACATATTCGAATGTTCCTTGCGACACAAAAGACACAATCGCAGGCACTAACACGATAAGCAGTGCAAGAGCCATGACAACCGGTGTATAAATCTTCGCAAACCGACTGATAAAACGTTCGGCCGGAGCCTTGCGAGCAGATGCATTCTTCACAATCTCAAGTATGCGCGCGAGTTCGCTTTGCGAATATGGCTTTGTGACTTCCACATGCGACACTTGACCTAATGATATCATTCCGGCAAGCACCTCATCACCCTTCTTCACGCATCTTGGCACGCTCTCGCCTGTCAAGGACGACGTGTCGAACAAGGCTTCATCATCAATCAGCACCCCATCGAGCGGCAGCCGTCCTCCGGGCTTTACTTCTATATGTTCATGCAATGCCACATCTTGCGGATGCACTTCTACATAAGTCTTATCTCTCAACACGCTTGCCGTCGCCGGGCGCACGTCGAGCAACTTGGAAATATTTCCCGTAGCCCTCTCCACCGCCTTGTGTTGCAATGTCTCGCCTATCGTGTAAAACAACATCACAGCCACTGCCTCGGGATATTCACCTATGGCAAATGCCCCTATCGATGCAATGAGCATCAAAGTGAACTCATTGAAAAAATCCTTCGACTTGAGTGCATGCCATGCTTCGACAAGTACCGGCAATCCTACAGGCAGATATGCCAATATGAACCACAAAACCTTGAAAGCCGGTAATTCAAACAATGTAATCCCGACTGAGTCGCAAACAACTCCGGCCACAAGCATCAGCAATGAGACAACAGGCCATACGAAACCGCCATGTTCATGATGATGGCAATGACAGTGGCCGGCTTCGCAATCACAAGCCTCACCGGCATATTCTTTTCCATTACCTTCGGGCAACGGCATTTCAACCGCTTCTACTCTTGTTTCCATATTCTCCATGACAGTAATTTTTAATTTCTATGCCAAAGGTACATCATACTAAATGCAACCCAATTGCAAAATGCAACCAACCAAGGCTTTTTGAACCAATCACTGCCAAACTTTTTGCCGGTTGCACATTATTGCATAACTTTACACATGCAAGTTAATAAATCACAGTCATGTCGGTAAACAAGGTTATATTATTAGGAAACGTGGGAAAGGACCCTGATGTGCAATATCCGGGGACCGAGCAAGTTATTGCAAGATTCACTCTTGCTACCACCGAACGAAGCTATACTACCAAAGCCGGTGTCCAAATGCCGCAACGCACCGAGTGGCACAACATAGTCATGTGGGGCAAAAATGCAGAATTGGCCGAACGCTATATACGGAAAGGCTCTAAACTGTACATAGAGGGGAAACTACGCACTCGCATTTGGGAAGACAAAATGAATATAAAACACTATATAACTGAGATTTATGTAGACACATTGGAACTGCTTGGCAAGTCATCCATATAAAAACCTGGGATAAGTTCGGATAGGTACAAAAAAAAATTAATTGTCATCTCGACAACTAATCTTCAACTTAAAATCTAATACCATGAAAAAACCAATGCAAAGGTATGTTTTAAATTTGTGTTGTACAACATAAAAATGAAATAATTTCGGTCAATTAACATTATATAACAATAAAGCCCCTTTAAAGGGGCTTTATTGCTTTATGTTGAAATATTATTATCATTTGGCAAGCTGTGACTGAGCCAAAATAGTCAATATAGTAACTATTATGTTGTCACCTTCAGGCTTGTCGAGCACTACCGACATCGCGCTTTCGTCCGTTCCTCCGTTGGCACTCGCATAACCGCTTATTTCAAAAGCCGGATCGAAAGATGTAAATACCCTTTGTATTGAAGAGCCCTCCTTTACAGGCAAATACAATCCGCCATACGATGATTCCATGATTTCGCGAGCTTTTGAATCATCATACATGCTTTTGGTGACAGGAGCACCCGATGTGCGGAAATACAGGAATCCATCCTTGCATCCTACTGCTACCGAAGTATTATCACGGAAATTCACCACTAATTCATCACCATTCTCCATCACAGGCAAGCCAAATCCCTTTAGCAGACCTTCCACCTTGGCAAAAATTTTCTCACAATTTTTATTCTTGATTGCTCCATATATTGCCGGAACTGAATATTGGTTGTATATCAACGAGGAGTAATTCATGCCTATTGTAACAGGACCATCAATACCTGCTATGTAGTCGCGCAATTCATCGCGAGTCAACATCGCATTATCTTGATATTGAAGCAACAAGTTGCTTATTTCATTCACTTTCAATATATTTTCCCCATTTACCGAGAATGACAAGACAGCCTCCATGTCGTCGGGGATGAATTTCAGCCCTTCGGCCGAAGCTTCCCCATACATTTTCTCAATGCTTGCCAAGGCGTCCGTCCGGTCTTTATAAACAGTCTTGGCAACAAGGTCGATGCTCTTTTTGTTAAAATCGAGCGAACCTGTGATGCAGTCGATGCTGTTTATCACCGAAGCCAACATGCCGCCTTGCAACATGGCTGCTGCCGGCATAGACGAGCTTGAAGCCATCGTCACAAATTTTTCATAATTCATCCACAGCAGGATGTCATTAGTTCCATCAAGAGCCTTGACTGCACTTTCCTTGCCGCTTATTGTTTTTTCCAATGTACCCGACATTATAGCCTTGCACACTGCTTCGTCCAGACTGCCTTTAGATTCAAAGACTCCATAATATTGGTCTGAAATTATCTGGATATTCCTCCTGTCGACAAATTTATAATTTTCTCCATCGGCCGTCATTGTTTTTTCCAGAACTTTCTCTACAAAATTCTTAAGCGATTCCTTGTCTTTTATCGGAACAATTAAACCAGCCTCAAAATCAGCACTGTTTACAAACAAATAAGCTCGTCCTTCAAAATCAATTCCTGATGTGGCAAATCCGTCCAACTCTTCCTTGTCGCCTACATTCATACTGGCGAACAAAGATTTATAAGAATCGGGGAATGTCACATGGCCATCCTTTATTTCAATACCCGATTTGCCAATCAATGACTCCATGTTTATCGACATTACCATTGCAGCGTCGTCGGGAATCATTGACGTAGGCGACACACCTTGTTGTTTTCCACAGGAAGCAACAATTACAGCTACTGCAAGCAGCAGCAACATTTTAATCTTTTTCATAACTCAAATTATTTATTATAATGTTCTTCACGCCAGTATTATATTGGCATGGCAGCCCGCTGCCTCCGCGTTTTCTTGCAGATAGGAGTCGAGCTGCCATTTATGTTATAATTTATTTGATAACTAAGTATTTAAATCGCTACTTCTTGGATGACGTGCCCTCTCCGGCAACTTTCTTCTTGCGCGGAGCACGCTTCTTCTTAGCCATTTTCAGCACCAATGCCGAACGTGCCGGCAAATACAGCTTCAGCCACCCAAGTCCGTGAGGCTCATACAACGGGTCGTTCTCAGTAAAATGATGGACACTCTCGTCTATATTGCCATATCCTCCATAACGTTTTGCGTCGCTGTCGAATACTCCGTCATATTCTCCTGCCGGAGCCAATATGCCATAACCCGTAAACGACTTGGACGGATTAAAGTTAAACACGAACACATAGTCGCCACGCTTGTAGGCAAGCACTTGGTCGTCATCCTTGTCCCACAACTTCTCAATTGGCAATGACTGGAAATTCTTTATTCCCGACACGAGATGTATCATGTCGTTGTCGAAGTTGTTCAAGAACTGGTATTTCAATTCCTTGCGGTCGACGAGATCCCATTGACGACGGGCATATTTATAAGACCATCCGTTACCTTCGCGAGGGAAGTCTATCCACTCGGGATGACCAAACTCATTGCCCATGAAGTTGAGATATCCTCCGTTCATCGTTGTACAGGTAACAAGCCTTATCATCTTGTGCAAGGCAATTCCTCGATCTACGGTCATGTTATTGTCGCCAACCATCATGTGCCAATACATTTCACTGTCGATGAGACGGAATATTATGGTCTTGTCGCCCACAAGAGCTTGATCGTGGCTCTCGGCGTAACTTATTGTCTTTTCATTGTAGCGGCGATTGGTCAATTCCCAGAATATGGACGTCGGATGCCAATCCTCATCCTTCTTTTCTTTGATAATCTTAATCCAATAGTCGGGGATTCCCATTGCCATGCGATAATCAAATCCCAATCCGCCGTCTTTGAATTTCAGTGCCAGTCCCGGCATGCCGCTCATTTCCTCGGCAATGGTTATGGCATTAGGATTCACTTGATGAATCAATTCATTGGCAAGTGTGAGATATGTTATGGCATTGGTGTCTTCACCTCCGTTATAATAGTCGTCGTAAGAGCCAAAGCCCTGTCCGAGACCGTGATTATAATACAACATCGATGTCACGCCGTCAAAACGGAATCCGTCGAAGTGGTATTCCTCAATCCAAAACTTGCAATTGGACAGCAAGAAATGCAACACCTCGTTTTTACCATAATCGAAGCACAGCGAGTCCCATGCCGGATGTTCCCTGCGTCCGTCGCCATAGAAATAAAGATCATAACTTCCGTCAAAGCGGCCAAGGCCTTCTACTTCATTCTTTACAGCGTGTGAATGAACGATATCCATTATCACGGCGATACCCATCTTGTGTGCCTCGTCTATGAGTTTCTTCAAGTCGTCGGGCGTTCCAAAACGGCTGGAAGCAGCATAGAAACTCGACACATGGTATCCGAAAGAGCCATAATACGGATGTTCTTGAATAGCCATTATCTGAATGGCATTATAGCCATCAGCCGCCACTCGCGGCAGTACGTTCTTACGAAATTCTTCATAAGTCCCCACGCGCTCTGCATCTTGAGCCATGCCTATGTGGCACTCGTAAATAAGCAATGGAGACACATTGGGCTTGAAATCCTTCACCTTGAAACGGTAAGGACGAGCCGGATCCCACACCTGAGCCGAAAATATCAACGTCTCCTCATCTTGCACCACACGAGTGGCATAAGCAGGGATTCGCTCTCCTTCCCCTCCGTTCCATTTTATCTTCAACTTGTACAAATCACCATGCTTCAACATGTCGGCACCGAGAGTTATCTCCCACACGCCATTGTCGATACGCGTCAATTTGAAATCATCGCACTCTTTCCAGTCATTGAATGTGCCTATCATGTATATCGCAGTGGCATTAGGAGCCCATTCACGGAAAACCCACCCGGTTTTCGTCTTGTGTAGTCCAAAATAATTATGGGCGTTGGCAAAATCGTTAAGTGTTATTTTTCCTCCATCGGTTAATTCTTTTTGCTTACGGACGACGTCTTCATGCCTGCCATTGATGGCATCGGCATAAGGTTCAAGCCAAGGATCATTTTTTATTATCGGAAGAACTTTTTTCATGCCTGTTTATTTTAATGGTTTATGAGTTATCGGTTTCACAAAAGTATTGATTTTTTTCAAGTTTCATAACTAAATAATGAAAAAAACTTGCTGCCTGTCAATAATTTTTAGATACGTTTTAGTCCATGCAATCAATAATAATTAAATTTGCATCATAAACCTTGACTCTTACAAAAAAACATGCTTGACATCTGTTTTTAGACATAAACCAACTACCTTATTTGTTATGAATAAATACTTATTTAAAATTGTCAATTGCCTATGGGCATTATTTGTTGTATTGACTTTGACCGACCATGCCCAAGCATCCGAGCTTGGCAAGGTATTGAAACATTCAAGCCGTGGAGAAACAGCCACCATAACATCGGAAAATGGCAAGCTGCTCATCACGCCATACACCGACAACATTGTCAAAGTGCTGTCTATACCGGAAGGAGCAGACTCGAAAATCCCTGCATCTGAATTCTGCGTTCTCGACAAGCCCGACTGCAAATACGATGTGGAAGAAAACGATTTTATTGTCAAAATCACATTTGGCAACATCGAGATGCACATTAACAAGGAAAATTCATCCATTACATACTTTGTCAAGGGCAAAAAGGTCCTTTCCGAAGACGGCAAGGCCGACAATGCAGGCTCGACCAAGCGAATATCATTCTCGGCAACTCCCGATGAAGCATTCTACGGCGGTGGTGAGCGCGGTTATGCCCATAATTTGCGCGGCGATACGCTCGTGATGTTCAACAAGCAAAATTATGGATATGGACGCGGCGACCGTACACACCAAATGAATATCTGCATACCACTCTACATATCTACAGCCGGGTATGGCGTGCTGTTTGACGATTATGCGGCCGCACGTCTCATTCTCGACAAAGACGTGGTTTACGAAAGTTCTTGCAAGACTCCGGTAGCCTACTATTTCATCGCTTCCGACGATTATTCGATAGCCAAAGTGGTAGACAACTATACTTTGCTCACAGGCCGACAGGAACTTGCTCCTTTCTGGAGTCTTGGATACATCACTTCAAAATACGGATACCGTACTCAACAAGAAACAATGGACGTAATAGACACACTACGTCGCCACGGGTACCCTGTCGACGGCATTGTGCTTGACCTCTACTGGTATGGAAAGGAATCGGACATGGGCCGATTTGAATGGGATAAGAGCCAATGGCCCGACCATGAAAAGATGCTTGCCGACTTGAAAGCCGATGACGTGAAAATGATTATAATCACGCAGCCATACCTCACCAAGAATGGCGCGATAGACAATTACACGATGGCAAAACAGGCCGGAATGCTGGCAACCGACTCCACCGGCAACGTACATGACTTACAGACATGGGTGGGGGAAGCAGGAATGCTTGACGTGAGCAACCCTGCCACTCAACAATGGATGTGGTCGAGATACCGCGACTTGACCCTTGAGGGCGTGACAGGATGGTGGGGAGACCTCGGCGAACCCGAAACCCATCCACTCACCATGCGCCATCACAACGGATTGACTGCATCCGAGTACCACAACCTGTATGGCAACGACTGGAGCAAAATCATATATGACGGATTTGTGAAAGAATTCCCCAATTGCAGACTCATGACATTGATGCGCGGAGGAACTGCCGGGTTACAACGATACTCGGTATTCCCTTGGTCGACCGACGTAAGCCGCAGCTGGGGCGGACTTCAAGCTCAAGTTCCAATCATGATCAATACGGCACTGAGCGGCCTTGGATACATGTCACACGACGTTGGCGGATTTGCCGTCGATAAAGCCAATCCTCATGATGACGAGCTGTATATGCGCTGGATGCAACTTGGATTATTCACTCCCGTTTACAGAACCCATAGCACTGTTGACGCCGAACCATACCACTATACCTTACTCGGTTATCAAGACGTACTGAAATCATTGATAAACGCACGCTACCGCATGTTGCCTTATAATTACACGCTGGCTTATGAGAATGCCACTACCGGCGCCCCATTCGTAAGACCCCTCAACTTCTACTCGGCCAACGATGCCAATCTTGCCGACCTGCAAGACCAGTACATGTGGGGACGCGACATTCTTGTTGCCCCTGTGATTGAAAAAGGTGCGATTGCCCGTGAAATTTACTTGCCCGAAGGCACTTGGGTAGACATGTCAGACCCCGCCTTCACTTTTAACGGTGGGCAATGGATTTCCTATCCTGCGCCGCTCACTAAATTGCCATTGTTCATAAAAGCCGGCTCATTTCTAGTATTGACCGACGGCCAATTCATCCGCAGTACCGAAGAATATGACCCGTCAAGCTATTGCGTGAGATACTACCACGGCAACGGAAAAGGCGATTACACTCTCTTTGACGACGACCGAAAAAGCAGATTGACAATAGAACATGGAGAATACCAACTGATGCACTTCAATGCCGACGAGAACGATTCGGAACTTACATTCACACTTACGGCAGAAGGCAAAGGATATGATGGAATGCCTGAATCGAGGAAACTCACGTTTGAAATACCTGCAACAACCAAAGCTCCATCGGCAATCTCGGTAAACGGAAAAAATCTCATCGAGACAAGCACAAGCCCGTCAGTCGGCACTTATTCATATCAACCCGACTCTGACATGTTGATGTTCACAATAGATTGGAATTACGACGACACTACGATAACAATTAAAAAATAAACAGTCAGTAGATTAAAACAGCAAGACTGCCCCGACAAACGATGTCAACGAGGCAGCCTTGCTGTTTCTGCATTCCACAGTTAATTTTTATTATTCAAAAAATCGCTTGATGTCAAGCGTTGGAATATACACAGCCCGAATTGAGGGAGAATAGCTATCACATGGTCGAATATGGCAGCTTGGATACGCTCATACTCGAGCCACACCGTCGTATTGGTAAAACAATATATTTCGAGCGGCAACCCTTCGGGTGTAGGTTGCAACTGCCTCACCATTATCATAAACGCCTTTTCAACTTCAGGATGATTCTTGAGATAATTTGTCACATACGTCCTGAAGACCCACAAATTCACAACAGGCTCATCGACTTTCTCCTTGTCGAGCCAACCGGCTACGATATAAGTCTTTTTCTCTTCATCGGTACAGAACCTTATGGAACGCATGTCTATATTGATCGACCTCATGATTCTCCGTCCTCCTGCATCCCACATGCCACGCCAATTCTGGAAAGAATCGCTGACGAGAGCATAAGGAGGTATCGTGATTATTGTCTTGTCGTAATTCCTCACTTTGACTATCGTGAGCGACACCTCCTCAACTACCCCGTTGGCTCCATGCTTCGGCATGGTTATCCAGTCGCCGGGCCGCAACATGTCGTTGGCCGACAATTGCACTCCGGCCACAAGACCGAGTATGGTGTCCTTGAAAATCAACATCAACACAGCTGCCGACGCACCAAGGCCGGCAAGGATTGTCGCAGCATCCTGGTCGAGCAATGTTGCCACAGCTATTATCACACCGACAACAACGGCCACCAATTTAAGCATTTGGTACACACCTTTCAATGGCCTGTTTTTCAGCGTCTCATGTTCTATTGATATATTATACAACGAGTTAAGGAACGTGCACACGACCCATAACGAAACAAATATGAGATAAATCATGCACACCTTCAACAACACATCAAGCAAATTGGGCTCATCGCCAAATGCAAGTGGCAGAAGCATGTAAATTATTATGGGAGGAATCAACCGGCCGAAACCTTTCATCATCTCCTTGCTAAACAGATAATCATCCCATGTCGCCTTCGTTTTCAACGTCAACCGTCTTATTGCCGGCATCAGCAAATACCTGAACAACAACAAGCAGACATATGTAAACAACAGTATGGCCGCAATTATCACAAGCCTCGAAGACCATGACAAGTCTTTATCTATAATACCCCAATCTATGAGCGACCGGGCCAATTCGTTATTCAAGTCTTTCATTGCCTTAAACACATTTGTTCATGTAATGCTTTTGCCATTCATCACAAGTACACTTTAGTCCCTTGTGAATTGTAGAACGAATAATAATAAACGCCATTCTTATATGTGACCGAACCAATTGTAAGTCGCTCGGGCAAGTTCTTGGTATCAAGCCATACCGGAATCCCCGATGAATCAAATCCGTACACACGCAGTTCATATATGCCATTGTCTTCATATATGAATATGAAATCATCGTAAATGTCATATCCGTTTGGGAGCGATACCGACTCTCCATCCACGAGTTCAAATGTCGAATATGCACCACTGTTAACCAAACTAATCAATGCTTGACGCGAAAGAGAAGTGCTTGCCATCCTGCGTTTTTCATCTGAATCGAGAATGGAAACAAGTTTGTTGAAATTCTCTTCGGTCGTATAGTCATAATTGCTTATGTAGCCAGTATTATCTACATAATTCAGATTGACATTTTTAACCTTGGACATACCGTCGGGGGCATTTTGATTGTCTATAATCTCGATTTTATCACCAAATTTCAAACTTTCACCACCCGATGACTCGCCATTGCCGACATAAGCCAGCACACCGGCTTCGTCACTTATCACATACATCTTTTCGGCAGAGTAGAACAAACCGCCTACCAAGTCAATTATCTCGCCGCTAAACCACATGAGGGCAAGCAGAATCAAAACGACAATAGGCCAACGTTTCTTTTTCTTCTTTACTGCAAATGTCTTGTTATCCTTGTTGTATATCTGGTTATTGGGTATAGTATTATATCCATTATTATTTGTCGTGGAATTTACCGAGAAACTATATCGTCCTATTGAACGCCCGTCCACAATAAATTCCACGCTCCACCTGCCAGCAGTATATGTATTTCCGTTTTTACTGCCCCAGCCGCCAAGTTCATACGCACCCGAGCCTTTGATTTTAGCATTTGTTTCATACTCGCGAACTTTACCTGACGGTGAAATCAATCTGACTTTAAATCGGGTAATGCCGATTCTCGTGGTGTCGACATACAACCGCGGCTTGAAATACTGCATATTATCGAATAAAGTAGTGCCATAATTATGAATGATACTGCCTTCGTATGTCACATCGGCAAATTCGGCCTTGATTATTTTAATGGCATCATGGGCATGAGGAGACTCGGCAAGCGTCAATTTTTTGGAATAAAGCACATTATTCCCTTCCAACACTATAAATTCCACTTCCTTGCAGCCCAAGTACGCAGTTCCATTCTGGTTACCCCAGCTTGCCAATTCATAGTCGCCCGAGCCACTAAGATTGACAGTGACACTATACTCGTCATTGAATTCAGCAGAATTGACTTTTATCTTGAAAGTCACATTCCCGTATCGAGTTGTTTTAAGTGTAATTCTCGGTGCTATATATTGCACTGTTTCATATAAGGTTCTGCCATAAGGCGTAATAATTTCCCCATTTACATTTTTTTCGGCAAAATCCATCTTGACAACCGTCATTGTGTCATTTTGGCGTGGCGACTGGCTAATTTGCAAACTGGACTTGTAAAGGCTTCGGCCTCCGATTAAAAACTCAAACGACACTACACCTACTTCGTTAATGAAACTCGTGCCATTGCGATTGCCCCAGCCGTCGAGTTTATATGTGCCGCTTCCGTTCAATGTTATCTCGGTATCATAATCGGCCCTATTACCCGACGGGTACACCGCCACGGTCTTAATTACAATCTTGCCTTTCTTGTTGGTCCTTATGACTAATTGCGGAGTAATGAACTTGGCATTATTGTACACATTGAATCCCATGTCGCTATACACCTTGCCTTCACACATGTCAAGGAACGACACTGCCGTAATTATAATTTCATCGTTGCGAATCGACCATTTAGGTTGTTCAGTCTTAGGCTCCTTCTTTTCAGTAGTTTTTTTCTTGTCGGGAATATGTGTGCCATACAACTCCTTCAGCGCACTCTTGAATTGATTGAACGTCTCGGCATCGGTGGTGTACATCATTCGGGCAATTCCCCTGAATTCCTTGCTCCAAGTGATGATGTTACGGTTGTTGCCATGCAGCTTGTCGCAAGCAATAAGCACTTCAATCATCTCATTGCATTCATCGACCATGAATTTACTGTATGACGCCGTCTGCCATTTCTTCGACAATATTTCAATAGCACTCCATTCTTCAGGATCCATGGCGTTCTTCACTTCTTCGCTCTTAAGAAATTGGCACGCCTCAGCCCATTTCTTCACTTTAAGTTGTAATATGTATTTATCCATAAACTCACAAATATTACAATGTCACTTCACCACACAGTGAATAACTCAAGTATTTCTTCACACTCTCGGGAGGCAATCCCATGCCGAAAAGATACATCATTTTTGTTATGGCAGCCTCGCTGGTTATGTCATGGCCGCTCACTACTCCGGCACGAGTCAGGCAGTTGCCGGTATCGTACAACGATGTGTGCACTCCGCCATTGACGCATTGTGTCACATTGAGAAGCACTATGCCACGCTGCACGGCATCCTTGATTGCGCTGACAAACCACGGATCGTCCGGCCCGTTTCCTGCCCCGAAAGTCTTCAGGACTATCCCTTTTATGTCGGGAGTGTTAAGCAGATAACGAAGCGTACTCTCTTTCATTCCCGGATTCAAATCGATGAACATGACATTGGGGTCCATGTTGTAACGCACTTTCAACGGCCTGCGGGATGGCACGCGGTAAAGGGCTTCCTCATTGAAGTGTATGCCGAGGCCTATCTTGGCCAATGCTGGATAATTGTTGCTCTTGAACGCATTGAAATTGTCGGCGCTCATCTTTGTGCTGCGATTCCCTCGCCACAAGTAATTTTCAAACAAAATGGCTACTTCCCTCACCATAGGCTCTCCCGACTTGTCACGCGCCGCAGCTACTTGAAGTGCAGTTATAAGGTTCTCTTCACCGTCGGTTCGCACTTCTCCTATCGGCAATTGCGACCCTGTGATTATGACCGGCTTATGTAGATTCTCAAGCATAAAGCTGAGAGCTGAAGCAGTAAATGCCATTGTGTCGGTGCCGTGAAGCACAACAAACCCGTCAAATACGTCATAATTATCTTCTATGGCCGATGCAATGTCGCTCCAATGCGACGGTGACATGTTGGCACTGTCTATCGGAGGATTGAATTGTAAGTTACTAATATCGTAATCAAGCATCTTTATCTTTGGCACATTATCAATAAGATGCGTAAAATCAAATGGTTGCAATGCTTTTGTGACCGGATTTTCTATCATTCCGATTGTCCCTCCGGTATAAATTATAAGCATTTTCGGCCTTCTGTTATCCATATACTGCACAATTACCCGTTTACACTGAAAATGACAGTCTTCACGCATGACGGCGACCCTGTTCGCTGTCAATATAATAGCAATGAAACGTCTCTTTTCTGCAAACTTACTAAAAATTGCCGAATTTACCACGCTCTATCTCAACATCATGAATCCATATCATCATTTACAGTGATAAAATCATTTCTTGCCCGGCATTTATGCGTCAAAGCACAATATACAGCCGCGCCATGACCTCAATGCATCCATTTTACAGTGCGTTTATATGCGATTCACGGCGGTTTTTACGCAGATTTTCATTAAGTTTGCGTATTAAATCACTTAAACCTCACTACATGGAAAAGAGAAGAGAGCCATATACCTTTGACAGGGTGGTAAGACTCACGATAACGATAGCATGCGTAGTAGCAGGGCTATGGTTGCTCAACTACTTGAAAGGGGTACTTATCCCCTTTTTTGTGGCGTGCCTCATCGCATACATGCTAAACCCCATAGTGGGATGGAACAAAAAGCTTTTCCGGCTGAAAGGTCGTGTCTTGGCCACCATCCTCACCATAGTAGAAGTGACAGTTGTCCTTGGCACAGCATTAAGTTTCCTCGGGCCCTATATTTATTCGGAATTCCAAAACATGGTTGTTTTGTTCAACAACTATGCAAAAGCCAATTTCGACGTGCCATATCTGCCAAAGGCAATACACGACTTCATTGTCGAGACTGTCGACATCGACCATCTTAAATCACTGATGACACGCGAAGAATGGGCCAAGCTGATGACAGAAGCCGCCAACAAGACTTGGCCGTTCGTGACCGGCACATTAAGCGTAATCCTAAGCATATTCAGCTGGGCCATTGTGTTCATATACATCGTGTTCATCCTCATCGACTTTGAAAAAGTGATGGCAGGTTTCAAAAGCATAGTTCCGCCTAAATACAAAAAACGCGTATTCTCAATCATCGACGACATTGAACGCAGCATGAACCGCTACTTCAGAGGACAAGCCATGGTATCGTTCTTGGTAGGAATAACATTTTGCATAGGATTCCTCATCATCAAGCTACCGATGGCAATAGCACTCGGCCTGTTCATCGGGCTGCTCAACATGGTTCCATACCTGCAATTAATCTCAATCCCCATCGCAGCCTTGTTGTGCCTTGTCAGCACTGTATCGACAGGCAGCGACTTTTGGGTGATGTTCGGATGGGTAATTGTTGTATATTGCGTGTCACAGCTCATCCAAGACTTGATTTTGATACCCAAAATCATGGGTAAATTCATGGGACTCAACCCGGCCATAATATTCCTGTCGTTGTCGATATGGAGCGTGTTGCTTGGTTTCGTAGGGCTGATAATAGCAGTACCGTTGACGACATTGCTGTTGTCTTATTACGACAAATACATCGAACGCCGCGACCTGCAACCATGGAACAGAGAAACGCCCGAAAAGAAAACCAACAATGACAAAAAATAACCATCATCACATAGCCAACATAAACAAAGCAGTGCAGGTTTGCCCCTGCACTGCTTTGTTTATATTAAAACTTTTGGATAAACTGCTAATGCCATGTCACAGCAAGCTCCACGATACAGTGAGTCCTGCCATCACTATGGCAACCATGCTCATCAACTTGATAAGAATGTTAAGGCTCGGACCCGAAGTATCCTTGAACGGGTCGCCTACAGTGTCACCCACTACCGTGGCCTTGTGCACGTCGCTGCCCTTGCCGCCGTAATTGCCCTCCTCGACATATTTCTTGGCATTGTCCCATGCTCCGCCGGCATTTGCCATAAACACTGCAAGGACGAAGCCTGAACTCAATCCTCCGGCAAGCAAACCCAAGATTCCGGGGACTCCAAATATAAGTCCGGTCAGCACCGGCGCAACTATTGCAAGCAATGACGGTATTACCATTTCACGCTGCGCACCTTTTGTGGAAATTTGCACGCATCGTTCATAATCAGGCTCAACATTATCGGTCAATATTCCCTTTATTTCCCGGAACTGGCGGCGCACTTCTTCCACCATCTTTTGGGCTGCACGTCCTACGGCATTGATTGTCAATCCACAGAACACAAAAGCGAGCATTGCACCTATAAACATGCCCGAAAGCACTTTAGGATTCATCAACGTCACATCGTAATACTGCATAAAGTCGGCAAATGTGGCTTTGGCCGTTTCAATAAGCGACCCATCGGGCAACTTAAGGACATCTTTGCCTATCCGACCAAGACCTATCCTTATTTCCTCGATGTATGAAGCCAAAAGTGCCAATCCGGTAAGAGCAGCCGACCCAATGGCAAATCCCTTGCCCGTGGCAGCAGTCGTGTTGCCAAGCGAATCAAGGGCATCGGTTCGGCGGCGCACCTCTTCACCCAATCCCGACATCTCGGCATTACCGCCTGCATTGTCGGCTATCGGACCATAAGCATCGGTGGCAAGCGTTATTCCAAGTGTCGACAACATGCCCACAGCAGCAAATCCTATCCCGTACAAGCCCATGCTTGTATTGGACAAGTCAAAATTGGCGGCAAACATATAAGACAAAATTACACCTACAACCACCGAAAGTACAGGGATGGCAGTCGACATCATGCCAAGGCCTATGCCCGAAATAATAACTGTCGCAGGTCCTGTCTTGCCGCTCTCGCTCAGGTTACGAGTAGGCTTGTAAGACTGTGATGTATAATATTCAGTAGATTTGCCTATCACAACACCGACCAAAAGACCGACGACTACTGAACAACCGATGAAAACCCAATTATCTATATTCAAAAGCCACAAAACTACAAAAGTAGCCACGGCAATAAGCACTGAACTGAGATTTGTTCCCATCGAAAGAGAATTAAGCAATCCCTTCGCACTGGCATCTTCCTTCGTCTTCACGGCAAATATTCCAAGTATCGACAGCAATATTCCCACTGCCGCCACAATCATTGGAGCTATGACAGCCTTGTACTGCATGACGGTGTCGCCCGAATATATGAATGCCGACGCACCCAAAGCTGCTGTTGACAATATTGCACCGCAATATGACTCATAAAGGTCGGCACCCATGCCGGCAACATCGCCCACATTGTCGCCGACGTTGTCGGCAATAGTAGCAGGGTTGCGCGGGTCATCTTCGGGTATGCCTGCCTCGACCTTGCCCACGAGGTCGGCACCCACATCGGCGGCTTTGGTATAAATTCCTCCACCTACCCTCGCAAACAATGCCTGCGTACTGGCTCCCATGCCAAACGTAAGCATTGTCGTAGTTATAGTACACAGTTTGGCCGTAGGCGACAAGGCATCAGCAGGAATTAATGCGTTAAGCAGCAAATACCAGAACGAGATGTCGAGCAACCCAAGTCCCACAACGACAAGTCCCATCACCGCTCCGCTGCGGAATGCTATGCGCAACCCCCCGTTGAGCGACGTGCGGGCGGCATTGGCCGTCCTGACCGAGGCATAAGTTGCCGTTTTCATACCCAAATAACCGGCAAGCCCTGAAAAGAATCCTCCGGTAAGGAATGCCACAGGGACCCAATGATTCTGTACATTGAACCCGAAAGCCATGATTGAAAAAAAAGCGACAAGCACAACAAATACGATCCCTACAACCTTATACTGCTGCTTAAGATATGACATGGCACCCCGGCGCACAGCTGCCGCTATATGCGACATGCGAGGAGTACCCTCCTCAACTTTTTTCATTTGATAGTAGAAATAACACGCAAATGCCAATGCAAGCAACGACGCGACAGGCACCAGCCAAAACAAGACATTATCCATCAGGTTTAGTTTTAATAGTTGTTTATAATGTGATTCAAAAGATTATCAGTTAACAGTTCCGGCAAGTAAATGGAATAAACGCAGTAAGTTCCATCCAATGCTCAGGACATGGCCTATTTTGTTCAAATGTAAGCATTTTATTTGATTTTATCATGTTCCATAAATCCAAAATACTGTTATAATTACGATTCATAATCTGCAACCAGCCACACCCATATTCACAGTCATTAACATTAGTTTTATTATATTATCATTGCATCTTCAAGGTTCATATAACGCCCTAAAAGGCCTTTAACCATAAACATTTCAAGAGTACAATACATACCAGACTGATAATAACCATCATAGTCTCAATTACGGAAATTTTTCGTTAATTATGTATAACAGGGCTAAAACATATTGCCTATAACAAATTAGTAACATATCTTTGCCAAAAATTAAATAACTTTTTCATTGTGTAACATCAATGACCCGACATGAAAATAACTGTTTACTGCTCTTCAAGGAGCAATCTTGACAATAAATACACATCAACGGCAGTCGAGTTGGGCCGCTGGATAGGTACCAACAAGCACGAGCTTGTCTATGGAGGGGTAAATGCAGGCATGATGCACACCTTGGCTCAAAGTGCACACGATGCAGGTGCTTCAATCACAGGCATAGTCCCCGAATGCTTTGCTGCAAGGGCTGATGAGCTCAACGACACGCTCGAAACTACTCCGGGCCTGAACGAGCGCAAAGCAAGGATGATTTCCCTCGCCGATGCATTTGTTGTCCTGCCGGGAGGCCTCGGGACAATCGACGAGTGGATATCAACCCTGTCGGCACTCGTTGTGGATGGCGACACGAGCCGTAAGATAATTGTAGTAAACATCGATGGAATATTTGACGACATGGCAGCACAGCTCAACTGCACGGCAGCGTCGCAATTTGCACGCAGCAGCATAATGGATCAATGCTACGTCGTTGTCGACAGCATAACCAACATGATAAACGAACTAAACAACATCAAAAAACTGTAAATAAAATTTTATCGACATGAAAAGTAATATTTACACCGAAACAGGAGACAACGGGACTACTTCCCTTGTCGGCGGAAAAAGAGTAATGAAAACCGACATCCGCATAGAAGCCTATGGAACTGTAGACGAATTGAACGCATTCATTGGCAAACTCGCAATAAATGCCAAACTTGAATATCCCGAAATGTACAACTTGCTGCGCACAATACAAAACAAATTGTTCAATATAGGTTCTTATCTTGCAACCGAGTATGACAGTACATCGCGCACGGCATGCCCGCACATGGCAAACGAAGATGTTGAATTAATCGAACGAACAATCGACAAGCTCGACGGTGAGCTTCCTCCAATCGACAAATTCATTCTCCCGGGCGGAAGCCAGCTCTCGGCATCGGCACAAGTGTGCCGCGTAATTACTCGCCGTTGCGAACGACGCGTGCTGCAACTTGCCGCCGAAACATACATTGACCCAGTCGTTTTGAAATACATCAATCGATTGAGTGACTTTTTCTTCGTATTTGCACGTTATAACAACATCCACAACCAGATTAACGAGATCTTCTGGGATCCTAACGCGTAAAAGAGCACTCCAAACAAAACATAATCCACAAGCCCCTCGGAAATTTGAGTCTCCGAGGGGCTTGTCAGTTTATCGCAAATTATTCTATTACACGAAAAAATGGAGAGAGCCTAAACTCGACGTTCCTGCCCTCTCCGGAAATTTAAGTGAAGTTTGCTTCTTGGGTTACTTCTTTATGTCAAATTGATGAACAATTTCTCCTTTGTAATTGTATAGGAAGAATCTCATCACATTGTCAGAAATCGACAATACGGTAAATCCCGGCTCGCCATTGCAGAACACAGTTCCGTCGACAGGCTTCACATCGCTGCGCGACAACGACCCTGAAGTATTCACAAGATATTCAACCTTGCTGCCTGCAGGACGAATGTGCTGGAAGTTGTGTATGTGACCACAAACGTAAGCATCGACGCCATACTTTTCGAGCAACGGTTTCACACGTTTTTGCATATCTATACGCTCTGTTTCCGATTTATCGGTATAGGCAAACACAGGATGATGCCCGAAAACAACCTTCCATTTTGCAGTGCTTTCACTCAAAGTTTTTTCAAGCCATTCAAGCTGTGCTGCTATCGACTGCTTTCCGGCATCAGGATAATCTTCCGAGTCTTTGCGGTATTTGTCAATGAGGGGGGTGGTGTCTATGAATACATACAATATTTTTTCATTGCCATCCTCAACTTCGGTTTCAAAGGCATAGTAACGTCCCGGCATCACCCAACGGCGGCTAACGTTCTTATAATCGATAACAGCCTGAGTGTTACCGCGATATTCATGGTTGCCCATGATGGGGAACCAGTCGAGCATCAAGTCGGGATGAGAATAAATCAATTCATAATTGGTCATCCACAAAGGGTCTTCGACGCTCTGCACACCTTCAAAATGATGCACATCACCAATGGCTGCCACAAACTCAGGGTCAACATCCTCGGCCATCCAACCCATCAGCTCGGCAATGGTTTTCTGTTCATAGTAACCGTTGCGGCCAAGGTCGTTTGCAATGTAAATTGAGGTGGAATTCTTAGGGATGTCGGGCTTTTGATATTCCACGCCCGCAGCTCCCACGCTCATCGCACAAGCGATGAGCAGCATCAGAGACAATATCAATTTATTAGTCATTTCTATCGTTTATGTTTAAAAATTATCAAATTAACATCTTAATTATTCTGCTGCTCCGTAAGCACCGAAATAGCTTGACGGCTCGGGTGAAACGAAGCTGTTGTTGGCAACGATGCCGGCAAGACCTTCCATCACGATTCCTTCCGAGAAGTTCCTTGTGAAGTTTATGACACCGCCTGTCAATGCCGGAGAACCTGCCGACAAATGGAAATCCCACGAATCATTCCAAGTTTGCGGAGCACCTTCTCCATTAGCACCAATGTTGATATTCATATTTGACTGACGAGTATAGTTGGCAAACAACGGGTCGTTTTCGCCCGGAGCATTTCCGCGTTTGTCATCTGCGCCAACAAGCACGCCTTCAATCTCATCGGCAGCCATTTGGTCTATACCCTCTTGTGTAGAAGCAAAATAGAAGTTAGGAGTGTAAATCGAACGTGCATTTTCGGGCTCGTCGGTTGCATGTTTCAATCCCCAACGGCAATCATAGATTATATTATTGTAAAGCTCGGCATAAATGTTTGCCTCAAGCCACATAGAGCCACCCTTGATGCCCGGACGACGCCATCCGTCGTTAACAAGAGTATTATTGTAGCAAACGATGTGTGATTCATATTCAACGAAGCCTTCATTCGACAACTTGAATCCGTTAGTGTTAGAATCATATATCAAGTTATAAGCCACATCGGCAAGGCAGTCCGACTTGTAGTTGATAGCATCGCCGCCATCAAATCCGCTCGATATAAAGCGGTTGTTGGCTACAATTGAATGACCGCCGGTAATATAAATCTGGTCTTCGGCATTGTTGAACAATGTGCAATTGGTTATTATCATCCTACCATTGCGGTTGCAGAAGTGTACGGCAGGAACACCCTCGCCTGTTTCAGATTTGAACAACTGGTTGATGAACGATGCCGAGTTCTCAGTAGTCTGTGCACCGCCATATTCAATAGTCACATAATTAAGATAAAGCTCCTCACAATTGTATCCGCAGATGATACCGCCCCAGTTGCGAGAGAAACGGTCGCTCTTTGATGACTCTTCCACTGTAAATGTAATAGGATTCTCTTCAGTACCCATACAATACATATTGCCCAATACTACAATCTCGGGCTTAACCTCAGTGTTCGAAGCAATCACGGTCACGCCCTCTTCAACATAAAGAGAGACATTTTCAGGCACTACAAAATGATCGTCGAGAATCACGGTTGAATCTTTGCCCCAGACAATTGCCGAGTTGGGATATTCCACTTCAGGAACTTCTGGGGTTTGACCATTGCCCGAAGGCTCATCATTACCACAAGCAGCAACCATCAACGACAATGCAGCCACTGCACAAATGTTTAACAGATTACGTTTCATAAAATATTGAAAATGAATGTGTTTTTTATTCTATATATTTTTTATTTTCCGTGTATTATCATAACTTGAATCTCACGCCCACGAGCAAGCCCACGCCACGAGTATCTCTCCTGATGAGAGTCTTTCCGCTACCTGCCTCCTGGCCTGCAAAATTGGCATTGTATTCATTATAAGTCTTGATGTATCGCTCCGACTTGGTGTTCAACAGATTTGTCGCTTTACCGAAAATCGACACGCCACAGTCGAATTTCTTTTCCAACGAAGCGTCAAGCGTAACCTCTCCTTTATCCCAATAGTCGGAATCGAGATATTGCGACACAATCGCAATTTTCTCGCCGGTGTAGCTGCAAGCCAGTTGTGCATCCCACCCGAAGCGCGTATCCTTGTACATTAACGTCACGTTCACCACATGCGGAGCCTGTCCGAGCAACGGACGTGATTGAGAAACGTTCAACCGTTGCGTGCTGCCGGTTTCGGGATCATGCTTATACACAATCTTGTCGGTGGTTATGCTGGAGTGGGTGTATGTGTAATTTGCCTTCACGCCGAAATTGCGGAAATACTTGATTATGTCTATTTCAAAGCCATAGTTATTTGCATTACCCACGTTCATTGGCCCGTAGCCTATCTGGCGATTGTTGCGAGTCATGCTGACATACTCGATAGGGTCGGTCAAGTGCTTGTAAAATACTCCGGCCATGAATTCCTCGTTAGGACTTGGGAACCATTCCCAACGCAAGTCAACATTGTCGATTTGCGCCCTGCGCAATTCATTGTTACCAAATTCGAGATAGTCTTCGTTGATAATGGTGTATGGCACTATTTCAAAGAACCCGGGACGGTTTATCGAACGGAAATAAGACAATCGCAAATTCATGTCGGTGATGGGAGAATACTTAAAGTGTACCGACGGAAGCACATCCCAGTAGACTTGCCTTCCTTCAGGGTCGGAACTTACTGTGGGATAAACCATCGAATAAGATTGGTCGGTGTGCTCGGCTCTCACTCCGGCAATCACATGCCAGTTGGGACGTGATATCTTGAATTGCCCATAAACTGCACCAATGTTTTCTCCTGCCTCGTAGTTCAACGGGCCTACACTTCCGTGGGGAGTCTGCACGCTCCATTGAATTTCATCGATAGTCGAGAAATCCACTCCTTGCACCGGACGGCTTGCGCCTCCAGGCGTGAAATTATAAGTAATGTGGGTATTCTCGCGAGATTTGTCCCTGTACATTCCACCGGCCTTCACATTAAGCGTAAACCAATCGAGCTCCTTGTCATACTTAAAATTAAGATAACCTGCGACATCGCGGTCGGAGTTATGTTCGAAACGGCGTTCCCCATGGTCGGCGGTAACGACCGATTCATAATCCTGAACAAGATTTTCAAGCGTTGTGTAAGTGTTATCCGGCCTGTTATACCTTGCATAAGCATATTCGGCAGTCCACTCGATACCAAACCCCTCAGTCAGCACATTACGATGGTGGCCGCTTATTGTCGAAGCCAGTATCGATTGCTTGGTCTGCCTTGCACGCGTTTCAAGTGTCTGGAGCAGATTCCCTGTTTCCGGCGAATAATTGAGCGATAGGTCGGTTTCAACGCTCTCGCGCACTTGATTGGAGATGTTGCTGAAGAATGCTGTGTACCAGTCGATATCGTTATTCTCATTGAATGTGTAGTCGAGCTTCAAGTGCAAGCCTGTCTGCAATTGTTGTTCCGAATACATTCGGTCTCTCATTGCGTCGAGCCTTACGGCAGTCTCGTTCTGGTTCATTAAATCGGTAAAGAACAAGCTGTTTTTCGTCCTATACATATTTTGCAGGCTTCCGGCAAAAATAAATCCGAACTTATTGTCAAACAGCCTGTTTCCCAAAGTGATTCCGGCAACTATGTCGGGCATCGGATGGAAATAATTCAATTTGGCCGTTCCATTATTGAAGTCACCGAAAGTCGCATTGTAATCGGTACCATACATTTCCCTCGGTGATTCAGATGTTATGTTTCCGTGATCAAATCCTGTGAACTTATGTTGTATGTTCATCGTATTATAACCTGCCGAAGCGTTGACGCTGAAAGTGAATCGCGATGGGGCATCCTTCATTACCATGTTCACCACGCCGCCGGTGGCATCACCTTCCATGTCGGCCGTAAGCGATTTTGTGACCTCAAGCCTGTCGAGCAAGTCGCTCGGGAATATGTTCAATGGCACATAACGGTTTGAATTATCCGGGCTTGGAATCTTCACGCCATTAACAAGAGTGTAATTGTAACGCTTGTCCATACCCCTCAATATGGCATATTGCTCATTATCGCTGCTACCCTTGTCGAGCACTACGCCCGACATTCTTTGTAACACGCCTGCAACATCAAGGTCGGGTGATATTTCTATGCTGTTGGCACTCATGATATTCACTATGTTGGCCGATGTTTTTTCCACCAGTCGGGCGCTTGCATCGCTTCGGCGGCTGCTACGGCCTATCACCGACACTTCATTAAGTGTCATTCCTTCAGGAATCAAGGCGACGTTGACCTCGGTTGTTCCATTTACTTTCTCCGAATAGTTCTGATAACTGACGTAATGCCACACGAGCGTGACATGTTTTCCGTCCGGGATGTCGACAGCATAAGAACCGTCAAGCCCTGTTGATGTGCCTATTTCCGGGATTTCTTCACATGAGACTATTGCCCCTACAAGAGTCTCGCCTGTCGTTGAATCGGTTACTGTTCCTTTTACTGTATAAGCATGAACAGTTATTGAAATACCAAGCACCATGCTTGCTAAAATCGCAAACTTCATATTACCTGTCTGAAATAATTCCTTTGGTTTTGACGCTGCAAAAGTATTCTTGCGACATTACAATTTGTTTACACAATTATTACAATTCTGTAACACTTTTTCTTCCGACCCATTCAGCCATACAAAACAGCTATTCCACTAAATTTAAATATGTTACACCTACACAAACAATAAATATCAGCATCTTATATATACATTATTTAAAAAAATAATCTTTAATAACAGATGCCTTAAAGCCCTTTTCGGCATTTTTACGTTAATACGCTGATTAATATTAAAATTTCTTTGTAAATTTGTGCGTTTATTCGTAAAATGCTTCATTATCCTAACACTGCGACAGGATACAAGCCTCGCCGGCAAAAGGGAAACAGAAGATAATGTCTGCGCAAGCACCGGTACTGCCTCGATTCAACGACCAATAATGGCAGATAACGTTTTTCGCCGGCTTGTCACGATTATTTTGTGCGCAGACACGGCTATTGAATATAATTTTTCAAATATATGAATATCTCTTACAATTGGCTTAAAGAGTACATAGACATAGATCTTACTCCTCAAGAAGTGGCCGACGCCCTGACTTCGCTCGGGCTTGAAACAGGTTCGGTAGAAAAAGTCGAAACAATAAAAGGTGGACTTCAAGGCCTTGTGATAGGTGAAGTCTTAACTTGTGAAAACCATCCCGACAGCGACCACCTGCACATCACGACAGTAAATCTTGGCGACGGCAACCCAGTGCAAATCGTATGCGGTGCTCCAAACGTGGCTGCCGGACAGCATGTGGTAGTAGCAACCATAGGTACCAAGCTATATGACGGAGACAAAGAATTCTTGATAAAGAAGTCAAAAATACGCGGAGTCGAATCGTTTGGCATGATATGCGCCGAAGACGAAATCGGAGTGGGAACATCTCACGACGGAATCATCGTCCTTCCATCCGACACTGTCCCGGGAACACCGGCCCGTGAATATTACAACATTAATGACGACTATGTCCTTGAAGTGGACCTGACTCCAAACCGCATCGACGGAGCATCCCACTATGGCGTAGCCCGCGACTTGTCGGCATGGCTCGCGGTACACGGCAAAAATGCCAACCTGCGCAAACCCGACACAACAGGATTCCATAGCGACCGCCAAGACGGAGCAATCCCCGTGAGAGTGGAAAATCAAGAGGCATGCCCCCGATACAGCGGAGTGACCATCCGCAACGTGAAAGTCCAAGAAAGCCCGCAATGGCTGAAAGACTACTTAACCACAGTAGGACAAAGACCCATCAACAACATTGTCGACATTACCAATTTTGTCCTGCTCGCATTCAACCAACCATTGCACTGCTTTGACCTCGCAAAAGTGACAGGGAATGAAATTATCGTAAAGACAGTTGCCGATGGCACAAAATTCACGACTCTCGATGGAGTTGAACACACTCTCACCGACCACGACTTGATGATATGCAACGCCGAGTGCCCGATGTGCATAGGCGGCGTGTTCGGCGGCCTTGATTCGGGAGTGACTGAATCAACTACCGACATCTTCCTTGAAGGGGCTTACTTCAACCCCACTTGGGTTCGCAAAACCGCACGCAGGAACGGAATAAGCACCGACTCTTCGTTCAGGTTTGAACGTGGCATCGACCCAAATGCTACCGTGGAGAATCTTAAAATCGCAGCAATGCTTGTCAAGGAAGTTGCAGGTGGAGAAATTTGCGGCGACATCGTGGATGTGAAGAGCCACGACTTCCCGGCATTCCCCGTATCGCTGAAATATGACTATGTCGACAACTTGATTGGCAAGGCCATAGGCCACGATACTATCAAAAACATCTTGCGCAGCCTTGAAATAGAAATCACTGCCGAGAATGAAAATGGCGTGGAACTGCTTGTCCCAACCTACCGCGTGGATGTGCAGAGGCCTTGCGATGTCGTTGAAGACATTCTGCGAGTTTACGGCTACAACAATGTCGAATTTTCCGAAGCCCAACACAGCAGCCTATCTTACAAATCGGATACAGATGCCAAGCAAGACCTGCAACAAATAATTTCAGAACAGCTTACTGCGGCCGGATTCAACGAAATAATGAACAACTCGCTGACAGCAATAAGCTACTATGAAAACTCGCAACTCTATCCGCTTGACAAATGCGTTAAGCTGCTCAATCCGCTCAGCGGCGACCTTGGAGTTATGCGTCAAACGCTCCTGTTCGGCGGTCTTGAAAGCATTGCGCACAACATAAATCGCAAGATTGCCAACTTGCGTTTCTACGAATTTGGCAACGTATATTCGTTCAACCCACAAGTGGACGGTTCTGAAAAACCGCTTGCACCCTACTCCGAACACACAAGCCTCGGCATTTGGATGAGCGGACACAACCACGATGGCAATTGGACCGAAAGCAGCCGCAAGATGACAATATTCGACCTTAAAGCCCACGTTGCCAACATACTTGCACGGACAGGTTTACAGGAAAAAGAAATAAGTGCAGAACAGTCGTCAAACGAAATATTTTCGGCCATGCTGACGCTCAAGCACCGTTCAGGCAAAGTAATAGGCGAACTTGGTATCATTCGCAACTCCTTGTTGCGCAAAATGGACATCGAGCAAGATGTATTCTTCGCCCAACTCGACTGGAACGCGATTGTCAAAATGACCGCAAAGAAGACAATCACATTCTACGACCTGCCAAAGACGCAGCCGGTGAAACGAGACCTTGCTCTTCTTGTAGACAAGAAAGTAACATTTGCCGACATTGAAAAAATAGTCAACGCATCCGAAAAGAAACTGCTGCGCGGTGTCTCGCTATTCGATGTGTATGAAGGCAAGAACCTTGAAGAGGGTAAAAAATCCTACGCCATCAGCATCATCCTGCAAGATGATGAAAAGACCTTGCAAGACAAACAAATCGATGCGACGATGAACAAGATTATAACCAATTTGCAAAAACAACTTGATGCCAAGTTGCGTTAAACAGTCCAATCACAATTAAAACTATAACATCATAAAAAACATATAATTATTTATGGGAAGAGCGTTTGAATATCGCAAAGCAAGAAAATTGAAAAGGTGGGGAAACATGTCCCGCACATTCACAAAGATCGGAAAAGAAATCACTATTGCCGTAAAGGCCGGAGGTCCCGATCCGAGTTCAAACTCCCGTTTGAGAGCATTGCTGGCCAACGCAAAAACCGCCAACATGCCAAAGGACACCGTGGAACGCGCCATCAAGAAGGCTACCGACAAGGATGCTTCCGACTACAAGGAAATAATATATGAAGGATATGGGCCTTACGGAATCGCCATTCTTGTGGAAACTGCTACCGACAACAATACCCGTACAGTTG
Organism: uncultured Prevotellaceae bacterium; assembly: GCA_905207705.1. Lineage (GTDB taxonomy): Bacteria > Bacteroidota > Bacteroidia > Bacteroidales > Muribaculaceae > Avimuribaculum. Next base: position 140,049 of record CAJLMA010000003.1, read on the forward strand.
CAAATGTACGCAGTTACTTCAACAAATTCGGTGGTAACCTCGGTACCTCGGGAAGCCTCTCGTTCCTCTTCGAACACAAGTGTGTATTCCACATCAAACCGAAAGATGGCGTTTCATTGGAAGACCTTGAACTTGAACTCATCGACTATGGCGTAGACGAACTTGATGAAGATGAAGAAGGAATAACCTTATATGGAGCATTTGAGGACAACTCTCAAATTCAAAAATATCTCGAAGACAACGGATTTGAAATTATCAGCTCCGAATTTGTCCGCATTCCTAACGACGTGAAGGATGTCACGCCCGAACAGCGCGAAACAATTGAAAAATTGCTTGAAAAGTTTGAGGATGACGATGATGTCCAGAATGTATTCCACAACATGAAAGAAGAAGATAGCGACGAAGAATAAAACCGCCGACAACTCAAGCAGTAGCATAACGACAAAAAATAGAAACACATGTGCGCATCGCCCAATGCCTGCATGTGTTTCTTTTATTCTTTCACCAGCATATCCTCCTTCACACACCTCATCGCGGAGCAAAAATCAATGCTGCAACAATGCCAAAAAATCCGGCAGTATCGGGATACAGGCCCGCCGGACAAACCTAAAAACCAAATCTACCCTATGTCGTACATACCTATATCTGAATTATGGGGAATTTATAGGTGTTACCCCTTGCTGAACGCATAAATTCAAATGCCGGCTGACCGGCGCTTGAGATTAATGCCTAAAGCACTTCAATTATCGACCTGAGAAAGGCTCTTTACTAAGAGTAATCTCACCGTTCAGTCACGCCCGGATCTTTATCTTTGGGACATGACGAAACGGATTGAATGCCGCTCCCTTTCAACACAAAGAAGCTTCTATAAACAATCCTTCGTGCATCCGGAGCAAAAAACTACAGCCTTCCGATGCCCTTAAACCGCGATAGCAGATTTAAGAAACAATACTTACAAAATGACGCATCACACATTCTGATATCCTATTTCTAAGACATCTCGACATGCAAGGCCGCATAAGCGAGTTCGGCAAGTTCAATCTCAAACTGATTCTCAACATGTGCTGTCGGCCCGATTGTATTCTCCATAATATCCCCTTAATAGAAAATCCTACAGCTTAAGCCATTGTCTAAAAAAACTCCATTGCACATGCTACAGCTACTAATGAAACGATTGCGACACCTATTAGAGATGCCAACGTCCCACATTAACTTACTTCAATATAAAATCACATGTAAGATGGTGACTGCAACATAACAATTTCAAATTACTGATAACTTGTAAAACGAAAAAAATGACGGCATTCGCCACATTCTTCAATGTACATAGTTCTTGTAAAATAAGAAGTTTTTCTCTGGTGTTAGTCAAATCCCCTTTTCAAAGCTGTTTTAAGGCTATGAAATCTCCTGAAATTACCATGCGTAAGACTTTGAAATTCGTTGAATTGCAGTTAACGTACTTTCGCAGAAAATCGGCAGTAATCCGTTTGGACAAGCTTCAAGAGGCAATTTAGTATCCCGATGGACTTTACTAATACCTACAACTTGTTCTTGAACTATATTAATTGCCATAATTTACGCTACATAGCGCATTCCTCCTGCCTTTAATATGTCACAAAGATACATTTTAATATTCATTTATCAAATTATTACTCAAATCTTTCATGAAAAAATGTTCCATATGCCACAAAATGAGCAATTGATACCAATATGCAGTATCCTTGACTTACTATGAAACAAGCGACAACATAAGTATTTGCATATCAAATCCAGTATTTGTAATTTTACGCATCATCACAGAAATACCGTTTATCATAAATATGAAAAATTTATTCAAAGACTTGAAACAACATGGCCATAAGCATTACCTCGGTGGTCTGGATTTCTTCAAATACATTGGCCCGGGACTAATGGTCACTGTGGGATTCATCGATCCCGGCAACTGGGCATCCAATTTTGCCGCAGGCTCGCAATTTGGATATTCATTGCTTTGGGTCGTGACTTTATCTACGATAATGCTGATAATATTGCAACACAATGTGGCACACCTTGGCATTGCCACCGGCCTATGTTTGTCGGAAGCCGCTACACGCTACACACCCAAGTGGATTGCCCGTCCAGTGCTGGGCTCGGCTGTGATGGCGTCAATCTCAACATCGCTCGCCGAAATTCTCGGAGGAGCGATAGCCTTACAGATGCTGTTTAATATGCCCATAAAACTGGGAGCCTCAATCACAACAATATTTGTGTTCATCATGCTTCTCACCAATTCCTACCGCAAGATAGAACGTGCCATAATAACATTCGTTTCAATCATAGGACTCTCTTTCATATACGAGTTGTTTCTTGTCGACATCGACTGGGCAACAGCAATGCATGACTGGACGGTACCTGCATTCCCCGATGGGAGCATAATCGTGATAATGAGCGTCCTTGGCGCAGTGGTCATGCCTCATAACCTGTTCTTGCACTCAGAGGTCGTACAAAGTTTTGAATACCATAAAAGTGATGATGCGTCCATAAAGAAACATTTGAAATATGAACTGTTCGACACATTGTTCTCGATGATTGTGGGATGGGCCATAAATAGCGCGATGATCCTGCTGGCCGCATCAGCATTCTTTAAAAACGGTATCATAGTCGACGAGTTGCAACAGGCGCAAGCCATGCTGGCTCCCCTGCTCGGGAACAATGCCGGCACCATATTCGCAATTGCCCTGCTGCTTGCCGGCATTTCGTCGACGATCACAAGCGGGATGGCTGCAGGCTCCATATCAGCAGGCATATTCGGTGAATCCTACCATGTGAAAGACTCTCACTCACAGATAGGGATAATAGCGTCGCTCGGCATCGCACTTATGCTCATATTCTTCATTGGCGACCCGTTCAAGGGGTTGATAATATCTCAAATGGTACTCAGCATGCAGTTGCCATTCACTGTATTCTTGCAAGTAAGCTTGACTTCATCCCGAAAAGTCATGGGGAAATATGTCAATTCCCGATGGAACACGATTGTCCTTTATGCAATTGCCGCGACAGTTACTATCTTAAACATAATCTTGCTCATATCGATGTTTGAATGAATAATAGAAAAAGAAGCCGGCCAAAAAATTACTTTGAGCCGGCTTCCATATATGGCAATCGTGGCACATGCGCCACTACCTTAAAAATTTCAATCTACTGGATAAATCGATATCGCGTAACCTCCCCCGGCCATCGCGTCGAGTTTCAATTTGGTTTTTGAATCCACCTTCTTTTTAACAATGGTGTAAGCTTGCGGATTAGTCAGATAATCGGCATCCTTTGCATCGCAATAAATAGTTGCCTCGTATTTCCTTCCTTTGTCAAGGAAATCGAGCGTTATTTCTGAATGATGGGCATTTTCTCCTGCCACGCTGCCTACAAACCAATTGTCAGTCCCTTTTGCCTTTCTTGCTATGGTTACATACTCCATCGGTTCGGCCTCAAGATAAACCGACTTGTCCCAATCGACGGCTACATCCTTAATAAACTGGAACGCATCCATGAAACGCTCATAGTTTTCAGGCACATCGGCAGCCATCTGCAACGGGCTGTACATAGTAACATACAATGCAAGCTGCCCACATATCGTGGTATTAGCGTGTGATTTATTTTCCGGAGCCATTTTGCTGATATTTTGCTCGAATATTCCCGGTGTATAGTCCATCGGACCGCCTACAAGACGGGTAAACGGAAGAATGGACGTATGGCTCGGCTTGCTGCCTCCGAATGCTTGATATTCAGTACCACGAGCCGATTCATTGCCAAGCAGGTTGGGATAAGTGCGGCACAATCCCGTGGGACGCGTAGCTTCATGCGCGTTCACCATAATCTTATATTCGGCAGCCTTTGTGACACAGTACAGATAGTGATTATTCATCCATTGGCTGTAATGATGCTCGCCTCTGGGGATGATATTGCCCACATAACCGCTCTTAACTGCATTGTAGCCATGATCTACCATGAACTGGTAAGCATCATCAAGATGACGTTCATAATTGCGCACCGATGCCGATGTTTCATGGTGCATCATCAATTTTACACCCTTGCTGTGCGCATAGTTGTTCAATTCTTCAACGTCAAAGTCGGGATATGGAGTCACAAAGTCAAATACATAGTCTTTTGATTGTCCAAACCAGTCTTCCCATCCTTGATTCCAGCCTTCCACAAGCACTTGGTCAAATCCATGCTCGGCAGCAAAGTCTATGTAACGTTTTACATTTTCAGTATTAGCCGAATGCTTGCCGTTTGGTTTGGTCTGTGAATAATCAGTCTCGCCGAGTTTAACCGAATAGACATCGTCGGTATAAGCCCAGCTGCCGCGTCCTGTGATCATGTCCCACCATACGCCTACATATTTGACAGGCTTTATCCACGAAGTGTCTTCATATTTGCAAGGCTCGTTCAGATTCAACACAAGGCGCGAAGCAAGGATGTCGCGTGCGTCGTCGCTCACCATGACCGTGCGCCAAGGTGACTGACAAGGCGTCTGCATGTAGCCTTTGTTGCCTTGATTGTCCGGAGTCAGCCACGATTCAAACACAAAGTTCTTGTCATCAAGATTCAAATGCATGCACGAATAGTCCACGAGAGCTGCTTCATGCAAGTTTATATATAATCCGTCATCGGTTTTCAACATGAGCGCAGTTTGAACGCCTGTCGGTGAAAATTGCGTTTGAGAAGCGTTGTCGGTAATGGCCTCATCCATGAGCTGCCTTATTTCGCTAAGTCTCGACTTGGTGTAATCATACTCCTGCGTGTCATAGTCGCCCGGAATCCAGTATGCAATGTGGTCGCCGGTCATGGCAAATTGGCTATGTTCTTCCTTGATTACGAAATAAACAAGGTTCTTTTGTTGCGGGAATTCATATCTGAATCCCATTCCGTCGTCATACACACGGAAGCGAACCACTATATACCTTTCAAGATTTGGCTGCATGAGAGTCACCGCCATTTCATTGTAATTATTGCGTATCTCGCTCTCTTCTCCCCACACAGGCTTCCAAGTTTCATCAAATGAGGATTTCTTGACATCGGTAAGTTCAAAGCCGTCGGTCAAGGACAGTTTTGAAGTCGCGCCCTCGTTCATTCTGAAATCATTAAATGAATTCCTCGCACTCACGCTCGACAACTCAAGCCCCAAACGGCTCTCTTTGATCACAGGCTGCTGCTTGTAATCCACCGTGTACACGGGTACCCCGTTTTTAACATCGAAATTAACGACGACATTGCCGTCGGGAGACGAAACAGTCTCAACCGCTCCTGCAACCGACGGGAAGGCGATTGCCGCGGCAAAAGCAATTTTTAATACAACATTTTTAGTCATCATAAGTTATTTTTTATTTTTAAAAGGTTTATGTTTATCTTTCTCGTTAAGAACTATTTGTCGGTAAAAGAATTTTAAATTACAAGTTCCCGGGAACCGTACATCATTTTATAATTCCGTCAGCTTTCAACTTGGTCACCAATATCTCTTCCATGACCTTGTATCCCGAAAGCGTGGGATGACAGCCATCTTTGGTGTACTTCGGGTTCAGGCTGCCATCGGGCATTGCCATCGGAGCATAATAGTCCACATACGTCAACCCCTCGGCTCGGGCATAGTCAATTATCATAGCATTAAGTTCCTTTACCTTGCCTGCCGGTTTAAGGTCTTTTCTCCAAAACAGATTGTTGCACGGCAAGACGCTGCACAACACAGGCCTTATGCCATTGACACTGGCAAGCTCGCACATCGACATGATATTGCCCATGACATTTTCAAGCTTTATTTCCCCGTTATTTTCGGCTATGTCGTTTATTCCGGCAAGAATCAGCACAACCCGTGGCTTTAGGTCTATTACATCGCGTCTGAAGCGCACGAGCATCTCACAAGAAGTCTGCCCCGAAATGCCTCGACCAGCAAAATTATGGCTGGCAAAGAACGCCGAGTCCATCTTAACCCACATTTCGGTAATGGAATTGCCCATAAACACTATGTCGGGACGCTCTTCGACCGATTCGTTAGCTTTTTCATACACGCCAAATCCAGCCCAATCCTTGGCATCGGCCGAAATGGCGCAAATCAATGCGACAGCGAAAACAAACAGAATCTTTTTCATATAAAAAGTTTTATCAGTAATTCTTCAAGGCTCAACCCAATCGCCATTTGACTTGATGAGAGCTATGAGCCTTGGAATAGCTTCTTCTTCAGGAATATTCTTTTCGACGCATTCTTTCCCCTTGTAAAGGCTTACACGGTTGACTCCTGCCCCGACATATCCGTAATCGGCATCGGCCATCTCGCCCGGACCGTTCACTATGCACCCCATTATTCCAATCTTTAAATGTGACAGATGTGAAGTTGCTTCCTTGACTTTACGAACGGTAGCTTGCAAGTCATACATGGTGCGGCCGCAACCCGGACATGATATGAACTCGGTCTTGCTCATGCGCAATCGCGCCGCTTGCAATATTGAATATTCATATCTCACGATATTGCCACTATCGGGATAGTTGGGGGCTGCAAGCCATATTCCATCCCTGAACCCGTTTAGCAGCACAGTTCCAAAGTCGGCTCCGGCCTTAACCTGCAACCATTCGTCATCACTGTCGGGATAGCAATTCATTATCACCGCAGGAGCTTTTATGCCACGGTCTGAAAGTGCATGTAGAAATGCCTGTTCACAACCGGTCACATTGATATTTGATGGATAAACTACAAGTACCACATCGTTCTCGTCGTGCAAGAAATCAAGCACGCCACCTGCCACGTCAACGTCAGTGGCGACTTTAAGCCATTTTATGGCTGCATCGCACTCTTTTATCTTGTCGGCATCGCCAAGCGTAAAAATGGGGAAAATGTCAGCACCACCCGAATACTTGTCAAATGGAACGATGAACCGTGCATCGGCATCAGCAGGCACATTACCATCCTCCACATAGTAGAAATCGGCCTTGAATTTGCCATTTGACTTAACCTGCGGCATGGCCGACACGACTGTTACCGGCAATTTACTGCCACCTATCATGCCTCCTACCACATTTGTCACCCTGCGTTCAGGCTTTATCCTGTCATATCCGCGACACACTCCGCCGGCTATGTGCGGATGCCCTTCGCGTGATGTTATATAATCCACAAGTTTGCGAGCAACCGGGATTTCCAATTCCGGATCTTCGCTCAACGACACCCTTATCGTGTCGCCAATGCCTTCGGCGAGCAACGCGCCTATTCCCACGGCCGATTTTATGCGTCCGTCTTCCCCGTCTCCGGCCTCGGTAACGCCTATGTGCAATGGATAGTGCATTCCTTCTTCGTCCATCGTCTTGGCCATCAACCTCACGGTTTCAACCATGACCACAGTGTTGGATGCCTTTATCGAAATAACTACGTCATGGAAATTTTCGGAAACGAACACTCGCAAGAATTCCATGACGCTTTCCACCATGCCCTCGGGTGTGTCTCCATACCGGCTCATTATGCGGTCGCTCAACGAACCGTGGTTCACACCCAACCTCACGGCCGTGTGATTCTCCTTGCACAATTCTATGAACGGCACAAGGGCATCATGGATGCGCTGCAACTCGACGGCATATTCATCATCGGTATAAGTAAGTGTCTTGAACGTCCGCGCGGCATCTACAAAATTACCCGGATTGATTCTCACCTTATCGACCATCTTGGCTGCGGCATAAGCTGCCGACGGATTGAAATGTATGTCGGCAATCAACGGCACCGGGCATCCTTCGCTTCGCAATATGGAACGTATTTCGCCAATGTTGTTGGCCTCACGCACTCCTTGCGCCGTAAGCCTCACATAATCGGCTCCGGCATCGTATATCCGACGGCATTGTGCCACACTCCCCTCCGTATCCATTGTGGAAGTGGATGTCATCGACTGCACCCTTATCGGGAAATCTGACCCCATAGGCACATTCCCGACATTGACTCGTAATGTTTTCCGACGTTTATAATCCATGCTTAAATGCACTGTGTTTGTTGAACAAATAAGATATACAGCATTCTTTCAAAAGTCCCAAACAGGGAAACATATAAAACGTCTCATAGGATGGTTTATCCTCCCACCCTATGAGACGTTCCCGTATTCTCAATTAGTCTTGAATTTAAACTCTACCTTGCGCAATTCCTCATTGGCGGCGACAATCTTTCCTGCCAGACCTTTCTTATAGGCATGGAACTTCTCCGAGATTGTCTTGTCGCTGAGAGAAAGAATCTGCGTGGCCAATATCGCGGCATTCAATGCAGCATTGATTCCAACAGTGGCCACAGGTATGCCCGGAGGCATTTGGACGATGGCCAACAATGCGTCCATGCCCTCTATCGAAGACTTGATAGGCACTCCTATGACAGGCACAGCCGTCATCGAAGCTATCACGCCGGGGAGGTGCGCAGCCATTCCTGCTGCGGCTATTATGACTTTTATTCCTCGGCCTTCGGCTTCCTTGGCAAACTTTGCTACTTCTTCGGGCGTGCGATGTGCCGACAAGGCATTCATTTCAAATGGTATTTCCATTTCATCGAGCAACTTAGCTGCTTTCTCCATGACAGCCAAATCCGACGTGCTGCCCATTATTATACTTACTATCGGTTCCATTATAATTTAATTTATGCCATTTAAAAATATAAGTTTACTTCTGTCATTTGTCATGCAAGCAACCGGCCGGCAAGATACACGAACAAGAACCCGTTAAGGAAGCCCATAAGCACTTGCATGAACGTGTGCCGGCGCATAAAAATGCGTGACGTGCCAAGGCATCCTGCCAGCAATATCAAGATACATATTACCAGCTTCATATCCACGACACCTACACCGTCCAGATGGATGCTAACGGCAAAAGCCAACAGCCCCCCTATGCCTGCCATGTGTGCACTTATCTTCCACCAGAATGTCACTATGAGCGAAACGACACATGCCACCGTTCCTCCTATCAAGAAAACAACAGCCCATTGCGGAGTGTGAATGTGATACAAATACACCGCCGATCCGGCATAACACAACACCGTCGCAAGATATGGCATCCACCGCTCGTTGCGATTGACAAGGCGTTTGTCTTCAATCAGTTTCAAATTATGCAACACGGCTATTACCACCATCGGCATGATGCATGTAATGCCGAATATCACAAGCAGCACCATCAAGCGAGTTCCGGTGGGGATATAACACAAAACTGTTGCCCAAAAAGCCATGAATATGCCTAACGAAGGCATAAGCAGTGGGCTCAATATCGTAGAAAAAATTCTTGCGAAAACATGTATGACCGTATCGGAGTTTATCTTTGCCATTTCGTCTTGAATAATATTTGATTTCTTATATTCTTGTATTTATGTCAATCACCGGCAGCGTTATCATATTTCTTTCCGCAACCGAGCCACAGGTATCGACAATCGTTCCCTGTATTTGGCAACCGTGCGGCGTGCTATTTCATAACCCTTGTCCTTCAATATCTCGCACAATTTATTGTCCGACAGCGGATGTTTCTTGTCTTCGGCCTCGATGACATTCTTTATTATTGATTGAATCTCACGCGATGACACTTCCTCGCCCGATTCGTGCTGAAGCCCCTCGGTGAAGAAAAATTTCAACGGGAACACGCCCCACTGCGTTGTGACATACTTATTCATCGTAGCACGCGAGATGACCGATACATCATAGCCTGTATCGTCGGCAATGTCTTTCAATATCATCGGTTTTAGCTGCATTTCATCGCCCGATAAGAAGAAATCGCGCTGACGCAGCGTTACTGCACGCATGGTCTTGAAAAGTGTTTCCTGGCGTTGTCTTAGCACCTTGATAAAATTGGAAGCCTTTTCATATTTCTGTTTAACGTCGGCCTGCACTTCCTCTTCGTGCCTGTTGGCAGGCTTCTTTCCCGAGAATTTGTTATATAATGCCGAATAGCTTTCCGAGATTTGCAAATCGGGGATATTGTTCAACAGCGTGAGATTTATGGTATCGCCATCCACGTCAACATTGAAATCGGGAATAATCTGCTGGCTGTGGCTTTCATCGGCGATGCCTGTAATGGCATTGCCGGGTTTCGGATTCAAAGCCCTTATCTCCTCGACAGCTTCTTTCAACTTGGCATTGTCTATGCCGAGAGCCGACATTATTTTCTCGTAATGCTTTTTTATGAAAGGTTCAAAGTACCTGTTCACAATCTGATAGGCAAGCATATTGGCTTCATCGCCTTTCTTCCTTTCAAGTTGCAGCAACAAGCAGTCTCTTAAGTCGACCGCGCCCACACCGGCAGGATCAAGGTCACGCACTATCTGCAACACATCCTCAACTTCTTTCTCGGTGACATCGTTGCCTGTTTGGAATACGATATCGTCGGTTATCGCGCCTACCGTGCGCCGCAAGTAGCCGTTATCATCTATGTTGCCTACTATGTATTCGGCAATGAGCATCTGATGGTCAGACAATTCCCGTTCGCCCATTTGTCCCATCAAGTAATCGACAAGCGACCCTTCGGCCACCACTACCGCATTGGGAGTCTCATCGTCCTCGCTGCGGTTTGATATGTTGGTACGGTAATAAGGGATGTCATCCTCGTCCTTATAGTCGGCATCTTGCATCTGCTCGGGCGTTTCGTCAAATACCTCACCATCTTCATCCTTGTCAAGTTGCTCGGCAGGCGGAACCTCAGTAACCTCAAGAGCCGGATTATCATCCATCTCACGGCGAACTTCCTCTTCTATTTCGCCCCTGTTCATCTGCAACAACGGAACAAGAAGCAATTGCAACGGAGATAACCGCTGTGCCAATTTTTGTTCCTGCGACAAAGACTGTTTACTTGCCATGCAATTATTTTATATAGTTGTTTTTACAAAGATAGTGAAAGTCGAGCGCAATGTGAAAAATGAGCTTGCTTATTTTTTTACACTGCCGAGACGCATCCTATATTATGGAAAGATAGCAAAAGGTGAACGCAGAGACAAACAAAAAAACAACGTTTTTATGTTTGCCCATGTCAACCTGCGTCCTATTTCATGTAAAGATAGCAACTATTGGCAATAGTAAAAAACAAGTTCGCATAAATTATAATCCCATGCAGAATAATCAATATTCAATTTAAATTTCTAAACACATGTAGAGATATTTATTGACGTATTTAACTATCTTTGTCGATATTTAAACAAATCAACACTTCTAAATGAATTTTATCGAAGCCAAAGATGTCGTAAAACAATATGACGGACATCTTGCATTGAACAAAGTTTCAATCAATGTGCCGGAACGGTGCGTTTTCGGGTTGCTTGGGCCAAACGGAGCCGGAAAGACTTCATTGATCAGAATATTAAACATGATTACCCAAGCCGACAGTGGCGAAGTGCTTTTTAACGGGCATCCCATCAATGAATCGGACATAGCCAACATAGGATACCTGCCCGAAGAACGGGGACTGTACAAAAAAATGAAAGTACTCGACCACATCACATACATAGCACGGCTGAAAGGCATGGGAAAAAAGGATGCCGTACAAGCTGCCCATGACTGGCTCAAACGATTTGACTTGCTCAATTGGCAGAACAAGAAAATAGAAACTTTATCAAAGGGCATGGCACAAAAAGTGCAATTCATCGCCACCGTAATCCATCGACCCAAATTACTGATATTTGACGAACCATTCTCGGGCTTTGACCCGGTCAATGCCGAACAGCTCAAAAAAGAGATTCTGCGACTGCACGACCTTGGCGCGACAATCATCTTCTCGACACATAACATGTCATCGGTCGAGGAAATATGCGAACAGATTGCTTTGATTAATCGTTCAAAAGTCGTATTATCGGGTAAAGTTGCCGATATCAGGCGTAATTTCAGCCGTAAACTTTATTCCGTGAATGTCACCGACACGATGCAAATCGACCCGGTGGATGGCCTTTTCTCAATCGAACATGTCAAACCTGCCCAAATGGGAGGCATTATGGCAAACATAAAGATTGCTCCGGGCGTACAGGCTCGCGACATAATTGCATACTTAAATGAGCATTACACACTGTCGTCGTTCAACGAGCAATTCCCAAGCATGAACGAAATTTTCATTGAAACTGTATCAAACAACCAACCCGACAACATCTTATGAAAAATCTCAGCAGGCTGCCTCTCATAATAAGGCACGAATTCATGGCCATCGCCGCAAAAAAGTCATTCATCGTAATGACAATACTAATCCCGCTCATTTGCCTGGCTTGCATAGGATTGCCTTGGCTGCTTACAAAGATAAACACCGGCGATCAGGAAAACGTTGCTTTCGTCGACAAGAGCGGACGATACGGAAAGGCGTTAATCGACACTGAGGAATTCCACTTTGAAGACATCACTCCGATTGGGGACGAGAACCTTAAAGATTTTTTCACCAACACCGGCCATCTTTATGCCATCGCAGTCATACCAGCCGATATTGATAGCTCTTTGACAATAAACATATATTCGGATAATGCCATAAGGCTTTCACTTCAAAAATACTTGGCCGAATGTCTCAACGACTCGATAACGCAGACGCGCATCCAGTCATACGGCATACCGGAACTCGACAAAATATTATCTGAAAGCAAGGCCGATGTGGAACTGAATTGCATCAAATGGACTGATGAAGGCGATGAAGAGGAGTCCAACGCCGACATTGCCGGAATAGTGGGAATGATACTGTCTATGTTGACCTACATGTTTGTATTAATGTATGGCGCAATGATAATGAGCAGCGTAACCGAGGAAAAGACCAATCGCATAGTCGAAGTCATCGTCAGCTGCTGCCGTCCCATTGAGCTGATGTTCGGTAAAATCATCGGTGTCGGTCTCGTAGGCTTGCTCCAGATGGCAATCTGGTTTGTCCTTATAGTCATAGCCATAGCAATATTCGGTGCCGGAATGATGCTATCTCAATCCGACATGATACAGCAATCTGCCCAAATTGTAAATATGCAAGAGACACAAGAAATAATGACCGAACTCATGGCAGGCCTCAACTCCATGAATTTTATTGAAATATTCATTTGCTTCGCTCTTTACTTCATCGGCGGATACCTGCTATATGGCTCCCTCTTTGCGGCATTTGGGTCGGCAGCCGACCAGCCAAGCGACGCATCGCAAGCTACCACCCCGATGATAATGATAATGGTTTTCGCGCTATGGGTAGGGATTGCGTGCATGGAAAATCCCGATGGGAACCTCGCATGGTGGTGTTCTATAATTCCGTTCACTTCCCCGATAGTAATGATGGTGAGACTGCCCTACGACGTACCTGCATGGGAAATAGCCGTAAGCATAGTCGTTCTGATGGCAACAGCAGTTGCTACAACGGCAATGTCGGCAAAAATATACCGCACAGGCATCCTCCTCTATGGGAAGAAACTCTCATGGAAAACGATGTTGAAATGGCTAAAATAAAGATTCTGAATGACAAACTCAAAGCTGCTTGCCCATGACATAATTACGCATGTGCAACAGATTGGCCTTTGCCATTTGTGCTTTCACGACTCTATACCCCTTATGCTCAAAGAATGGGCGGGCGGTAATACTTGCTTCGGTGTGCATGTACGTCTGCCCTTTACTTTTAGCATGTTGCTCCACTGCGTGCAACAATGCTGTCGCTATGCCTACATGCTGAAAATCCTTGCTCACAAACAATGAATGCAAATATTGGCAACCTTCGGTCAACGAAGCAAACCCGACAACACCTGCCACAGGATGCTCGGCCACAATGAAACAATCGGCATTGTCGAGCATACGCGTCCAGTGCGATAAATCCATTCCGCATGAAGCCCAATCATCAACCTCTTCTTGCGTGTAATCGCCCAAATTGACGTATTTCACCGTATCAACAAACAAAGACCTCAATGCTTCGGCATCGGCCTCAACTGCCGGTCGAATAAAAAACGAATTTGCAAGCGAGTGAGAATCATTATTTATTCTCTTGAAATAAACCATGTCGATAAGCCTTACGCCACACTCGACAATCGGATGGTCGTAATTGTCAATGAAAAAATCCGGCACTCGATGGGAATATACAAATCCGCAATTTTCATAAAACGGCACAGTCAACAGGCTATCGCCGGTACCGACAAGCATTGCAGAACAAGCATCGCCATAATATGACATTATATGCTCCACAAGCAATTTGCCATAACCTCGTCGTTGGAAATCTGGATAAACTGCAATATTTTTCAATTCAAACACCCCGTGGCCGCAACCGACGACCACGGCCTCGCCTATCACAATACCGTCGACTTCGGCCACAAACATTTCTCCGTCGCCGATATAGCGATTTACCATCGATTCCTGCTCATCGGCAAGCAACAACAATTCGAGATAACACTTCCTCGACTGTACCGGCACGAGTTTTATATCCATAAATCGCCCCTTCAAGCTTGATTACGCATTTACTTTCATTCCGTTTTGGCGAAATGTTTCCACAACGGGGCAGCCATCGTCGATTGGCAAATAAGCCCCAAGTCGAGCATTTGCTTTACCTCACTACGGTCGAGCAAGAACACCCGGAGCATTTCGGTCGGTTCAAGATGGCATTCATGCAGCTTCTTGACGCCGGTAGCAACAAAACAATGCGTATAATTGTTCATTGAACTGGCATTGGTACATATCGACATTATTTCTTGCCATTCTCCCCATCCATATCCGGTTTCTTCTTCAAGTTCCCTGCGAGCAGCCTGCTCAGGAGTCTCCCCGGGCTCGCAACATCCTGCGCATATTTCATAGCTCGTCCTCCTTATTCCATGACGGTACTGTCTTATCATGACATACTTGCCTTCGGTCGTTACGGCTATCGTATTGACCCAGTCGGGATATTCGAGAATATAAAATTCATCATTCACCACACCATTCGCAAGCCTGACGCAATCACGCCTTGCCGTGAGCCACGGACGCTTTATCAAGTATTTGCTTGACAAAATCTCCCATTTGGGTTCTTCACCTTCGGTTATTTTCATGATTCTGCATTATACATTATACTGCTTCAAGCGCAGTGATGGAATTAAGTATGGATATGGCCTCCTCAACCGTCTCTACATTGTCGACAAGCAACGACCGCTTGCCTTTTACATCACGAATGTGACAACGTTTGGGATTATGCTGCAAATAGTTCAATATGCGGCCAAATGCCGGAGATTGGTAATAAGCCTTATTCTCATCGCCCACAAAATACATGTACATCTTGCCAAGTTTCAGGGCTATCTTCTCTATGCCAAGGGTACGGGCAATGCGACGCAATGTTACTACACGAATCAATTCCAAGGCCGGCTTGGGTATCTTGCCAAAGCGGTCTTCAAGCCGATGGCGGAACTCAAGCACATCCGACTCACGTTCCATACTGTCAAGCTCTTGATACAAGCTGACGCGCTCGCTTTCCTGCGGAACATAGGTGGCAGGAAAAAGCAATTCCATGTCAGACTCTATCACGCAGTCCGATACATAAGCCTTCTCATTGTTACCATCGTCTTCATCCTTGAACGTGTCGGAAAATTCTTCGGTACGCAATTCAAGTACGGCTTCTTGAAGAATCTTCTGATAAGTCTCATATCCGAGGTCGGCGATAAATCCGCTCTGCTCCGCTCCAAGCAGATTGCCTGCGCCGCGAATGTCGAGGTCTTGCATGGCGATATGTATGCCACTGCCAAGTTCCGAGAAACTCTCTATGGCCTGCAAACGTCTCCGCGCGACAGGATTAAGCGGCAAATGCGGTGGCACGAGCAAGTAACAGAATGCCTTGCGCGAACTTCTGCCCACACGTCCTCGCAACTGGTGCAACTCGCTAAGTCCGAAATTTTGGGCATTGTTGATGATTATGGTATTGACATTTGGCATGTCTATGCCGCTTTCGATGATTGTGGTGGCAAGAAGAACGTCGTAATCGTGATTGGCAAAGTCTATGATTATCTGCTCCAGCTTCTCGGGAGGCATTTGGCCATGCCCTACTGCCACACGGGCATCGGGAACGACACGGTGAATCATGTCCTCAAGCTGCGGAAGGCTGTCGATGCGGTTGTTGATGAAGAATACCTGTCCGTTGCGCGACATTTCAAAGTTTATTGCCTCGCTCACTATGTCATCGTTCAACGCATTGACCGAAGTAAGGATGGGATATCTATTGGCCGGCGGCGTGGTTATTGCACTTAGGTCGCGAGCTCCCATGAGCGAAAATTGCAACGTTCGCGGAATAGGCGTAGCCGACATCGTGAGCGTATCCACGTTTACTTTGAGTTGTTTCAAACGCTCCTTGACCGATACGCCGAACTTCTGCTCCTCGTCAATCACAAGCAGTCCCAAATCCTTGAATTTTACGCTTTTGCCTATCAATTTATGCGTACCTATAATTATGTCGATTTTTCCTTCGGCAAGATCAGCCAATATTTGCTTCACCTCTTTGGGTTTCCTTGCCCTGCTCAAATAATCCACTCTCACCGGGAAATCCTTCAACCTGTCTTTAAACGTATTATAGTGTTGGTAAGCCAGCACGGTAGTAGGTACAAGCACCGCTGTCTGCTTGCCGTCGGTGGCAGCCTTGAATGCAGCGCGTATGGCTACCTCTGTCTTTCCGAAACCGACATCACCGCACACGAGCCTGTCCATAGGTTTTGATTTCTCCATGTCGGCCTTCACTTCGTTGGTCGCTTTCAATTGGTCGGGAGTATCTTCATAGATGAACGAGGCTTCCAATTCCTGTTGCAGATAACCGTCAGGTGAGAATGCAAAACCTTTCTCCTCCTTACGCGCGGCATACAGTTTTATCAAGTCTCGGGCAATATCCTTCAACTTGCTCTTTGTGCGCTCCTTCATGCGGTTCCATGCACCGCTGCCAAGCTTGTTGATGCGAGGCTCGACACCTTCCTTGCCTCGATACTTGGCCAACTTGTGAAGAGCGTGTATTGACACGAAAATTATGTCGTCGTTCAAGTAAATGAGCTTTATCATTTCTTGCACCTTGCCGTTTACCGAAGTACGGACAAGCCCGCCAAACTTGCCGACACCATGGTCGACATGCACGATGTAATCGCCTATTTCTATCTGATTCAGCTCTTTCAACGACAAAGCCAGCTTTCCCGAACGGGCGCGGTCGCTTTTCAAGCTATATTTATGGAAACGGTCAAATATCTGATGGTCGGTAAACACACACACCTTCAACTCCTCGTCCACAAAGCCCTCGTGGACTGTCTTTGTCACAGGAGTAAATTGTATGTCATCATCCCTGTCGTCAAATATGGCTTTCAGACGTTCTATCTGTTTTTCGCTGTCCGACAGTATGTATATCTTATACCCGTCCTTGAGAAAATTCTTGAACGAATCGCTTATTATGTTGAAATTTTTGTGATATATGGCTTGAGGCGAGAACTTGAATGATATTTTCGCGTCATTTTCCATCTTGGCCTCTCCATAATGGAAATCAACGCGACGGAACTTGCCAAACCGCATGATGAAATCGGCGGCATCAACCACCTTTTTCATTGCATCCTTGTCACCCTCCTCGGCTATGAGCGTGCTGTCCGACATTTTCTCCTCGGCAATGGCGGCAATGCGTTGCAACAACCAGTCTTTGTCGCGGCACACGAGAATGGTGTCATTGTCTATGTATTCAAGAAAAGAGACTCCGTTTATACTCTCGGTAGCAGTTCCATTGATAATCGAGACAGTATCGACACCCGTTTCAGACAACTGGGTTTCCACATTAAAAGTACGGATGCTCTCTATGTCGTCCCCAAAAAAGTCAATTCGATAAGGCAACTCATTGGAGAATGAATACACGTCCAATATCGACCCTCTGACAGCAAACTGCCCGGGTTCATATACATAATCTTGCTCGACGAAGCCGAACGACCTTAACTTCTTGGCAATTTCGGTCATATCGGCCACTCCGCCTTGTTTCAATGTTATTGTTGAATTTTGAACTTTTTCTCGTGGCGACACCCGTTCGGCAAGAGCTTCGGGATAAGACACCACCCATGTAAGCGACTTGTCGGTGTGCCACTTGTTCAACACCTCGGTACGCAATATTTCCGACGGCGCGTCGGGTTGCCCGTATTTTATGTCACGCTTGTAGCCCGACGGGAATATCAGCACCTTTCCCTCCCCGGCCATCTGGCACAGGTCGAAATACAGGTAACCGGCTTCATCGAGGTCGTTGGCAATTATCAAATATGGCCGTTTTCTCTTTGGCAGGCCGGAAAACAACATCGGCAACGACGAGCCTGCCAGCCCGTCGATGCCTATCGTCTTGTTTTTCTTGTCATCAAGCAATTGTTTCAAGGCTTCGATTCGAGCCTTGGAACCTATCAAATCACATAATTTCTCAATTTCCACTGCTATCGTAATCTCAATCCTCCTTTATGTTCAGTATCCTATAATATTCACCCGGCTTACTAAACAATTTGACCACTTCGTCGAGACAAACATCATTCTTCAAAGACTCTATGGCCTGACCTCGCTGATAATAGTAACGCTTCAATATTTCCATTGCAAGAATACCCGATATTTCTTTACGATGCGTGTCAAGATCCTTGTTAAGGTCATGCTTCAACAATTTTGCCATCACTTCAAATTGTGCCCGTGTGCTGTCGTTCATGTAGCCTTCGGCCTCGGCGACTTTCTTAAGCTTTTCCAACCCGTCTTCGCACACTTTGTCATATTTGAATTCCTTCGGGTCGATAAACTTCTTGAAATCGGCATATATGCTGTCGGTAATGACAAATTCCTCGGGAGAGGCTATCGTATCGTGCTCATGAGCAAAACGAGTGGCATAGTTGAATGCCCAGTTGTCACGCACGATGTTGAAATACAACCTCGTCATTTCGGGATACTCCACTTTAATGTCTGGAGTAATGCCTCCGCCGTCCCTCACTTCACGTCCATGTGCAGTTTTAAACACATTTGTCAAGCTGTCGGGGATTCTTGCCACCGAGCCATCGGGATTGCGATGAGAATAATCTATAGCCTGTATCAACCTGCCGCTCGGTATATAGTATTTGGCAATGGTAACCTTCAATATTCCATCAAAAGGCAATGGCCGCGTAGATTGAACGAGTCCCTTTCCAAAAGACCTTGAACCTATCACTACAGCCCTGTCAAGATCTTGCAACGCGCCGGCGGTTATCTCGGAAGCCGAAGCCGAAGCCCCATCGATGAACACCACAAGTGGTATTTTATCGTCTATAGGGTCTTGTGTTGTCTTATAGGTCTTATCATTCTGTATTACCCTACCGCGTTGTTGCAACACTTGCGTACCCTTTGGCACAAACATTCCGACGATTTGCACCGCACTTTCAAGTATTCCACCCGGATTGCCTCGCAGGTCAAGAGCGACGGTTTTTACTCCCGGCTCTTTTTTCAATGCGAGCAAAGCATCCCGCACCTCGCTTGGAGAATTTTCGGTGAAGGAAGACAAAGCGATATAGCCTATGCTGTCACGCACTACTCCGTAATAAGGAACGGAATTCATGCGTATCTTCTCTCGTGTTATGTTAAAAGTCAATTCTCCGACGTAAGGTCTCTTCACCACGACCTGCAATGTGGAATTGGCCTGCCCTTTGAGCTTGTTGCTCACTTGCTCGTTGGTCCAGCCTATTGTAGAGTCGTTATCTATTTTGATTATCACGTCGCCCGGAATCAATCCTGCACGCGCGGCCGGACTGTCTTCATAAGGCTCGCTTATCATTACCGAATCCTTATACTGCATGATATAAGACCCTATGCCCCCATATTCGCCGGTCGTCATCGTCTTGAAATCCTCTTGCTCTGACGCAGGCAGATACTCGGTATAAGGGTCAAGCTCGCCCAGCATGGCATTGATTGCAGTCTGTATCGACTTTTCGGTGTCAATCGTATCCACATAAAACGTGTTGAGTTCCTTATACAATGCATTGAACGTGTCGAGATTGCGTGCAATTGCGGCCTCGTCTCCATTATCACTCGATGCAGCCATTGCCACAGGCAGCAGCAAACCCACGGCAAGTACGCATAATGTCGCTGATTTTATTCTTTTGTTCATTTTTCCCTTTTAATTTAGCTGCTAAAGTAGTACATACTATTGAATTATCATGCCTTGAAACATCTAAAAATAGTTTACAGCCCACATTTTTTAGACATTCCAAGGCATCTTATAAGGGAAAAGCTGCCCGACATGCAATAGGGCAACAGACATAGAAATCACTTGTACCTTTTCACACGGTCGTCGTCAACAACGCCATTCCAATTCATTCCGAATGCAAAATCATAAACGTTGCCGTCGCAGTCACGGTAGCAACGCATGTCGCGCGGCTTGTCTTCACAATGCTCTTCCACGGCATCCATGTCGGCAGGTAATTGGAACGGCAACAGCCCCGAAGGTTCGGCCTTGCCCGATATTATGTCCATATAAGCCTGCACTTGCACGTCAAATCCTATCAAAATAGCATCGGCAAGTGGCTCTATTTCTTTCATAACAGTTGGATTGGACATCATCATGACAACTACTACAGGCTTGTCGCCCATCATCTTGCGTGTATTCTCGACCAACGTCAAGTCGCAATAATTGATTGTGCGTGCTTTTTTGCCTTTATAAGAACGATCGGTAAAATCCTCAAACGGATCACCTCCTGCAATACTGTGCCCCCTTGCTTTTTCGGCCACATAGTCATTATACTGCAGACTGATGGGAATATACCCGTTCCCACCTTCTTTCACGTCATCGGGGTCATATCCCATAAGGTAGCTGTGAGGAGATTCTATGAACACTATGGCAAAATCGGCCTCATCAGGCGACAATGCACGATCGTAATACTTGTTTAAGATTTTATCCGGCACCGGCTGGTAAATCCTCTCGGGAATGATTTGTCTCCAATAATTAGGGCCTTCGGGCGACTTCCTTTCGGGTATATATACTTTTTTGCGTGTGCGCACCGGCAATATCTTGTCATGATTCTTCACCATGACAATGCTTTTCAACTGCTGCGAATAGCCTTTCTGCATGAATGACTTGTTGCCCACAACCGATTTGACCTTTTCCACATCCACATACGGATTTTCAAACAATCCTGCATGGAAAATATTAAGCAGCAATCGTCGGGCTGACAACTCGAAACGCTTGCGCATGAACTCTTCACCATGTTCCTTGACACCCATTTCATAAGCTTCAAGCACAGGTTGCTTGGCATTGTTTCCGCCAAACTGGTCGACTCCGGCCATAAGCACCTTATAATGCCGCTCGGCTTCGGTCATACCTTCAACTCCCCAAGGCTTGCCCGAATGAACGCCCGGATGCACTTCGTCGTGGGTTATCAGCCAGTCAGTACACACCACACCGTCATAAGCCTCGCCTTTGCGCAATTGTTCGGCAATTATTTCACGGTTGAATCCGTTACCGACGTTTTCATCTGTCTGGTTATAAGAAATAGTGTAATAAGGCATTACTGCCGATGCCTTTTTAGTAGGCCCGTTCAACTTGAAAGCCCCGTCACTGAATGGCACTTTGTGCATGGCATAGCACCTTCCGGGATACACTGCAAATTTTCCGTTGCCGTAATGGGCGTCGCGTCCGCCCTCGCCCGAACCGCCTCCCGGCCAATGCTTTACCATCGTATTAACGCTCTCATAACCCCATCCGCCTTCAATCTCGGCCTCACCTTCCGATGTCTGGAATCCATCGCAATAAGCTCGCGTCAAGTCGCGCACAAGACGCGGATCAGGGCCGAATATGCTGCCATAACGATACCATCGTGGGTCGGTACCCAAATCGGCTTGAGGCGAGAGAGCCGTGGCAAGGCCGAGCAACCGATATTCGACCGATGCTATGCGCCCGAACTCTTCAACCGCCTCGGGAGAGAATGTAGCCGCAAGCCCGAGCATGTTGCTCCACAACGAAATGTCACCGCTGTTGCCGGGACTGAACTCGGCATCGGCAAAAGCTGAATGCCGTGGGTCAGACGAATTGTTGGCCGGGATGCCGTGAGTGCGGCCTTCGATCAACGCCTGCACGTTATTGTTCCACCGGGCGGCAGTTTCGGGATTTTCCACCTTTGAAACAAGCACATGGCGCAGATTATCCTCTGTAAGGAATTTTATCTGCGAGTCACTCAAGTCGTAAGCATGTTTGCCACTGAGTTCAAAAGTCTTGCCGCCATATGTGTCATTAGGCATAGGCAATTTGTTCTGCTCGCTATAAAGCATCAATCCTGCAATTTCATCAATTGACATGCGCCGAGCCAAGTCAGCTGCACGTTCGGCCATCGGTAACCGCCAGTCTTCATATGGCAACAATTCGTCACTGCCGTCAAAACTCTTGAAATACTTGCCGTCAACCTCTATTATTTTGACTCCCGACGTTGGAGAATAACCCAACGAAGGGCCTCCGTCTTGCACGACCAAGTTATACCCTTCTTTCTCTTCTATTTTCATTTCCAACCTGTTATTTGTGTTAAGCATGTAGAAAGTACTTTGCCATTTTTGGATTCAATTCCATATACGCACATCATCGAAAAATGAATTCATTCATGACAACAGGAATACATCTCTGTTTGGTACATAAATATAAGTACAATGATACACAATATATTTTTACACGCCATTTGGTTTTACATACATTAATAATCGTATACATATTTTTTACCACATGATACATTCTTTTATTACCCTACGACCCCAAAGAATACTTTTTTCAAATTTTTGCAACAAAAAAATCATGATTTTTACCAATTTTATTGCATATATCGAAAATTGATACTACTTTTGCAACGCAATTCAGAAAAACCTGAATTTAAACTTGCTTCAATAGCTCAGTCGGTTAGAGCACCTGACTGTTAATCAGGGGGTCGTTGGTTCAAGTCCATCTTGAAGCGCAAAAAGGAATCACCACTTCGGTGGTGATTCCTTTTTTCTATTTGCCATGATATGCAGCACAACGAAATGTTACAACAATGTTACGGCATTTTTTTGAACAAGTGACTTATAAATCGTATTTTTGCGACCTCAAAGAAACAATTATCCGATTTATGACTCTACTGCCAATCAGACATTTACTCGTGTCAATCTTGATTTTCATGTGTACCATCGTTGCTTATGCCGATAATGATACGACAAAAGTCAACTATCGTCCGGAACTCCATGGCACCATTAGAGCAAAATATGAATATCAACCCGACATATCAAAAGGGAGATTCCAAGTACGCAACGCTCGTATAAGCATAAACGGGAACGTTGCAAAGACAGTTTCATACAAGGCCGAAATAGACCTCTCGGATGAAGGGCAAATCAAGATGCTTGATGCCTACGCACGCTGGAAGCCGTTCAATGATTTCTCGTTTACAATGGGACAGATGCGCGTACCGTTCACCATCGACGCGCACCGCTCTCCCCACCAGCAATACTTTGCCAACCGCTCATTCATTGCCAAGCAAGTGGGCAACGTACGCGACGTGGGTGCCACCCTCGGATACACAATCAACACTATCATACCAATAACGCTCGAAGCCGGAATTTTCAACGGCTCGGGACTTACCAACCAAAAAGACTTTTGGAGCAATTTCATCAACTTCTCGGCAAAAGCACAATTCAAGCTCACCGATGAATTGAATTTCGTGCTTAGCGTGCAAAAAATAAGACCGGAAAGCATCGACATCTATATGTATGACGCCGGCTTGACATGGAAATGGAACAACTGGATGCTCGAAGGGGAATTCCTGCACAAACACTATTGCGACAACTCATTCCAGTCGGTACAAGCATTCGACATATTCGGATGCTATGACATAATGATAAAGAAAAAACTTCTTCACAAAATCTCGGTTCTTGCCCGTTTCGACTATATGGGAGACCATAGCGATGGTACATTCAACGATGAAGGCAAGTTGTACATAACCGATTATGAACGGAAACGTCTGACTGCCGGATTGACATTCAGCATCAAAAAACCATTCATTGCCGACCTGCGTCTAAACTATGAAAACTACTTCTACAACGAAGGCGCAGAAATTCAAGTATCGGAACAAGACAAAATCGTCGCCGAAATAATGGTGCGCTTCTAATTGGCAACCTACCCCGGCAAAAGCCGGAATGCAACAATTGTCTGTCATTACTTGATTGCACGGTTCATGTTTCGTGGATGATGCTCAAGAATCTCACGACGCAACGTCGAGCGGTCAATATGCACATAAATCTCGGTCGTCGTTATGCTCTCATGCCCAAGCATCTGCTGTATCGCCCTAAGATTGGCTCCGCCTTCAAGCAAATGAGTTGCAAACGAATGCCTCAATGTGTGCGGACTTATATTTTTATATATTCCGGCCAACTCGCACAACTGCTTTATGACATAAAACACCATCACCCTCGACAATTTTCCCCCACGCTTGCTCAAGAATACAATGTCGTCGCAACCTCGGGCCACTTTCACACGCGAGCGACGTCCGCCCACATACTTCTTTATCGCATTAAGTGCAACTTGCGATATAGGGACCAGTCGCTGCTTGCTACCTTTACCGTCAACGATTATATATTCTTCCCGTGTATATATTTGAGACAAACGTAGGTTCACAAGTTCGCTCACACGCAATCCACAACCATACAATGTTTCGATAATCGCTTTATTACGCTGGCCGTCGGCCTTGCCGAGATCTATCGCGTCGATCATGGCATCTATCTCCTCCACCGATAGCACATCGGGCAACCTGCGACCGAAATTGGGCGACTCGAGCATCAATGCCGGATTCTCGTCAATGTAACCTTCTATTTTCAAAAATTTGAAAAAAGCCTTTACCCCCGAAAGTATGCGGGCTTGAGAGCGAGGCACAATACCTATGTCATCAAGACCACACATGAACTCATGCAAATCCGACTCTTTCACATCGGTCATATTGATACCACCCGATTCGACATACAGCAATAATTTATTTACATCATCGGTATATCCTTCGGCAGTATTCTTGGAAAGGCCTTTTTCCACCGTAAGATATGTGCAGAATCTTTGTTTAACATCCTCTATGTCATATATTTCTCTCATTAGGCAAGTTTATTTTCAATAATTGAAAAACAATTATATGCGACGCGCAAGACAATATGGCAAAGACCATTCACCTCCGTTCGAAACATGCAAAAAAGCTTGCGCCCGAACATTTCGTGGCGCAAGCTTTTTCAATCTCATTATGATAGAACCATTCCGTGGCTCGACACCAAATCACAATTCAAGGTCGCCGTTGAAAATTTCATGCCAAGGCAATCCCTGCTTGTTAAGCACGTCAAGGAACGGATCGGGATCAAATTCTTCAACATTATGCACGCCCGGCTTGTTCCACAACCCCTTCAAGAACATCATCGCTCCTGTCATGGCCGGCACACCGGTCGTGTAACTTACAGCCTGCATGCCTGTTTCTTTGTAAGCCTCTTCATGACTGCAATTGTTGTAGATATAATAAGTAAGAGGCTTGCCTTCCTTGTCGATACCCCTTATGCGGCAACCGATGGATGTCTCGCCATGATAATTCACGCCGAGTTCCTTAGGATTAGGCAACACAGCCTTCAAGAATTGCAATGGAACTATTTCACGGCCTTCATACATGATGGGCTCGATACTTGCCATGCCGATGTCCTGTATGACCCTAAGGTGCGTAAGATATTCCTGCCCGAATGTCATCCAGAAACGGGCACGTTTTATAGTCGGGAAATTGGCAACAAGCGACTCCAATTCTTCATGATACAACAAATAAGATTCACGAGGACCGATATTCGGATAATTCAATGTCTTATGTATTTCTTGAGGCTCGGTTTCAATCCACTTGCCATCTTCATAGTACTTGCCCTTCTGGGTTATCTCACGAATATTTATCTCGGGATTGAAATTTGTTGCAAAAGCCTTTCCGTGGTTGCCTGCATTACAATCCACTATGTCAAGATACTGTATTTCTTTGAAATAATGCTTAGCTGCATAAGCCGTGTAGACACCCGACACACCCGGGTCGAATCCGCAACCGAGGATGGCAGTCAATCCTGCTTTTTCAAAACGGTCGCGATAAGCCCATTGCCAACTGTATTCAAAATGCGCCTCGTCCTTAGGCTCGTAATTGGCCGTGTCAAGATAATTTACGCCACATTCGAGGCACGCATCCATGATGGTAAGGTCCTGATATGGCAATGCCACATTAATCACGATGTCGGGATTATGCTTTTTAAACAAAGCGACAAGTTCACTCACATTGTCGGCATCGACGCTGTCGGTGACAATGTTATCTTTGCCGATTGCCTTGGCTATGGCATCACATTTGCTCTTGGTGCGCGACGCGATTACAATCTCGTTGAACACATCAGGATTTTGGGCGCACTTGTGGGCTACTACCGTGCCCACACCGCCGGCTCCGATTATCAATACCTTGCTCATTCTATTTATTTGATTAAAAACATTATGCAAATATAATCCTAATTATCAAAATTAGCGCAATTTCACCGATTTATTCCACTGCCGAAGCTGCTCAATCGCCAATCACATCAACGCGCTCATAAGCAGCGAACTTACAGTAGTGTATATCACCATGCCAATAATGTCGTTCGTGATGCTGATGAACGGCCCGGTAGCAAGAGCCGGGTCAATCTTCAGCTTTTCGAGCGTCAAAGGCACAAAAGTTCCGAATATCGAAGCAAATATCACAACCGAAAACAAAGACACCGAAACAGCCACCGTGGTAACCCTGCTCGGATCGTCAAGGAAGAAACAGTTGTATATGAACACGAGTAACGATATTATGCTGGCGTTTATCAACCCTACTCCGAGTTCCTTGAGCAATTGCTTGGCCGAGTGCTTTATGTCCAAGCTGCCATTGGCAAGGCCCTGCACGATGATAGCCGAAGATTGTATGCCTACGTTTCCTCCCGTGCCGCCAATCAATGGAATAAAAAGAGCCATTGCCGGATTGGTGGCAAAACCATTCTCGAAATTTCCCAAAATCACCGAATTGGCAAGACCGCCTATCATACCTATCAGCAACCACGGCAAGCGTGCTTTGGTCTGTGTCCACAGGTTGTCATTTGTCTCCACGTCGGCCGAGATACCCGAAGCCAACTGGTAATCGCGTTCGCTCTGTTCTCGCACTTGATCCATGATGTCGTCGACCGTTATACGTCCCACGAGCCTGCCTATCGAGTCTATTACAGGCATTGCCACAAGATTGTATTTTTCAAAGTCGAGAGCCACTTCCTCTATAGGAGTGTCGGCCTTCACTGCAATTGGATCGGTCACCATCACATGCTTTATTTTGGACACCGACGGATGCGTAATCATCTTCTTCAATGGAAACACGCCCTTCAAACGGTTCTCGTCGTCAACCACATAGACATAGTATATTTCATCCATGTCTTCGGCTTGCATGCGCATCTGCTTCATGCACTCGGGCATACTCCAATTCTCATTCACCACAATCATTTCGGTACCCATGAGACCGCCGGCGGTGTCGTCGTCGTATTTCAACAAGTCGATGATGTCACCGGCCTGCTCAACATCGTCGATGTGAGAAATCACCTCATCGCGGTCATCCTCGTCGAGTTCCTGTATAAGGTCTACGGCATCGTCCGAGTCAAGGTGTTCAAGTTGCTTCGCAATATCCTCTTTGGGCATTTGCGAAAGAAGTTCCTTACGGTCATCCTCGTCAAGTTCCATGAGGACCTCGGCGGCAGTCTCGTCATCGAGCAACTTGTTAAGAAACTCGGCCTCCTCGGTATCAAGATCGTGGTACAGGTCGGCAATGTCAGCAGGATGCAGGTTGGCAAGAAGTTCCTTTGCACCCTTCTCGTCATTGGCAGCAATGAGATCTTTCACTTGCTGCAAATATTCATCGGTAAATTCCTTCATGAGTTTTTACATATTCCTGCCACGCCTGTGAATGGCAGGGGTTGAGATGAATGAAACGTTTTAATTTCCCTTTTCATTTTTTGACATGCACGGTCATCGCTGTGCCGTCACAAGATTTGTCAACTTGACAAATTGAGCTACGCTCAACTGCTCGGGCCTTAACGACAATAGCGGGATACAATCGCCTGCATCAGCCGGCAAAATTCCTTTCAAGGAATTGCGCAATGTCTTGCGCCGTTGCCCGAAAGCCGTTTTTACTACAGTCTTGAACATCGCCTCATCGCATCCAAGTTCAGTCACGCTGTTACGGACGAGCCTTATTACGCCCGACTTGACCTTAGGCGGAGGGTCAAACACATTCTCATCGACAGTGAACAGATATTCAATGTCGTACCATGCCTGTAGCAATACCGACAATATTCCGTAAGTCTTGGAACCCGGTGATGCTGCAATGCGTTGCGCAACTTCACGCTGCAACATTCCACTGCAACATTGCACTTGGTCTTTATATTCGAGAATCTTAAAAAATATCTGGGAAGATATGTTGTAGGGATAATTGCCTATTACGTTGAAAACACCGTCGCCATACATGCTTTTCAAGTCGAGTTTCAGGAAATCGGCTGCAATTATCCGCCCGTCAAGCTCTGCAAAACGCTCTTTAAGGTAAGCCACCGACTCGCCGTCGAGCTCCACCACCTTCAAGTCGTGACCGTTTTGGAGCAAAAATTGTGTCAAAACACCCATCCCGGGGCCTATTTCCAAAAGAGGTGTTCCTTTGTAATTGTCCATCGTACCTGCTATGCGGCTCGCCACCGACAAATCGGTGAGGAAATGCTGCCCGAGGTATTTTTTTGCTTTAACCTGTTGCATAGTCGCGACATTACACAATTCATGAAAAATAGTTCCTCTCCCTCTTCGGTCCATACGAAAATGGACACAATTTTGCTGTGATACGAATTATTTCGCGTATCTTTGCAAAGTTGTACAAAGATAATGCATAAGCAGGAGAAAAACAAGCCTTTTTCACCATGCACAAGCAAAGTATCGGCAGTACGGACGGTGTGATATCATAAAAAAACAGACGGTGAAAAAAGTTCTTTCCAGCATATTCAAATATGCCTTATTCATAGCAATCGGCGTAGGATTATTTTATTTCTTGTATTCAAATGTCGACATGAACCAAATCCGCAACATCCTGTCGGAGAATGTTGAATATCTTTGGTTCATTCCTGTAATCATCGTAAGCATATTCAGCCATGTATTCAGGGCTTTCCGTTGGAGACTGCAATTGCGAGCCATAGGCGTGGATGCGCCTATAAGCGCATTAATAAATTCAATATTCGGCACTTACGCAGTAAACCTCATATTTCCGAGACTCGGTGAAGTGTGGCGTACCGGCTACATAGCCAACCGCCAGAAGGCATCTTTCTCGGCCGTACTCGGCTCAATGGTTGCCGACCGGCTGTGTGACACGGTGACGGTGCTGCTGCTGACCATATTCACATTTTTCTTGGCCAAAGACGCCTTCTACTCGTTCCTGCACACCTATCCGCAAATAAAGGACGGGCTGTGGAACATATTGACCTCACCGCTTGTGTGGTGCGCAGTGGCCGCATGTATAATATTTATAATATGGCTGTTCTCAAGCAAGTCTCAAAACAAGCTTGTGATAAAAACACAGGAAGCTGCGCGCAACCTGTGGGAAGGCTTCTCGGCAATAGGCAAAATGGAAGGCAAATGGTGGTTCCTGACCTACACTGTCCTCATTTGGGGATGTTACTTCATGCAACTGTACATTGCGACATTTGCCTTTAGCTTCACATATGACATAGGCGTGAAAGCAACGCTCGTATTGTTCGTGTTAAGCAGCATTGGCATGGGCATTCCGACCAATGGCGGACTCGGCTCATGGCACATCGCAATAATATTCGGTTTGTCACTATATGGCATAGGCTCTTTTAATCCGCAGAATTTCGACCCGCAGGCATCGGCTTTTGCCATGCTTGTATGGGGAATACAGACCATCCTGCTCATAGCATTGGGCATATATGCATTCTCCTACATGGCCATAGACCGCGCTCGCATAAAAAGCGGAAAGACAATAGTCCATACATCGGGAACGGGAATGAAATTGTGAATTTCGTCAAGAAACTTTATTTGAAATTGTGCAATATGGGAAAAGATTATGAAGATTATTTCGACGGAGACCATTCTGCCGAAGAGGACAAGACAAAAGACATAACACCGCAACAAAAGGAAGAAAAGGAAGTGGCCGAAGTCACAATCGAACGGCGGCACAACAAGCTGAAAACGGCAATGATGACCATCGTTGTTTTGTTGATTTTGGGCATAGCCGGCTGGATTGCAGTCATATTCTGGGTTCCGTTCGTAAGCGAGGCTCAACAGCGCGGTGCCATCACTCAAGTGCAACTTGAAGGTTTCTTATTCAAAACCTACGAAGGACAGATGGTGACCGAGGAATACATTGCCGATACAACGAAGATATATCAGCGCGATTTCATCTTCTCTATCGAGAATGACTCAATAGCCAAAGACCTGATGAAATTGCAAGCTACCGGCAAGAAGGTTACACTGACCTACAAGCAATACAAAGGAACACTCCCTTGGAGAGGCAGCTCAAACAAAATCATCACAGGATACGAGTTGCAATAAACGCAAGAGATTCAAGATACACATACAGGGGCTTTCACCAAGTCCCTTTTTTATTATTATCACATGACTATCATTACACCGTTAAAACTACAATTTCCACATAGAAAGCGTCTTATGTTATACTAATTTTTATCCTTCTTTCAGACGCGATAGAATGCGCTCTACTGCATGATATAACTTTATTTGCCGCACCATATTTAGCAACCTCTTCCGGCTACTATCTCCTAAGCCGAGCAAGCCATTCCTGCAAACAAAAAAGGCAGCCATCATCACGATGGCCACCTTCCTTTCCTAAAAATTAAATCTATGAAAAAACCTTCGTTATCTTACGATAACTTTAGATGCATTTCCGTTTACTTTCACGATGTAAATGCCGCTTGCGCAGTCGATGTTATTCTCGCCCTTGCTTACAAGCGCACCGCTAACAGTGTAAACCTCGATATCGGTGGTGTCGCCGATTACACGGATCTCACCAACACCGCCTATTACAGCTGTTCCATCGTTTTCAACACCTGCAACTCCCGATCCATCAGTAAATTCGGTCGGATACAATTGCAAGTTGTTATAATAAGCAACAAATCCCCTGACGGTGTAAGTATCAAATGTAGGTATGTCGTCTGCTTGAACAGCATCAAACCTGAAATACAATGGCAACATGTCCTCGCCATCGTTCAATATATATTCTTCACCGTTTACATCGATAGAAACACCATTAATAGTCACATATTGGTTAACCATGTCAACCGACAATTCGCCTATGCGCACTTCCTTAGGAGCAGATACTGTAGCTGTTCCTGAAGCAGCGAGGAATGAGTCGGAAGAATATACGCCATCCGTAAGTTGAGTGTTCAATTGGGCACCTTCATGGAATGTGTCACGACGTCCGTAGAATCCTGCCGGAATCACGTCACCGCTGTTGTAGGTATAGTTCATACGTCCGTAAACAAGCACTATGCCTGTTGCATCTTCAACATACATGTACATGCTACCTTGGTAAACCACGGTAACAGGATTGGTGAATTGTGCTATCACGTCATCTTCAAGAGCAAGGAATGCAGCGATGTTTTCTACTTGTTCAGGAGCTTCAATGGTATATGTTGCAGTAGCTACTTCACTTGACTTGCCGTCCTTGATGGCAACAGCTTTCACAGTCGTAGTTTCAGTAATAGTGATGGCTTCGCTGTAAAGAGTCTTTGTTGCATCAGGCTCACTTCCGTCAAGAGTGTAGTAGATTTGAGCCTCAGGAGTAGAGCAAGATAGTTCTACCGACACTTGTGCAGTATATGTGCCTTCGGCAGGCGAGAATGTCGGAGCAGCCACTTCGTCGGGTTGCGTTGGAGCAGCAAATTCAGTCGGGAACAATTGAACAGTATTGTTGAAAACGCTCACGAAACCGCTCACGTTGTATGTTCCGCTTTCAGGAGCTTCAACTTCATCAAAACGATAATAAATGTCAAGCGTATTTGTACCGTCGCTGATGGTCTTGCTTTCCTTGTCCCAGTTTACGCTGTAGAATGTAACGTAGCTGTTTACGTCGTCGGCTGTGATGTCGGCTATGCTTGCAGTCTCAGGATAAATGACTCCTGTATTTTCGGTCGATTCCTTGAATGAATCAGAAGAGAAAGAGCCATCATCGAGCTTCGTATTAAGTTGCGGGGTACCATTGTAATTATCCTTGCGGCCATAGAATCCGCCCGGAATCACGTCTCCAGGCTCATAAGTCGGAATATTGCCATAGATGAGCAATATGCCTGTATCGTCTTTTGTATAATTATAGCTACCACTTTGATAAATCAAGGTTACAGGGTTGTTCATGACAGCCTGTTCTCCAACTTCGAGAGCGAGAAATTCGGCAACAGAATTAACCGACGGCAACGTCTCGATCGTATAAGTAGCTTCAGCTACCGAACTTGTCTTGCCATCAAGTACCGCAATCGCCTTCAATGTAGTGGTTTTGGTGATTTCGATCGGAGCTGTATAAGCCATAGAGCTTTCAGCAGGCTCAGTTCCATCGGCAGTGTAATAGATTGCAGCACCTTCGGCAGCTGTAATTTCCACTGTTTGGGCTGTGTAATATGTACCGCCTGCAGGTGAAAAACGAGGAGCAGAAACAACGACCTCGCCTGTACCTCCGCTCGTTGTCAGCAATATCGAAGCAAGGCCGATTTGGTTGCTACTGCTGCTGAACTCAACCCTCACGGCCTTTGTTCCGGCAGGAAGGGCATCACCGGTGAGCGTGAAATTGTCGCTCGACACTCCGGCTTCACTGAAATAAGAACCGTCGGTGCTGTAAAACAACGTTGCAGTCTGTGTTTTTGTATTCCACTGCTTAAAATTGAAAGTAACGGCACTGATGTCGTTGCTTTGGTCATTAAGAGTAACAGTAATAGGCTGTCCTTTGGTAACCGGGCAATCTGTAATAGTCCCAGATTGTTTATCGGCAGAATCAAAAACTACCGTAGCAACGCCAAAGTCTACAGAGTGTTCCTCATAACTTGACGTCCAGCTGTCAGCACCGTCGAAGCCCCAACCTACGAAGTTCAATTCCACTTGGTCGGCCATGGCAATAGTTGACGTTGCCAACAATGTCATTAATGCAAGTAATAATTTCTTCATAACAAATAAGTTTTTAAGTTATTGAATGTTTATAACGATAAGAAATGTCAAACGCAAAGCAAGAAACAGGCTGCCTATTTTCTGCACTTTTGAAACAAATCCTATCTTATCCAAAGATAAGCATAATTTTGAGATAAGCGCATTACATTTAGGTAAAATTATTGTCTCGTGCAAGCCTTCGACATATAAATTCTGTTAACAGGATACGAGAAGAGGCTGCTTCACTCCTTTCATGAAACAACCTCTTCAATAATATCTAATTTCGACAGCAATCGACAAGATTCACGACACTTATGCCGTCTGAAATTACATCATGTACTTTGGCGATGGTCCATACTCGTTAGGACGCGGATCGGAATCCTTAACCCACCATACAATCAACAAAATAGCACCGATAAGTGGCAACAGGCACCAAAGCAGGTTCCATCCGCTCTTGCCTATGTCGTGAAGGCGACGCACGCCAACCGCCAACGACGGCACTATCGTAGCCAAACAAAACAGCGACATTAAAATGCCTCCAAATATAGGCGAAACAAACGAGACTATATTAGCAACACAACCGATGATCACGCCGAACAGATAAGCCCACCAAAACTCAGAGCGTCTTGCGCGTCCTGTAAAATCGGCATACTTCTGGAAAAAGATTTTCACGGCATCTACAAATTGGAGCTGCGGCAAAACGCCATTGGACAGCGGAGTTCCGCACGCAGGGCACTTGTCGGTCATCGGCGGAAGGACATTTCCACACCTCGGACATCTCATTTCTGACATAATAGAAAAAATTTTTTACACCACGGGAAATTCATGGCACTGTTAGTATTAATTTTAAAAGGCATCATGGTTGCCGGCATTAAGGTCGGTAAGACATCACACTTTTGAACACGAAGCATATTTCCACGCAAGGCATTACCTTGCATGCTTCAAATACAAAAGTAATACTTGCTGCTCTCCAAAGCAAATAATCCCATCATTTTTAATCACAAAGAAGAACAAATATAAACATATCTAAACAATCGCTGCATACGGGCACATATAAATTCTACAAATCCGTACTGACAGACGAGGGTGTTATCATGTCTGCAATTTTGGTACACCGCCTTTTCTATGCATAATAACATTACGTCAACCTCCGATAATTTTAACTATATCAATAAAAAAGGGAGATTGCCGCCAAAACCGCAGCAATCTCCCCTTGCTATTTTAACAGCCAATCAGGCGTATTATCAATTCTGATAGTTGGTCCAATTTACGTTCCATATGCAGACGCGGTCGCAATTGCGGCTGCCGTCGTTCGATGGAGACAAGTTGTGGAACTCTATCGAGAACTCGCCACTGACGTTAATTTCCTCACTATGCGAATAAGCCGTCGTTTTTTCACAATCGTCGGTAACGGTAAATGTCTTGACTACCGAGCCGTTTTGAACGATATCCACTCTGAACGAAAGTGTATTGTCGGTATAAGGCTTGCCATAGTTGAACGAAAGTGTTCCGCAACCGTTGGCGATGGTAGGCGACACGATTGAACCTACTTGTGATGTGCGCCCGTTCATGCACGGAGCCATTGCATACTCGCTTGTGCTGCCGGTTACATAACCGATGAAAACAAATTCAGGATTACCGTCGGCAGCCGCGCCTTTAAGCACGTTGCAATTGGTTGCCGTCCATCCGTCGGTAGAAGAATAAGAACCGTAGAATCCTACCGCGCTGCCACCGTTGAGTGTCTCAAAATCGGCACGAGTGGCGGTTATGACTTCGCTCGGAGTATCTCCTCCGCCTCCGTCGCCTTCAACGCCGAATTTCACGTCATCGACACACCAAGTGGCGTAATTGGCTTCAGTTCCGGTAACATAGCGGAATGCAACATAAACCGAACCCGAGAAGTCGCTCAAGTCTATATCGCCCGACTCTACCCAGTCGGTATAAGGCGAGCCGGCATTTGTTTCCGGCCATTCGGCACGGTCGGTTATTTCAGTCTTTGTCGCAATGGCAAGGTCGGTCGAACTCAAGACATACAATTCCATTTCGGTCGTTGTTGTACCGTAGCCGGCAACTTGGGTTCTGAACGAGAATACCTTGCTCTCGGCTTCGTCGATGTTCAACGCCGGAGTGATGAGCCATGCCTCAAACGGCGGCTGGTTGCCCAAGTAACCTGTCATGGCAGCGTAATGGTTATCGTTGAAATCGGTGACATACCAATCCTTGTCGCCACTCACCACGACATTCATCCAGCCATCGGGCACTTCGCTGCCCGAGTCTTCGAAACCTTCTTCCAAAGAAGCAACGCCCGAAGAAGCAACCGACAACTTAAACTCGCTTGCTGCTCCGCTGTTGTCAACGATTCCGTATGTTCCCATGTAGGAAGCGAATGTTCCCGAAACCCAAATTTGAGTACCCCACACTTGAGGATTGTCAACAAGATTGGCATTCTGGCGCATTGCCGAGTTTTGCGGCAATGAGATAACAAGACATTGAGCTATGTCGCGAGTATCGGCAGTAGCACCTATTACAAGAGTGTTGGCGAGTGTCGTAGGAGCCTGCCATTCAACATCGTCGTTGCTCTTGACCGTTGTCACGGCAGGAGCCACGGCACCTACCACATAACCGGTAACCCATCCGTTACCCGAACCTTGCAATTCAATTGCTTGTTCCACCGTATAAGGATTGCTTGCAGTACCTTCATTGCCGGTGCGGAATCCTATGCAGTCGTTCTTGTCACGCAGCAAGAGTTGCCAACCGTCGTTTCCATACCAGCTCAAAATTCCGACAACGCTACCATACCCGAGGGGAAGGACATCGCTCTTGAACGAGGCATAATTGCTGTTGCGGACGATGATCTGATTACCGTTTTCGTCCTCGATGTGGCGGCTTGTGCTGTTATCGGACTCAGAGAATGTAGTTTCGCCATCAGCTTCGGTGAAACGCACGTTGTTGAAACGCACAAGGCGGCTCTGCATGCGTATCACCTCGTCGGTCGAGCTCATCATGGCCTGCACGGCAGCCACTGTGGTGACAAGCGTGTCAATTTGCGTGATGTCGGGAAGCCCGTTGAGATGCACGCGCGACTCAAACAACTCAAGTGGCATAAACGTCGCCTGCCAGCCGTAACGGTCGTCGTAATCGGGATATCCCAATTGTTGCAATCCGTTGTATTTGCCCATGTACAACTCCGATACCGAAAGGACTATTTCCTGGCCTATGCGGTAGTTGTTGTACAAGCTGTTTGCGTTTATCGAGAGCGTGATTGCAGCCGACGAGTCTTGAATCACAAGGTTCTTGTAGATATTGCCCGACTCGTCCGAGCTGACAACGCGACCCTTTATGTACAGGCTGTCGCGCTTCACGTCGTCGCCGTTAAGGAAACCTATCGTGTCGATGTAGTTGGTGGCACTGTTATAATACTGCTTCTTCAACTCGTAGATGGATATATTGCCATCAAGCTCGGTTGTGGGTATCACCATGGGAGGCGCATCGAAATTGTCGGAGCAACTTGCAAAGCCGACGGTAGCCATCAGCAACACGAATGCGAGATATAACTTGGAACGTATCATAATATTTTTCGTTATTATCTAAGTATGTTTGCTAATTATTCGTTTAAAATCTTACGCCCATGGTGAAATATATCTTGATACCTTGCGCGTAGTAATATTTGTTAGGATAGCGGGTGGTAGTGTAATTCGTATAGTCGAAACGCCCTTGCTGGAATCCGCCCGTTTGAATCTCTTTGTTATTTAGGATGTTGTCCACGCTCAGGTTGAAGTTGAGCGAAGCATTGCGGTTGAGATAAATCAACTTGCCTATGCTCGCGTTCAACACGAAAGCGTTGTTCAACTTTTCTTGATGAGTAATGTTCTCGATTTTCTGCCTCATCTCTTCTTCCGACGAGCAGATAGTCCACAATTCGGGCATCGCCTCATGCCTGATTGGAGACAAATCAACATAAGAATCTCCCATCCACACAGCACTTACGTTGAAGAACCACATTCCCGGAGCCACATAGTCTATGCCAAAGCTATAGGCTTGTTGCGGAGTTCCGCTCACATAGAAATTTTTCAAATACACGACTTGCGTAGTATCGGCCATTGTGCCGTTTTCATAGCTGCGTGTCCCGGTAGGCCTGTTCTTGTATTGGTAGCGCGAGAATGTTCCAGCAGCCGATAGTGTCAACGATGGAGTCACCTTGAACGCCAATCCTATTTCAACACCTTTATAAGTCTTATTGACATTGGTAAGCACATAGTTCATGAACGTCTTGAACTGGTCGTCATAGAACGCCGTGCGCTCGGTGTCGTTATAAATATTGGTCCAGAAACCTGTAACGGTACCTTTGAAATTGCGGTAATTGAATGAATAGGATATGTCACCCGAAAGGATTCGTGCATTGTCGAGACCAGTGATGACATCATCCTTAATGCGCGGAGAAATATAGGCTTGGTCGAATGTCGGAGCTTTAGTGCCATACGAGCCGTGGAACGTGAAGCTGTTACGGCCGTCGAGTTTATAAGTGACACCCACCTTGAACATTCCATTGTCAAACTTGTGCATCACACCTTTTCCGTATGAATTGTACGGAGATCGGCCGTTGCGCATGTTTCCGTCGCGCTGGAACTGGATATAACTGAGCTTAAAGCCGTAATTGATGTCCCATTGGCGCAAGTTGATTACGTTTTGCAACCAAGCGTTGGCCGAAATGGAGTTGATGTCGTAATCATAACCGAAACGGTCTCCTTCAACCACATGGCGGCTCGGATTGTTTAAGTCGTTTTGCAACATCATTTCATTCTCTGGGAAATCGCGCTCGGCAAACTGGTCAACATCGAGCCAATAACGACCTCCAAGCAGATCCTTAATTGTTTTATAGTAGGAAGCCTTCGTATAATTGAATCCCACGCCTCCTTGCAACGTCAACACATCGTTTATGCGCATGTTGAGCGTAGAATTGAATTGTACGTTTAATTGGTTGCTGTGACGCTTCTCAAGTATGTAGGTCGAACCACGCTCCTTGCCCGACTGGTCTGCGAGATGATTATTCAAGTAGTTGGTCTGATACAATTGCGCCCAGTTGACTTGCCTGAAGTTTTCATCGTTTTGCCACAAGTCAGTGTAAAAATCCTTTGTAGCCTCATCTTCATAATAAGAAGGCAAATACCTGTAATAGTCGGGACGTGGATCGGCTGCATCGTTCCAGTTCAATGCCGAAGAAGAATAGAAAGACTTCCTCACGCCCACACCGGTGTTCAATGTCACATTGCTCTTCGGAGTCCATATCCAGTTAAGGATAGCTGTGGGGTCGAAACTTTCAACGACACGCGTCGTACGCTTCTCTCCATTTTGGTATCCCCAGTTAGGATTATAGCGGTAACTTCCTGCAAGCTCGTAAGCCTCCTCATAGGTCGCCGAATTGTTAGAACGTTGTGTCGGTGCGCCGAACGTCGTCAATGCCACGCTGTGCTTGTCATTGAAAACCTTCTGCAACGACAGGAAATAACCTCCCGAATGATAGAACGTACCCGGATAGATACCTTCGTCGGAATAACGACCAACTGCCGATGCAGTCAACGCCCATCCATGCTTGTTAAGACCGGTGGAATATGTCACCATGCCACGGGTGTAATAATTGCCGTTGGTATAGGCCACACTTCCCCTGAACCCGGGAGCATAATCACGCGCAAACGTGTTTATATTGGTCGCTCCGCCTATTTGTCCGAAAGCGAAACTCGTCGATTCGAGTCCAATGCCGACAGTCTTGTTCTTGAACGCTTGGTTCAAGCCACCGAGCATACTGTAATTAAATCGGCCACGCGCCGGCTCATTGAAGTTTACACCGTTGATATAAGTCTCCGAATAATCGGGATCATAGCCACGCAAGCGGAAACGCATGATGCTGAAATCCCAACTGGCAGCTTGGTAAAAAACATCATCGGAAGCTCCCGACAACAAACCTATCGACTGGCTGTTGCCTTCCTCGTCTTCAAGCTGGGCTTCGTCAATCATCAAGTCCTCATCTCCGCCAAAACCGGCAAAAGAAAAAGCATCAGGCTTCAACGAAATTTTGCCGAGATCATCCGACACGCCTTTTGTGATCGCCACTTGTATCGTCCAGTCTTCATACCCGGCACACATGATCAACAGATTGTCGGAACCCGCGGTGGCATTGGAAATTGAAAAATCGCCATTAGGCCCCGTCACCACAGTCAAATCCTGGCTTTCCAGAATAACCGTAGCCCCCGACACAGGCTGCCCGCTCTGCGCATCCACCACAACACCATGCATACCGGTGTTCTGGGCAAATGCAGTGAGACTTGCAAACAGCGTCAGAAGCAAAAAGAGTCTGATTCTCATAAATTTAAAAAAGGATTTATATATTATTGCAACCAATATGGTTCCTTACCTTAAGTCGGCATGTTTTCCAATTAACAAAATATATATTAATTTTGTTAACGTATCCGTGTTTTGTTTAAAAAATCAATAACAAATATATAAATAATATTCTGACATATCCCCACTTAGTGCAAAAAAAATCTAATTCAGCCAACTTTGTTTAACTTTTCCAAAATGGCCATGCAAAGAACTATCTTTATTATTACAGCAATATTACAATATGCAAATTCATTCTATTCTGCCTGCCAAAGTTCCTATTGCAAATAACATTTTAATGACAAAAGCAACATTTTCCACTCCAATCCCGGCTTTTGTGACAAATATTTCCTAATTTTGGTTTTTGAAGTACTGTAACACATTTTTATATATTACTCTATGAAGAAATTACTGACTCTCATCTTTGTCGCAGCCATAATCGCATTCACAAGCAGCAGCAGCGACAAGCGTTATCAGGTTTTCGGCGTATGCTTCTATAACTTGGAAAATCTTTTCGACTCCATCAACAACAACGGGAAATACGACTTTGAGTACTCTCCCGAGGGGACAAAGCAATGGGACGGGAAAAAATACAAATCGAAAATAAAAAACATGTCATATGCAATCAGCCAAATGACTACCGCGACCACGCCAATGGGACCAGCCATAATAGGAGTATCGGAAGTGGAGAATATTTCAGTACTTAAAGACCTTGTGAAATCAGAGTCGATAAAGAAATGGCGCCTGCAAATCGTCCACCACGACTCGCCCGACCGTCGCGGCATCGACGTAGCCCTGCTGTACAACCCTCGCTTTTTCAGAGTGTTGAACGTGGTAAACACGCCTGTGACAGTAGAAGGGTATCCCGAATTCCGCACACGCGATCAGATGTGTGTAACCGGTTTGCTTGCAGGCGAGAAAATAAGCGTGATTGTAAACCACTGGCCTTCACGGTCGGGAGGGGCAGAATCATCCAATTATCTGCGTGAAGCCGCAGCCGCCACTGTGAGGCGCACAGTCGATTCACTGCTTGTCGACGACCCCAACCAAGGAATCATCATAATGGGCGACCTTAACGATGACCCTTACAACAGCAGCTGCGCCGAAGTGCTTGGAGCAAAAAAAGACAAGGACGACGTGAAAGAGATTGGCGACTTGTACAACCCTTGGTGGGAAACTCTCGATAAAGGCATTGGCTCACTTGCTTACCGTGGCACATGGAACATGTTTGACCAGATTATAATTTCAAAATATTTTCTTGGCGACCGCACCAACCTCACGTTCCTGAAAAACGAAGTGCTGAACTTTGATTTCCTTAAAACGAAAGAAGGAGACAGGAGAGGCTATCCGCTGCGCACCCACGCATCGGGCGTATACCTCAACGGATACAGCGACCACTTCCCCACCGAAATTTTCCTTGTAAAAGAGATAAAGAAAAAATAATCATGTCACACGGCAACAACAGGCAAGCAAAAATACATTAATACAAAAGGAACGCCTCATACAATCCAATCGGCGTTCCTTTTTCTATCCTTACTTACAATAATAAATACATGTTCCAGGAAACTTCATTCCTCCATGTATTTGCGTGGGGACATTCCTACTGCCTTCTTAAAATATTTGCCAAAAAACGATGCGTTCGAAAAGTTAAGCTCTATGCTCACCTGCTGCACCGTATATCGGCCGCTCTTGAGCATTGCTTTTGCTTCAAGTATTACATAATCTTTTATCCATTCGCCAGCATACCTGCCACTCACCTGCAATATCACTTGCGACATGTACTTGGGAGAAACGCATATCAACCCGGCATAATAAGAAACCTCCCTATGCCGTGAATAGTTTTCCTGGACAAGTTCCATAAAACGGTCAAATAATTGTTGAGCCCTGTTCAGAACAGGCCGCGACATACTTTTCGACGCATCACACACCCATTGGGCTATGGTATATATCAATACCTGCATGTAACTCCTCAATATATTATATGTGTATTCACCTTTATTATGTTCTATTTTACGACGCATCAACCCATAAATCTGAAACAGTTCGTCAATTTTATCGTCCGAGACATGGAATACGGCATGTCTCAACAAGAAACTGCGCATTTTCATCATGGATGAAAAACTTTCTTTATCGCCATTGTTGGCCGACGCGCTGATGATAACTGCAACCTTGCATTCATCTCCAAATCCGAGACATTCGCCTACCGAACCGGGAGGTACGACCAGCACATCATTTTTCTCCATTACATAATCTTGCAGGTTCACCTTGAAGCGCATAGACCCGGCAAAACATATAACCAGCACCATGAAATCAACTTTGAAAGGAACCGACGGCTTGATGAAGCGTGAAACATCCTTTTCCTCGATAACTCCACCATCGAAATTATCCCCCAAGAAGAATTCTTCGCCAAGCATTATTGAATTGCCGGTAGCTGGAATCATAGGAAGATCCAATTTCAAGAACGCTGAATTTTCCTTGTTATACATCTCAATTAATGATTTATTGTCGCAAATATAACTTTTAGACCTGAAAAACAAGTATTAATGTCGCCAATAATGGATATCTACAATCTTTTTGACCATTTTAACAGCTCTATTGACTGTATATGTATCCCCAAAAAACATGAACTTTGTAAAAAACAAAGATGTCTAAAACACCATTATGAAAAAAATATTCGCATTTATTGCACTGTCCTGTTCACTTGCCAGCTGCAACAGCGACCAATCAGGAACACAGATTCACTCAGTGATAACAGTCCAGCCCGAGGTGCTTAAACATGAAACTGAAAAACACTTCTCGGGAATAGTAAAAGAGGGTGGCGAAATAAGCCTTGGATTCAAAACTCCGGGTCAAATCGAGCAGATATATGTGGATGAAGGCGATTTCATC
Source organism: uncultured Prevotellaceae bacterium (assembly GCA_905207705.1). Lineage (GTDB taxonomy): Bacteria > Bacteroidota > Bacteroidia > Bacteroidales > Muribaculaceae > Avimuribaculum. The sequence continues at coordinate 182,409 of CAJLMA010000003.1, forward strand.
AAAGCAGGCCAACTCGTAGCCCGGCTCGATGACAAAGACTACCGGCTCGCAGTCGATGCCTTACAAATCCAGTTTGACCAACTTAATGACGAGTTCAGCCGCATTTCCAAGTTATACGGGGAGAAAAGCATCTCTCAAAACGACTACGAAAAGGCATTGGCAGGACTAAAACAAGTGCAGATACAGTTGCAGTCAAACAAGAACAAGCTCGAATACACGCGCCTCGCCGCTCCTGTAGACGGATATGTACAGGCGGTCAACTTTGAGCAGGCCGAAATGGTTGATGCAGGCACTCCTGTGATAACGCTGCTCGACACTCGCGGCATGGAAGTAATAACCGACATTCCCGGTAAAATATACGCCCATCGTGACGACTTCACAAGCATAAAATGCCATACGAGCGACGGGACGACCTTCGACATGCGGCTTGCCTGCATCACGCCAAAAGCCGACGGCAACCAATTGTACCGCATGCGCACCACATTCATCTCGACACCCGAAGGAATAACTGCCGGGATGAATATAGAAACTTCTATAACAATCGCCAAGAACGACACTTCAACCATGTCGTTCACATTACCGATACGCTCCATATTCAACGACAATGGCAAAGATTGCGTTTGGACCGTAGCAACCGACTCTACCGTCCACAAAACGGCTGTGACTTTATCGGGAATGGATTCTAACGGCAACGCAATAATATCTGCCGGGCTGAAGGGCGATGAAAGCGTCGTTAAAGCCGGCGTGAATTATCTGCAAGACAACTGCAAAGTAAAAATAGTAAACCAACCATCCGAAACAAACATAGGCAACATACTCTGAAAGAATCATGAAACTTACTCGTTTTTTCATGGAACGACCGACATTGTTCTGGTCGTTGATGATAGCTATAATTATAGCCGGCACACTCTCTTTCATTCAAATGCCCAAGCTCGAAGACCCTGCCGTGGCAGTCAAACAAGCCATGGTAGTGGTTCCTTATCCCGGTGCCACGGCACACGAGGTGGAACTCGAAGTGGCTCAGACTCTTGAAGAAGAACTGCGAAAACTGCCCGACGTAAAAAAAGTCAAAAGCGAATGCAGCAACGGGATGGCTTCAATTACGGTAGAATTTGAAATGACAGTGTTACTTGATGACCTTGAGCAACACTTCGACTTATTGCGACGCAAAGTAAACGACTCGACATCAAAACTGCCACAAGGATGCTACACGCCAATCGTTATAGACGACATGATGGACGTGTACGGTATCTTCTATGCCTTGACTGGAGACGGTTACGACTATTCCGAGCTTTACAAATATGCCAAGCTGATAAGGCGTGAATTACAGAAAATCGACGGAGTGAAAAGAATCAACCTCGTCGGCAACCGCGACGAGGTGATAAACATAATCCTCCCGAAAGAGAAAATTTCACGCAACGGTGTCATCCCGACCCAAATAATGATGTCGCTGCAAAACGCAGGCAAAAAAGTCAACGCAGGCAACTACTCAAAAGATGGAGACCGCTTGCAGATACATGTGTCGGATGCCGTGACCAATGAAAACGACATTGCCGACCTGCTCATCAGCTCCATTAACGGAAAGCAAATGAGACTCGGTGACATCGCACACATCGAACGGGCATACTCCGAACCTCAACGCAACGGGTTCTTCATCGACGGGAAGCAAGCCATCGCCATATGCATTGCCATGGAATCGGATGCAATCGTACCCGACGTTGGCGAGGCTGTCGACAGCCAATTGGCAAAAGTCATGAACGATGTTCCTGCCGGGATGCAGACCGAAAAGATATTCTTCCAACCCGACAAAGTAACCGAAGCCATCGACTCATTCATGGTCAACCTCGTCGAGTCGGTAGTGATTGTCATATTGGTTCTCGTGTTTACAATGGGGCTGAGAAGCGGACTTATCATAGGATTCGGCTTGATACTGACAATAGCAGTCTCTTTCCCCATACTCCTGTGCTGCGGAACCACACTGCAACGCATATCGCTCGGCGCATTCATCGTGGCAATGGGTATGCTTGTTGATAACGCCATAGTAATCATGGACGGTATTTTAATTGACCGAAAACGCGGATTGCCGCAGGAAACCTATTTATACAGGATAGGGAAAAACACGGCTATGCCGCTGCTCGGAGCGACTGTCATTGCAGCCTCTACATTCATAAGCGTGTACTTGTCGCCCGACTCGGCAGGCGAATATGCCCGCGACCTTTTCCTGGTGTTATGCGTGAGCCTGCTGGCAAGCTGGATTCTTGCATTGACACAAGTACCCGTGTGCGCCCGCGCATGGATGCCGGCTGTCGACAACAAACGCGATTCAGACGGTAAAGTGATGAATTCACCTGTCCACAAGTTTGTCCGTCGTAGCATCGCCAAGCTTATAGCACACAAGAAATTTACCATTACCGTTGCCGTAGGGGTACTGCTCGCCTGCATATTCGGCATGACAAAAGTCAAAAACCTTTTCTTCCCCGACTTTGATTACAAGCAATTCATCGTGGAATATTACTTGCCCCCTCAATCCAGTCCCGACATGGTAAAGCACGACTTACTCGAAATGACCGAATTGCTGAAACAAAACCCTGCCATAGAACGCGTGGCAGCAAGCATGGGAAGCGCACCGGCTCATTACTGCCTTGTCAGGCCGATGACTTCGGGTGGTGACTGCTACGGCGAACTTATGATCGACTGTAAAGACTATGAAACAGTCGTCGAGCAAATACCGGGTATTCGCAACATGCTGCGGGAACGTTATCCCGACGCATACATACGCATACGCAAATACAACTTCTCAATAGCGTCATCCCACACTGTAGAAGTAGAATTCACAGGACCAGACCCTGCAATACTACGCAATTTAAGCCGACAGGCTGAAGAGATCATGCGCCATTGCAAATATGTAGACCCATACTCGGTACAAAATAACTGGAAGCCGAAAAGCAAGTCCATCGTGGCCGAGTATTCCCGCGAGGATGCTTTGCGCTCGGGCATTGAACGCGGCGACATAGGCAATGCCCTGCTCGCTGCAACCGACGGAATGCCGATAGGCGTAATCAACGACCAAGAACGCATGATTCCTATCAACCTAATGGTACGCAACGCCGATGGAAGCAGGATTACCGACCTTGGCGAAATACCGGTTTGGAGCATGATGAACCTGCACTTCAACGATGAAGACATCGCCGGGCTGGCTACAGGCAGCAAGAACTCGGAAGACTTGCAAGACAACTTGTTCAAGAGCGTCCCGTTGAGCAATGTCACTGACAGCATAAAGCTCGCTTGGGAAGAAGAAATGGTGTACAGAATCAACGGCCAACGTGCAATCGAGGCCGAATGCGACCCTAACACCGACATGTTTGATGCCACACCCGCAAAAGTATTGTCGGAGATAAAGGATGAGATAGAAGCCATAGAGCTGCCCGACGGATACAACATGCGATGGGTGGGCGAAATCGAATTACAATCGGAAGCCACCACCAACGTGTTTAAATATCTGCCACTGACGTTATTTGCAATTTTAGGCATCTTGTTGCTGCTGTTCAACAACTGGAAAAAAGTCATTCTCATCATCATTTGCTTCCCGTTTGTATTCTGCGGAATCACTCCATCACTGCTCATGTTCGGGCAACCGTTCACGTTCATGGCCATAATTGGCATGATGGGGCTCATTGGCATGATGGTGAAAAATGCAATAGTGCTTGTCGACGAGGTAAACAGGCTCCAAAACGAAGAACACATGCATCCATACAATGCCGTAATAGAAGCTACTGTTTCGCGTGTGCGTCCCGTGACAATGGCATCATTGACTACCATAGTGGGCATGATACCGCTTGTCTCCGACCCCATGTATGGTTCTATGGCCGTAACCATAATGGGCGGCTTGACAGTTGGCACGGTCATAACCCTGTTGCTGCTGCCGCTTTTCTACACTACATTCTTTAAAATCCGCAAGCCGGACAACGATTCTATCAATAACATGAACAATGATTGAAAAACTATGAAATACTTATCTGATATTTTTATAATATGCCTGATAATCGGTGCGACAGCTTCAAATGCAGCCGTCGCACAAGAAAGGCGCACTTTGTCGCAAGCCGAGTGCAGGACTCTCGCACTCGCCAACAATGAAGATGTGCAACGTGCCGACAACGACGTTGCAAAAGCCAAGCTCGACAAAGAAATAGCATTCACATCCTATCTGCCCAAATTCAGCGGCTCGGCCTCGGCTGTTTACATGCTGCCCGATCTCGACATGATGGGCATGGAACTCCAAATGAGAGGCATGTACATGGCAGGCATAACTGTGACTCAACCGTTATACACCGGGGGAAAAATAATGGCCGGCAACAAACTTGCAAGCATAGGCATGGATTGCGCTGCCGAGAACAAGCGCAAGACTCGCATGCAAGTCATTGCCGACACCGACCATGCCTATTGGAACTACATCGCCGTGCTCGACAAAGTGAAAATGCTTGAAACTTACATGCAGCAGATGGACACGCTGTTCCGCCAGGCCGAGACGAGCCTTGCTGCCGGAATGAGCACCGACAACGACATGCTGAGAATTACAGCCAAGCGAAGCGAAATAGCATATCAGTTGCAAAAGGCCAAGAACGGAGCCTACCTGTGCCGGCTCGCACTGTGCGATGTAACAGGACTGCCACTCGATACCGAAATCACTCCTGCCGACAGTTCGATATCGGTCTCCGAACCGGCCATGCTCGATGAGGACATCTCTTCGCGACCCGAACTAAAACTGCTTCAAAAACAGGTCGAGGCCGGTGAACAGCAAATCAAGATGGCGCGTGCCGATTTCCTTCCTACAGTTGCACTGAGCGGAGGCTATACCTACTTTGGCAACGTCAAAATAAACGGAATGAATGCAGACGCCCAAGGCAATTATGTACCTTTCACTCAAAAATATGACGAAGGACTGGGACTTATAATGGCATCGGTGAGCATCCCGATTTTTCATTGGGGAGAAGGAGCAAAAAAAGTAAAAAAGGCAAAAATCGAGTTGCAAAACTACCGTCTTGACCTCGAACGCAACACGCGGCTCCTGAGCATCGAAGCACGACAGGCCGTACAAAATCTCACCGACGGGTACAATCTCGTAAAAACAGCCGAGACAGGATGCCGCCAAGCCGACGAGAACCTCAGAGTGATGAATAATCGATATGACGCTTCCATGTGCTCATTGACCGACCTGCTTGATGCACAGTCACAATGGCAGCAAGCTCAAAGCAATCACATCGAGGCACTGACGCAGTATAAAATCTACGAAACAGAATATCTGAGAACGACAGGCCGTCTCGAATGAAGATCAGCCATTCCCCCCATAACCAATTCTATAAAGCGTCGCAGACATCCGCGCCATCATGGCACAAGACATTGCCAATTAGCACTACTTTTAACATACTCAACGAGTTATTGTAGGCATTTAGAACAATCTTATACCCAAACAGGTATCTTTTTAATGAACGATAATATCTAATTTTGCAATGTCACAAAACCAACTTGGCACGGAAACATGGACCATAAAGAAAAACAATCCAAAATAAGCATAAACGATTTTCAAGAATACTTCACAGGTGATTACGCTGATGGGGACTTGTCGATATGCTCCGACATAAAGGACTTGAACACAAGCCATCCTATCAAAATGAACACATTCCTGTTCCTAATATGCCTTGAGGGAGCTATTGAAGGTGAAATGGATTCGGTTCAATATAAACTCTCTGCCAATGACCTGCTCGTGTGCCGGCCAAACAAGCCGATAAGCAAAATAAAGACAAGTCCCGACTTCAAATGCATCATAATCAGCATTTCCCAGCAATCGCTCTTGAACATAATACCGTTAAACGACGCTTCGTTCAATAGCACGCTGCATTTCATAAAGTTTCCAGTAGTCCACATCAATGATGAAGATGCTGTTGGGATAAGGCAATTCTGCAACCTGCTCACGTTCGAAACAATGCAACAGGCCGGACAACGATACCACAAGGGAATAATAATGTCGCTCGCAATTGCCACCATATATAAAGTGATGTATTACATCGACAAGCACATCGGCACCAACGGAACGGGAAAAATGAACCAAAGCGAAATAATATTCAGCAAATTCATAAACCTGATTTCGAGCAGCACGGTAAAACAACGTTCAGTGGGATACTATGCCGAGAAACTATACATTACGCCCAAATACCTCTCGGTTGTGTGCAAGCGCATCAGCGGAAAGACAGCATCAGAGTGGATTAACGAATTTGTCATCAAGGACATTAAGAAAATGTTAAAACATTCCTCTAAGTCAATAAAGGAGATTGCCCTTGAACTGGATTTCCCAAACATGTCGTTTTTTGGCAAATATGTGAAAGCCCACCTCGGAGAATCACCGTCAAGATACCGCAAGAAAATGTTTGATTGAACGCATTATGCATAAACTAAGACCGGGAACAGATTGAACATCCATTCCCGGTCTTTTTTATATCGACAGCACCGCAAAACCGGTGCCACCATTATAATCCAAACTCCTTTTTGAGCCTGTCAACATAATCAAGTTTTTCCCAAGTGAACAATTCGACTTCCATCACCTTTTCACCCTCATATTTAGATTTGAAATGCTTGGTGACAACCTGCGGCTTGCGACCAACATGGCCATAAGCGGCAGTCTCTTCATAGATGGGATTGCGCAACTTCAATTCACGTTCTATCGCACTCGGGCGCAAATCGAATATCTGCCCCAGTTTATCGGCAATCTCAGCATCTGATTCCTTGACATGCTTTGTCCCGAATGTGCTGACAAACAAGCTCACAGGACGGGCGACACCTATGGCATAAGACACTTGGACAAGCATCTCGTCGGCTATACCTGCCGCAACGGCATTCTTGGCTATGTGCCTTACGGCATAAGCCGCCGAGCGGTCAACCTTCGACGGATCTTTTCCCGAGAAAGCGCCTCCGCCGTGCGCTCCGCGGCCACCGTAAGTGTCTACGATAATCTTGCGACCTGTCAACCCGGTATCTCCGTGAGGCCCACCGATTACAAACTTGCCAGTCGGATTCACCATGAGAATCAACTTGTCGTCAATCATCGACTTGATTCGCTCTGGCAGACGGTTCTTCACCCTTTCAAGCAGAATGTCGCGGATGTCGGCATATATCTTGTCGAGCATTGCCTTGTCGGCTGCATCTTGAGCTTCCTTGCTATCATCGACAGGTTTCACAAACTCGTCATGCTGCGTGCTCACAACGATGGTGTGAACCCTCACAGGCTTACGGTTTTCGTCATATTCCACAGTAACTTGACTCTTAGCATCGGGACGCAAATACGGCATCAACGTTCCCTCACGACGAATCTCTGCAAGTTCGTGAAGAATCAAGTGGGCAAGATCAAGCGTGAGCGGCATGTAATTATCGGTCTCATTGCAAGCGTAACCGAACATCATGCCCTGGTCGCCGGCACCCTGGTCTTCGAGGTTCTCGCGTTCCACGCCACGATTGATGTCTTGCGACTGTTCGTGAAGTGCCGAAAGCACGCCACACGCATCAGCGTCAAACTTATACTCGCTGCGATTGTATCCAATTCGATTTATCACATTGCGCGTAACGTCCATCAAGTCGATGTAGGCATTTGACTTGACTTCGCCGGCTATAACCACCTGTCCTGTCGTGACAAGTGTCTCACATGCCACTTTCGAAGAAGGATCATAAGCTAAGAATTGATCGAGGACAGCATCGCTGATTTGATCGGCCACCTTGTCGGGATGGCCTTCCGAGACAGACTCGGACGTAAACAAATAATTCATTTTTCCAATTGCTTTTTTAGTGGAAAAACGCTAAACGACTGAATCACTATATTTCCGTAAATTTCACAGGATTACATGAAATTGAGAGTCGCAGTTTTAGCATTTTTTTGTGTGGTTGCAAGCAGCCAAATTTTTCCACATGTATTTAACCATAATCTTTTCGCCTGCAAAGATACTACAATAAAACAAAATAACAATCACATCAGCTTCCAAAGTTACAACTACCACTCCGCATTTTGCATGGCAAAACGTCGCAAAACAGCCTTTCACGCCATCCTTCCATCCTCAAAGCAAGGCATTAACGCAAATTTATTTCAACTATTTGTGCAAAAACACAAAAAATTGGTATCTTTGCGTGCTTTTATTGCACAAACTATTGATAATAGGCAACATTTGTAACAAACCAGCGAATAATAAAAACAAAAATTAAATAATTAAATGGCAGCTTTAGAGAAAATTAGAAGCAAAGCAGTCTTACTGACAGTTGTAATCGGCCTGGCCTTGCTGGCATTCATTCTGACCGACTTTCTCAACTCAGGAAGGACTTTCTTTGGCGATGCAAACACCATTGCAAAAGTCGGTGGAACAAAAATCGACGCAATGACATTCCAGAGACGTTATGAGAAATTCAACTCGCAATTACAAGCGAGCGGACAAAACGCAGGTGACGCAGCAGTCGTTCAAAACCAAGTGCTGAACCAAATGATTAGCGAGATTCTCCTTGATGAAGAACTTGACGCACTCGACATCTATGTTACCGACAATGAGCTTACCGAAGCGATGATCGGAACAAATGCTCGTCCGCAAATGATTCAATTCGCCCAGCAATTCGGGATAGAATCTCCTGCTGCTTTGCACGACATGTTATTCAACCCGACAAAATACGGCATGTCGGTAGAAGCCGTGAAACAACAACAAGACGCTTGGCTTGAAATGGAGGCCGAAATGATAAGAAGCCTTAAATTGGAAAAACTCCAATACCTAATTATGGGTTCTATCCAAGCCAATGAACTCGACAAAAAAGAAATGGGCGAAGCCAATGCTGTTACCAATTACATCCAATTCGTCAAGAAAGACTATTCTACTCTCAAAAACGATGATTACCCTGTAACAGCACAGGACATCCAAGCAGCCTACAACAAAGAAAAGGAACTTTACAGGCTGAACGAGGAAATGCGCACTGCCCACGTCATTGCAGTGAACGTAGTCCCGTCTACAACCGACTTGAATACCGCTCAAAACAACATCAACAACGTATACACGACACTCGTATCAACCGAGGGCGTTGACGATGTACGCAACAACAGCGACCTTGTAATCAACGAAACGACTGTGCGCCTGAGCGATGTTCGTCAAAATGACATTCGCGAATTCCTTGGCAGGGCTTCGGTGGGCGATGTAACGACTCCCAAGTTCATGTCAAACACATACACCTTGACCAAGCTCATGGGCAAAGAAATGGGCATTGACTCTATCAACGTCAGCATGATGGCCGTGCAAGGCGACAAGAACCTCCAAGACTCGGTATTGAACATGCTCAATGCAGGTGCAAGCTACGCCGACATCCAGAAAATACCCGGCACTCAAGGTCAAGAAAACATCTGGCAATCAATGATTGGCATTCCCGACTCGACGCAAGCCAAGTTCCTCAATGCAGGGAAAAACTATTTTGCATTGAACCAAGGTGCAGATGGCGCATTCTTCTTTAAGGTTAACGAAAAGAAAGCTCCGAAGCAACTCTATAACATTGCTCAAATCACTTATACCGTATATCCGAGCACAAAGACAATCAACGACTTGCGCGACAGCTTGCAAGCATTCATCAATACTAACAACACCGCCGAACTGCTCATCGCCAACGCTGCAAAAGCCGGTTACAACGCCCTACCTACAAGGGTGACTGCCGGAACTCCGCAAATCAACGGCATAGAAAACTCGAGAGAAGTAGTGAAATGGTTGTTTGAATCACAAGAAGGAAGCGTTTCTCCTATATTTGACAAGCAAAACAACGACAAGATGATTGTTGCCGCTTTGGATCGCATATACGAAGAAGGGTACTTGCCGGCCAACTCCGAAGAGGTCAACATGGCTTTGACAACACAAGTACGCAACGACAAGAAAGGTGATGCCCTTATCGAACAATACAAAGGCAAAGCAAACGACCTTGCAGGATATGCTCAATTGATGAATACTTCAATCGACTCGACTCAAGTTACATTCGGCCAGCAATTCATCTCAAAAATAGGTGCAGGCGAATCAGAACTTACAGCAGTCGTATCGACAGCTCAACCAAACACTTTGGTCGGTCCGGTAAAAGCCAACAACTCGGTAGTCGTGTTTGAAATAGTAAAACAAGAAACCTCCAAGCGCAAACCTACCGACATGGAAACTGAGCGTCAATTTGCTTCGACACGAGGCAATCAGGCTGTAATGCGTCAAGCATTGAACATCCTGCACAACGCTACCGATGTCGAAAACTTGATGATTAAATTCTATTGATTTAGAATTACGATATTGCCAAAACAATGGGCATTGCCGACATTGGCTTTGCCCATTGTTGCTTTTTTATGGAATTTTCCTTATTTTTGACCCTAAATATGGGAATTTGGGATTTGTTACGACATTTTAATTTTCACCTGGCAAATGCTCGCATGAGCCTGGCGACACACTCTCATTCCCTGCAATCGATTTACGATTATGCAATCAATAAACGAAATACAAGACGAAATCATCGATGAATTTGAAGGTCTTTCGGAGTGGATGGACAGATACGGATATATCATCGAACTCGGGAATTCCCTTCCCCAACTTGAAGAAAAATACAAAACGCCCGACAACTTGATAGAAGGTTGCCAGAGCCGTGTGTGGATTATTGCCGACATGAAAGACGGATTGGTTCGCTTCAACGCCGATAGCGATGCCATAATCGTCAAAGGCATCATTTCATTGCTCATCAGAGTCTTGTCGGGACACTCGCCACAAGAAATACTCGACAGCGACCTCTACTTCATCCAAAAAGTGGGCTTGCAAGAACACCTGTCGCCGACACGCAGCAACGGTCTCGTAGCAATGGTGAAACAAATGAGAATGTATGCACTCGCATTTCAAGCTAAAGAAAACAATAAGTAATATTAACCTCTATAACACCTTAAACTTATGTTGTTCAACCAACCCAAAGGATTAATCCCCGCTGCTCTGTCAAACATGGGCGAACGCTTTGGTTACTACATCATGAACGCGGTATTAACGCTGTTCCTGTGTTCAAAGTTCGGCCTGAGTGAAGAAATGGGAGGATTGATTTATTCTTTCTTTTATGCCGGCATTTATGTGCTTAGCCTTGTCGGCGGTATTATTGCAGATAGGACTCAAAATTACAAAGGCACAATCATCAACGGCCTTATAATCATGTCGCTCGGATATGCCATCCTCGCGATTCCTATCCTATCGACAGAATCCAACATCAACTGGCTCCTGCCTCTGACATGCTTCGCGCTGTTCTTGATTGCCTTCGGTAACGGCTTGTTCAAAGGCAACTTACAGGCAATAGTAGGTCAAATCTACGACAACTATGAAGCCGAAGAGGCCAAGAAAGGCCAAGAAGCCCTCGCAACAGCACAAAAAAAACGCGACTCCGGGTTCCAAATTTTCTATGTATTCATAAACATTGGCGGCCTCATCGCACCATTCGTGGCACCGTTGCTGCGTAGCTGGTGGCTCAACGCACACAACTTCCTTTACAATGCCGACCTTCCTGCCTTGTGCCATAAGTTCCTTGATGGAGCGACAAGCATGACGGCTACCGAAACATTCAACCTCAACGAACTCTCAACAGCTGTTTCCGGTTCGGCAGTGAGCGACATGACAGCATTCTGCACGCAATATCTCGACGTGTTCAACACCGGCATCCACTATTCGTTCATAGCATCGGTAGTGGCAATGCTCATATCGCTCGTCATATTCATCGCCACAAAGAAAATATACCCCACACCGGGGAAGAAAAACGAAACAGTGGTTGCCGAATACACTGCCGAAGAGAAATTGGCCATGGCAAAGGAAATCAAACAACGCATGTACGCATTGTTTGCAATCCTCGGCGTGGTGATTTTCTTCTGGTTCTCGTTCCACCAAAACGGAGTATCACTTTCATATTTTGCACGTGACTTTGTCGACACGACAGTCATCCCGCCCGAAATATGGCAAGCAGTCAATCCATTCTTTGTAATTGTGTTGACACCGGTAATCATGCTTGTTTTCGGAGCACTTTCACGCCGTGGCAAAGAAATTTCCACCCCACGAAAGATTGCTTATGGTATGGCAATCGCCGGAATGGCATATTTGTTCCTTGCGATATACTCGGCATGCATGGATTATCCGTCGGCTGAAACATTCACAAGCCTCGCCGATGATGCCAAAGTTAAAGCCGGATGGTGGGTACTCATTGTCACATATTTCTTCTTGACGGTAGCCGAACTGTTCATTTCTCCGCTTGGATTGTCGTTCGTGTCAAAAGTCGCGCCAAAGAACATGCTTGGCTTGTGCCAGGGATTGTGGCTTGGAACGACAGCCGTGGGCAACCTGTTATTGTGGATTGGCCCGTTGATGTATAAAAACTTGCCTTTGTGGCAATGCTGGACAGTATTCTTTATCGTCTGCATCATCTCGATGGGCGTAATGCTCGGAATGGTGAAATGGCTTGAAAGAATCGTAGCCGGGAAATAATAATTCCTTCTTATATGTAGCCCGACGCATTGGCATGGCATGTCATGCGTCGGGCTTTTAATTTTCATATCATGACAACAAAATCCAATGCATCAAGTCGCATCATTGCCATAGATGCCCTACGGGGATTTGCCGTAATGGGAATAATCCTCCTTCACAATATAGAACACTTCAATTTCTACTCATTTCCGCAGACGACAGGCACACTTGCAGCACTCGACAAAACGATATGGGACATGTTATTCTTCATATTTTCGGGGAAAGCTTATGCCATCTTCGCCCTACTGTTCGGATTCACATTCTACCTGCAAAGCAATAGCTCGAAGAAACGCGGCAAAGATTTCAAGAACAGATATATGTGGCGGCTACTACTGCTTTTGTGTTTTGGCTTCATAAATGCCATTTTCTTCCCTGGCGAGATTCTCGTCTTATACGCAATAATGGGTTTCGTATTGGTTCCCATAAGAAATCTTGGCAACAAGGCATTGTTCATTATCGCAACGGTGCTTATGCTGCAACCACTCGAATGGGCGAAAGTAATCTACGCGATTATTAACCCAATGGCCGACCCTCAGCAAATGATATTCTCGCTTGCCGATGTTTATCCGCAACTCGACGGAGACTCATGGATAGAAATGGTAAAAGCCAATTTTATCACAGGGCAATTGGCAAGTCTGAACTGGGCATGGTGCTACGGGCGCGTGTTCCAGACCGCCGCACTGTTTATCTTTGGACTGCTGCTGGGCCGTCTCAGCTATTTTCTTTCCGACAACGACCAATCTCTCAACCGTTCAGGCAGATTCTGGCAGAAGGTGCTATGCTGGTCTGCTCCTGTCGCTATATTGCTATATTTTCTCAAGCAATTCATTTTCGGACTTATCGACAACCCTTTCATGTTGGCAACAATGGAAACCATCCTCAATTCATGGTATAATCTCGCCTTCATGCTGGCAATGACAGGAACATTCCTGCTCGCCTGCTGGAATGGGAAAGGAATCATTCAACGTATTCTTGCCCCCTATGGGCGTATGAGCCTTACCGATTACATCTCGCAATCGATTATCGGCAGCTTCCTGTATTACAGTTACGGACTTGAACTGCACAAGACGTGCGGCACCACATTCAGCCTGCTTATAGGCATCGCGTTTCTTATTGTACAAGTGGCATTTGCTCACTGGTGGTTCAAGCATTTCAATCGAGGCCCACTCGAGACCATTTGGCACAAGCTCACTTGGATAAACAAAAAAAGAGATTGACACTCGTTCAACCTCTATCATAAAGAAGCCATGATGCCTTCACCTTCACACAAGGATTACGCATCTTGGCTTAAATTTTTCATCAAGCATCATTACCGGCATCATCTTGATTGCCATTCTCCACATTTCTCAGCGGAATGGCTTTTATCTTTCCAAGTTGATAAGACTTTATTTCGGAAGGCATTCCTTTATAATATACCTTGCCTGTGCCGCTTCCTTTTATAGTCAGCTTGCCTCCGTTAGGCCAACACCCTATTGTTCCTGTGCCGAGTATCATGCAATCCACATCGACAGCATCAAGCTCGTCGGCTTGAATCTCCCCCGTACCTGTACAGCGCAAATTGGCCTTGTCGCATTTACCGCTTAATATCACAAGCCCTTTGCCCGTTAAAATGGATGCTTCAACTTCCTTCACACCTATTCCGTGAGAAATGATTTTACCGTTATCCGACAATCGAAGTTTCAACTTCTTGTCGGGCTGCACCACGTTAAACACCCTCAATGTGCTATCGGCATCATTTTCAAGTTCTTCTATCTCGCTCGAATATACCCTTACGACAGGTAAATCCCGAGGCTTAATGGCATTTTCGGTCGAAACCTCGATGACCAGTCGCGACTTTTTATTGCTAAACAAAATAGAATTTACCTTCTCTCGTGTGGTATAAAACACAGCCACACCGGCAGAGTCCGGATTCAACACATACTCTACATTCAAGTCGTTTGTTATCTTCAATCTGTTGAAATCCCCCACCACAACTTCATACCTGTGAACTCCTTCCACTTCGTATCGGCCGGTATCATCTTGAGCCGACACTAAAATTGCCGAAAAAACAATTATGGCCAATAGCATCAAAATCCTGTTCATGACATTCTGCAAATACATAATATGCTTATTATTGTAAATATTTTTCTTCGATGAAATTCAAAATACTGTCAAGCTCGGCAAACGTATTGGCTTGCAGCATGGCGATACGCGTTTCCCTGAAGTTTGGAATACCCTTGAACAACGGAGTTGCAGCCAAGTGCCGCCTTATGTGCAATATGCCGCGATACTCGTCGATATTGCCAATACTCTCATTTATCTGCCTGCGTATGAGCTGCATTTTCTCGCGTGCCGGTATTTCGGGCATTTCTCCGTGAAGCATGTAATGTTTCATTTCCTTGAATATCCACGGAGCACCGATTGAAGCCCGGCCGACCATTATTCCATCGACACCATAGCGGTCGTAATACTCCACAAGTTTTTGTGGCGAAGTGATGTCGCCGTTGCCGATAATTGGAATCTTGATTCTCGGATTTTGCTTCACTTCGCCTATCAAAGTCCAATCGGCTTCACCGGTGTACATCTGGCTGCGAGTACGGCCGTGTATCGTCAATACCTGTATGCCACAATCTTGCAACTGCTCGGCAAGCGTGGTTATTATCTTGTTCTCACAATCCCACCCGAGACGTGTTTTCACTGTTACCGGAATCTTGACTGCATTGACAACGGCTCTCGTTATTTCAAGCAGCAGCGGGATGTTGCGCAACATGCCGCTGCCAGCCCCTTTCGAGGCGACTTTTTTTACCGGGCAACCGAAGTTTATATCAAGCACGTCGGGAGATGCAGCCTCGGCCATGCGTGCGGCCTCAACCATTGAATCAACATCCTTGCCGTAGATTTGTATGGCAGCCGGACGTTCGGCATCGTTGATGACCAATTTGCGTGTCGTACTGTTTACATTTCTTATAAGAGCGTCGGCCGACACAAACTCGGTATATACCATGTCGGCACCCTGTTCGCGACATATCAACCTGAACGAGCGGTCGGTAACATCCTCCATAGGAGCAAGCAGCACTGGACGCTCGCCTAAGTCTATATTTCCTATTTTCATCTATCTCAATTACTAATAAAGCAATTTTTATGTTGCAAAATTAGTTCAAAATCCCTATATGATAAAATTGACCTGCCAAATAGGAAACATATACCGAAATATGACACTAATGATTACTAAAATTCATGATATCTACAAGCACTCTTCCAATGCGACATTGGCAATGCAAGATAAAATAAGCAAGGGCATTTTTTCTCATTACGCCTAACTTTCACTACATTTGTGAAACAAAAAATCCATTGTTATGAAGAATGTGCTTGTCACCGGAGCCGATGGATTCATCGGTTCCCATCTTGTGGAATTGCTGCTTTCCGAAGGGTATAACGTAAGAGCTTTAAGCGTATATAATTCATTCAACTATTGGGGCTGGCTCGAAGGGATGAGCCACGAGCGACTCGAAGTGGTGTGCGGCGACGTGCGCGACCCTAATTTCTGCATGGAGATTGCAAGGGGATGCGACACCATATTCCATCTTGCCGCATTGATAGCCATCCCGTACAGCTACATTGCTCCCGACAGCTATGTAGACGCCAACATACGCGGCACGCTCAACATCTGCCAGGCCGCACGCAACATGAATGTAGAGAAGCTAATCGTCACATCGACAAGCGAAGTCTACGGGACAGCCTTGTATGTGCCAATCGACGAAAAACACCCCAAGCAACCACAATCGCCCTACTCGGCAACGAAAATCGGTGCCGACGCAATTGCACTGAGCTTTCACAACGCATTCAACCTGCCGGTAGTAATAGCGCGTCCGTTCAACACATACGGCCCTCGGCAAAGCGCACGAGCCATAATCCCGACCATCATCACGCAAATAGCCAACGGAGCGACCGAAATAAAAGTGGGCGACCTAACCCCTACTCGCGACTTCAACTATGTGAAAGATACATGCCGTGGCTTCCTCGCCCTTGCAAAGGCTTCGGGAATAGAAGGTGAAGAAGTGAACATCTGCACCAACACCGAAATATCGATGGCCGACACACTGAAGCTGATTGCCGAAATTATGGGCAAAGATGTGAAATGGATTCAAGACCACGAGCGTATAAGACCTCGTGGCAGCGAAGTTTTCAGATTGCACGGCGACAACTCCAAGATAACAAGTCTCACCGATTGGCGACCCACCTATTCGCTGCACGACGGGTTGGCCGAAACCATCGAGTGGTTTAGCGACAAAAGGAATCTTGAAAAATACAAATCAGGCATATACAACCGATAAATTTCGACATAACCCATATTCAATATGAGCGAGTATTTCCATAGCAGGCGCAACATAAACATTCTTTTCCTCGGAGGAGCCAAACGTGTCTCCATGGCCGAACAATTGATTAAGGCCGGAAACAGTTTCGGCATAGAAGTGAAAATATTCAGCCATGAACTCTCTCCATGCGAACCGATAGCATCGATAGGCTCAATCATAACCGGCAGCAAATACATGTCGCCGGCCATAGATGCCGAGCTCGACGAGATAATCACCAATCGCGACATCCATATCGTGTTGCCTTTCATCGACCCTGCCATAGAGGTTGCCGCGCGATGCAAAGAGCGTCATCCCGAAGTATTCGTCCCGGTGTCGAGCGAAGAAGTTGCCAAGACAATGTTCGACAAAGTGTTGTCGGCAAAAGCATTTGAAGATGCCGGCATTCCCATCCCTGCCACATATAACGACACGACCCATTTACCTATGATATTGAAGCCTCGCAGGGGTTCGGCATCTAAAGGAATTATAGTCGCCCGCAATGCCGATGAACTAAATGCAGCTTCCGACCCTGACGGCTACTTGATGCAAGAATACATCGCCGACCGCGAAGAATACACGGTCGATTGCTATGTTGGCACTCAAGACAAGGAGGTAAAATGCGCCGTGCCGAGAATACGGCTTGCTACTGCCGGTGGCGAGGTCATTCGCACCGAGACTCGCCGCATTCAGGATTTAGAAACACTGTCGCATGAAACACTAAAAAAACTACATCTTGAAGGGGCTGTGACACTGCAATTCCTACACGACCTTGAAACTGGACGATTCCTGCTCATGGAGGTGAACCCCCGGTTGGGCGGCGGCGTGATATGCTCGATATGTGCAGGCGCCAACATAGCTAAAATGATAATTTCGGAAAGCATCGGCATTAACGCCATGCCGGCAAAAGACTGGCAAGACGGCGTGCTGATGACAAGATACATGAAAGAAGTTATTTTCAAAAACAACGAAATGCAATGAACAATAATCACGTCACGATAATTGCCGAGGCCGGAGTAAACCACAACGGCAACTTTGACTTGGCTGTCAAAATGATACATGAAGCCCGGTTGGCAGGAGCTGACTATGTGAAATTTCAAACGGCCGTACCCGAACTCGTAATATCGAGCATAGCTCCAAAAGCCGAATACCAAAAAGAAACTACCGGCAACGAGCAAAGCCAGCTTGAAATGTGCAAAGCCATACACTTGCCTCTGTCGGCATACGCGCGACTGAAGGAAATATGCGACAAAGTGGGAATAGGATTCATGAGTACCCCGTTTGACCTTGTGTCGATCGACACTCTTGAGCCACTCGACATGGATTACTATAAAATCCCGTCAGGTGAAATAACCAACCTGCCATACCTGCGCAAAATCGCGTCTAAAGGGCGCAAAGTGATAATGTCGACCGGCATGTGCGAGCTTGATGAGATAGAAGCAGCCTTAAATGTGCTTTACGCCGGTGGGTTGCAAAAAACCGACATTACATTATTACATTGCAACACGCAATACCCCACTCCTTACGAGGATGTGAACTTGAAAGCCATGCAGACAATGCGCGACCGATTTGGCGTGAAAGTGGGTTACAGCGACCACACTCGCGGCATTGAAGTGCCTATCGCCGCTGTTGCCATGGGAGCTACCGTGATAGAAAAGCATTTCACGCTCGATTGCAACCTGCCTGGTCCCGACCACAAGGCATCGCTTGAACCTGATGAACTGAAGAGGATGGTCGATTCGATAAGGAACATAGAAAAAGCCATTGGAACCGGTGAAAAACATGTGACGGCAAGCGAAAAGCCCAACATCGTAGTCGCTCGGAAAAGTATCGTGGCAGCCATCGACATTAAAGCCGGTGAAATCCTCACCGAGGACAACATTACCGTAAAACGCCCGGGCAACGGAATATCTCCGATGCTTTGGGGCTCGGTAATAGGCACTCGCGCCGCAAAAGATTTTCCAAAAGACTCATTGATAACCCTCGAATAAACTTTCCATATCTATAAAATCCGGCCAAGCTCTTTCATTTGGGAACTTGGCCGGATTCGTATCTTAACGCGCCATTACCGATATATCATTAATATACAACATATTACCAAAAACACACCACACATAGGCTATCCCTAACCACCAAATTTACCGTAAATTTAGTGATTACGTTCCCCCGTTTTATCCCCAAAAAATTGTCACCACCATGACAA
Organism: uncultured Prevotellaceae bacterium; assembly: GCA_905207705.1. Classification (GTDB taxonomy): domain Bacteria; phylum Bacteroidota; class Bacteroidia; order Bacteroidales; family Muribaculaceae; genus Avimuribaculum. The sequence continues at coordinate 201,512 of CAJLMA010000003.1, forward strand.
TAATAATCACAGCAGTGACAATTAACTCTATAATGAGATATAACGGCATACGTTATGCAACTTATAAATCGTCCATTGCTTGCTCCCTCACGGCATCAGTGTTTATCTTGTCGAAATAGCGAAGAAGCACAAAGCAATTTAGATAGTCTTGCTTTTCTAAAGACAGCTGCATGTCCCCTTTAGGCGTGCTAAATGTAGTGTACCATGTAGCATTATTAGTCACTATCGTTTCCTTAGTCTGCTTATTGGAACAATTTATTCTCTTAATTGTTCCAATAAAAATTTCTCCAAGCTTGTTTTATCTGGCAATTGAAGCATATAGGTTGAAACAAACAATTTATTATTCATTCCGGCAATGGCATACTCTACCATTTTCTTTCCTTTTTTAGTACATAACAGTATCCCCACAGGAGGGTTATCTCCATCATGCATTTCGTTTTCTTTATAATAAGAAACGTATGCATTCAACTGACCGAGATATTCATGCCTGAACTCGTCATTTTTCAACTCGCATATTACATTACAATGCAATATTCTGTGATAAAACACAAGGTCGACAAAGTAATATTCGTCATCTATAATGATACGTTTTTGGCGAGCTTCGAAACAGAACCCTTTACCTAATTCCAATAAGAACTCTTCCAAATGGGCAAGTAGCGAATTTTCCAAATCTTTTTCTGAATATGCATCTTTTTTATCAAGCCCGAGAAACTCAAATGTAAAAGGTTGCCGTATATCCATTAGGGCATTACTGGGTTGTTTGCTGATGCCATCCAAAAGTAACTGCGGATTCTTACTAATTCCGCTGCGAAAATATAAATTGGTTGACATTTGCCGACGAAGTTCCTTTACCGACCAGCACCCTCTTATACATTCTGTTTCATAAAAGAAACGACCCAACGGATCTTTCTCGGTCAATATCTCACGTATATGTGAAAAAGAAAGACGGCTTATAATTTTCTCCGGTGGAGTCACAAATTGGTGCGACAATGTCGCATCTTTTTCAGATTCGTGCGACGACATCGCACTTTTTCTTAAGTCAAATAATTTGCCTATTTGAGGATATTCAATATAAAACTGGCGGGAGATTTTAAAAAGCGTCTCATTTAAGCCCTTGCTATTTACGCTTGCTTCAAGGCGTTTAAGCAACCTTTCTCCATATTGGGCGCGGTCTTTCCCTTTCTGTTCAAATTCCACAATATAACATCCGATCAGCCAATTGCGCAAAGTTGCAAACTGATTGACAGCTCTTATTGCAGCAGCTTGCGTATATTGATGGGTCTGCAAGACACAATCTGACAGATCTTTAAAGGAAGGATTTTTCCCACTCTCCCATTTGTCTTTTATATGCATCAATGCCGATGTTATGTCCAATCTTACATTGTCCGACATAATGTTATTGTCATATTTATACATTACAAATATAACCAAATAATTTGGCAATCGGCCTTTTAGATGCCGGAATATTGTCAAATTCAGGAAAGTGACAAAACCTTCCCTTTAAGCCCTACATGCACTTAAAGATACAATAATACTGCGTTCTTTGATTACAAATCCGAGCCATCAGCAGCATTGTAGCCGTTTTCGTAATAAATAGTAAGGCTATAATCACCATATGATTCATCTATGGCAAACCATACTAATTTCTTCTCTGCAATCTCATAAGTTAATTTAATAATTTCATTCTGTATCTCTTCCGTAGGATTTGCCAATTGCTCAGCAGTATATTTAGAAGATAACGTTTCTTTCAAGTCTTCCAAAATAGCAGACTGATCAATCTGAAAAAATGCTGTTTGATATGCTTTTTTATTAACTGTCATTTCATATGAAATATTCTCATCCTCTGGAATATATCCATAGTCAACAGATGCAGGAAGATAATTAGAGTTATTTGCAAATTGGTCGCAAAGCCTATTATAATTAATTTTAATCATAGCCTCATCAAGGCCTGCATTCTGATGCAACAATAATCCTCCATACTTTATTATTTATTGTCTGAACCATTATATTTACATTCATTCCGTTGAACTCTCCTGTTAAGACGTCCCGGTCATATTTGGTGCGGGTGAAGCCTTTATTGAGAAGTTTATTAATCATTTCCGATTTGGTGCCGTCGACGGGAATACCGAGGAACTTTGTAACATCTTCTTGTGCATTCATAGCGATTGATAGCATTAGCACTGCTGCAAGTAATAGTAGCTTTTTCATAACTGGTATAAATTTTCATGCCCTCCAGCTGCCACAAGGACCGTTATTGATACACGAAGCGTGGAAAAATCCTAAAATTATAATAGCCGGAATGACTAAAAAAATTGAGGCTTGCTATGTTGATACCCCTTTCGCAATAGGCGTAGGAGTATATGCTATATATGATTTTGCTGGATATAATCCATTCTACATTCTAGGCATTTTAAACTCCAAGAGTACAACATATTTTTTAACTGTAGAATTCTCGGACAAGCATTTAGCTGGAGGATATTTAGCTATTGAAAAATCAACGATAGAACAATTTTTATTTCCTCAAAATGTTCCATCAGATGTTCAACAACGTATAGCAGATATTGCAAAATCCATACATCTTGCTAAAAAAGAGAATCCTAAAAGTGATACTGCTACATTAGAAAGTCAAATTGATTCTATCGTTTCACATTTGCATTCAATATGATAAATAAAATCATCAAACAAAGTGTATAAGCACAGCAATAGTCTGCACACTTGCAGACTATTGCTGTATCCAATCGTCATAATAAACAAATTATTATAAGTACCTTTGTGTGGTAGTGTTTCAAACAGTGTGTCCGGAGTAAGCCTTCAGACCTCTTAGCTTTGCAAATATATCAATTTATCTGTTACTTCATTGGCAGGCGCGCTGCCTACGACAGCTGAAGAATAAATAGCGATAGCCCGCAACCAGCCTAGATGGCTTGTCCTTTTGTATTACATATCTGTCTTAGAAAATATCGCTATCATATCTTTTTTATATCTATGGGCAATCTTCTAAGAGTATTTTCCATTTGTTGTGAAATCGATGGCGCGGTTAGAAATAATCTTTCCCGAGCTCTACTCATTGCTACATAGTAAACTCTGTCAGATTCGTTGTCTTTAAGATTAGGGTTAATAATCATGTTTAACGCTTTTTCTTCTGTGAAAACGACAAGTACATTTTCAAATTCGTCCCCCTTTGCTTTATGTACTGTTCTTTGAGCACTTGAATCTTCCAATAATCCAACACATTGAGATAATTCTCTGTATGTATGAGAAGAGTAAAAACTATAAATACTAGTATTTTTTTTAATTTTAGTTATTTCCCAGCGTTCGCATAGATAATCAAAGAAATCTTTTAATGTTCCATTACAATATTTCCCATAATCATCAAGTGCTTCTTTGACAGAAGTGTAAGCAGCAATATCCATAACTCCAATGTTTTCGAGCATTTTAAAAGCTGCTCCGAATTGCTTGTTTCTTGCATGTTCAATGGCTTTTATCCATATAGTTACAAACTCTTTTCTATTTGCATTACTATCTTTGATTTGATTTAATAAGTTACTGTTTTGAACGTGGGCATCCACACATTGTTTCAGGATGTTCGCCTCTATATTTCTGTATGATAATGCATATACTTCATTAGCTGCTATTCTCTTTGCTTCTTCATAGCAAGCCAACAACTCACCAACAAGCAGCAAGGGCTTCATGCCATGCTCGTTTCTTATGGGGTGTTGTTGAAACTCTGTCCTAATTATATTAAGTAAATCAATGATTTCATTACTACTTCTTCTATTATCCAGAATGGTATAGTCCCGTAAACCATCTAAGGTAAACGAGGCGAATTGATTTGGGTCCGCCCCCAAAAATCCATAGATAGACTGAGCATAGTCACCAATAACGCCTACAATAGCTCCATTCTCGCCTAACGATTTGATAATTTTTGCCTGAATTGGGTTGGTATCCTGGAATTCATCAATGAAAACATAAGGGAACTGTATTGCCAAAGCTCTGCTGATAAATGGGTATTTATGTATGAGCTTATAGCTGAAATAGAGAACATCGTCATAGTGCATATATCCTTTTTTCCATGCCAACTTTTTATAAACGATGTATGCATTCTCATTCAAAGCATAACCCTTTTTACAGCATTTCTTAGGTGGATTCGCATAACATTTTAGGCTGCCATCTTCTTGCAGCTTCCACTTTGCTGCCCTAATTGCTGAGAAAGTAGCATCTTGTTCAGCATAGTACTGCTTAACGGCCTTCCTAATTTCTTCAAAAGTATTATAGTCAGATAATATTCTGTCATCTTCGCCATTTAATAGTTCTATATTAAATCCTTCGTCTGTTGCGATAAAATGCAGATAAGGTTTAACTATATAGGCATAAAGGAAACTGTGGATTGTACAAGAAAGAACACGGCTTCTATCCTCATACATTCTACCCATCAACGTGTCTGCTCCTACATTGGTATAGGAAAGGCAGGCGACCTTACCCATCTTCCCAAGACTTTCTGAGTTTTTCAGTACATGAGACACATGCAAGGAAAGCCAGTGAGTCTTACCTGCTCCTGGACCTGCTGAAACTCTAAAGTGGTGATTGATATCAATCCGTGAGTCAGAACTTATCTCAATAACCATTCTAATGCATTGTGAATATAAGGTGGAACATTGAAAATCTTCTTATGTTCATTGCCTGCTTCTAGCTCAAAGTTTTCTTCTAGAGCGAGACAAAGTTCTAAAGCGTTTTCGCCTTTATCCAATGAAGAAAGGTAGCGAGCAGCTATAAGATGACGTCTCTTTTCATCCTCTTCCCAATCAGTATTGTCAATAGAGGTCTTGACATCATCCCATTTCTTATTATTTTTCACTTTGACCTTTGCTTGTGCATAATCACCACCCATCATGTTTTTTATCTCGGATTGATTCGACATAGATTCCGTAATCAGCAATTCAAGATCTGGATTACACAGAGCGAGTTCGTATTCAAATGTTTTACCTTTATTTGCATCTTGTGAAAAATACCTGATAGATGAATGCTCCCTAAATGCATTTTCCTCCTCTTCTGCGTTCACAGAATATTCGTAATGCTCATTATCTTTATACAAATCGAATGGGTAACAAACTGTAAATTTACAATTTGCCTCTTTCTTCTTTCTTTCAGGGTCTCTGTCTGTAATACATGCCACCTTTTTAGGTATTGCGTTTGGTGAAGACTCTATATTGAACAACTTTACAAAATGATTAAAATATCGACCATTAATATTTACTACTGCCACATGCTGATCTTCCAGTGATTTACCGTCATAGCGAGCAAGTGTGCTCATCAATAAATTTTCTGCAATACCTTCTACCAAAATAACTTTACGAGCAAAAAGCATGTCCGACTTTGTTGCATCCAAGAATCTTTGTACATAGTTCTTTGATTTTTTGTCTTCATCAGAATCTGTAAATACCTTACCTGGGTAGCAAACATTTGTGACACCATCCTCTCCCTTATGCAAACATATTATATTATCCAATTTTACTGCGGCAGTAATCTGCGAGGAGTGAGTTGTGATGAAAATCTGGCGCACTTTATGATCTACTTTTAGATTCTTGTCAAGAAATTTAAGAAACTTGTATTGCATGGCTGGATGCAAGTGTGCTTCAGGCTCTTCAATAGCAAGTATCGGATATACTTTGGCATTATCTCCCATATAGTTGCCATCAGCATCAGCCTGCATTTTGGCAAGCAAGAGAGACATATATATTAGGTTGTTATATCCCAAGCCATTATGTGTGGCTGAAATTTCAATGTCTTCGCCATACTTGATAATAAGTTTCAGTGCTAAGAATAAATCCTGCTCTGTCAATGTACTCTTAAAATCAGGCAATGCATTATTGAAAGATGCTCCTGTTTCATGTGCATAATCAAGCATGACATCTTTCCCTTCCGACAATCTTTCCAATAATGAAGTCATAAGAGCAGTCGCTTCATTACCGAAGTCATTCCTTACATCCTTTAATTCTGATTCCTTCTCTTCTTTCGTCTTGTCCCCTTTGGTCTTTATTCCATAATCTATAAAGAAATTTAGCACATCCTTCAGCATGGTACTTCGCCCATAAAACATATCATCTTCTACGTTTCTCATAGCACCTAAAAATTGGAAGTCAAATCGTTCCAACTTGTCCATTTCAGGTTGAATAGGTGCATCCAATGGGCCCGCAAGCAATTTATATACATAATAGCGGAGAAAATCATTCTCAATAATACTCCACCCATTCTTGATATCCTCCACATCTGCCATAGCTGCTTTATAATCATCTTCTTTTTCTGCTGGCAAATAAAACCGATAAGTCAACATCGCAGCATAGCCATTCTCCATATCAGTAAACCAGTTAGCAACCACTCTCAAATCCTCTTCTTGCTCATTATACTCAATGTTACTGTTTTTGAATGTTACTGATATTGTAACTGATGGTGACTGGCTTTTCAGATTTTCAAGAGAAATATCCCTATTGAAATCATTAGCATTTAGTCTCCTGTATCTATAATGTGGCTCTATTACCAATTGTAATGCCTTCAGTAAGTTTGTTTTTCCAGCATTGTTATGACCTATTAGGACATTGAGGCCATCATTAAATTCGATGTCCGAATCTTTAAAATTGCGGAATCCTTTTACTTTTATATGGGAAATGTACATATTTTTATTTATTGTAAATTTTATTTTCTCAACAGATTCTTAAAGTTAAATTTTCATAGCTCTAACTCTTTCATGCAACTCTGCCATTTTCTGCATAAGCACATCAAACTCTAAAGATTTGCCATAAATGAAGAAACGCCTCATATCGGCATAATCATCTCGCCATGCTTCCATAGCCGATTCCGGTATCATAAAGTTGATGGTTGATGGGGCATGTAAATCATAGTTTACATACTTCAAAGCATAATAAGCCTTACGATGCTCAACAATGGCATCATAAAGTTTGCGATTCGACAAAGCTTCTATGCCATATTCTGTATCCATCAGTTTTTCCAAATCATAAAGATGGCGTGACATTCGGACACTCCGTGGTTTTTCTTTTTGAAATTCTTCAGCCAAAAGGAATAGCTTCTCAAGGAATGTACGAGTAGGGACTACGGTTCTGACCAAACTATCTGCATCGGTATCTTCGCCATCAAAACTTTCACCTATTAGAGAATGGATTTGTCGTAATTCTGTAGGTTCATCCATTGAAAGACAACTAATCTCAATCTTTACACGTGGAGGAATATAATTTATCGTATCCTCAAGAATTGACGGATAGTGTAATAGAATTACCGTAGGATCTTTATCTGAATCTATCGGTCGCCATTCTCCTTCTTTATCTTGTACCTGAGATACATTCTCTATAGTGTAACCAGAAACTCCTATTTCTTTCAAGTTGACATCTAATTGAGCAGAAAGAGTCTCATGGATATACGCTCGTGACATTTTGCGTAATTTCTCACGCTGACTTTTACTAGTCTTCTCAATATCAAAGAATGAATGATTGATTGCCAAATCAATGTCTTCAGAGAAACGCTCTATGATATTAAAACCTTTTGACAACGATGTTCCGCCTTTGAAGATTAAAGAATCACGGCAATCTGTTTAGAATAATGCTTTCAGCGTAACTGTTACCCACCAGTCCTTTTCTATAGCGACCTGATTAACGCCAGGATGTCCAACCTCCGTCTGCTGTAACATTGCTAGACGGTCCACTATTTCATTGTTTAACCACAGTTTTCCCATAATTTAAGTTCCTTTTAAGCGGTTAGCATTGGTTTTATAATTCGTTTCATCCATGCAGGCATCATATCTACATCTTTGATTAAAGTCTCCCTATCTGTTTCTTTTGATACCAGTTCTCGAATTATATTCAATTCACCTTCTCCTACATTCTCTTTTTTCAGAGCCTTAAGTGCTTGAACAAGTAGTGAAATAAGACGAGTTCTATAGCAGAAGTTTTTGGGGACACCTCGTTTTAATACTACTTTCCTATTTGATAAAATTACTGTTCTTTCACTACCAGTAGTCAGGAATGTGTAATTCATCGGCACTTGAGTCGATAGCCCTAATGAATTCAATGCAGTCATACCTGATGGTAACACTTTTGCGTTATCTCGGGTTGCAATTGCTTGTACGATCTTATCGACAGAAGGAAGTACAATACCGAATCGACTTTTTCTTGGCTTAGTATATATTCCATGTGCAATTTTAACAAGAGTACCTTCATTTGTCAATTCAGTCAAAATACTACCAACAAATTCAGTGTGATATTCAGGGAAGTCTGAACGAAACAGGATACAATCTTCAGGCATCGCTTCTATACGTTGCTTGAGAGTAGTACTATCTATAGAATATTCATTTGTCATATCACCTTTGAAATTTTGACGATTTTTCAAATGCAAAGATACGGAAAGAATTCAAATTAATGATAAATTACCAAGTAATTTGTTCGTTAGCCTTGGAAATATATTTTGCTATGGCAATAAGAATGCTGTTTCTTTATATAAAACTACTTTTCTTATTGGTGTTCCAATTCTTTTTCGATTTACCGAAAAAGAATCGTACTTCTTTACACTATTTTGCCTCTTAAAAAATAAAACAATGGGAACTTTACGGTATCAATATATAACGTATCCATTATAGTATCATTGATTATCAGAATGGTAAATTTTAGATCTCGGTTCAAGCGTGGAACTGCAATGCCACCACGTCTTTGAATGAAGGTCCTGAGAAAACCCGTGCGTACAGATGTAGTAATAGCAGCCCACGCTATAGCGTGAGAACCACTATGCCATCCTTGTACGCAATTGAAAATTTCTCAGGTTTTCATTCGCAAGAGATTAGCATAACGCTTCTTGTTGATTCCAATATGTCTTTGACGGAGAGCCATCTCCGTCCAGTCACAAATTTAATAAAATCTCATGACAATTGCTCCCTGTCTGAACCGATATTCACATTATATTTCATACATATCTTCGAGCAGCATAGGCATAAACGGCATTTTGTTCTCAATAAGTTATTATTCAATGATTTGACCTTGCTGCAACATCTGCTCTCCGCCGTGGATTACAACCAACTTACTTTGATTATCACCCTCACAGACAACATTGTATTGAAATCCATCGTTCTCAAACGAGTATGTTCCGCTACCCTCATCATAAGCGCCATTGCAGATTACAATATCGGGAATATCTTCCATCGATACATTTTGACTCCAAGACGCATACCTATATGTACCGTCATCCATCATATCGACCCGGATTTTATAATCTCGTGTACAAAACAGCAACTCAAGCCGTTTAAATGCACGAATGCTCGGATGCAACCAATATCCGCCATCATCCCTCACATAAACAAACTTTTCTCCATCGAATGTATAAAGACTGTAACGGTCGGTCATATCCATGTCTATCACCTCCGGGATATAGATTGTCCGTGTTGCGGAATCATAACGATACAACCAATCCCACCCTTCTCCTGCATTTGCCTTGAAATACCAATCGGCAAACGAATATTCCCTAAAGGTGCAATTATTACCGTATCCATCGGCAGGCGCGTCAAACAACTGTGCAAGGACAAGACGATTCCCTTCTATCTTGACAGGAATTATCTCGGCATACCCAACATTGCTCATTTCCCGTACATAAGTATGGGCAAGATAATACACATCTCCATTATCCGCTCTGACTGTATATAATCCCAAAATAGCACACCCGACAGTATAATCATCGGCCCTAACCAAGTCGGAAATGCTGCATTCATACAAATAGACATCTCCGTTTGCCGCACGGAACTGGCACAAATTCCCCCAATCAATCATCGTTCCGCCTTGTCCAGTATCCCAATAATATAGCCGTAGATTACCGTCGTCGGACGTAACGATATCCACATAACCTTTTTCTTGCATTAAAGAAAAATCGCAAGATAAGGTAGCCGGGTCATTTGCCACCAGTTCACACAGTTCACTGTTAGGCAACCAACATCCATATTCATAAGTGCCATAAATTGAATCCAACTTTGCCACCAATTTCACTTCGGCTTCTTCAATCGACGAGTAAGAGAATCCCAACTCATCACATAGCTCTGTCGTATCATCTGGCATGTCTACAAGTGTGGGATTAAAACTATTTTCGGTAGACTTGCCATTGTTGCAGGCAGTCCATGCCAACAAACATATCGCAATCAATATATAACTTACAACTCTCATGTCCGCTCTTTACCATTCAAATCTCATTCTTTCCTCATTGCGTGCAATTGCAATGATTTTTGTAAAAATAAGAAAAGTTTCAATTCTTTGCCTAAGTATAATAGTTTTTTCTCATTTCACTCGACCTTCACAATCTTTTGATAAGATAAAGTGCGTCTCGGTAATGAAAAAATAATCAGGCTTATTTTTCACATTACACACAACTTTGCATATCTTTGTGGGAGATATGTAAACACCTGTGATTTTGTACCATTAACTATTTATTCATACAATAAAATTAATAACATGAAGAAATTATTTTATGGATTCCTGTGTCTTGTACTGGGTTGGACGGGATTTTCGTGCAACAATGACAAGTCGACACAGCAGGTCGAGGAGAAAGACTCGACATTGACCGAAGTGATTCACCCCGACTGGACTCGCAATGCAGTGATTTATGAGGTAAATTTGCGCCAGTACACCAAGGAAGGCACAATCAAAGCTTTTGAGGCCCATTTGCCGAGATTAAAGGAGCTTGGCGTGGACATATTGTGGTTCATGCCTATACATCCCATATCGGAGAAGAACCGCAAAGGCGAGCTCGGCAGCTATTATGCCGTGAAGGACTATAAAGCTGTTAATCCCGAGTTTGGAACTATTGACGATTTCAAAGCTTTGCTCGACAATGCACACAAAGCCGGGTTGAAGGTCGTAATAGACTGGGTGCCTAATCACAGCGGATGCGATAACGTGTGGGTTACAGAACATCCCGATTGGTATGTAAAGGACAAGGATGGCAAGATGTACGGGCCGTATGATTGGACTGATGTTTATAAGTTTGACTATTCCAATAAGGAGATGCGTGCCGGTATGCTCGATGCTATGAAATTCTGGTTAAATCTCGGAGTTGACGGATTCCGTTGCGACGTAGCCGGAGAAGTGCCAACCGATTTTTGGGATGAAACTCGTCCTGCATTGGACTCAATAAAGCCTGTATTCTTGCTTGCCGAGGCTTCCAAGCCAGAATTGGCAAAGAAAGCATTTGACATGAGCTACAATTGGCCGATGAAAGACTTGTTCAACGAGATAGCTGCAACTCAAGGCATCAACAAGCGCGCTCGTGCTGATGTAAAATATGACAAGAATGCCGAGTCGATTGACTCACTACTTGCCGAACAAGCTGCAACTTATCCCGGAGACACTTATATGATGAACATGATTACAAATCATGACCTCAATTCATGGGAAGGTACCGAGTATGACCGTTATGGAAAAGGTGTCAGTGCATTTGCCGTGTTGACATACACATTGCCAGGCATGCCGTTGATCTACACAGGTCAAGAAGTCGGCATGGATCGTGCATTTGAATTTTTCAAGAAAGATACTCCTCCGGATTGGAATGCAAAGAACGATTGCTTCAAGTTTTATCAGCAACTTAATGCCCTCAAGCATGGTTGCTCAGCTCTAAAGGCCGGCGTTGAAGGTGCTCCGTTGGTACGCTATGCCACAAGCGACCCCGATTTGTATATATTCTCGCGCACCGATGCCAATGGCGGCGTGCTTGTAATAACTAATTTAAGCAACGACGAGGCTAAAATCGAATACAGCGAGGCTGCTCCGGTTGAAAAGGCTGTGAACTATTTCTCTGGTGTAGAGGAAGAGCTTCCTGCCACCATTGAAGGATGGGGTTATCGAGTTTATACAATAAAATAAGAGTTTGATGTAAAATTTGGTGATTTTATTTCATAACTTATATGAGGCACCGTGGTAACGCGGTGCTTTTTTTATGTAATTGGATTTTAACACACTGCTTATTGAAATAAGGATGAGTGTGTAATAGAGGCTTGATTGCCATGCTGCCGTAGTGGCGGTAATAACCAATGTGCATAAATCAATATAACAAAACTCCGGGCATGACCAATTCATTGAACTGTTACGCGACTATGGACATAAAAAATTAGGGTATGCAATGTTGCATACCCTAAAATCTGTATTGTAAAGTTTAGAGACTCTAAATTAGCCGTTAACCTTAGCCATGTGAGCGATAAGGTCAAGAACCTTGTTAGAGTAACCGATTTCGTTGTCGTACCAAGAAACAACCTTAACGAAAGTATCGGTCAAATAAACACCTGCGTTAGCATCGAAGATAGAAGTCAAAGTGCATCCCAAGAAGTCAGAAGAAACAACTGCATCTTCAGTGTATCCAAGTACGCCCTTCAATTCGCCTTCGGCAGCTTCTTTCATTGCAGCGCAAATAGCTTCCTTAGTAGCAGGCTTAGCCAAGTTAACTGTCAAGTCAACAACAGAAACGTCAAGAGTAGGAACACGCATTGAGATACCAGTCAACTTGCCGTTAAGTTCAGGAATAACTTTACCTACAGCCTTAGCAGCACCGGTAGAAGATGGGATGATGTTGCCCGAAGCAGCACGACCACCGCGCCAGTCTTTCATGGAAGGACCGTCTACAGTCTTTTGAGTAGCAGTAGTAGAGTGAACGGTAGTCATAAGACCGTTTACGATTCCGAACTTGTCGTTAAGAACCTTAGCGATAGGAGCCAAACAGTTTGTTGTGCAAGATGCGTTAGAAACGAATTGAGTTCCCTTAACGTAAGAATCCAAGTTAACGCCGCAAACGAACATAGGAGTATCGTCCTTAGAAGGAGCCGACATAACTACATATTTTGCACCAGCTTGGATGTGAGCTTGAGCTTTTTCCTTAGTCAAGAAAAGACCTGTTGATTCAACAACATATTCAGCTTCAACTTCATTCCACTTAAGGTCAGCCGGATTACGTTCTGCAGTTACGCGTATAGTCTTTCCGTTAACGATCAATTGGCTCTTTTCGATATCGTATTCGATAGTGCCATCGAATGCACCATGCATTGTATCATACTTCAACATGTAAGCCAAGTAGTCAACCGGGCACAAGTCATTGATACCTACGATTTGAATGTCGTTTCTTTTTTGCGCAGCACGGAAAACGAATCTACCGATACGTCCGAAACCATTAATACCTACTTTAATCATTGTTTATAAAAATTAGTTTGGTTAAAATTTAATCAATATTGAAGTATAAAATATGTCTGTATCAATACATTGGAAAACAATTAGAGCTTTCTCGCCCTGGTTTGCCGCACACATTTAGGCTGTCTTTGCATGGTGTGGCCGTGGCCTTATTTTTTCCGCTACAAAAGTAATATTTTTTTTTGAATTATGTTATTATGACTGTGAAATAATGAAAAAATTTCCTTAATTTTGGTTGAAGATTAAATGCTTGACTGTGAACTATAATTAAATGGACATATGGGCTTTTTGAAGGATTTTAAGGATTTTGCCATGCGAGGCAATGTGCTCGACATGGCAGTGGGTGTGATAATAGGCGGCGCATTTGGAAAAATTGTGACATCGTTGGTAAACAATGTCATCATGCCGCTACTTGGAAACGTCATAGGCGGCATTGATTTTACCTCTTTGAAATGGACGCTTGCTCCCGAGGTGATTGATGCCGAAGGCAATGTTGTGTCGGCAGGAGTGGAGGTGGAGTATGGCATATTCTTGCAAAACACTCTCGACTTCATTATCATTGCATTCTGCGTGTTTGTGATGGTAAGGATGGTTAATAAATTAATCAAGAGCAAAAAGAAGGAGAACAAGCCTGCAGTTGTCGAGACTCCGGCTGATGTGAAATTGCTTACTGAGATTCGGGACTTGTTGAGAGAACAAAATCGTGCGGCAGATAGCAAAGATGGCCTGTAATCTTTGGCTGAGCAAAATGTTTCGTATTTTTGTAGTCACTATGAGTTGATGCGTGTGGAAACGTTTTTTCTCATGTGTTACTTTGTGTTTTTAACTTAATTTGTAAATAAGGAGAGCCTGTGGTCGAACTTGTGTCTGAAAGAAGTCGCGAAATGTTGAAACAAGGTAATTGTTTCGACATGATACGTTATTATCTGGCGTTTGTCGTGGTTTTTGCACATTTTTCGATTTTGTCGGGGGCAAATAATTTTAACTGGATAACCAATAGCGGTGAGGCTGTGTCGGGTTTCTTTACTTTGAGCGGCTTTTTGGTCTTTTATAGTTTTATCCGAAAACCGTCATTGAAGACATATGCGGTCAAGAGGATTAGGCGAATATTTCCACCATATTTTTTCATAATAGCCTTGTGTGTCGTCGGTGGTGCTTTTTTATCGGTTTTGTCGTCCGAAGAATATTTCTCGTCATCGATGCTGTATAATTATATTGCCGCCAATTGCAGCTTTCTCAATTTCATAGAGCCTAATCTGCCGGGTGTGTTTGGCGATAATGTGATGAGAGCAGTCAACGGTTCGCTGTGGACTATGAAAGTGGAGTTGATGCTGTATGCTTCGGTTCCTATTGCCTATTTCTTTTTCAAGCGTTTCAGCAAAGTAACGGTTCTGGCCGTTATTTTTGTGTTGTCGATAGTGTACAGGGAGTTTTTCTTGTATCTTTATGAGACCGAGGGTAAAGAACTGTACAATATCCTTGCGCGTCAAGTGGGGTCGCAACTTGTATATTTTTATTCAGGCACCGCCATATTGTTGTATTTTGAGCAGTTCCAGCGTTATGTCAAGTATCTGTTGCCTGCCGCTTTGATTTTGTATGCAGGCCGGTATTATGTAGACGCATTGCAATTTCTTGAGCCGTTTTCATTTGCAGTGTTGATAATAGGCATTGCCTACAATGTCAAGTTCTTGAACGTGTTTTCGCGATTTGAAAATGTGTCTTATGGAATCTATTTGTTTCATTTCCCGGTCATACAGACTATAGTCCATTTCCGTCTCCACGAATACAGCTACATGCTTGCCATCGTCACGGCCATTGTGGCCACGGTGGCTCTTGCATGCTTCTCGTGGAATTTCATCGAAAAACCTATATTGCACAAGGGGAAAGTTGTTCCAAGCAATAATAAATAGGTCATATACGATTATATCATTGAATTCTTGAGGCTTAAAACGTATATGGGCATTTTGGCCGATTCTGGCTTTATTGCCGTTAAGTCATATATCTCTATATTTATATTTTCTATTATTTTACGGGAATATTTTTGGTTTTCCCACAGCGGACATGTTAAATGCGTCGTTGTGCAAGATTTTCTAATAGATACTCGGTTCTTGTCATTTCGGGGATGATTTTAACGCATCATGTTTGTAAATTATGGATGATGCTTGTTTAGGGATAATTAACACAGGGATTTTTTTGCAAGACACAAAAAACACATATATTTGCCATATATGTCTGACAATAGTGTCAAACATATATGTAGAACCGTGTAATTATTAACCATGTATGTATAAAATAGGATTAGATATAGGCTCAACTACGGCTAAAATCGTCGTTTTGGATTCTCAAACAAGCGAAGTGTTGTTTAATTCTTATGAAAGGCATCAAGCCGACGTAAAGAACGTATTAATAGGATTCATGAGACATCTGAATGCAAAATTTGGCAATATGAAATTTTCGGTTTGCATGACAGGTTCTGTAGGCATGGGAATCGCCGAACGCTATTCCATTCCATTTGTTCAAGAAGTAGTAGCTGCGGCCGAATATTTGAAATCGCAGAAAAAGCCGGTTTCAACTATGATAGACATAGGCGGAGAAGATGCTAAAATTGTTTTTTATGAAAATGGCAAGGTTGTTGATTTGCGCATGAATGGTAATTGTGCCGGAGGTACAGGTGCTTTTATTGATCAAATGGCTGCGTTGCTCGGGGTCGACGTATCAGTATTAGGAGGACTTGCCGAAAAAGTTTCTCGTATTTATCCCATAGCTTCGCGTTGCGGAGTCTTTTGCAAAACCGATATTCAAAACCTGTTGGCAAGGAATGTCCCGAAAGGGGAAATAGCCGCATCGGTATTTCATGCTGTTGCCGTGCAGACTATTTTAACACTGGCTCATGGTCGCAAAGTTTCATCTCCAATATTGTTTTGTGGAGGCCCGTTAACTTTTATCCCAGCTTTGAGAAAAGCGTTTGCCGATTATTTAGCAATGACTTCCGATGATTTCATCATACCTGAAAATTCACATTTAATTCCGGCAATGGGTGCTGCCATTTGCGAAAGCAATTTTATTACGACAAGTCATGATTTTATAAGATTGCTTTACACGTTTTCATTCAATAATTCTAATAGCGGGAAACAGCATCTTCAACCATTTTTCCATGATGATGAAGAATATGAAAAATGGAAACGTGACATGTCAGTTAATACATTCGTCGAACAAGGAAGATTAAACGGCGGTGCAGTTAAAGCTGTGTTAGGGATAGATTCCGGCTCGACTACGACAAAAATAGTATTGCTTGATGAAAAACGCAGATTATTATTTTCATATTATAAAAACAATGGCGGCAATTCTATAAAGGCAGTGAGGGACGGACTTGAACAATTGTTAGAAGAATGTCAGCAGACCAATACTAATTTGCAGATAATCGGATCCTGTTCTACTGGTTACGGCGAGGATTTGATAAGAACGGCATTCAAGCTGGATTCAGGAATTGTGGAAACTATCGCTCATTACATGGCCGCAAAACATATAAATAAAGATGTCTCATTTATTTTGGACATAGGCGGGCAGGACATGAAAGCAATTTTTGTTGAAAATGGCGCCATAAGTCGTATAGAGGTCAATGAGGCTTGCTCCTCGGGATGTGGGTCGTTCATAAGCACATTTGCCAATTCGTTGAATTACGCTATCGAAGATTTTGCCAAGGCTGCTTGCATGGCACCTAATCCATGCGATTTGGGAACCCGCTGTACGGTGTTTATGAATTCAAAGGTGAAACAGGCTTTACATGAAGGTGCTACAATTGCCGACATTGCCGCCGGATTGTCTTATTCAGTTGTAAAAAATTGTTTGTATAAAGTGTTGCAATTGAAAAATACTGATTCTCTCGGAGATAATATTATCGTTCAAGGTGGAGCGATGCGCAATGATTCAATTGTGCGCGGTTTTGAACTGTTGACCGGGAAGAAAATTTTTCGCAATGAGAAACCCGAATTAATGGGTGCATTAGGATGCGCATTGTATGCATTGAAAAACATGTCGGCCAATAATGTGTCGATTGCTGAAATGATAAAAATGGCAAAATATGTTTCAACGCAATTGACATGCCACGGATGTGAAAATCAATGTGCCGTAACGAGATACCGCTTTGATAATTCCAATTCATATTTTTCGGGAAACCGATGCGAGAAAATTTTCAATAATGAAGGAATCAGATTGGAAAGAGGGGTTGACGTTTATGAAGAAAAAATGAGATTGCTGTTTGACAGGGAAGCAACTGTTGCCGAACCTGTTTTGACCATAGGTATTCCACGAGTCTTGAATATATATGAAGAATATCCGTTTTGGCATACATTGTTTACCAATTGCAACATTCAAGTCAAGTTGTCTGGCATTTCTAATTTTGATAATTATGAGCAAAGCGCATGTAAAGTGATGTCGGACAATATATGTTTCCCTGCAAAGTTGGTGCACAGCCATATCGCGAATTTGCAAAAACAGCGAGTAGATAGAATTTTTATGCCTTTTGTTGTGTATGAGAAAAATGACAAGTCGTGTCAAAACAGCTATAATTGTCCTATCGTTTCAGGGTATTCTCAAGTTGTCAAGAGTGTACAAGCCAGTGCAATACCTATAGACTCTCCTACCATTTCATTCAAGGACAAATCAGCTCTTAAAGAACAATGCAGGCAATACTTTAAGGAATTAGGTATTGAGGATACTATCTTTACCGAGGCATTTAAGCTGGCAAATGAAAGTCAGGAAAATTTTGAATCGGCTATTGCTGCATACAATGACAAGATTTTAGCTGATGCTATGAGCAAGGGGAGACTTGCTGTGGTTCTTGCCGGAAGGCCTTATCATTCCGATTCTCTTATACAGCACAAAGTATCGGATATGATTGCCTCTCAAGGTGCTTATGTGCTTACCGATGACATCGTGAGGAATAAGCATGTCAACCTGCGAAATGTAAATTATTTATCGCAATGGACTTTTGCCAATCGCATATTGAAATCGGCTGAATGGGTATCGACGCAAGGCGACGAAATACAATATATGCAACTTACTTCTTTCGGGTGTGGTCCTGATGCTTTCCTTGTAGATGAAGTCAGGTCGTTATTGCATCGAAGAGGGAAAAACATGGCTCTGCTTAAAATTGACGATGTTAATAATGTAGGATCATTGAAACTTAGGGTTCGTTCTCTCATTGAAAGTCTGAAAGTGGGATCGCATGGAGTGTCAAAGGAAAATTATTGCATGTGCGCCAATGCTCGCTTCACTGATGGATGCCGGTCAAAGAAGATTATAGTGCCGTTCTTCACCCCATTTATTTCGCCATTGATTCCCCCGATACTTAAATTGGCAGGACATGAAGTCGAGAATCTTCCTATGAGCGATCATGAATCGATAGATTTGGGTCTTAAATTCTCAAACAATGAGGTGTGTTTTCCTGCCACCTTAGTCGTAGGCGATATCGTAAAAGCTTTCAAAAGTGGCAGATATGATCCTGATACCACATGCGTGGCTTTCACACAGACCGGCGGTCAATGCAGGGCGAGCAATTATTTGTCTCTAATAAGGAAAGCCTTGCAAGAAAACGGATATGTCAACACCCCTGTTATTTCTATTTCTCCGTGGAGTGGCATTGTCAATGACCAACCGGGATTCAAGATTAATTGGTTGAAGATAATTCCTGTGGCTTTGGCTGCAATACTGTATACCGACTGCATCTCCAAGTTTTATTATTCGGCCGTGGTTAGGGAAAAACAAAGCGGAGCTGCTGCACGGTTGCGCGATTATTACTTGAGCGAGGCGCAAGCAGCGGTGGTGCATAATAGTTCGGATGAGCTATATTCTTACTTGTCGAAGGCTGCCGATGATTTCAATGATATTTGTAATGATAAGGAACTCCCGAAAGTAGGAATAGTGGGTGAGATATATCTGAAATTTAATCCATTTGCACAAAAGCATGTTACTGATTGGCTGGCCGGCAGAAACATAGAAGTTGTTCCTCCTGTACTGATCGACTTTTTCATGCAAGGTTTTGTAAACATGAAAGAAAATTATAAGGAGCATGTGGCACGCAAAACTATTCCCGATTTTGTCGTAGACTTCTTGTACCGCAAAATAAAGAAGAAAATCAATAAGGTAAATTCAATTGCTGGCCGGTTCCGTTATTTCACGCCGTTTGACGACATATATGAAAAAGCCGAGCGAGCTCGTGAAGCCATATCTTTGAGTGCCCAATTTGGCGAAGGTTGGTTGATTGCAGGCGAAATACTGACGCTTGCTTCTCAAAACGTCAAGCATGTAGTAAGTTTACAACCATTTGGATGCATTGCCAATCATATAGTAGAAAAAGGTATTGAAAATCGACTTAGGACTATATGTCCTCAAATAAATATATTATCTTTGGATTTTGACGGGAGTGTTAGTGACGTGAACATAACTAACCGGCTTATACTGTTTATAGATGACCTAAAAAAGAAGCATGATGAAAACGAACGAAAGTAGCAATAATATCGAACAACAGATTATTTTGGCAGCCAAACAGGTATTTATTAAAAACGGATATGCCGAAACCAGCATGAGCGACATTGCTGTCAAGGCAGGAATTAATCGTTCGGGACTGCATTATTATTTCCGGACGAAGGAGAAAATGTTTAATGCCGTTTTTGCTGATATTGTCCTTTCGTTCATACCTAAAATCCACGACATTGTGTCGTGGGATATTCCCATTGGCGAGCGCCTTTCAAATATCGTAGATGTCTATTTTGAATTGTTTAAGAAAGAACCTCGTTTGCCCATGTTTATCTTAAAGGAGATCCAACGTGACGCCATGCATCTATTCAATACTGTGGATAAATCGGGCATTTACCAATATGTGAAAAAAATAAGGTTTTCATTGGAAGCGGAGATGAAAAATGGGAGCATGAAACAAGTTCCTGTGGAATTTGTGTTTTATACTTTATATGGGATGATTGTCCTGCCGTTTGTTACAAGGCCTCTTGCGGATATTATTTCAGGCAAAGGCAGGAATTGTGACTTTGATGACAAACTTGCCAAATGGAAAATGTATATCGTAAGTCAGATGGAATACATGTTAAGTCCTGACAAATGATTGTAATGCAAATATCGGTTCCATGTGCGATTGCATGGATTTTGGACTGAATATGGCCAGATATTTGAATTCTATTGCTAAATTTGTGAATCAAAGACCGGGTTATTGTGAAGGTTGGTTATGCGGCAACTTTGACGGTTATCTTCAACATGAAACATCTGAAAATAATAAGGGTCATTCTTTCAATCATACTGGCAGTATTGATCACGGCAGCTATATTTTGTCGCGACTCGGAATGCAGCTGGCTCTCGTGGTTTCATAAATTCCAATTCATGCCGGCATTGGTGTCATTCTCGATGGGTGTGTGCGCATTTTGGCTTGCCGTATCGTTGCTGGCGGGGCGTGTGTATTGTTCCACAATATGCCCTCTCGGCACATTTCAGGACATAGTGGCTTATGTCGGCAAGAAGTTGAGACATAGCAAGATTGGCGATTATTGGTACTCACGGTCCGAAAACAAGTTGAGATATGTCGTGCTTGGCGTCATAATAGTGTGCATAATAGCAGACCAGATGTTTTTGCCTGATATTACCGACCCATATTTGATTTATGAAAATTTTATCGACAATCTGTTCTCACCGGCCGTATCAGCCATCATGGGCAAATGGATTATTCCTTCGCTGTTTGGAGTGGCTTTGTCGATTGTGACTCTGGTGGCCATTGTTTCGCTGTCGGTAAAGAACGGCCGCACGTTTTGTAACACCATCTGCCCGGTAGGGGCGGCGTTAAGCGTGGCGAGCCGGTATGCTCTATTGCAACTTGAGATAGATCCCGACATTTGTACCAATTGCGGAAAATGTGAAATGACATGTAAGGCCTCGTGCGTCGATGCCAAGGCTCATACCATAGATTACAGCCGTTGCGTCCTGTGCATGAATTGCGGCGCGGTGTGCGATGACAACGCAATAAGGTTTACCACTGTGCGTAAACGATTGTCAACGCCGCTGATGCAGCAGGTGAAAGGCAAAGTGCCGCAAATGACGGTCGATGCCCCGGGCGGGGACTTTGATTCAACGGTAAAAATGAAAACCGACGATAAGAAATGAAACAATATCTTGACTTATTACGACATGTGCGCGACAATGGCACAATTAAAGGCGATCGAACCGGAACCGGAACAAAAAGCGTGTTCGGGTATCAGATGAGGTTCAACCTTGCCGACGGATTTCCGTTGCTTACCACTAAAAAGCTGCATTTAAAATCCATCATATATGAATTGCTGTGGTTCTTGAACGGAGATACCAATGTGAAGTATTTGCAGGAGCATGGCGTGAGGATATGGAATGAATGGGCAGACGCCGATGGTAATCTCGGACACATTTATGGCTACCAATGGCGTTCGTGGCCCGACTACAAAGGTGGACACATCGACCAAATTTCACAATTGATTGACGAAATAAAGCGTAATCCTGATTCACGCCGACTTATAGTGAGCGCATGGAATGTTGCTGACATCGATAACATGAATCTGCCTCCATGTCACACATTGTTCCAGTTTTATGTGGCCGATGGTCGGTTGAGCCTGCAATTGTACCAGCGCAGTGCCGATATATTTCTCGGAGTTCCGTTCAATATCGCGTCCTATGCCTTGTTGCTCATGATGGTGGCTCAAGTCACGGGGCTTGAAGCAGGTGATTTTGTTCACACGCTCGGTGATGCACACATTTATACCAATCATTTTGAACAGGTTGATGAGCAACTTTCACGCACACCGAGGAAATTGCCACGAATGGTTATAAATCCCGATGTTAAAGATATATTCGGGTTTCATTACGAGGATTTTCAGTTGGAAGGGTATGACCCGCATCCGCATATAAAAGCTCAAGTGTCGGTTTAATATTTAATTTCGAAGTTATGAAGATTTCGGCAATAGTGGCCGTTGACGAGCATGGCGCAATAGGCAAGGACGGACAATTGTTGTGGCATATTCCTGCCGACATGAAGCATTTCAAGTCGGTTACAATGGGACATCCCATAATCATGGGACGAAAAACTTTTGAAAGTTTTCCTAAAGGGCCGCTTCCGGGTAGGTTGAACATTGTGCTTACGCGCGATGACAAGTATGAGGCTGAAGGCGTGAGCGTTTGCCATACTGTCGAGGATGCCTTGGCTGTAGCATTAGGCAGCGGAGCAAGTGAATGTTTTGTCATCGGTGGCGAGCAAGTGTATGCGCAGATGCTTGATTTGGCCGATAAGATGTATCTGACGATTATACATGCGTCTTTCCCTGATGCCGATGCTTTCTTCCCAGAGATTGACAGCACTGATTGGGAAGTGGCCGTGCGTGAGAATTTTGATGCCGACGAGCGTAATCAATATCCATATAGCTTCTTGGTATTAGAGAGACAGTAATGCGGCAATGCCGTTGAAATAAGAAGAACGAGAAAAGGATGCGTCACAGGATAATAATATCCGGATGGCGTATCCTTTTCAAGTATGATAAAGTTACTTATTTGGTTATGTACATCATGACAGCTTGCGGAATGCAGCCGGAATTGGAGTCGAAAAATTCATTTCTTTTCGAGTGATAGGATGTACAAATCTCAATGTCATGGCATGTAGTGCAAGACGATGGATGGGGCTTATCGATGCACCATATTTACGGTCGCCTGCAATAGGATGTCCAGACTCCTTGGCGTGCACGCGGATTTGATTTTTGCGGCCTGTGTCGAGTTCAAATTCCACAAGTGAATATTTTGATCCTGCATGAAGAGTCTTATATCGGGTGATGGCCAATTGCCCCTTTTCGGGGTCATCGGTTGAATATACCTCATACATGGAGTTCTCGGCGAGATAGCTTCTTATCACTCCCTCTTCTTGTTCCATCCTGCCTTCTACCACGGCTACATATTTGCGGTTGATTACCATGTTGTTCCAATTGTGCTGCATCACATCTTTCGCCTCACGGGTCTTGGCAAGCATCATCAAGCCCGAAGTGTTGCGGTCGAGACGGTGGATGATGAATACATGGGCTCTCGGGTCATTGGCTTTCACATATTCGCGCATTATGCTGTAAGCCGTTCCGGTTTTAACTTTGTCAGTACCCATCGACAACACACCGTATCCTTTATTTATGACAAGTATATGCTCGTCTTCATATACGAGATCTATGCGCTTATTGTGGAACACGGCAAACGACTGGTCGAAATTGACTGCAAATGTGTCGCCTGCGGCTACCGGGAAATCATATTGCGAGTGTGGCACATGATTCACGGCAAACTGCATGTGCTTCATCATCGACTTTACCTTTGTCAATGAGTGGTCTTTTAGAATCTTTTTTGCCGTTTCAAGCAGTGTCCCGTCTTCGGTGACTGTCCATGTTCGGATGTTGTCGGGCTTGTTGAAACGACGGTTTTGGCCGGCTTGTTGTTTCATTGTCAATAATCTTCAATTCAGTGTGCAAAGATAGTGCAAGTTGAGCGCAATGACAAAAAAATGAATGAGTTCAAATTTTTGGCACTGTCTAACCACAGTCTATTTTCACAAAAAATAGTGCAAGTTGAATACGATGAAAAAATAAGCCCGATTATTTCTTATCATTGCAGATACTTTGCCGTTTTTTTCAAAAAAAACTACAAATACGACATGAGGAAAACACCTTGAAATAAACCATTAAAACAGCACATATCAGCCTGTTGTGTGCAAAAGAATGCACACAACGACATGTTTCGTGCGGTAATTTGGTAAAAAAATATTCTTTTTTCTTAAATAGATTATGATTTAAACTAAGAATATCTATATTTGCTTTTAAAAGGTTATAAAACCACGCATATTGCATGGCAATTAACACTTTAAATGTTAAAACAACATTCTTATGACTAAAATAGAAAATATCGAAAACGTAGCTGCACGTTTAAAAGGACTCCGCGAGGCTCTTGACATGAGCCAGGAAGATATTGCAAACGTTTGCGGTATCGACGTGGACACCTACCGCTCTTATGAATCAGGAGAAAAAGATATTCCGGTAAGTTTTGTTCGCACACTTGCTCACAAGTTTGAAGTAGAATTGCCGGCAATATTATTCGGAGAAGAACCCAAGATGAGCAGCTATTTCGTCACACGCAACGGAAACGGGCTGAGTGTCGAACGCTCAAAGGCCTATAGCTACCAGTCGCTCGCGGCAGGATTTGCCAACAAGGTGATAAACCCGTTCATGGTGACTGTGGAACCCAGCGAGCAGCCACGAGGAGCTTTCAACTCCCACAGCGGACAGGAATTCAACTATGTGGTAGAAGGCCGCATGGAAATACAGATTTCAAGTAACACCATCACGCTGGAAACAGGCGACAGCATCATTTTCAGCGCTTCTCTTCCTCACCGCATGAGAGCTCTCGATGGCCGGCAAGTGAAATTCATTGCAATTATTTCATAACCATATATTAACAACACATATATACAACATCAAGCAAAATGTTAGAAAAATTTCTTGATAGAACAGAATTCGATTCTTACGAAGACTTTTTGCATAATTTTCATATAAAAGTTCCGGAGAATTTCAATTTCGCCTATGACATAGTCGACGAATGGGCACGCACCAATCCCGACAAAAAAGCTTTGCTATGGACCAACGAGGCCGGAGAATCAATACAATTTACATTTGCCGACATAAAGCGCGAAAGCGACAAGGCTGCATCGCTGTTCATGCAAAACGGCATAGGCCGCGGCGACATGGTGATGCTCATAATGAAAAGGCGATACCAATTTTGGTTTGCAATAACAGCGTTACATAAAATCGGAGCTACCGTAATCCCGGCCACCCACCTACTCACCGAAAAAGACATCATATATCGCGCAAACGCCGCAGGCATAAAAGCCATTGTGGCCGTAGGCGATGAAATAGTGCTTGGACATGTCAACAGAGCATTGCCGCAATCGCCCACTATCAGCAAGTTGTTTTCAATTGGTCCCGAAATTCCCGAAGGGTGGATTGACTTCAATGCAGGATGCGAAAATGCGCCCGCATTTGTCAAACCAGAGAACGTAAACAGCAACGACGACATATCATTGATGTACTTCACCTCGGGCACTACCGGCGAGCCAAAGATGGTGGCGCACACATTCACCTATCCGCTCGGCCACATCATCACGGCAAAATACTGGCATAACCTTGACGAAAACAGCCTTCACTTCACCCTTGCCGATACAGGATGGGGTAAAGCCGTATGGGGAAAATATTACGGACAATGGCTCGTCGGTGCAAACATATTCGTATATGACTTTGAAAAATTCAAGCCTGTCGATGTGTTGCACATGATTCACAACTACGGCATAACATCTTTTTGCGCTCCTCCAACGGTTTTCCGTTTCTTGATACGCGAAGATTTAACCAAATTCGACCTTTCCACCCTCAAATATTGTACCATCGCAGGGGAAGCCCTGAACCCAAACGTGTTTGATGAATGGTATAAACTCACAGGAATAAAGCTGATGGAAGCATACGGGCAGACCGAAACAACCGTAACAATAGGCACATATCCCTATCTTGAACCGAAACCCGGCTCGATGGGCAAAGTCGGCCCGGTTTACGACATCGCGTTGCTTACTTCCGACGGACGCTGGGCCGAAGATGGAGAAGAGGGTGAAATCGTTGTGAAGCTTCACGACAACAAACGACCGATAGGCCTGTTCAAGGAATATTACAAAGACCCTCAACTCACCCGGGCTACATGCCACGACGGCATTTACCACACCGGTGACGTAGCTTGGCGCGACCAAGACGGCTACTACTGGTTTATAGGCCGCAAGGACGACGTAATCAAGTCGAGCGGATACCGTATAGGCCCGTTTGAAGTGGAATCGGCTCTCATGACCCATCCTGCCGTAGTGGAATGCGCCATTACAGGCGTGCCGGATGAAATACGCGGACAAGTTGTCAAAGCCACAATCGTACTGTCAAAAGAATATAAAGGTAAAGAGAGCCCTGAGCTCGTTAAAGAGATTCAAGACCATGTCAAACGGACTACAGCCCCATATAAATATCCGCGCGTGGTGGAATTTGTGGATGAACTTCCAAAGACGATAAGCGGCAAAATAAGACGTGTGGAAATTCGCGACAAAAACAACAAGCAGAATTAAGCACGAGAAACATATCAGCACAACAACGTCATGACGGCCGAGACATGTGTCGTCATGACTTTTTTTATCTCCTTTAACGGCCATGCCTTGAATATGCGATTCCTATGCCTTAATTTTGCAATAATCCTTGACGAATGCCGGGTTTCCCTCTACCGCCGGATAACATGCCTTTACCGTAATTAAATGCACTCTTACAAAAAACAACTCAAACTACAGTCAATATGAGCAATAAACACAATGACAACAAGCCCTTATGGTTCAAGATAATTTGCGCCGCATCAATGATCCCGGTTTTAAGCTGGCCCTTGATTATGCAGACATCAGCCCCATTCGACGAACCCGAAAATCCTACCAACCTGCTACTGCTCATCTTCCCCATATATGTCGTCCTCTCAATATATCTTGCATATAAATGCTACGGCGAGCGACCCGCTGTATCCAACGTTTTGCTCGCCGTATTATGGCTGGCATTCATCGCCATTTGGTTTGTATGAACCTGAATGTTATATTATTTCTTTACCGTCCGACGCATCTTTTTCTTTGAAGCATTGGCTTCGTCGGCCACTATGGCCTTACAGTCCTCGTATGTCAACGACGATGTATCTGTTCCCTTTGGAATCTTGTAATTTTGTTTCTTATAAGATATATACACGCCATAACGTCCGTTCAACACCTCCATATCTGGATCTTCGGGAAACGAAATAAGCACTTTCTTGGCCTCGGATGAACGTTTTTCCTCTATCAGCTTTACGGCCTCTTCAAGGGTTATCGTTTGAGGAGACTGCTCCTTTGGGATAGAAACATACTTGCCATCATGCTTCACATAAGGCCCGAAACGGCCTACGCCGACACTTACTTCACCACCCTCGAAGTCGCCAAGCACACGAGGCAATTCAAATAATTTCAACGCTTCTTCAAGCGTAATGGTACTTACCGACTGATTCTTCTGCAAAGGCGCGAAATGTGGCTTATCGCCGCCATCCGAACTGCCAAGTTGGACAAGAGGGCCGAAACGGCCTATTTTCACCGAGACAGGCTTACCTGTCTTAGGATCAGTTCCAAGGAGCCTTTCGCCCACTTTGTGTTCAAGGCGCAACTTGGATACTTTCTCGACCGAAGGATGGAACTGGCGGTAGAACTTGTCGATGCCATCGTTCCATTTCATCTCACCATCGGCAATCTCGTCAAATTCCTCTTCGATTTTAGCCGTAAAATTATAATCCATGATGGCAGGGAAATATTCTTGCAAGAAGTCATTGACAACCATGCCTATGTCGGTAGGAATCAACTTGCCCTTGTCGGCACCTGTAACTTCGGTTTTCTCCTTCTTTGAAATTCTCCCATTCTTCAATTCCATCACTTCATACTTACGTTCAGAACCCTTCTTCTCACCTTTCTCCACATAATCGCGGTTTTGGATGGTAGAAATTGTAGGAGCATAAGTAGAAGGACGGCCTATTCCCAATTCTTCCAATTTCTTTACCAATGAGGCTTCGGTATATCGTGACGGCTGCTGCGTGAAACGTTGCATTGCAGTCACACAGTCGGCAGCAATTTTGTCTCCGCGATTCATTTTCGGTAGCACAACCTGTTCATCGCCGGGACGGCTGTCTGCCTGTGAATTGTCATCATCACGGGCTTCCATGTACACCTTCAAGAATCCGTCAAACTTAATCACTTCTCCTGTTGCGACAAATTTCTCGTTTCTTCCAGAAATAAGTATGTCGACTGTTGTCTTTTCAATCTGGGCATCGGCCATCTGCGAAGCTATGGTGCGCTTCCAGATCAAATCATACAGCTTCTTCTCTTGAGCCGTACCCGAAATTTCATGCTTGTTTATGTAAGTTGGGCGTATGGCCTCGTGAGCCTCTTGCGCACCCTTTGAATTGGTGTGATACTTGCGCACCTTGAGGTATTCGGCACCTATTTCATTCTTAATCTCTTCACTTATCGCGTTTATCGCAAGCGACGACAGGTTCATTGAATCGGTACGCATATATGTAATAAATCCCGATTCATACAGTTTTTGTGCCACCATCATGGTTTGTGAGACTGTGAATCCGAGCTTGCGTGCAGCCTCTTGCTGCAAAGTAGAAGTAGTGAACGGAGGCGCGGGCGATTTTTTTAGCGGCTTGACCACAGTGTCGCCAACGACATATTCGGCATTCTTACAGTCGGTCAACAATTTTTCGGCCGACTTGGCATCTTTCATGCGACAATTCAATTCGGCATTGAATTGAGCCGATGGCACGTCGGCTCTGTGCATCTGTGCCGTAACGCGATAATACTGTTCGCTCACGAATGCCTTGATTTCCTTTTCTCGCTCGACAATCAGTCTCACGGCCACGCTCTGCACACGACCTGCCGACAATGCAGGCTTTATCTTCCATAATACCGGTGACAATTCAAAGCCTACAATACGGTCAAGCACCCGCCGAGCTTGTTGGGCATCCACCAAGTTATAATCTATACCGCGTGGATTTTCTATCGCATGTAGAATGGCAGGCTTGGTAATTTCATGAAACACAATGCGCCGCGTCTTCTCGGGCGTCAACCCAAGCACTTCATACAAATGCCAGGCAATTGCTTCCCCTTCGCGGTCCTCATCGGAAGCGAGCCACACCATGTCGGCTTCGTTTGCGGCTTTCTTCAGTTCTTTTACCAGTTCCTTCTTTTCGGAAGGTATTTCATATATAGGAGCATAATCATGGTCAAAGTCAATACTGAAATCTTTCTTGTGAAGATCCCGTATATGACCGTAGCTTGACATTACTTTATACTCTTTTCCTAAAAATTTTTCTATCGTTTTCGCCTTGGCAGGCGACTCGACTATTACTAAATTCTTTGGCATGACAATGTACCTACTTATATGAAATTATGAAAACAATCGTTGCTGCAATGTTTCAAAACAAGCCTATATTCAAGTCTTTAGACCGCACGAAACAACAACACTCTTGAATTGTCGGCAAAATTAGGCAAAAAACAGCGTATTTACACCGTTAATTTATAATAAATCAAGCATATCACGCCAAAAACATTGATTTTTCAGGATAATCAGCATTAAAAAGTAATTTACTTGCAAGCATCAAGCACCTTCCAGAATGATGCCGGCAATGAAACATTGGGCAACGACACAGCACGGGCAAACAACGGGGCAATCTCGCTGTCATCAAACCCGGCAATGCCACATCCTATGCGCGTCACCAAGAAATGCAAATCTTCATGTGCCGCTGCAAATTTTATGAAATCGTTTACATAAGGAGCCACCGTCTCCACGCCGCCTTGCATGGTGGGTATTGCATAACTTTGTCCTTGCAACCCGACTCCTTGGCCTTGTATCGCGCCAAACTTCAACCTCGCCACCTTTGCAGCACCTCCTCCATGTATGCCTCCGATATTGCTGCCGAACACAAATATTTCATTATCCTTCAGTAACTTTACTTCATCGGGGGTTATGCGTCCCGAATGTATGTCGTGTTTCTTCTGTTCCATAGCTTCTTGTTGAATGTTTTTACCATGCTCTTCAAGGAATTGCTTCACATGTGTCACAATCAATTGTGGCGGTATCCCTGTCATGCAGAAATAATCACCCCTGTAACAGGGCTTGCTCCCAAACACCGAGCATGGACGACATGACATGTTAAGCTGCACGGCATTATGTTCATCTTGATGCCAGCCCATAAACCCGCAATATGGGTGTGTGGCTCCCCACACCGACACCACCTGCAACCTGACCAGCGAAGCAAGGTGCATATTGGCCGAATCCATCGACACCATTACATCGCAATTACTAAGCAAAGCCAATTCACATGCAAATCCGCTGTGATAGGCTGCCATATTGATTATATTACTGCCATGCCCTCCCCACTTCGACAATATTTCCTCTTCACTTTTCCCAGCACCCAAAAGAAAAACAGTCGTCTTCTCCCACGAAGCCAGCTCGCGAACAACCTTTTCCATTAAATCCAGCGGATACACTTTCCCCTTATGCTTGGCAAACGGAGCAACTGCGATCCATGATTCACCTTTACGCTTAGGAGCGATTATCGAACTGTACCGCTCGGCAGAAGCCTTTGACTCGCCAAATATCGACACGAACGACTCGCTAAATGAAAATCCGGCCCTGTAAAAGACCTCCCGATAACGGGCCCGTGACGACAGCAACGGAAGCATTCGTTTATTGTGCCTCCGTGTCAGCACATGCTTCCCTCGGCGTCCTTTGTCAAAACGCATCACCTTCACGCCCGAAGCCAAGAATGCCATTCCGAGCAACCATGTGCGCAACACATCGTGCAAATCGATGAAAAGGTCTATTTCATATTCCTTAATCAACTTGTTCTTCAGCTTCTTGATGCCTGCCCAGCCCTTATACTCATTCTTTGTGTCGATGCCAAGCACGACAAGATTGACCGGAGCATTTATGAACAATGTAGATGCAATCTTCTGGGTGACCATGATAAACCGCGTCCCCGGATTGTCAATGCACACCGAGTAAACGACAGGTATCGTCATAGCCACGTCGCCGAGCGCCGAGAAGCGTGCCACAAGCACATTTTTATATGATAAAGAGCCTTTATTGCTTATTGCCATAAAGCACTGGATTAGTATCCGGGTCGTTGTACATCTTCATCTGGCAATACACTTTCATGTATTTTTTGCCCGATTCTATATCGGCAAGCAACTGGTCTATGGCCGTGGTCAAGTCTTTGCGCTGCTCAAGCAACACAGCGAGCTTGCCGCCGCATTTGGCCTTGTGCTCGGCCGAAGCGTCATCACGCTCTACTTCTTGACGCATGTGATAAATTTTCAAGGCAAGTATCGACAACCGGTCGATTGCCCATGCCGGGCTTTCGGTGTTGATCGTAGCATCGGCATTAGGCGTTATCACCTTGTACTTGTCCCTGAAGTAGCTGTCGATTTTCTCCACGAGATCGGTACGTTCCTGATTTGAACGGTCGATGCGGCGTTTCAATATCAACGCTTCTCTCGGGTCAATTCCAGGGTCACGTATGATATCCTCCATGTGCCACTGAACGGCATCTATCCAGTTTTTCATGAACAATTCCGACTCGATGGTTCCAGATGTATACGGATTTTCCACTTGAAAATCTATATTGTCATGTTTGTGGTACTCTACAGTAGCCATGTCGAAAATCTCATTGCACTTTTCAGCAAACGTCATAATCATTCAGTTTTTATTATTTATCCACAAACATAACAATCATTTGCCAAAACTGCAAATCGGCACACACAAATGTCTCAAAATGCCGTTACATTACAATAACCAGCCCTAATGCACTCAATCCTTGCGACGGATTGGAATAATCCCTTCCGACACGGCTGTCATAACCAAATCGGCCACATTGCGAGCTCCCAACTTGTCAAGCAAATGCCTGCGATGTGTTTCCACTGTGTTGGTCGACACACACAATTCAGTTGCAATCTCTTGCGTATTCTTGCCCTCCGAAATATGTTTCAGCACATCCAATTCCCGAGGCGACAACACACATTTATTCTTGCCCGGATGTTTTCTCAACATTCTGCACACTCGTTCGGCCTCGCTGCAATAATAAGTCTCGCCATTAATGACACGGCGTATGGCCTCAACTACATTTGAGGAATCGATTGACTTGAACAGCAATCCATTCACGTTGTGGCGCATTATATTCTTAATGACCCATATCTCCTCGTGCAACGTGTTGACAATGATGCGTGCGCCACAATCTTTCTCCTTGATTTTATCAACCAAGTCAAGACCGTGGATATCAGGCAATTCCAAGTCAAGAATATACATATCGAAATGCATTGACTCAATACATGCCAATGCCTCTGTCCCGCTTGAGGCCGTGCTAATCGACGTCACCTCCGGGATGGAATTTTCTATTATGCTCTTAAGCCCTTGAAGCACCAAGTCATGGTCATCGATCAACAAGACGCGTAAGTTATTTCTATCCATCAACCTGTGATATGTTTGCTGTTTTAAATACTTTTTTGCAAAGAAACACAAATAATAGATAGAGAATATCATTGAAAACAGTGATTTTACAGGCATATTGGGCAAAAATATGCCTGTCTGTGCACTATTGCAATGGCACTTCCAGCAAGAATGTTTGCCCGTCTTTATTTTGGCTCATGCTGAATTTCCCGTTCACCGAATTGGCTCGTTCTTGTATGCTACGCAACCCTATGCCGTCATTTTCACATTGCTTCAAGCCATGCCCGTTGTCGGCTGACACCTTGAGGATGAACACGCCGTCTACGACCGCCATGTTGACATCTATATTATCGGCTCCCGAATATTTTATCACATCGGCCAGCAGTTCTTGCAAAATACGATATGACTCATACGCAACATTGTCTGGCAAGTCGCAATCGATGTCTGCAGTCAAGTTCACCGGCACCGAGGATACCATGTGACAAACATAATCTTCAACTACCTCTTGCAATGACACGTCGTTGAACTTGGGAGGCATCAATTCATGAGATATATATCGCACGTTGCCTCGCACCTGCTCTATAAGTTCAACAACTTTCTCTGTCGGCAACGCATCCGACCCCGAAGCCTGCAAATGCAGACCTATGCCAAACAAATCATTGCACACGCCATCATGCAACTCCTTGGCTATGCGTGCACGTTCGCGTTCCATTCCCTCAATGCGGCTGCGCGACAATTCAAGTTCGAGTTCCTTCTTGATGCGTTTACGACGCAGCATGTACCATGTCGTCACAATCACGAGCAACAGTATTGCCACAACAGCAGCCGATGCCCAAACGACAATCTTCATTTGCTGAGCCATTCGTTCGCCTTGCAACCTTGTTATCTCAAGTTCCTTTTCCTTTGTGTCGTATTTCACGGCCAACTCCGACAACTCACGCTCTATGCCTGTATGCCGCAAACTGTCAGCAAACATGATAGACTTCTCATAACACTCGGCTGCATTGCGATAATCGTGCAAACCACTGTAATCGCGGGCCATGTACAAATATAATTTATCGGGAGGCGTGTGCAAGCCCTTGCCAAGAGATTGCTCAAGGCGTTTCCATGCCGAAAGGCTTTCGCGGTAACGGCCGGCACGTCCATCTACAATGGCTTTTACCTCTACATAGCCGATAACCTCCTGCGAGTTCTCGGGCAATTGCTTGGCTAAATCGGCTGCAATCGACATGTAGTGCTCCAATGAATCATAATGTTGGTACTTGTCAAACATGTGCAATATCGTCACGCACCCTTTCAGCATCATCTGCGGCTTGTCGTGACTGCGTGCTTCGTCAATCAACATGCGAATGTAGCTCAAGCCTTTATCGTATTCATCGTTCTTGAAATAAGCGTTGCCACACGCATATGCGGCATACATCACCATGTCTATGTCGTCTATCTGCCTTGCCACCTCTATTGCTCGTTCGCCATAGGCCGCACCTTCTTCATACCGCTCTTCGTTGATATAAAAGATAGAAATATTGCAAAGCAATGCTGCCAATTCCGAATAAGAACTGCCGCTTTCGAGTAGACTCAACGCTTCTTTGTAATACACGAGTGTCGAGTCGGGCATGCCCTTGCGCTTGTATATCAATCCTATTGTCGTGAGAGCCGTCGACAGGCATGTCGTATCGCGCATTCCGGCAGCCGACTCCTTGACCCTTAGATACATTTCCAACGCCTTGTCGATATCGCCATTGCTGAAATATGCATATCCCAGGTCGCACAATATGACGTTATACATATCATCGTCCTTATTCTGTATGGTCTCAAGCGCCTTGTTGCTGTACATCAACGCAGTATCTATCGAGCGATAAGCATAATACTCGCCAAGCAGGCAATAGACCGCCGCGATGCTGTCGCGATTGCCGGTTGCACTGACACGCTGTAAATCATCATGCAAGGCTTGCAACTCATCATCGGCCCTAACTGACAATATCGAAAAAAGCAAAAAAACGATAGTCACATAACGCAAAAAACTCATGGCAATAAAATTTTTAAATATTATATCCCACCCCATCATGGCAGGACACTAATAGCGGCTCTAAGATAAGGATTATTTTTAACATAATGCCATTACAGCCATTAAGTTTGACCGCATCCAAGCATATTACCCCGTTTTTCCGTACTTTTGCATAATAAAAACCGAAATTTTCTTGAAATCATGTCGACATTCTCTGATAGAATAAGCAACCTGCGCAATGAAGCCAAAACAAGACTTGGATATTCGATTATATCGGCTGTGACAGTAGCAATCACATTCATCCTCATTGCAAATGCCAAACTGCCGACGACCCAATCAATAAACACAATCATGGTTCTGGCTTATTGCCTGACTGCAATCATCTCCCATGCCATTGCCGACACCTTGTGTTACATTATTTTCGGATACAGCCAGCACAAATTCCTTTCATGGCAAGGAACAGTAAACATGCTGGCGACCATAATCACAATGGGTACCGCCATGAGCCTGTATGACATGTCGACATTGCCCGAAGGAATACGGCAGACATGGTTCGGAGGTGCCGATTATAGGCACGCGTATATTGCAAATTGCGTCTATTCTCTTGTCATCACCGGCATTACGTCGATGTTCATGGCAGGCAGTGAACGCCGGTATCTTGCAATAAAGATTGATACCGAATGCAGGGAAATGAACACTCGCATCGCCATCAACACTACCGAAAAAGAAAAAACGCCCGGCACCATCATAATGGATCAAATCATAAGAATCGACACCGGCATGAACAGGAAATGCGACTTGGCCGTATGCGACTTCATTTATGCCCATAAGGCAGGTGGCAACACAATGTCGATTACATATTGTTCGGGGTTAAAGAGCCGAAATCTTGAATTTCGCGGACGCATGTCCACGCTCGAAGAGGTTTTCAGCAATTATAAATCGGTCATGAGATGTCACAAAAACTACCTTATAAACATTGACCGCATAAAGTCTACAAGGCGTGACGGAAAACGATACATGTTGAAGCTGAGAGGCTTGAAGAAAGAAATCCCCGTATCGCCGGCATTCATGCATTCAATATATTCAGCCATCATGCAATGACCAGAATGAACCGCAAAATACTTGGCATCGCCCTGCCTGCAATCATCGCCAATATAACCGTACCATTGCTCGGACTGATTGACACGAGCATTGCCGGCCACCTCGGACGCACCGGCTACATAGGCGCGATAGCTGTCGGCTCTATGATTTTCAACCTCATATACTGGAACTTCGGATTTTTGCGCATGGGCACTGCAGGAATGACGGCACAGGCTTATGGAAGAACAAACATGACCGAATGCCTGCAAATACTGGCAAGAGCCACATTCATAGGCGGCTCGGCTGCAATTGCGATATTGATTCTTCAACAATTGCTCCTGTGGATGGCATTGCTGGCAATCGGTCCGTCGGATGAAGTGTTAGGCCTTGCCAGCACCTACTTCCATGTATGCGTGTGGGGAGCTCCGGCAATACTCATGACAATGGGTATAAAAGGATGGTTCATAGGAATGCAAGACTCACGCAGCCCCATGATAATCTCGATAGGTGTGAATGTGGTTAACATCCTTGCAAGCTTGACAGCAGTTTACATGTTTGACATGGGATTCAAAGGGATTCCGGTAGGCACGGTGATTGCCGAATATTCCGGCCTCATATATGCCATATTGCTTATACGGCGCAAACATGGCTCTGATTTCCGGTCATTCAAATGGAAAAATTCTCTCGAGGCCGCAGGCATGAAAAAATTTTTCAAGGTAAACAGCGACATTTTCTTGCGCAGTACATGTCTGATGGTTGTAACGCTGTTTTTTGTGTCGGCAGGAGCACGCAGCGGTGATATCACTCTTGCCGTCAACGCACTGATCATGCAATTGTTCACACTGTTCTCCTATTTTATGGACGGATTTGCCTATGCCGGAGAAGCTCTCGTTGGCCGTTATGCCGGAGCTAAAGATATGCCTATGCTGCACCGCTGCATCAACAGGCTCTTGTGCTGGGGTGGCACAGTGGCTGTTATTTTCATGACAATATACCTGTTCGGAGCAGACACGATATTCGGCATAATCACCGACGATCGGGCAGTTATCGCCGCAGCCTACGAATACCACCTGTGGAGCGTAGCCATCCCACTGGCCGGCGCTGCAGGATTCATTTGGGACGGTGTGTACATAGGACTGACTGCGACACGGCAGATGCTTTACACTATCGCGGCATCGTGTGCATTGTTCTTTGCCGTGTTCTACTTGATGCCCGATTCCTTGGGAAACAACAAGTTATGGCTCGCATTCATCAGCTATCTTGCCATGCGAGGCATATCGCAAACATTTGTTTATCGCTATTACCTGTTGTCGCGAATATCAAGGTTGTGAAGCAATAGCGGCGTTGACACGCTTTAAGAGCGAAGTCAGATATGGACTTGCCACCATGTTGCAAGCCTTCGAAAGGGTCTCGCGCGACATTTTCGCGAGCTGGTCGCGGCTATATTTTATCGAATCTTCCTTAATCTGCCCAAGCAACAGACCGGCATAATAATTCCCAAGTGCAATGAGCGCATCAATGTCATGGCTGTCTATTTCAAGCACTCGCTTGAAACACTTTTCCATATTCTCAAAATCGCCAAGTTCCATATAAGCATTGGCGAGGCTTTTCAAGTAGTCCACATCATCGGGAGTATGCTTCAACAGCTCCCGAGAAACTATCGCCGCATTATGCGCATCGTGCCTGTAAGTATAGTAATCGAGCAGATACATGCACACACTGCGGCTGAGCCATGGTTGCCTTTCTTTCACAAGCAACAGGAACCGTTCATAAGCTCCGGCTTCTCCCATTGCAAAAGAAACTCGGCGCACCCCGTTGAAAAGGGAGTCGAGCGACACGCCATGCTGCTGCGTGCGCTCAAACATGTCCATTTGCACCTCCACGTCTTCCAACATTGCTCCTGCGGCAATTGCCTTATAATAAGGTTCCACGGCATCGGGACGGTCGATAATCATCAACCGGTACATGGCCAATGCGCTACCCCATTCATTGTATCTGAAATAACGCTCCGCCCTCTCCGAAAGCACCTCATAACCGGCTTTCTCTCCACCTGATGCCGTAAATGCGACAAGGATAAGCAATATTAACACCAATCGCTTCATGCTTGACTAATTTTCAATTGACCGCTCAAAGTTAGAGATAAGCATTAGAAACTGCAAAAACTTTGCCCAAAACAAAAAAACGAGACATGCCACGGCGGCATGTCTCGCTCTTGTATTTTATGTAACTGTTTATTACTTTCCGGCAAGAGCCTTGGCACGATCAAGATACTTGTCAAGGTCAAAATTGTAATTTTGAGGAAAATCAGGATATTTGTCCTTTATCGTTTGGAAAACATCGGCTTCGGCAGCATAATTCTTCAACTCCCTATAAACGGTTGCTTTCTTAACCATGAATAACGGAGTGTAAAGAGAATTGTCGTTTGACAATGAAATGGCCTTGTCGTATGCCCCCAAAGCTTCATCATATTTCTTCAAATTAACATAGCAGTCACCCAAAAGAGATTGTGATGCAGGACCAACAATCACACCCTCGGCATCAAACTTGCCGATATAAGCGGCAGCTTCTTCATATTTGCCATCCTTGTACAACATTATCGCTGCATCAAGATTAGCACGGTTTGCAGCACTGTTGCTGAAATTGTCGGCAACCGACATGTATTGAGCGAGCGCAACCGAGTCATTGCCCAATGCGACGCTCATGTCGGCCTTTGCAATTTCATTTCTTGCCTCGTTCATATTGGGATTGTGTATTCCATACACATAACCCATTATCACTGCTGCCACTACTATGATGGCACCCACAACCCAATAAATTGATTTCTTGTTGTTTTCGACTCTTTGCTCTATTGATGACAATGATTCATTCAATTCATCGATAGAGGTGCGCGTAGTTTCTTTCTTAGCCATTTGCGTAACTATGTAATTTTTTATTTTATTCTAATTTTTTGATTTGCAAAAGTAATAGTTTCCAATAAAATAAAAAAATTTATGTCCGTTTTTTAAAGTAAAATCAATTAGCATCCCCCTTATTTAATTTTATGCCATTCCCAACTATTAATGGGTGGGGCAGACATTTCACATGTAAAACGCCAAATTCTCCACATTGCGACATTTGTTATTTTTGGCAAGCACTCATTTGCATCCAGCAAAAAGAAAATTACCTTTGCATTCTATAAAACA
Organism: uncultured Prevotellaceae bacterium; assembly: GCA_905207705.1. Lineage (GTDB taxonomy): Bacteria > Bacteroidota > Bacteroidia > Bacteroidales > Muribaculaceae > Avimuribaculum. The sequence goes on from CAJLMA010000003.1 coordinate 240,114, forward strand.
ACGACATGAATGCAGACAATACATACGGCATATACAACACCGACGACCACATTTCCCTGCTGAAATACTCCAAAAGCTCGTGCGGCGTTGATTTCCTGCTGAACACGGCAGAAAGCATTGAAAAGCGAGGCTGGTTCGACACTGACAAACGATACAAAACCGATTTCTTCGAATTCTACTTCTTCCGCAAGGCAGAGGGACATCTTTTCTTGGCAGGAGAAAAGATTGAATTGCATCCCGGAATGATGCTCGCCATCTCACCGTTCCAGCTTCAGGAATGGCATGTGGAACTGGAAAAGTTGGACTATACATTCTTGGTATTTCAGGAAGAGTTCGTAAGCCAATTTCTCTCCGACAAATATTTCATGTACCGCCTTCTGTATTGCTACCAGCACGATTATCCCACATGGTTCGATATGTCGGAGGAAGAAATCAACCCGTTGCTCGAATTGTTGCGGAAAATGAAACAGGAACTGCTAAAACCTATAGCAGACAGCTACCACATGATTGTCGCCTACCTTTATCAGTTTCTCTTGTTACTTAACCGCATTTATGCCCGCCGGTTCCACCTGCCGTTTGCCCTGCCGCTGAACAACTATGCCTACCAGTACAAGCAGCTTTTAGAAAAAAACATTTGCGACAAGACGCATGTGGCGGATTATGCCGAATTGATGGGTATCAGCCGTGTGTCACTAAACAAGGCTGTGATGCGCGAGTTTGGCCTCTCGGCGATGCACCTGTTAAAACAACGTTTGCTGCAAGAAGTGAAAAACGACTTGCTTTTCTCCGACCTTACAGTAAAAGAAATCTCCTACCGCTTGCACTTTTCCGAACCGAACCACCTTATGCGCTTCTTTAAGCAAATGACGGGGCAGACCATAAGCGAGTTTCTCGCAGAGATAAACCGGGAAGAAAAATAAAAATTGCAATCCATCGACAGCACCAATCTTGACGGATTAAGGCCGCCGGCCGAGACAGAATTTGCCGTTGAGCATGTGCCAAAAGTCGTCTTTGTCCGCATTACGTTCCAGCAAAAACTCGTCACCGGGTTGGAAACAAGAGCCGCCGTTATGGTTTACCAAGTATTTTTCCTGATAGTCCTTGAAACATTTGCATTCAGCACCGTGATTTTGCACTTATGTTCCATTGCCATGACTAATGAATTCACCGGCTCACCTTGCCCCTTTGGAATAATCCGATTTGCACTTGATTCAGTTTATCAAAATGGTAGCATACGGCATAATATTGGTAGCTTCTACCAACTTTCATGGTCTTACCTTTGCACCGAAAACAAATCAAGAAAGATTTTGACATGGTTTCAAAAGAAAAGATTGGATTATTGAAGCAAAAGATAGACGAAGCCGATGCCATCGTGGTAGGCGGTGCTTCGGGCATGTCGGCCGCTTCGGGCTTCGTGTTTTATTACAAAGAGGATGATGTATTCCGCCGCATGGCAGGAAGCCTTGCAAAAAAATACGACCGGCACAACATGTTCGACCTGTTCTATGACCGTCGTCCTTCGCGTGGAGAACAGTGGGCATTGATGCTGCGTGTCATAAGATATGTATATGAATGCCATACTGGAGAGACCTATACCGACTTGGCCGAACTGCTCAAAAGCAGGAACTATTACATTGCCACTACCAATCAAGACGCACAATTTTACCGCATGTTTCCTGCCGAACGCATCACGCGAATACAAGGAGACTGGCGATATTGGCAATGCAGCCGCCCGTGCCATGACAAGATATATTATAATAAAAGACATGTATTCGAGCTAAGCAGGAAGATTGTTGGAGATGCCTTGCCTGACGAGCTTATACCTCGCTGTCCGCATTGTGGTAAAGAAATGGCACCTTGGGTGCGTTCATACACCTTTCTGCAAGGTGAATACTATCAAAAAGAAATGAGGCGGTACTTGGACTTCTTGCGCACCAATAGCCATCGCAAAACTCTGTTTCTGGAATTGGGCGTAGGCATGATGACACCGATGTTCATAAAGGAACCTTTCATGAACATGACATACCAGTGGCCTAAGGCCTTCTATGCCACACTGAATCCGCAACATGCCATCATTCCAAAAGAGATAGCTAAAAAAAGCATTGCCATCAGCGATGACATTGCCATCACGCTAAAGCAATTGTTAGGCAAGCCTACCACCGGCATGAAGGCCTTTAACTCAAAAGAAGTGTTCAATCCTTCAAGAGTCTATTGACATGACAGAGATACAAAAAGCCGCCCAAGCCATTCGGAATGCCGATGCCCTGCTCATCGGGGCAAGCAACGGATTATCCATTGCCGAGGGATACCATATTTTTGCCGACAACGAGATGTTCTGCCGCCAGTTCGGCGATTTTCAACAGAAATATGGCATACGAAATGTCATCGAAGGGTGCTTCTTCCATTATCCGAAAGAAAAAGACCGTCAAGAGTTCATACATCGGCTGGTGCAATATTGGGTAATAGACTACCAGCCCTCGCAGGTAATGAAAGACCTACTTGCCATAATAGGCAATAAGGAGTATTTCATACTCACCTCCAATGCCGACACACACCTGGAATTGTCCGGCTTCGCGCCCGGAAAGGTGTTTGAAGTAGAAGGAACTTTCGAGGATATGCTGTATCACCGACCTATGCAAGACAAAAGCCAAGAAGTCAATAACTTCCTCGACCAATACCACAACAAACGGTTTGTTATCATAGAATTAGGCATAGGCAGACGCAACCGGTTGATAAAATTACCGCTGATGCAACTGGCATTCCGTGAACCTCAAGCCACTTATATCACATTGAACCTTACACAGGAACTGTATATTCCTGATGAAATAGCTGATAAGTCCATTGGACTTGCGGGTGATATTGCCGTCACCCTTCGGAAATTACGGGAGGAATTGACATGATAACCCCTCGATACATCATTGACAACCTGTCAGAACAAGTCAGAAAGCCGTTCATTTATTGGACAAAATATATGGAAGATAATTTGTCCTTCAATTTAATCGATTCTGGGATACATGCGAAAAGTCATTCAGAAAGAGTGCTGCTTTATGCCTTGACCATAGGTGAAAAGATTTTGGGGCATGCAAAAACAGACCTCTGCATATTGGCTCACGCCGCAATTTTCCATGACACGCGCCGCAATGATGATTGGCTGGATGTCGGACACGGTTCACGAGCTGCATCCTACTACATGAAATATTGCAAAATAAACAATGATATTACATTCATGACACCTGCGTCATTGATTATGGAATATCACGACAGGGATGATAAAACAGGCATCAATGCTATTACCCGATATGTTCCTGATGACGTAGAACGGACTATCCGTTTATACCGCATATTCAAGGATGCCGATGCACTCGACCGCTTTCGACTTAGACCGGATGGGTTGGATGCACGTTTCATCCGCAACCAAGAGGCAAAACTATTAGTGGATTTCGCAAGGGATTTGGTAAAACGAACGATGTAAAAACAACATATGAGACACTATCGCAAGAATCTTTCGGGAAAAGCGATGTTCAAGTCATTTGTCCCTACACCGCTTTCGGAAATACAGGTCACCCATACTGAGAAACTGGACAAGCTGATACAGGAAGTAGAAAGTGTCATGCGGCATTTAAATGACTATTCCTCACAACTTTCTGTCGAACAGACCAAACGGCTCATGCGGCAAGAAGCAGAAAATTCATGCAAGCTGGCATTGGGCAAACAGCCTTTGTCTTTTGGCTTCATAACGGATGCAGATAATTCATTGGAAGAAGATACAGTCAATCTGCTTAAAGCCACTACCTATGCCATTGACGCTATGGCCGAATTGCCGTTGAGTGCCCGCCTGTTGAAAAACGCTCATTATTTGATGTGCAACAGCAGAAGATATGAAAAGAAATACCCTGGAGAATTCAGAGCCTCGCCAATATGGATCGGTAAAAAAGGAAGCAACCTGAATGACGCTTTGTTTGTCCCCCCTGTGTACGAAGACATGACCTCGGCTTTCTGCGACCTTGAAAAATATATCAATTATGAAGAAACGGAAAACGTATATATCCGTACCGCTTTAATTCATTACCAATTTGAAATGATTCACCCGTTCATTGATGCTAACGGCAGGGTCGGCCGATTGCTCAACACTTTATTTTTATCAGAACAACATGTTCTTGAAAAACCTATCCTGCAACTATCGCATGTATTGCACATGTATGGACCACGATATTACATGGAATTGCAACGGCTAAACGAAACCGGGAATTACGAACAATGGGAGTTTTTCTTCCTCAATTGCCTGAAAAAAGCCGCATTAAACCATCTCGAAGGAACATTCGCAAGCGGCGATTTCGCTATTTTGTGCTAATTTTGTGCAAAACATCATGTAACATGCATGTCAATATTCTCATAAAAATGTCATTGCTGCTTGTCGCTGCATTTTTATATTCATGCTGCAAAAGCGACACGACATCGCAGCTCCAACAAGAATTACAAGCCATCATCGACGGTATAGATGCCACCATAGGGATAGCCCTAATAGCCAACGACACCGACACGCTCACCATTAACAACAACATCGACTACCCGTTGATGAGCGTGATGAAAATGCATCAAGCCATACATGTGGCAAGATGGTTGCATGAGCATAACCTCGGCATGGACTACATGGTAAACATATCGACCGAAGACTTGAAGCCCGACACTTACAGCCCGTTGCGCGACAGCTTCCCGGAAGGCAACATCAAATTGCCTGTAAAACTTGCTTGAATACACGTTGAAACTAAGCGACAACAATGCATGCGACATCCTGTTTAAGTTGACAAGCGGTCCTCAAGCCACCGACAGCTGCATCCGCAGCATAGGCATTACCGACTTTGCCATCACGGCAACCGAAGACGACATGCACCGAGACATATCTAAATCTTACGACAACTGCACATCTCCGCTTTCGGCTGCTTCATTGATAAATGACTTGTTTATCAAAGCCGACGGCACAAACAGCAAAATCCAATTCATAAGACAGACGATGCTCGATTGCAACACAGGTCTGGCACGAATCCCCAAAGGAATAGGAACTGACGCGAAAATAGCGCATAAGACAGGTACAGGCGTCCGTAACAGCCAAGGTCGATGGATTGGAACCAACGACGTGGCTCACATAATGTTGCCTGACGGCTCTCATTATTCCTTGGCCATATTCGTCAAGGACTCATTTGAAACACCGGAGACCAACGAAGCCATAATAGCCGAAATATCCTCGGCTATATATAAATTCCTTACAACTCGATCCAGGGATTGACAACAGAAAGGTATTTTTTCATGACAAGCAGCGAAATGAGACGCTCGCGCTTCTTGTCGCGGAACTGAGCGACATATTTATGCGCATTTTCTATTATCTTGAGTGCTTCATCCTGATTCTCCATGTAATATCTCATTTTTTCTTCAAGATCGGAAAAATCGGGTTTTATCTCAACATAATGCACTCCGCCGACGAGAGTGCCTTCCATAAACCATGTCTCGCATGTGGGTCTCGGCATCACGGCAAGCGAATTGGACGACATTACCCATTTCAAGTTGCTCGCCACGTCATTACCCTCCAATGCAAGAACAAACTTGTAATCGAGATGCTCCCCTATCGTCATTTTATCCACAACCCATTCAGGCGTGCAATAACGGCTCTTTATCTCTCCAAGATCGCACATCGGGTTGCCCATGAACTGCTTCAAGAATCGATAACGGTTTTCTTTGAACATAGGGCTGCCCGGCACTCCTATCTTGCCGCGAAACACTACCATGTCCTTCTTCTGTCCAAACGACTTCTTGTCGTCTGCAAAAATAAAATGTCTCACCTTGTCCATGTTAAGCAGAACCGAAAACTCATTATCGGCCACAAGAGGGCGGCTTTTCACGATTGAAGGTACAGGCGGGACCTCAACTATGTCGCCGGCAAGCAGTTTCCAATGCAAATCTTGCTTGAAAAATCTTGAATACTCATGAGAATCAAAAAAATACACTTTGCCCTCCTTGCACATCCCTTGTTGTGACAAGCATATCATAGACTCATGCCACTTGCAGGCAAGAGTATCGTGCCGAGACAACTTGTTGTAATAATCCACCCGGCGCATTACATAATCCATGTCGCACCGACGCGACAGACGCTTGATAATGCGCTCGCGCCTCGCCCTGCATATCCATTTGGGGCAAAGGAGACGCAAATAATTCCTAAAGAAATATTTGAACTTGGAATTTTTGCCGCTATTCAACAAATAATATAACTTTCGTCCAGCCATAATCCTTGCAAATCTTTTCACGGCATCGCCATTTGCCATGAGTTTGAGCCACAAAGTTATTAAAAAGCGACAAAAACCAAGCATCCTCAGCGATTAATCAAAGACACCGGCAAACTTCCCGGCCATTGAATATCAAGCAAATTGCCGGGAAGCCAAAATTTAATTACTATCTCGTGACATTTTGTCGAAAAACTACTTAACTTTGCGCCCGATTTAAAAAAGATTGTTTTTATGGTTATTCAATGTGCAATAATCTTCGGGTGCCTTGCGCTCGGGGAATTAATCGTGTGGCTCACGGGCATCAAGCTGCCATCAAGCATGATAGGCATGCTGTTGCTCACCACATTACTGTCAACAAAAGTCATAAAACTCGATCAAGTCGAAGGCATGGCCAACTTCCTTGTTAAGAATCTCGGCTTCTTCTTCGTCCCGGCGGCAGTATCGCTTATGCTCTTCTTTGACATAATCAAGGCACAATGGCTGCCGATATTACTTGCAGCCACATTGAGCACCATGCTCGTAATAGTGGTTACAGGATGGATTCATCAACTCATGCGCAAGCTATAAAGACTCTTGAATCATGGAATATCTCAACAATATGTATTTCCTGCTCGCGCTCACGTTCATCGTTTATGCAGCAAGCCAAATCCTGCAATCGCGCACAGGGTGGACATTCCTCAACCCCATTCTCATATCGGCGATTTTCATAATAACATTCCTAAAACTCACCGATGTTGACATCGAAACCTACAACGAGGGTGGCAAATACATTGAATTTTGGCTAAAACCTGCCGTAGTCGCATTGGGAGTCCCGTTATACAAAGAATTATCGGCTATAAAGAAACAGTTCATCCCGCTCATAGTCTCAGAACTTGCCGGATGCATAGTCGGCATAATCTCGGTAGTACTCGTTGCGCAACTGCTCGGAGCATCAAAAGAGGTTGTGTTGTCGCTGGCGGCAAAGTCGGTAACGACACCTATCGCCATGGAAGTAACAAAGGCCGTAGGAGGCATCCCATCATTAACGGCTGCCGTAGTTATATGCGTCGGTATATTCGGTGGAATGACGGGATTCAAAGTAATGCGCCTTACACACATAGGCAGTCCCATAGCGCAGGGCATATCCCTCGGCACGGCAGCCCATGCAATGGGAACTTCACGAGCCATGGACGTGAGCGACAAATACGGGGCTTTTGCCAGTCTCGGGCTGACGATAAACGGCATATTCACCGCCCTGCTCACGCCAACCATTCTCGAAATAATGGGTGTCATATAGAGCATCACCCTCTACATATTCCCTATTTCAAACGAGAGCCTGAGCAATCCGGCCACACTCGTCCGTCCGTTATCCTCAAGTATAAAATGGACTCCGGGAGAAATAGTAAAATATTCAAAGAACGAATATCCGAACAATAGTTCGATATCTGTTTCTCCTGTTTCTTTTAAAAAAGCATGGTTTATACCTAACCCGGCCGTAGCAAAATCATCTTTCTCCCATAGCAAGGCAGCCGATACATACCCGTCACAACCTCCAATTGCAGGCCGAGGACTCCAAGAACCTTGCGCAAGCAATCCAAGGCAGGCATCACCCATGCTTGCAACAGGTTGTTCCACACTGCACCATATCGACGAAATGAGCCGTCGACCGGAATCATCGGCAGGCAAAGGGTTTCCAATGGCATAACCTAATGTATACGACGCCGAGGAAATCTCGCAATCATTGTCAAAAACTTCATGTACATACTCCAAGCTACCGATATTAAAAAAGCCATCCGACTGCGGAACAATCCTAAACTGCTCATCCAATCGGTCGGAAGCCACTCCGTTATACAAACTTTCTTTTATCACGACTTCCTCAACAGGAGAATATTCTACATGCACCCCCATTGCCGACAACGGGAACGTGGGCAACGGGAAATTCATTGACAATGTGGGAAAATTACCATAGGACGAACCTGTGAAAAACGATGTCATCGGTGATGTGAAATAATCCCCGTCAACATTGCGCAGCCCGGCTGAAACCTTCCAATCGTCTCCAAATTCCTGAGTAAGGCTGATTGTTTTGAAGCGAAAGGCCCTGTTCTCTCCTGCATCCAAATTAGAAAATCCTTGAATGTCATCGGCAACCGGCACATTCAACCCATAACTCGATAATGCTTCGACATCAAAAGAAGCTCCATTCCACAAGCAAGCTCTTACACCTGCCGAAAGCAGATTACTCCATCCTGCCCTATTCTCGGAAATATTATACAGTCCCTCGGTATCTAAAGCAATATTCCACGAGAAACGTGAGTCATCGGGATACATCGACAGCGGAACCAACGAAATAATAGCAACCTTAAGATGCCTTAATGTATCATTCATATCATATATTATGGTTAACGGCAATGTCCGTCTTTTTAAAAAGTTTTTCACCATCTGTATGGTGGAGGTTAAATGTCGACTGTTCAGAATTGGAAAATCGCCGTAACGACCACGCGGTGATTCATGACGGTATGCGTCTCCTCGACACCCATTTGTTGTCCACCATACCACGCATTGCATAGCATATATTCAGCTCCAAATTTCCAATGTGCAGCCGGCTTGTATGCAATCTCGGCCGAAGCGGTGACAAGTTGCTCCAAGCCATCGCCCACTCCGGTACCGATGATAGATGAAAAGTCGTCGATGTTAATGGCTTTCAGATAACCAAAGAACAACGCAGGTCTCCACTTCTTGCCATAAGCCACATTAAGCCATGTCGATGAAACCTTTATAGGTTTATACTCCTGCTCACCGGTAATTTGGTCATAACCTGTGATTGCATAACCTCCCACACCGCTGGCTTGAGTGAAATTGGATCCTAACACAGTCTTGCCGGCAACAAGCCACGAGCCGCTGACAAACTTGAAATGAGCTTCGCCCGATACCGACGTTATGCGCTCGTCCACTTTCCTGACCGCTCCTTCATATTCGGCCTGAGTGCGAGGCACAATCGATGTCATGTCCACTCCCACACCTGCGAGCCAGTTACCTCCTTTAGAGGCGTAATCAAGATTCAATGCAACTTCGGGAACGCAACTGTTCTTTATGAAATTCTGACTTTTAGTGGAGGAAGTCTCTCCTGTTTCATTTGAAGCAGGGCCTACCGACAGATATTGTGATTGCCACAATAAAGAAGCTGTCATGCGGAACCCTTTTTCGGCATAACGGTAACGCAATTGCGGAGCACGGCTGAATGGCTGATATGGAGCACCCATATTAAGATTGAGAATGTCGGGAGCCACATCTCCGTAAAAAGGGTGCCATGTCTGGCCGACAAGCAGTTGCGACTGTCCGAATCCGAGCGTAAAATAAGCCTGTCGTATGCGCACCATGTTGTAATTGGTTCCTCCGCCACGGAAATCTATCTCCAAGCATCCTGCTGTTGATATTTTTCCTCCAAGCTTCGGGCCTGTCACATTCACACCCAAGCGTGAATACATGGTGTACAGACTTCCATCGGGCTTGGCATTAAGATCATTACCATAAATATCTAATTCTTGATCGCGAGGATACATGTAAAACAACCCGTCTACAGTTTCCGAATTGGAACGGCTGTTATAAAACAAATCAGCCCGCACCTGCCCGTAGAAATTATAACTGAAATCTTTTTTCTGTGCCGCTGCTTCAAATTGCGCAGCCGCCAAAAACATGACGGTACCTACCGTCGCAAGAAACCGAATATTCATAATTATAATGTTGTTTTAACGAGTTGCAAAATTAGCTAATAAAACAACTCGTTCAATATATTTATAAGAGTTCGATCTTATCTTAATGCAACAGCAGTCCGGTAAAAGTACGCCCTGAACCTACTCCCATGCGACGCGCCGAATAATATTTATCGGGCGACTCAAAAGAACATTCATGGCTTACGAAGATTCTATGCCTGCCCACGCCTGCTTTTATGAGTAATTCCCGATTTGCTTCTTTCAAGTCTATATGAGCCTTGCCTGTTGCCACATTTCGCGACAAAATCATTTTTCCACCAAGACCGGCATTTATAAACATCGCAGCAACCTCATCTCCTACCTCATAGCACTTTCCACATATCGAAACACCTATATAGGCCTTAATGTTCTCGGCTTCGGCACCATGAGCCACCATGCAGCCCACTGCGTTGGCCACGATTCCGGCTACAGTTCCACGCCACCCTGCATGCACTGCAGCTATCATGGGCGTGTTGCCTACGGCACATAACAACACCGGAACACAATCGGCAGTATTGACACCTATCGCCACTTCTCGACGACAAGTGACGATTCCGTCCACATCTTGCAAGCAATCGCAACACGAATGGCAATCTTTGGCAAAGAAACTGTCATCAAGGAAAACCACACGGGAAGTGTGTGATTGCTTCGGCTGAATCAAGTCGCATACATCCACGCCAAGCGACTTTGCAAGATTCGCGCGACACTCGGCATAATGAGAAACCGAATCGCCTGTATAGCCACACACCGAATTACCACTATAAGGGTCGGACGCGTCATAGGCTCCTCGCAGCAATGTGAATCGCTCGATACCCGATTCCTCATCGAGCCACTCGCGTTCAATCGTCATAGTCTTTATATTTTTCGGGCCAGTATTCGTCATCCCACTGCTGTTCGTCGGTCATGTGTCCACCGGCCGACGGCTCCTCGTCCCATTCGTCACAGCCTTCGCCTTCAGGAAGAGAGTAGATAAACTCATCTTCTTCTTTCACGCGATGACGCTCATCGAGGTCGCGATGCGTTATGCGTGTCGGTATGCGATTATTTTCATCATTTATCTCCCTCCACAGCAAATCCTTCAACTCGGTCAGCCCTTGTCCTGCCACAGCCGAGATGAATAAAGCCTTCACGCCATCGGGCAAGTCGCCGCGCATTTCGTCCATCAACTCGTCATCGAGCAAGTCACACTTGGTTATTGCCAATACCCGAGGCTTGTCGGCAAGATCGGGATTAAATGTCTGCAACTCATTGCACAGAATTTCATATTCGCGTTTTATGTCGCCAGCATCGGCAGGAATCATGAACAATAATACGGCATTACGCTCTATGTGGCGCAAGAAACGCAACCCAAGCCCCTTGCCTTCGCTTGCACCTTCAATGATTCCGGGAATATCGGCCATCACAAACGATTGGCGGTCGCGATAGCTTACGATGCCAAGATTAGGCTCCAACGTGGTAAACGGGTAATTGGCAATCTTAGGCTTGGCAGCCGAAATTGCTGCCAGAAGCGTCGATTTTCCTGCATTGGGAAATCCCACAAGCCCCACGTCGGCAAGCAGTTTCAATTCAAGGATTATGCTCTTTTCAATGCCCGGCTCTCCCGGCTGGGCATAACGTGGAGTGCGGTTAGTGGCACTCTTGAAATGCCAGTTTCCAAGTCCGCCACGTCCACCCTTAAGAAGCTTCACTTCCTCACCGTCCTCGGTCACGTCGCATAAGAATTGACCCGTATCGGCATCATAAACGGCAGTACCGCACGGCACCTCTATCACTTGGTCGATGCCGTCCTTTCCCGAACTGCGGTTTGCGCTGCCGGCCTCGCCGTTTGTGGCAAAGACATGCCTCTTATACTTCAAGTGAAGCAGAGTCCACAAATTCCTGTTTCCTCGCAATATCACATGTCCTCCACGGCCACCGTCTCCACCGTCAGGCCCCCCTTTGGGTATATATTTTGCCCTGAAAAAGTGCAACGAACCGGCACCGCCCTTCCCCGAGCGGCAGAAAATCTTCACATAATCGATAAAATTTGAACCTGCCATGATAGCTTTTATTGCCAATAATTTGCAAAGTTAGTGCAATAACACCTCATTTGCAAACACACATGCCGGCCGCAATGCCACTAAATGCCTGCATCTTGGCGATAATATGCAGGCCGGCCGATCCCGGAGAAAAAAAGCATCTGTTTTTTTGGACACTACGGCCAATGTGACTAAATTTGTAAAAGATGAATTTATAATATATTCCCACAAAGTCATGAGACCCAAATACAAAAGGATTCTATTAAAATTGAGCGGTGAATCGCTCATGGGCAAGCAAGGTTACGGAATCGATGCCGGCCGTGTAAGCGATTATGCCGAACAAATAAAGGCCATAGCCGGAAACGGCGTTGAAGTTTCGATAGTAATAGGTGGAGGTAATATATTCCGCGGACTTGCCGGGGCTGCCAAAGGTGTTGACAGGGTAAAAGGCGACCAAATGGGAATGCTCGCCACTGTCATCAATTCATTGGCCTTGAGTTCGGCCCTTGAAAGCATAGGACAACCGGCTCAAGTGTACACTGCTGTCAACATGTTCCCGATAGGAGAGCATTACAGCAAGTGGAAAGCAATAGAAGCCATGAAAGGCGGCAAAGTGGCCATCATCGCAGGAGGTACGGGCAATCCATTCTTCACCACCGACACCGGTGCAGCATTGAGAGGAATAGAAATCGAGGCCGACGTAATGCTGAAAGGCACACGAGTGGACGGAATCTATACAGCCGACCCGGAGAAAGACCCGTCGGCGACAAAATTCACCGAGATAAGCTACGACGAAATATACATGCGTGGACTTAAAGTAATGGACCTCACTGCAACAACATTGTGCAAGGAAAACAAATTGCCAATCATTGTGTTTGACATGGATACAAAAGGCAATCTCGAAAAAGTCCTTGACGGCGAGCCGATAGGAACATTAGTTTATTAATCAAGACAACACTTAAAAACACAATACATATATTTTCTTATGAATGACGTAAATCATTATTTGAAACCTGCCGAAGAAAAAATGGAACTCGCGGTGGCTTATCTCGAAGAGACCCTCGCTCACATACGCGCCGGGAAGGCCAATCCGAAAATTCTTGACGGCATACGCGTGGACTATTACGGCAGTCAAGCCCCAATAAGCAATGTTGCCAACATAACAGTACCCGATGCAAGGACAATTGCAATCACTCCTTGGGAAAAATCAATGTTCAAAGTTATCGAAAAGGCCATTATCAACTCCGACCTTGGGATAACTCCCGACAACAACGGAGAAGTTATCAGATTGTCGATTCCTCCATTGACCGAAGAACGACGCAAATCGCTCGTAAAACAGTCAAAGGCCGAAGCCGAACAAGCAAAAATCTCGGTGCGTAACGCACGCCGCGACGCCATCGAAGGGTTGAAAAAGGCCGTGAAGGACGGTATGCCCGAAGATGTTGAAAAAGATGCCGAAAAAAAAATGCAGAAGACTCATGACAAGTACATGAAGAAAATCGAAGAAATATTTGCCGCTAAGGAAAAAGAAATCCTTACAGTATAAAAATCCCTGCAATAAATCACGACAAGTCGGCACTACGGAAATCGCTTGCGAAATGAATCCGAATGCCGACTTGATTTTTTTTCGAACGACTGACCAATTTTTTCGGCCATCTATTGAAATAATCCTACGCTCCTGACACTTCCCTACAAAGACAACCTACTCTAAAAGATAATCACAATGGAAATGACACAACGACAAAAAGAAAAATTGAGCCACTTGAAATCGCTTGTCGCATTAGCATGCGCCGACAGCAAAATTGATCCGTCAGAACACGAAATAATAAGAATCGTAATGGAACGTGAAGACCTGACGCAGGATGACTACAACCGTTGCCTCCATGACCCGGAGAGCATTGAACTGACACCTCCATTACTCGATGACACGAAGCAACTGTATCTCACCGACATGATAATACTCATGATGGCCGACTCTGACTATGATGACACCGAAATAGAATTATGCCGCCAAGCGGCCGAAATGCTTGACTTGCCGATAGAAAAAATGTACACAGTAGTGGAAAATGTACTAAAGACCTTGAAACACTGATAAACAGCAGGCATCTTTACACCCAGGATTACCACTGTGTAAAGATGCCTGTTGCACATTATATCGGATGCAATAATCTATACCGTTTATTCTTTATCGGGGCGGATGCACTTAAACATCCATTTCAGCAACTCGGGATCGTTGAATGCCTGAACCCAGCTTCCATGCGTTATTCCCGGAAACTCAAAGTAGTTTACATTCACATGGTTATCTTTCAGTTCAAGATAGGCACGACGAGACCCCTCGACAGTGACCACATTGTCGGCATCACCATGATAGATGCGGAACTTAACACCTCTCACGTCTTTCAGCCTCTCGGGATTCACAGTTCCGCAAATAGGCACAGCCGCCGCGAAAATTTGCGGATAACGTGCCACAATGTCATACACAGCCATGCCACCCATCGACAGACCCATCACATACACGCGGTTTGGATCGACATTGTGTTGTTTTATATAATTAAGAATAAGCCCCCTCAACAGTTTCACTTGAGTTGTCGGTTCTTCTATAATAGGCATCGAGTCAGGCATAAACGATTGTGGGCGACTCGGATAAGCCCAATAGCCATCCTCGGGACATTGCGGGAACAAGACATAAGCCTTATACTTGTCCCTGTTAATGGGGTTCAAGAACATTTGCGCACCGTGCGTCAATTGCTTTTCATTGTCAACCCCTCGCTCCCCTGCACCATGAAGAAATATCACCAACGGATAATCCACATCCTGCGACATTTTCTGAGGTACAAGTTCACGATAAGGCAAGGAATCATTCCCTACCTTGTAAACTCGCTTGTTATAATAGGAATCTTGCGCCGTCAATGCCGCTACCGTCACAACCAGCATTGCAACAGCCATAAATAAGCGTTTCATATAAATCGATTTTAAATTACTTATGTCACAAAAATAACAAAACCGACTCGCAAAACAAAATAGTATAAAATGATTTTACATTGAAGCGGTCAGCAATGTAGCATAACCGATTACATGCAAAGACGATGTCACAGCAGGCACGAGAATCGTTTCTCCTTGATGCATTTTTGTCTCGTTCCCGAAGTTGTCCACTATTTTCACTTCACCTTCAAGGCACATCACTATCTTGAAAGAATCTTGCGATGCTTTCATGCCATACTCATTCACCACATTCACTTTGTGCACATCAAAATAGTCGCACTTCAAAAGTTGTGCATCACCCTCGACCTTGTGTTCGTAATCCAACTTGTAATTGTCGTACACCGCATAGTCTATAGCATCCAAGGCAAGTTGCGTGTGCAGCTCTCTCGGCTTCCCGTCAGAGTCAAGACGGTCAAAGTCATATATGCGATAAGTTATGTCCGATGTTTGTTGAATCTCGACCAAGAAGTTTCCGGCACCTATGGTATGCAACCTTCCCGATGGCAGGTAAAACAAGTCGCCGGGATGCGACTCGTGTCTTGCCACTACATCCATAATCGTATTGTCGGCCACCATGCACATGAAATCATCGCGGGTGATGGGCTTCGACAACCCGGCATAAATCAATGCCCCACGGTCGGCATCGATAACATACCACATCTCCGTTTTGCCTATCCCGTTGTGGCGTGCCTTTGCAAGTTCGTCATCAGGATGCACTTGCAACGACAAATCATGACGCGCGTCGATAAATTTCACAAGCAACGGGAACCTGTCGCCATACCGCGCATAAACTGAATCTCCTACAAGTTTTCCCTTGTATTTCCTTATCAAATCCGACAATTTAACGCCCTGGTCTTCACCTTCGGCAACTATCGATTCATGGCTTTCCATCCCCGAGATTTCCCAACTCTCACCTATGTCATGCAATGCAACCTTAATCCCTTTGTAAGAAGCTATTCGCTCCCCACCCCATAGCACAGTCTTAAAATAAGGGATGAATTTAAACGGTCTGATATTGACATTCTCGCCCATACTATATTTAGAATCTATTTTGCAAAATAAAGTGAATTTTTATTCCCAACCAAAAACTAACTGATTATTTTCTTCTACACTCACACGCCAAGGCACGTTAAACAGCCTCCGACTTCCATATTTTCTCAACATTTATGACTAATTTTGCAGATTGGAATACAATCAGAACCACATTATAAATGAACACCTTTAAAAATCTGCTCTTCGACCTTGGAGGCGTCATAATGGACATTAATCGCGACCGATGCGTCCAGGCATTGACCACTTTGGGCATGGAAGGAGCCGAAGAGATGCTTGGATTATATGTACAATCGGGCGAATTCATGCAATTAGAAGACGGGAAAATAAGCCCCGAAGAATTCAGAAATGCAATAAGGGCCCGTATTAAAACCGACCGCCACATAAGCGACGAAGAAATAGACTCGGCACTAAACCAATTCCTGTTAGGAATACCGGCTCACAGGCTGAAATCTCTGCGTGAATTGCGCAAAAAATACAGGATATACCTGCTGTCAAACACCAATCCCATAATGTTCTATTCAAAAATAGCAGAATCATTCAGGACTGAAGGATTTGAGATGCGTGATTATTTTGACGGGCAAGTAGCATCATTCATAGCCAAATGCTCCAAACCGGGTCGCGAGATATTTGAATATGCAATAAAGAATCTCGACATCGTTCCCGGCGAAACGTTGTTTCTTGACGATTCACAAAAGAACCTCGATGCGGCACAAGCTCTTGGATTCGGGACAGCACTCGTCGCACCCGGAACCGAGTTTGTCGACATACTCAAGGCAAAAGGCATCTTATAACCATTAAGGCACTAACTCGAAAATTACAATACATGATGGAAGTCATTACCCAACCCGACATTATAGCATCTGGCACGACGGTAGCAACAATAGGAATGTTTGACGGCGTGCATCGCGGTCATGCCATGCTAATCGGCTTCCTCAACGAAACCGCACGCAAGCGCAACCTGAAGTCGGCAGTGATAACGTTCAAAGAACATCCTCAGCAGGTACTGTACCCCAACAGCGGCATACAGATGCTGATGACACTCGACGAACGGCTTGAAGCAATAAAACAACTCGGCGTCGACTACATAGTCCTTATGGATTTCAACATAAGACTGTCAAGCCTAAGCTCGGCCAACTACATACAATTCATTCGCGACCATTATGGAGTATCGATCCTCATCACAGGCTTTAACCACCGTTTCGGGCATAATCGCGCCGAGGATTTCAACGATTACAGGCAACACGGGCTGGAACTCGGAGTGGAACTGATACAAGCCAATGAATATCACGGCATTTACAGTCCTGTCAGCTCATCCATAATACGCAAGCTTATAATGGCCGGGAAAGTGGACGATGCAGCCAATTGTCTCGGACGCACTTTCAAACTGGAAGGAACCGTGGAACATGGGTTTGAAATAGGCCATTCCATCGGATTCCCGACAGCAAACGTAGGAAACATCAACCCAACGCTCGTAATACCGCACCGGGGAGCTTACGCCGTTAGAGTGACAATAGAGGATGGCCGGACACTTGGCGGAATGGCAAATATCGGCACGCGACCGACGCTGGGCAATGGCTCAAAGCAAAGTATCGAAGTGCATATATTTGACTTTAACGATAACATATACGGACAACGAATAACGGTTGAATTTGTAAAATTCCTGCGAACAGAGACAAAAATGAGCTCCATAGAGGAATTAAAACATCAACTGGAAGAAGACCGGACAAGATCGAAACAAATACTTGGAATGTAAAACAACCTTGAACAGAGCCTCATGGAAATAATAGATTTCTCAAAAGAAAAATCGCTCGTGAGCCAATACATGGCCGAATTGCGCGACACAGCCATACAGCAAGACAGAATGCGATTCAGGCGCAACCTCGAACGCATAGGGGAAATAATGGCCTATGAAATATCAAAACGGGTGAACTACGAATTGACAGACGTCACAACGCCCCTCGGCACTTCAAAATGCCACAAGATTACCGATGACATAGTACTTGCCACGATATTGAGGGCCGGGCTGCCGTTCCATAACGGATTCCTGAACTACTTTGACAAAGCTCAAAATGCCTTTGTAAGCGCATATCGGAAATACCGGCAAGCAAGCGACCGATTCGACATACACATCGAATACATCGCATGCCCTCGCATTGATGGCAAAACAGTCATTATTTCCGACCCGATGCTTGCCACAGGTTCATCGATGGAGCTTTCTTACCAAGCCCTGCTCACCAAAGGCAAGCCGGCTCATATACATGTGGCATCGGTCATAGCTTCGCAACAAGCGATTGATTTCGTCAAGGCTCATTTTCCAGAAGAAAAAACAACCGTATGGGTGGGCGTCGTAGACCCTGAGCTAAACGCGCATTCCTACATTGTACCGGGATTGGGCGATGCCGGAGACCTCGCTTTTGGCGACAAAGAATAAACAACATAGCAACAACTTTCAAACCGACGGCTTCCAAATAACATGGAGGCCGTTTTTTCAATCATCATGGCTTGACAGGAACCTTGCGACGGCTCCACACAAAACACTGCCCCACCAATGATGTCTCTCTGCAAAATGAATATAGCAAAAGAGGCCGGAAATTTCCGGCCTCCCGTTCAGAGTTGTCTTACGAGGATTCGAACCTCGACAGGCAGAACCAAAAACTGCAGTGCTACCATTACACCATAAGACAATCCTTTCAACCAAGACTCATCGTCCTAATTGCGGTGCAAAGTTAATGCTATTATCGTTACTGTGCAAGCCTTTTGCCAATTTTTTATGAAAAAAATCAAATTTTATTGGAATTTACAAGACTTACATATCTGAAAGCCACATAAAACCACCCTAACTTTAACGGTAGGAAATAAAATTTAATCATGCCTTTCTTGCCATTGGATATTAAATTGCTAAATTTGTAGACTATAGCATGCGTCTCGGCAAGGGAGACATGAACATGTCTTTTCCTTCTGCAACGCTCGACTTACGATAAATTTGTGACAAACAATTCAAGCCAATTCAATGAAACAATTTACTCTGATTTTTTTGACCATGTTGCTGGCTGCGACTTCTTTGGCTGCAAAGGACAACAACTATGCACAAGCCACTTTCCCTAAAAAGGTCTACGACTTCGGATACATAAAAGAATCGGACGGAGTGGTGAAATGCGAATTTGAATTTGTCAACACCGGCTCCGACCCACTCTTGATTCTGGATACTCATGTATCTTGCGGATGCGCAAGACCCGACTATCCAAAGAAACCAATAATGTCGGGGAAAAAAGGACGCATAACAGTATTGTTCAATCCAAACGGACAACCAGGAGGCGGATTCCTGAAGAAGGTGACAATCGTGACAAACGGCCGGGAAAAGAAAACCGACTTGTATCTCGAGGGTTCCATCATCCCCGATAACAAGTAGTTTCTCATCAATCCCTCCTTATTTGCAATGCGTCGGGCGACACTCATCACAGTATTGCTGCTACCGTTGGCATTAAATGCCTCGGGAAACATATCATGGCTTGAAACAAGCCATGACTTCGGCACCATAGCCGAAATAGACGGGAAAGTGTCGCACGACTTCATGTTTGTCAACGACGGCGACGAAGATGTAGTGATAAAAGATGTGAGATCAACATGCGGATGTACCGCAACCATCGGCCCGACACGCCCGGTAGCACCCGGCGACACGGCCAAGATAACGGCAACATTCAATCCGGCAGGCAGGCCGGGCGAATTTGAGATGTTCTTTGTAGTGCTATCCAATTCCACACCTCGGCGCACATCGTTATCAATAACAGGAATCGTGATACCCGAAGAATCCACGGTTAGCGACCAATACCCTGTCACCGTTGGTTCCATGAGGCTGGACACATCAATCATACCCTTCGGTGAACTAACGCATGGCGACACTCGCGTTGCCGCAATCGAAGCTTTCAACGACAGCAACGACCCTGTTAAATTCTATGCCGAGGATATTCCGTCACCGATAAGCCTTACACCCGACAAAGGAATCATAGCGCCCAAAAGCCGCTACACAATAAAAATAAAATTAGACACAAAAAAAATCAAGCGATACGGTTTCAACGACTTGCAATTCATCATGCTCGCCGAGCCTTTAAGACCGAACTCCTCGGCAACAGCAGGAATAACCACGATAGAAGCAACGGCTGTCGTATATGAAGACTTTGACAAATGGAGCAAACGCGAAAAGGCGAATGCTCCGGTCATGAAACTCGACAGCGACCGTGTGATATTTGACGACATCGACAGCACCTGCCAAACAGCCGTAACAAGAAAATTCACCGTGACCAATTGCGGCAAAAGCACGCTCAAAATTTACGGCATCAATCCAGCCGATGACTTCATCTCGGTCAAGCAAGACAAGGAAAGCATCAAGCCAAATGAAGAATTGACCGTAGAAATTTCAATAATCCCATATAAGATTCCTGAAAAAATTTTAAATTCCAACATAATAATATATTCCAATGACCCCGAGAAGCCTAAAACAATGCTCAGGGTTGTGGGAATGAAAAAATAAAAACAATCGCTATGGAACATCCCGAAAATGACAAACAGTTTGCAGGACTGGCCGTAAACAAAGGAATAGAACAACCGCCAACGGTCAATCCCTATATGAAACGCCGCCAGCGTCGAAGGATGCTCAGTGCAGCCGAATATGTAGAGGGCATCCTCAAAAGCAACATAAGCATACTAAGCCAGGCCGTCACTCTTGTCGAAAGCCAAAATCCCGAACATGAAAAGATAGCCCAAGAGGTAATTGAAAAATGTCTGCCTTACTCGGGCAAATCTATACGCATAGGCATAACAGGCGTCCCGGGAGCCGGGAAAAGTACAAGCATCGACGTTTTCGGCCTTCATGTGCTCAAAGACGGGGGGAAACTCGCTGTTCTTGCCATCGACCCAAGCAGCGAACGCTCCAAAGGGAGCATTCTCGGCGACAAGACACGAATGGAAAAGCTGTCGGTGCATCCCGACGCATTCATTCGCCCCAGCCCGTCAGCAGGGTCGCTGGGAGGCGTTGCCCGCAAGACTCGCGAAACAATCGTGTTGTGCGAAGCCGCAGGATTTGACAAGATATTCGTTGAAACCGTAGGCGTGGGTCAAAGCGAAACCGCCGTGCACTCCATGGTCGACTTCTTCCTGTTGATACAGCTTGCCGGAACTGGCGATGAATTGCAGGGAATTAAACGCGGCATTATGGAAATGGCCGATGGAATCGTAATAAATAAGGCCGATGGTGACAATGTGGACCGCGCCAACCTGGCTGCTGCACAATTTAGGAATGCCTTGCATTTGTTCCCGACACCACCAAGCGGATGGACTCCCGAAGTAATGACCTACTCAGGATACTATGAAATAGGAATCGACAAAGTGTGGGACATGATATACCGATATTTCGACTTCGTTAAGAAGAACGGATATTTCTACACAAAACGCCGACAGCAGGAAAAATACTGGATGTATGAAACAATCAATGAACAATTGAAAGAGCATTTCTACAACAACCCCATAATAGAAGACATGCTCCAAGACAAGCAACAACGGGTGCTCGCAAACAGGCAAAGCTCGTTTGCAGCAGCCAATGAAGTCTTGCAGTTCTATTTCAACAACTTGCTAAACCGCCACGAATAATAGACAGCGGTGAAATTCTCCGTTTGCCACATTAACAATCACAAAAAAATCCATGCACCACAAAGCGATGCATGGATTTTTTTCATATTATGTGTCTACAATCGTCACTTGCCTTGCGGGACATATTCTTCTCCCATATTATAGAGAATGAACCCGTAAATATCGGCCTGTTCATCGATTATTTTCGATACCGGCTTGCCGGCTCCGTGTCCGGCCTTGCTATCTATTCTTATCAACTTAGGCTTGTCGCCTGTATCGGATGCTTGCAATGTGGCAGCATACTTGAATGAGTGGGCAGGAACTACACGGTCGTCATGGTCGGCAGTCGTTACAAGTATTGCCGGATAAGTCGTACCGTCATTCTTTATGTTGTGCAAAGGTGAATACTTATATAAATACTCAAACATCTCCTTGCTGTCATCACTGCGCCCGTAATCAGAAGCCCAATTCCATCCTATCGTGAACAAATGATAACGCAACATGTCCATCACGCCTACTTGAGGAACTGCAGCGGCAAACAAGTCAGGACGTTGGTTAACGACCGCACCTATGAGCAAACCGCCATTCGAACCGCCGTTACATGCCAATTTCGCAGGAGACGTATAATTTTCCTTTATAAGATACTCGGCAGCAGCGATGAAATCGTCAAAAACATTCTGCTTGTTCATCTTCACACCTGCCTGATGCCATTCTTCACCATATTCCGAACCTCCACGCAAGTTAACCGAAGCATAAATTCCGCCATTTTCCAAAAATGGTAGACGCTGTGGCTTGAAATCGGGAGTCAGACTGATGTTAAAGCCGCCATATCCGTATAGCAAAACCGGATTATTGCCATTGCGCTCAAGACCTTTCTTGTAGGTAAGGAACATGCGGATGATTGTACCGTCCTTGCTCGGGAATTCCACCTGCTCGGTTACGAATTCATCGAGATTTATATCCATGTCGGGTTCCCATATCTCAACCGACTTGCCGGCTTTCTTGTCATATAGATACAACGTGCCGGGATTTGTGAACGAATAAAAAGAATAAAACACATCATCATTCTTGGAACTTGCGCTAAACGAAGCTGTTCCCGACGATGGCAATTCAATCTCGTCAATCATCTTTCCGTCACAATCATACAAATAAGCGTGGCTGCACGCATCTTCTTCATACATTGCTATGAAATTATCATTGCCCGAACGCAACACACCCGTGAGCATGACATCCTTTTCGGGCAATAGTTCTTTCTCAGGTTTCAATGTCTTGAGGTTATAGACAACCAGCTTGCCCATCGGGGCATCTTCGTTGGTGTACACATAAATGCGATTGCGAGCCTCATCCACTCCTACGACAAAGCACACAACACTCATGTCGTCGACAAGTGTACGATATTTTCCATTTGCAGCCTTGGCATCCCTGACTGCAATACTGTTGCCCATGCCTTCTGATTCATACACAAACACATAACGGCCAAAAACCGATGTGCTGTAAAAGCGCAATGGATGCTCGCTGTCGCTGAATTCAAGACGGTCGGAAGATTGCGGCGTGCCGAGCTTGTGATAGAATACTTTATGATACTCGTTCTTCTGAGAGTATGCAGTCTCTTCATTCTCGGGCGCGTCATATCCACTGTAATAGAAACCGTCACCACTCCATTCTATACCAGTGAATTTGGCCCAGTTGATATGGTCTTCAAGCAACTTGCCAGTTGCAAGGTCCATGACATATATTTCACGCCAATCGCTTCCGCTTCGAGAAACTGAATAAGCCAGATACTTGCCATCGTCAGAGAAACTTATCGCATCGAGCGACACAGTGCCGTCATCCGACAATGTGTTAGGATCGAGAACCACACGAGCCTCGCCGCCAATTGCATCCTGCACATAAAGCACGCTTTGGTTCTGCAAACCTGAATTCCTGAAAGAATAATATTTACCATTCTTATTGAACGGAACGCCGCGTTTCTCATAATTATACAGTTCAGCTATGCGGTCGTGCAAAGCCTTGCGAAACGGAATTTTCTCAAGATATGCATTGGTGACTGCATTCTCGGCCTCAACCCACTTGGCTGTGGCTTCGGAAGTGTCATTTTCCAACCAACGATACGGATCATACACTTTCGTTCCGAAATAGTCATCGACTACCGTCGTGTCCTTCATTGCGACCGGATAATCTATTTTGCCGCCCACCGAGCAACTCGTAGCTATGACCGAACCCATGATTAAATAACTTAAATGTTTCATAAATGAGTTGTTTATATGTTCTTATGTAAAATCATAAAATTATTACCGTAACATCAGTAACCGTAAATCATGTTGAGCAACGTTTGTCCAACGGCATCAAGCGACTCTTTCGAGATTATTGCAGGCGTGTCGCTTGTCGTGTGCCACTCTTCAAAGAAACCTGTCCCGGTAGAATTGTTCTGGTCGATGATGTCAATACATGGGATGCCGGCTCGGTTTATAAACACATGGTCATCGGTAACGGCTCCACCATATTCGTCGCTGAAATAGCTTCCGTACCCCGATTCACGAGCTATACGCCACACTTCATCGACTATGCCGCTGGCATATCGCATGGAGAAATATTCCCGTGCGAAACGGGCATTTTCGGCACCCACCATGTCAAGCAGGATTCCAAACATAGGCCTGTAACCGAGCTTGTGCGGATTCTTTGTCCAATACTGCGTTCCCAAAGCCCATGTCTCCTCACCACCGCCACTGTCTCCCCAGTCCTCGGCATCGACAAACAAGATGTCTATGCCAATCGACGGTTGTTTTAACGACAATTGCCGCGCCACTTCAAGCAGCACGCCAACGCCACTGGCACCGTCATTGGCACCCATCACCGGCAGTTTGCGATTTTCCTCTTTAGGGTCACTGTCGGCCCATGGACGTGAATCCCAATGGGCAACCAGCAATATGCGTCTGCCGGCCGACTCGTTATACTCCCCTATTATATTGCGTGCATCAATCTCCGTTCCGTCAAATGTGGTCAACTTCATACGTTGCTCAGTGACCACAGCTCCATATTCCCGCAACTTCCCTGCAAGATAGTCTCCGGCAAGCCCATGTGCCTTCGTGCCAGGCACTCTCGGTCCATAATCACACTGCGCAGAAATGAATGAATATGCCGAATCGGCATTGAAAGCCGCGACAACCGACATAGAATCAACAACGCCGCCGGTTGTCTCGCTACCGCTCGATTGCTTATTTCCTGAAGATGAACATCCCACAAGAACGCTTACAAAAAGAATTAGGACATAAATTGATTTCATTTTTTCAAACCAATGTATTTTATTGCTTCAAAATTAATCATTTCGGCTGCATCTGACAAATAATAGTCCTAAAATGCCGACATTCACGCATTTCGTCCTATGTCATTTTTGATAATGTAAAGCAAATCTGGCGGCGACTATCTTTGCAATACATTAAAAACTGAATGCCATGGAAAATGAACTACAAAATGACAACATGTCACCGCAAGGACATCAACCCGAAAATGACCTCGGAATAGAACACAACGACATTGCAAAGCAATTTGCCGAATGGATGAAAAATCCGCTCATATCGATTGCCCTCACCGACCCACGACTATGCCGGTTCATAGCCGACCTTCTGTCGGGTCAAAACGCCGAATTGTCGGCCAAGCGCAATTTCCCTCAGGAGCCACCAGAAATGCCGGCCTCGGTTGCCGAAAAATTCGGAATGGACGACGAAACAGCTACAGCAGTAGGCAAAGCCGGACTTGCGGTAATGGCTTGCGACTGGAATGACAAAGCCGTAGAAATCTTGCTCAAAGCCGTCTGCCACGACCGTCATGTGAACGATGCCGACAGCAATGGCTACATACGCGGACGCAATGAAGCCATAGACATGAAACGACATCGGCGCACGTTAAAGCAAATAGGCAGCTCTGAAGCATGACAACATGCAGAACCATGAAAAATAACGCCCCCGAATTTTCAACCTAATATTCAAGTAAAAACCTTAATATCATAATAACTAACAATGTATCACTCATGAAAAAAGCACAGAAACCAACAAAGAACACGCAGGCAGGCTCCTTGATGAAGCAAATAAGCAACACTGTAAAGAAACATCGCAGCTCGATTGCTTTACTGGCCTCGATTGTCGCCATCGTTGCAATTCTATTGTCGGGATGCAGTGACGACAACGGACTGACAATGGCTTTCGCAGCCATAATAGCAGGTGCCGAAGACGGACAACATGTTGTAGACGGTCCTTTGACAACCGACACCGTCAGAAACTCTTCAAGCGATTTCCTTCTCAATGAGATTGACAAACGCATCATCAAAATACGCCCGATGGCCACGCCTGTGGACCAATTGTCGAGATGTGCCGGTACCAAACGCGCAGGCAGCATGATTGTCGACTATTACACCGTCGACACGAAACCGACAACGGCTATAGTGACAGCCGAATACACTGCTCCAAACTCGGAAACAGCCACCTCGGCCGCCCAAAAAGCATCGTTGAAGACCAATAATGACGATATGTTCGCAGTATCCGATACCATACTGATAAAATCGGTTAAAGGGTACGAACCCGATGGTGTCACTGCTTCGCCTGGCGGACTCGTGCTATATGTGGCGGCAAAAGATGACACAGGATTAACCGTAATAGCCGTAAATGGCATGAAGATAGGATCGGTGGAAAATTGCGTGCCATCCATTCCATCGTTGACCACGCTGATAAGGATTGGACGTGCAGCATCCGAACTCGACGTGCAAACGGCACAATTTGAATCGCTTCCGCAGAAAGCCCAAAACTATTGCCAGATTTTCAAAATGCAAATCGAACAAAGCACTCTGCAAAAAATAGCCGACAAAGAGGTGAACTGGAACCTTTCCGACCAAGAAGAGGCAGCCATCTACGACATGAGGCTCGGAATGGAAAAGAACTTCCTCTTCGGTGTGAAACGGAGCATATACGACTACCGCAAGAAAGAAACAGTCATGTTTACCGGTGGCATCTGGTACCAGGCCGGAAAAGAATTTGCTTATGACAAATCTTCGCTCGACCAAGACACGTTAATCGAAATGATGCGTGAAGCATTCACAGGCAACGCAGGCTCAAAACGAAAAGTGCTGATAGGCGGCTCGGGACTCATAGAAGCCATCAACAAAATAGATTACACAAAAGTGGTAAATGCCAGAGACACAGTCACCAAGTGGGGAATAGACTTCAATGAAATAAATTCCAAATTCGGCCGATTGTATGTCTTGCTCTCCGAGGTGTTTGACGATTGTGGCATGCCCGATGATGGCATGATAATAGACCCAGCCTATTTGCAAAAGTACAGCCATCTGCCATTCGACACCGAAGCCCTCGACCTGAAAACGGCAGGATTGCGCAATACCGACGCGCTTGTACTCACCGAAGCCAGCTGCCTCGTCTTGCGCTACCCTAAAGCTCACATGCGCATCGTCGCCGAGTAACTTCTCCAAGACAGCCAATCCCTCCTTTCCCGGGAGGGATTTTTTGTATCATGACTTGTCTACCAACTGCATGCAACCTTTTGAAAATTTTTTCCAATAAAAATGTTACAAAACCCGGTTTGACGCGTTTTCTTTGTTGTAACGATAAATTACAATGAACGAAAAAGCTCTGACATCCGTTTTTATCGAACTTCGTAAGAAGACACTCCGATTTGCCACGCGCTTCTTTCCAAGAGAAGAGGATGCCGACGATGCGCTTCAAGAAGCTTTCTGCCGATTGTGGCCTCGCCGGGCCAGCATAGGATCTACTTCGGAAGCAGAGGCTTTAATAAAAACAACAGTCAGAAACATCGGGATAGATGCTTACCGGCGACGCAACGCTTCACCTACAATATCATTAAATCCCGACATTGACATCACCTCCGACGTGATCGACGATGACGATGAGAACCCGGAGAAACAATTCAAAACTATTGAACGCATCATCATGGCACAACTCACCGACAACCAACGCGAAATATTCGTGATGAAGGAATTCAAAGGATACAGTTTCTCGCAGATTGCACAGAAACTCGACATGCAAGAACCTGCCGTGAGAATGCAACTGTCAAGAGCAAGAAAGTCAATAAGAGAAATTTACAATAAGCAATTATGAAACAACACGAAGGCTATGATATGGAATACTGGCACAGTCTCGTCGAGGATTATTTCAACGCGACAGCCGGCGACGAGGAGGAACGCGCGTTAAAGCAATTCCTTGCTTCGGGCAAAGCCGAAGGCCGGGAATGGGACGAGGTGAAAGCCGTAATGGGATTTGCCGTCACCGGCCACGCATCATACCACCGAAAGGGGAAACGCCGCCTGACGGCTCGATGGACAGCCGCAGCTGCTGTTGCCATATTGCTTTTGAGCATATCCATTCCAATATTGAAGAATCAAAACAACAGGTGCGTGACTTACATAGGCGGAGTGAAATACACCGACGACGAAACTGCCTTGGCACAGATGCAATATGCCCTGCAAGGCATGAGCGATGCTCGCGACCAAATGACAGCCGACTCCCAACTATCTGAGATGTTCAACTTTATGGATAACGAATAAGGCAAACGGTTATGAAACGGTTTATTCTTGCAACAATAATATTAATGGCGGCAACATTGACGCTGAACGCCCAAGACGGACTTGCTGTGGCGCAATTGTTTGAAAACAGATGCCGCGAAAAGGAAAATGTAACTGAAGTTTATATGGAAGGGAAAGTGCTGAAAATATACGATCTTTCACTGTTCCGCAGCATAACGGCCGTCAACGATTCGGCCATGGCCGAACAAATGGAACGACTGGTGACTATCGATGCAAAAAAGGCATCCGACAAGGAGATCGGCACCAAAGGTGGCCGCATATACTACGCGTTCCTCGCATTCAATGACAGCAACAGCGACAACAACAGATACATATTCTTCCGAAACGGCATGTTGCAAAAAGGTTCCAAGCCCGAAACTGCAATAATATACATGGAAGGAGAAGCAACGCTCGAAAGCCTGAAAAAAACATTCATACGTCACAAATAATCATTAAATAAAACTTACAACTATGAAATGTCCCTTTATCATCTTTGCTTTGATGCTTAACATGGCAACCGTCGCCATGGCAGCCGAAAACGTGATGACAGATTCTGTCTACAAGTTTTCACGCCCCGACTCGGTAATGGTAAGCCACAACGACAGTTCCCTGAAGATTGAAATCTTCGGTTCGGAAGAGAATCCAGATTACTATTATTCTTACGAACGGACAACTTCCTCATCCGACAACGAACAAATCAAAGAAAGCAACTGGGAGTTCAACTTGCCGATTTTCGCCGAAAACCGACGCAATGACTCGAAAAAATCCACTTTCACGATTGAATCGGGAGGATTGGGTTTCGGATTTGTCAACGCCGTCAACGCCCCGTCACCGATGGACATAAAAATGGCAAGTTCCTATGAAATATTCTTCGACCACATAATAGCGGTGAGATGCAGGCCTTGGAACAATGGCTCATCTTTCTTCATGGGCATAGGTATCGACTGGAAAAACTACCGCATGACAGGCGGTTCACGCTTTATAAAAGATGGGAACAAGCTCATGCTGGCACCCTATGAAGATAATGCCGATCCAAGTTTCTCAAGATTGAAAATATTCAGCCTCACAGTCCCGGTAATGTTCTCACAAGACCTCGGCAAGCATTTCACATTCAACGCCGGAGCCGTCGTAAACTTCAACTTGCATGGAAGCATGAAAACCAAATACACGCTCGACGGCGAAGAACGCTCCTACTCCGACGACCACATAAGGCAACAAAAGGTAACTGTCGACCTTATGGCGCAGCTCAATTACAGAGCCATAGGATGCTATATAAAATATTCTCCTTGCGACATACTTGACACCAACTTCGGGCCCGAATTTAATCATTTATCGGCAGGAATAACATTATTCTACTGACGTGCACATTGACAAAAAAGACAGAGGGTCATGCTCGTTTCATTTAACGTCATGACCCTCCGATATCATATTAACAATCTATTTATTAATTCCAAAAATCATCCCCGAGTTTCAATATCCCGAAGTCCCACAGCATATCCTCGGGACGACAAGGATAATACCTGTTAACAACCGCGCCATCCGAATCATAGCCTATGTAGGCCACTACGGTATAAGCATCGAGCTTGCCGCCATCATTGATATTGTCATCGGCAAGTTCATATCCTACGCTTCCGTTTATAATTCCCATGAAAGCACGGTCATCGGTGTCGTAAGGTATGGCTAATATATTCTCATCATATGCACACGGAAGATAT
Organism: uncultured Prevotellaceae bacterium; assembly: GCA_905207705.1. GTDB lineage: Bacteria > Bacteroidota > Bacteroidia > Bacteroidales > Muribaculaceae > Avimuribaculum. The sequence continues at coordinate 270,093 of CAJLMA010000003.1, forward strand.
TTGGTAACGCGCTGGAAGTTCACAAGATAAGTCTTGTCGGTCGACAGGCCATAAACACGAGCCCAGTCGCCGAACCTCGTTTGCTGCCACACGTCGCTCAAGTCGTAAGTGTTATTGCAGCCATAAACCGTATCGCGGACAAGCTCGACCGACGAAGAACGCATGTAATAGCTGTCCGCCGCGTCGGGATACGGATTGACCATGCCAATCGCATTGATAAATGCACCTTCGCTATTGTATTGGGTTACCGACAGCGTCGACACTCTCAACAACTTGCCATCGCCCACCCTTAAAAAATAATATTCAACATCATCGTCATTATTGCATGAACTCGCCATTAATGCAACAACCGTTACAAGCAATAATAATTTAAATTTTTCTTTAATCATCATAGTAAATGGATATCAAAATTTTATTTAAAACGCTAAAAATGATTCGTTATTGTAAAGTTATCCACTTTAGGATGAGATACTGCCCCATGTGTTTATAAAAATAGTTAATTAACCATAAATATTCATATAATTCATCCAATATCTCCTCATTATTAATATAATCCTTGCGCAAGTGACATCAAACAAGTATATTTGCAACAGAAAAACAACGGGATTAGTGGAGGGGGCAGGCAGCTCCCTCATTTTTTTACAAAATGCCACAATCTCGCTTGTTGGCACATTTAAATACACAACGAAACCGACACTACAAGCAGATGATAGACAAAACAGCGTTGGAGAAAGTGGTGAACGAAGCTATCGAAGGAAGCGACATTTTCCTCGTAGACATCGCGATATCGCCCGATAATCGAATAGTGGTTGAAATCGACAGCATGACAAGCGTCAGCATTGACGATTGCGTTAAAATCAACAATGCCGTCGAAGCCAATTTCGACCGGAACATAGAAGATTATGAACTCGAAGTAGGCTCGGCCGGACTGACCTCCCCCTTCAAGATAAAGGCGCAATACATCAAGAATGTCGGCAACCCGGTAGAAGTGTTGACCTCCGACGGACGCAAGTTGAAAGGCACCTTGAAAGAAGCAAATGATGACTCCTTCACCATCACCACCACAACAAAAGTTAAACCCGAAGGCGCTAAACGCCCGGTAATGGTGGAAGAAGACATTACCATAAACTACAACGATACAAAATACACAAAAAACATTATAGACTAAAGCACAGACATGGCAAAGAAAGAGGAACCCATCGACATGGTCGACCGATTCTCGGAATTTAAAGAACTGAGGAATATCGACAAAACCACAATGATCAGCGTCTTGGAAGAGTCATTCCGCAGCGTCATCGCAAAGATGTTCGGAAGCGATGAGAACTTCGACGTAATCATGAACCCTGACAAAGGCGACTGTGAAATATATCAGAACCTCGAAATCGTTCCCGACGGCAAAGTGGAAGATCCTGTAAAGCAAATCAGCCTGACCGATGCTCGAAACGATGTCGACAACCCTGATCCCGATTGCGAGATAGGTGAAGAACACACGAAGAAAATCGACTTTGCCAAGTTTGGCCGCCGTGCAATATTGAACCTGCGCCAAACTCTCGCAAGCAAGATTCTTGACTTGCAAAAGGATGCCATATACTCCAAATTCAAAGAAATGGAAGGCGAACTCGTCACCGGCGAGGTTTATCAACTTTGGAAAAAAGAGATATTGCTACTCGACGACGACAAGAACGAATTGCTCCTGCCAAAGGACCAACAAATCCCTACCGACTTTTACCGCAAGGGCGATACCGTCAGGGCCGTCATATATAATGTCGACAACAAGAACAACAACCCAAAAATAACCGTGTCGAGAACCAGCGACACCTTCCTGCGCAGGCTGTTCGAGCTTGAGGTGCCAGAAATCCACGACGGGCTCATCGTCATCCGAGCCGTGGCACGCATCCCGGGAGAACGCGCCAAGATTGCCGTAGAATCCTACGACGACCGCATAGACCCTGTAGGAGCATGTGTAGGCGTGAAAGGAGCCAGAATCCACGGAATCGTCAGGGAGTTGCGCAATGAAAACATCGACGTGATCAACTACACGTCAAATCCGCAGTTGTTCATCCAGCGCGCATTGAGCCCGGCCAAAATATCCTCAATAAGGATTGACGAAGAAAACAAACATGCTGAGGTGTTCTTGAAGCCCGAAGAAGTTTCTCTCGCCATCGGTAAAGGTGGCTTGAACATCCGCCTCGCCACCATGTTGACAGGCTATGAAATCGACGTCTACCGCGACCTCGAAGACAATGAAGAAGACATTTACCTCGACGAGTTCAAGGACGAAATAGACTCGTGGGTAATCGAAGCATTGAAAGACATGGGTTGCGCAACGGCAAAAGCTGTCCTTAACACCCCGCGTGAAGAACTCATCGAGAAAGCTGACCTCGAAGAGGACACCGTCGACAACGTGATAAAAGTGTTAAAGGCCGAATTTGAAAATTGACAATCTCTGCGGTAACGGGACGCACGCCTCGGGCATGCTTCCCGTTGCCGATAATGAATCCAAGGTTTACATTTCAACGCTTTCTATCCACAAAAACAAGTTAAAATTAATATATGCCCGTAAAGATTAGCAAAGTAGCAAAAGATTTGAATGTAGGGACCCAGACATTAATCGAGTTCCTCAGCAAAAAGAACATAACGGTAGAATCTAATCCTAACGCCCGTATCACCGACGAGCAATACAAAATGCTCCTTGACGAGTTCAAAACCGACAAGGACCAGCGCATAAAGTCGGACAATTTCAGCAGCGAACGCCGTCAGGAAAAGGCTAAACCGGCACAAACAGCCAAGCCACCGAAGAAATTCGAGAACAAGGCCGAAGAAATTAAAACTACTGTAGAAACAATCCATGCTCCTAAAATCGTGGGCAAAATCGACCTGTCGCAACACTCCAAGACAGGCAAAAAAACCGGACTGACTACAATCGATGCCGAAACCGTAAAGAATGTAGATGCCGTTGAGTCAAACGACGTGCAACAGAAGCAACCGGTTCAAGAAGAAATTAAAGCAGAAGAAACAACTAATAAGCCCGAAGCCGAAACGGTTGCGGCCGAAGCTGAAGTCGAACTAACGAAAAACGAAGAACAAACCATTCCTATGGACAACGGCATTAAAGAATCTGAAGAACAAAACCGCGACAACGATGCGGAAATCTTCTCATTGGGCACGCCGACTCTAAAAAACAAGCCAAAAGTAATCGGCAAAATCGACTTGTCGACTATTAATCCACAGACGCGACCCAAGAAAAAATCCAAAGAAGAAAAACGTAAGGAGAGACAAGAGAAGGCTCGCCAAGAGGTTTCCCATGCCATGACTGCCGGCGGCGAAGGTAATGACCGCAAGAAACGTAAACGCATCGGGAAAGAAAAGATAGACATCGAAAAGAGTGCAAGCCAAATTACATCACAACCAAAACCAAGCCAACCTAACAACGGTTCGCAAAACATCGACCAGCAGGGGAAAAAACGCAACGGCCGAAACAAGAACAAACGTCCGTTCAAGGCCGAAATCAGCGAGGAAGATGTTCAGAAGCAAGTAAAGGAAACTCTCGCACGCCTAACAGCCAAAGCGCCTAAAAAGGCTGCCAAATGGCGCAAGGAGAAACGCGAAGCCGTAGAAGAACGTGAACGCGAAGCGGCAGAACTCGAAGCAGCAGAAGGAAAGACCTTGAAGCTCACCGAGTTTGTGACTGCCAACGACTTGGCCATAATGATGAACGTGCCGGTAAACAAGGTTATCGCAACTTGCATGAGCCTTGGCGTGATGGTTTCCATCAACCAGCGTCTTGATGCCGACACTATCAACATCGTTGCCGATGAATTCGGGTTTAAGACCGAGTTTGTCAGCGCCGAAGTCGTTGAAGCCATCCATCACGATGAAGAAGAAGACAAAGAAGATGATTTGGTGTCAAGGCCGCCGGTCGTAACCGTGATGGGACACGTCGACCACGGAAAAACATCTCTCCTCGACTATATACGAAATGCCAATGTCATCGCAGGCGAAGCCGGAGGAATAACGCAGCACATAGGTGCTTATAATGTCAAGTTGAAGAACGGACAACACATAACATTCCTCGACACGCCAGGTCACGAAGCATTCACCGCCATGCGCGCACGCGGTGCGAAAGTCACCGACATCGTAATCATCATCGTCGCAGCCGACGACAATGTCATGCCGCAAACGGTCGAAGCCATCAACCATGCTTCGGCAGCAGGTGTTCCTATCATATTCGCAATCAACAAGATTGACAAACCCACCGCAAATCCTGATAAAATCAAAGAGGAACTTGCCAACATGAACTACCTCGTTGAGGACTGGGGTGGTAAATACCAATCGCAAGACATTTCAGCAAAAAAAGGCATCGGCGTGACCGAATTGCTTGACAAGGTATTGCTCGAAGCCGAAATGCTCGACCTCAAGGCCAATCCCAAACGTCGTGCAACAGGTTCAATCATCGAGTCGTCGCTCGACAAGGGTCGTGGATATGTGGCAACAGTGCTCGTCCAGAATGGAACGCTGCATGTGGGTGACATCTTGCTGGCAGGAACACACTACGGCAAGATAAAGGCAATGTTCAACGAGCGTAACCAGCGCATCACCGAGGCAGGCCCTTCGGAACCGGCACTTGTGCTTGGATTGAACGGTGCCCCGACTGCCGGCGACAAGTTCAATGTGATGGACTCCGACCAAGAGGCACGCGAAATAGCAAGCAAGCGCGAGCAACTGCAACGCGAACTCGGATTGCGTACACAAAAACGTGTGACGCTCGAAGACATAAGCCGCCGCAAGGCTCTTGGCAGCTTCAACGAGCTTAACATCATCGTCAAGGGTGACGTGGACGGCTCCATCGAAGCATTGAGCGACTCGCTCATCAAGTTGTCTACCCCCGAGGTTCAAGTGAACGTAATCCACAAAGCCGTGGGTGCAATCTCCGAAAGCGATGTCACGCTGGCTGCCGCTTCCGATGCATTTATCATAGGCTTCCAAGTGCGTCCTTCACAAGCCGCACGCCGACTTGCCGAACGCGACGGCGTGGACATACGCCTGTATTCAATCATATACAAGGCAATAGAAGAGGTCAAGAGCGCGATGGAAGGCATGTTGTCGCCCGAAATCAAGGAAGAAATAATTGGTTCGGCCGAAGTTCTTCAAACCTACCGCATTTCAAAAGTTGGGACAATTGCCGGTGCAATCGTGCGTGAAGGCAAGGTTAAACGCAACTGCAAAGTGCGCGTAATCCGCGATGGAATCGTGATTTATACCGGTGACCTCGGTTCGCTCAAGCGTTTCAAGGACGACGTGAAGGAAGTTACTTCAGGATTTGACTGCGGTCTCAGCATTGCCGGATACAATGACATAAAAGAAGGCGATTACATCGAGTCTTATGAAGAAGTTCAAGTCAAAAAGACACTGTAAATCGCCCTGCAATTACTGAATTAAAATAATAAAAAAGAGACGGAACTCAATCACCATGATTGGAGTTTCGCCTCTTGATAATTTTTTATCGCACGAAAATGAATTATTATTTGAACATCGGGTCAAACATGGGCAACCGTTCGCGCAACATAGCACGCGCCATACGCCTTATAAGCCGCTCGTTCAATACCGCCATAAAACGCAGTTCTCCGGTCACAAGTTCTCCTTGGGGATTTGAGTCAAAGAATATTTTCGTCAACGAAGGCGTACTTCTGCACACCGACGAAAAGCCGGCCGAAGTCCTTGCAAGGCTTCAACAAGTGGAACGCATGATAAGCGACAAGCCGCACCGTAATGCCGACGGCTCCTACTCCGACCGTGTAATCGACATCGACATCGTTGCAATCGATGAAATGACAATCGACACCCCGTCGCTCAAAGTTCCTCATCCACACCTTCCCGAACGTGATTTTTACATCATCCCCATGAAAGAATTGGCTCCATCGTGGGTGCATCCACAGTCACGGCTGACTCCGGAGGAAATGCTCGACCGCCTGCAGTCGCAATCATGACTCTTGCCCGTCCTTGTCACTGTTGGCGGCCTGTTTCTCTTTCTCCAATCGCGCCTTGTAGGCTTTCAATTGTTTTTGGAAACGCAACCTGCGCTCTTTTTCCTTCGCCTCCTTGCGTAAAAGATAGGCATCATACTGCTTTTCAAGATAATTGTCTGCCATAACTTATTTTTATAACTCGCCTGCAAATGTAAACATAAAACAGGCTGCTTTCAACTCATTTTCACATGAACTTGGTCAAAATTCACGGTTCGCTCGGCGAGCAGATGTTTCAATACGCATTCTACATGGCATTGCTCAAGCATTGCGACGACACTAAGTTGCAAGGCGACACTTCCAGACTTTTTGAAGCATTCAACCTCACGCATTGCGATGAAACCCACATATTGCCCCGACGCTCATTAGTCTCAAGCCTGCTTCCGGGCAAAAACAAGAAAATGACCGATCCGGCCGACCTATGTTGCAACACGACTTTACTTGACTTGCATGACGCAACGTTCAATGGGAAATGGCAATCTTTCCGCTATTTTGAAAACATTGAAGCCGATTTAATCGCGGAATTTTCATTTCGAAATGCTCTCCCGACAGATATCCGAAGCATCATGATGCCCATCGAGGGTAGCGAAACGGTTGCACTGCACATACACAAAATAAAAGGGAAAGAGAATACATGCACACCCGACTATTACAACTGGGCAATAGCCAATATAAACACGTTCATTCCCAGTCCGCACTTTATCATTTTTACAGATGATGAAAAATGGGCTAAACAATATATAGTGGGATGCGGCAACCCGACAATAATATCAACAGTCAAGGTGTCCGAGCCATTGTTGCTGCAAGCCATAGCATCGGCACGGCACATCATAATGTCCAACTCGCCCTTGTCTTGGTGGGGAGCCTACTTGAACAGGAACGAAGACAAAATAGTGATAGCCCCGAAGCCTTGGAGCCGCATCATCCCCGACAGCGAAATAATACCTATCCACTGGACGAGCATCCCTGTGACTTGATCAACCCTTGACAGCGCGTAATATCTCGCGCTTCCCTCCGGGAGGTCCCGGCAACCGTTCCACGTTAAATCCTAACGACTGCAACCGCCTGCGAATCTCACCTTTAGCACAATAAGTCGTCAGCACTCCTCCATGCGCCATGCTGTCATACAGCCGCTCCAAAGCATTTTCACTCCACATGCCTGGTTGCTTCTCTGGTGCGAAAGCGTCCATGTAGCACACATCCACACCGGCAGGCAACTGTGCTTTCGGATTCGTGAAATCAACAAGCATCTTATGCAAGGTAAAACGTGGTGACAAATCCACAGCTTCATTCCACCGAGCAGCATGAAGGTCATGAAACAATTGCTTCGCATCATCATTGCCAAGCATGTTTCCGTAGTTCAATTTCATCGCATCTTCCAGTTGAAGCGGATACAGCTCAAGCGTGTAATAATCCACATGTCGCTTCGACGTGTCGAGTGCCGTTAACAAAGCGTTCAAGCCGGTACCGAAACCCACTTCAAGCACTTTGACCCTGTCGGCCTCATGAAACCGCAAGGCACAATCTATGAATATGTGCCGGCTCTCGGCCAATGCACCTTTTACCGAATGATAATGCTCATCGAGCGACGGCACATACAGGGTATCCCACCCGTCAGCAGTCTTTTCAATGCTTATATCTTCCATAAAAACACGATAAATCCAGTGCAAACTTACGCAAAACCACCGGGAAATAAATTATTTACAGCTACCATTCTCTATATCCTAAATGAAAATTAACCATAAAGAGAACATTCATTCTCATGTGAATTATCAACTCTATGAATAAAATAATACGGCACATGTTCAACCTGCCAGACACCATTTGTGGCACGGTAAAAATGAATTCCACAACATAACGCATTATAAGCATGAATCTCTAAAAGCACTGGTGAATATTTTTTGTGTCTCTTGGCAGCATCAAGAGCTATTTCCGGATCATCTGTTAATTGGACATACTGACGGGTCATGCCTTTAAGACCCTCCTCCTTACCTAAAATATTTTCCAATGCCTTTTCGGTAGTACCATGGTATAAAATCATTGGGGGCGTTGCCAATTTCAAACCTGGATCTATTTTCACCTTGCCAGAATGACCGTTTCGAGCACGAATGCAAGCTTCCACAACTGATTCTCCTACGACTTCAAAACGATTCTTGTTATCATTATCCACGATGTAGCGAAGTTCTTCATAAATGATCCCACAATACTCTAAAGCATCACTGACAGAGCAGAAACCCTGTCGATCAACAGCATCTGTGTGTCTTAGCATGTAAGCCAACTTTCGGGAAAGTTTGGTTCTCACATCATCATTTTTAACATCATAGTATAACCCTGCTCCTGATATGATACGCATTTGACCAGGCTTTACACCATTATCCCTGGCGATCCCCCAAACAAAATTTATTTCTTCGCCATATTTCTTCAACTCTTCTATTATGTTGCAGAGAAATTCATGCACTTTTTCCATACTTAAGTCTGCATCCTCACTTATACAAAATAAGAACATTAAATCTCGGATTCCTGCCTGTGGATGATGCTTTTGGAAACAAGACACTATATCTTTTATTGTCGCAATACAATCCGCAATTTGGCAGGTGAAAACTGCTGCATCCGCCACTTGAACATATTTAAATACAGTCCTAACGTCATTAAAATCAATGGGAATAATATAGCTCGCACTGGCTACATCATTTACCATTATATCGCAAAACTGTTTACGAGTCATGACACCGCCCGGCTCAACCTTGCAGCCATAATATTTGTCAAACTCCTCATAAAATTTGTCACACCCATTCTTTTCCATATCGTTCCAGCCATAATATTTGTCAAACCCCTCGTAAAATTCGTCACACCCGTTCTTTCCCATACCGTCCATTTCCTGCAAGCTTTTAAATATCAATAAATTCTAAAATAAAGAAATGAAATAGCCTCTGCATAGCAAACACAACTCATTTTCCTTCTATTGCAAATATAATATTATTGTACATATTGTAGACCCTCTGCTCCTCAAAGAAAGCAACTATGCATTCTTAGATAATATCATAAATATCAATGCGTTTTTTCTTTTTTACTATTTTATTCACTATATTTGAATTACAGATTATTTTTATCAACTTCTATCAAAACCATAAGCATCATGAAAAATATAATCATTGCAATACTGTTGGTCGTTATAGGACTGCTTGTTTACCGCATTTACAACCCCGAGACAGATGTCATGGAACAGCAAGAAACCAAACAAAATGTTGAACTTTCGACACCAACATCGCCCCATTTAAAATTCAAAGGCATCCCCATCGACGGTTCCACCGAGGATTTTGCATCTAAGCTAAAAAAAGATGGATTCAAACCAGTAGAAACCTACAATGGCAATATTTATTTTGACGGTAATTTTGCAGGATACAATTGCAGGGTACTATTAGAATCAACTCCTTCGGGAATTGTATGTGCCGTTAAAGCTCTCATGGAAAATCATGACGAATGGCAACCTATTGAATATGATTACATGACACTTAAGGCTGCACTGATAAAAAAATACGGAGAACCTACTAAATGCATCGAAAAATTCGAGGGTTCAAAACCCAATAGAAATTCCTCAAAATATATCAGCTTGATAACGGGAGAATGTAACTATGTCACGACATTTGAAACAATGAATGGCACAATAACTCTTTCTATTATAGAAGAACATAGCGGAGGATGCCCGACTCTCGTCTATCAAGACAAGGAAAACTCTAAAATTGCAGCCAGCGACATGCTCGACGAGCTATAAATCCAATTAGGCTCAACAAACACTTAACCTATAAAATATCAAAGACACAAAAATGGCATAGGTTGAACTCTGCAATGTCCGACCTATGCCACAATCTTCACAGAAAATCCTCGTTCTATTATTTCTGCTTTGATGCCTTATATTTCTCAGTATCCTGCCACAAGTACATCTTGTCACTCGGACGAATCTTTTCATCAATCTTTATCGAGAACCTGTCCCCTTTCACAGCCTTAGGCGCGGGCTTCAAGTCAACACGAATCTCCTCTATCGTCAGTGGTATTGCACCGGTGGTAGGCCCGATTATTATCACCTCGTCGCCCACGTTCAATTCACCGGCTTCCATCAAGAATTCGGCCACTTTGATATTGGAGAAATACCTTACACCTTTGGCCGCATACACTTTGACGCGCGTTGCCGAGGAGCCGTATTTAGAAGTCCATTCCCCAAGGCGTTGACCCAAATAATACCCGTTCCAGAAACCACGATTGAATATCTTTTCGAGCCGCATGTTCCATGCCTCGATTTTATCATCGTCAAATGTGCCGTCGATGCAAGCATTTATGGCTTCATTATAACAGCCCACCGCTTCCCTGACATACTCCGGGCCACGGGCACGCCCCTCAATCTTAAACACACGCACGCCGGCATCGATCATTTTGTTCATGAAGTGGATTGTCTTCAAGTCCTTTGGCGACATTATATATTGATTCTCAATATCGAGTTCATCGCCTGTTTCCTTGTCCCTCACGGTGTAGCTGCGGCGGCAAATCTGCCTGCATGCGCCACGATTGGCCGATGCCCCGGTTTCATGCAAGCTCAAATAGCATTTCCCCGAAACGGCCATGCACAACGCTCCGTGACAGAACATTTCTATGCGTACAAGCTGCCCATGAGGACCGCATATGTTTTCCTTGACGATAGTGTCATATATACCTTTCACCTGATCGAGGTTCAACTCACGAGCAAGCACCATAACATCGGCAAATTGGGAATAAAACTTGACTGCCTCGCTATTCGACACGTTCACCTGCGTTGAAATGTGCACCTCCACGCCTATCGAACGGGCATACATGATGGCAGCCATGTCGGATGCAATTATTGCCGAAATCCCGGCTTCGCGAGCGGCATTGACAATCTCGTGCATGAGCTGTACATCCTCGTCATACACCACTGTATTCACCGTCAGATAGCTTTTAAGCCCATTTTCTTGACAATATTTCGCAATCTTGTGCAAATCGTCGACAGTGAAATTATTTGACGACTTGGCACGCATGTTAAGTCCTTCTATTCCGAAGTAAACGGCATCGGCTCCTCCCTGCACGGCCGCCACAAGCGACTCATAGGAACCTACCGGTGCCATTATCTCAAAATCCTTCCTTTTCATAATCACCTTAAAACTAAGTGCAAAGATAGTGCTTTATCTCAAAAGATTATATATGCAGCAGCCGGCAACTCGCTCGAAGAGAACCTACACGTTCTCGACAAGATTCGGGCAAAGCGACAATTTTAATTATTTTCACTTTCATATCCTTATATTTTAGCATCGATGCAGGCATGAAAATGCAAATTAATCGTATATTTGCCGACACATGCAAAACAAATTACATTTATGATTATCAGAAAATCGATATTGAAATTCATCGGCACCGGCCTGTGCGTAGCCTCGTTAATGCTTGCAAGCTGCAACACGCCGTCAACAAATCAATCAAACAACACAATGGCGGTAGACACGAGCAAGATTGTCATCGAAAACATCATGGCTCGTCGCAGCATACGCCAATACAAGCCGCAGCCAGTAAACCGCGACACGATGCAAATAATATTGAATTGCGGCATCAACGCCCCAAACGGGCAAAACAAGCAATCTTGGGCCATACGCGTAGTCGACAATCCTGAATTCATAAACGGAATCACAGACGTATTTAAAGAGAAGAACCCGGCAGCAAAAAAATCCCCGAGCTTCAAGAATATGTTCCGTAATGCTCCGACTATCGTATTTATCGCAAATGACACTTCCTACGACATGTCACAAATCGATTGCGGACTACTTGGCGAAAACATGATTCTTGCTGCCCAATCAATGGGCATAGGCTCATGCTGCCTTGGAAGCCCCACAAGGTTCATGACAGAAACTCCCGAAGCAGCCGAATACTTGAAGCAACTTGACATCCCCGAAGGATACTCGTTGCTGTACTGCATAGCGTTCGGCTATCCCGACGAAACTCCGGCCGCCAAGCCGCGCGATACTTCAAAGATAAAATTCATCGACTAAGAAAAATTTTTCATATCGGTAGACGGCGTGCTTGGATGTCATTCAACGCGCCGTCCTTTATTTTTTATGAACAATAACGACAATAATACACCCTCGTCCGGCCGCACCACCCTATACATAAAAAACATGGTGTGTGCACGTTGCATCATGGTTGTCAAGCAACAATTGTCTTCATTACGGCTCACGCCTATCGAAATCGGCCTCGGGAAAGCCGTGGTAAAAGAGCAATTGGACGACAACTGTATCGAAGATGTACGCAAATCGCTCGAATCGGTGGGTTTTGAATTGCTTGACAACAAAAAATCAAGATTGGTGGAACAAATACGCACCTTGCTTGTCGAGTTGACGACAGACGAAGATACCATGACACGGGTGAACTTGTCCGATTTTTTGTCCGACCGATTGAACCATGATTACGGCATGTTGAGCAAATTGTTCTCGGAAGTAAACGGGACCACGATAGAACGTTATTTCATTTCCTTGAAAATAGAACGGGTAAAAGAATTGCTCACATACGGAGAGCTATCATTGTCCGAAATAGCCTATCGGCTCGGATATTCAAGCAGTGCACACCTGAGTGCACAATTCAAAAGCGTAACAGGAATGACACCGTCGGCATTCCGCACCATGCACAACCCATCAAGGAAACCACTCGACAAGGTGTGAAAATCGGCACGCCCGTCGCAGCCAAGTTACCATGTGCAGGCTTTAACTTCACATAATAATATAATCTTTATCCATAATTATGTAATACCTGCGCCCACCACAGGCATTAACTTTGCATCAAAGAACGTGGAAAGATTATGAGCAACGACTTGAACAAACAGACATTCCCCGTACTCGAAATGAGCTGTGCAGCATGCGCGACGCGCGTCGAAAAAACCATAGCGTCGCTACATGGCGTAAAAGATGCCGCCGTCAACTTTGCCGCAGCCACGGTAACAGTTGAATATGACCCGGCACAAATTTCGCCCGAATCGATGAAGCAAGCCCTCGAAAACGAGGGATACGGCATGATTACCGACACCGGCAAGGATATGGCCGATGAAGCCGACAAGGTACAACAAAAACGTCTTGCACGCTTGCGCCGACGTACAGTTTGGGCAATAGCCTTGTCGATACCTGTGGCAGTAATAGGCATGTTCCTTCACGACGAGCCTTGGGCCAACTGGATTATGTGGGCACTTGCCACACCGGTCGTGTTCGGATTGGGGAGCGACTTCTTTGTCAACGCATGGAAACAACTCAAGCATCGCTCGGCCAATATGGACACTCTTGTGGCAAACAGTACCGGCATAGCCTACCTGTTCAGCATGTTCAACATGCTGTTTCCCGAATTCTGGCTGGAGCGTGGAATAACACCGCATGTCTACTTTGAGGCCTCAAGCGTAATCATAGCATTCATCTTGCTTGGCAGGCTGCTTGAAGAGAGAGCCAAAGGCCAAACCTCAACTGCCATAAAAAAACTCATGGGATTGCGACCAAAGACAGTCACTCGCATCGATGCCGACGGCAATGCCGTGCAAGCAAGCATCGATGAAATCGTGCCCGGAGACACTCTTCTCGTCAAGCCGGGAGAAAAAATAGCCGTGGACGGAACTGTCGTCGACGGTTCTTCGTCAATCGACGAAAGCATGCTTTCGGGAGAGCCTATTCCCGTAGAAAAGCATAAAGGCTCAAAAGTATATGCCGGCACAATCAACCTTAAAGGAAGTTTCAGATTCACTGCCTCGAAAGTAGGCGCCGATACAATATTGGCACACATCATACGCATGGTACAGGATGCCCAAGGCAGCAAGGCCCATGTTCAGAAATTAGTCGACCGCATAGCAGCGATATTCGTGCCGACGGTCATATCGATTGCTATTCTGGCTTTCATCATTTGGATGATATTCGACCCGGCTGACGGATTCTCGCATGGCCTGCTCGCGCTTGTAACAGTGCTGATAATAGCCTGCCCTTGCGCTCTCGGACTGGCGACTCCGACAGCCATAATGGTAGGCATAGGCAAAGGAGCCGAACAAGGCATCCTCATAAAAGATGCCGAAAGCCTTGAAGTGGCTTGCAAAATAGACTCCGTAGTTCTTGACAAGACCGGAACCGTCAGCGAAGGGAAACCAAGAGTGACCGACATAAAATGGCTCGCTGACGACAACAGCGGTTCAAGCATATTCCTTGCTTTGGAAAAGTTGTCGGAGCATCCGCTTGCCGATGCCGTAATCGAATTCCTGCAACAAAACAACGGCACAGCATTAACCGAAGTATCGCAATTTGAAAGCATTACAGGTGCTGGCATAAAAGGGGTTGTCGCAGGCAAACTATACCTTGCCGGGAACATGCGATTGATGGAAACTAACAATGTAGCCTGCAACGAGATTCTTGCCGACACAGCCGCAAAATGGGAAGCAGAAGCTAAAACTGTCGTTTACTTCGCATCATGCGACCAAGTCCTGTCGGTAGCAGCCGTGACCGATAGCATAAAATCATCATCGGCACAAGCCATCAAGCAACTACGGGAATCGGGCATCGAGGTTTACATGCTCACAGGCGACAATGAAATGTCGGCAGCACACATGGCCAGGCAAGCAGGCATTGAGCACTTCAAGGCCGGAATGCTCCCTGACGACAAAGCTGCCTTTGTAAAACAATTGCAGCAAGAAGGCCATCATGTGGCAATGGTGGGCGACGGCATAAACGACAGCGCGGCTCTTGCCCAGGCCGACTTGAGCATCGCAATGGGACAAGGAAGCGACATAGCAATGGATGTGGCAAAAGTAACCATACTTTCGTCCGACCTGATGAGACTGCCCGAAACAATCAGATTGTCAAAATTCACAGTGCGGACAATCAAGCAAAATCTCTTTTGGGCATTCATATACAATACTATCGGCATCCCGATAGCGGCAGGCATGCTTTATCCGGCCACCGGATTCCTGTTAAACCCGATGATTGCGGGACTCGCCATGGCCATGAGCAGCGTGAGCGTGGTTACAAACAGCTTGCGATTGAAAAGCAAACGCATATCCTATGCTACCAACGACAATACGCTTAACAACAATAACATAAAAATTATGAAAAAGGAATATCAAATCGGAGGCATGATGTGTAACCATTGCCGCATGCATGTTGAAAAAGCATTAAATCAGACCGAAGGTGTAAAATCAGCAACCGTGACACTCGAACCGCCGGTAGCCGTAGTGGAATTTATCGATGAACAAGTTGCCACCGAAAAGTTGCAAAAAGCCCTCGAAGAAGCCGGTGGCTACACAATCTCCGAGAAATAACCAAAACGTAATCGGTAGCTGGATACGACAAAAGAATTGCTCGACATGCCTGAACAACATGTCGAGCAATTTTGGCTTAGAATTCAAATGTGATGCCTACTGTGGGCAATATCGTCCCTCCTATGTCGTGACTTATGTTTTCCATGACATAGTGTCCCGGACGCGACGCATCGACGACATAAGCACCATTCTCATCTCTAACAGGAGCCAGAATATCTTGTCCCTTGGCACTGAAGTCGTATATATTTTGGATATCTATGTAAAACCCAATGCGCCAATTTGAAAAATACCATATCTTGTCGACCCTTATGTCGAGTTGGTGATAAGCCGGATTACGCCCCTCATTGTATCTTGAATTATCGGCGTATGGCCTTCGGCGCTCATCCCATGCCTCGATGAGAGAAGTCTTCTCTTCATCGTATGGAGTAAACGGTAATCCGCCCGAGAACTGCCATTTGGCACCGACAGTCCAGTTCCGGCCAAGATTATGTATGGCCGATATAGTCACGATATTACGGACATCCCAAGCCGAGCTCCACCATCTGCCTTGGATGCGGTTCAATTCGGCATCGGTACACGCAAGCTGCGAACGCACGAAAGTATAAGAAGCATTGACGACTGTATTCCACAAGTCGCGATGCCGCCACGACAATTCAAATCCGTATGCACGGCCTTCGCCAACTGACGCAGCAGGCACGTCACCCACTATGTAATCGCTGAAATCGGACGTAGATACCGGCATCCCGTCAAGTAACGATACCGGCAATTGAGAATATTTCTTGTAGAACCCTTCAGCTTTCAACACTTGCATTGCCGATGGATTATAATTCAACCCAAGAACATAATGATTTACCGCCGCATATTTCAAACGCTCCAGCTGCAACGTTCCGTCTTCCGAAATTCCGTCATAATCAAGCATGGTCATCGACGGCTCTTGATAATATCGAGCCAAGCTCCCCGTCAATGAAACTTTGTCAGATATATTCCATGCCAAATTCAGCCTTGGCGACATCTGCTTGAAAGGATTGCCTGTCAATGAAGAGTAACTCATGCCATCAAAACGCAACGACACATTGGCCGACAACCGGCCTCCGAACATAATCCTGCTTGCCGATGCATAAATTGCATACCGCCCGAAACTATTGTTAAGGCTTGTCGCGATGCCTCCCGAAGCCCCGGCTCGCAACCTAAATCCACCGACATCGAACCACTCGGCATCCAATCCTACACGGTAATTCATCTCACGGTCGTTTATGTCAAACAACATGGGAGCCGTCTCATCATTGTTTTCATACTTGTACAGCCTGTTCTTCAAGTAATCGACACTTGCAGTCGCCCTTAACCGGCCTCCATCAAACTGATGAATGTAACCGGCTCCAAAAACGAAACTCGTCTGGTCATTGTTTGGCAAATAACCAAGAATATACTCACGGTCGGGTTCAAGATTCTCCTCCCCGGTATTCAATTTATTATTGTCAATAGAACCAAGACCTATGAAATAAAGTTTGTCATCGGGCGACAAATCGATGGACAATTTGAATTGGTAATCATTATAAGTTGGGAGAAAAGGCAATTTTAACATGCTAAAAAGCATATTAAGGTAACTTGTCCTCCACGATGCGGTGAGAGTCGTCTTCCCGTCACGACTTACCGGCGTATTGACATGCACACCGGCATCGGTAAATCCAACTATGACTTTGCCATGAAAATGCTCCCTGTTCCCTTCAAGCATCGTCATTTCCATTACCGAGCTCAATCCTGAAGCATGATACACGGGAAATGCCGACGTATAGAAATCGGTCGACTGCAGTAATTCAGTATTGACAAGAGACGCGTTTCCACCTGAACCGCCTTGAACGGCAAAGTGATTCAACACAGGTATCTCTATCCCGTCGATATAGTATTTGTTTTCATTTGCGCCACCGCCTCTCACCAATAAGTCGTTTCGATTGGAATTGCTCACGGCAAGCACACCCGGCATCGACTGCAATACCTTGGATATGTCGCGATTGGCTCCAGGAGTTAAATCCGTTTCCTGCATGCCTATGCGCATCATCGACACAGGTGCTTCCACAGCCACCCTGTAAGGAGATGCCGTGACTGTTATTTCCGACAATTCTTTACTGGCTGTGGCATGTAACCTTATGTTGACGACAGCCGGAGCTGCAGTAGACACAGCAAAAGATTCGGTAGTGGCAAATTCATATCCGTCGGCCTCCACCTGCAAGATGTTATAGCCCACATCCACATTATCGATAATGTAACGCCCGAAACTATCCGTCGTGCACGTCAATGAGTTGTCGCCCACGACTTGAACCATGGCCCCGGCCACAGGAATGTTTCGCTCGGCGTCAATGACCTTTCCGCCCACTTGCCCCGATTTCTTACCGGCAGCCATAGCCACGACGGCCATCAAGGCGCAAGACAATAAAATTGCATGTCGCAATGTAAATGCAAACATAACGCAAAATCAATCTTTCCCTGTTATTATTTT
The DNA here is from genome assembly GCA_905207705.1 of uncultured Prevotellaceae bacterium. Lineage (GTDB taxonomy): Bacteria > Bacteroidota > Bacteroidia > Bacteroidales > Muribaculaceae > Avimuribaculum. Next base: position 287,938 of record CAJLMA010000003.1, read on the forward strand.
CTTTATTTCGTTCAACTTGTTCAAAGCCTGCACAGGAGTCAGGTTATCGATGTCAACATTAAGTATCTCATCGCGCACTTGACACAATACAGGGTCGTCAAGCTGAAAGAACGACAATTGCATTCCTCCGGCAGACTGAGACTTTTCGTGGATACTATCGGGCAACTTATCTCCCGTATTATTCGCTTCAAGCTGTTTCAACACCTCATTGGCCCGGTCCACTATCGAAGCCGGCATACCGGCCAGTTTCGCGACATGGATACCGAAACTATGCTCGCTTCCACCCTTTACAAGTTTCCTCACAAACACAACCTTGCCGTCAATCTCCTTTACCGACACGTTATAATTCACGATGCGCTTGTAAGTACGCTCCATTTCGTTCAATTCATGATAATGCGTAGCAAACAGCGTCTTAGGGTGTGCCTTGCCGTTTTCATGCAAATACTCCACAATCGACCATGCTATGGATATTCCATCATATGTACTCGTTCCTCGTCCCAACTCGTCAAAAAGAATCAGACTGCGCTCGCTTATGTTGTTCAATATAGATGCCGCCTCGGTCATTTCGACCATGAACGTCGATTCACCAAGCGATATGTTGTCACTCGCGCCCACACGCGTGAATATCTTGTCGATTATGCCAATCCGGGCACTGTCGGCCGGGACAAAACTTCCTATCTGGGCAAGGAGAACGATCAAGGCCGTCTGCCTCAACAATGCCGACTTGCCGGCCATGTTCGGACCTGTGATCATCATTATCTGCTTGTCGTCATTGCTCAGACCGACACTGTTTGAAACATAGCGTTCACCTAACGGCAACTGACGCTCAATGACAGGATGCCTGCCTTCCACGATATCAATATCAAATGTTTCGTCCAAAACAGGACGATTGTAATGATTCTCCACCGCGACTTTCGTAAACGATAATAGACAATCAAGACGCGCAATAAGGTTTGAATCCAATTGCACTGCCGGAATAAAATCACCCACTGCGGCGACAAGTTCATTAAACAGGCGTAATTCAATCTCAAGGATTTTCTCCTCGGCTCCGAGAATTTTCTCCTCATATTCTTTCAATTCCTGCGTCACATACCTCTCGGCATTGGTAAGTGTCTGCTTGCGTACCCACTCGTGAGGCACCTTGTCCTTATGCGTGTTACGCACTTCTATATAGTAACCGAACACATTGTTATAGCTAATTTTAAGGCTCGGGATGCCTGTACGTTCACTTTCGGCTTGCTGCATCTTCACAAGATAATCCTTCCCCGAAAACGATATTGACCGCAACTCGTCAAGCTCAGCATTTACCCCGTCTCTTATTATGTTGCCACGATTGGCCGCGTTTGAAGCATCAGGATTTATCTCCTTTTCGATTCTTTCACGAATCGACATACAAGGATTCAATTGTTCACCAAGATGACGCAACACGTCATTGTCGGCATTCACGCACAATTCCTTGATTGGGGCTATTGCCGACAAGGCATTTTTCAACTGCACAAGTTCGCGTGGGGTTATACGTCTCACTGCGACCTTCGAAATAAGACGTTCAAGATCTCCCACCATTTCCAATTGTCGTTTTAAGGTATCGCGCCCTGCAATGTCCTTGAAGAAATATTCCACTATGTCAAGACGATTGTTTATCTGCCTTATGTCTTTCAAAGGGAACAAAATCCATCGCCTCAACAACCTTGCGCCCATAGGAGTATTCGTGCGGTCTATTACCGACAACAAGCTACGACCGTCCTCGCACATGGAATCTATGAGTTCGAGGTTACGCACGGTAAACTTGTCGAGCCTTACGAATCGCTCTTCCTCTATGCGCGACAATGTCGTTATGTGGCTTATGTGGGTGTGCTGCGTGATATCAAGGTAACACAACACCGCTCCCGAGGCAACAATTGCATTGCACATGCCATCGATACCAAATCCCTTGAGGTTTTTCGTTTCAAAATGTTTCAACAACCTATCGGTGGCAGCTTCTTCGGTAAATATCCAATCATCCAACTCGAACGTAAGGTATTTTGCCGAAAATGTTTCGGAAAAACGCTTGCGGTTGCTTCTTTCCACAAGCACCTCTTTGGGCGAAAAATTACCAAGCAACTTGTCAATGTAATCGACAGAACCCTCGGCTGTGAGAAATTCCCCGGTACTTATGTCAAGGAATGCCACGCCACAGGATTTCTTCCCGAAATGCACTGCTGCAAGAAAATTATTCTCCTTGTTGTCAAGGATATTGTCATTTATCGACACCCCCGGAGTGACAAGTTCCGTGATGCCGCGCTTGACAAGTTTCTTTGTCAATTTTGGGTCTTCCAATTGCTCGCAGATTGCCACACGCTTCCCGGCTCTTACCAATTTAGGCAGGTATGTGTCAAGCGCATGGTGAGGGAATCCTGCAAGCTCGACATATTGTGCAGCGCCGTTGGCGCGGCGAGTCAACACTATTCCCAATATCTCGGAGGCAGCAACAGCGTCATCGGAAAAGGTCTCATAAAAATCGCCTACCCTGAATAGCAATATGGCATCGGGATGTTTTGATTTCATCTCGAAATATTGCTTCATTAACGGGGTTTCAACTACATTCTTAGCCACTTGATTTTTTCTTTTCGGTTTTCAAAATTACAATTTTTACCCGATTTTATAAAACAGCCGGCAACCATAGCCATCAATATTCCTCTCAAAAGGATATACCATAACAAATTTTGCGACAAGAATCACAATTAAAATCCTTGTCGCAAAACCACAATTACCTTATTTCCACACAACTTACAGGATAGGACGTGTAGAATCGTCATTTTTTCATCTCGACCTTGTGCGATGGTGGTAACTGGCTGTTGCGCTTGTCCACTGCATCGACCACCTTGCGTGCAAGGTCTATGAAAGCTGCGCCTGAAATGCTATTTTGCAATGTCACAGGAAGGCCGTCGTCGCCACCTTTGCAAATGCTTGCAACCAACGGTATCTGCCCAAGCAATTCTACATTGAGCTTCTCTGCAAGCAACTTTCCTCCATCCTTTCCAAAGATATAATATTTTTCATCGGGATGCGCCGCCGGCGTAAACCATGACATGTTTTCCACAAGTCCGAGTATCGGCACATCCACCTTGTCGCTCAAGAACATGCTCACACCTTTGCGTGCATCGGCAAGAGCCACTTCCTGAGGCGTAGTAACCACGATGGCACCGGTAATTGCCAATGTCTGCACAAGCGTCAAATGAATGTCGCTTGTTCCAGGAGGCATATCGATTATGAAATAATCAAGCTCGCCCCAATCGGCTTCGGTAATCAATTGCTTGAGCGCATTGCTCGCCATGCCTCCACGCCACAGCACAGCTTGTTCCTTATCGACCAAGAAACCTATCGAAAGTAATTTAACCCCGTATTTCTCAAGCGGAAGGATGAGACTGCGACCATCTTTTTCGGTCATATATACAGGAGCATCCTCAAGCCCGAACATCTTAGGAGCCGATGGCCCGAATATATCGGCATCAAGCAAGCCGACTTTATATCCAAGCTGCGCGAGAGACACGGCGAGATTGACGGCAATGGTAGATTTTCCCACGCCACCTTTACCCGACGACACGCCTATTATGTTCTTTACTCCGGGAAGCGGATTGACAGGATGAGACGGCACGGCCATGCGTGTTTTAACCGCTATGTTGCCCGTAATCTCAACATATTCTCCTATATAAGTCTTTATGGCAGTCTCAGCCGACTTTACGACCGATTTTATGAATGGATCGGTAGGCTTGTCGAATATCAATGAGAACGACACTTTCATTCCTTCAATGCGAATGTCGTCTTCAACCATACCGGCCGAAACTATATCTTTTCCCGAACCCGGATAACGGACATTACGCAAAGCTTCGAGAATCAAATTAGGATATAATCGCTTTTCCATGATTGTTAATTATATATTGCTTCTATTTGGTTTTTATCATTCTTTTCACATCCTGCCCGACGCATCTTCCTCGGGATTGATCATCTTTTGCACATAACCACGAGAAAAACTGCGATAGGTATCCTCTTCTATCTCAATATCGGGCTCCTGCAACACGGTCGTCGCATCAAGGTGGAACTTAATATATTTTATAGTCAGACCACGTTCAAGCCACTGCTGCTCATAGAAAGTCTTTATGCCCAGAATATCGTCATCTATGCCCAAATGATACAAGTCGGGAGTGTTTACATCCACATCGAGCTTGTTCAGCTTCACAAGAGCATCGGTGTAAGTATATAGGAACGGGCTATCGGTTTTAAGATGTATAATCCCGTCTGGCACAAGAACTTTCCTGTATAATTCAAGGAATCGGGTTGAAGTGAGGCGTTTTCTCACTTTTTTCATTTGCGGGTCGGGGAAAGTTATCCATATTTCGCCTACCTCGCCCGGTGCAAAGAAGTGTTCTATCAATTCAATGTTAGTACGCAAGAAAGCCACGTTGCCAATCCCTTCGGCGGCAGCCTGCGTCGCCCCGGTCCACATCCTTGCTCCCTTTATGTCCACTCCTATGTAATTGCGATTGCCAAACCGGCGAGCGAGCCCCACGGCATACTCGCCTTTGCCACATCCCAGTTCAAGCACAATCGGATTGTCGTTTTTAAAATAAATGCTGTTCCATCGTCCTTTTAAGGGAAATCCTTCATTTTTCAACACTGCAAAAGGATATTGGAATACATTTTCCAGACGATTCATCTCGTCAAATTTTTTCAACTTGTTTTTTCCCATCCTGTTAGGAATTATATAAGACTGACTTTGTTTTTATCGTTTAATTAACTTTATCGTGCGGACATAGCCGTTAGATAGCTCGACTCGTGCCACATATATGCCGGGTTCTTGTCTTGGCACGACCACAGTCGCTCGACAATCGGCAGGACGCATATCTACAATGACTATTCCGGAAATATCGGCAACAGTCAAACGAGTTATTTCGACACATGCCTCAACTTCAAGCATGTCGCCGCAGAAATAGGCATTCACGTCGTGCACGGCATTTGCCACGCTAACACCCGACAACCCCTTTATTTCAAACAAATTCCATTGCTCGGCTAAGTTGTAATCGTTCACAAGATTGTCGTTCACATAAAGACTTACAGCCGGTTGATTTATGCCATAGAACACATCCATGCCAAGCGCGGGCACATTATCAGCGCGGGAAACAATACATGTGAGTCTCGACAAACCTTCAAATGCGTTGTCTCCAATATACGCCATTCCTCCGGGAAGGAAAAATTTTTTTATATTGCCACATCCCAAGAATGCGTATTTGCCAATACAAGTTACGGCATCAGGAATTGTCATTGCACCGGCATCGTAATTGCCGAAAAACACTCCTTCGGGAACATCATTCATATCCGACGGCAACGACAAGCTTTCCAACGAAGCATTGGCAAAGGCCCAGCTGCCGACATGTGCCAATCGCCCACAATCCACAAACGGCATACCGGCCAACTTGGTGTCCATAAAAGCCTCACCTCCTATCGAAACAAGTTCGCTGCCATCTTCAACTTGCAAAGTTTCCATTGAATCGCAGCCCTTAAACGCTCCGTTGCCTATCGAAACCACGCTATTGCACATTTTCGCATGTTCCAGCATTACGCAACGAGCAAAAGCACCGTCACCAATCGAGCACCTTGCAGTTTTCTCAATATTTACGACACGCAGTGAGCGACACCCGGCAAAAGCGCCACGACCAATTGTCTCAATATTGCCCGACAAGCTCAGCTCTTCTATGCCACTGCCGTTGAACGCATGTTCTTTTATACTTGTTACAGATTCGGGAATGCTTATCGACTTTAATTTGCTGCAACCGGCCATTGCGCACTCTCCTATCGATTTTAGTCCCACAGGAAGAATGACTGTTTCATATCTTTTCCCGAAGAAACACATGCCGGGCAATTCATTATCATCAAACCTGCCCGACTTGCCAAAATAGCTTTCGTCTTCCTTGCATTCATAACTTTCTATGATCGCATTTGCAAGATTTATTGTCAAAAGATCGGGCAATCCTTCATTTATGAACTCAAAATCCCTTACATCAATTGTTCCCGAAACAGTCAGTTCGGTCATGCTCAAATCTTCCACACACGACGACAACTCTCCAGCCTCGCATGTGACCGTAGTAGCCTGCATCTTAAAGCATGATGCCATCATAGCAAGCATTACCAAGACAACAATCGGTTGTTTGCACATATCCAATCGGGATTATTCACCTGCAAAAATAGCGAAAGGTGAACGCAGAGACAAACAAAAAATAACGTTTTTATGTTTAGCTATGCCGAGACGAATCCTATCTTATACAGAGATAGTGCAAACTGAGCGGAATGTGAAAAATGAGCTTGCTTATTTTTCCATTGCCGAGGTGCAGCCTATTTTATGGAAAGATAAGGAAAATTATTCACTTGCAGGCATAAGCAGGTTATACTGTACTTATAAAAAACGACCTCCGCCCGGGCTTTCCCGGCGGAGGCAAATCAATATAATTATGAAAACAAACCTATCCTATCCTATCATGTCATTCTATTGCAAACCTTACTTTCATGGTGCATTGCAATCGGATGGTGCGGAAATTATCATATCCGCCGGCATTGTCGCTCACTACATTCGCCATGCGGCTGCTCAGCATTTCAAACCCCATACCGTCATCAGGCTCGATAATGTGCAACACCTCTCCTATTTTTACACCGAGAGTTTCTGCCATATATGCCGCCTTGTCCCGAGCAGCCCTCAAAGCCGCAATCTTGCCTTCTTTGCGATACTCGCCCATCTTGCTATTCTCCAACGCGCCTATACCCATGTAAACGACTGCTCGCTTGTCGACCACGTCGCTTATCTTGTCAATAAGGCTGAAATCGTCCAATGTTATGTCAAACCGCTTTGAAACGCCGAATTGCCGGCCTTCATCACGCATGAAATTTCCTATTTCTTCCACTCTGACAGCATTGTCGGCAATTCCCAGCTCGGACAATTGCGACCGCAATCGGGCTTCTATCTCCGACATCGACACCTTATTTTTAAAGTCTTTCGGTTCTTTTCCCTCAAACTCTTCTGTCCAAAATTCCTTCATTTCAATTACGAAATGTATTTCATCGGGGATTATTTCTGTCTCCGACACCCCTGTCACTTCAATATACCTGTCGGTCGCTTCCATGTTTCCGGCGGCCAATGCCAAAGGAAAAGCACATATTGCCATTACTGACAACAAAAACATTCTTATTTTCATTTCGCAGAAGATTTGTATTTACTTGTTAGACAAGACTTGAGCCATAAGGTTTAAATCATTGTCTTTTTTTAACCACACTGGAATAAACTTCCTTTTTTCTGCTAATTATTGCAAAAACCTCTTTATAGCATTGTCATATTACCAACAATTATGGTAAATTGCAAACAAAAACAACCGCACCCATACACATGGACAACAACGACGAAATAATAAAACGACTGAAATACATAATCCAGGAACTCGGATTGACCCAAAACGGGTTTGCATCAAGGATAGGAATCGACTCGTCCAACCTATCGAAATACTTGAAAGGCAAACTCGCCATAAATGAATCGCTGATAAACCGCATCGTCATCAACCTTGGATTGTCAAAGAAATGGCTCATGTCGGGCAGCGACCTGCCTTTTGCCAAAGAGTCGACCGGCAACATACCACAGTCTTCGCTAAGCGGACATCTACGAGTGGAAAGTTCCCACACCGACGGCACACCGGTATATGACATCGACGTGACGGCAGGAATAATGCCACGCGCACGAATGTTTGCCAACGAAAACATCATCGGTTCCATAAAGCTGCCGGGAATCCCGGCCGACTGCCGCATCGTAAAAGTCAGCGGCGACAGCATGAGCCCTGTAATTCGCAATGGCGACATGATTGCCGTGCGAGAATTGACCAATATAAAACAAATCTTCTGGGGACAGATATATGTCGTCATCCTCGACGATTACTGCATGGTCAAGTACGTCAGGCGCCACAGCGACCCCGACAAGGTGATACTGCGCAGCGAGAATCCCAAATACGACGACATGGAAATTGAACGTTCCGAAATACGCGACATGATGTTTGTCCAGCACATCCTGCACTTGGATACACGAATGTAAATCATTTCAATACACAAATATCACATATAAAACAAATACATATTATGACCGACCCTCTGCAAATTTTCTGTAAAAACACAAACGAATATATTACCGTAACTGGAGGTGAGACGCTTCTTGAAATATATGAACGCATCAAGGACCGGATTGGCTTCACTCCAATCTGCGCCCACGTCAACAACAAGACCGAAGACCTGCATTTCCCGGTCTACAAGCCAAACATGGTGGAATTTCTCGACTTGACATCGGCGTCGGGACAACGTGTGTACATCCGTTCATTGTGCATGGTACTGTACAAGGCCGTGCTTGACGTATGCCCCGATATGAGGCTGCGCATACGACATTCGGTGTCAAACGGATATTACGCCCAGCTCACCGGCAAGGATAACAATGAAATAGAACCCTGCAACGAGAAAGTAGATGAAATAAAGGCGCGAATGCAGGAAATCATCAACGAAGACATTCCTTTCATCCGTAAGCAACGCCTCATAAAAGATGTAATAGGCATATTCGAAGAAGCCGGCCTCGACGATAAAGTCGAGTTGCTGAAAACGTCGGGCGACATATACTCGATATATTACACGCTTGGCAACACGCCCGACAGCTATTACGGCAACCTTGCCCCATCGACAGGTTCGTTAAAGGTATTCGACCTGATAAAATACCGCAACGGCATGTTGCTGCTCGGCCCCGACAAGACCGACCGTAGCAAACCGCGCACGCCTATCAGGCAGGACAAGATGTTTGAGGCATTTACCGACTATCTTGAATTCAACGAGGTCGTGGGCATAACAAATGTAGCCGACCTCAACAATGCCGTGCTCAACGACAATGCATCTATGCTCATCAACGTTGCCGAAGCGTTGCACAATGCCAAATTTTCACAAATAGCCGACAAAATTGCTTCGCGCTACCGCGAAGGGTGTGCGCGAATCGTGTTAATAGCAGGCCCTTCTTCAAGCGGAAAGACAACATCGTCCAAGCGCCTTGCAATACAACTGATGATAAACCGCATAGTACCAAAAGTAATTTCACTCGACAACTATTTCGTCAACCGGGAAGACTCTCCAAAAGATGAAAACGGCGATTACGACTACGAGTCGCTATATGCGCTCGACCTTGAACTATTCAACAGCGACATGCGCAAACTCATCAACGGAGATGAAGTAGACATGCCAACCTACGACTTCACATCGGGAAAACGTGTATTCAAGGGTGAAAAGATGAAACTCGACCGAAACAACGTGTTGCTGATAGAAGGAATTCACGGATTGAACCCCGAGCTTACCTCTCTCATTCCCGAAGAACAGAAATTCCGCGTATATGTGTCGGCTCTCACCACCCTCACAATCGACGACCACAACTGGGTTCCGACAACCGACAACCGCCTTTTGCGTCGCATCATACGCGACCACAAATATCGCGGAGTGGACGCCTTGGAAACAATTGCAAGGTGGCAAAATGTGAGAAAAGGCGAAGAAAAGTGGATTTTTCCATTCCAAGAGAATGCCGACGCCACATTCAACTCATCGCTCCTATTCGAACTTGGCGTGATGAAAGAATATGCCGAACCGTTGTTAAGGAAAGTTCCTCGAAACGTGCCAGAATTCGCCGAAGCGGTAAGGCTACTCACTTTCCTCAATTACTTCCTGCCAATCAGCGAGAAACAGATACCGAGCACAAGCCTGCTGAGGGAATTCCTTGGTGGAAGCAGTTTCCATTATTGAAAACATGTATAAACAATAACGCCTCGTAGGCATCGATTGTACGACTACGAGGCGTTTATTATCTCTTCACAGGCCATTTGAAATCTTTCAATTCCTTTATGTCTGCACGTTCGCTTCCTCCGCTGTATTTGTCAACCAAGGCATGAAATGCCGGGCTATGGTCAAAATGGCTGAGATGGGCAAGTTCATGGCACACCACATGCCTTACAAGATGCTCCGGCAAAAACATGAGGTAATGGGACAACTGTATTTCGCCCGAACGTGTGCAGTGTCCCAACTTGTTCATACCATACCCCATAACAAATCCTTTCACTTTCACGCCCAATTTGCTTGCAATGCTCATGGCAAACGGCACAATGACTCTTTCGGCACGCTGTCTGACCATTAATTTTATGATTCTCGACACTGTATTCTCCACAATGTCGCTTTCAAACGTAGAATCTGCCGGAATCTTCACATACAATTCCTTCCCGATACACCCATACTCCACACGTCCGGGAGATTCATGCTGCACACCTATGGTTATCGTGTATCCCCCGAAACATTCTATTTCCATGCCGTCACGGTACAAATGCTTGCGTTCAGAGTACTTTGAAAATAAACCGCGCAATTCCTCCCTATACCGGTCAATCATTTCGTGCAACGACTTTTCACTCGCGCCCTCGGGTACCCTCAACAGCACTTTGCCGTCCTTCACAACGGCCCTTAATGTTATCATTCCGGCACGAGTGTGTACCAATACAGTTCCAAATTCCTTATCTTCAATATAATACCTGCTCATATCATTGTCCCCACATCAACTTGGTGCGCAACGTATCGGCAAAATTATGGTTGAGAGGTTGTATCACTTTCACATACACTCCAGCCTTCTTTACGGTTATGCAAGAACCGCTCGGGAATGAATAGGCCTTGCCATCGAGACTGACGAGATATTGAGGGGAACGCGATGTCGTTTCAAGCTCTATCACCGAGTCGTCGCGCAACACGAGCGGACGCAATGTGAGCGAATGCGCCGAAATGGGCGACAACACCCAGTTGCGAGACGTCGGTTCGAGAATCGGTCCTCCGACACTCAAGTTATATGCCGTCGAGCCTGTAGGCGTTGAAATTACAAGCCCGTCACCGCGATAAGTCGTTAAGTCGGTACCGTTGACCCATGCACGCACGCTCAACATCGTGGATGTGTCCTGCCTCACCACTGCAATGTCGTTAAGGGCAAGAGTATTATCCATCGATATGCCGCAATTGTTGCTCATTTCGAGCATCGTCCTGCGGCCTATTTTATATTGCTTGTTGAAAAGGTTGCTCGCCACTTGGCTTATCTCGCCCATGTGGGCTTCGGCAAGATACCCTAAATGCCCGGCGTTTATACCGAGAATTGGGATCTCCTTGGTTGCCACCATGCGGGCCGTACGCAAGAACGTTCCGTCGCCGCCGATGCTTAGAGCCACGTCACCCCACATGTCGGCTACATTACGGCACACCACCCCGTCGAGATTCAATCCCAACTCATGTGACAAATATGTGTAGAAGCACTCTTCCATTTCAAGTGACACGCCATATTCGCGCAACACCATAATCATCTCCCTTATCGATTCAGCAAAATGTTGCTGGTATTCATTTCCGAATATCAAAATCTTCATAATCCTGTTCCAATCTGTCTGCCTTCTGGTTCAATCAAGCGTGTCGGCCCGTAGCGAGGCGCGAGCCTTGAAACTCCTCTTTAACTTTGATGCAAAACCATTGTTACGAATTGTTACAATAAAAAATATTTGCGTAAAAAATCATATCGGTTTCGTAATTTCTTGCCAATTCATATTAATTTTGCAACAATTATATCTTATTCGCAAATATACTATATTTTTATTTCACGTCCACCACGGGTGGTGCAATAAATGTAGAAGCTATATAATGACAAATCTAAGTGTTAACATCAACAAAGTAGCCACATTAAGAAACTCACGTGGAGGAAATGTCCCCGATGTGGAGAAAGTGGCCGTAGATTGTGAAAAGTTCGGTGCCGATGGCATTACCGTCCATCCGCGTCCCGACGAGCGTCACATACGCCGCGCCGACGTGTTTGCATTGCGTCCAATCGTCAGAACCGAATTCAACATAGAAGGTTACCCGTCCGAAGAATTTATCGACCTGCTGCTAAAGGTTAAGCCCGAACAGGCTACGCTCGTACCCGATGCTCCCGATGCCTTGACATCGTCTGCCGGTTGGATAGTAGCCGACCACCTCGACTTCCTTACATCGGTAGTCGACCGATTGAAAGAGGCAGGCATACGCACGAGCATATTCGTGGGAACCGATATCGAAAACATAAAAATGGCGGCTAAGACTGGTGCCGACCGTGTAGAGTTGTACACCGGCCCATATGCAGTGGATTTTGTCAAGAACCCCGAAGCTGCCGTGGCTCCATTTGCACTTGCATCCGAAGCAGCACACAAAGTAGGCCTCGGAGTCAATGCAGGACACGACCTCAACCTCCAGAACCTGCGTTACTTCTATGAAAACGTGCCACACTTGAACGAAGTATCCATAGGCCACTCGCTTATATCCGATGCTTTGTATCTCGGCCTTGAGAAAACGATTGCCGCATATAAAAAATGTTTACATTAATTCTGAACAATCATGTCAATCCTAAATTCCATATTGGCAACTTTGTTGCTGCAACAACCGGCAATGGCCGAGGCTGTTACCGACTCGTTATCGACAATACAACAGGCAGCAGCCGACACCACACAAGAACTTTCGGTGTGGGACTTGACGCTTAAGGGCGGCATAATCATGATACCGCTTGCAATACTTTCGTTGATAAGCATATACATCTTCATCGAACGATTCCTTGCCATCCGCACTGCGGCTCAAGAGGACAAGACCTTCATGAAGCGCATTAAAGACTACATCCATGAAGGTGAGATAGAAAGTGCCGTCAACTTGTGCAAGAAAACCGACACTCCATATTCAAGGCTTATCATGAAAGGCATCTCGCGCATAGGCCGGCCTATGAATGACGTGCTTGTGGCAATCGAAAACACGGGAAACATGGAAATAGCGGCTCTCGGCAAAGGTCTCAACTGGCTTGCTACCACTGCTGCCGGAGCACCGATGCTCGGGTTCCTCGGGACGGTAACCGGAATGGTGCGTGCATTCTTCGCACTCGCCAGTGCCGGCAACAATGCCAACATCGCAATCCTCGCCAGCGGTATATATGAAGCTCTCGTAACGACAGTTGCCGGACTTATAGTGGGCATTATAGCACTGTTTGCCTACAACTACCTCGTATCGCGCCTTAACAAGGTCATGAACCAACTCGAAGCAAAAACGATGGAGTTCATGGACTTGCTCAACGAGCCTGCCGGCAAATAAAAGTCAGCTAACGCTCATTTTCATCGCAGGCAACACAATGAAGGACATCCCTTCAATTATTTTTGACCATAATTATACTTATTCATAATGGCTCTGAAACGACAACACGACATGCTGTCAATGTTCAGCATGGCATCAATGACCGACGTTATATTCTTATTGCTGATATTTTTCATGGTTACATCAACGTTCGTGTTTCCTTCGGCTCTTGAAGTGAACCTTCCACAATCGGGACAGCAAACGTCATTGAAACCTGGAACGCGCATATACATAGACAAGGAGATGAACATGTATGCGGCATTCGGCGAGGAAGAACCCAAAGCCCTCCCCGACGACCAGCTCATGACATTCCTCAAGTTGTCGCAAGAGAACAATCCAGAGCAATTCATCGCCCTATATGCCGACTCTTCAGTCCCGTATGGGAAGATCGTGGAAATTCTCGACAAAGGAGCTCGCAACCACTTGAAAATAGTGCTTGCCACCACTCCGGCTTCTCCCGATTACTCGGTAAAGACCACCAATGAACCACAACAATAACCCACATTCCAAAACGATTTCAACAAATGAAGAAGCACGACAAGAACAACATGACTGCAATGGCCGCCACAGCAATTTTCCATGCGGCGGTGATATTGCTCCTTGTATTGTCTTGCTTGCACTATGAGGATATACCTGCCAACGAAACACTTGCTTCGCAAGACATTACATTCTTTGGCGGCGAATATGTGATGCTCGGCGACTCTCCCGAGCTTTTAGCCGACGGTGAAATGTCTCCTGCCGCCGCAAGCGACGCCAATCCGGAAAGCACCGGGGACGACATTGAAGATACCGGCCTCGCAGGCGTGTCGGCCACTCCGGTTGTCACATCCGACGAGGAATCTTCCATGCAGGTTGAACAAGAACCCAAGCAAGCCGGCCCGACACAAGAAGAGATTGCCGAACAGGAACGAATAAAACGCCGTCAAGAGGCTGAACGCAGAACCGACAGCAAGGTACGCAATGCCTTCAGCAACACAGGCGGGAACGGCAAGGGCAAACAAGGCTCACCCGACGGCAACAGTTCATCGGGTACACGCACCGGAGCTCCGGGCGTATCAGGACTATCGGCCGGTTACACTCTCGACCGATGGGGCGAGCCAAGCAGTCCGGTTGAAGGGAAAATAGTAATCAGGGTAAGGGTGAATTCTCGTGGCAGCGTAATCGAGGCACGATACAGCAGCGGAAGCGGAACGGCTGCGAGCAACATGGACGTGCGCCGCAGTTGCGAACAGGCTTCATTGAAATCTTCATTCTCAGTACCTTTGGGTACTGTAGACGAGGCGATAGGATACATTACTTGGATATTCCAATAATCAAAACAAAATCCCAATGGAACGCAGCAGACGAATCGATTGCCTTGAAATTGAAGCATGGACTTCCAATAAGTCAGATGATGCCAAGACTCTCGCAAGGAGATTTGAGGAACTCGACAATTCCCTGTCGCTCGAAGAGATAGCAAGAGCATATATAAGCCATGCCTATGCCGACGGATATTGCGACATGGGTCTTGACCGCCTGCGGCTCGACGAAATGATGAAAAAAGGCGACATCGAGAACGCCTTGAGGCTTGCATGGGATGCATCATGCGACAATCCATTCAACCTCGACGCGCTGGATGCGCTCCTTAAGATAGTCCCACAAGAACATGAAATATGGAAAGTCGCAGCATGGCGTTTCTCCCGGCTTCTGAAGGCCATCGCCTCTACAGGCGACGGGACATCAACGCAAACGGCGTTCATCGTCACAAGCACTCGTGATGAATTCATGCTCATGAAAAGCATGTTTGAGCTGCAAAGTATATCCGACAGGCATCTCATCGTAATGGGAATGCGCTCTTTCGACAAGTATACCGTTACTCCTGCACAAGGGTACCCCCACAAAGAAATATTCTTTGAAATAACTCCGTTCAACACCGAAGCCCCATGACCTTGCATTGAGACCCTGCTCAACTTTCCGAATATCCGTTGGCAGCCGTCTTGATTCTTTCAACCAGCATCCTGCGTGCAATCTTGCCATTATGCTTTTCCCGTTCCCTTGAATTTTCGGGATGATTCAAGTGATAAACGATGCCAATGTACTTCATTTTCTTGATTCGGACGCCGGCATTGTGCATTCTTATCGCAAATTCGGTATCTTCCCAACCCCAACCTTGCAACTCATTATTATAGCCGTTTACAAGCACGAAATCGGCTTTCCAATAGGCCATGTTGCATCCTCTCACACATAACACCTTGCCCCTGCCACCGGTAATGAAATTCAAGATGCGGTAAAATGCTACATTACGCTTTGAATTGGATTTGCTGTATCCCTCCTTCGGCAGCTGCACGTTTACAAAAGCATTCCTTTTAAACAATTTTATCCAATCGTTGGTGACCTGCTCGTTTAGATAGGTTCTGTTACCTCTTATGAAACGTCCTTTTTCCATTATGGACGCATGATCCTCTATGAAGTGGCGTTCAAGCACCACGTCCCCATCAACCTGGATGATGTAATCGCCACTCGCTGCTTTCACTGCCTTGTTCAATATCAACGACTTGCGAAATCCGTCATCCTCTTGCCACACATGCTTCACCGGCATCGGCAGCATCGATGCGAACCGCTTTATCACATCGGAGGTTTCGGCTGTCGAACCATCATCGGCTATGACAACTTCGTCGGGCATCATCGTCTGGCGCGACAGCGAGAAAAGCAACAGCCCGAGGGCTTCGGGCCAGTTATAGGTTGATACTAATAATGTTATTTTATAATTGTCTCTTGTCATTACAAGGGCTATATTTGTTCTGTCACACTTGCTTGTATCCATTCTCGGCAAATGCCGTCTTGCCGGCAAGCATCTTTGAAGCCATTTCAAAATTATGGCTCTCATTGTGGCGTGAAAAATAAGCATGATGCAGATGATAGGCAATTCCGCCAAATTTGAGCCTTTTCAATTTTACGCCTGCATTATGCAATCTTATGGCAAATTCTATGTCCTCATGTCCCCAACCTTGGAAATCATTATTATAACCATTTACATACACAAAATCGGCTTTCCAATAGGCCATATTGCACCCTTTCACGTCAGTAACCGAGCCCACTCCGCTCATCATGCGCGACAGCAGACGGTTTCTCAAGGCATTCATGCGGTTTCGGTCGCCCGAAATATGGCCTATGTCGAGCCGGCCATCTTGCATGAACAGCGACAGGCATTTCCTTGTCTCTTCCTCGCCAAGCATCACCCTGCCTCCCCTTATAAACCTGCCACGCTCCATCGTGGCGGCATGATCCTCGATAAAATGGCGTTCCATCACGATGTCACCATCTATCTGGATAATGTAGTCGCCACACGCTGCTTTCACTGCCTTGTTCAATATCAACGACTTGCGGAATCCGTCATCCTCTTGCCACACATGCTTCACCGGCACCGGCAGCATCGATGCAAAGTGCTTTATCACATCGGCTGTTTCGGTCGTCGAGCCGTCATCGGCAATGACAATTTCATCAGGCATCAGCGTCTGGCGCGACAACGAATAAAGCGACAATCCCAAAGCATCGGGACGGTTATAGGTTGATATCAATAAGGTTATTCCCATAACATTCTGTCTTTTCAAGTAAAACGGCTTGCTCTCATGCCGCAAAGTTAACCAAATGTCCCGATTTTCCACAATTCCGAACCTTCAATCCGAATTTTTTATCAAATACACCCTTTAAATCGCAAAAAAGGATGTGCCTAACACAAAGCACATCCTTCTGTTCTGTTTTCTATGAAAGAATAATTAATAATTTTCGGCCTTGATTTGGAAATATGCTTGCGGATGCTTGCACACCGGGCACATCATAGGAGCCTTCTTGCCTATCACGATATGGCCACAGTTGGAGCATTGCCATATTGTGTCGCCATCCTTAGAGAACACAGTGCCTGTCTCCACATTCTTCAATAATTTGCGATAACGTTCCTCGTGTTCCTTTTCAATCTTGGCTACACCTTCAAATGCGGCAGCTATTTCGTTAAATCCTTCTTCACGAGCCTCTTCTGCCATTTTTGCATACATATCGGTCCATTCATAGTTTTCACCTTCGGCAGCATCGAGCAAGTTCTCGGCAGTTGAAGGGATATCACCGCCCTTTAGCAGTTTAAACCACAATTTGGCATGTTCCTTTTCGTTGGCGGCTGTTTCTTCAAAAATGGCAGCTATTTGAACATATCCGTCCTTCTTTGCCTTCGACGCATAGTAAGTGTACTTGTTGCGTGCTTGAGACTCACCGGCGAACGCTGTCCACAAGTTAGCCTCGGTCTTTGTTCCTTTTAACTCTTTCATAACTTTGTTTCCTAATATTTTACTAAATGATAACCTTATCAAAAATCAATGAGGCGAACAATGCCATCATGACCGATTTTAGATTTCGACACTAAAATAGTTCAAATAAGACGCATTTCCAAATTTTAATGACGGCAATCGCTAAAAGCCGACAAGGAAATTTTCACAACTTTACGCTGTGAATAATCTTATTGAGCTGGGTATCATATTCCTTCCTGTTGAACTCATACAGGCGCGGAGCCTTGTAATCGGTTCCTTTCACTTTTTCCTCAAGAGGATTGATAATTTTGAGTTGCTGCATCTTGCGTATGAAGTTACGCTTGTCGAGACCTGCTTCAAGTATTATCTCGTATATGTCTTGCAACTGCGACAAGGTAAATTTATCCTTCAGCAGCATGAAGCCTACAGGCTCAAAATGGATGCGCTCGCGCAGCGTCGACAACGCCTTTTCGAAAATCTTGTTATGGTCGAATGCGAGATCCATATCCCTCACTTCGGTTATGTCAAAAAAACGAGCTTCGGCGGCGTCGTCGCCACCGACGGCTTTCAATGTCTCACCGCTCTCATCATCCACCATTTTCATCAGCGCATAGAAGGCAATCGTAACCACGCGCTCGCGCGGGTCACGTTCTGGCTCGCTGAATGCGCCCAATTGTTTCAATTGCCATTCCTCGACCGAAATATTGGTTTCTTCTTTCAGTTCCCGAATTGCACACTCCTCAACCGTCTCGTTCATCCTCAAGAATCCGCCGGGGAAGGCCCATTGTCCTTCAAATGGAGGATTTTTCCTTTTCACAAGCAACACATTCAGCGACATGCGCTTTCCTTCATGGTCTCTCCTGTCCTTCTCTTCAACCGTAAACACCACGCAATCGGTGGTCAATGCTGCTCGAGGATATTTGTAACAATAATTTTTTTCTTCGGGCATTTCACTTATTGTTATTATGACACAAAAATAAACATTAGTCCCATATCAAGCAAATTTTCTACAAACAACCATGTTTTTGCATCATTTAGCAACGATTTCCCCTCAAATGTCACGTTTTTTTAGAAAGGGTAAAGCTCCTCCGTTACATATCGAAACCAATTCTAATAGTAGAAACGCGACTTCATCGCGCCTCAAAGCGACACCCTATTCATTTACATTTCCAAATTATACAAAAAAATGGAGGGACAGCCTCAACGGCTCCCCCTCCATCATATTCATCAAGGACTTCTATTAGACAATCTTAATCACGTATCAACCTATTACTTGCTTTTTTATCCTTGATTATCGAGTTTAATGCATTGCCATTAATTATTTCACAGTAATCTTGCCTGTGCCGGTAGTGTGGCATACGCCCCAGATTTCAACTTCAACGATTGAAGAAGTTTCGATCGGGTTGACGATTGCTTCGTCACCATACCAAGTCAATACACCGTTTTCAATCTTCAAGTTGTCGCCAAGAAGCGTGTTAGCCTTGAAGCTGTATGCCCACGCATTCAAGTCAGCTGCAGTGAATCCTGTCGGAAGTGCGTCAGCAGGAATATCTTCAGCCCATGCGCCTGCTTCCCAGATTACAACACCGTTGAATGTAACTGTGAATTTCTCCTTCAAGTCAACTGAGTATCCTTCTTCGCCCGGAACGGTCTTAAGAACGATGTCTTCAACTGTGATTTCGAGCGGGTTAACGAATTCAACATCGAATGTGCCGATGATGCATTCTTCACCGTTTGCACGGTCAGCAACAAGCTCTACAGTTGCTTTTGCTCCATCCCATCCGCCGTCGAGCGAGACAGTCTGGTTATCGTAAGTGCCTTCGCTGATAGTCATGACAGTCTTGCCTGTCGGATGAGCCCATTCGCGTGTCAACAAATCAGTTGCTTCAACATTTTCTTGATAGAAGCGGAATCTTACGTTTTCGTGGTTGCCAGGAACTTCATATTTCTTGCCGTTGCCAAGATCTCCGTAACCGTAAGCTGCCCACAAGTTCTGTGATTTATACTTCCACATGTGGTCGGTAGTAGACTCAGTATCTTTTTCGATACCTACGATTTGCATTACGCCGTCTTCGTTAACATAAGCATTGCTCAATTCAGGTTTCAAGCAGTTGTCAACTACAGTGTAAGTGTAAGTGATGACTACCTTGCGGTAATTGTCAGGCATTGTCGGAACAAGAGTGATTGTAGCTTTCTTTTCCTTGCCTTCAACTGCAACCTCTGGAGTCAATCCGAATTGCAAGTAAGCAACGTCTTCACCCTCTTCAAGTGACAAGTTAGGATCGATGTCAACACCATCTTCAGCCTTGACAGTTGCATTTTCGTTCAAGTAGATTGCAGCAAATTGCTCTTGAGTCATGTCTAGTTCGTCAAGAACTTGTTGAGCGAATGTTAGACGATCGAAGTCGTGGAGAACCTTGTCAGCAACAATTTCAGAGTATTCAACTGTACCGATTTCGATAGTCGGAACGATGAGATCGCTCATTTCTTGGTTAACGATGTTCAAGCGAACGTATGCCGAAGCAAGTTCATTGCCATTGTAAGAAGCAGTAACGATTACGATAGGCTTGCGGCCAACTGCACCTTGAAGTGAAGTAGTCGTTACGACACCATCTTCTGTGATAGAGATGAAGTCACCTTGGTTGGTCTTGTCAGGAGCAATGTAATCAGCAAGGATGCGGAATGAATATTCAGGAACGAAACCGAGGTCAACAACAGCGTCGTTTACGTTAGTTTCCCACAATTCAACATAGTCCTTAAGGTTGATGCTTTTACCGTAGATAAGGTTAACTTCCTTGTCATTGTTTGTCAACGGATCTTCAGGAGCAGGGAAGTTGAAATTCTTTACAGTTGCATCTGAAGGACATGCAGTGAACAAGTCAGAACCGCTAATCCAAGTGAATGAACCATCCTTTTCAACCTTTACAGTTTCTTCGTTAGCTATGCCGTATGCATACAAGTCGGTAGACTTGACAAGAGAGTAGTCTGAAACGATTTCACGTTGATTTTCCGATTCGATAGTGCTTGTTGCAACAAGTGCCGTGAGAGCATCCTTGCCTTCTTCTGCGACAGCCTTAAGAACGTCGTCATCGGCAGTGATTTGCAACTTGATGCTGCCGTCACCCGGCTTTTGAGGTTCGCCTATGATAGAAATCAAGTTAGACTCGTCACCATCTATTGAACGCATCACAACAGAGCGGTTGATGAAGCTCCATGCCCAATGCTTGATATCGGCATTGTTCGGGTTCAAGCGATAAGTTACTATCGGCTGGTTGGTTGCAAGATACTTATGTTGAGTGCCAGGAGTGTAAAGAGAATAGAAGTCGATTACACCCAATCCGTCTTGCATAACTTCAGGAACGAATGCGATAGATGCAAGAGGCACTTCAGTCTTTATGCTGTAAGAAGTAACATTGCCTTCCGAGTCAACGATGTTGTGGATAG